>CAVTKY010000022.1:0-130107 GCA_963735385.1 uncultured Alphaproteobacteria bacterium | reverse complement strand
GCAACGTCATCGGTCCCCTCCGCGTCTGGCGACTGGCCATAGCTCATCTTGCGCATCTGTTCGATTACCCGCGCCATCTCGTCGTCGGAAAGGATCGGCGGCTCACCAAGCGTCAGCGCCTGAACGTACATTCGTGACAACGTCTCAACCTCGATCGCCAGCCACAACGCAGATTCCAATGTTTTGCCAAGGGATATCTGGCCGTGTTGGCCGAGCAGGCACGCTAGCCGATCCCGCAACGCGACGAGCGCGTTGTCGGAGAGAGCCTGAGAGCCAAAGGTGGCATAGCCGGCACAGCGGATGGTCGTCCCCCCTGCGACCCCCGTCATGTAGTGAAAGCTCGGGATTGTCTTATGGTGACAAGCAAGCGTTGTCGCATAAAGCGAGTGACAGTGCAGCACGACATTGATGTCCTGCCGCTCCTTGAGGATATCCCGGTGAAAACGCCATTCCGAAGAAGGCCGGCGACCGACATAGGTGCCGTCATAGCCCATTTCGACAATGTCTTCCGGATTCATCGTCTCGTAAGGAAGCGAAGACGGGGTGATCAGGAAGCCGTTACCTGCGCGCACGGAGAGATTGCCAGCGGTGCCCTGGTTAATGCCGTTGGAGTTCATCCGGCGGCAGATATCCACCATCTCGCGCCGCAGCGTACTCATGTCATCCATGGTTAGACCTCTCGAAGCTTTCTCGATTAAGACGTTTTGTTGGATAGGTCCCGCCATCGTTCGGCATAGGCCGCTAGCCCGTTGTGGTCGCCGGCAAAGGCGGTTGGCCGGCTGAGCGATAGCGAAGCAGGAGCGCGCCGCGTATCGTGTCCTCCCAGTAGGGCCGCGCCCGACGCAATTCCATAGGTATCAAGATTGTAAAGTGTTTCGTGGTCAGGGCGCAGGGCAGCGACCAGCGTCGCGTAGAGCGGGTCGCGCAGGAAGGTGCCATCGAGCACGACCAGGCCCTTGTCAGCAAGCGCCTCGATGCACTCCAGCGTGAGCAGTGCTGCGTAGAGCACGGCAAGCGTCTTGCGTTCACCCGGCGTCTCCGGAATTGGTCCTTGGATGCGTCCGCAGCCGGCGCTGCCAGGGAAGAACCCATCGTCGTCGCCAAAGGAGGGCAGCGCAAAGGTGCCGGTTTCAATCAACCGCTTGAGAATTGAGACGTCGGCATTTCCCGAGTCTAAATCTTTCCCCGCCACATGCACGAACTCGCGGCCCCCCATGGTCAGCGCGCCACCGACCGGCCGACCAGTCACATCGCTGTTCAGGACCATGCCCCGATTTTCATCGACCCGGTCGATCGGCGTGGCCGCGCACATGCCAACGATCCAGGTGCCAGTCGAAATCACACAGGCGTTCCGCATGCCGGCCGCCTGATAACGATAGAGATTTAGACTGCTGTCGTGCCCGCCGGTAAGGACTGCAAGTGTTTCAGGCAGGCCATGCCGACGCGCCAGTTTGCTCCGTATCGGCCCGAGCGTCGCCCAGGCAGGTCGAAAGGGGGGCATCAGATGCTCCCAGCCCTGTGATTTCACGATCGGCGACCAGCGCTTTTCGATGATGTTCCACAGGTGAGACTGTGCGGAAAGGACCGTCGTCTCCGAGGCTACAACGCCCGACAGACGCCATGCCCAGTATTGCGGCAAGCCGAGATACCAGCGCGCGCGAGCAAACTTCTCGGGTTCGGCCTGCTGCATCCAGTACATTTGCCGCGCCTGGTGTGCCGCCTTCATCATTATGGAGCTGCCGCGGTCGAAAAAACTACCCGACAGCGGCACATAGCCGTCGCTGATGTACGTCGGAAGATCCTGTTCGTAGTCCATCATCGGCAAGGCTGCACCAACGCCAACGTCCGGATCCGGCAGGACAAGCACGCCTGCGGAGCCATGGCCGGTATTCACTACCTTTTCCAGCGGGTGCCTGCGGCACAGCAAAGCCAGCAACTCGAGGGTCCAATCGTTGAGACCCTCGAGATCGTGATGCCGCCACGGTGGCCCGTGCATGGTCTCGTTGCGAACTGACAGAGCTTCCGCAATGGCGCCAGAAGGCGTCATCGCCGAAAGCTTTACGTTGGTCTTGCCGACATCGAGGACGGCGATCGTCGCCACCTCACCTGTCTTCGGCCCGTCGCTCATGCTGTCAGATCAAGCCGTACTGCCGCGCCTTGTTGCGCAGGAAGGGCAACCCGTTTCCCATGACTTCCGCCTCGTCCTTGGCGACCGGCCGCCAGACCGACAAACCGAACGCGACTTCCGGCGGCATGTTGATAAAGCTCTCCATCGCGAGGCCGCCCTTGAAGCCAATTGCGGCAAGCGTCGCATATATTTCGTCCCAGGGGCAATTGCCGCTGCCGGGGGTGCCGCGGTCGCTCTCCGAGAGATGAATGTATTTCAAATGTTTGCGGGCAGCTAGGATGCCGTTGGCCACGCCCTTTTCCTCGATGTTCATGTGATAGGTATCGAGGTGGACGAAGATGTTGTCGGCCCCCACCTTCTCAACCATCCAGACAGCTTGTGCGCCGGTGTTGATCAGATGATTTTCGTAGCGATTCACAGCTTCGACGCCAAGTTCGATGCCTCGTTTCTTGGCGTGCTTGGCCGCGACGGTCAGCACCCGGGCGATGTTGTCGTACTCCTTTTCGGTCGGCGGCACCCCGGTGCGTTCACCGATACCCCCGAAGATGACCCCGGAGAGCGCCAACGCACCCATCTCCGCCGTCTTGTCGATCGCGACCTCAAGATGCTCGATTGCCGCTTCAGGCCGAACGGAAGCCCAGGCGTGCTGTGGCAGGCCCAGCGAGCAGACGGCCGAGAGGTTGTTTTTTTCAAGCAGTGCCCGCGTATGCGGCGCGTCGACCGCGGGTGCGTTCAGAAGTGCAATCTCGATGAAATCCATCCCGTATTTCACGGAGGCCGCCACTGCTTTCTCCGCGCCGGCGCGATCCCAATTCATCGTCCACATGCTGGTGTGAACACCAAAACCACGCATATGCGTCATCCTTTGCTTGGTTTGAACAATGTGATTCGCCCCGCGAGCCAGCGCAGGATCATCACCGTGATCATCAAAATCCCCCACACTGCTGTCGCCAGGTGCTGATTGGCACCCATCAGGTTCAACCCGGACGAAAGAAGCTGCAGCACAATCAGGGCGACGAAGACGGGAACTACCCGGCCGAAGCCCCCGAATGGATTTACGCCGCCGAGGAAGCAGGCCAGGACCGTAATCAGCAGGTAGGACTCCCCGTGGCCGACCCGCACGGAATTGAACCGCGCCAGCATGATGATACCCGCGACTGCGCACATGGCGCCCGACAACGTGTAGACAAGAACCAGTACCCTGCGCGTGTTGACACCGGAATAGCGGGTGGCTTCGATGTTGGAGCCGATCATGTAGGTGTTAAAGCCGAGCTTCATCCGAGTCAGAAGTATGTGCCAGATCAGTACGCAGCCTATGAAATATGAGAAGCGGTACCGGGATGCCGAGGATTGTGCCGTAGCCGATGGGCGCAAGGAACGCCGGAAAGCCGGAGACGTCGCCGCCGCGCGTCAGGAATTCGCCGAGACCGCGCAGGAAGATCATCATCGAGAGCGACACGAGGATCGGATGCGCCTTTGTGTACGCGATGACCAGCCCCATGACTAACCCGCTCAGCGCGCCGACTGTGATTGCCAGGAACGCGCCGATGAGGAAGGCTCCGAGGCTAGCATCAACGCCGCCCTGGCTCTTCAACACCCAGGCGAGCGTCAGCCCGGCCATGTTGGCCGTGAAGGTGACCGCAAGATTCAGCCCGCCGGTAAGGATCGGTAGTAGCATTGCAAGCGTCAGCAGGCCGAGCTCCGGTAGCTGAGACGCGACGGAGCCAAAGGTTGCGCGGGAGAGAAAGTTCGGCGCGGCGATGCCGAACACAATCATGACTGCGACGAAGGCTGCTATGGGAGCCGCAAGTTCAGGGCCCAGAAGGTTGCGAAGGCGTTCGATCGCTGACGTCACGACACAGCCCTCCGGCTTCTCAGGAACGGCAGAATGCGTTCGATGCGCGTGTTGGATAGGGTAATGGCGGCGAGAATGATCGCGCCAACTATCATTTTGAATGCAAAGGGCGAGACGCCCATCAAATTGAGCCCGTTTTGCGTGATCGAGATCAGGAGCACGCCGAGAATGCAGCCGAGCACGCTGCCCCTGCCGCCGCCGAGGCGTGCGCCACCCAGAACGACAGCAGCCAGCACATCGAGCTCCCGCCCATAAAGCGCATTGGGAACGACCTCCTGCGCGTAGTGTGCCTGAACGAGGCCGGCTATGCCGGCCATCAGGCCGAGCCAGCCGAAGGCAATGAACTGCATGGCGCCGATATTGATGCCGAAGCGTCGCGCACCTTCCGGATTGTCGCCAAAGGCATAGAGCTGACGGCCGATGGTTGTGCGCGCAATCAGCGCCCAGGTGGCGACTACGCAGATCGCCATGATCACTACCGGAAGGGTGATCTCGGCCCAGGTGCCGTCAGCCATCTCACGTTCGAACAACACGACGCGGGTTGTGAGCCAGTCCGGTAGGTTGTAGATCGAGACGCCCCCGGTGAAAAACATCAGGAGGCCGAAGTAGATGTTGAAGGTCGAGATCGTCGCGACGATCGAGATGATCTTGAACCTGTGGATCAGGAACGCATTGAAAGCGCCGAGCATGACCCCCAAGGCTCCGGCGACAATCAGACCGATCACCCAATTGCCGCCGCCAATCCAGCCGAGGATGATCGCGGCGCAGTACTGCACGACCGAAGCCGCCACGGCAAACGAGATGTCGATTCCGCCGGCAATCAAGACGACAAGAAGACCAACTGCAAAAATAATGTTGACCGCGCTCGTATTGAGTAGGTCGAACGCGTTGCCCAGGGTGAAGAATCGGTCTGTCGCGAAGGAAAGATACAGACAGATCACTGCTATCACTGCGAGGAGCGACAGCTCGGTTGCGTGAGAACGCACAAAGCTACGCATAGACTGCCTCCTCGATCGCCTGGAGCGTGGTGGAGGTTGGCACGTATTCTCCGGCGATGCGTCCGTGCGCCATATGCAGCACACGGTCTGCGTGGAAATACACCTCCGGCACTTCATCCGAGATGAGAATAATGGCCAATCCAGTGTCAGCGAGCTTGGACACGATGTCGAAAATCCCAGCGCGTGCACCGACGTCGACGCCGACTGTCGGCGCATCTAAGATCAACAACTTGGGGTCGGTGGCCAGCCATTTTGCAATTGCGACGCGCTGCTGGTTACCCCCGGATAGCGTAGATATGGCATCACTTTGTCTGCCGATCTTGATACCGAGATTTCTGATCCAACCGCCAACCAGCTCGTGCTTGCGTTCGCCTGAAATCAGGCCGCCCGACAGGATCTTGTCTAGCGATGAAATCACCATGTTGTCCGAGATGGCCTGTGGCTGGATCAGGCCGAGTGACAAACGGTCTTCTGAGAGATACGCCACGCCGGCTGCGATAGCGTCGCGGTTGGACGCGAAGTGGACCGGCTTGCCATCCAGTTTGATCGAGCCAGTCTTCGGTCTGCGCATGCCAAAGAGCGTCAGCGCCAACTCGGAGCGTCCTGCCCCCAATAGGCCGGTAATGCCCAGTGTTTCGCCCCGCCGTACGCTCAATGAGACGTTTTCGAACTCCCTTGGACGTGAAAGTCCCTTAACCTCCAACATGACCGGGTTTTTTTCGACAACTCGCGTGCGAACCGACTGATCAAAGGTCTTGCCGGTCATCAGCTCAGTAATGCGTGATTGCGTCATACCCTTCGTCGGATAGACACCAACCAGAGCGCCGTCGCGAAGCACCGTCAGGCGACTCGAAATCTCGAGCACTTCGGCGAGCCTATGGCTGACAAAGACGACCGCGACGCCGGATGCCGAGAGGTTGCGAACGATCCCGAGCAGATAATCGGTCTCCGATTGTGTAAGCGATGCGGTCGGCTCGTCCATGAAGACAAGCTTTGCCTCACCGATGAGCGCGCGGGCGATCGCCACAATCTGCCGCTGCGCAATTGGATAGTGATGAAGGGCGAGGTCAACATCTAGGGTAACGCCGAGACGCTTTAGCGCTTCGGTTGCGACGCGCCGCATCTCTGAATAATTCACCGGGCGCGGCCAGCGGCCGATGACGGAATGAAATGCTATGTTCTCGGCCACCGTCATTTCGGGAAAGAGAGCCAGATCCTGCCAAATGACCTGAATGCCACCTGCCTGCGCGGTAACCGGAGACATGTGGGAATAGGTCTGTCCGTCATATTCAATGACCGCGCCGGCCTCCGGCTTGTAAACACCGGTGATCACCTTGATCAGTGTGCTCTTGCCGGACCCGTTCTCGCCAGCCAGACAGTGCACTTCGCCCGGCAGAACGTCGAAGCTGACATTTTTCAGCGCCCTTACGCCGCCAAACGTCATGTTGACGTTGCGCAATGACATGAGTGGACGCGGTCCAGCCGCATCAGTCGCCTGGTCAGCCATCATGATCGCCCATATGGGTTGAAACCGGGACGGCGGGATCGGCTCGCACCGATCCCCCTACGCTTCGGGCGGCCTAGAGGCCCATCGCCGCAAGGTCGTCAACCGTGTCCTTGTTGATCGGCACGAGCTGGTCGACGATGATGTTATGGTTCTCGAAATCGGGCTTGATCGTGCCCAGACCTTCGATTGAATCGCCGTCCTTGATCTCTCCGCCCTTCATAAGGTGATCGGCCAGCGTGACGAAGACTTCGCCCGCCTGCTTCGGATTCCACATGAAACCGCCTGAGATAGCGTCGCTCTTGATCAGTTTCTGGCCCTGACCGGGGGAGAATGGGCCAAGAACAAAGATTTCGCCCACCTTTCGACGTTCCTCAATCGCGCGGCCGGCGCCGATCGGCCCCTGGCTTCCGAAGGCCAGAAAGCCCTTCAGACCGGGATTGGCGGAAATTAGGTCAAGCGCGGTGCTGCGACTCTTGTCGACGTCTTCGGCGACACCGTAGCGCTCACCGATCAGCTTCATGTCAGGATGGTTTTTCTTCAGATATTCGATCGCAGCATCGGCCCACGCATTGTGCAAAGGGACTGTGAGCGAACCGACAAATACGGCATACTCGCCTTTACCGCCCATCTTTTCCGCGAGGAGCTTCGCATGCGCCTCTCCAAAGCCAGTGGCGGAAGCCAGCTCGAAATCCCAGTCGGCACCCTTCTGGCTTGGTGATTCATGCGTTATGACAATGATGCCGGCGTCCTTGGCCTTCTGAAGCACAGGTTCGAGTACTTTGGCATCGTTCGGTACCACGCCGATGACTTTGACGCCTTGCGCGATCAGATCTTCAATTGCACGCACTTGCAGCGCCGGATCGGCGCTGGTCGGCCCCACCATGAAAGCATCCACGCCGAGTTTCTGCCCGCGTTCCTTGATGCCAGCTTCCATGGCGTTGAACCACGGGATGCCGCCGATTTTCACCACGACGCCGACCTTCCCGGCCTCCTGCGCCACGGCAGCAAAAGATACGGCAAGGGCAACCGTCGCGGCGAGCGCCGCGATCACTAGCTTTTTCATGCAAGTTCCTCCCTAGTAGGTTCGACGAAGGGATCACGCTGACGAGCCACATCGGCCGCCTGAACGAGACATTTCTCCGGAAATTGCCAGTCTCCTTCCCATCGAAATTCAACAAATCTCGCTTGCGCAATCGATGGTGCACGCACTATTGTGCATATGCTGCCTTTCGTCAAGCGAGATTTCCGACCGTGAACCGGCATATCAAGAAGAAGGCGACAATTTATGATCTGTCCGTACTTTCGGGCAGCTCGCCGTCGACCGTGAGCGCTGTCCTGAACGGCACATGGCGCAAGCGGCGCATCAAGCAGAGCACTGCCGATGCCATTCTCGAACTGGCCCAACGGCAGCAGTACACGATCAACCTTCAGGCGCGCGGATTGAGAAGCTCCCGCTCAGGACTCGTCGGCCTAATGGTGCCCGTACACGACAATCGCTATTTCTCTTCGATGGCGCAGACGTTCGAAGCACATGTGCGTGCCCGCGGACAATGCCCAGTGGTCGTCAGTGCCTCCCGTGATCCGGAGCAGGAACGAAGGACAGCGGAGTCACTGATTTCTTACTCGATCGACGAACTGTTCATTGTCGGAGCAACTGATCCCGACGGCGTGCACGAGGTCTGCGAAGCAGCGGGCCTGCGCCACATCAATGTTGATCTGCCAGGCTCCAAGGCTCATTCGGTCATCAGCGACAACTATGAAGGCGCCCGTATGTTGACGGAGGCGATCATCCGGCGCTTTGGCAACAACGACCCCCTGAGGCCGGACGAATTATACCTTTTCGGCGGTCGCAACGACCACGCGAGCCGCCAGCGCATCGCAGCTTTCCACGCCACCAAGAAAACCCTGCTGGGTGACGACCCGGAGGGCGGCGTCCAGTCCACGGGGTATTCTCCTGAGATAACACTGCGCGCGTTCGAGGACTTCTACGCCCGCGAGGGAAAACTGCCGCGCGCATTGTTCGTCAACTCGGTGATTAACATGGAAGGTCTATTGCGTTTCATGGCCCGGTATCCGCAAGAATCCTTCTCAGACATGGTCGTTGGTTGCTACGACTATGATCCGTTTGCGTCGTTCTTGCCTTTCCCGGTTATTATGGTGAGACAGAATGTTGAGGCAATGATTGCGAAGGCATTCGAACTAATCGGCCGTTCGCCTAACAAGCCCGAGATTTTTCTGATCACACCCGAATTGATTCAACCGCGCTCTGCGCTGAAAGGGCCGCTGGATACGTTAAAAGACGCCGACTAGACACCTAGAGAAACAATGGGCGCGAACCCTCATGGCTCGGGTGAGGGAGAGGCTGTCTGTGAGTGCCTTCGCGAACTCAATCGGATAGATCTCAGGTGAAGACCACAAACCACGCCTGACTCGTGCCCACTATCCTGGCATGCAGTCGCTGATCTGGCGACGCGACGGCACGCGACCTGCTTGAGCGTTCGAGGTGGACGGCCCCGGAGGGCATGGCCTGCCTACGGGCGAGAGTAGATCGTGTGGGACTACCTAGCCCGCTGGCCGCGCTTAATTCAACCGTCCCGGCATGTTGGCGTGAATGGTGACCTCGCATATCTCGCACGAGAACTGTTCGACTTCCTTTAAACAACAAGTTCCTTCTCCTTGGAAGCGGTGATCGCTGATTGCCTTGACCAAACTATGGCCATTCGCTCCCTCGTCCAAATCCACCTCGAGCGAATTCGACAGGCAACTCCGATTTTGGGCGTGTATTCTGATTTTTCCTGTGCAGACTGGCTTGCAGCGATCGCGGCGGCGATCGAACCAAGGATGACATTTTGCGATGACGTGCTCAGAGCTCGCCGGCTCCCAAACATGAGTGGAAAGGACTGCCGTGCTCCTGCAGATCGCCTTCGACAAGCCCGAACACCTGGCGCTGCTGCCCCTGGTGAAGCCGTTCGCCGACATCGTCGAGATCGGCACGCCGGTGCTGAAGCGCTTCGGCGTCTCCGCCATCACGACGGCGCGCGAGCTCTGCCCGGACGTGCTGGTGCTGGCCGACACCAAGACGGTCGATGGCGGGCCAGTTCGAGGCCGACATGGTGTTCGGCGCCGGCGCGGCCTTCATGACCGTGCTGTCCTGCGCCTCGCCCGCCACGCATGAAGCGGTGGGCAGGCGCGCCGCCGCCTTTGGCGCGACCGTCGTCGTCGACACCATCACCGAATCCGGCAAGGCCGAGCTGCTGCCGCCCGATGCGACCTTTCCGGAGAGCTTCGGCTATGTCGCGGTCCATTCGCCGACCGATGCACGGCTGGCCGGCGATACCTCGACCTCGCATATCGACGCCGTGCGAACAGATGCACGAGCGCGGCTTTCGCGTCTCGCTCGCCGGCGGCATCGGCCCCGACACGCTCGACGCGGTGATCGCGCGTCGAGCCCGAGATCGTCGTCGTCGGCAGCGCCATCACGGAATCCGCAAACCCCAAAGAGATAGCACAATGGATTCGCGACAGATTGCCCGATCCCGGCCGTGGCTGGCCGTGGGACGGGAAATAGCCGAACTTCTGGACCGCATCGACGCCGACGCATTCGCACGGCTGGTCGGGGCGTTCGACGATCCCGACCAGCGCTGGTTCTTCTCCGGGCCAGGGCCGCTCCGGCCTGGCCGCGCAGATGGCAGCGATGCGCTTCATGCATATTGGCCGCACCGTGCATTTCGTCGGCGAGGTGTCGGCGCCGTCGATCCGCAAGGGCGACGCGCTGCTGATCATCTCCGGCTCGGGCGAAACGCCGGTCAGCGTCGGCTTCGCCCGCATCGCCAAGGCGGAGGGCGCCAAGGTGGTGACGCTGACGCACAAGCCGCAAGGGAACGCTGGCGGGCATCGCCGACGTCGCGTTGCACGTGCCGGTCGAAGACACGGAGCAGTTCGGCGGCAGCCTGTTCGAGCAATCCTGCCTGATCCTGCTCGACGGCGTCATCCTCAGCCTGGCCCAGGCAGTTGCCCGACGCGCACAGAGCTGATGCTCCACCGCCACACCAATCTGCAGTGAGCGGCGTGCCGACCGTCCTGAGCATCGGCGACGGCATCATCGACGCGGTAGAACTGGCGCCCGGCATCGTCGAGCGCTTTCCGGGCGGCGCCGCGCTCAACCTGGCGGTCGGCGCCGCGCGGCTCGGGCTGTCCGTCGCAACTGGTGACGCGCTACGGCCTCGACCGGGACGGCTTCCTGCTGGACCGCTATCTGCGCCAGGAAGGCGTGACGGATCTTCAATCCGCCGAATGTCGACTTCACCGGTGTCGTCTGGTCGACCCGGCAGGACGGCGAGCCGACCTACCATTTCACGCCGGCCATGTTCCGGCGGCGCATCCTTTTCAACGAGGCGGTGCTGCGAGGCGATCGCCGTCGGCCGATGCCGTCGCCGTCAATTCCTTCCCCTTCGACAACCGCCGCGAGGTGGACGCGCTAGTGGCTGCGCTTGGCGAGGCCGCCGGCCTCGTGGTGGTCGATCCCAATCCACGCCGCAACCTGATCGCCGACATGGCGGCCTATCGCGCCGGCGCGGAGCAGGCGATGGCCGTGCGCCGCCCTGGCTAAAGCTCAGCGACGAGGACGCGAACTCTGCTCTACGACCGTCCCGCCCGGCAGATGCCCGACCGCCTGTTCGCGTATGGGCGTCGAGACCGTGCTGGTGACCCACGGCAGCGCAGGCGCGAGCGTCTCGACCCGCTCCGGGCATCGAGCGCGTGCCGTTCCCATCGCGCGCACGGAAGGGCCGGTGGTCGACACGATGGGCGCCGGCGACGCCACGCTGGCGACGGTCTCGCCTTCATTCTCGGTCGCGGCATGCCCTCGACGGACGGCGGAATGGCATGATTGCCTGACCGAGGCGATGCGTGTGGCTGCTGCGACCTGCGCCAGCCCGGGGGAACGCTCGTCGCTGCCCGCTCATCGCGGCCTGCGCTCTCCGGCTAGCCCCGATCTGGGCTGGACACACTGACTGTCATGGCTAACCATGATCTGGGTGTGACCTTGGCCGCCGATAGCGCGAGGCGCGCCTAGACGAGGCGAGGACCAACGCTAGAATGTACGTCACAGAGTGCGGCGACCGGGGTCTTCGTCATCGATTCCCATGTTCATGTGTGGGATGCCAGGCCTCAGAACCGTCGCAACCATATGGGCAGACCTTCATCGACACCTTCTATGGTGCGCATGTCGGTCTCACGCCGCCGAACCAGCGGTGGGATCGTGACGCGCTTCGACTATTACGGGGCGGAGGGCGCGGCCAAGGACCTGTTCGACGACGGCTACTGCGACATGGTGGTCATGTTGCCCGTCTATCTTCGCGACTTCTATTTGAACGGCTTCAACACGACTGAGCTCAATGCGACGTTAAAGGATCTTCACCCCGAGAGCGTCATCCTCAACGGGCGGTTCGACCCCCGCGACGGAGCGAAGGGGCTGGACAGGCTCGAGGAGGATTTCGAGAGATTTCGGTTCAAGGGCGTCAAGCTCTACACGGCCGAATGGAACGGCGCCTCGCGCGGCTATTCGCTGAAGGACGGCTTTGTCGCGCCTTACCTGGAGGCCTGCCGGCGTCTCGGCATCCGCAACATTCACGTCCACAAGGGACCGACCACGCATCCCGCTCGACTATGACGCCTATGACGTCCGCGATGTCGACGTCGTGGCGACCGACTTTCCCGATCTGAACTTCATCGTCGATCACTGCGGAATGCCGCGTATCGACGATTTCTGCTTCGTCGCCGGCCAGGAGCCGAACGTCTATGGCGGCCTTGCGCTCGTCGCGTCATACATCAACGCGCGGCCGCGCCATTTCGCTCGCATGATGAGCGACCTGCTGTTCTTCGTCGGGCCCGATCGGCTGCTCTTCGGCTCGGACTATGCGATAACGAGCCCCAATTGGATCATCGAAACGTTCATGGAGTTCGAGTTCGACGACGAAACCGCCCACGAAGCCGGCACTCAACTGACCCTCGACGTGAAGCGCAAGATCTGGGCCTCAACGCCGCCAAGCTCTACGACATCGAGGTTCCTGCCGAGTACCAGGTCGCGGCGGCAGTCCGGTGAGCGACGATGCATCGGCCATCGCGCCGGCCGAGCCAAGACCCCGTCGCTTTGAGCCGCCTCGCGGGAAGTCCGGGCGGCGATCTCGGCGGTTCGCGACCCGGAAATCGACGAGACCGTCGAGTCGCTGGACTTCATCGTGGACGTCGGGATCGACGGACGACCGGGTGACGGTTTCCTTGCGCCTTCCGACCTTCTGGTGTCCTGCCAACTTCGTCTTCCTGATGGCGGAGGAAATGCGGCGCGCGGTTCAAACGCTCCCCTGGGTGGGTCACTTCGAACTGCGGCTCGTCGACCATTTCGCCGCAGACGAGATCAATCGGGCGATCAGCGCAGGGACGGTCGTTCAAGGACGCGTTCCCGAACGACGCAGTCCGCGACCTGACTGAACTGCGCCGCACCTTCGACGAAAAGGCGTTCCTGATGAGGCAAGGTGCGCTGGTGTCTGCTACTGCGCCGCAGCGGCCTGGACGACGAGACGATCGTCGAAGTCTCACGGCCGACGGAGATCGCTCGGCTGGCCGCGGACAGCGAGGAGGTCGCCGAAGCGTGGTCGGCGTACCGCCTGAAATGGGAAGCCTTGCACGCTTCCGATCGACCCGGAAGAGCCCGTCATCGTCGACCTCGACGGGTGCGCCGATCGCGGCCGGCGATCTGCCGGTCCATCTGCGACGGATCAGAGGATCACCACGAGCGCCAGCGCCAACGGGGAGATGTGCCGCATGCTGATGGCATCGAGGGCGAATGGGCCGCCGGGCTGCGCATCGTTGCCATCGAGAGGCGGGCACGCTGCGGCCACCCACCGCCGACTGATCTGGCCTCGTCCGCCCGTCACTGGGCGGCTCTGTGGCGGAGCTACCTCGGATGCGCTCGCCGGTTCTCGGAATCGAACAGGAACACGGCAGCGTCCTGGAACGTGATGCCGATCGGCTCGTCCATCCCATACTGCGCCAGCTTGTCGGCCTTGACGATCACGTGAGTCCTCGCCGAGCCGGCAGGTCACCAGCGTATGGTCGCCCATCAGCTCGAGTGAATAGACCCGTGCCGATCATCTTGCCGTTTCGACGGGCTGGTCACCGTGCAGTCCTCGGGCCTGATTCCGGCGGTGACCTTGCGCCGGTTGTCATGAGTTCACCGGCAAAGCGCCCTTCGGGGAAGGCGAAATGACCGTCCGACAGGTCGCCCTGAAGAAAGTTCATGGGCGGCGAGCCGATGAAGCCGGCGACGTAGAGGTTCGCCGGATCGTCGTAGATGTGCCGCGGTTCGGCGATTTGCTGCACGACGCCGCGGTTCATGACGGCGACGCGGTGCGCCAGGGTCATCGCTTCGACCTGGTCATGAGTGACGTAGATCGTCGTCACCCCGAGCTCGGCCTGCAGCCGCTTCAGCTCCGAGCGCATGTGGCCGCGCAGCTTGGCGTCGAGGTTGGACAGCGGCTCGTCCATCAGGAACACGCTCGGCCGCCGCACCATCGCGCGAGCGAGCGCGATGCGCTGGCGCTGGCCGCCCGAGAGCTGGCGCGGATAGCGGTCGAGATACTCCTCGAGGTGCACCTTGACCGCGGCGCTACGCACGGCGGCGTCGCGTTCGCGTCGGCGGCACACCGCGCAGCTTGAGCGGATAGGCGATGTTCTGCGCCACCGTCATGTGCGGATAGAGCGCGTAGGACTGGAACACCATCGCCACGTCGCGATATTTGGGCAGGACATGGGTGACGTCGCGCGTGCCGATCAGGATGCGCCCGGAGGTCGACCGACTCGAGCCCGGCAACCATGCGCAGCGCCGTCGTCTTGCCGCACCCGGATGGACCGAGCAGCACCAGGAACTCGCCGTCCTCGATCTGCAGGTCGAGGCCCTTCACGACCTCGACCGCGCCGAAGGACTTGTAGACGTCGGAGAGAGTGACCCGCATGGTCTAGCCTTTCACCGCACCGACCAGCAACCCGCGCGCGATGTGCTTCTGCAGAACGCTGGAGATGACGACGACCGGGGCGATCATCACGACGATCAGTACGGACATGTTCCACCACTGCGGACCGCGCGTCGTGTTCTGAGCGGAGACCAGCACCGGCATCGTCTGCGCCTTGGCGTTGGAGAGGAAGAGCGCGAGCAGATACTCGTTCCACGCGAGTATCAGCACCAGCAGGAAGGTCGCGACCAGACCGGAGCGCACCAGCGGCAGCGCGATGGTGAAGAAGACGCGGAACTTGGAAGCTCCGTCGATCTGCGCGCTTTCCTCGAGGTCGAGCGGGATGCCGGCGAAGAAGTCGCGCGTCAGCCAGACGACGATCGGCAGGTTGACGGCCGTGTAGGTGGCGATCAGCGCCACCTGGGTGTCGAGCAGCCGAAGCTGCTGGAACATCACGTAGATCGGCAGCACCGCGACGATCGGCGGCATGATGCGGTTGGAGATGATCCAGAACTCGATGTCGTTGTTGCCGACCGCCAGCCGCGTGCGGCCGACCAGTGTGAACAGCCCGATCAGGAACAGCGCGACGGCGACGATCACCGCGATCTCCCACGGCACGCCGAACGTCGCCACCGCGGCGATCACCGCGATCAGCAGGATCAGGAACAGCGCGACAGCGGCGAGCTTGACCTGGAAACGGATGCGCACCAGCGCATAGGCCGCCAGCGCGCCGATCAGCACGGCGAGCACGGTGCTCGCCAGCGCGACCACGACCGAGTTGAGGTAGGGGCCGGACGTGTTGTTCTGCCGCAGCATGAAGTCCCACGCCTGCAGCGACGGCGTGAAGTCGACGAAGGGAATGTAGAACGGTCCGTTGTCGACCTCGCCCGGCCCCTTGAACGAGGTGATCAGCACCCAGTAGAGCGGCACCAGCACAACCAGCGACCACAGGATGAGCAGCGCGTAGGTGACGACCTTCGCCGCCGGCGCCTGGTCCTCCACCGTTGCCGGCTCGAACAGCCGGCGCATGAGCGAGCGCGTCTCGGCGCTCATGTCTCGAACCGGCGCGCCGGCCGGACAACGAAGTTGAAGAAGGAGACGCACACCACCGTCGAGATGAAGAGCAGCATGTAGCCGACGGCGGCCGAACCGCCGAGGTCCTGCGTTCGCCAGGCGATGAAGGAGTGCAGCGTCATCGATTCCGTCGCCAGGCCGGGGCCGCCGCCGGTCAGCACGTTGGGCAGGTCGATGATCTTGAACGCCTCGATCAGCCGGATCAGCACCACGGTCGCCGCGACCGGCGCGATCGCCGGCCAGGTGATGTCGCGGAAGATCTGCCAGCCGTTGGCGCCGTCGAGGCGGGCCGCCTCGACCTGGTCGCGCGGCTGGTTCTCGATCGCTGCCAGCAGCACGATGAACATGAACGGCGTCCACTGCCAGGTGTCGCCGATCAGCACCATCAGCCGCGCCGACCATGCCTCCGTCGCCCACGACCATTCGCTGACCCCGAACGCGCGCAGGATGGGCGCGAACGGTCCCTTCTGCATGTCGGCCAGCATGCGGAAGGTGTAGGCGATGCCGACGGGCGTCACCATCAGCGGAATGAAGAACAGCACGCGGAAGAAGTTGCGGCCGCGGATCGGCTGTCCGCACAGCAAGGCCAGCCCGAGGCCGAGCCCGAATTGCACGGCGACGCCGACCACCACGTAGAGCAGCGTGTTGACGATGGTGCCGGGCACGCCGCCCGGCGCGGAGGTGACGACCGCGACCGCGGCGAGGCCCATCGCCATCGCGGCCGAGAGCAGGCGTCCGAGCGTCCCGAGGATGGTCGGCTTGCGGCGGAGGTAGCGGACGAAGCAGGAAGAGCAGCCCGGCGGCGACCGCGACCGAGCACCATCCACTGGACGACGCCCAGCGTGCCGAACGTGCCGAGCAGGTGGTATTGCTGCGATCCGGTCAGCAGCTTGCGGAAGTTGGTGAGGCCGATGAAGCGCAACGTGAAGCCGCCCGGCGCCAGCGCAAAACGCGACAGCGACAGGTAGGCCGAGATGATCAGCGGAAAGATCGCGAAGCACAACAGCACGATCACCGCCGGCATCACCATGATGCGCCCCGAATGGCGATCGAGCCACTCCGCCCAGCTGAGCCGGGGGGCAGCTTCGGTCACGGTGTTGGCGATTGCGGTCATCGGCAGCCGTGCGCGAATGAACGAAAAAACCCGGCGCGGCGCAAGCCGTGCCGGGTCGTTCGTCTTCGGACGCCTAGTTGGCTCCAATCGTCGCCTTGTAGAGCTCGAGCTGCTCGTCCTTGCCGATTTCGTCGTTCAGCTCGTTCCAGCCGTCCTCGACCGCCTTGACCGTCGCTTCCTTGTCGATCTCGCCGGCCAGGAAGCGCGACACCGCCTCGTCGAGCACCACCTGCTGGTACTTCTGGTTCTGCGGGATGCGCAGATCGAGGATCATGTTCGGGCTGCTCATGCTCTCGTTGATGGCGCCGAGATAGACCTTGGCTTCGTCCTCCGTCATGCCCGCGTTCTTCCACAGGTCGCTGTAGCTCAGCTGCGAGGTGCGGTACGGGTTGAAGCCGGTGCCGCCGATGGTGACGTCGGAGTTCGACTGGGCCGGCTGCGTCATGTAGGAGAAGTACGCGTAGGCGGCGTCCTTCACCTTGGGGTCGGCCGCCGCGTTGATGCCGCCGCCCCAGCCGCCGAAGGCCGCGAACGGTGCGTGGTTCACGCCGTCGATGGCGTGCGGGCAGATCTCGGGCGTGCAGGCCTCGAGCTTGCCGGTCTCCCAGTTCAGCACCTCCTTCGAGCCGGGCATGATGGCCGCGCCCCACTTGCCCTGCACCTTGGACTGCTTGGGATCGATGGAAATCGTGCCGACGTCGCCCCAGTCGAGGTTGAGCGCGCAGCGGCCCGACGCGAACAGCGGACGCGTGTCCGAGACGTCGAGGTTGAGCTCGTCCGGCGGCCCGTATTTGGTGGACTTCGGACAGGAAGTCGAGCGCCTTGCGGAAGGCGTCGTTGTTGACCAGCGGCGTCATGTCCTTGGTGTTGAAGAACGTGCCCTGGCTGGTGCCCTTGGACTGCGTCATCGAGCCGACCACGTCCGTGACGAACCAGTAGCTCTGGCGTTGCGCTTCTTGGCGATGCACGAGCCGAAGTCCGGCGTGCCGTCGCCGTTCATGTCCTGGCCGTGCACGGCCTTGGCGACCGCGAGATACTCGTCCCACGTCGTCGGCACCTTCTGCCCGGCGGCGTCGAGGATGTCCTTGCGGTAGTACATCATGTGGAAATCACCATCGAGGGTGATCATGTAGGTCTTGCCGCTGTACTTCTGGGAGAAGTCGCGGAAGAACGCGCCGACATCGTCCTCCTGGATGTCCTTGTCGGCTCCGATGCGTGGCGTCAGGTCCTCGAGATAGCCGCCGGCGATGTAGTCCACCATCCATTGCGGCGCGAAGACGGCAGCGTCGACCGAATTGGTGCCGCTCGCCCAGTCGGTGAGAATCTTCTGATAGAGATCCGAGAACGGGACCGCGATAACGTTGATCTTGGCGCCGGTGAGCGCCTCGAAGTCCGGCGCGCGCCGCTGCAGCGGCTCCTGGATCGCTCCGGTCTGCGTGATGACGTTCACGGTCACGCCCGCAAACGGCTTGTCCTGCGCAAACGCAGGCGTGCCGGCCACCGCGCAAAAGGCCGAAACTCCGGCCAGAAAGGCTCCAATTCTCATTCCTTCCTCCCATTGACCGCACGTTTTCCCGAGAAGCGGGCCGCCGGTACATCTTGGCAGTTGCCGTCGCCAGAGCGCGCGGCACCACTCTTGGTGGGTACAATATCGGCATCGCGCGGCGAGTCCAGTGCCTTTGCCGCATTGGAAGATGGCCGAGCTGGAGTAGGTGGGATGATCCGTTAGGGTGGTCTTACCGCTCGCCCCGACTACTAGCCGCGCATGCCGCGCTCGGTGGATTGCGTGTAAGAGGCTTGCCACACTACCGTCGAACTCGGGAGTGAAGCGCGGGTCAGGAATAGGGTTACAGAAGCCGACTTTCCCGACCCTTCGCAAGCGCAATTGTCCTCGCGAGAAGCGGACATTGGCGCACGCTGGAACTGGGGTCGCCCAACTCCGCCACCGACGTTCCTTCGAAGGCACCCGTCGTCTTACCTTCCACTTGACCCACGGAACAGCGTCATGGACTACCGGAGCTTCGGTCCCGGCCCCAAAAATTTTCTTTTGAGGTATTTGATACCTTCATTTGCTCCTCTCGGGCAGCCCAACCGGTTCGCAACCGCTTGGCTAAGCCTGAGAGAACCTTGCTTTTCGGCCATTTCTGCGTACCTTCCAGTCAGGCGTTGTTGGTTATGGCAAGGTCATGGCAACATGCAGGGGCTTTTCGAGGCCAAAACATGTCCCTGAGTAGTGAAGCGATAGACCAGGCAGCGAAGGGCAAAAGTGCCGTCTCCAATGGCGCCCGGTTGTTCATCGAGGGTCTCGACGGCCGCACCGCCCTGGCGCGGCGCTACCGCGACCTGGTCGCCGAGTTCGTCAGCGACCTGGGCGGCGCCGACGTGATCTCCGAGGCGCAGCGCGCGATTATCCGTCGTGCGGCCTCACTTTGCGTCTGGTGTGAAGCGGTGGAGGTCAGGCTGGCGGCGGGCGAGGAGATCGAGATCACGCCCTACACCACGGCCGCCAACAGCCTCCGCCGCCTGCTGGTCGACATTGGCCTTGAACGCCGCGCCAGAGACGTGACGCCCAGCCTGGACGCCTACCTGCGCGCGAAGGATGATCGCGTCCAGATGACCGGTTCTGGCTTTTCCTTCGCCGAGGCCTGCACCGATCCGCATCTCTTCGGTCCCTGGTTCACGGGCGACAGCTGGGCGCGGTGGCGCGTGGTCGACAAGGCGCTTTTCGGCGCAGCGCCTCGATCCTGCCGAGGCTGCCACTTTCAGGGAACTGACCGGCCGCGACGACACGCCCGACAAGCCGGCGACCGAAGCCTGGCTGATCGTCGGCCGTCGCGGTGGCAAGGATGTGAAGGCCGCTGCCATCGCGGTCTACCTGGCCACGATCGGCGCCGAGCTGTTCGGCTGGCGCCAGCGACTCGCTCGCGGCGAGAAGGGTGTCGTGCAAGTCCTCGCCGTCGATCGCGACCAGGCCAAGGTCTGCTTCGGCTACTGCCAGGCTTTCCTGCAGCAGCCGATGCTCAAGCGGCTGGTGCGGCGCGAGACGGCCGACACGATCGAACTCAGCAACAGCATCGCGATCGAGGTGACAACGAACGACCGCCGCCGCGTCCGCGGTCGCACGGTGATCGCGGCGATCTTCGACGAGGTCGCCCACTGGCGCTCGGAGAATACGCAGAACCCGGACAAGGAGGTCTACAGGGCGGTCAAGCCGGCGATGGCGACCATGCCCGGAGCCCTGCTGATCGGCATCAGTTCCCCCTACGCCCGGCGCGGCCTGCTGTGGGAGAAGCATGAGGCTCACTGGGGCAAGGCTGGCACCATTCTGGTGGTGAAAGCGCCGACCTGGGTGATGAACCCGACGGTGCCCCGCAACGGTGAGGTCATCGGCGAGGCCTACGATACTGATCCGGAATGGGCGGCAGCCGAATACGGTGCCGAGTTCAGGGCCGATCTGGAAAGCCTGCTGCGCCTGGAGGCCGTGCAGGCCTGCATCGAAAGCGGCATCCGCGAACGCCCGCCGAGCCCAACTCACCAGTATACCGCCTTTTGCGACCCGAGTGGCGGCTCGGCCGACTCGATGACGCTCGGCATCGCGCACAAGGAAGGCACGACCGTCATCCTCGACGCCTTGCGCGAGGTCCGGCCGCCGTTCAATCCGGAAGCGACGACGCTGGAGTTCGCCGATGTGCTGCGGCGCTACCGGATCGCCAAGGTCAACGGCGACCGCTACGGCGGCGAATGGGTGACGGACGCCTTCCGCAAGGCCGGGATCTACTATGCCGCAAGCGAGAAGGTGAAATCGCAACTTTATCTCGACCTGCTGCCGCTGGTGAACGCGACCGCCTGTGTCCTGCTTGATGATGACCGCTTGGTCCGGCAGCTCATCAGCCTCGAACGCCGCACTGGCCGGGGCACTGGTCGGGACATCATCGACCACCCACCTGGCGCCCATGACGACTTGGCCAACGCAGCCGCCGGCGCGTTGGTCATGGCGCAAATTGGCACCTCTGATCAGGAGTGGCTTCGAGAATGGGAAAAGAAGAAGAAGGAGGCGCTCGAACGCCGAGCTCGCTGCCTGGTCTAAGAAGCGAAAGGCGATTGCTGTCTTGGCCGACAAGGACAATTCCCAGCTGTTGCCGCGCATGCGAGATCTGATCGAAGCCGAAACGGTTGCGCCGCGTCTGGCTGATCCGCCGATCCGCTCGATCGACTTGGCGGCAAGCGGGAGAGGAGTTGATGTGAACCTGGGCCGCCGCGCTGGGTGTAGGGCGTGCTACGAAATTGTTCTCCCACCCTCCAGTCACGTGCCGTGGGAAGCACCGCACCGCGCGTGGCAGACAATTAGCCTGCGTCAACGCTCCGCGCCAAGCGCCTCTTTCCGAGAGCTCTCCGCCAGGGCACGTCTGCCAGCCCGGCGTGCATGTTGTCTCTTCAACCAGCGGATCTGGGCCCGCCAGTGATACCGCTTGCGCCAGGGGATCCCGGCGCTGAAGTGGATCGGTCGCTTCGCTTTGGCTGGCATGGATCATCCCCCGCCGAAAACCACCATCACCACCAAAATCGCGGCGACAACCACGGTGACTGTCAACCACTGCCCGATGGTTTTGCGTCGATCCTGATGGGCTGTGTGGCGGCGTCCATCCTGCTGCCGGGTGATCCAGCCGTCGACCGATAGTTTTTGCTGTTCCATGATTTTCCATCCACCCGTCGGCATTTCATCATCACCGAAGGAGGCGGGCAATCTGGCTATCCGGCTGAACCCTACCTAACCCGGGCCAATGCTGATGACCTGGCCGATGGGCGTGACCATGCAGGTGGAGCGGTAGACGCCAGTGCCCATCTGCAATTGCCAGTTCCGCGACAGAGCCGGTTGCCGTCTGGGCGCCGACGACGAAGGAGGTGCCGGGTGCGGCGCTCCGGAAATCATCAGCGCGAATGGAGCAGGCGCTGACCGCAGCCGGCGGTACATCGCCCACACCTGCCACCGTGTTGGCGCCGCTGGTTTCGCAGCCGGCAAGCGCGACCGTAAGTAGCGGCGTTGATCACCGAACTAAGCTTCATCGTCAGTCCTTCCGGTCGACCGACCGCTTCTTTTTCAGGTGCAGCGCCGTCCAGGCCTCGCCGATCCCCTGTGCGACCTGATAAGCACGTCCGGCTGACAGGTCCTGGCCCAACCCCTTGTCCGTCAGCCGGCGTTCGATGCGGTTCTGCATGGCGGATATGAGCGCCCGTGTCTCCGGCTCGTCCGGCTCGGCCATTATCGTCACCAGTTCGGACAGGGTGTCGCCGTCGATCAGATCGCCGAGCAACTCTATCAGACCGGGATAAGGGCTTCTTTTGTTGCTCATGAGAACAATTTTTCGCGCGGCCGGTCGTAGAGAGGGCTTTCCTTGCCCCGCATGGCTCGCCAGCTGCTCGATCGCTGATCCAGGCGCCGATGTCACCGACGGGGATGATCGGAGATCCGCATGCGCGTTGACCTCAGGGATCGGCACCCCGTTGTCTGTAGGGATGGCTTTCGCATGGGTTGTCGAAGATACGAGGTCGGGAGGCGACTTGTTGACTGACCTTAGCAACGTGAACTGCACGATGTGGCTCACGTCTTTGATCATGTCTCTGAGTGTCCGGCCGGTTGCTATCGGCATCGACAACCCTCCCATGCTTGTTGGCATCGGCGCTCGCTCACGCCCGGGACGTGGATTTGGATTGCATGTGATCGTCCCGCCGGGCGCGGGCAATGGGTAAGAACAAACGTCCTGCCTACAAAAATGATCCGTTCTGCTTAACGAAGGGTTGAAGCCTCCAGCTAATGGACCTGGCCCATCGTGCAGTCTTCCGGAGCTTTGTCGGTCCGCCAGCGGATGAGCCGGGAGCCTTGCCGGAACTGGCCACCGGTGATGTGGTCTGCGCTGAGTTCGGCCACGAGGACCGAATCGAGCCGGATCCGGGCGTGCGGAAAATGCCTGTCATATACTTCGCGTCAATCATCGACACGGCCCCCTTTCAAAATCCATGGAAGGAACAAAAAAGGCCGGGAATTTAACCCGACCTTCCGATCACCTCACGGCCATGCGATACATCCGCGGGCATCGGCCGGAGATGGCACTCAAACGGCTCTCAGGCTGCCGGCCGAGTTTTTGCCCGTGCGACGGTCCTGCTCAAGCTCGTAGCTGATTTTCTGACCGTCATTCAGCGAATGCATGCCTGCGCGCTCAACGGCCGAGATGTGGACGAAGACATCTGCGCCGCCGTCATCCGGCTGGATAAAACCAAAGCCCTTGGTTGCGTTGAACCATTTCACTGTTCCTGTGGCCATACGCCATACCTTTCCATCGCCATAAGTTGTTGTCGCCGCGCCGAGTGCGAAGCGATACTCTCGGATCGATGTTGAACGGAGAAGATCGTCGGACGCGCCGTTTGGCGCGGGCACAAGATTCGACAAGCAATATCGATCTCGCCCAGAATAGACGCTTTAGTTGAGGCAAGACAAGTCCGTCTCCTATTCCATGCGGAAACCGCAGCGTGGTATGCACCCATGCGGCCCCCGCGATGCGCCGCCAGTATCAAGCCTAGCGGCGAGCACTGCAGAGCACCGGCCATCAGGGGCAAGCGGGTTTGCCGCATGCATGGTGGCCGATCCACGGGCGCACCTTGTGGACCTGATCATGGCCGGTACGTGCACGGGCGCGAGACCCAGCAGGCGAAGGCCGCACGCAAGGAGGTCCGGGATCTTATTCGGACCGCGAGGCAACTCGCGGCGCTGTTCTGACTCGATAAGTTGAACCTTGCAGTCAGCTTTACTACATTGTGGGTGCTGCTACCTTCCTGGGTATCGGTAGCGGTGAGACTGTGTGGGGACCTTCGATCTAAGACTCAACTGGCACCTGGAGGTTCCCATGCAGGGCTCTTTCACGCAATGGTCACGCGCTGAACCTGCGCGGCGGAGAGCCAGGTGTCGCCTGCCTCAGCGGTGGTCAGCAATTCGCGGTGCCTGCACATTCACTAGCCGGCAGGCATAGGTGACCGGACTGGCCATCACGACCGTAGGTGCCAAATACGAAAGGAAGCTAACTAACAGCACGCATCGCTTCACTGGTCGGAAACTCCATTGACCAGCGATCACTCTGCGGCATCGTCGTTAAAGATAACCTACGATAGGTGCTAGGCTGGGTCAGTGAGATATTTGTATCCCACGCAGCCGGGTGACGCTGCGAGCGTCACGCCGGCGGCTTGAACGCGAAAGGAGGAGTTCGCGCGATGACCGCCAGCGAAGCTATCACGCATATCCTGGAGGCGCACATCGCCGACATTCGCCAGGATGCCGCGAAAATCCGCACGCAGACCCGCCGCAGCCAGGGACTGGAAGCCGATCGCAGGCGGAAGATCGCCACCCGGCTCGACCGGATCAACATGAAGCTCGACGAACTGGCCGCGTTTGTCCTGGCGGTGTGACGTTCAGGCGCTGCCTTGGCCCGGTGCAAATGTCGTCCGGGCGTAACCTCCAGAAAGCGGAATTGCCTTCCCGGCAAGCCGGTGCTTCGATCCTGGCGGGAGGGATGCAGGGCATCGAAGCTAAGCGAGAGCGACACAATCTCGATGCCCGGCGAGGTAACGCTGGTCCATGACGATGGCACGGTGACCGTGCGCCTGCACGGCTACAGCGTACCAATCACGACGACGGGCGAGCACTTGAGCCTGGTCGCGAAGCGGAAGGCCGAGCCGGGACGGCGGAAGGCGCTGTACGACAAGTCGGATTGGCCACAGGGAACTCAATCCGTTTCATCATCCTTCTCCGGTTGCCGCCTTCCTTACAGTTGACGTAAGGTAAGGCGCATTCATCATGATTCTCCCTGATTTGGCCCGGCGGTCATGGCGGCTCGCCGGGCCGGTTTGTCTAGTCCTCCCACCAATGCGGTTGTCCGGCAGCATGCGGCGCCTGAGCTCGATCTCCCACAGCAAAATGTCTTCCGGACGCGCTGGACCCAAAGTCCTGGACCCGGCGCTGGAACTGTCCGGCGTGGAGATGCCGCCACTGCTGTCTGAGCCAATGCATGGTCTCGACATTGGGCAGTCCCTCAAAAGGGAATTTCGTCGTCGAGACCCGCACCACCGCTGTCGGCGCCGACCGGCTGTCCGGCATTGGCCGGCGGTTGTGACGCCTGGGCATAGGCGTTCTGCTGCGGCCGCGGCGGCTGCACCGCCGGACCGGGCATCTCGACGCGGATGGCGTCCACCATCTTGCCTTGGAAGTTGACCTTGGTCTGATAGAGCACGATCTCGTGCCCCGGCCAGTCATCGGTCTCGTCGGAGATGGCATTGGCGAGATAGCTGGCATTGGTCTTGTTGAGCACGAGCGCTTTCTGCTTGCCGCGGAAAAAGACAACCAGATGCTTGTCGCCGCCGAGCTCCTCATCGCCGACCGAGGCAACGATCGCATGCACCTTGCGGCCCTGCAGATCCTCGGCCTTGAGGAAATTGGACTGGAATTTCTCTGAGATTTTCATACCTTCAACACCCTTTCCGAGCCTGTCTGTGGCCGGCTCGATGCCATCGGACAAAATCCCCCATCCTAAGGGGGGCGATTTTCGGGAGATATCGGCCTCAAAGCCTTACGCCATAAGGGTTTGAGCATCTGACAAAACATCTGACATCTCGATCGTCATGCCATCCCTCCCAGGCTGTAGCGGCTGTTCTCCCGACGCACCTCGCCGTTCTGGCGCAGGCGTTGCAGCTGCTTGTCGACGAGCCCGCGATTGAGACCGGTCAGTCGCACGATCTCGGCTGGCGACAGCGGCTCCTCGGCCTCGCGCAGCACGTTCAGGATGCGGTCCTTGGAACGGTCGTGCTCGGACGATCGATCGAGTGTCCAGCGGCAGGTCCCCTGGTTGAAGGTGGCGCCGTACTTGCGCTCCTCGATGTCGCGGCTGCGCAGGCACAGCTCGACATCGTCGCCGTCGCCGCGCAGCACGAGAAAGCCGTCGACGGCAGCGGTGAGGCCCAGAGTGCCGGAGATCTCGTCGCCGAAATCGTCGGCTCCGGCCTTGCGCAGATGATGCACGACGAGGACGGCAATGCCGCGCTCGCCAGCAAACCGCTGCAGTCCTGCCAATGCCGAATAATCCTCGTTGTAGCCGTAATCCTTGCTGAGCTGCCGCACGGCAGCGAACGTGTCGATGACGATCAGTCGGGCCTCGGCACGTTCATCGAGCCATTCGGCCAGATCGTCCACCCCGCCTTCGCTGAGACGGCGCCAGTTGAAGGCGAAGGTGAGCCGGTCCGGCCAGGCCTCGTCGTCACGGACAAGGATATGTTTCAGCCGCCGCTGCAGCCTGCGCGGGTTGTCCTCGAGCGCGACATAAAGCACGTCGCCATGCACCGGCACGAAGTCGCCAAGGCAGATGCGCGGCGCGGCAACCGCGACGGCGATATCGAGCGCCATCCAGGTCTTGCCCTTCTTCGGCTTGCCGGCGAGCAGCGTCACCCCTTCGGTGAGCAGGCCGGGAATCACGGTCTTCATGGGTGGAAACTGCTGCTGCTGGAGCGTCGAGGCCGGCATGCTGTGCTCGCGCCAGCCCGAAGCGTTCTGCGACTGCTGCCGCTGCTTCCGCCTCGTGGCCTCGTCGTCGTCGATCTTGTCGATGCAGAGCTGCAGCTGGCGATGCAGATCGTCCTTGCCCTGCTCGAAGCAGCGTTCGGCGATCCCGGCAGGATAGGCTCGCAGCGTCGCCTCGATGGCGGCACGGACGTAGCCGGCACGCCGCAGCCAACCGGTCACCTTCATCAGGTTCTCGGAGCGCGTGCCCGCAGCCGAGCCATGCACGATCAGTTCGCGGATGTCCTGCGGCAGCGGGGTAAGAGGGATCGGCTCTCCAGCGCCATTGCCAGCTGTCCCGGTCGCCTTGGCGGCGCGCTCCTGGGCGAGACGCGCGACAATCGGCGTAATGTCGGCGAGCGGCATCTCCGAGAGAAATGGTTTGCGCGACAGCGTGATGAACTGGGCCGTATGGTGGAAGCATTCCACCTTCTCGCCGTTGTTGCCGCCGCGCGGCAGGTGAAAGTGCATGTCCGGCAGCGGCCCGGTCACCACGCCGAGGATCCGCAGCCCTTCATTCGACGGCGTGATCTCGGTGTAGCTCTGTGCCTCATCCACCAGGTCGAGCGCCCATGCCGACCAGGCGCCGTTGGCGTCCATGCAGTGGTCGAGATCGAGCGCGGCAAGATTGTCCCGCTGCATCAATGCGTAGCTGATGCCGTCAACGGCGCCTTTCTCCAACGTGGCCTGAGCCTCGGCATGGCTGCGCCAGGTGGCGGGATCGTTGCTGCGTGCCTTGGCGCCGAGCCCCGGCGTATACGGGATTTTCGTGGGCTGGCCATTGGAGCCGCGCTCGTAACGCCATGCAACGAAGCGGCGGTCACCATAGATCACGTCAATCGGATCACCGGGCTTGATGGCTGCATCGGTCATGGCGCGTACCCGTTTCTGCGGCAAAGATCGTTGAGCCACTTCGACTGTTTGTCGGTTGGCGCACCGCGCCAGGTCATCATGGTCTCGAGAAAGTCGCGGTCCTTCTCGCGCGGGTCGATGAAACGGACGAGCCCGATCAGCCTTAGAAGGCAATCTCCATCACGCCGCCAGAAGACGAAGAAACAACGCCCCTTATGGTCGCCCGGCAGGCCGTCGATAGTGAAGCTGCCCGCTCCTGGCTGGTAGGACGAAAAGAAAAGGCGACCAAGCGGGTGCCGCTTGATGGCGACCCTATTTCCGCCCAGATACAGTGGGAATGACGCCCTCGGCACATCCAGCCAGAGGATGGTCTTGCGTTCGGGATCGATCAAGAACGTCCCGCGGCCAGTGGACTGTGCCAAGGCCGAGATACGATCTTTCCAATTCCCGCATGTTGCTGAGTATCTCACTTCGACCCTCACTTTGAAGGCCGGGCGGTTTGGACACCCGCTTGCCCGCTTTGCGCGGCGTCATCTTGTCCGTGAGCTTGTAGAGGAACTCGGCTCTCCGGATACTCGGATGTGGAACGGTGCCGATGAGCCGCGACCCAGACCTCCAAGTCCTCCAACCTATAGAGAACGCGGCGCCCGAGCTTCGAATACGTCGGGCCGTTGCCATATAGGCGCATCTTGGCAAGCGTGCTGGTGGAGAGCCCGAGCTTGGCAGCGGCCACGGGGGCATCGAATACCAGAGGATCGTTTGTGGTCATCTTTCCATCACCGTGGTCACTCCGGAGAGGTCCGGACTCTAGGTGACAGATGAGGCGAATCGCGTCCTGGCGAAACGCCTGAAGGTTCGAACCTTTCAGCAGAAGCTGCTCCGGCCGTTCTACAAACCTTGGATATTACTTGCTTTTCTGGGTCGGATCTTGGGATGTAATTCCACCCTTTTCATCATCTGGTCGACGCAGAAGGGTCGCCATGGTCTTGAGCTTGTTCTCCTTCACCTCACCCAGTTGCCTAGGCCAGTTGTCTCTGAGCCAACCCTCGATGACTTTCTTCAGTGTCCTTCCGCTGGACTCAAATGGCCCTTCGCGAGCCGCACGTATCATGAACGCCAAGTAGGGAAACCGAATGGGGTCGACCGCCGGTTCGATCTCGACTGCATCGACGCGGGCGGTATGGGCGAGGATAAGGCGTTCCACCGCATCTTGCCTGAGCAAAACACGTCCCTCATACGTGGAGAAGTCCATCGTTCCCACTAGGGCAACTTCGGTCGTGCCGAAAAAGAAGGCGCGGTCGGCTTCGCCCGTTAGCCACGTCTTCGCCGGAACGGCTACAGTGTGGCCGTCGTCTGTGAGCACGAACGATTCCAATTTCTCCTGTGCAAGCCAATCGCGCACGAGGTCAATGGCCTGCTCCCAACGGCCGGCTGCAGCTATCTCCTCCTGCCAGTCGCGATAGAGATGCGGCAGCTCCACATCCCACCAAGCGTCCGCTTCTTCCAGGCTGACATCTCTCGGCAGCCCGTCAGGGTCGTATACCCTCGCTATCGCTCCCGCGCGGTCCTCCGCGCTTTCGAAATCGGGTTTTCGAGGAGGCTCCATCGAAAGCCTCGCTCCGCGTTCGCTACCGGTCCACCCTGACACCATCCTCTCGCCGGCCGCCGCAACGGCGGCCCGCAGACAAAGGAAACTCGACGGCAACCATTTCAATTCCTCCCTGTCTCGATCCATTTCTAGCTTGGTGTACAGCGAGTTTTCCGGCCAGTTGCGCCGCACGAAAGGCCGCGCCTGAGGGAATGGCCGTTTCATGTCAATTGCACCTCACCGCGCGTTTGCGCGTTCTAGCGGATGGTGCCACTCGGATTCCCCTCAACCGTGCAATTTGTTCGACCTTCGAGTCTTCATGGTCATGGTGCCTACTCTCGATGAAGCCGTCGCTCCATCGCCTCTCCCCTGAGCCTGGAGCATCAGGGATGTGTACCCGATTAATTCGACAGTTGCTGACACTCTAGGACAACAAATACAAACGGAAGAATCGTGTTGGAAGCCGTCTTCCTGTTCTAAGGGTCGACGCGGACGGCTCCCGGCGTCGAGGCGACAGTTAGTTATGGTGAGCACAAACGGTCATGCTTGGACTAAATGCGAATTTCGCGGCAAGCGCATTGAGCTTTCGAACGACATGGATCAAGGTTTTTGCTCAGGTATCGAGGCGGGCGGCGCGTTAGCCAAAGACCCTCCTTACCGAGCCTCCTAAATCCCCCGGTTGTTACTATGTGCTTACTGGAACCAGTCGCCCGTTCGAATTTTCGTCGGCAACTGCTTGAAATGATTGGCGCGCCCGGAGAGATTCGAACTCCCGGCCCCCAGATTCGTAGTCTGGTGCTCTATCCAGCTGAGCTACGGGCGCGCAACGGGCGGTGACTAACACTACCCATGCCTGCCGGTCCCTGGACCGGCGGCCAATGTGAGGTGCTACCTAGCGATTGGCGATTCGAAAAGCAAGCCGCTCCTCCGAAAACTTTCTGCGGAAGAATACGTCCGGCTGACGCCTGGCAGGATACGGACGTTTCAGGTGAGCCGGTATCCGGCGGCGGTGAAGTGGTTGAATATGCGGCTGTGAGACAGATTGCGGATGTCGTCGGTGGCCTGCCACTGTCGATGGTTCTGATGGCTTGGCGCTCAGCAGCTGCTTGAGCTTGGCTAAGGCCATGTCGATCGTAGGTTGAGGTTGGGGCTGTAAGGCGGCAGGGCAGCCTACGCCTATGGCCTCGATGGCAGTCTCCAATGCGGCTTTTGTGGACGGCAAGGCTATCGAGGTGACAGATTTTGGCTGCGGCCTTGACGCTTGTAGCGCTTTCCCGGAGAACTCCGATCGATCGGCATAGGCGAACCGGGTTTCGGAGGGCGCAGAGTGAACGTTTCAGGCCTGGTGCAGCTTGGCATGTCGACCGTGGTGTTCCTTCTTGCGGCAAGCGCGGCCAAGGCCTGGACCATCACGCCGACGCTTTGGCGGATGGTGCTGGTGCTGGCGCTCTATTCGCTTGGAAACCTGATCATGCTGAGGCTGATCCGCGAGTTCGGCATGGGCGTCGCGCTCAGCCTGTCGGGCGTTATCCAGTTGCTTGCGGTGAATGTCATTGCCTTCGCCGTGTTCGGCGAGAGGGTGAGCGCCGTTCAGGGGTTCGGCCTCACGCTCGCTGTCGCGGCGGTGGCGCTGATCACGCTCGGCCCCTTTTTCACGGCGCGCTAAGGCATCCTCGCCTATGAGCGACGATCGCTTCTCCGCCCCGCATGCCCCGGTGTGGCGCCGGGTCGAATTCAACGTGCTGCTGGCCGGCCTCATCATCGCCGGCGGGCTCTGGGGTTTCATGGAACTGTTGGATGTGGCGCGAGACGCCCATCCTCATGCCTTGGACACGGAGATCCTGCTCGCCTTCCGGACACCGGGCGACCTGAACGACCCGATCGGGCCGCTTTGGGTGGAAGAAGCAATGCGGGACCTTACCGCGCTCGGCTCGACCAGCGTGTTGATCTTCATCGTCTTCTCGGTGTTTTTCTATCTGCTCATCGCCGGCAAGCCGCAGGCGGCGTTTTTCATCCTCGCCGCCGTCGCGGGCGGGCAGTTGCTTAGCAGCCTGCTGAAGCTCGGTGTGGACCGCCCGCGCCCGGACCTCGTCTCCCATCTGGCGGAGGTCTACACGCTGAGCTTCCCGAGCGGCCATGCCATGCTCTCGGCTGTCACCTACCTGACGCTCGGCTCGCTTCTGGCGCGCGTGCTGACCGGCCTGGTCCTGAAGGCTTACGTGCTGGCAGTCGCGGTCACCGCCACGGTGCTGGTCGGCATCAGCCGCGTCTATCTGGGCGTGCACTGGCCCTCCGATGTGCTGGCCGGCTGGTGCGCGGGGTCGGCCTGGGCGATGTTCTGCTGGCTGATCTCGCGCTGGGTGCTTCGGCGAACACGAACGCGTGATCCTGCCCGCTGAGTGCTATGGACTAAGCATTCATGTTTGAAACATGATTTAAAGTGGATGATACTTCATCCTTGGAAACTGGTGCGTCGGCGACCGAGATCGATTTTCGGCCCGCGCTATGCGCTGGTTCAAGAAACTAGGGCTGCCTGTCTGCATTCGAAAGGACGCGCGGCGCTTCAGGATAGGAGGTTCGCGATCATCACCGCAGCACAAATGCGCGCCGCCAGGGCGCTTGCCGGCATCGACCAAAAAACGCTTGCCGACAGGGCCGGCGTTTCCGTGCCCACGATCCAGCGCATGGAGGCCAGCGACGGCGTCGTGAGGGGCGTGGTCGACACATTGATGAAGGTCGTCCGGGCGATCGAGGAATCCGGCGTGGAACTGATCGGCGAAAACCAGGCAAGCGAGCGCGGCGGAAGGGGCGTACGGCTCAAATGAAAGCTGAGGCGCACCGCGGCCACGGCGGCCGACATTCACGGAACTCTTCACGCCGAAACTGGTCACCGTGCTGCGCGAGGGATACGGCCTGCCGCAATTCCAGGCCGACCTGATGGCCGGGCCTGACGGTGGCGATCGTTGCTTTGCCGCTTTCGATGGCGATCGCCATCGCCTCCGGAGTATCGCCCGATCGCGGGCTGTTCACCGCGATCGTCGGCGGGTTCCTGGTCTCCCTCCTTGGCGGCAGCCGCTTCCAGATCGGCGGTCCGGCAGGCGCCTTCATCGTTCTGGTCGCCGCGACAGTCGAGCGCCATGGTCTGGACGGGCTGCTGCTGGCCACCTTGATGGCCGGCGTGTTCCTCGTCGCCATCGGCTATCTCCGCATCGGCACCTACATCAAGTTCATTCCCTATCCGGTCACGGTCGGCTTCACCGCCGGAATCGCCGTCATCATTTTTGCCAGCCAGATCAAGGAAATGCTGGGGCTGACGTTGGCGGGAAAGGAGCCCGGTGCATTCCTGCCAAAAGTGGCGGCGCTGGGGGAGGCTGCAGGCACGCTCAATCCCTTCGCAGCGTTCGTTTCGGCGTTGACAGTCGCCGTCATCCTCGGCCTCAAGCGCTGGCGGCCAGGCTGGCCGGGCATGCTGATCGCGGTCGGTCTGGCGGCACTGGCGGCCGCAATGTTTTCGCTTCCGGTCGAAACGATCGGCACGCGCTATGGCGGCATACCGCGCACGCTGCCCGCGCCGTCGATCCCTGTCGTTAATGTCGAGTTGGCGATGGCCGTGCTGCCCGATGCCATCGCCTTCGCGCTACTGGGCGCGATCGAATCGCTGTTGTCGGCGGTCGTGGCGGATGGCATGACGGGCCGCCGCCACCGTTCGAACTGCGAATTGGTGGCGCAGGGCTTCGCAAATCTCGGCTCGGCGCTGTTTGGCGGCATCTGCGCCACGGGAACGATCGCGCGCACGGCAACCAATGTCAGGGCGGGTGCGCACGGCCCCGTTTCCGGCATGCTGCACGCGCTTTTCCTGCTTTTGTTCATGCTTCTCGCCGCGCCGCTGGCAAGCTACATACCGCTGGCGGCACTTGCCGGCGTGCTCGCCGTCGTGGCGTGGAACATGGTCGAGAAAAGCGCCTTCGCGGCGTTGCTTCGCTCGTCGCGTGGCGATGCGGTCGTGCTGTTGGTCACGTTCGGCCTTGTCGTCTTCCGCGACCTAACTGAAGGCATCGTCGTCGGCACTGCGCTCGGCTCGATGCTTTTCATCGACCGGATGGCGAAATCGATCGCTGTCGAAGCTCATATGCCGGCAATCGGCGAGGACGTTGCCGACAGCAGCAACGGCGGTCGGCCTGCTTATGATGCCAGTCAGGCAAGTGATGCCGATACCATCGTCTACCGTATCTCCGGCGCGTTCTTCTTCGGCGCCGCCTCGACCGTAGGCACCGTGCTGGACCGCATCGCGGACCAGCGCAAGAACTTCATACTCGATTGTTCGGGCGTACCGTTTCTCGATTCGACGGCGGCCAATGTGCTGGAAGGCGCGGCGCGCAAAGCGAGGCGCGGCGGCGTGCGCTTCGTTATCGCCGGGGCTTCGCCGCAGGTGCGGCGCACGCTCATCAACCATGGCGTCAAGCGGCCGCTCGTGAGCTATGCGGCTTCCGTCGGGGCCGCACTCGTCCAGCTGAGCAAGTGACCCGGCACAGCACCGGCTGCCGGCCGACGCTGCTTGGTCCTGCCGCTGCATTCGCGGTATTGAGAAACCATGGTCAAGCCAATCAGCACGAAGAACTTCGAAACCGCGACGGGACAGGGCTGGGAGGAATGGCTCGCCTTTCTGGACGGCATCGGCGCTTCGGAACTCTCGCATACAGAGATCGCCCGGCGCGTGTTCGACACGGGCAAGGCGTCGGGCTGGTGGTCGCAGTCGATCACCGTCGCCTACGAGCAGCAGATCGGGCGGCGCATTCCCGGCCAGGACTGTGACGGCGAGTTTGCCACCTCGGTGACGAAGACCTGCTCCGCCACAATGGATGCCGTACTTGCGCGCTGGACCGGTTTCATGGACCGCCGCGATGAACTCGGTGGCATCGGGATCAGCCGCGGCCCTGACAGTTCCGTCACGGAGAAATGGCGCTACTGGCGCTGCGGTCTGGAAGACGGTTCACGCGTCAGTGTCACGATCAATCAGAGAACCGCCGATAAAGCGCTGCTCTCGGTGCAGCATGAGCGGCTGGAGTTGGTCGACCAGGTCGAGCACTGGCGGGCGTTCTGGAAAGAGCTGCTGAAGGACTTTTGAAGGGACCCGGTTGGACTCCAGGCCTTCTTACACTTTCACCAACATCGCTGTCAGGAACATGAAGCTGACGCCAGTCGACAGTCCGGCGACCGTAGCCGGTGCGAAGAGTGCCCGCGACCCGGAATCGCTGGAGCGCATCAGAAACGAACTCACTTCCACGATGACCTGCAGGATGGCTCCAGCGCCGACCGCCAGCGCAAGTGCCGACCATTGCGGTGCAAAGGCCAGGCTGCCGATCCACAGGCCGATGACCGCCGGTCCTCCCGCAAGGAGAGCGAGCCCCGCAAAGGCAGCGAGCGGAGGACGCTTCTTGAGGATCGGCGCGGCGATGCCGATGCCTTCGGTGATGTTGTGCAGGGTGAAGCCAACGACGAGGAATGTGCCCAGCCCAGCAGCGCCCGACGCGAATGCCGCGCCGATGGCAAGCCCTTCTCCGAGATTGTGCAGCCCAATGCCAAGCGCGATGTAGGTCGCGAGCGCCAGGCCGACGGGCGCGCCGTGGCGGCGGCCAACCGCCATCAGAATAAGGAAGCTTGCGGTCGCTGCGAGAACGACCATGACAGGTCCCTGGAAAAGGGGAGCTGCCTCACCGGCAAGCTCGAGAGCATCTTCCAGGGCATCCACGAACAGGAACGCGAGCAACCCCACCGTCAGCGCCAGAATGAAGTTGATGCCGCTTTGGCCGAGCCCGCGCAGCGCGGGATAGAACATGAGCCCGATCGCTACGGGAACCAGACCGACGAAAACCCCGAGCAGGCCCTGCGAGAGCAGAGTTGCGGAATTGCGTGCCGGGGTCGGCACGGCGACGGCGATCTCATGCCCGAACGTGGCGCCGGTGTTGGTGACGATGTTGATGGCGTGCGCCTCGCCAAGAACCCACGGGAAAGGCAAGCGGATCCAGGCCGTGGCGCCGCGACGGATCGGTCCCGGCGGGTCCTGCGTGAACTGCCAGTATGCGTCGTCGACCTGCACTTGTGCGATGACCATCGGTGCGGAGCCGCCGGCACGAACCAGAACGCCGATGCCGTCGGAAGAAAGGACGGTTCGCTCGAAGGTCAGGTTCTCGACCGGAGGCGCGCCATTGTTGAGGCCGCTCAATGGATTGGCGGTCAGCAGCCAGCCTATAGCCAGGGCAAGTGCTGCAATCGGCAGGATCAGCCAAAGGAAATGGGCACCTCGTGCTTGCTTAGCTTTCAGGCCGGCGGCTTCTATGACCTGCTGTGGAGCGTCGTTCACCCAACGGCCTCCACCACGTCGAACATACCGGCCCAACCGAGTTCGGTAAACTCGGACTGGTGCGGATGGAACATGTAGAGGCCTGCCTCGTGATCCTTGTAGGTGAATTCGAGAATGCCGCGCTGAGCCTGAACCTGCGTGATCAGGTCGACTGTCCTGAGCGTCGGGCTGAGCGTCGTTCCCTGTTCGAAATAGTCGAAGAAATTGGCATGCAGGTGGAACGAATTGACCGGATCAAACTCCACAATGTTGACGAGATAGATGCGAACAGGTCTGTCGCGCACAATCCGGATAGGGTGTTTCATGTAAGCATGCGCGACCGTATTGACCGCGTAGACCTCGTTTTCATTGTCGAAATTCGTATCGAAGGCATTCATCACCATCACGAATTCCTGCCATGCCGCATTCTCCGGCGTGCCGAGCAGGCGGGAGCGGGCAATCTCGGCCTGGTCCGGGTGGCGTGCGGGATCGGGATCGATAACGAAAGCGCCGTACATCCCCTTGTGGATGTGACGCTTCAGCGGCAGCGCATGGCAATGATAAAGGTGGCAACCGAAGGGCCTGGCGTCGAACTCGTAGACGAATTCGTCGCCGGGATCGACGAGCCCCGCGCCGGGGACGCCGTCCATGCGTGCCGCGTGAATACCATGGAAGTGCATCGAATGCGGGTGTGAGCCGAAATTTCGGAACACGATCCGAAGGCGATCTCCTTCCGTGGCTCTGAGCGAGGGGCCTGGCACGCGTCCATTGTAGGTCCACGCCGGAAATATGATGCCGGGCGCGATCTCGATTTCCTTGTCCTCCGCCCTCACTTCAAAGGTACGGAGCGTGCGGCCGTCCGGCAGTTGCGAGACTGTTCCAGTGTCCCACTCGGTCAGGAGCCGGGACGGATCGAAGCCGTTCCGAGCGTCGTCAACCTCGCCGATGGTGATCATTGCCCCGTGAGGGCCGCTACTGTGGTCCCGGATGGGTGCCGCGCCAGCGGGTGGGGCATCCGCGTGGCTCGCATGCGGCGACTGCCCCAGCGCGCCGCTTGCGCAAATGACTGTTCCGCCCGCCGCCGACAGACCGCCGGAGAGCAGGCCCCGCCTGCTGATTTTTTCCCGCACCCACGCTATTCCGTCGACCATGGAACTCCATGATGCAAATGAGAATGATTTGCATCATGTCCCAATCCATGATTTTTCGCAATCAGATTCTCCGGAGGAGCCAGTCGCGAGGCGGATATGCCCGCAGCAGGGGAAACCTGCTCCATACCTGGGAATAAAAACTACCGCAGGCCAGGCTCCGGCTTTGGGGCAGGATCGGCCTCAAGCAACAGTGGCGGGCCGACGTCGTCGCTCCAGGTCACGGTCTTGTAGTCGAAGCCATACTCCAGTGTCGGCTTGACGATTTGAAAGTAAGGCGACAGGTCAAAATCGCGCGGCGTGTAAAGCGAATGGTGGCGAATGTGTAGGATTTCCTGCCGGGAATAGGCGGACTGTGCCGACGCCCGGCCGGGCGCTCGGGTTATTTCCGGCAGGATAGGATAGCGAATGCCCTCATAGGCCTCGGCTATCAGCGTCGAGCAGATCGAGCGCGTCGGATCGCCCGAGCCAAAGGCGAGCATGCGCCTGCGCCAACGCACCGGAACCGGCGGCGTCGGTAAAAAATAGCGCAACATGTCGAAGATGTTCTTCATGTCGTATTTGAGCCCGAGACAGGAGATCATGAAATCAACGACCTGCGCGCGATCTTCTGGCGTGAGGCCGCGCGCGCGGCAGATGCGCGTGTTATAGGTCCGGTACTTGGACAATGGCACGGCAACGCAGCCATCGCCGAGATTGACCTCGATGAGACATGGACGATCGGAACCGTCCGCAGGCTCCGGCAGGGCGTCGCCAACATAAAGTGCAGAGTGCGACCAGGTCGACTGCGTTAGATATTTGATGACTGCCGATACGCGCTGGTTGCCTTCGATCAGGAGAATGTCGCCAGGTGCCAGCGTTCGGCGCAGGATCACCGGATCCGACGGCGTATAGGGCTCGTAGCCCGAAGATTTTGTTTTTAGCCGGTTCGCGAGCCAGCGTCCTACCCGATCGAGAAGCGTGTCGTCAGAGGCCGACATGGGGCGACCGTCTTGCCCGGCGGCGACATCGCCTGAACGCGACGCCCCAAGAATTAAAGTCCCCCCGTCGGTTCCTTCCGAGACCGTGACCATGAGTGTGAATAAAGCGCAGGGGGATCAGCGGAGCAAGCAATTGACTTTAATCATACGATTGATTAAAATCTAAAAATGAACAAGCTCACCGAGCGCACGCACATTCCTCCAACCGCGCAATCATCCGCAGACCAGACGCGCATCGCCCTGATCCACGCGGGATTAAAGCTTTTCGGCGCCAAGGGTTTCGACGGCACGTCGACACGCGACATAGCGGCGTTGGCCAATGCCAATATCGGCAGCATCGCCTACCATTTCGGCGGTAAGGAGGGGCTGCGGGCGGCGTGCGCCGCGCATATCGTTGAAACGGTGCGAAGTATCGCGGGCCAGGCACTCAGCGCGAATTTGGACGAGCTTCCGGCCTCGAAGGGGCCAGCAGCAGCCGAAGCCCAGCTTCTCGGCACACTCGAGCGCATGGCGTCGTTCATGATCGCCCGCCCGGAAGCGGGGGAGATCGTGCAATTCGTTCTGCGCGAGCTCTCCCAGCCCACGGCGGCGCTCGACGCCATCTATCAAGGTGTCTTCGAGCCCACGCACGAGCGCCTTTGCCAAATCTGGGAACAGGCAACGGGCGAGCCGGCCGATAGCGACAGGACAAAAATCACGGTTTTCACGCTCATCGGGCAAGTGGTCTACTTCCGCATCGCCCGCGAAGCGGTGCTGCGACGGATGGGCTGGTCCGACATTGGCGCGACCGAGGCTACGGCCATCATAGACGTCGCGAAGGACAATCTGGCCGCCATCATCGAGGCCCGGAAAGGCAGGCCGCGATGAGCTTCGTTTGCTCGGTTCCGTTTCTTGTGTGGCTATTTTCGGCTTGTGCAGCTGGCGCACCGCTGGCCGTCGGCTATGTCGAAGGCGAATATGTTCTGCTTGCGCCGATCGAGGTTGCGCAGGTTGAGAGCATTGCGGTCAGGCGCGGCGACCGGGTGATGCCCGGAAAGGCCATCGTCACATTGGAATCCGGCGACGCCGAGATCGCGGTGGCGCAAGCGCAATCCGCGGTCGCCCAGGCGGAGGCGACGCTGGCCGACCTGAAGATCGGCAAGCGCCCGGAAGAGATCGCCGTGCTGGAGGCCGAGCTCAAGTCGGCCATGGCGCAGAAGGCGGAGGCTGACCGGGTCCAGGCTCGGCTGAGTGACCTTCTTACGAGAGGAACGTCGGCGCAGGCGGAGTATGACAAGGCAGCTACCAGCGCCGAACTCGCGGCGGCCGCAGTCGGCCAGGCGGAAGCGAACCTGGCAGTCGCGCGGTTGCCGGCGCGAGCGGAGGCGATCAAGGCTGCGGAGAAACAGGCCGAGCAGGCGCAGGCAGCCCTCGATCAGGCGCGATGGCGGCTCTCGAAGCGCGTGCTTGAAGCGCCGTCGCCCGGCCGTATCGATGACGTCATCCGCGAAGCGGGCGACATCGCGGGGCCTTCCGCGCCGGTGATTTCGATGCTCCCGGACGGCGCGGTGAAGCTCAAGGTGTATGTGCCTGAAGAGCACTTCTCGTCGGTGAAGGTCGGCGCCATGCTCAACGTCCGGTGCGATGGGTGCGAAACGGGTCTGCAGGCACGCATCAGCTATGTTTCGCCGGATCCTGAGTTCACACCGCCGGTCATCTATTCGCTCGAGACACGCCAGAAGCTCGTTTACCTCGTCGAGGCCCGTCCGGAGGGCCAAGCGACGCCGCTGAAGCCCGGGCAAATCGTGGATGTAGTGCTGGCAAGCGAAGGCGTCGGACCATGAACGCCATCGAGGTCACCGGCCTCGTCAAGCGCTTCGGCCCCAAGACCGTCGTCGACCATGTATCGATGACTGTTGCCGAAGGGGAGATCGTGGGCTTTCTAGGTCCGAACGGTTCCGGCAAGACGACGACCATACGCATCATGTGCGGGTTGCTCACGCCGGACGAGGGCGAAGGCAAGGTGTTGGGGCATGACCTCAGGACCGAAAGCCTGAAGATCAAGCGCGAAGTCGGCTACATGACGCAGAGGTTCTCCTTCTACGAGGATCTGACGATCGCGGAGAACCTGGAATTCGTGGCGCGTCTTTATGCGCTCAGGCCCGTGGACCAGTATGTTGCGCGGACGCTCGAGAATCTCGGGCTGACATCGCGGAAAGACCAGCTGGCCGGCACCCTGTCGGGCGGGTGGAAACAGCGCCTGGCGCTGGCGGCCTGCATCATGCATGAGCCGCGGCTCTTGCTGCTTGATGAGCCGACGGCCGGCGTCGACCCCAAGGCGCGGCGCGAATTCTGGGACGAGATCCACCGTCTGGCGCGCGACGGTCTCACCGTGCTGGTGTCCACCCACTACATGGACGAAGCCGAACGCTGCCACCGCATCAGTTATATTTCCTATGGAAGAATGCTGGCGAGCGGCACCGTCGACGAGGTGATCGAGGAGGCTGGCCTGACGACATTCGTTATCAGCGGCCCCGGTCTGAGCGAGATAACTGCCGAACTGGACGGCAAACCGGGTGTGGAGCAGATCGCGCCCTTTGGCACGACACTGCATGTTGTCGGCTCGGACAAAGCCGCGCTGACCAGCTCTCTCGCCAGCTTGAAAGGCCGCAAGGGCCTCAGCGTCGAGGCCGGCGAGACCAGCCTCGAAGACGTCTTCATCCAGTTCATGGCAGGATCGAAGGACAATATGTCATGAGAAGGGGCGTTCACACGATCTTCTCGTTCGCCCGGCTGGGTGCCTTGCTGGCGAAGGAATTCATCCAGATGCGTCGCGACCGCATCACTTTTGCGATGATGCTGGGCGTTCCGATGATGCAGCTCGTGCTGTTCGGCTATGCGATCAACAACGACCCGAAGAGCCTGCCGGCGGCGCTCGTCGCAACTAGCAACGACCACTATACTCGTGCCATGGTCTCGGCGCTGCAGATGACCGGCTACTACCGGTTCGATCATGTCGCGGCGAGTGCGGCGGAAGCCGAGGCTCTGATGGCCAAGGGAGCGGTCTCCTTCGTCGTGACCATTCCTTCCGATTTCGCGCGGCGAGTGGAGCGACGTGACAACCCCCAAATCCTGATCGAAGCGGATGCCACGGACCCCGCGGTCGCGAGCTGGCGCGATCTCGACGCTTGGTACTGTGGCCCGCAACGCCCTGCTGCGCGAACAGGGCATGCAGCAGGCGGCGGCGGAAGACCTCCGCAACCAGCTGCAGGTCGTCGTTCACCGGCGATATAATCCTGAGGGCATTTCGCAATACAACATCGTGCCCGGCCTTCTCGGCGTGATCCTGCAGATGACGATGGTCATGATGACGTCGATCGCGCTGACCCGGGAAACCGAGCGCGGCACCATGGAAAACCTGCTGGCCATGCCGGCAAGCCCGCTGGAAATCATGCTGGGCAAGGTGCTGCCCTATCTTGTCGTCGGCGCGGTGCAGGTGACAGTAGTGTTGGCGGCGTCGAAGCTTCTGTTTTCCATCCCGTTCGCGGGGTCGCTTCCGCTGCTTCTTGCGGCGATCCTGATTTTCGTGCTCGCACTGGTGCTGCTCGGCTACACGATCTCGACAGTCGCGCGGACGCAAATGCAGGCGCTGCAGCTCACCTTCTTCTTCTTTCTGCCGTCTATCCTGCTTTCCGGCTTCATGTTTCCATATCGCGGCATGCCGGGCTGGGCGCAAACCTTCGGAGAGGTTCTTCCGCTCACGCATTTCCTGCGCATCATTCGCGCTGTGATGTTGAAGGGCGCCGAATTTCCTGCGATCGCCACCGAAATCGGCTGGCTGGCGCTCTTCGTCGTGCTGTTCGCTACTATCGCCTTGGCGCGGTTCAGGAGGACGCTTGACTGAGGCAATCTAGAGCATGATCCCGAAAAGTGCATAGCGGTTTTCGGAAAAGATCATGCGAAATCAAAGAATTAGAGCGCGATGACGACTCCAATTGAAATCATCGCGCTCTAGGGAAGAGGAAACGGGTTCCTCTGGAGTTGCTAAAAAAATAAAGAGCTAGACGGTTCGCCGTTCCATCAGGATCGGAACCACTCTTCTGCACGACCACTCTGTGGCCGGCAATCCTACAGAACGAAAATGGCGATCCGGAGATGTAACTGCCCGGATCGCCCTGTTGTCTAAACGCAGGCCAACCCTTAGTGGGCAGGCACAGCCAGTGCTTCGATCTCGCGAAGGTCGGTCTCGCTCAGTTGCTTGTTGAGAACGCGGTTTGCCTTGGCGCGGTCGATATCGCCTTCCCACACCGCGATGACGACGGTCGCCACGCAATTGCCGATGAGGTTGCCGAGCGCGCGGGCGATGCCCACGAACCAGTCGACCGAAAGCACCAGGACCAACCCGATCGCCGGGATCACCGGGATGGCCGAGAGCGTCGCAGCGAGAACGACGATCGCCGACCCCGGCACGCCGTGGGCGCCCTTCGACGTGAGCAGCGCCACACCCAGCACCACCAGAAGGTCGCCTGTCGAGAGCGGTGTGTTCGTCGCCTGGGCAATGAACACGGCAGCGAGCGTCAGATAGATCGAAAACGCATCAAGGTTGAAGGAGTAGCCGGTCGGAATGACGAGACCGACGGTCGAGTCCTTGATGCCCAGTCTTTCCAGCTTGCGCATGACCTGCGGCAAGACGCTGTCGGAGGACGCGGTTGCGAGCACGATCATGAGCTCTTCGCGCAGGTAGGCGAGGAGCTTCAGGATGCTGAACCCGGCCATTTTCAGGATTAGGCCGAGAACGACGAATACGAAGATGAATTACGCTCAGGTAGAACAGCACCACGAGATAGCCAAGCTGCTGGAGCGACGCGATCCCGTATTTGCCGACGGTAAAGGCGATCGCGCCGAACACGCCCAGAGGCGCCAGGCGGACGATGAAGCCGATAACCTTGAACAAGGTTTCAGTGGCCAGGTTGATGACTTGAGCCACAGGCTTGCCGCGCTCGCCCAGCAGGCTCAAACCCGCGCCGAACAAGACAGCGAACAGCAGCACCTGGAGCGTATCGCCCTTGGCGAAGGCGTCGACGACGGTCGTCGGAATGATACGCATCAGGAAATCGACGATGCCGCCCTGCACCTGCGTCACTCTTTCCGCATATCCCTCGAGAGCGCTGCCATCGAGCGTCGCCGGGTCGATATTCATGCCATGTCCGGGCGCGAAAAAGTAAGCAATGGCCAAGCCCATGACCAGGGCGATCGTCGTGACAACCTCGAAATAGATGATGGCCTTGGCGCCAACGCGCCCAACCTTCCTCAGGTCGCCGGCGCCAACGATACCGTGGACGACGACACCGAAGATCAGCGGTGCGATGATCATCTTGATCAGTTTGATGAAGCCGTCGCCGAGCGGCTTGAGCTTGGTAGCGATGTCCGGCCACACGACACCGACCAGAATGCCAAGCAGCAGTGCAATCACTACCTGGCCAAAAAGTGACTTCATAAAGTTAGGCATTCCTCTCCTCCTCCTTAATTGGTCCGCTCCCTTAGGAAGCGGACGGATCTGAGGTGGACCGCTAGTCTGTCACCAGACGTTACCAACAGCCGTTGCGACATCTGTCGCCCGCGCCCTCCGCCCCTGGACTCGGCGCCTACCTCGATCGCGAAGAAATCATATATTATTTCCGATACGTCCAATATATAGTTCGGCTTGATCAAGACAAACTAGATATATGAGGAGAGTCTAAATTAGCAAACTGGAGTTAAGACATCTTAGATACTTCGTGGCAGTGGCGGAAGAGCTCAGTTTTACCTCCGCCGCAAAGCAGCTGAACATTTCCCAGCCTCCCCTCAGCCAGCAGATCAAGGATCTCGAGGCAGAGCTGGGCGCGGCGCTGTTCGATCGAACGAGCCGCCGCGTGCGTTTGACCCCGGTCGGCGTCAGCTTTCTGGAGCATGCTCGCGCCATCTTGGTCCAGACGGAAACGGCGGCAAAGGATGCGCGTGCGATCGGTGCCGGGCTGGCGGGCGTGATCACCATCGGCACGACCGGATCAGTGCTGCTCGGGCAACTGGCGGAACTCATCGCGGCCTTCGGCGAAAGGTATCGCGGTATCGGCGTGCGTATCCAGGAAATGACCCCGCACAAGCAACAGACCGCACTCCTGGCGCGCCGGATCGATATCGGTTTCCTGCGCCGACCGCGCCGCGATCAGGACCTGGTCAGCGAAATCGCCTGGCACGAAAATGTCGAACTGGCGCTACCCGCCTCACATAGGCTGGCAGCATGTGAGGAGCTGCCGCTGTCGGCGCTCAAGGATGAAAACCTGGTCTTTCTACGGCGCACCGATTCACAATTCGCGCAATACCTTCAAAACTGCTGCATCGAAGCGGGCTTCACGCCACGCATCTCCTACGAGGTATTTGAGTCCTATTCCCTCACCAGTCTGGTGGCGGCTGGCCTCGGCGTTGCGATCGTGCCCGAGTCGCTGCGGAAGTTATCTCGTCCCGGCGTCGTGCATCGGCCTCTCGAAGCTCCTGCTCCAATTGCCGACGTCGAGATGGTGTACAGGCCGGACCGTACGAAGGTGATCGAACGATTTGTGGGATTGGCCCGCGAGATCCTGACAGCAGTCAAACCGCGGTCCAGCTAGCCGCTAGAGCGGACTACCGTTTCATAGAATTGATGATCCGCTCTAAGTATTTGTTTTTCCGCAATTCCGGAAGGAAAACCGGTTCCCACTTTTCCTGGAATTGCTCTAGCGCCGGCACGAACTTGCCTGATTGCGCGATCTGCGCGAAACTCCTTTTTTAAGAGCCGCGCACTGAGCGGATGTGCGAATGGCGTGGTTACTGGCCTGCCGTCACGGTCGAGCGGTCAAGGAATGACGGATAGCAAGTGGGGATCCAATCGATGGCATATGTCGCGTCTTGGCAGTATTCTCGCGTGAAGGCGCTACGGGTTGTCAGCACAGCTTTCGCCGCAGCCATGTTATCGCAATTTGCGCCTGTCCATAGCGCCCAAACGCACGCCAGCGAGGAGCCATTCGCTGACTTTCCCGTCCTGGTCCATTGCGAACTCAACGGCGTCGATCGTGTCTACTATTTATCCAGAATTGGGCCAGACGGAGTTGCTGTCTATATGTCGCCCGATAGGCAGGCCGGCACCATAACCGTAAGCGGCAAGGCTGAACCGGTGGGCGGAGAGTTTTCGGGAAGCTGCTCAGGAAAGACACTGGAACAGCTGCGATCAGCGGGTCAAGCCTACGACATTCAACGCTAGAGTATGATCCCGAGTGCATAGTGGTTTTTGGAAAAGATCATGCAAAATCAAAGAATTAGAGTGCGGCCACAACTCCAATTGAATTCATCGCTCTAATTGTTAGCGGAATGCCATCCCTCCCGAAGCTGCGACTGATTAGCAAAGGCTGAGACCGCGCGATTGCGCGGTTCAAGCGACCTGTTCGACCTGCTGAACTTCTGGAACGAAGTGGCGAAGCAAATTCTGAATGCCGTGCTTCAGCGTGGCGGTCGAAGACGGGCAGCCGGCGCATGCGCCCTTCATGTGCAGGAAGACCACGCCATTCTCGTAGCCTCGGAACGTGATATCGCCGCCGTCCTGGGCCACCGCCGGGCGAACGCGGGTGTCGAGCAGTTCCTTGATGGTCACGACGATCTCTTCGTCGGCCTTGTCATAGAACTCAGCGGTCTTTTCGCCTTGGTCCGCCGCCGCCTGGGCCCCGCTGCCCATCACGGGGAAGCCCGACATGAAATGTTCCATGATCGCGCCCAGAATCGCTGGCTTGAGATGCTGCCAGTCCGGGCCGTCCTTGGTCACGGTGACGAAATCATAGCCGAAGAACACCCCGGTCACGCCTGGTATGTCAAACAACCGGCCAGCCAGCGGCGAAGCCGCGCTAGCCGCTTCGGCGTCGCGGAAGTCCGCCGTGCCGGATGTAAGAACTTCCCTGCCGGGCAGGAACTTGAGTGTAGCCGGATTCGGCGTTGCCTCTGTCTGGATGAACATCGACGCTACTCCGTGTCCGACCGATCGGACTTTTGTTTGGAATAATTCTAAATAGGCTCGCGCATGGCGCACTTCAAGCAAAAGGCGCTGCCTGGAAGGCCGCCACGCGAAATGTTTTGCTACGCCAGGCTTTCGATATCCTCGTCGGAGAGATTCTGCGGCACCACGGTAACTGGGATCGGAAACGCCGCGCCTTTGCCGGCGATCGATGCAACCAGTGGGCCCGGCCCCTCCTTTCCTGCACCTGCCGCAAGGACCAGTATCGCGATGTCCTGATCTACTTCGATCAAGCGGTGGATCTCATCTGCCGGATCGCCTTCGCGCACGACCAATTCCGGTTCGATGCCTAACTGTTCGCGAACCTTCACAGCATAGGCATCGAGTGCGAAGTTCGCGTTGGCGGTGGCTTCTTCCCGCATGATCTTTTCCACACCAAGCCAATGCTGGAAATCGCCCGGTTCGATCACATAAAGCAGCACCAGGACGCCGTTGGTGCTCTTGGCACGGCGCGAGGCATAGGCGACGGCGCGCTCGCATTCCGGCGTGTCGTCGATGACCGCCAGAAATTTGCGCCGGTGGCCGACTTCCCGGCTTAGTCGTTTCGAGACCATTCCATGCCCTCAAGGGAAATGAGATTGCGGCAATCTGCCACCGCCGCAGACGGCGGGCAAGCCGCCCTGCACATCGCGTCGGGCGCAAGGTCAGCCGTTCAAAAGTCCGACGATGTCGCGCACCTTCTTCATGGTTGCTTCCGCCAAGATACTCGCACGTTCGCCGCCTTCGCGCAGCACGCCATCCACATAGGCGGTGTCCTGCGAAATACGGCGCATTTCCCCGGCGATCGGCGCCAGTTTCTCAACCGCCAGATCGGCCAGCGCCGGTTTGAAGACAGAAAACTGCTGGCCGCCAAAGTCGGCGAGTACCTTTTCCTTGCTGGTTTCGGCGAGCGCCGCATAGAGCACGACAAGGTTCTCCGCTTCAGGCCGGTCCTTCAGCCCCTCGGGTTCTTGGGGAAGGGCGTCCGGATCAGTCTTTGCCTTCCTGATCTTCTTTGAGATTGTGTCGGCGTCGTCGGTGAGGTTGATCCTCGAGAGGTCCGACGGATCGGATTTGGACATCTTCTTCAGGCCATCGCGCAAGGACATGACCCGCGGCGCCGGGCCTTCGATCAAAGGCTCCGTCAGTGGGAAAAAGCCGTTGACCGTCTCCTCGCCAACAGCCATCTCCACTCCAACCCCGAGCTTGGCGATGCGGTCGGAGAAGTCGTTGTTGAACTTCTGGGCAATGTCGCGGGTCAGTTCGAGATGCTGTTTCTGATCGTCGCCCACCGGAACGTGGGTAGCGCGGTAGACAAGAATGTCGGCCGCCATCAGTGCCGGGTAGGCAAACAGGCCGACTGATGCGTTCTCCCGGTCTTTGCCCGCCTTCTCCTTGAACTGCGTCATGCGCGAGAGCCACCCCATGCGCGCCACGCAGTTGAAGATCCAGGCGAGTTCGGCATGCTGCATGACGCGGCTCTGGTTGAAGACGATATGCTTCTTCGGATCGATGCCGGCGGCAAGAAAGGCCGCGGTGACCTCGCGCGTCGCCTTGATCAGTTCGGCCGGCTCCTGCCACATGGTGATCGCGTGAAGATCGACCACGCAATAGATGCAGTCATGGCTTGCCTGCAACTGCACGAACCGGCGGATCGCGCCGAGATAATTGCCGAGATGGAGATTGCCCGTGGGCTGAACGCCGGAAAAGACGAGCGGCTTGAATGCGGTCATTTTGTCCTCATGGCTTGTGGAGGGCCGTTTCGCGCGCGGCGAAATTCGAACGGGCTTATGGACGAGCGCAAAATACTGGTCAAGCGAGCCAGACGTTTGTTCAGTCCTGAGTTTCTGATGAGATCGACACGGCGCGTCGCCTCAAGCTCCGTCGAATCATTCCGAAGTCGGCGCCGCCCGTTGCGAATGCAAGGAAGAAGTAGATGATCGCCGATCCTGCGATCAGGACAGCCAACACGCCAGCCTGAACCGGAAGCGGCGAAGCGGACGCCAGATAGGGCGAAAGCCAGCCGGCTGCGAAATGAGCCGCGACGGCCATGATGCCGGCCGCAAACACCAGGCGCGGGATGCGGGTCAGCAGCGGAACGTCGCTCCCCCAATGTCCCCTCCGGATAAGCACGCCGAGCAGCAGCGCCGTATTGACCCAGCCCGCGCTTGCCGAGGCGACGGCGATTCCCACACCGCCCAATCTTGGAAACAGAGTGAGAGCCAGGGAGACATTCACCACGACGGAGATCGCCGCGAACCACATTGGCGTTCGCGTGTCCTCGCGCGCGAAATACCCCGGAGTAAACGCCTTGATGAGGACGAAGGCGGGCAGGCCAAGCCCGAAGACTGCCAGGATCGCCGACACGGTCGGCGTGCTGTTCGTGGCGGCAAAGGCGCCGCGCTCGTAGAGGACACGAACGATCGGCTCGGACATCACGAGCAGCGCGGCGGCTGCCGGCAAGGTCAGGAACAGCGTGAATTCGACCGAACGGTTCTGCAGGTTCGCCGCTTCCTTGAGGTTTCCTGCCTTCAGCGCGCGGGCCAGTTCGGGAAGAAGAACGATGGCAACGGCAATTCCCACCACGCCTAGAGGAAGCTGATAGACCCGGTCGGCATAGGCGAGCGACGAAACGGCGCTGTCCTGACCAGATGCGATCGCCGTGCCGATCAACTGGTTGATCTGCGTGATGCCACCGGTAATCGCCGCCGGAAAAGCCAGGATGAGGAGGCGCTTCACATTGGTCGTAAAACGCGGCCTGCGAAATCCGATGGACATGCCGGCGTGCCGGACGGCAAACCAGACAATCCCCAACTGCACGAGTCCCGCTGCCAGCACGCCCCAGGCCAGGGCATAACCAACGGTCAGCCCGTCCTGGCCCGCGTACCAGGCGTAGCCGAGAACGGCGATCAGGATGACGTTCAGGAATATCGGCGCAATCGCCGCGGCGAAATATCGGCGTAGCGAATTCAGCATCCCGCTCATCATCGCTGCCAGCGACATGCACACCAGGTAAGGGAACATGATCGTGGCGAGCGCGACCGTTAGATCGAACTTCTCCGGATTGTCGGAAAAGCCGGGCGCGACGACCGTCGATACCAGCAGCGGCATCGACAGTTCCATCAGGATGGTGAGAAACATCAGCACGGTAAAGAGGACGCCGAACACCTCCTCGGAAAAGCGCTTGGCGCCGTCCAGGCCGTGGGCTTCGATCTCCTTTGCAAAAAGGGGAACGAATGCGGCATTGAAGGCGCCCTCAGCGAACAGCCGGCGGAATGTGTTGGGGAACTGGAACGCCGCATTGAAGGCGTCGGCGATCGGCCCGGTACCCAGAGCCGCGGCCATCAACATCTCGCGGGTAAAGCCGAGAACTCGGCTCATCAGCGTGCCGGATGCTACGGTTGCGAATTTCTTGACAAGAACTCATGGCGCTGAAAGGCTGCCTTCCTGATGCAAACGATGCAAGGGCGGGTTATTCGGCTGCCGCCGCGCGCGCCTTGCCGGCGCGCTGCTGGGAACCGCCGTTCAGTGTCGCAAGCAAGCTCGAGCGGATCGTTGCAAGCCGGGTTGGGTTCTCGATCTTCTGGCCGGTCAGATCGGTGACGTAGAACGTATCGATCACCTTCTCGCCGAAGGTCGTGATGTGCGCGGACGCAATGTCGAGCGACAGGTCCGACAGCGTTCCGGTGATCTCCGACAGCAGGCCGGGCCGGTCGAGACCCGACACTTCGATGACCGAGAACCGGTTGGAAAGCGTATTGCGGATTTCAGCCCGCGGCTCGATGCTGAAGGCCTTCGAGCCGCGCTTCGGCTTGGCGCGGTTCTCGATCATCTCGGGTAGCCAGCTCCGCCCCGAAAGCACATCCTCGATCAGCCGGCCGACACGCTCCCCGCGCCGCCGCTCATCCTCGTCCCGGTCGAATTCCCGGTTGATCAGGATCGTGTCGAGTGCCCGCCCATCCGCCGTTGTGAAGATCTGTGCATCGACGATGTTGCCTCCCGCCGCAGCGCAAGCCCCCGCTATCACCGAAAGCAGGCGCGGATGGTCCTGTGCGAGCAGGGTGATCTCCGTGACCGCCTCGAACTCATGCGTCTTCACCATGCTGGCGAGCTTCCTGCCCGCCGCATCGGCATCGCGGACGAAGGCGGCATGGCGCTCCTGGTCGTTAGGGTCCACGGTCAGCAGGTAGTTATCATAGTGGAGACCGATATAGCGGTTGCGATCCGCCTCGGGCCAGTCGGCGAGCGCTGCAGCCAGTCGAGCCCGCGCTTCCCCGGCGCGCTGGGCGCGGGAGACCTCCGAAAAACCGCCCGTCAGGAGGAGTTCGGTCTCGTAGTATAGCGTACGCAAGAGCTGGCCCTTCCAACCGTTCCATACGCCGGGGCCGACGCCGCGAATATCGCAGACGGTGAGGACCAACAGCAGCTTCAGGCGCTCCACCGACTGCACGGCATCGGCGAAATCGTCGATCGTTTTGCGATCGTTCAGATCCCGCGTCTGCGCCGTCATCGACATCAGGAGATGGTGTTCGACCAGCCAGGCGACGGTCTCGGTGTCGGCCGCGCTCAGGCCCATTGCCGGGCAGATGCGCCGGGCGATTTTGGCTCCTGCTTCGGAATGGTCGTCCGGGCGCCCTTTGGCGATATCGTGCAGCAGCACCGCGACATAGAGGGCTTCGCGCTTTTCCTTCATCCCCACGATGAGCTTGTGCGAGAGCGGGTGGATCTTCTCGCCGTCGCCGCGCTCGATCTGCGAGAGCACGTCGATGCAGCGCAGCAGATGCTCGTCCACCGTATAGTGGTGGTACATGTTGAACTGCATCATCGCGACGATCTTGCCGAAATCCGGGATCAGTTTGCCGAGCAGGCCGGCCTCGTTCATCCGCCGCAAATTGAGCTCGGGATTCCGGTCGGAGGTCAGGATATCCACGAACAGGCGGTTGGCTTCGCGGTCCCGGCGCAAATTGCGATCGACCAGACGCAGCGACCGTGTGACGAGCTTTAGCGCGTCGGGGTGATATTCCAGCCCATGCTTGTCGGCGAGCCAGAACAGCCGCAGGAGATTAACCGGGTCGCGTTTGAAAACCTGGTCGTCGGCAATGTTGATACGATCGTTGTCGACGATAAAATCGCTGGTGCCCGCCAACTTACGTCGCCGCCGCGAGAATGTAAGGAAGAACCGGTTGAAGCCGGAGGCGTGACTGGTCTGTTCCTCCTCCAGCGCCGCACAGAAGATGCGCGTCAGATCGCCGACGTCCTTTGCCACCAGAAAATAGTGCTTCATGAAGCGCTCGACGGCCGACAACCCCGGATGGCTCTTGTAGCCGAGCCGTTCGGCGATCTCGCGCTGAATATCGAAATGCAGCCGCTCTTCAGCCTTGCCGGTCAGAAAGTGCATGTGGCAGCGCACGGCCCAGAGGAAGTCCTCGGCCTTCAGGAACTGGTTGTATTCCTCGCGCGTGAACACCCCCAGATCCACCAGTTGTTCCACGGTGCGCTCGCGGTAGAAATATTTGCCGATCCAGAACAGCGTCTGAAGGTCGCGCAGCCCGCCTTTGCCGTCCTTGACGTTAGGCTCGACGAGGTAGCGGCTTTCCCCTGCCTTGCGATGCCGCTCGTCCCGCTCGGCAAGCTTGGCCTGGGCATATTCGGCGCCGGTGTTGCGCACGACTTCCCTGTCGAAGCGGGTAATCAGCTCGTCGCAAAGTTTCTTTTCGCCACAGATGAAACGCACTTCCAGGATCGCCGTGCGGATGGTCATGTCGCTGCGCGACAGCCGCAGGCATTCGTCGATGTTGCGCGTCGCATGCCCGACTTTCAGGCCCATGTCCCACAGCATGTAGAGCATGTATTCGACGACCTGCTCGCCCCACGGTGTTTGCTTGTACGGCAACAGGAAGAGGAGATCGATGTCCGAACCCGGCGCCAGAGTGCCGCGGCCATATCCCCCGACCGCAGCCACCGCCATGCGTTCGGCAGCCGACGGGTTCTTGGAACGGTATAGATGGGTTGCCGCGAAGTCGTAGAGTGCGTGGATGATCTCGTCCATGAGATGCGACAGCCGCAGCGAACAAGCGGTGCCGCCGCCGTCCTCCATCAGCATCGTCTCGGCAATTTTTCGGCCCTTGGCGATCTGTTCTTTCAGAAGCAGGAGCACGGCGGCCCGGATGGCTGGCGAGGAGCCGTCGCCTTCAGTCTCACGGGTCAGCGCGGTGAGATCGCGGCGCAGCGCCTCGCCGTCGATCAATTCATCGAACTTCAGGGGAATCTTCGCCATGCACGCCGAAAGTCTCGCTACCCGCGCGGCTCTATAGCGCGTTTTTCGCGGCATGGGTATGGCGCCGCGCCAAAGTTTGCAGCTGTCCGCGCTTGGTTCTAAGATGGTCGCCGGCTCATATGGAACGAACTGTTGGCTCGCCCGTTTCGCGGCATGCCCAACGCGATGGATATTTCTCTCCTGCCCGATTCCGAGTTGCTGCGCCAAGGCATGGTCGACTTGCAGCTCGTGCGAAGGGGCATTGCGGACCAGCGCGTCCTCGACGCGATGCGCACTGTACTGCGCGAGGCGTTCGTTCCAAACAATATCGCGCGCTACGCCTATGACGACTGCGCCCTGCCGATCGAGGCCGGCCAGACGATCTCGCAGCCCTACATCGTCGCCCTGATGGCCGAGGCCGCTTGCCTGAACGCTGATGACCGCGTGCTCGAAGTCGGCACCGGGTCCGGCTACGCGGCCGCCGTGTACAGCCTGCTGGCCGCGAAAGTTTATACGATCGAGCGGCATGCTTCGCTGGCCGCTGCGGCGGAAGAGCGGTTCAAGGCGCTTGGCTACGGCAATATCGAAGTCCGCATCGGCGACGGCACGCATGGCTGGCCGGAGGCAGCGCCGTTCGAGGCCATTCTTGCGGCGGCAAGCGCCACGCACATTCCCGAGCCCTGGAAACAGCAACTGGCTACCGGCGGTCGCCTGATCATGCCGATCGGTGGAATGACGTGGGTGCAAGAACTGATCAAGCTGACACGAACCGGGGATGACAAATTCGCGGAAGAGAACCTGGGAGATGTCATGTTCGTGCCTTTGATCAGTGATCCCGGCTAGCGCCCCGACCCATCGCCGTCGCAGGGCTCGACAATCATCCGGTAATTGTGTACCCGGCGCGTCCCGCGAGCATCCCACCAATCAATTCGAGGACAGCCCATGCGACCGGTCAGCGGCGGCATCGACTTTGGCACGTCGAACTCGACGGTCGGGTTCATCGACAACGGCAAGCCCCGGCTCGTTCGTCTGGAGGACGGCCGGGTCACCATGCCGAGCGCCGTGTTCTTCAATTTCGAAGACAACCGCACCCATTATGGCCGGCGAGCCATCGCCGACTATACCGGGAACGTGGAAGGCCGCTTGATGCGCGCCTTGAAAAGCGTGCTCGGCACGTCGCTCATCAACGACAAAACACGCATCAAGGCACATTCGATCGCATTCGCGGACATCATCGGTTCGTTCCTGCATCATCTGAAGCAGTCTCTGGAGACCGAGGTCGGCCAACCGGTCGACAATATCGTGCTCGGACGCCCCGTAAATTTCGTCGACGACGATCCCGACGCAGACCGCCGAGCGCAGGACGAACTGGAAAAGGCCGCGCGCAGGCGTGGCTTCAAGCACATTGCCTTCCAGTTCGAACCGATCGCCGCCGCCCTCGACTATGAACAGCATGTCACCAAAGAAGAACTCGCGCTCATCGTAGATATCGGTGGAGGCACATCGGACTTCTCAATCGTCCGCGTCTCGCCGGAGCGGGCCAGCGTGGCGGATAGGAAGGAAGACATTCTCGCCAGCGCTGGCGTCCATATCGGCGGGACGGATTTCGACCGGCTTCTCAGCATCGCCCGCATCATGCCGGAGTTCGGCTATCTGACGCCGACAAAAGACGGGAAGCGCAACCTTCCGGCGGGCTACTTCATCGATCTCGCCACCTGGCAGCGCATCAACATGCTCTACACGGCCAAAGCGATGGTTGATCTACGCCAGATCCGCTACGAGGCCGCGCGGCCGGAACTTGTCAAGCGCATGATAGACATCGTGCAGCACCGGCAGGGCCATGCGTTGGCAGCGAAGGTCGAACGCGTCAAGATCGACCTCACCGACCGGCCGGAAGCATCGATGGAGATCGCTCTGAGCGACGAGAAGCTTTCGCTGTCGCTGAGCCAGGCAGAATTGCATGCGGCGATCTGCAGTGCGGTCGATCGCATCACGAGCACCATCTCGACGATGCTTGCCGACGCCGGCCTCGCGCCGTCGCACATCAGCACGCTGTTCCTTACCGGCGGCTCGACAGCCGTCCCTTTGCTGAAGCGGAGCGTGCTTGCGCTGTTTCCTTCGGCAAAAGTCGTTCAAGGCGATATGTTCGGCAGTGTGGGACTTGGGCTCGCGTTGGATGCCGGGCGGAAATTCGATGCTTAGCCGCGACTTTGGACGAATCGAGAGCATCGGATCTGCGGTCGACCGCTAAAGCCCGTCGCGGCGAATGGGATTCATCCGACGCGCTTTAAGCTATTGTTTTTGTGCATGTCGTTTTCCCAAAACCGCTGCAACATGCATTAGCGGCGGGCACCTGATCTCACAGGCGACCCAGCCGCTCGACAAGAAGCGCGAAAAACCTGTCATGATCGATTTCGCGCATGACCGTGGCGTTCTTCGGCCGATTCGTGACTCCCCACCAGTCGATCACCGTCATGCCCATCGTCAGTTCGGAGGCGGTTTCGACAGCGACGTTGCACTCACGGCCTTTGAAGAGGGCAGGCTCGAGCAAATAGGCGATCACGCATGGATCATGCAGGGGACCGCCGTCGGTGCCATATTTTTTTTCGTCGAAACGTTCGAAGAATTCCAGCATTTCAGCGGTTGCGCTGCCGACCCGGGTACCGAGATTGCGGAACGCCGCGATCCGCCTGGCGCTGGTCAAGGCCTTGTGCGTGACGTCGAGAGGCATCATGACGATGGGGACGCCGGAGCGGAAGACCACATCCGCTGCCTGCGGATCGACGTAGATATTGAATTCGGCGGCCGGCGTGACATTGCCGCCCTCGAAGAAACCGCCGCCCATCAGCACGATCTGTTGGATTCGTGTGGCGATCCTGGGTTCGCGAATCAGCGCCAGGGCGACATTGGTAAGGGGGCCGAGCGGACAGAGCGTGACCGTGCCGCTGTCCTCTCTCATCAGCGTTTCCACGATGAAGTCGACGGCATGCTGCTCCTGCAGCTTCATCGTCGGGTCGGGCAGCTCCGGGCCGTTGAGGCCGGTTTTGCCGTGTACATGCTCTGCTGTCTCCAATTCCCGCACCAGCGGTCGAACGGCGCCGGCATAGACCTTCGTTTCAGGCCTGCCGGCGAGCTCGCAGATCTTTCGCGCGTTCTTTTCGGTGAGCCTGAGCGGCACGTTGCCCGCAACGGCGGTAATTCCGAGAATGTCCAGTTCGGGGCTGCCCAGCGCCAGCAGAATCGCCACGGCGTCATCCTGGCCCGGATCCGTATCAATAATGATTTTTTGTGCCCGCGACATCTCGTTTCCTCACCCCTCCCAATGCAGTCTTGAACTTGTTCGCGGCGCGGACCATATCAGCATCATCGGGAAGAATGCCATCCGGGTTTTTCCCTTTGGTCGCTCTCTGGAGGACATATTGATGACACGCATGACGCCATTCTCGAGCCCGCTTCTGCTTGGTTTCGATACCATGGAAAGAACGCTTGAGAGGCTCGCAAAGTCTGGCGATACCTATCCACCGTATAACATCGAGCGACTGCGCGGAGCCGATGGAACGGCCGAAAAACTCCGCATAACGCTGGCCGTCGCCGGCTTTTGTGAAAGTGATCTCGAAGTCACGACGGAAGAAAACCAGCTTCTTGTACGCGGACGCCAGGGCGAGGAAAACATCGAGCGCGAGTATCTGCACCGCGGCATCGCTTCACGCCAGTTCCAGCGCGCCTTCGTGCTGGCCGACGGAATGAAAGTGATTGCGGCGGAACTGAAGAATGGACTTCTGACGATCGACCTCGACCGGCCGGAGCCGGAGCGCCTGGTACGGAAAATAAACATATCGGTGCAAGAGTGATTCGGCCCGTCCGGAACGATTAGCTCTGTTGCGGGTTGGTCCCAACGGACGCCCCGCTCGTAGGAGGCTCACATGAACCAGAACCTAAGCAAAATCAACGTGACCCCGGCCGAGCTGGCCCATATCGGCGAAGGCGTCGTCGCCTATCTGCGCGAGATCGGCAGCGATGAATTGAAGGGAAAGTTTCCCGGACTGCCCGAAATCGCATCCGGAACCAGGCTTTGGGCGCTGTTTGCGGCCAATGGCCAGCCGATCCTCTTGTCGGACGAGCGCGATCGCGCGATTGCCGGCGCTCTCGAGAACGACCTGACCCCGGTCGCAATTCACTGACCTGTGCATCCTGAGGTGAGAAAGGCGGCTATCCGCCGCCTTTACGATCAGGCGGCGTGGGAAGCCGGCGCCGACGACAGGAAAGCGTGGATGGCGGCGGCATCCTTGGTGCCGCGGATCTTTGCTACCGTATCGGCGTCCCGCAATAGCCGCGCGATGCGCGAAAGCGCCTTGAGATGGTCCGCACCGGCGCCCTCGGGCGCCAGCAGCAGGAAAACGAGGTCGACCGGCTGGTCGTCCAGCGCCTCGAAATCGACCGGTTGATCGAGGCGGGCGAACACCCCGGTGATGCGTTTCACCCCGGCCAGCTTGCCATGCGGAATCGCAATCCCATTGCCGACGCCTGTCGAGCCCAGCCGCTCACGCTGCAGAATGATGTCGAAGACTTCCCGCTCCGGAATTCCTGTCATTGTGGAGGCTTTTTCAGAAAGAAGCTGCAAAAGCTGCTTCTTCGAGTTGGCTTTCAAGGCCGGCATGATTGCCGGGACCTCGATCAGATCACTGAGATCCATTCTTTTTTTATCCTTTGCCCTGTCCGCACCGCCGCTAGGCACCCCGCCCTACGGTTCGGTCGAAAGTCGGCCTTAGGCCTTGGCCGAAACTGACGACGGGTCTATCCAGCCGATGTTTCCATCAGCTCGGCGGTAGACCACATTGACGTGATCGTTTCCGGCATTGCGGAAGACGAAAACGGGACTGTCTTTGGTGTCAAGTTCAATGACGGCTGATGCAACTGACATGGTTTTCAGCGTCAAAGTGGATTCCGCAACGATCGCCGGTGCGTAGTCTTCCGGCACCTCGTCGTCCTCGTCGGCGACAGGCGCAACGACAGTGTAGGCGATGTCGGTGGCATTGCCGTTTCCGCCCGGTCCATGCGATTTCAGGCGGCGCTTGTAGCGTCTCAGCCGCTTCTCGAAACGGTCGGCCGCCACGTCGAAGGCCGCTACCGGCTCCTGGGCGTCGCCAGTCGCCTGCAGCGCCATCCCCGAATCGAGATGGATCATGCAATCGGCGGTGAAGCGGGATCCCGACTTGATCACGTTGACGTGGCCGGAAAAACCCCCGTCGAAATACTTGTCGATAGCCTCCCCGATCCGGCCTTCAATACGGGTCCGGAACGCGTCGCCGATCTCCATGTGCTTTCCCGATATGCGCAGGCTCATCTGAAAACTGACCTTTTCTGTCGAGACTTCAAACTGTTTTGGAGTTTATACCCGTGGCTGGGACGCACAAGGTTCGCGGCGGTTTCGACACCGATTTTAGGTCCGAACTATCCGGTTGATCACAGTCCGGCTCCGGGACAGTTTCGTACCATCGAGCAATATAAGCCCGTCTCATGCGGGCGGGCTTCTAGTCACTTCGTTAACGGTTGTCAATGAAGTGTCCGCGCTCAGCACATATGAGACGATTGGGTCATCCGGTTTCGGCAGATATGGAGATACTCGTTTGGGGTTAGGCCGTCGAGGGCGCCGTGCGGCCGATGATGGTTGTAAAGGTGTTGGAAGGCCTCGACGTGTTCGGCGATTTTGTCGATCTGAGGTGGCAGATCGACGGTGGCGTAGAATTCGTATCGCCAAGCGGCATTGCATCGTTCGACGGCTCCGTTGAGTTTGGGTGATCTGGGCGGCAGGACATAGAGGGGGATGTTGCGCTCCTGGCAGGCGTTCTCGAAGTCGGCCATGAACTCCGAGCCGCCATCGATCTGGATGGCCTTGATGGGCCAGGGCATCTCGGCGACGACCTTTTCGAGGAAGTCGGCGGCGTTCGCGGCGGTGGCGCTTTTGTAGGGTTTGGCGACGGTCCATTTGGCGAAGACGTCATAGGCGTCGAAGTGCTTGACGGTGCGGCCCTGCGCCAAGGCGAGGGTCACCGTATCGATCTGGATGACGTCGCCCGGCTTTTCGAAGAAGACGTCCTTCGGCTTGCGGATGGCATGGGGCCGGCTTTTGGGCGCGGCTTTGCGCGCTTGTTTGCGGATCAGCTGTGGAACCGGCATCACCCGGCCTGGAGACGCCATGCCGGCCTTGCGCAGGAGCGGGCCCAGCGGCGCGCCGAGGCCAGCGCCCTCTTTTCTCGGCGGCGCTGCACAGACGACGGAATGTTCATAGCTTCCCGGTACTTGGCCACCGTGCGCCGGGCGATCTCGACGCCTTCCCGTTTGAGAATATCCACAATTGCATCGTCGGAAAGAACCTCCACCGGCTGTTCCGCCTCGATCATCTTGCGGATTCGATGACGCACCGCTTCGGAAGAATGCGCGTCGCCTCCCTCCGCGGAGGCGATTGCCGCGGTGAAGAAATATCGCAGTTCGAACATACCGCGCGGGGTGAGCATGTATTTGTTCGCCGTGACGCGGCTCACCGTCGATTTATGCATGCCGATCGCATCGGCAACCGTGCGCAAATTGAGTGGGCGCAGGTGCCTGACGCCGTGGACCAGGAACGCGTCCTGCTGGCGCACGATCTCGGACGATACCTTGAGGATCGTCTTGGCGCGCTGGTCGAGGCTGCGCGTCAGCCAGTTGGCGTTCTGCAGGCATTCGGTGAGAAAATCCCTCTCAGCCTGGTCCCTGGTGGAGCCGGAAACACTGGCGAGATAGACCTGATCGACCAGCACGCGCGGAAGCGTCTCCGGATTGAGTTCGATGGCCCAGCTTCCGTCGCTCGCGGCCTTCACCAGAACGTCGGGTACGACAGTCTCGACGGTACTGCTGGCAAACGCCATCCCGGGGCGTGGATCGAGCGCGCGGATTTCGGACAGCATGTCGAGAAGGTCGTCCTCCTCCACGTCGCAGATCCTTTTCAGAGTCGCGAAGTCGCGCCGAGCCAGCAGTTCCAGATTGGCGAGCAGATTGCGCATGGCAGGGTCGAGCCGGTCGCGCGCGATGAGCTGGAGCGAAAGACACTCGGAAAGGTTGCGTCCAAATATGCCGTGCGGCTCGAAAGTCTGGCAGACAGCCAGCGCCGCTTCGACGTTTTGGTGGTCAATGCCGAGCCGGGCGGCGATTTCCTCGGTGCCGGCCTGCAAATATCCGGCCTCGTCCAGCGCATCGGCAAGCTCGCGCGCAATCAGCCGCGCGACCGGGTCGGCAAAGCCGAGCGCGATCTGCCCGGCCACATGATCCCGCAGCGTAACGGGAGCCGCTGTAATATCCTCGAAATCGAACCCGTCGGACATCACGGCAGAGCCCGCTCCTCCGGCAGACTTCCACTGCGCGGAAAAATCCGGGCCTACCCGGTCACTTGTACCGGGATCGTCCGGGAAGATGTTTTCGAGTGACGTGTCTAGCTTTTCCGACATCGCCTCCGCGCTCCATGGGTGTTCGCCATCGGCAAACCAGTCGGTTTCCGTGGCGGCCTCGGAGTAAGGTGGGTCCGCCGGGTCAGCCATGACTTCTTCCCGCGCCTCGGCGCGCTCAAGCAGCGGATTGCGTTCGATCTCCTCGTCAATGAAGCGCTCAAGTTCGAGATGGGTGAACTGCAGCAGCCGGATCGACTGCAGCAGTTGCGGCGTCATCACCAGTGATTGCGATTGGCGTAGCTGTAGTTTGGCCGCAAGCGCCATGTGCTGGTCAAATTCCCCTTGCTTGGATCACGGTCAAATCTGCGCGAAGCCCCGACCGGACATTGAAACTGGCCCGGCTTTTGCTTGTCAAGCAGCGCTTAGAGCATGATCCCGAAAAGTGCGTAGCGGCTTTCGGGAAAGATCATGCGAAATCAAAGCGTTAGAGCGCGGTGACGACTCCAAGGGACATCATCGCGCTCTCTACGTACGACGGTTGTCACGAAGTGCGAATAGCTATCTCGACACGAAACGCGTCGTCTTGGCCGCGCCAATACCGCATGAAGCGTCGAGCGCGGGAAGCGCAGGAAGCGGAATCCAACGCAGCGCTGGACCAGCTACAAGGTAAATCCCTCGCCGAGATAGAGCCGGCGAACGTCGGGATTTGCGACGATCTCGTCGGGAAGGCCATGGGCGAGGACCTCGCCGGCATGGATGATATAGGCCCGGTCGATCAGGCCGAGCGTCTCGCGCACATTGTGGTCGGTGATCAGAACGCCGATGCCGCGCTGCGTGAGGTGACGCACCAATTGCTGAATATCGGCGACGGCGATCGGATCGATGCCTGCAAAAGGTTCGTCGAGCAGCATGTAGTTGGGGCGGCTCGCCAGCGCCCGGGCAATCTCCAGTCGCCGCCGCTCACCACCGGACAGCGCAATCGCGGGCGCCTTCCTCAAATGGGCGATGTGGAATTCGTCCAGCAGTGCATCGAGGTTGCGTTCCCGCTCCTTGCGGCTGTGCTCGACGACTTCCAATACGGCACGAATGTTGTCTTCGACAGTCAGACCCCGGAAAATCGAGGCTTCCTGCGGCAGATAGCCGACGCCGAGCCGCGCACGCCGGTACATCGGCATGGCGGTCACGTCGAAACCATCGATCTCGACGCTGCCTTGATCGACAGGGACCAGTCCCGTGACCATGTAGAAGCACGTTGTCTTGCCCGCGCCATTAGGCCCAAGCAGGCCAACAGCTTCGCCCGCCCGCACGCCGAACGAGACGCCGCTGACCACCTGCCGGCCCTTGTAGCTCTTCGTCAGGTCGCGCGCGATCAGCGTGCCCTTGAACGAACCACTCGCAGCCGCGTTGGCGGGCTCGGCCGGCGACTTCTCGGACCGGTGGGTAAGAGAGGATATGTCTGCGGCCATTACTGGCTCTGCGAACCGGGCTGGAACAAGCCTTTCACCCGACCCCCGCAGCCTTCGACATTCGCCAGGCCGGACTTCATGTCGACAGTGAGCTTGCAACCGGTGAGGACGTTTGACCCTTCGGAGAGGACGACCTCCTTGCCGGAGAGGGTCAAAACCTCGGTCTTCATGTCGAACGTTCCCTTGTCGCCGGTCGCAACCTGGGTTTCCGACTTGACATAGACCTTATCGTCGACTTCCAGCCTATCGATATTAGCCGAGCCGGTCGTCGCCGAGCCGCCGTCCTTGGCGTAGAAGACGGTCATCTTTCCGGCCTTGAGCAGGGTCGCACCCTGCACGACGCTGACATTGCCGCTGAAGATGGCCATGCTTTCGGCCTCGCGGACCTCAAGCTTGTCGCTCTCGATCTGGATCGGCTGGTCGCCGGCAAGCTTCAGGCCTGAAAGGCGGTTCTGCGCTTCTTGCGCCAATACCGGGCTTGCAGCAAAACCGGCCAACATAAACCCGAACAGCGCCGGTCGAATCAAACGTCCATCAATTCGCGGCATCGGTGTCTCCGTTTGCCTTTTGCGCCGCCTTGAAACTGTCGGGGCTGATTTGCATCCTCACGCGCTTCTCGAATACCAAAACCTTCCCGTTTTCAAGGACCGTCATTGAATCGGCAGCGATTTTGGTGCCCTTGAGCACAATGTCGACCGCATCGCCGGTCTTGAGGTCTCCCTTGCCGATGTCGATGAAGGCCGATTTCAACTTGGCAACCATCCCGTCGGTGGTCGTGACCACGATGTCGCTCGTGATGTCGAGCGTATTCTTGGCGCTATCGTAGACGCCTCCCTTGGCATCAATCGATGCCCAATTCCCGGCGTCGACCGGCAGCTTAGCCTTTATGTCCTCCAGTTCGATCCTGCCGGTATTACCGAGACTCTGAAGCGCGCGCGACGCGGTCATCGAATAGGCGAGATTGTCCTTGGTGAATCCTTCGAGCTTTGGGTTTGCCATCACCAGCTTGCCGTCGGAGATAGCGGAACTGGTGACGTCCATATCCAACATCACGGGTGCGGACATGTACGAATAGCCGAAGAAGCCGAGCGCCATGACGACCGCAAGCAGGGGAAGTCCCAGCTTGAGCAGGCGCACCCGGCGGGAATGATTCTGCGCACTGTTGAACTCGGCCTCGCGCGACGGGCTGTGCGGCTTTGGAGATTGCTGCACGCTCGTGTCGTGGGGACTGTCGCTCGACGGGATTGCGGCCATTACCATTCGTGAATCCGATTTGCTGGCGGCCGCTCACGCCGCATGAGAGAAGCCCCCGGGAAGCCGAACAGCATATAGAAATCCATTGCTGTCCGAAACAGGGGCTGGATCGCAGATAGTTACGATTTCTTGCCCAAAACAGCCATGTCTTCATTGCAGGCGCATCTGGATCTTCCCAAAACGCTGTCTGGAGTACCGAACTTTACAGCAAAGTCATGGCGTGCCGATCGAAAGACCCCACGCACGCGCGGTATGGTTACTTTTGCCTTAGTGTCCGCCCGAAAATTCGCCGGAGCGGGCTGCAAATGGCGCTTTTTGCGCTGCCGGTGCTCACGATGCCGTCCAGGGGCCGTCCACCCCAACACGTACCCGAATGTACGATGCACTCAGGCTCTCAAAATCACCATTTTCGCCGCGCCCAGCGAATTTTGAGTCGGACACTTTCCTCCTCTGCATTTGCAAACGGCAATCCTTGTAGCAGGGGCAGGCATTGCTTACGGAACGCCATGTTTCTCCACTTGAATGGAACGGCTTCTATATGAAGCGATGATGGTCTAAAACCGCTGCCTTGGTTCTTTGCCGTTCATGAGGCAGCTATGGCCATTCGTGCCGACGACATCATCGACCGCCGCCGTCTGCGACGGAAACTTTCCTTCTGGCGCGTTGCCGCTCTCATCATTGCCGCCGTCGCCGTCGGCGCCGTCTCCCTATGGCTCTATGGCGAGGAATTCCGCGGAACTGCGGTCAACCACATCGCCAAAGTCCGGATCGAAGGCACTATCACGGAAGACGAGGATTTGCTGGAAACGCTCAGGAAGGTACGTGAGTCCTCGACTGTCCAGGGCGTGATCCTGTCGATTGATTCGCCAGGCGGAACGACGGCCGGTGGCGAGGCTATTTTTGACGAAGTCCGCCTTCTCGCCGCCAAGAAACCGGTCGTTGCGCAGGTCGGTACACTTGCTGCATCCGCCGGCTACATGATCGCCAGTGCAGCCGACCATATCGTGGCCCGCAAATCGTCAATCGTCGGCTCGATTGGCGTTCTCGTGCAGTTTCCGGATGTGACCGGCCTGATGGACAAGATCGGGGTAAAACTTGAAGAGGTGAAGTCTTCGCCGCTGAAGGCGGAACCCTCGCCCTTCAATCCGACCACCGAAGATGAACGCGCGATGATACGCCGCATGATTCTCGACAGCTATGACTGGTTCGTCGGAATTGTCGACGACCGCCGGCCACTGTCGCGCGCGGAAGTGAGCACGCTCGCCGACGGCTCGGTCTTCACTGGCCGTCAGGCGCTCGACAAAAAACTTGTGGATTCCCTCGGCGGTGAACGCGAGGCCATTGTCTGGCTGGGAACGAAAGGCGTGGACGAGAAGTTGGAGGTTGTCGAGTGGGTGCCCAAGGACACCGGACGCGGACTGTTTTTCTTCCGGTCGCTGGCCAAGACGCTCGGTCTGCCCGAATATGGCGGTGATCTGCTCCATGAGTTCGGTGCTGACCGCATCTTCCTTGACGGTCTTCTGTCGGTCTGGCACCCTGAAAAGGTCTTTCTTGGTGGCTGAAAAACAAACAAAATCATCCCCATATCACAAATCATGCTTTTGGCGGGGACGGGAACAACCATGATCAAGTCAGAACTCGTACAAATCATCGCCAATCGCAATCCGCATCTCTTCCTTCGTGATGTCGAAAACATCGTGAACGCCATCTTTGAGGAGATCACGGACGCGCTGGCCGAGGGAAACCGGGTTGAATTGCGCGGCTTCGGCGCCTTCTCGGTGAAGAACCGCCCAGCCCGCACCGGCCGCAACCCCCGCACCGGAGACTTTGTCGCGGTCGAGGAGAAATGGGTGCCGTTCTTCAAGACCGGAAAGGAATTGCGCGAGCGGCTGAACGCGGACAATTGAGGCTCGCGCGGTAAGAGCGCCGGCTGGTTCTGGGACTTCCTATGTATAGTCGCTTCCTGCTCATCGTGGTCGTCGTCCCGCTGGCCATTGTCTTGATTGCGCTCGCTGTGGCGAATTGCGGCTTCGCTGCCTTCACGCTGGACCCTTTCAATCCGGGAAATCCTGCGCTCACGGTGCAGTTGCCCTTGTTTGTCTTGCTGTTCGCGGCTCTTGCAATCGGCATGCTCGTAGGCAGCGCCGCGACATGGCTGAAGCAGGGCCGCTATCGTAAGATGGCGCGTCAGCGCAGCCAGGAGGCGCAGATCCTGCGCGATTTGGCTCAGCGGGCTGCCGCGCAGACCGCTTCCTCGCCGCCGGCGCTGACAAGACCAGGCGTCTGAAGGCGGCGTTCTGAGGGACGAGAAAAATGTTCATGATTTCGGCTGATGCCGTCGACCGCGCGTTGACCTTCGACGGTCTGGTGGAGACCTTGCGCACGGCGTTTCGCGAGGGCGCCGTGCAGCCCGTGCGGCATCATCATACGATTGAAAGACCCAACGGCGCGGCCACAACCCTGCTTCTGATGCCGGCCTGGACCGACTTCAACGCGGCCGGAACGTCCGCCGGCGGTCATATCGGCGTCAAGGTCGTCACCGTTTCTCCTGACAACAACGAGATCGCCAAGCCGGCAGTGATGGGCCTTTACCTTCTGCTCGACGGCAAAACGGGCGAGCCGCAGGCGCTGATCGACGGCCAGCGGCTGACCCAGTGGCGTACCGCCTGTGCCTCCGCGCTCGCCGCATCCTATCTGGCCAGAGAGGATGCCTCCCGGCTGCTGATTATCGGCGCCGGAGCCCTGTCGCCCTTCCTGGCCCGCGCACATTCGGCGGTCCGTCCGATTCGGGAAATCAGGATATGGAACCGGACCTTCGCCAATGCCGAGAAAGTGGCTGCGACGCTCAAGGCCGACGGCATGAATGCCGAGGCTGTGGACAATCTCGAACGGGCTCTTGGCAATGCGGATATCGTATCGTCGGCCACGATTGCCACCACGCCACTGGTCAAAGGTTCGTTGCTGAAGCCCGGCGTCCATGTCGATCTGGTCGGCGGTTTTGCACCGGGCATGCGCGAGAGCGACGACGACGCCATCCGCCGCGCCCGCGTCTATGTCGACACGCGCGCGGGCGCTACGAAGGAAGCGGGCGACATCGTTCAGCCCCTCGCTTCCGGCGTTCTCAAAGCGGAAGATATCGTCGCCGACCTCCACGAACTCGCCCGAGGACAGAAACCGGGACGCGGCAGCGACAGTGAGATCACACTGTTTAAGTCGGTCGGCGCCGCACTCGAGGACTTGGCGGCGGGCGTGGAAGTGTTCAAGCGCTTCAGCGCCTGAGCGAGGCGGAACGCATCCCGGCGGAGCCCGTTCTCCGCCCATGAGTATTCGCCCGGCCCTGTTTCTGTGGGCAGTCCTTACCGCCCTCATCGCCGCTCTCAGTCTTGGGCCATCCTTTGCTCACGTTCTGGAGTCCGCTCCGCGATTGACGCAATGGTCGCCCGAACTCTGGCGTGAAACCACCGTTTTCAACGCCCAGTTCTGGCTGTTCGCGGCGGTCGGCGCACCGCTGGATCTGGCAGCCATCGCCTTTCCGGCGGTTCTTGCCCTGATGTTGCGCAACGACCGGGTAGCGTTCCGTTTCGCGGTTACCGCCGCATTCCTGTTCGCGGTCGCGCTCGCCGCGTGGTTTGTCCTTGTGGCCCCGGCAAACAGCGTATTGTCCACGTGGACACCGGGTCCTGTTCCTGAGAATTTCGACGCCATCCGTCTGCGCTGGGAAACCGGGCACATGGTGGTCGCCGCTGTCAAACTGGTGGCTTTTGCCTCCCTCATTTGTTCCCTGCTTTGGATTGGTCGACCCTCTCATCGGCTATAGCGCCTGCCACCAGCCTTTGTTGCACGTCTGGATGTGCTGTGGCAGAAGCGGCCAGCACCGCCGGAGATTGCCTTCCTTGAAGCCCACGCGCGACAAACGCCGCGACCACCGTCAACCCGAAAGTAGTTCGGCGGCTCCGCTCGGCAAACGTGTCGAGAGCGGGCCAGCTGTCGGAGCAGACGACCTGACCAGCAAAAAGCGCGAACTTCGCCGACGCGAGGGCGCTCCGCCTGCCGAACGCCTGCCGCTCATTCTTGAAGTAGCCCCCAATGAGGATTACGCGCTGCTCGACAGCGGTAACGGCGAGAAGCTGGAGCAATATGGGCCTTATCGCATCGTACGGCCGGAGGGCCAGGCCATCTGGCAGAGGGCGCTCCCGGCAAAGGAGTGGAACGCCGCGGACGCTGTTTTCACAGGCGACACGGACGAGGAGGGGATGGGCCGCTGGCGCTTTCCGAAAGCGCCCCTCGGCGAGACCTGGCCGATGCGGCACGACGGCATCGACTATCTCGGGCGCTTCACATCGTTTCGCCATGTCGGCGTGTTTCCCGAGCAAGCCTCGCATTGGAACCACATGGCTGGGCTCATCGAGAGAGCCAGACGCCCGGTCAAAGTGCTTAATCTGTTCGGCTATACCGGTCTGGCGTCGCTGGTAGCGGCGCGTGCGGGAGCCGAGGTTACCCATGTCGACGCATCGAAGAAAGCGATCGGCTGGGCGCGCGAGAACCAGCAAATTGCCCGGCTTTCGGACAGGCCCATTCGCTGGATCGTCGAGGATGCGCTGAAATTCGCCGAGCGCGAGGAACGCCGCGGCAACCGCTACGACATCATCCTGTTCGACCCGCCCGCCTATGGCCGCGGGCCGAAAGGCGAAGTGTGGCAGCTCTTCGAAGACTTGCCGGCGCTGACCGACATCTGCCGCTCGATCCTGACCGCCAAGCCTTTGGCTGTCGTGCTTACCGCTTATTCGATCCGCGCTTCCTTCTTCGCCATCCATGCACTGATGCGCGATGCCTTCGCCGGCATGGGCGGCGCCGTCGAATCGGGCGAATTGATCATCCGCGAAAAAGCGGCCGGCCGCGCGCTTTCGACCTCGCTCTTCTCTCGCTGGGTGGCGGCATGAGCGAACATCGCACTGGCGCGCCGGGCCTTGTCAAGGAGGTCACCAGCCTCGCCAATCCGCTGGTTAAGGACATCAAGGCGCTGGCCTTGAAGAAGTTCCGCGATCAGCAAAACGCCTTTCTGGCCGAAGGGCTGAAGCTGGTGATCGACGCGCTCGACCTCGGCTGGTCGATCAAGACGCTCGTGTTCGCCAAATCGGCACTCGGCAATCCGCTCGTCGAGAAGGTCGCCGCGCGTACGGTGGCTGCCGGCGGATTGGTGTTGGAGGTCAGCGAAAAGGTGCTGACGGCAATCACCCGGCGCGACAACCCGCAAATGGTGGTTGGCGTCTTTGTCCAGCGCTATGTGCCGCTGAAAGACGTCCGCCCGGCCGGCAACGACGTCTGGGTCGCGCTCGATCGGGTGCGTGATCCCGGCAATCTGGGCACGGTGATCCGCACCGTCGACGCGGTGGGCGCAAAAGGGGTCATCCTGGTCGGCGAATCGACGGATCCCTTTTCGATCGAGACAGTGCGCGCGACGATGGGGTCGATTTTCGCTGTACCCGTCGCGAAGAGCTCTACCGAAGCGTTTCTGGCCTGGAGGAAGAGTTACCAAGGACTGGTTGCCGGCACCCATCTGAAGGGCGCGGTGGACTATCGTTCCATCGACTATGCAGGCAAGCCAGTGCTGCTACTGATGGGCAATGAACAGCAAGGCCTACCCGACAATCTTGCCGAGAGCTGCGACCGGCTGCTGCGGATTCCGCAGGCCGGCCGCGCCGATTCGCTCAACCTTGCCGTGGCGACCGGCGTGATGCTGTTCGAGATCCGGCGCGGCGCGCTGTCGCTCGACCCGGAGGACAAAGCGTGACAGTACGTTCGCTCGGGTGGATGGCCGCGCTTTTCGTGGTCCTGGTCGCGGCTGACCAATGGGTCAAATATCTGGTCGAAAGCCAGCTTCCGTTGCAGGAAGTCGTGGATGTGCTGCCGTTCCTTGCGCTCTATCGCACCTATAATACCGGTGTTGCGTTCTCCATGTTTTCCTGGATGGGCGATGTCGGCCTTATACTGCTATCGCTGTCGGTCATCGCCTTCGTACTGTTTCTCGCCTACCGGACATCGGATCGGCAGGTGGTCGCGCGCATCGGCTTTACACTGATCATCGGCGGGGCAGTCGGCAACCTCATCGACCGGGCGGTCTATGGCCATGTCATCGACTATGTCCTGTTCCACACGCCCGTATGGTCCTTCGCCATCTTCAACCTTGCCGACGCGTTCATCACGATCGGGGCCGGGCTCGTGTTGCTGGAAGAGTTTCTGGGCTGGCGGCGCGGCGCGGTGGCCAGGCCGAACGATTGACCGCATCTGCCCGCTGCCACACGTTCGGAGCTACAGCGCCGCGCGTCTGACATCCATATCGGTGGTGACCGACATGCCGTCCTCCGGCAGCCATCCGTGCCAAGGATGCCCCTTCGTGAAGCACACGATTGCGGCGATCAGCACCGCTCTACAGAGCCGTGCATCCTTTGCCCGCAGGAACGTTGTGTCTCTTTGAGTGCTGTGCATCGTTGTTCGAAAATCGATCTCGATTTCGGACCGAGGCGTCAGTCGCTTTCCTCGACCACTCTCAAGCGCAGCTGGCCGGTTTTCGAATCCGCTGGGCGCGAAGCCGCTTCCCGGTTCACGATCGCCGCAGTTGTCGCTCCGGCAGTATTCGCATCACGATCATCCTCGGCGTGCGGTGCGCCGAACTCGAGCGCTTCGATCTTCTGACCGCGTTTGGTGACCTTGGAGGACGAGACCAGGATGTCGTCAATGTCCTTCGACGCCTGGCCAAAATGGCTTTGGAGCTTCCTGACGCGGTCGTCGAGGCGGGAAACATCCTCCATCAGCCGGATGACTTCGCCCTGGATCAAATGCGCCTGCTCGCGCATGCGGGCGTCCTTGAGGATCGCCTGGATGACCTGGATCGAAAGCATCAGTAGCGACGGAGAGACGATGACCACGCGAGCGCGATGAGCGCGCTGGACAAGCGCCTCGAAATTTTCGTGGATTTCGGCGAAAACCGATTCCGATGGCACGAACATGAAAGCTGTATCCTGGGTCTCGCCGGAAAGAAGATATTTATCGGCGATGTCCCGAATGTGGACATCGATGTCGCGGCGGAAGGCCTGTGCTGCTACCTTCTGTGCCTCTGTTCCTTCCGCAGCGCGAATGGCGTTCCACGCTTCAAGCGGAAACTTGGCGTCGATCACCAGCGCCGGCGTGTCATTCGGCATCTTCACAAGGCAATCCGGGCGGCTGCCATTAGAGAGGGTCGCCTGGAACTGGTACGCCCCGTGCGGCAGGCCATCGGCGACAATTGCCTCCATGCGGGACTGGCCAAAAGCGCCGCGTGTCTGCTTGTTGGACAAAATCGCCTGCAACTGCACGACCTGACCCGCCAGCGACTGAATGTTGGTCTGCGCCGTATCGATGACGGCGAGGCGCTCCTGCAGCTTGGCCAGGCTTTCATGTGTCGACCTGGTCTGTTCGCTCATCGTCTGCCCAATACGCCCGGTCATCGCATCAAGGCGCTGGCCGATCGACTGGGTGAGTTCCGCCTGACGCGCGCCGAACACATCGGCCACCGCTCCGAGTTTGCCCTGCATTTCGGCCTGCGACTGCAGAATGCCCGCCATACGGGCTTCGAGGTCTCGCGCGTGGTCAGCTGCCTCGGCGGCGGCCGCCGAGCGCTCCCTGGAGGAACGCCAAAGCGCAACCACGAAAGCCACGAAAAGCACCGCAAAGAACAGGGCGACGAAAGCGAGCACGTGGCCCAACGTGACAGTCGTGGCTCCAAGCTGCGCGACAGGTTCGGACAGGATCAAGGAAAGATCGTTCATTTCGCGAGCATAGCCGATTTGCTCCGCGAAGACAGATCAAAACGTGAACGACTTGCAGTCGACCCGGTTGACGCTCGTAATGCGAAACCTTAGGTGAGCGATATGTCGATCAAGCCGCTTATCATCCTGCCGGATCCCATCTTGCGCCAGGTTTCCCAACCCGTTGAGCGCATCGACGATCAGCTGCGCAAATTCGCCGGCGACATGCTGGACACCATGTACGACGCACCAGGCATCGGGCTTGCGGCGATCCAGGTCGGCGAAGCGCTTCGCATGCTGGTGATCGACCTCGCCAAGGAAGGCGAAGAGCCTGCGCCACAGGTTTTCATCAATCCCGAAATCGTCGAAAGTTCGGATGCCCGCTCGGTTTATGAGGAAGGCTGCCTGTCGATCCCGGACTACTATGCCGAGGTGGAACGCCCGGCCGCCGTGCGCGTGAAGTATCTCGACCGGAGCGGCAAGGCCCAGGAGATCAAGGCGGAAGGGCTGATGGCGACCTGCCTGCAACACGAGATCGACCATCTGAACGGCGTGCTTTTCATTGACCACATTTCCAAGCTGAAGCGCGACATGGTGGTGAAGAAGTTCAAAAAACTCGCCAAGGAAAAGCCGGTAGGGCGGATGGTTGGGTAGAGCCCACTCAGTGTCAGGACGCCATGATCGCGGCGATCTGCATTGCACAGTCCGCCACGCTGGCTACGCGCAATGTGAGGGATTTCGACGGGCTTGACCTGAAGCTTGTAAACCCGTTTGAAGCGGGAGCTTGAGGCTGGCTCTGGGCAGCCTGGCCGCCAACCGGAACACAGGAAGAAATGCCCTTTCGCGTCATTTTCATGGGAACGCCGGATTTCTCCGTGCCGACGCTGCGCGCGATCAGTGCCGCGGGGCACCGGGTCGTCGCGGCTTACACTCAGCCCCCCCGGCCAGCCGGGCGGCGCGGATTGGAATTGACCCCGTCGCCGGTTCAGCGCGAAGCCGAGCGGCTCGGCCTGGAAGTCCGGACACCCGTTTCGCTGAAGGGCGAGACTGAGCAAGCTGCCTTCCGGGCGGTCGAGGCAGACGTTGCGGTCGTCGTCGCCTATGGCCTTCTGCTGCCGAGCCCCATTCTGGATGCGACAAGGCTAGGCTGCTACAACGGCCACGCCTCGCTCCTACCGCGGTGGAGGGGGGCGGCACCCATCCAGCGCGCTGTCATGGCCGGTGATCATAAAACTGGCATGATGATCATGAAGATGGACGAGGGGCTCGACACCGGTCCGGTAGCGTTGACCCGGATTGTCGCGATCGGGCAGGACATGTCGGCAGGCGAATTGCACGACCAACTGATGGATATTGGCGCAGAACTTATGGTCGGCGCGCTTGGCGAACTGGAACGCGGACGGCTGACGCTCCAACCGCAATCGCCGGAAGGCGTGACCTATGCGAGAAAGATCGATAAAGCGGAGACGCGGATCGATTGGGCCCGGCCGGCGGAAGAGGTCCACAACCGCATTCGCGGGTTGTCGCCATTTCCGGGCGCATGGTGCGAGATGGGTCCTGTCGGTAAGCCGGAACGGCTGAAGTTGCTGCGGTCGACGATAGTAGCCGAGGGAAAAGGCTCTCCAGGAGAGATTCTCGATGACTTCCTGACCGTTGCCTGCGGTGAGGGTGCGGTCAGGCTGACAGAGGTTCAACGGGCGGGCGGCAAGCCCGTCAGCGCGCAGGAATTCTTGCGCGGCAGCAAGCTAGTAAAAGGAAGCGAATTCTTATGAGTATGATGTCGATACGGGCCGCGAACCCGAGAGATCGCGACGCGATCCGCCTCGTGGAAGAACATGCATTCGGACAGAAGGCCGAGGCCGGCCTGGTCGACGCGCTCGTCAGTGACGGTGCTGTGGTGGTCGAACTGGTGGCCGAAGAAGATGACCAGGTCGTCGGTCACATCCTGTTTTCACGGCTCTTCGTGACAGAGGGGCACGAGCGCTTCCCCGCCGTCGCGCTGGCGCCGCTTGCCGTCGAACCGTCCTTCCATGGCACGGGCATCGGAGGCGCGCTCGTCCGCGAGGCGCATGTCAGGCTGGTCGAGGCCGGCGAGAAACTGTCCGTGGTCCTGGGCGACCCCGCTTACTATGGCCGCTTCGGCTATACGCATCAGCGCGCAGCGAAATTCGACAGCAACTACCAAGGCAAGGCTCTGCAGGCCTTCGCTTGGGGCGATGCGCCCGAGACTGGGCGGCTGGTCTATGCTGCGGCCTTCGGCTCAGCGCTTGCTGCGTAAGCGTCAAGGCAGACTGTAGCTTCGGATGCCGCGTTACCGCCTGGATATCGAATACGACGGCAGCCCGTATGCCGGCTGGCAGTGGCAAGCCGGCATACCTTCGGTGCAATCGGCGATCGAACAGGCATTCCAGCGCTTTTGCGGGCAGGAAGTTTCCCTGCGTGGCGCCGGACGCACCGATGCGGGTGTTCATGCCAGCGGCCAGGTCGCGCATGTCGACCTCGACCGGGATTGGCCGGCTGATACCGTGCGCGATGCCGTGAACGCCCACTTGCAGCTTGGCGGCGAGACCGTGTCGATCCTGCGGGCGTCGCTGGCGCCGCCAGACTTCGATGCGCGCTTTTCCGCGATCGGGCGTCACTACCTCTACCGGATCATCAATCGCCGTGCGCCATTGACGTTGGATCGGAAGAAGGCCTGGTGGGTGCCGAAGACGCTCGACGACGTGGCAATGCACGATGCGGCTCAGGCGCTGGTCGGCAAGCACGACTTCACAACATTTCGTTCGACCCAGTGCCAGGCGCAGAGCCCGGTGAAGACTCTCGACCGGCTCGATGTGACCCGCTTCGGCGATGCAATCGAAATACGGGCTTCGGCGCGGTCATTCCTGCACAATCAGGTCCGCTCGATGGTCGGCTCGTTGAAACGCGTCGGCGAAGGGGGATGGACGGCGGCCGACGTTGCGACGGCGCTCGAAGCCCGCAACCGTGCTGCGTGCGGCCAGGTAGCGCCGCCGGACGGGCTGTATCTGGTGAAAGTGGATTACTGACTTTTCAGGAGGCTAGCGCATCGGCCCGAAAATCGGAATCGATTTTCGGTAAGCACGATGCGTAGATTTAACAAACTAGAGCGTCCTTTGTGCGTCCAAAAGGACGCGCGGCGCTCTAACGGCACGCCCGTTGTAGGGGACGTGCCGCGCGCTCATATCACGCACTCACCCCAAGCCAAGCAAAGCCTGGAGTGCAAAGAGCACGGCCAGCGAGGCGATGAGCATGGCAGCAAACACCGCGGAACCCATGACCGCCCCCTTGCCAATGGCGAGGTTGGTAAGACGCCACGAGAGGACCATCGACGCCAGAAAGAGTACGAACGACAAGACGGCGGACACGTCCTGAGCGGCGGGGAAAAACAATTTCAGCAACGCCGGTGGCAGCATGAGCCAGATAAGCAACGCCGAACCCCAATTGGTGGCGACGACATAATGGACCAAACGGTCGGCGATTCCCGCCGGTCGCGCCGCAAGCGCCAGAGCGCCAAGCGGCAGAACCCAGGCGCCGAGATCGACGACGGCAAGGCGCAGGATCACCGAGAGTCGGCTTCCAGTGTCGGCCAGTTGGGCGATGTCGTTGGCGACGGCAATCCAGCTCGCGGCAAGCGCAGGAAGCGCAATGACGATGGCAAAGAAGGAATTCCAGAACCCATCAGCGGAAATGTCCAGTAGCCGTATGCCGTCCGGCTTGCCCATCATCAGACGCCAGGCGCCCGACAGATATTGCTGGATATCCTCGGCGGGAGGCATGGCGTCACTCAGCCGAACCAGTCTTCCAGGAAACGCTCGTAGATCCGCGTCAACGCCTCAAGGTCGGCGAGGCTGACGCGTTCGTCAACCATGTGCATGGTCTGCCCCACGAGCCCGAATTCCACGACCGGACAATAGTCTTTGATGAAACGCGCGTCGGATGTTCCGCCCGACGTTGAGAGCATGGGTTCCCTGCCGGTCACAGCCTTGACCGAGCCAGTCAGTGTTTCGATGAGGCGATCGTTTCGGGTGAGGAAAACGTGGCTTGGCCTGTCACGCCATACAAGTTCGAACGCGATCGGTTCTTCTTTGCCCGGTCGAAGCTTGCGACGGCCTGCGGCGCGGTCGAGGCGGTTATGAATCTCGGCCTGGAGGGTTTCTACCGTCCATGTATCGTTGAAACGGACGTTGAATGCGGCGGTCGCTTTTGCAGGGATCACATTCGTTGATGGATTGCCTACATCGATCGACGTCACTTCGAGATTGGTCGGCTGGAAGTCCGCCGTGCCTTCGTCGAAAGGCGGCGAAAGAAACGCCTCGACAAGGGTCACGATGCCGCGCACGGGATTATCGGCAAGATGCGGGTAAGCCGCGTGCCCCTGGCGACCCATCACAGTGATCACGCCGGAAAGGGAGCCACGGCGACCGATCTTGATCATGTCGCCCAGCCGTTCGGGATTGGTCGGCTCCCCGACAAGCGACGCGTCCCACTTTTCGCCCTTGGCTGCTGCCCATTCAAGCAGCTTAACGCTCCCGTTGATCGCGGGCCCTTCCTCGTCCCCGGTTATCAGGAACGACACCGAGCCCTTCGGCCTGCCTTTTCCCTGGATATGCCTTGCGACAGCGGCGAGGAAGCACGCGATGCCGCCCTTCATATCCACCGCGCCACGGCCAAACATCTGCCCTTCAGCGATCTCCGCGCCGAAAGGAGGATGCGTCCAGGCATCCTCGTCTCCCGGTGGCACGACATCGGTGTGACCGGCGAACATCAGATGCGGCCCGTTACCCGAGAGGCGGGCATAAAGGTTCTCGATGCGTGGCGTGCCATGCTCTGAAAAGACCGGCCGCTCGATCGAAAAACCCATTGGCGTCAACAGGTTCTCAAGCGCCGTCAGCGCACCGCCTTCGTCAGGGGTTACGGATGGGCAGCGGATCAGAGTGGCAAGGTTAGCGGTGGGATCGGTGGGCAAACTCATAGTGCGGAGGCTTACAGCATCGGCCGCAAAATCGGAATCGATTTTCGGCAAGCACGATGCGTAGATTAGAAAGAGCTACAGCATGCTTTGCCCGTCCGAAAGGACGCGCGGCGCTGCCGCCGAAAGCAGATTGCCTGTCACTGTCACAGAGGGCCGGCCATCCGCTTGAGTTTGAAGTCTGACCCTGACTTCGGCCTCAACTGGAGTTGTACTTCGCCGTCAGGCTCTACCCGGCGGCGGTACGTCGGCACGGTCGCCATACTGGTTTCCTGCTGGATCGCCAGGGAAAAAGCACAAGACAAGGAACGCCACGATCGAGATGACCGGGATGAAGAGCGACGCCGCCAAAATGCCGGGCTTTCCGAAATCGTGCAGGCGTTTTACGGCAAGTGCGATGTTGCACCAAAGCGATGCCAGAAAGACGACGCTAAACGCGGTCGCCCACATCTGCGCTTCGGGGCTGCCCTCCGGCACGAGAAAGAAACGATAAAGCGGAAATGCCTGCGCGATCGCCAGAAGCAGCCCGGCGAGAAAATACGCCGCCCGCCCGACGCGACCGGACAAGCTGAAGAAAAGCCAGGTCAGTTGCGATTGGCTAGGCACGAGATTGCAGCTCGCATTTTCTGGTGTCCGCGCCAGCCCTGAGGAGGCGCGCGAAATTGTCTTCGCGCTCCATGTCGTCCCTCTTTACAGACCGCTCCGCGAGATCCGTTCGCACTTGAGTTGCCGCCACGCTGGGATCAATCCCTGAGAAGCTCGTTGATCGATGTCTTCGAACGTGTCTTCTCATCGACGCGCTTGACGATAACGGCGCAATAGAGGCTCGGACCCGGCTCGCCGTTCGGCAGCGGTTTGCCCGGCAGGGAGCCGGCGACAACCACGGAATTTGCCGGCACTTCGCCGTAGAAGACTTCGCCCGTTGCACGGTCGACAATCTTGGTGGACTGGCCGATGAAAACGCCCATCCCCAGCACCGAGCCCTCGCGTACGATACAGCCCTCGACCACTTCCGAGCGCGCTCCGATGAAGCAATTGTCCTCGATGATGGTCGGGCCGGCCTGCATCGGCTCCAGAACACCGCCGATGCCGACGCCGCCCGAAAGGTGCACATTCTTGCCGATCTGGGCGCACGAGCCGACCGAGGCCCATGTGTCGACCATCGTGCCGCTGTCGACATAGGCACCGAGGTTGACGAAAGACGGCATCAGCACGGCGCCCGGCGCGATGTAGGCGGAACGCCGAACAACGGAGGGCGGCACAGCGCGAAAACCGGCCTTTTCGAACTCGTTGGCGCTCCAGCCGCTGAATTTCGAAGGCACCTTGTCCCACCAGACGGCGTCGCCGGGACCGCCCTTGATGATCTCCATCGGATTGAGCCGGAAGGACAGCAATACGGCCTTCTTAAGCCACTGGTTCACATTCCATTTGCCGTCCGTCTGGCGTTCGGCAACGCGGGCCTGGCCGCGGTCGAGAAGGTCGAGCGCTGCTTCGACAGCCTCACGCACTTCGCCGCGCGTTCCCACCGAAATGGCCTCACGTTCCTCGAAAGCCTTCTCGACAATCTTTTCGAGGCTGGCCAAATCGGTCTTCGGCATGGCAAAGGGCTCCATTACACGTGCTGTTAAGGTGCGCGACTTTAGGCTGTGGAAATTTGCGCGGACCCTATGTCATGGTTTGGCGAGGGTCAATCGCGCCATGCGTCGGTGGGAAGGCGCATCGAAACAGGATCGGACGGATCGGAAATGAACCCCATGGAGAAGGCGGGCTGGTCCCCGCTGCCGCATTCGGACGAGGATCTGGAGCGGGCAAGAAAAGCGCCGGATACGCCGCAGACGCGCGCGCCAACATACCGGCTGGCCTGGACCGACGAAGAGTTCATGACAAGGCGTGAATTGCGCGCGGTGCGTCTGCAACTCGAACTGCTGAAGCCGGAGATGATCCTCGCGGAACGCGGCATCCGGTCGACGGTGGTGATGTTCGGCGGCGCACGCATCCCTGAACCGGGCGGCGAGGCGTGGGCTGCAAAGGACGAACGGCAGAAGCGGAATCTCGAGAACAACAGCAAATATTACGAGGAAGCCCGCAAGTTCGCGCGGCTGTGCTCGCAGCAGTCCGCCTCATCATACTACCGGGAATACGTCGTGGTGACTGGTGGGGGGCCGGGCGTGATGGAAGCAGGCAACCGCGGCGCCGATGATGTCGGCGCTCCTTCCATCGGCCTTAACATCGTCCTGCCGCATGAGCAGGCGCCGAATGCCTATGTGACCCCCGACCTCTGCTTCAACTTCCATTACTTCGCGATCCGCAAGATGCATTTCGTGATGCGCGCGAAGGCGATCGCTGTCTTTCCAGGCGGTTTCGGAACGATGGACGAGTTCTTCGAGACGCTGACGCTGATCCAGACCGGGCGCATGGAACGCGTACCGATCATCCTCTTCGGCAGAACCTTCTGGGAAAAGGCCATCGATCTCGATTTCCTCGCTGAGCAAGGCACGATCTCCCCCGGGGACCAGGACATCATCGAATATGCCGAAACGGCCGACGAGGCCTGGGGCGTGATCAGCCGCTTCTACGGGATCTGAGGTCCGCGCGACCGTGACGCAGCGCCGGCGCTGGAAAGATTCAGCACCTTCCGCTAATCAATCTGTATGGGAACACGGTGTCCAAAAACAGGATGGTTCGCGGCGCTGAGGCGCGATCGCACCCTTTTTGCGCTCGCCGGTACGCTGATCCTGCTCTTTCAGGTTTTCCAGCCATGGGCAGAGGCGCGTGCTGCCGATGCTGCCAGTGCCTGGAGTATCTGTACGACTGAAGGCATGTCGATGAAGGCCCTCGACGGCAGGGACTTGCCATCCGGCGGGATCGCCGACGACTGTCTCAAATGCATCGTGGGTGCCGCGTGCGGGTCGATGGCCGCGAAGCCCAAATTGCTTGCAGCGGAAGAGCCTGTTTTTCCGCTCCCGGCATCAAACCTGCAGCTTGCTGAGGCGCGAGCGAGCCAGCCCGCTGCTGCTACGGGTTCGAACGAACCGCCGCCCGCAATCCGAGCGCCACCCCCTTTCGCCTGAAGACGAATGAGCCCGTGCACGCCATGGGCCCAGACTTTGTTTTCCGACGCGAAAGGACGCACGATGCGCCGAATTTTTCTTCCATTTGCTGCAGCCGCAGCACTGACCGCCATTTCCATTACTGGAGCTAACGCCCACGCCTCACTCGAAAACGGCGAAGCGGCCCCGGGCTCTTACAAAGCCGTTCTCAAGATACCTCATGGCTGTGACGGCAAGCCGACCCGGAGCATTCGCATCGACATTCCGGAAGGTTATGCCGACGTGAAACCGATGCCCAAGCCCGGCTGGAGCCTTGAGACCGAGAAGGGCGATTATGCCCGGAAATACGACCTGCATGGAAAGCAGGTGACTTCAGGCGTGAAGGCAGTCACCTGGGCCGGAGGTTCTCTACCGGACGAATTCTACGACGAGTTCGTTTTGAGCGGTGCGTTGGCGAGCCTGGAGGCAGGCCAGACCTTGTTCTTCAAGACGGTGCAGAAATGCGAGGGCGGTGAAATCGCCTGGGATGAAGAGCCGTCGGAGGGACAGGACCCGCATTCGGCGGAACATCCCGCGCCTTCGCTGACAATCCTGGCCGCTGGGCACGGCGACAGCCACCACAGTTCGCCAGCGTCGCCCGCATTAACCGCCGGCGATTTGTCCATCACCGGCGCATGGGCGCGCGCGATGCTTCCGGGCCAGCCAACCGGCGGCGGGTATCTCACGATAACGAACAAGGGTGAGTCTGCGGACAGGCTTGTTTCAGCGGCGTCGACGAGCGCCGGCAAGGTCGAGATCCACACAATGGAAGTCGCCAACAATGTCATGGTGATGCGCCCCGTCGAGGGCGGGCTCGACATACCGCCCGGCGCGACGGTTGAGCTGAAGCCAGGCGGCCTTCATGTGATGTTCATGGCGGTCAAGGAGCCGTTCAAGCCGGGGGCCTCGGTCGCGCTGACGCTTGAATTTGAAAAGGCCGGCCGAGTGGAGGTCACCCTGCCCGTGCGGACGGGGTCCGGCACGGACGAGCACGGCGGTCACGGCGGCTGACGGTTTTCAGCCTTCCCGTCATGCGCCGAACGGCGTAAGGCCGGACAGGAACGCTGCCAGATCGTCTGTCACATAATCCACGGCGTCGTCGAATTTGGGATCGCGCTCCCAGATTTCCGAAAATGTCGGCTCGAAATTGCCGGGCACGATCAGCACGGTGATCATGCCGAGTGCCTTCGGCACAGTCAGATTGCGCGCGAGATCCTCGAACATCACGGCATTCGGTCCGGCGATGCGGTGGATAGCGACGAACTTGTCGTAGGTCTCGGGCGCGGGCTTGGGCGTCAGCCCGGCGGCCACGATATCGAAGATGTCGTCGAAGTGTTCGAGGATGCCGAGCTGACGCGCGGTGCGCTCGGCATGGCCCCGGTCGCCGTTCGTGAAGATGAACTTGCGGCCGGGAAGTACCCGGATCGCTTCACCTAGCGCGGGGTCGGGTGTGAGCCATGAATAGTCGATGTCATGAACCTTGTTCAGGAAATCGTCGGGATCGATGTTGTGGCGCTCCATCAGCCCGCTCAGGGTCGTGCCGTATTTGAGATAGAGTTCCTTCTGCAGTTTGCGCGCTTCGTCGCGCGGCAGTTGCAGAAGCTCCGACACATAGGCCGTCATCTTGACGTCGATCTGGGAGAACAGGTTCGACTGATGCGGATAAAGCGTGTTGTCGAGGTCGAACACCCAGTCTGTAACATGGGCGAAGCGGGCAGGGTCGGCACGGTCGATCATGGCGTCCTTATCGCACGGAACGGCGCGATTTGAACCCTGCGATGGCGGCATTCCCGCAATTCAAACATGTCCCCTCTTGGAGCGTTGCGTTTCACCGGCGTGATGCCTTAAACGCATGAACGCGCCCTCATTCGAGTGCGCTCAGCCGACGTCGTGCCCAATGCCACTCTGGATCCCGATCACGATTGCCGCCGCCTTTCTGCAGAACCTGCGGTCTACGCTGCAGAAGCACCTGAAAGGCGTGATGGGTACGACCGGCGCGACGTTCGTCCGCTTTGGTTTCGGCTTCCCGTTTGCACTTTTCTTCCTCTGGTTCCTGAATCAGATCATGGGTTATCCGATGCCCGCAATGAGCGCTCTCTTTCTTGGCTGGGCGGTCGTTGGCGGATTGGCTCAGATTGGCGGAACCTTTCTGCTCGTGCATCTTTTCTCGTTCCGGAATTTTGCCGTCGGCACCGCCTATTCCCGCACCGAGCCCGCGCAGGCAGCACTCTTCGGACTTCTGTTTCTCGGCGAAACGGTGACGCCAGGTGTCGCCTTCAGCGATCGGCGTGAGCATTTTCGGCGTCATGCTGATTTCGGTTGCGCAGAACCGATTTCTCGTGGCGTGCCCTCGTCGCCTCGGTCGGCAGCCGCACAGCCCTGATCGGGTCTGTCGTCAGGAGCGCTTTTCGGCGTCGCGGCTGTCGCCTACCGTGCAAGTTCACTGGCGCTCGACGGGCCCAATTTCATGATGCAGGCGGCCGTGACGCTCGCAGTCGTCACCGTCTTCCAGACCGTGATGATGGGAGCCTGGATGCTCTGGCGCGACCGCGACGAGATCAGCCGCATCGCCAAGGCATGGAAGCCATCACTGCTCGTCGGTCTCACCGGCGCTACGGCCTCCTTCTGCTGGTTCATGGCCATGACACTGGAACAGGCGGCGCTCGTCAGATCGCTCGCCCAGATCGAAATGATCTTCACCTTTGCGTCGTCGGTCTTCTTCTTTGGGGAACGCATCAACTGGCTCGAAACGATCGGCTGCGTGCTGATCGTCGGCGGCATACTCGTTCTTCTGATTGCCGCCTGACTGCCGTGGAAACTCCTAACGAGCAGCCAGAACTCCATCAGGGTGGCCTTTCGGATGCGGACCCCTACGGGACGATCAGGGTGCCTGCGCCGTGCTCGGTGAAGAGCTCAAGCAGAACGGCATGCGGCGTCTTGCCGTTGAGGATGACCACGCCTTCGACGCCCCGCTCGATCGCTTCGATGCACGTCTCGACCTTGGGGATCATGCCGCCTGAAATGGTGCCCTTGCGGATCAGCGCTTTCGCCTCCGCGACCGACAATTCGTCAATCACGTTTTTGTCAGCATCGAGCACGCCGGGTACGTCGGTCAGGAACAACAGCCGCGAAGCTTTGACCGCGCCCGCGATCGCTCCGGCGAAAGTGTCGGCGTTGATGTTGTAGGTATGGCCGTCGCGGCCAGGCGCGACCGGGGCAAGCACCGGAATCATCTCGGACCGGGCCAGAAGATCGAGCAAAGTACGGTCGACCTCCACCGGCTCGCCGACGAAGCCCAGATCGATCACGCGCTCGATGTTGGAATCCGGGTCAGTCATGGTCTTGCGGGCTTTCTGGGCAAAAACCATGTTGCCGTCCTTGCCGCAGAGTCCGATCGCCCATTCGCCCTCGGCATTGATGAGCGCCACGATTTCCTTGTTGATCGAGCCGGCAAGAACCATTTCGACGATCTCGACCGTCTTCTCGTCGGTGACCCGAAGACCGCCCTCGAACTTGAACTCGATGCCCATCTTGTTGAGCATCGCGCCGATCTGCGGTCCGCCGCCATGCACGACGATCGGGTTGACGCCGGATTGCTTCAAGAGCGCGATGTCGCGCGCGAAGGCCTTGCCGAGCGCGTTGTCGCCCATGGCATGGCCGCCATATTTGACGACGACCGTCTTGTTTTCATAGCGCTGCATGTAGGGGAGTGCAGCAGAGAGGAGGCGTGCCTGCGCTTCGGCGGTTTCAGGAATTTCCGTCGTCATCGTTGTCCCCTGTCGGAAGGAATCGGCGGTTACTTAACGGCAAAGATTGTGACGGGCAAATGATAAGACGCTGGCAGGTGGGAAAGTGCTGCCGCCGGGGGCGATTGCGCGTTTGATGTTTCTCATGCGTTGCAAATCGGACGCAAAGTCCTAGTTTTGACGGCGATGACGCCCGACGACATCAGCAGGCTGATCGTAAGGGTCTCGATGAAGGATCGGGCCGCTTTCGATGTCCTCTACCGCGAGACCAGCGCGAAACTTTTCGGTGTCTGCGTCCGTGTCTTGAGCGACCGTGCCGAGGCGGAGGAGGCACTGCAGGAGGTTTTCGTCAAAATATGGACGAAGGCCGATCGTTTTGCGGTTTCCGAACTGAGCCCGATTTCGTGGCTGGTGGCGATTGCGCGCAACCACTCGATCGACCGCGTTCGTGCGCGACGCCTTCCCGCCACAAGCATTGACACCGCGCTGGACATTGCGGACCAGGCGCCTAGCCCGGAGGCGATGGCGGTGGCCGGCGGAGAGAATGAAAGGATACATCGCTGCCTTGAAGAACTGGAACAGGACCGGGCAGCAGCGGTGCGGGGCGCTTATCTCAAGGGCGAGAGCTATGCCGAGCTTGCGGAGCGCCACGGCGTACCGCTCAATACGATGCGGACCTGGCTGCGGCGCAGCCTGATGAAACTGAGGGAATGCCTGGAACGATGAGCCTGGTGGAAGACAACGGACCAGACCGCAGCGACGACGATATGCTCGCCGCCGAATATGTCGCAGGCGTCCTTCCGGCCGACGAGCGGCAGCGGGCGAGCCGGAGGATCGACACCGAGCCCGCCTTCGCCCGCCTCGTCGACCAATGGGAGGTTCGTCTCGCCCCGCTGGGCAGCGCGTACCAGCCGGTGGAACCGCCCGCCTCGACAAAGGCCGGGATCGACCGGCGGCTCTTTGCAGACGCCGAGAGGCCGGGACTGTGGACCAGCCTCGCATTCTGGCGTGGGCTTGCCGCTGCCGCGCTTGCCGCTCTCGCGATCATCGTTGCCGTCCCCTACATCAACTCGCCCGGTGAACAGCCTTCGTTGCGGCTGGTTGCATCGCTCGCCGCGGAAGACAGCGACGTACGGTATCTGGCAGTTTACGACGCCGCGCGCGACGAGGTGTCGCTATCGCATGTTTCGGGTGAGCGCGCCTCTGGCCGCGACTTCGAGCTCTGGATGATCGAGGGCAACAATCCTCCGGTTTCGATGGGCGTCGTTCCGGTCGGCGCAACGACGCATATTGTGATCTCGCCCGAGATTCGCGCCAAGCTCGCGTCGGGCGCGGTGCTGGCGATCAGCCTCGAACCCGCCGGCGGCTCGCCGACCGGTCAGCCCACGGGTCCGGTTGTCGCGACCGGTGATCTGAAGACTATCTGACAGCCCGCGACAAGCGGGCCAAACACGCCACCGATGCGAATAACGTTTCCGTGAGCTCCGAAACTCGCGTTTCCTTCCTCCGTAACTCCTTGCGTCCCGCGAACGGGGAACCTCAACCAAGGAGCCAAGCACATGCGTAAACTGATATCGTCGACTTTCGCCGGCGCGCTCGCGCTGTCAGCCGCTGCTTCGATCGCCTATGCCGCCAATCCACAAGTCGGCGGAGCGCCGATGTATGGCGACAAGAACATCATCGAGAACGCCGTGAACTCGAAAGACCACACGACCCTTGTCGCAGCCGTCAAGGCTGCCGGCCTTGTCGAAACGCTGCAAGGCGCCGGTCCTTTCACCGTCTTCGCGCCGACCAACGCCGCCTTCGAAGCGCTGCCGGCCGGCACGGTCGAAACATTGCTGAAACCTGAGAACAAGGACAAGCTCACCAAAATTCTGACCTGTCACGTCGTCGGCGCCGAAGCCTTTTCGAAGGACATACATGAAGATGGTTGACGACGATGCAGGCGCGCACCCCGTCAAGACTGTCGGCGGCTGCACCTTCACCGCCAAATATGATGGCGGCAAGGTCACGATCGAGGATGAGAACGGCGATACAGCCACCGTCACGATCGCCGATGTCGACCAGTCGAACGGCGTCATCCACGTCATCGACAAGGTGCTGCTGCCGAAGATGTGATCTCGCTTTTTCAGGCGGGTCATCACCCACGGAATCGCCCAACCGATCTTCCGGGCGGTCGACAGGCACCCCGCGCATCCACACGCCTGTGGATTGCCGCGGGGTGTTTTGTTAGGAACGCCTTCGTCAATCGGAGTTGATTTCGACGTGACCAGCCCGGCAGATATTGTGCGCGAAAGGGAGGCCGAAAAATGAATCGCCGCAAATTTCTGTTCGCCAGTGGAGCGTCTGTCACGGCCCTCGCCACTTCATTCGGCTTCCGGCGCATGAGTGCCGTAAGCGATGCTCACGCCGAGACATTCGAGATAATCAAGACGGAGGCGGAATGGCGCTCGACCCTGTCGGACGCGCAGTATGCCGTGCTGAGGAACGAAGATACCGAACGGCCCGGCACGAGCCCGCTGCTGAATGAAAAGCGCAAGGGCAATTTCCATTGTGCAGGCTGTGACCTGCCGGTTTATTCGTCAGAGACCAAATACGAGTCCGGTACGGGCTGGCCGAGCTTTTGGGACTCGCTGCCCAGTGCAGTCGGCACCCGCGAAGACAATTCGCTGTTCATGAAGCGCACGGAGTGCCACTGCCGCCGCTGCGGCGGACATTTCGGCCACATATTCGATGACGGCCCTCCGCCGACCGGAATGCGGCACTGCATCAACGGACTGGCGCTCACCTTCAAACCTGCGACCGCGTAGAGCCTGACCGAAAGACCGCCTTTGCAGTCCGCGGATTTCGAGCCAGGCCTCGGTTCCTGCGGTTGGCCTATCCGCCACGCACCGCAAGCGCGACAGCCTCGCGAAGCTCGTTCATGCCGCCGCCTGTTTCAGACGATGTAGCGATCACTGCGGGAAATGCAGCCGCACGTTTGCGTATCTTCTCCATCGTTTCGTTGATCAGACGCGGAACGCCCGCCGTTTTGATCTTATCGGTCTTGGTGAGCACGATCTGATAGGAGACGGCGGCCTTGTCGAGCAGGCCAAGCACCTCCTCGTCGTTCTTCTTGATGCCGTGGCGTGCATCGATCAGCACATAAACCCGCTTCAGCGTTACGCGGCCCTTCAGATAGTCGAAGACCAGCGCCGTCCACCGGTCGACCTGATCCTTGGGCGCCTGGGCATAGCCATAGCCCGGCATGTCCACCAGCGCCATGGGCGGCAGATCGCCAGCTTCGCCTGAGTAGCCGTCGGGAACGAAATAGTTGAGTTCCTGCGTTCGGCCCGGCGTGTTCGACGTGCGGGCCAGGCCTTTTTGGCCGGTAAGGGCATTGATAAGAGATGATTTCCCGACATTCGAACGGCCAGCGAAAGCGATTTCCGACGGGCCCTCGGGCGGAAGGAATTTCATCGCCGGAACACCGCGGATGAAAACCCACGGCCGTGCAAATATCTCCGGACCGAGGGCTTCCGGCTTGGCCAAATTGTTCAAACTGCCTGCTCCAGACGGGAAATATCGGCGCCGCGAATGGCATCGAGATTGCGGGTGATCTTTTCCACGGGCCAGTTCCACCATGCGATGTCAAGAAGCCGATCCACCGTCTTCCTGTCGAAACGCATCTTCACGACCTTGCCGGGATTGCCGGCGACGATCGCATAGGGCGGCACGTCGTGGCTGACGACAGATTTGGCGCCGATGATAGCGCCGTCGCCGATCGTCACGCCCGGAAGGACAATCGCTTCCATGCCGATCCACACGTCGTTGCCGACAACGGTGTCGCCGCGCAGTTCTCTCGTCCAGGTCGCGGGGTCAAAGCCCCTCTCCCAACCATGCCCGAAAATATTGAACGGATAGGTCGAGAACCCTGACATCGCATGGTTGGCGCCGTTCATGATGAATTTCGCACCCTCCGCGATCGCGCAGAAGCGTCCGATCACGAGCCGATCGCCAATAAAGGGATAGTGGTGAAGCACGCATTTCTCGACGAACCGGTCCGGCCCTTCCGGATCGTCATAGTAGGTGAAGTCGCCGATTTCGATGTTGGGCGCAGTGACAAGCGGTTTCAGAAAGCCGACACGCGTATGCATCGGTATCGGATGCTTTATCGAGGGGTTGGGTCCGTTTTCGGGTCCGGTCATGGCGAGTTCTGACGAAAAATTGGCCGCAAGAGGCACAAACATGCGATCCGGTCCGGAGTGCGTCGCGCTAATCGAACCTGGCCTTAACATGGCCATCGAAAAGCACTCCCTGTGGAATTCGCGCTTATAAAAGCGCCAGCAGGGCGCGTCCACAAAAAAGCCCCGGACGTGCCGGGGCCTCTTTCGTCTGCGCGTCGGTCATTCCGCCGGCGTCGGCTTTTTCTTGAATAGTCCGGCCAGATTATCCCAGAGTTCGATCTTGGCGCCCTGGCGCTTCATGATGACGCCCTGCTGGACGATCGACAGGAAGTTGTTCCACGCCCAGTAGATGACGAGGCCGGCCGGGAAGGTCGCCAGCATGAACGTGAAAATCAGCGGCATCCAGTTGAACAGCATGGCCTGTGTCGGATCCGGCGGCGTCGGGTTCATGCGCATCTGCAGGAACATGGTAACGCCCATGATCAGCGGCCACACGCCGATCATCAGGAAAGCCGGCACCGCGAACGGCAGCAAGCCGAACAGGTTGAAGAGCGAAGTCGGATCCGGAGCCGCGAGGTCCTGTATCCAGCCGAAGAACGGCGCGTGGCGCATTTCGATCGTGACGTAGAGCACTTTGTACAAGGCAAAGAAGACGGGGATCTGGATCAGGATCGGCCAGCATCCCGCCAGCGGATTGATCTTCTCCTTCTTGTATAGCTCCATCATCGCCTGCTGCTGCTTCATCTTGTCATCCGCGTATTTTTCGCGGATTTCCAGCATGGCGGGCTGCATCTTCTTCATATTCGCCATCGATACATAAGACTTGTTGGCGAGCGGGAAGAAGATTAGTTTGACGACAACGGTGGTCCCCAGGATGGCGAGACCGAAATTGCCAAGCAGTTTGTAAAGCCAGTCGATGAGGTAGAACATCGGCTTGGTGATGAAATAGAACCAGCCCCAGTCGATCAAAAGGTCAAACTGCCGGATGTTGCGGCTGGTTTCGTAGGCCTGGATGGTCGCGACTTCCTTGGCCCCTGCAAACACCAGTGTCTCAACCGTCGCGGATTGCCCTGGAGCAACGTTGATCGGATCGGTCAGATAATCCGACTGAAAGCGCGGGCGTCCGTCATCGAAAAAGGCGAAGCGCGGCTGGAACTGCTTCTGCGAAGCCGGCACCAGCGCAACTGCCCAGTACTTGTCGGTGATGCCAAGCCAACCGTCCGTGGACTTGCCCGGCAGTATCTGCTTGTCTTCCTCGATCTTAGAATACTTGATCTCCTGCAGGCCTTCCTCGCCGGTCACGCCAATCAGCCCCTCGTGCAACACATAGGTGCTGGCATGCGTCGGCTTGTCGAAGCGTGTCACGCGGCCGTAACTGGAAAGCGAGACAGGTGCGGCGCCGCTGTTGGTCACGCTGTCGGTGACAGTGAACATGTAGTTGTCGTCGACAGCGATCGTCCGCTTGAAGGTCAGGCCCTTGTCGTTCGTATAGGTGAGCGTGACAGGCGTGGAATGGGTCAATGCCGGGTTGCCCTCGACCGTCCAGACGGTGTCCGGCCCAGGCACCGACCCCGAAGCCTCGTTGCCGACAAAGCCGATCTCGGCATATTGCCCATTAGGGAGCGCCGAAGGGCTGAGAAGCTCGATTGTCGGCGAGTCCTTATCGACCGTCAGACGGTAATCCTTCAAGCGCACATCGTCGATGCGGCCGCCGGTCAGATTGATAGATCCGTAGATGCGCGGCGTGTCGAGTTTAACGCGTTGCGTCGCAGCAGTCGCCGCATCGCGGCTGGCGGGCGTTGCCGCAGCGGGCACGGTCGGCCCGCCTGCGCCTGCAGGCACTGCGCCCGGCGCGGGCTGGACCGCCTGCTCGCCCTGAGCGGCTGGCGTGGTTTTCTTCTCGGCCTCCACGCGCTGCGCCTCGATCTGGGCGGCCTCACGCTGCGCCTCGATACGCGGGTTCATGTAGAACACCTGCCAAAGCGTCAGGATCAGCACGGAAAGCGCGATGGTGATGAAGAAATTACGATTGTTTTCCATCAAGTGGTCCTACGCGTTCCGCGAATTCGCCATGAGAGTTCGGACTTGAGCGTCTCGAAGGGGATCGTGAGTATTTCGTCACGCCCGACGATCACATAGTCGTTGCCAGCCGCCATGTCACCTGCGGCATGTACGCGGACTGCTTCCTTCAGCCGCCTGCGGATGCGATTGCGCTGAACCGCATTGCCGGACTTCTTCGTGACAGTGAAGCCAACGCGCGGCGCGGCTCCATCGCCGCGATCCATCACTTCCAGCAGGAAAAGCCGTCCGCGGCGCTTTTCACCGCGCCGGACGGCCAGAAACTCCGCACGTTTGCGAAGTCGTCGAGGAGCAAGCTCCGTGGGCTTGCCGGTCACCGGCAAGTCTTTGCCTTCCGCTTAGGCGGACAGCCGCTTGCGGCCGCGGTTGCGGCGAGCGGCGACCACTCCGCGGCCACCCTTGGTGGCCATGCGAGCACGGAATCCATGCCGGCGCTTGCGGACAAGTTTGGATGGTTGATAGGTGCGCTTCATTTCTTTGATACCGCGGCGTGCGGCCCTTCTTAGGTCTGTCGCAATGAACAGGAGCTATGCCGGGCGTGTCTTGGCGCAATCGAAACTGCGCCGGACCGTCGGCCCGAGCGTGGGCGAGCTTATAAGAAGAAGGTTTCGGGAAGTCAATCATCGGCAACTAAGCGAAACGGTTCGCAAGAAGTCACGCCCCGATGCGGGCATCACGCGGGAGTGAGCGGTCTCCAGCACGCGGTCAAAATCCGGTGAGGCAGCCCATTGCTCGCTTGTTCTGGCGTCTTCGATGGATCATTTCCCCTGCAATCCGGATAAGGTGGCAGCATTAGAGCATGATCCCGAAAAGTGCATAGCGGTTTTCGGAAAAGAACATGCGAAATCAAAGAATTAGAGCGCGATGACGACTCCAATTGAAATCATCGCGCTCTAGGCAACATCCTGGCCTCGCGCCAGATCGGGACGTCCAATGGGTAAGAATGCAGCTCAGGCCATCATAATCCACGCGCCGAAGGACCGAGTGGCGAAACCTGTCCTGTGGCGTTTCCTGCCGATCGCGATCATCCTTGCCGGGCTCGTAGCCGGCTATGCGATGGACTGGCACCACTATCTGACGCTTGGTTATCTCGGCAGAAGTCAGGACGCGCTGAAGGGCTTCGTCGCCGGACATCCCATCCTTTCACCGGTAGGCTTCCTTGTCTGCTATGCGATTGCAGTGGCGTTCTCGTTTCCAGCCGCTTTCGTGCTTACCATTTTCAGCGGCTTCCTGTTCGGCTGGGCGCTGGGGGGGACCCTTGCGGTCATCGGTGCAACCATCGGCGCCACCGTCCTGTTTGTGGCCGCGCGCACCGCTTGTGGGGATCAACTCACGAAGCGGCTTGGGGGGTGGACCGCGCGCCTGGCTGAAGGCTTCGAGAAAGACGCCTTCGCGTTTCTGCTCGTGCTGCGGCTCGTCCCTTTCATTCCCTTTGTCATTGTCAACATCGCCCCCGCTCTCTTCAACGTCCGGCTTCGCACCTTCGTCACTGCCACCGCGCTTGGCATTGTACCCGCTGCGTTCGCCTACGCGTGGCTCGGACAGGGCCTCGACAGCGTGCTCGATGCCGCACGTGAGGCCGGGCACGACGTCAAGGCCAAGGACCTAGTGACGCCCGAAATCACATTCGCTCTCGTGGCGCTCGCGCTTGTGGCGCTCTCCGCAGCCGTCGTAAGAAAGTGGTGGAACCACAAGCACAACACCGGCGCAAAAGCGGCGAACGGAGAAGATACTGGGTCGATCAGCGCCGCGGCAGACTAGCAGCTCTTCGAAGCAGCGGACCGGCCATCTCAAGGAAATCGTTTGGATGGGGAAAACTCTAGGGCATGATCCCGAAAAGTGCGTAGCGGTTTTCGGAAAAGATCATTCGAAAATCAAAGAGTTAGAGCACGGTGACGACCCCACGATAAATCATCGTGCTCTAACGCCCGACATCTGCGTTATCGGAGGCGGGTCGGGCGGTTTGTCGGTTGCGGCTGCCGCTGCAGCGTTCGGCACTCCGGTCGTGCTGATCGAGAAGGGAAAAATGGGCGGCGACTGCCTTAACTACGGCTGCGTGCCGTCGAAGGCCATGATCGCCGCTGCCAGGCATGCCCATGCGCTCAGACACGGTGCCCGGTTCGGCATCGGCGACGTCGATCCTGAGATCGATTTCGAACAGGTCAGCCGGCATGTTCACGAAGTCATCGCCGCCATAGCCCCGAACAACTCCATCCAGCGTTTCACCGCGCTGGGCGTTCATGTCATCAAAGCTGAAGCCCGCTTCGCGGACCCGCGCACAGTCATCGCCGGCGGCTTTGAAATCCGGGCGCGGCGCTTCGTGATCGCCGCCGGTTCATCGCCCGCCATCCCACAGATACCGGGCCTCGACAGCATCGACTTCCTCACCAACGAAACCCTGTTCGACCAAACCAAACGGCCCGGCCACCTGATCATCATCGGCGGCGGCGCGGTCGGCATGGAAATGGCGCAGGCCTATCGCCGGCTTGGGTCCGCCGTGACCGTCGTCGAGGCTCTGTCCTCGCTCGCGAACGATGATCCCGAAATGACGGCCGTCGTCCTGGAAAGATTGCGCGCCGAGGGCGTTGAGATTCGCACAGATATGCGTGTCACACGCGTCGAGCGCCGTATCGGCGCGAACAGCATCAGGGTCCATGTCGAGTCCGTGGGGGGAGCCGGCGCGATCGAAGGCGACAGGCTCCTGATCGCGGCCGGCCGAACGGCCAACGTCGGCGGACTCGACCTCGAAAAGGCGGGCATTGCCCATGACCGTAAAGGCATCAAGGTGACGAACAGGCTGAGAACAACCAACCGTCGGGTCTATGCGGTGGGCGATGTGACAGGCGCGCCGCAGTTCACCCATGTTGCCGGCTATCACGCCGGGCTTGTCATACGCTCACTGCTGTTTCGGCTGCCGGCCAAGGTAAACGAACGGATCATTCCCAGGGTTACCTTCACAGACCCCGAGCTTGCGCATGTCGGGCTGACCGAGACCGAGGCTTCCAGGACACACGGCAGCCTCAGGGTCCTGAGATGGCCCTACGCGGAAAACGACCGCGCACAGGCGGAACGCCAGACTGAAGGGCATTTGAAGCTGGTGACGGGCCGCCGCGGCAAGATACTCGGCGTCTCGATCGTCGGCGCCAATGCTGGCGAAATGATCAATCTTTGGTCGCTGGCGCTGTCCAAGGGCATGTCGGTGCGCGATGTCGCCGCCTATATTCCGCCGTATCCGACCATGAGCGAAATTGGCAGAAGGGCGGCCATCGCCTATTTTACTGGAGTAACGCGAAAGCCCTTGGTTCGGCGTGTGATCCGTCTGCTGCGCATGTTCGGTTGAACTGACTGGCGGATGGGCCCGACAAGCGGCTTATGAGGAGGATTCGATGGCGGAGCAACCGGTGACGGACACCGGCATGGAGGGCGAAGGGCCGGAACGCCGGACGGTTCCCCTGTCGCGTGGGCTGTCGACCAAGCTGCTTGTGCTGACGATCCTCTTCGTGCTCCTCGCGGAAATCCTCATCTTCATTCCATCCATAGCGAATTTCCGGCTGCGCTGGCTCGAGGAACGGCTCGGAACGGCGGCTGCCGTCAGCGTGGTTCTGATGCAGGGCAACTCTTCGAACCTGTCGCGCGCCGTTCAGAACGACGTGCTCATGTCGATCGGAGCCAAGGCGGTTGCGGTGCGCGACGCGGGTGTTGCGCGGCTGCTCGTCGTCGCGGACATGCCGCCGCAGGTCGACGAGCATGTGGACCTCGCCCGCTCTGGGGCGCTGGCCGCCATTCGCGATGCGCTCGACACGACGTTTTTCGGCGGCGACCGCATGCTGCGTGTCTTCGGCAAGGTCGGCGACAGCGAGAAGGAGTTCGAAGTCGTCATCCCCGACAAGAAGCTGCGCAGAGCGATGCTGGTCTATTCCCGCAACGTCGCGTTCCTTTCTCTATTGATTTCGCTGATCACGGCCACTCTGGTTTTCCTGACAATCAACTGGATCATGATCAGACCGGTGCGGGACATGACCCGCTCAATGCTCGCCTTCTCGGAAGCGCCAGACGACCCGAGCCGGGTTATCCAGCCCGAAAACCGCGACGACGAAATCGGCGTGGCTGAGCGTGAGCTCGCCGACATGCAGAGGCGGCTGCAAAAGACGCTGGCGGAACAGAAGCACCTTGCCGATCTTGGCCTGGCTGTCTCGAAGATCAACCACGATATGCGCAACATTCTCGCTTCGGCTCAACTGATGTCCGATCGCCTGGCCAAGGTGAAGGACCCTTCCGTGCAGACCTTCGCTCCGAAACTGCTTCGCACGCTCGACCGCGCGGTGGCCTATTCGGAAGGCGTACTTGCCTATGGCAGAACGCAAGAAGCCGCGCCGACGCGGCGGCGCCTTCGTTTGCGGCAATTGGTCGACGAAGTGCACAGCCTGCTGGGCATCGACCCGGCCGGCGGCATCGAATTCGAAAACAGCGTGGAACCGATGTTCGAAGTGGACGCAGATTCCGATCAGCTGTTCCGCGTTCTGACCAATCTCTGCCGCAATGCCATCGAGGCGATGGCAGCGGACCGCGACGTTGTACTGGTTCGCCGGCTCGCGGTCTCGGCCGAGCGAACGGGTAGCGTTTGCCGCATCTTCGTCTCGGACACGGGACCCGGTTTGCCTCAAAAGGCGCGCGAAAATCTTTTTGCTGCCTTCCGGGGTTCGGCGCGCAGTGGCGGCACGGGGCTCGGCCTTGCCATAGCGCATGAACTGGTGCGCGCGCATGGCGGATCGCTGGAGCTTTTGGAAAGCGTCGGTGGCCGTACGGTCTTCGCGATCACCATTCCCGACCAGCCGGTGCGGCTCGACGAAGCTCGCTCAGCGATGCGCCGACCAGCCTAAAGCAGCCCGGCCTGCTGGGCAAATTCGCGAAGATTTTCGCGTGGGCGAGGGCCGATCTGCTGGATAACGAGTCCGGCGGCAAGAGAACCGAGTTTGCCGCAAACGTCCAGGCTTCGGCCAGACGTATATCCGAACAGGAAACCCGCCGCGTAGAGGTCGCCCGCTCCGGTGGTGTCGACGAGTTTCTCGATCTCTATTGCGTCCACCCGCACGGTTTCCTCTCCCCTGACGACGACCGAACCGCGTTCCGACCGGGTGACCGCAGCCACTTTGCAATCCTTGCCGATAGCCTCGAGCGCGGCTTCGAAAGATGCCGTCTGGTAGAGCGATTTGAGCTCGCTTTCGTTGGCAAACACGATATCCACGGTGCCTGATCGCATCAGGTCGAGGAATTCGGCGCGATACCGGTCGACGCAAAACGGGTCGGAGAGCGTCATCGACACTTCGCGGCCGGCCGCGTGCGCTAGCTTGGCGGTGAGCCGGATGGCCTCCTTGGCGCGCGGCGGATCCCAAAGATAACCTTCGAAATAGGTGACCTTGGCGCCGGCCGCCTTGTTGGCTTCGACATCCTCCGGTCCGAGTTCGACGCAGGCGCCGAGATAGGTGTTCATGGAGCGCTCGCCGTCGGGCGTTACGAAGATCATCGAGCGCGCCGTCGGGGGCTCGCTCGGCAGCGGCCGCGTGTCGAACGCCACGCCCTGAGCGCGAATGTCATGTGTGTAGATCTCGCCGAGCTTGTCGGCGGAAACCTTGCCGAAGAAGGCAGCGCGGCCGCCGAAGCTTGCGACGCCAGCCGCGGTGTTCCCAGCACTGCCGCCGGAGGCTTCGATCGCCGGTCCCATCCGGCCATAGAGCAACTCCGCGCGGTCGGTGTCGATGAGGTTCATCGCACCTTTGATGATGCCATTTTCAAGCAGAAAGGCGTCGTCGCACTGGGCAATGATGTCCACGATGGCATTGCCAATGCAAAGCACGTCATACTGGCTCATACAGGTCTCCGCGAACGCCGGCATTGCGGCTGTTTTGGCATGCTCGCCGGACGCGGGTCTAGAGCATGATCCCGAAAAGTGCGTAGCGGTTTTCGGAAAAGGTCATGCGAAATCAAAAAACTAGAGCGCGGTGACAACTCCAATTGAAATCATCGCGCTCTGGTGGAACGAATTTGACATTCGCATCCCATTTGACATCACGCGTCCATTGCGAATGTCAAATTCAAAGTTCCACTAGAAATCATACGTTGCTAGTGGTCCTTTGATTCCAACATTCGCCTGAATGGCCTGTATCAATGGGATGCGAATGTTGGAATCGGACCACTAGCGGCTAGGCAAGCAATTGCAAGCGGTTATTCATCACCGTCCTTGCGGCATTTCGGGACAGTTCCTATCTCGCAGCCGACAGGAGATTGCGCCGATGATCCTCGATGCCGCCCGCGCCGCCGCCAGCCGGCTTTTCACCGCCGAGTTCCGCGGCGTCTTCTTCAAGTCGCTCGGGCTCACTCTGCTTGCTCTCGCGGCCCTGTGGTTCGGGCTGAAAGAACTGTTCGACCTGTGGGCGTTGCCATGGATTGACGTGCTGCTGCCCGGTTTTCCGGGTTGGGCCGGCTGGCTAGCCGTTATCGCGGCGATTGTCGCGGGAATAGGTCTGGCGCTTGGCCTGGCACTGTTGATTGCGCCGGTGACGGCAATCGTTGCCGGGATATTTCTCGATGATGTGGCCGAACTGGTGGAGAAGGGCGACTATCCGGACGACCCCCCGGGCCGGGCCATGCCGGCGCTGCAAGCGCTCCTTCTGTCATTGAAATTCTTCGGCATCGTGATCGCGGGCAACATCGTCGCGCTGCTTCTGCTTCTCGTGCCGGGCGTCAATATCGCTGCCTTCTTCCTCGTGAACGGCTATCTGCTCGGCCGCGAGTTCTTCGAGTTCGCCGCCATGCGCTTCAGACCCGAAGAGGAAGCCAAAGCTCTGCGGCGCAAGCATGCCGGGACGGTCTTTCTCGCTGGCCTTGTTATCGCAGCGTTCCTCGCTGTGCCCCTGCTCAATCTTCTGACGCCGCTCTTTGCCGCCGCGATGATGGTGCACCTGCACAAGATGGTCTCGGCGACCGATCCGGAATTTTCCGCGCGGGAGATGGCAATGAGTCGGGCGGGGTAAGCGGCGCTCGGCCGAGGAGAAGAAAATGACAACCGATCTGCTGTTGGCGATCGCCCATCATCTACTGATCTTCGCGCTGGTCGCCGTGCTCGCCGCCGAGACCGTTCTTGTCCGGCCCGGCCTGACCGGCAATGCGCTCGCCCGTCTTGGCGGGCTGGACCGCGCTTACGGCATACTTGCCGGCTTAATCATCATCGTCGGGTTCAGCCGTGTCTTCTTCGGCCTCAAGGGTTGGGAATTCTACATTGATTACTGGGTGTTCTGGGCAAAGCTCGCCGCCTTCGCCGGGGTGGGACTGCTGTCGATCCGACCCACGATGCGCATTCTGGAATGGAGTCGCAAAGCCACGATCGAATGCCGGCCATATCGTGCCGGACAGCGAGATCGCCTCGGTGCGGACCTGGCTGCGAGCCGAGGGCGCGGTGTTTGTCCTGATCCCGGTCTTCGCTGCAGCGATGGCGCGCGGCATCGGCTACTGAGCTGCGTCGGCGATTGGTGCGATCTCCACCAGCGGAGCTGGCACGGCGTTGGTCTTCACCGCAGCCTTGCAAAGATCGGCGATGACGCAACGCCCGCATTCCGGCACCCGCGCCTTGCAGACATAGCGGCCGTGCAGGATCAGCCAGTGATGGGCGTGGCGCAAATACTCGTCAGGTATGATGCGAAGCAATTCGGCCTCGACCTCTTCCGGCGTCTTGCCAGGGGCCAGACCCAGACGGTTCCCAATGCGGAATATGTGCGTATCGACGGCCATGGTCGGCTGGCCGAAAGCCATGTTGAGCACCACATTGGCCGTCTTTCGCCCGACGCCCGGCAGTTTGACCAGCGCCTCGCGATCACCCGGCACTTCGCCATCGTGGTCACGGATCAAAGCCTCAGACAGAGCGATGACATTTTTCGCCTTGGCGCGCCAAAGGCCGATCGTGCGGATGTACTCGCCCAGCTTTTCCTCGCCCAGCGCAACCATGTCCTCCGGTCGTGCGAACAACCTTGAACAGGGAACGTGTCGCCTTGTTCACGCCGACATCCGTCGCTTGCGCCGAGAGCACCACGGCAACGAGCAGTGTATAGGCGTTCACATGCTCGAGCTCACCGCGGGGCTCCGGCCGCTGCACGGAAAACCGGCGGAAGATTTCGCGAACCTCCTCCGGCGTATAGAGCGAAGTTCGGCGGGCGGGGCTGGGCCGCGCCTTGGACGCTGCGCGCCCGCGCAGGCTGGAGACCGCGGCAACTTTGTTCTTGGGCTTTTCCATCCTCCCTCTATATTCTGACGCCATGAGCGAGAACAATGCCGCCGCCTCGGTCGATGAGCCGTTTTTCCGCGTCCAGCCTCACGCCGCATCGGTCGCTTGGGCACATCGGGTTCACGATCCTGATGGGCGCGTTTCTTGCTGGTTGGGCCGTGACCGGCGCGATCTGCCTGGCATACGGCGCGTGGCCAGTGTTCGGCTTTTTCGGCCTCGACGTGTTGCTGGTCTACGGCGCGTTCAAGCTCAACTACCGGGCGGCACGCGCCCATGAGGAAGTATCCGTCTCCCGTACCAGCCTGGACATCCGCAAGGTCGCCCCGTCCGGCAGGGCGGTCGCGTACCAGTTCAATCCGTTCTGGGCGCGCTTTGCGATTGCACGGCACAACGAGATCGGCATCACCCGAATGGCGGTCGAGGGGCAGGGCCGCAGTGTGCAGATCGGCGGGTTCCTCAACCCGGGCGATCGCGAAAGTTTCGCGCGCGCCTTTGCCGGCGCGCTGATGCGAGCAAAGCGCGGATAGCCGATCGCTCAATCCCGGTGCTTATCTCTGAATGCAGCACGTTTCGGGTGGCGATGAAGGACGTGAAGAATGATATTCGCGGTCAAGGAGATATCGTCATGAATGCTCAGACCGCGATCCTGCAACGCGACATCACGCCCGAGGGCGGCGACTACGAAACCGTCCGTCGCGTCATCGAGAAGATCAGCGTCGACTACCGCGACCAGCCGTCGCTGGAGACGCTGGCGGCAGAGGTCGGCGAGACGCCGACGGCGCTGCAGAAACTCTTCACCCGCTGGGCGGGACTTTCGCCGAAAGGATTTCTGCAGGCCGTGACGCTCGATCACGCTCGCAGGCTGCTGGATGAAGGCATGCCGTTGCTTGAGACCGCCTATGAACTCGGCATGTCCGGGCCTGGACGGTTGCACGATCTTTTCGTGACGCACGAGGCTATGTCTCCGGGCGATTACAAGACCCGTGGAGCCGGCCTGACCATCCGTTACGGCTTTCATATATCGCCCTTCGGCGTAGCCCTGATCATGGTCACCGACCGCGGCCTCGCCGGGCTTGCGTTCAACGACGCCGGCGGCGAGCGCGAGGCCTTCGAGGATATGTCGGCGCGGTGGCCGAATGCGGCCTATGTCGAAGACATGGCGGCGACCGCACCCTACGCGGCCCGGATTTTCGATCGGGCGCGCTGGCGCTCGGACGAGCCGCTGCGCGTTGTGCTGATCGGGTCGGACTTCCAGGTCCGCGTGTGGGAAGCCCTGTTGAAGATTCCGATGGGCAAGGCGTGCAGCTATTCCTCGATCGCCTCAAGCATCGGCGCGCCGGCGGCAAGCCGGGCGGTGGGAGCGGCTGTCGGCGCCAATCCGATCTCCTTCGTCGTTCCCTGTCACCGCGCCCTCGGCAAATCGGGCGCGCTAACCGGCTATCACTGGGGCTTGACCCGGAAGCGGGCTATTCTCGGCTGGGAGGCAGGGCAGCTGGCCGGCGAAACGTCGAAAACAGCCGTGGGCCGAACAGGTTGAGCGCCAGCCCGGCGATGACAAGACCGGAAGCAAACAGCTTCCAGTCCTGCAGCGGTTCACCAAGGAGCACGGCCGATCCCAGAAAACCAAAGACCGGCACGAGCAGAGTGAAAGGCGCGACGGTTGAAACGGGATAGAGGCTGAGCAGGCTGCTCCATGCGGCAAATCCGAACAGCGTCGAGAGATAGACGATATAGGCGATCGAGCCGATTGAAATCCAATCCAGCTTTGTAAAACTGCCAATGAAATGCTCTGGATCAAGCACAAGGGCGACGGCGAGCAGTGGCGGCAAGGCGAACAGGCTTCCCCAGACGACAAGTCCAAGCATGTTCACGGCGGCGCGCTGCGAGATCTTCTTGGACACGATATTGCCGCCGCCCCAAGCCGCCGCCGCTCCCAGAACCAGAATCAGACCGGGCATCGTCACATCACCGCCGACATGAAGGGCAACGAGGCCAACTCCGGTAAAGCCGAGAACCGCGCCCGCGAATTGCCAGAATGTCGGCCGCTCGCCCAGCAGGACGACCGACAGGCCGATGGTGAAAAAGACCTGTAACTGAAGGATCAGGGACGAAAGCCCCGCGCTCATGCCGACTTTCATCCCGGTAAACAGAAAGCCGAATTGCAAGGCGAAGATCAGCAATCCGTAGATAGCAACGAGCCGCAATGGCACGGCCGGACGCCTGATGAAGAACACCCACGGGAAGGCCGCGAGAAAGAACCGCGCCACGCCCAGCGCCAGCGGCGACACCTGTCGCAGGCCAAGCTTGATGATGGCGAAATTGACGCCCCAGATCATCACGATGGCCAGCGCAAGGAGGAGATGGCGAGGACGCAACGTTCGATTCCCGTTTGACCATTAACGGATTGAATGGACTTCTCTTTTCCGTTTGCCCGGACATGGCGCCCAGCAAAACGGTGTCATGCAAAAAGCTTCGCACTGAGCCTGTATTTCAAAGCGCGGCGGAAGTCGCTAGCCTTTGCGCCAAGAATTTTCAGGAGAGCTTTCGTGATTGTCGTTATAGGCTCCATCAATCTCGACCTGATCGCCACGGTCGACCGGCTTCCAAGCGCTGGAGAAACGGTGCCCGGCGACAGCTTCAAGACCGCGCCGGGCGGCAAGGGCGCGAACCAGGCGCTGGCGGCAGCGCGAGCCGGGGCCAAGACGCGGATGATCGGCGCGGTCGGCAAGGATGCGTTCGCCACGGAAGCGCTGGCTCTACTCGGCGCCGGCGGCGTGGATCTGGCCAGCGTGCGCGAAGCGCATGCCGCTACCGGAACGGCGCTGATCCTCGTGGCACGCGACGGCGAGAACATGATCGCCGTGGTGCCCGGCGCAAACGGCACGGTTCTCCCGGGCGATCTGGCGAGAATCGGGCTGGCAAAGGGTGACGTCGTCCTCCTGCAGCACGAAATTCCGCTGCAAACGGTGGAAGCCGCATTGGACGCCGCCCGCAAGGCGGGCGCGGTCACGCTCTTGAATACTGCGCCGTTCCGTTCCGAGGCAGCAGGGTTTCTGGCAAAGGCGGACTACATTATCGCCAATGAAACCGAATTCGACCTTTATGGCGAAGCGCTGGCCCTGCGCGGAAGGGATCGTCCGGCCCGAATGCAAAGTTTCGCGAAGAACTCGGGGCGCACGATCATCGTCACCCTGGGCGCGGATGGGGTGATCGCGGCGACCTCCGCTGAGTTCCTGAAGGTTGACGCTCTGCCGATCACACCGGTCGATACGGTGGGAGCGGGCGATACGTTCTGCGGCTACCTCGGCGCTGGCCTGTCAAACGGGCTTCCGCTGAAGGATGCACTGAAACGCGCCGCCGCCGCCGGCTCATTGGCATGCTTGAAGCCGGGCGCGCAGCCGTCGATCCCGCTCGCTTCGGAGGTCGCCGCAGCACTCAAGACGAAGTAGCCCAACCCGGCCGCGCCTTCGTTGCTTGACGAGCGCAACGCGAAATGCAGCCTGCTAGAAATAAGGGAGTGTCCTGACGTGTCGCTTGAAACTTATATCGCTTACGCAGTCGCCTGCATCATTATCGTTCTGGTGCCGGGGCCGACCGTCACGCTTGTCGTAGCCTCAAGTATACGGCACGGCACGCGCGCCTCGCGGGCACGCAGCTCGGCGTTGCCATCATGATTACTATTGTCGGGATTGGTCTCTCCTCCACGATCGAGGCGATGGGTCACTGGTTCGAATGGGTGCGGCTGATCGGTGCGGCCTATCTGATCTGGATCGGCTGGCAGATGATCCGGTCGGGCGGCAAGCACACCGATGGCGCCCCGCCCGCGTCGCCACGCGGCGGCTTCTTCCTGCAGGGTTTCCTGGTCGCTGTGAGCAACCCCAAGACGCTTGTCTTCTTCGGCGCCTTCATTCCGCAGTTCATCAATCACAACAGCGGCTATACGCACCAGATCGTGATCATGGGCGTAACGGCGATGGTCTTTGCCGCCGTGTCGGATTCGACGTACGCCATTGTGGCCGGACGGGCAGGACAGGCGCTGTCCGCCCGCCGGGCAAGGTTGATGTCCCGCGTGAGCGGAGGTTTCCTCATCGGAGGCGGGCTCTGGCTGGCATTCACGAGGACAAAGTAGCGCCACCCCACCACATGGGCCGGTGGCTGGACCTCATAGCCGTATGTGGCGGTCTCGCGCGCCCAGTAATGCGGCTCGCCACACGCCTCCATGCCCACCAGGCAAGGGAGAAAGCCTGGCAAGAAGCGCAATAGCTCGCCGCACCGCAACTGCCGACGAACAACGATCTCTCCCTCACTTCCGACGCCATGTATTTGGAAAGCGACTTCGCCAAGTCCAGTCCGATCGTGCCAATCTCTTTCATGGAACGATCCTTTCCTCTCCAGGGCGACTCGCGCCTTCTAGAGCATGATCCCGATAAGTGCGTCGCGGTTTTCGGAAAAGATGATGCGAAATCAAATAATTAGAGCGCGACAACGACTCCAATTGAAATCATCGCGCTCTGCCACATGATGCCGCAGAGAAGTGGCTGTTGCACCTATGGGGTTTAAAACTGGCGCTCGATCATCGGCGCGTGCCAGAGTAAACGGTGAGCATCACACGTGCGGGTGGTTCAGTGGGCCAAACGCCAGGAGCAGGTAGCGCATGGAACTTCCGGCCGCGCTCAGGCAGGCTGTCGACAAAGTGCTTGAGGGCGTGCCGCTGGCCGAATTGAAGCGCGCGGCAGACGTTCTGTCGCGCCGCTACCGCAGCGAGGTGCGCGATGGGCGGCTGCACCTTTCAGACCGGCTCGCGGCACAGGCTTATCTGGCCACGCGCCTGCCGGCGACGTATGCGGCGATCCGCGCCGCCTTTGCAGCCGTGACCGAAATCCGGGCGGATTTTGCGCCGAAGACTTTGGTCGATATCGGCGCCGGGCCAGGTTCGGCGCTTTGGGCGGCCCGGGATTGCTGGGAGAGCCTCGAAGTGGCCGCGCTCGTGGAAACCAGCCCATCCATTCGGCGGATCGGAGAAGAACTGGCCGCGCATGCCGTGCCGACACGCGTTTCCTGGCACGCGGCAAACATGGAAGAGGGCCTGCCTATCCGTTCCGCCGCAGATCTGGTGACGCTCGCCTATGTGCTGGACGAGCTTCCACCTGCCGCCATCGGCCCGCTGATTAGGCGTTTGTGGGATCTGACCGGAGACATGCTCGTCGTCATCGAGCCTGGAACGCCGGCCGGCTGGCAGCGGATCATGGAGGTTCGCGGCCAGCTCCTCGACGCTGGCGCGCATCTTGTGGCGCCTTGCCCGCATAGTGCGGCCTGTCCGCTTTCGGCTCCCGACTGGTGCCATTTCTCCCGGCGGGTTGCCCGCTCGCGCCTTCATCGCCTTGCCAAAAACGGTGAGGTGCCCTGGGAGGATGAGAAGTACATATTCATCGCGGCGTCGAAACATCCGGCAGACGGGCGCAGTCATCCGGCCGAAGAAGGGCCAGCCGCACGGGTGCTCGCGCCTGTGCAGGCGAACGGCGGCACTGTCCGGCTAAAGCTTTGCCGAAGCGAAGGCGATATGTCCGAAGCACTGCTTAGCCGCCGCGACGGCCCGGCCTTCAAAACAGCCCGCCGGCTCGATTGGGGCGACGCGATGTGGGAGGAACCAAGACAAGTTTCATAGGAACTTGTCGTTGCGATCCAACATGAAAGACAATTCACAAACCAAAATTCTCAACCTATAGTTCGGAGTATGAACGCAATCGACATACCTGTTCGACTTATCGGTGCCGGATTGTACACACCGGGCGATGCGGCGCGTCTGACAAATGTTCCGGCAACTCGCATTCGCCGTTGGCTGTCAGGCCAAAAGCGTCAATATCGCGGAGAGATCGTTTTTGATGAGCCTCTCTGGCGCTCCCAGATACCCGAAATTGACGGTTCACTGTTTCTCGGATTTCGCGATCTCATCGAATTGCGCTTAGTCGATGGGTTTCGGAAGCAAAGTATTTCTATGCCTTACCTTAGGAAAGTTGTCGAAGCAGCCCAAAAATTAGTTGGAGATGGTCATCCATTCTCTACAACAAAATTTAAAACGGACGGTAGGCGGCTATACTTTGAGATTATCGAGAGAACTCGCGAACCGCAGTTGATAGAGGTGCTTAGCGGCCAGCATGCGTTTCACTCCATTGTATCAAAGGGCTTGCAAGACATCGAGTTCCATGCGGGAGTTGCCGCACTCTGGCGTCCGAGTGAGGGCAATGGGGAAGTGGTGATCGACCCTGCTCGCTCATTTGGACAACCGATCCTGGATCGCTATGGAGTACCAACAACAGCAATTTCCCTGGCGCATGACGCGGGTCGCACTACTCGAGAAATAGCCAGTGCGTTCGAAATGGACGAAAAGGCCGTAAGAGCAGCAGTTCGCTTCGAAAATCGGCTGGCTGCGTGAGAATCCTGTTCGACAACAATATCTCGCCAAAAGTTGCTCGGGCCATCAACCAACTTCGAAAAGGCGCTCACGGTGAGTTTGCAGTTGCACTGCGTGACAAATTCGGTGCTTCGACACCCGATCTTGAGTGGATTGCCTTACTGGGCGCTGAGAAGAACTGGTGTGTAGTTTCCGCCGATCTCCGAATTACAAAGAACAAGGCTGAAGCAGCTGCTTGGCGGCAGACCGACCTGATCGGGTTCTTCATGAAGCCGGCGCTGGCAAAATTGGAGCCAACCGAGCAGACAGCGCGTCTCTTGCTTTGGCTCCCTGTCTTAGAGAGACAGGTAGGGATCATTGCAGGTCCCGCGCTTTTTGAACTGCCTCTGAAAGCTTCTTCCCGTCTCAGGCAGATATCATTCTAGCAGGTTCCGCCTACTTCGCGGCGATTCCCTTCAACCTGTACAGCGCTTCCATCGCCTCGCGTGGCGTCATCTCGTCCAGGTTGAGCGTCGCGAGCGCCTGTCCAAGCGCATCACCCGCCGTAGGCTTTTGCGGCTCTTTCTTCACCACCGCGCTGAACAACGGCAGGTCGTCGACGAGACGGTCGGCCTTGCCGGACTGCTCGCCTTGCTCAAGCTGGTGGAGCACGTCTTTCGCCCGGCTCACGACCGCTTCCGGCAGTCCCGCCAGCCTTGCCACCTGCACACCGTAGGAACGGTCGGCCGCACCCCGGCCGACCTCGTGCAGGAAGATCACGTCGCCTTCCCATTCCTTGACCCGCATGGTGACGTTGTGGAGGCGTGGCAGCTTGGCGCTGAGCGCCGTCATTTCGTGGAAATGGGTGGCGAAGATCGCTCGGCAGCGGTTCTTCTCATGCAGATACTCGACCGACGCCCAGGCAATCGACAGACCGTCGAACGTGGCCGTACCCCGGCCGATCTCGTCCAGGATGACCAGCGCCCGGTCACCGGCCTGGTTGAGGATCGCGGCCGTTTCCACCATCTCGACCATGAAGGTCGAGCGCCCGCGGGCAAGATCGTCCGAAGCGCCGACGCGGGAGAACAGGCGGTCGACCACCCCAATGTGTGCACGTTCCGCCGGCACGAACGAGCCCATCTGCGCGAGGATCGCGATCAGCGCGTTCTGCCGCAGGAATGTCGACTTGCCGCCCATGTTCGGGCCGGTAAGCAGCCAGATCGCGCCGTGGGTCCCGTTTTCTTCCGGCGAAAGGTCGCAATCGTTGGCCACGAAAGGACTTTCCGCCGAACGCCGGAGCGCCTGTTCGACAACCGGATGGCGACCCCCCTCTACCTTGAACGCCAGGCTGTGGTCGACGACGGGCCGCGTGTAATTTTCCGACATGGCGAGACAGGCCAAGGCGGCCGAAACGTCGAGCGCCGCCAGTGCCGCCGCACCGGCGCGGATCGCAGCGGCATGGCCAACAACCTCAGCGACGAGGCGCTCGAACACGGCGAGTTCGATCGTCAGCGCGCGATCGGCGGCATTGGCGATCTTGGTTTCGAGATCCGCCAGTTCGGTCGTGGTGAAGCGCATGGCGCTCGCCATGGTCTGGCGATGGATGAAGCGGGCACGCGCCGCATCCGAACCCGTCATGATCTCCTGATGATTAGCGGTAACCTCGATATAGTAGCCGAGCACGTTGTTATGCCGGATCTTCAGCGAGCGGATGCCGGTCTCTTCGGCCAGGCTGCGTTCCAGCCCGGCGATCACCTTGCGCGATTCGTCACGCAGCGCTCGCATTTCGTCGAGCTCGGCGTCGTATTGGCGGCGCACGAAACCGCCGTCCCGCTTGAGCAGCGGCAGTTCGTCATCCAGCGCGGTATCGAGATGAGCGGCAAGGTCGGCAGGCAGAGCCGCGATTGCGGCCAGCGCGTCCCGCAGTTCCGCGGGAAGAGGCGTCGTCTCCGCGAACAGCCGGGCGATGGTTGCGGCAGCTTCCAGGCCGGCCCGGATCGCACCCAGATCACGCGGACTGCCGCGATTCAGCGCCAGCCGGGACAGCGCGCGTGGCATGTCGGCAACGCCTTTCAACGCCGCACGCAGCGCCTCGCAGAGGTTCGCCTCGGCGAGCAGGAAGGAGATGGAATCGAGCCGGTCGCCGATTGCCGTAGGGTCGGTGAGCGGCGCCATCAGCCGGTCCGCGAGCAGGCGAGCGCCGGCGCCGGTTACCGTGCGGTCGATGGCCTTGAAGAGCGAGCCGTCGCGGCTGCCGGATGTCGTGCGCAACAGTTCGAGATTGGCGCGTGTCGCCGGATCGATGAAGAGGCAGGATCCGGCCTGCTCCCTCTCCGGCCGGTCGAGCGGCGGCCTTTCGGCCTTCTGCGTCTTCTCGATATAGGCAATAGCGCCGGAAATCGCCGACAATTCCGCGCGTGAGAACGCGCCGAAGCTGTCAGGCGTCGCGACATCGTAGAACCGGGCGATCCGCATCGCCGCCGCAGCGGAATCGAACAGGCTCGCCGGTTGCGGACAGGCGACGAGGCCGAGCAGGTGGAAGACTGGCCGCAACTCCGGGTCATGAAAAACCGGTTCCGCGACGATCAGCTCCTTAGGGTCCACGCGCAGAATGTCAGCCGCGAGGCGCTCCGCCGACGTTTCGCAAACGCGAAACGCGCCGGTCGATATGTCGATCCAGGCCAGCGCATAGCTTCCGGGGTTGCCGCCCGCCCCATCGCCGCCCTTCACACGGCCAAGCGCCATGAGGTAGCTCGATTCCGACGGCGCCAGAAGCCGCTCTTCGGTGATCGTGCCGGGCGTGACGAGGCGGATCACATCGCGCCGCACCACCGATTTCGCGCCGCGCTTTCTCGCCTCGGCCGGATCCTCGATCTGCTCGCAAACCGCGACCCGGTGGCCGAGCGCGATCAGCTTTTGCAGATAGTCGTCGGCCGCGTGCACCGGCACGCCGCACATTGGTATATCCTGGCCATGGTGCTTGCCGCGCTTTGTCAGCGTGATGCCGAGCGCCCGGCTCGCCACTTCCGCGTCGCCGAAGAACAGCTCGTAGAAATCGCCCATGCGATAGAACAGCAGCGAATCTGCGTTCGCCGACTTGATCTCGATATATTGCTCCATCATCGGCGTCGCGCCGCCCGTCCCCGGGGCGGGCGGCATGCCTTCGATGCGCAGGGGCGTTTCGTCGTTCACGGGCGGTTCCGCAAAGTGTTTTACACTCCTTGGCGGTTTACAACGGGGAAGTGTAGCCTTAATCCCGAATGCTCCACAAAAAGAAGTGCCGAACTGGGAGGGAACCGCACAAACCATGGCGTCAGGCAAGAAAACCGAAAGCACAAGTCCCTCAGTCAGCGCGCAGGAAGCTCTCGAATTTCACGCCATGGGGCGGCCCGGCAAGCTGGAGATCAGCCCGACCAAGCCGATGGCCACGCAGCGCGATCTTTCGCTGGCCTATTCGCCCGGCGTCGCCGTGCCGGTCAAGGCCATTGCCGAGGATCCGAGCCGCGCCTTCGATTACACGACGCGCGGCAACATGGTGGCGGTGATCTCCAACGGCACCGCGATCCTTGGGCTCGGCAATCTCGGCGCGCTGGCGTCGAAGCCGGTGATGGAGGGCAAGGCGGTGCTGTTCAAGCGCTTTGCCGATGTCGATTCCATCGATCTGGAAGTCGATACCGAAGACGCCGACGAATTCATCAACTGCGTGCGCTTCCTCGGCCCCTCATTCGGCGGCATCAATCTGGAGGATATCAAGGCGCCCGAATGCTTCATCATCGAGCAGCGGCTGCGCGAGTTGATGGACATTCCGGTTTTCCACGACGACCAGCACGGCACCGCCATCATTGCCGCAGCCGGCCTCATCAACGCGCTGGAGATTACCGGCCGCGACATGAAGACGACCCGGCTCGTCTGCAACGGCGCGGGCGCCGCCGGTATCGCCTGCATCGAACTCGTCAAGTCGATGGGCTTTTCGCCCGAGAACGTCATCCTCTGCGACACCAAGGGCGTGGTCTACCAGGGTCGCACCGAAGGCATGAACCAGTGGAAATCCGCGCATGCGGTGAAGACCGATGCGCGATCCCTGGCCGAGGCGCTGGACGGGGCCGACGTCGTCTTCGGCCTCTCGGCCAAGGGCGCACTGACGCCGCCGATGGTGCAGTCGATGGCCAAGAACCCGATCATCTTCGCCATGGCCAATCCCGATCCGGAAATCACGCCGGAGGAAGTGGCCGAGATCCGCACCGACGCGATCATGGCGACCGGCCGTTCGGACTATCCAAACCAGGTGAACAATGTGCTTGGTTTTCCCTACATCTTCCGCGGCGCGCTCGATGTGCGGGCGACGACGATCAATGACGAGATGAAGGTCGCCGCCGCCAGGGCGCTGGCGGGCCTTGCCCGTCAGGCCGTGCCCGACGACGTCGCCGCCGCCTATCAGGGCAACCGGCCGAAATTCGGCCCGAACTATATCATCCCGGTACCGTTCGATCCGCGGCTGATCTCGGCGATCCCGCTCGCGGTAGCCAAGGCGGCGATGGAATCCGGTGTTGCGCGCCGTCCGATCCTCGACCTCGACAAATACGCCAACGAACTCTCCGCGCGGCGCGATCCGATCGCTTCAACCTTGCAACGCATCTACGACCGCGTGCGGCGTCAACCGAAACGCGTCGTCTTTGCCGAGGGCGAGGAGGAGCAGGTGATGCGCGCCGCCGTCTCCTATGCGGACCAGCGGCTCGGCACCGCGATCCTCGTCGGACGTGAGGAGCGCATGCAAGAGACGGCGCGGCACATTGGCGTGGACCTCAACAAGCCGGGCATCGAGATCATCAACGCCAGGCTTTCCCGCCGCAACAGCATCTATGCCGATCATCTTTATGAGCGCATGCAGCGGAAGGGCTTCCTGCTCCGCGACTGCCAGCGCCTGATCAACAACGACCGCAACCATTTCGCCGCCTGCATGGTGGCCTTGGGCGACGCGGACGCCGTGGTCACCGGCGTGACACGCAACTATTCGACCGTGCTCGAGGACGTTCGCCGTGTCATCGACGCAAAGCCTGGCCACCGCGTCATCGGCGTTTCGATCGCGCTTTGCCGCGGCCGCACGGTGCTGGTCGCCGACACCGCCGTCCACGACATGCCGAATGCCGAGCAGATCGCCGACATCGCGGAAGAGGCGGCGGGCTTCGCGCGGCGCATGGGCTATGAGCCGAGGATCGCCATGCTCGCCTATTCCACCTTCGGCCACCCGGCGGGCGAGCGCTCGGAGCGCATTCAGGAGGCGGTCAAGATCCTCGACCGCCGCCGCGTCGACTTCGAATATGACGGCGAAATGGCGGCCGACGTCGCGCTCAACCCGCGGCTGATGCAGCAATACCCGTTCTGCCGCCTGTCGGGTCCGGCCAATGTGCTGGTCATGCCGGCGTTCCACTCCGCCTCGATCTCGACTAAGATGCTGCAGGAACTCGGCGGCTCGACCGTCATCGGCCCGCTGCTGGTGGGGCTCAACAAGCCGGTCCAGATCGTGTCGCTCAACGCCAAGGACTTCGACATCGTCAACATGGCGGCGATTGCGGCATATTCAGCGGGGGCGTGATTATCTTGCTCCAGCCTCAGCGGTGAGCCAAGCGCGACCAAGAAGGATCGACAGAGCAGCGTGAAGCGCAACCGCCGGCCACAGAAGGACACCGGCCAACCCACCTGCAAAGCCGACATAAGCAAGATACAGCGTGACAATCGTGCTGTAGATCAGCATGACGGCCAGAGGCGGACCCGGCCAACAGGCGACCCCTAACCCGATCAGGGCGATGCCGGCGACGCGTGCAACCGGTATAGCGACGCCGGCAAGCTCCTCGCCGAGCAACAACCACCCGACGAGCGACGGAGCAATGAGCAACGCCATACCTATCGCGGTTTCGCCGACAGCGGCGAAAATCAACACCTTCTTCATTTTGCACCGCCTTCACTGGAGCATGAATCCCGAAAAGTGCGAAGCGGTTTTCGGAAAGATTATGCGAAAATCAAAGAGTTAGAGCCCCCCCCCCCCCCCCCCGCCCCCCGCCCCCCCTCCCCCCCCGCCCCTCCCCCCTCCCCCCCCTCCCGTCCTCGCTTCTCGCTCCCCGCCCCCCCTGTCCCTCCCCCCTCCCTCCCGCCCCCCTCCCTGCCTCCCTCCCCCGCCGCCCGCCGCCCCCCCGCCCCCCCTCCCCCCCCCCCCCCCTCCCCCCCCCCCGCCCCCCCCCCCCCCCCCCCCCCACGATGACGACTTCAGGAAAATCATCGTGCTCTAGTCTTTTCGCGACTATGACCCCGCCGGAATAGCTGGAGCGGCTTTGCTTTACGCCTGTATCCTGAGCGCCTATTTCAGTTCGAAAGTCAGCTTGTCGATCTTGCCGGTGAACTTGAAGGGAGCGTCGTAGCGGTACTCCAGCAACGCCACCGGCGTACGGGTGTCGAGGCCGATGTCGAAGGTTTCATCCTCCGGGAACGTGATAGGTGTCGTGTGGTCAAGGGAATTTTTGGCCACCTCCTTTCCGTCCACGGAAAGCACCCCCGCGCCTCCCTTGCCCAAGCCTTCGCCATCGGACTTGAAGTCGAAAACAATGGTGTGCTTGCCGGCTTCCAGTTCAGGCCCTTCCCACATGGTGCGCTGGAGGTCGAGCAGGTTGTAGAGGAACACCACCTTGCCCCGGCCGAAGCCGAACTCGCCCTTGCTGAGGAACAGGCCGTAGCCGCCGAAGCGACCGCCCTCGGTGACGATCATGCCTTCCGCGCCGCCCTCGGGGATCTCGACCGCGGCCGTGATGGTGTAGGACTTATTCAGGATGCTGGGCGCGGCGCTGCCGGGCACGCCGGTCAATTCGCCTGAATAAGTGAACTCGGTTCGGCCCGCAGTAAGGCTTGGGCGCGGCGTATTCCAGCGTGCGAGCGACGAGTTGTCGAGCGGCAGCACGTCGTACTTCTTCGCCTCGGAATAGAACAGGTCCTGCATCTCCCTGAGCTTGTCCGGCATCTTGGCAGCGAGGTCGTCGAACTGGGTGGGGCGCTGGATTGCAAAAAGATCTCGGTGGAGAGAAGCCGTACAACCCACCCGATATCCCTTGCGCCGTGGTCGCTTGATTTGCCTCCAGCCTGTGGACGGCGAGATCATTCGCCAGGGTATAATGCCCTTGTGAATTGAAGGGGAAAGTATAGCCGTATGCGGTCGTGAAGTTCTCATGGATCCCTTCATTGAAATCCCAGTATTTATTAAAATCGTTTGGAGCTCCCGTATCGGGCCAAGAATGGACTGCGTATGTTTGCCCCAAAGGAATCGTGTAGTTGTTGGCATAGGGGGAGTAGGCGACGCAGTTACCCAGGGTGAGAGAATCGTCACCGTCGAAATCAGAACACGACCAAAACGCTCGGAATCCGTTGTAAAACAACCTATCGGAAAAAAGTTGGATGGAAGGCCCATATACCGGGGCGAAAACGCCTCCTTCCGCAGGGTGAAAATAAACAGGCTTTTTAGCGGCGCTGACCGGCTGGAGTGGAAGGCAGCTCAGCAGGCTGAGGAGTAACCACCTAACAATTAGATGGGGGATTATCGATGGTTGTTTCATTCCATTTTTTAGTAAAATGTAGCCGGCCGTGTCAAACGAATACCCACCTGACGCACCAACGTTGGGCCCACGTAGGCCGTATTTATTGCTGCCGATGGAAAGCGTTCGAACCTTCTTCCGTAACGCTTAGGAACGGCACGAGATTGGCGCAGGAAATTAGCGTCGGCTGATTATCTCGTCAGGTTGGGATGGTGCCGCCGGAACATGCTCGATGCGTTTGTAATCTCCCTTGCTGAAGTACTTTTCCAGCCAGACGTAGAGGCAGATAAAGAGATAGCGGCTGCCCATCTCCTTGATTTTCAATTTCGGCGTGCCGGTGCGCCGGTTGCGCCAGGTGATGGGAAGCGTGGTCCAGGTAAAGCCGCGCACGATCGCCTTGAGCGGCAGCTCCACCGTGATGTTGAAATGCGGCGCGATGAGGGGGCGGCAGCCCTCGATCACTTCCCAGCGGTAGGCTTTAAAGGCGTTGGTCGTGTCGTTTAGCTTGATGCGGAAAAGGACTTTGAGGAAAAAATTGGCGAGGCGATTCAGGAACAATTTGATCTTGGGATAATCGATCACGCCTCCGCCTTTGATGAACCGGCTGCCAAAGACGCAGTCGTAGCCTTCGTTCAATCGATTCCAGTAGCGCACGACATCGCGGCAATCGTCGGATTCATCCGCCATCATGATGACGACCGCGTCGCCGTTCATTCGATCGAGGCCCCAGATGACGGCTCGGCCAAAACCATTCGGACCGGGGTTTTGGGTTGGGGCCAGAGTGGGAATCCTCGCGCGCAAGTCCTGGAGAATCTCCCAGGTGCGATCGGTGCTCCCGTCATCCACCACGATGATCTCGTGCGGGACGTTCTGAAGACGCAGCTCGATGTGCAAGATGCTCCACCGTGGAGGCGATGCAGCCTTCTTCGTCGCGAGCGGGAATGACAATCGAAAGAAGCTTCAGCCCGGGTTCACTCGGGACTTCGGCACTCATAGCGCGGCCGACATTTCCAGCCAGCGTGGATTCGCTTCCGCGTGCCCGGCGATTTCTTGCAGGATTGCTTCCAGCGACGTGGAGGGTTGCCAATCCCAGGTTTCGTCGGCCAAACGCGAATCCATCACCAGCCAGGGAACATCGAAGGGACGCGGCTCGGGATCGCTGGCGACCTGGTGAACTCCGAAGCGTTCCGCACACCACTCGCTCAATTGCGCGAGCGACATGCTGTTTTCCGTTCCGCCGCCGAAATTCACGATGCGCGGCTTTCCCGTTTCCGACCGCGGACATCTGCTTTTGCAACAGCGGAAGCAAATCGCGCGGATGAAGACAATCCCGGGTTTGATGCCCGGCGCCGTCGAATCCGATATACTTCAGCGGCGCACGTCGCAGATAGGCGTTGATCCAAAAGGAAAAAATTCCCTGGTCGGCCCGGCCAAACTGGCCCGCGCCGGCGAGCACGCCGCATCGATCGATCCAGACCGGGAATTCGAACGTCTCGCCGTATTCCAGCGCCAAGCATTCCGAAGCCAGCTTCGAGCTTCCGTAGAGCGAGAGGGGCGGCGTCGTGGAAAAATTTTCCGCGATGCCATGGGCGCTTACCCCTTCGGGAAGCGGTCCGCTTGTCGTCGGGTTCAAACCTATCGTCTCTTGACCACGACTGGAATATCCGCCAGGGACCTGACTGAATAGACACGGCTCGTGCTCAAGAGAATGAATCCCGCGCGATGCCGCTTGGCCAATTCCAGCAGGTTAACGGTTCCGTAGAGATTATGCTCGATCAGCTGCCGGCTGCTGGTCGTCCCATCGACGCCGGCGAGCACGCTCGGGTTGGCCGCGGCGTCGATGATCCAATCGACCGCCGCGATTGATTCCAGATCGCTCGGCGACCGGAGATCGGCGTGGATGAGTTTCACTCCCCGTTTGCGCAGCGGCTCGATGTTCAGATGGCTGCCGGGGCGGCTGAGATTATCGAGCCCGATGATCTCGAGCGTGGAATCGTGGTCGAGCAGGCCGTGGGCGACACTGCTTCCGGCGAAACCGCAGATTCCGGAGAGGAGAATTTTCATTTCGGCGCGCCCATCCTATTTGCTGCCAGGTTTGATCGCGGGAATTCCGCGCCAGATCGGGCGGCAGATTATCTGCCTCAAAGGTTTCGACGTTCATTTCGATCAGGCTGACAAACGGACAGCCAAAATCAGGCCGTTTCCCGCCGCTGCGATCGACGATCACCCCGATGGCGGCGACGTTTCCTCCGTGCGATCGCACAATATCGACGGTCTCCTGCACGCGTCCGCCGCGCGTGACCACGTCTTCGGCCACGATGAACCGTTCGTTTGGCGCGATCTTGAATCCCCGCCGCAGCACCAGCCCGCCCGCTTCTTTCTCCGCGAAGATGTGCCGTTTCCCCAGGGCGCGCCCGACTTCCTGGCCGACGACGATTCCGCCCAGGGCGGGCGAAATCACCGCGTCGCAATCGATCTCCCCCAATTTGTTCGCGAGCCGGGCGCAAATATCCGCCGCGATTCTGGTGTGCTGGAGGAGCAAAGCGCACTGAAAAAATTGCCGGCTATGCAAGCCCGAGCGCAGCACGAAATGCCCATCGAGGAGCGCGCCCGTCTGGCGGAAAAGCGCAAGCAGATCGTCGCTCATGCGGGGAGCGCACGCGCCTCGCGTGCTGGCGACGGCGCCCCCGCCTTCGCGAACTTTGCTCAGCGACGCTTCGGCGAGGGCGCCGAAACGAGCACGCGAGGGCGCGTGCGCTCCCCAGACATGTTGCGCGGAAGCTCGTGCGATAGCCAGCATGATGATCCTTAACCGGAAGTATCGCTGACGGTTTTGCCGCCGCGCGGATCGCTTTCGTCCGCGAAGGCAATGGCCTCAATCTCGACGCGGGCGTTCTTCGGCAGCGTCGAAACCCCGACGGTCGAGCGCGCGGGCGGCTGGTCCTTGAAGTAGGTCGCGTAAACTTCGTTCATTTTTTGGAAATCGCCGAAGTCGGCCAGGAAGACGGTCGTCTTGACCACGTGCGCGAGGGTCAGTTGCTCGGATTTCAAAATGGCCGTGACATTGTCGAGCACTCGCCGGGTTTGCTCGGCGATATCTTCCGAAACGATGTTCCCGCTCTTGGGGTCGAGCGGAACCTGCCCGGCGCAAAATATCATCGAACCGACGCGGACCGCCTGAGAATACGGCCCAATCGCAGCTGGAGCCTCGGTGGTGGAAATGATCTTCTTCATCCGGCGAGCTTAGCGGGAAAAACACCGGACACAATCGTCACGCGCGACGCTGTCATCCCGAGCCGCGTCAGACGGCGAGGGACCTCCCAGTCGCGCTGCACGTCACGCAAGGAGCGATGTCGCCTGATCCGAAGGCAGCTAAGTGCCTCGCGGGAGCGGTTTAACTGTTGCGAGGTCCCTCGCCGTCTCGCGTCGGATGACGCACAGCCGACGCGGCCTCCGATTCGTTCAAGTTTCGTTTGCGAATTCCCTCTGAAAAACGGTTGTTTCTGACTGAAATCCGTCAATATTACGCCCTCATCATGGTTGGCTGGATTTTAAAGAAAATACTCGGATCGAAAAATCAGCGCGAAATCAAGCGCCTGATGCCGACTGTCCGTCGCATTAACGAGCTGGACGAGCAGTTCAAGGCGCTCTCCGACGACGATCTCCGCGCGAAGACGGCCGCCTGGAAGGCGGAGCTGGCGGCCATTCCCGGCATGGCCGAGCAATGGGCGAAGCTGGACGAAATCCTGCCGGAAGCGTTTGCGGTGGTGAAAAACGCGGCGCGCCGCCTGACGGAGCGCCAGCACACCTTCACCGTCTGCGACCAGCCGATGACCTGGAACATGGTCCACTTCGACGTGCAGCTCATCGGCGGCATGGTTTTGCATCGGGGCCGCATCGCGGAAATGGCGACCGGTGAAGGCAAGACGCTGGTCGCGACGCTGCCGCTTTATCTGAATGCGCTCACCGGCAAGGGCGCGCATCTCGTGACGGTGAACGATTACCTCGCGCGCCGCGACGCGGAGTGGATGGGCCAGCTTTACACTTTTCTCGGCCTCACGGTCGGCTGCATTCAGCACGACCGAACCGCCGGATGTTCGCCGCGAGCAGTACGCGATGGATATCACCTACGGCACGAACAGCGAGTTCGGGTTCGATTATCTGCGCGACAACGGCATGGCCACCACGCGCGAACAGCAGGTCCAGCGTGGCTACAATTTCGCGATCGTCGACGAAGTCGATTCCATCCTGATCGACGAGGCGCGCACGCCGCTCATCATCAGCGGGCCTGCGACGGTTTCGACCCATCAATACGACAAGTGGAAGCCGCTGGTGGACCAGCTCGTGCGGAAGCAAACGATGTTGTGCAACCGCATCGCGAGCGAGGCCAAGGAGCTCTTCGAGCAAGGGAAGATCGAAGAGGCCGGCCTCATGCTCTTCAAAGTGAAACTCGGCCAGCCGCAGAGCAAACCGCTTCTTCGCATGATGGAGGACCCGGAAAAGCGCAAGGCGATGGACAAGGCCGAGCTCCAGTTTTTCCAGGACACGCGCAAGGAAGAACTCTTCGCCCTGAAGGAAGAGCTCTTCTTCACGATCGATGAAAAATCGAGCGAGTCCGATCTCTCCGAGCAGGGACGCGCCTTTCTCAATCCCGACGATCCGGACGCATTCGTGCTGCCGGATTTGATCAGCGAATTCACCGAGATCGACCTGGACCCGGCGCTTTCCGACGAGGAGAAGGAAAAGGCGAAAGTCGAGCGCCAGCAGCATTGCGACGCGCAGGCGGAGCGGATTCACAACATCTCGCAACTGCTGCGCGCCTATTGCCTCTTCGAAAAGGACGTCGACTACGTCGTCGAGGAAAACAAAGTCGTCATCGTCGACGAATACACCGGCCGCAAAATGACGGGCCGCCGCTGGAGCGATGGCTTGCACCAGGCGGTCGAAGCGAAGGAAGGCGTGCAGATCGATCGCGAAACGCAGACGCTCGCGACGATCACGATCCAGAATTATTTCCGGCTCTACCACAAGCTCGCCGGCATGACCGGCACGGCCGAAACCGAGGCGGCCGAGTTTCACGACATCTACAAGCTGGACGTCGATGTCATCCCGACCAACCGGCCGGTGGCGCGCGCGGACGCGAACGATCGCATCTACAAGACGCGCCGCGAAAAATACAACGCCGTCATCAACGAAATCAAGGAATGCCACGCCCGCGCGCAGCCGGTCCTGGTCGGCACGGTGAGCGTCGAGGCGTCCGAGGTGCTCAGCCGGATGCTGAAGCGGGAAAAAATTCCGCACGCCGTGCTCAACGCGAAGTATCACATGCAGGAGGCGGAAATCGTCGCAGCGCGCCGGCCAGCCGGGGACCGTGACCATTTCCACGAACATGGCCGGCCGCGGCACCGACATTAAGCTCGGCCAGGGCGTTGCGGATCGGGCGGACTTTACGTCATCGGCACCGAGCGGCACGAGTCGCGCCGCATCGACCGGCAGCTGCGCGGACGTTGCGCGCGCCAGGGCGATCCGGGCGGGTCGCGTTTTTATGTCAGCTTCGAGGACGATCTCATGCGCAACTTCGGCGCCGCCGATCGCATGACGAAAATCATGGAGCGTTTCGGCCTCGAGGAAGGACAGGAACTCGAGCATCCGTGGCTGAACAAATCCGTCGAGACGGCGCAGAAACGGGTCGAGCAGCGCAATTACATGATCCGCAAACGGACGCTCGATTTCGACGACGTGATGAACAAGCAGCGCGAAGTCGTCTACGGCTACCGCAACGAGACCATCGATTCCGAGGATCCGCGCAAGCTGGTCTACGAAGTCATCGAGGAAGCCGTTCCCGGCAAAGGTGACGGAGCTGCTTGGGACTGGCGCGCCGGGCGAGGAGACGAACTACGGCCCGCTCCTGAACTGGGTGAATGTCACGTTCCCGCTGGGCCTCACGAGAGAAAGGGCGCAGTTCGAAACGCGCAGTGTCGAAGAGAACACGAAGTTCCTCATCGAAAAAATCAAGGACGCCTACGAGCGCAAATCGAGCCACGAAGAACCGAGCGCGGTCAAAACTCTCGAGCGCTACATCATTCTCAACGCGATCGATCGGCTCTGGCAGGAGCATCTCTACGCGATGGATGCGTTGCGCGAGGGCGTCTATCTCCGCAGTTACGCGCAGAAGGATCCGCTCATCGAATACAAGACCGAGGCTTACGAAATGTTCGTCGAGCTGATGGCGAACATAAAAAACGAAGTGCTGCACAACCTCTTCCGGAGCACGTCGAATTTGCAGGCGTTCGAAAACTTCCTCTCCACCTTGCCGCAATTTCTCCTGCGCGAACATGCGCCGAGCGCGCCCACGGCCACCGGCCCCGTCCCCGGGCGCCACGGCGAGCGGATGGCGGCAAGCGACAACGTTTCGGATAACGGCGACGGCTCCGAATTGAAACTCGATCTGGCGCCGGTGCGTCGCGAAGTCCCGAAGGTAGGCCGCAACGAACCCTGTCCCTGCGGCAGCGGGAAAAAGTTCAAGAACTGCTGCGGGCGTACGGCGTAGGCTTGGCCGTGGGCAGCGTTCCATCGGGTCGAGTGGCGATTGCAAGCTCCAAGGAGCGAGCGGTTTACAAACCGCCGAAATCGTGAAAACGCAGAGGGCGGTTTGGAAAGCGCCCCTGCCTTCGCGGCTCGCACTTGTGCGCGTCTCCCGCTTCCGGCAGAATTGATATTTCCATGACCCCCCACGACGTCCTCGAGAAATATTTCGGTTTCCGGGAATTTCTCGACGCGCAGGAAGAAGTGATCACCGCCATCACCGGCGGCGCCGATGCGCTGGTGGTGATGCCGACGGGCGGCGGTAAATCGCTCTGCTATCAGCTCCCGGCGCTTCTCCTCGAGGGAACCACCGTGGTCGTCTCGCCCTTGATCGCATTGATGAAGGACCAGGTCGATGCGCTCCAACGCCGCGGCATCTCCGCGACCTTGATCAACAGCTCGCTCAGCCCAGAGGAGCAACGCGAGCGGATCCGGGCGCTGGGTCGAGGGGAGTTCAAGCTGGTCTACATCGCGCCCGAACGCTTTCGCAGCCGCTCGTTTCTGGAAGCGCTCGGGCCAAAGCACCATCGCGCTTTTCGCGGTGGATGAGGCGCATTGCCTCTCCATGTGGGGCCACGATTTTCGGCCCGATTATTTCCGGCTCGATCAAGTGCTCGAAACGCTGGGCCGCCCCCAGGTTGCGGCCTTCACCGCGACGGCCACGCCTGAAGTGCGCCGCGATATCCTGACGCACCTTGGCTTGCGCGAGCCGCGGGAGTTCGTTGCGGGATTCGCGCGGCCCAATCTGAAATTGCTCATCTCGCCGGTCGCGAACGAAGCGCAAAAATACGAACGGCTGCACGCGTTGATCCGCGAGAACAAGACCGGCATCGTCTATTGCTCGACCCGCAAGCGCGTCGAAGCCGTCGCCGAAACGCTCAAGGCGGCGAAGATCTCGAGCATTCTTTACCACGGCGGGATGAGCGACGAGGAGCGCGAGCAGGCGCAGAACGAGTTCATGCAACGGCGGCGCGACATCGTGGTGGCGACGAACGCATTTGGGATGGGGATCGATCGGTCGGACATCCGTTTCGTGGTGCATTTCGACGTGCCGGGAAGCGTGGAGGCCTACTACCAGGAGGCGGGCCGCGCCGGGCGCGATGGCGAAGCAGCCACCTGCGACCTGTTTTTCAATCATGCCGATACGCGCGTGCAGGAATTTTTTATCGACGGGAGCAATCCACCGCTCGAATTCATCGTGCAGACGTACGAGATGCTCCGGCGCGAGGCGGACGACAAACACGAGTTGCAGGTTTCGGTGAAGGAAATGGCGAAGCGTCTGGGCTCCGAGGGGAACGACATGATGCTCAGCTCGTCGCTCCATGTCCTCGATCGCGAAGGCTACATCGATCGCTTCGACATTCCTGGACGGCGTGTCCGCGGAACGCGCTTGCTCCAGCCGGAGGTGCGCGGTCCTCAGCTAAAACTCGACGCGGCCAAGCTGCGGGAAAAAGAGCGGCGCGATCGCGCGAAGTTGAAGTTGATGATCGACTTCGCTTACGCGCGAAGCTGCCGGCAACAGGCCATCCTGCGCTACTTCGGCGAGCCCGATCCGGCACGCTGCGGCAATTGCGATATTTGCCTGGAGACCGCGGGACCTTCCCGGGCGCCTGGCGAGGACGAAGCGCTCATTGTGCGAAAGGCGCTCAGCGGCGTGGCGAGAATGTCGATGCGCGGAGGCGAAGAGTGGCAGCCGCGATTTGGCCGGGGACGAATCGTGCAGACGCTGGTGGGCAGCCGGTCGCGCGAAATCATCCAGGCCCGGCTCGATCAGCTTTCCACCTACGGCTTGTTGAAGAGCGAAGGGGTCGCGTATTTGAATCAGCTCATGCGCGAATTGCAGGATGCCGGAATGCTGATCTCGAGCGGCGGAGAATATCCGATGGTGACGCTGACGAAACTCGGCGAGGAGGTGATGAAGGGCCGGACGGATTACGAATTGCGCTGGCCGCAGCGGACCGCGTCAACCTCCTCGGAAAAGAGCGGCTCACGCAAATCCAGGGCGAGGGCGAGCGAGAGCGCATTGGAAGACCTGGTCCCGATCGATGTCGCCGTTTTCGAGCGCCTGAAAAAAGTGCGCCTGGAACTGGCGCGCGAACACGGAAACGTTCCGGCATACGTGATTTTTCCGGATGATACCCTGCGGGCCTTCGCGCGGCTGAAGCCGAAGTCGATCGAGGCGGGCCGCAAGATTCGAGGAGTCGGCGAGATCAAAGCGCAGCGTTATCTGCCGGCATTCATCGAGGCGATCAATTTGTCATCCCGAGCGTAGTCGAGGGACCCCGTTTGCCATATCGACGTCGCCCACACCAAGACGGGGTCCTTCGACTTCGCTTCGCTCCGCTCAGGATGACAAAGCGTTGCCGTTCCAAGAGCACGGGCTACTGCACGTTGTAAATCTCGACGAGACCTATTCCCACACCGCCGTCGTTCCCGGCCAGGATGGCGGTAAAAGCGCCCGGCGGGAGTGACGCAAAGATTCCGGACTCTTCAGGGTCTTGAGGAGCGAGACCGTGGAAGGTCAGCTGCGACGCCGAGACCGGATCATCCTGCCAGTCGTCGTTCGAGATCAGAAGGGCGCCATTGCTGTCGCGCAGCTCCAGGGTCGGATCGGCCAGGACTGGGTTGAGGCCGAACTGGGCCAGCGACGGCCCGATCCCACGCACCGCCACCTGGGTGTTGTTACTGCTGCCGCCGAGGATGAACCCTCCGATCATGACATTGTTTCCCGTCTGAACAAAGCCACGCGTGCTGATGTTGGCCAGTTGTGAATCCACTGCCTGGTTGATATCGTAGATTTCCACGAGACCCACTCCAGTACCGCTGCTGTTCCCGGCCAGGATGGTTGTATAGGAAAAGCCAGGCGGGAGCGTGGCGACGATGCCTGACTCGTTAGGATGCGGAAGGGCGAGGCCAAGGGCGGTGAGTTGGGCCGCGGTGGTGGGGTTGTCCTGCCAGTTGTTGTTTTGGACAAGCAACGCGCCGCCGGTCAGCCGTAGCTCAAGGGTTGGATCGGTCAGCACATCGCCGACGCCGGAGGTGGCCAGCGATGGTCCAATCCCTCGCAGCGCGACGTCCTTGGGCGCGGTGCCGCCGATGATAAATCCGCCTATGAGCACGTTGTCCCCGGTTTCCACTCGCAGCCGCGTCGAAATATTCAACGCCTGAGCCGGGTTGGGCGCAGGGGTAGCGTTGGACTGGGCGTTGGCGTCGATGGTAGGCGTTGGCGTGGCCGTCGGTGTAGACGGTCGCCGTTGGACTTGGAGTAGATGTCGGTGTCGGACTGGGCGTGGCTGTTGGCGTCGGGCTTGGTGTCGGTGTCGGCAGGCCCAATAATTCGGTCCCGTAACTCCCCTTGCCGCTCGCCAGCACCAGTCGGGAGTAACCCGCGAAGGCCAGCTCGCGAGGAGCCTGACACCCTCGAGCCCATCGGCGAAGGGCAAAAACGTTGCGCCCCCGTCTGTGGAGCGCACAACCTGGGGTCCGATTCCCTGAAAGCTATTGAAGCTGACGAAGAGCAGTTGCGCGTCGGGATGGCAGGCTACGTCAAGGGCCAGGTCGTTTCCGGTCCAGCCCGTAGATACCCAGGTCACGCCGCCGTCGGTCGTGCGAAACAAACCGCTGGAACCGCCGTTGACCCAGGCCGACAAGTAGAACGCTTTGTGGGTCATTAGTCGGGCCGCAGACGCGGGGAGCTTGCAGAAAATCGGTGGGCAAACCCGACCCTGATGGCAACCACGACAAACCGCCATCGGTGGAGCGCAGCAGACGGTCTGGCGTGGTCTCGCGGCGCAATCATGACCTGATCGAGCCCATCCTCCACAATCTCGATGTCGGTCACCAGCTGGTCGTCGGCCTCGTACACCTTGGTCCAAGTCTGGCCGGCATCGGTGGTGCGCCAGATAGTGCTCTCGAAGCCGGCTACTCCGAAGTCGGCGCCGCCAAGCAGGATCAGGGCCGGATCGTTGACGCTAAAACGCATCGTGGCGAGATCTGATTCAAACAAGGTGCCCTGGTCGGGGCCGAGAGGTGTCCAACTCCCATTGTTCTCACGCCGATACAGGCCCTCCGGGGCAACACTCGAAGGACCGCTGGAGATCGCATAAAGCGTTCCGTCGGGAGCGAAGCGCACCGCGCTGTACCGTGTCGGTGGCGCCGACTCCATTAACCAGGTGACGCCACCGTCCGTGGAAGAGAACACGCCCCCGTTATTCGAACCTTGGAACGCGATGGCCAGCTCGTCCGGATCGAGCGGGTTTGCATGAATGGAAAAGAGATCGATGGAGGAGATGCCGTGCGACGAGCTGGCAAACGTGTCGCCGCCATCGGTAGAGCGAAAGACTGCCAGGGAACTGGTGCCGAGAAACAGCTCAGTAGAGCTGCCTGGATCGAAACGCAGGGAACGTCCAGCGAACGCCTCGGTCCCACCGATGCCGATCTGCCAGCTTGCCCCGCCGTCGGTGGTGCGATGGACGCCGGTGCCGTCCGTGGCCACCAGGATTGTCTGCGAATCGGCAGGATCGACGGCGACGTCGAAGACCACCAGCCTCGGCCAGGTGTTATCGTGCAGCGGAGTCCAGTTCGCGCCGAGGTTGATCGACTCATACAGGCCGACGTTTTGAGAGCCGAAGAGCTGGCCGCCGGCGACGAGCAGCCGCGTGCCATCATAGACCACGGCTCGCATTGGGTTGTTCGGCAGACCGGCGGAACGATTCGTCCACGAGCTGCCGCCGGTGGTCGTGACCCACACCTGGCCGCCGCCGAAGGCGCCGGCGAAGACAGCGATCACGGTGTTCGAATCGCCCGGATCGACTGCGATTGCCTGGCAGCTCAACGGTTGGCTCAACGGCGGCGTGCGATTAGTCCAAGTCGCGCCGCCGTCGGTGGAGCGCATGACGTTGACCGGCTGCGCGCCGCTCGCATCGGCTACTCCCGCCCAAAGGATGGAGGGATCCGATGGGTCGAGCGCGACGTCCAATACCTGGTCGTTGACTCCGATACCGAGGTTGCGTGCGATCCAGGTAAGACCGCCATCGCTACTTTCCCTGACGCTATCGAGGGTGGCGATATACGCATTGCCGCCGGCTGCAAACTCGATGTCGTAGACGCTGATACCAGCCAGAGCCGGCACCTCCGACCATGTGTTACCGCCGTCACTCGAGCGATAGAGCGCACCGTTGAAGCTGCTATCTGGTGCGATGCCAGCCAGCACGATGTTTGGGTCGACAGTCGAGACCGCGGCATCGGCGACATCGCCGCCCGGAGGTCCGAGCAAAGACCAGGCGCCGTCTCCTGTGACTCCGGTGCCCCGATTTTCCCCGCTTGCCGGACGCGCCAACGTAAGGCCGCTCGGGCGATACCCATGGTCGTCCAGATGGCGCGTGGGGTCGTACTTAAACGCCTGATCTCCTCGCGCTGCTCGGGCATCGGCGGTGCTCGCGGCAAGTCCCGGCGGACTCGCAGTGACGAACAGCGCCAGAAAGATGCCAGCCAGAAAGACAAGAAGAACCGTCAACCCACGCAAACTAAAGAAGGCTGATTGCGAACCAGATTTCCTTTTCATAGTTGGAGTAGTTTTCGGCCAAGGGTGATCGCTCCACCAGGAACAAGCGCTTATTTAATGTCGTCTCATTGCTTACCGCGTAAAGACGCTAAAGTCGTTGAAAATCAGGATGCGATCACGCTGGGTGGATCGCGCGCTCCGCGCGCGATGTTATTGTCGCGGCTTCGCCGCACTTTTTGTCATCGGGCGGCGGAGCGCCCGATCCACCTATTCGGCCAGGTGAACATCGTACGCCTTCGCGCGCGCTTTGGCTTCGGCAGCTTCGGCCGCGTGGCCTGCTTTGGTTAGCAGCTCGCTCAGCAATTGCCACGACTCGGCGCGATACCATTGCGTGGCCAGACATGATTTGAGCTCGGCGATCGCGGCGGCGGTCTCGCCGCTCTGGTCGAGGGCTTCGATGTACCGTTTTTCAATCGACCAATTCGGAGGTCCCGTGCGCGCCGCCAGCCGGAATCGCAACGGATCAATCCGGCCTTTTTCCTTGTGGTCCAGGACAGCGAGAAGCTCGTAGGCCCTGGCTTCGACCAGCGGCATCTTCGGCGCGCGGTTGAGCAGATCGCGCGCGGCGACGAAATCGTTTTGGCGAAGCGCGACCGACGCGAGATTCAAGATGGCCAGGGGTTGGTTCGGCTCCTTGCGCAGGGCCAGCGCCAGATGCTTCTTGGCGAAATCGAGTTTTCCCTCACTTAGCTCGAGGCCGGCGAGGTTGATCAGCATTCGGGCGGAATCTCCGCCGCTCGCGATCGTGCGTTCGAGGAAGGTGCGTTGATCTTTCCAATCAAAGGTTCGCATCCAGGTCCGCGCGCCCAGAAAGAGGAACCAGACAGCCAAAGCCGATCCGAGGACGGCGTTGGAAATTGAAAGTCGCGAAATTGCCAGGCCCGCGGCGAGAAAAAGAAACGCGGTCGGCAGATAAATCCAATGCTCGGCGACAGTCGCATTCAGCAGGAAGATGCCGCTGACGGGCAGATAGGTGATCGCGGCCAGGACGAGGCAGGCAAAGATCGCCGGATCCTGTTTTCGGCTCCGCATCAGCCAATAAATCGCAGCGGCGATGAGTAATATTCCCAGAAGCGTTTGCAATTCGCGCCAGGCCGCGTGCTTCGCCCGGCCTCGGGCTGCGCCTTCCGGATGCGTCTCCACGTCGCGGTCCATGTGCAGATTGATCGGGAAGCAGGATCAAGCCGGTGTATTCCGCGAAGGCGCGGGCCGCCAGGATGGGCCTGACGAGCAGGGGCGCCGGGGGGCGAAGGGTGGGCGCCGGCACATGCTCAGCCGGCAGGCGCAGGCTGAGATAAATTACCGCCACGAAGAGAACGACGACGGTTGCCGGCAGGAACGCTTTCCAGTTTTTTTTCAGCAACAAGAATCGCGCCCCAGAGAAGCAGAAAAACGATGCCCGGTTTCCTTGCTCAACGCGCTCAAGAGAAACAGCGCGCCGGCGGCCAGCAGGAGAAGCCATCGAGTCTGCGCCGTTCGCGCGCAGGCTGCGGATTCCGGAATAGAGGCCGAGAAATCCGAACGCCGCCGCGAGCGGGTCGGCCCGTCCGGAAATGTAAACGACCGCGGCAGTGTGAACCGGATGAATGGCCCAGGCGAGCGTGGCCAGGAACGCGATGCAGGCGCCGCTTTCGCTCCTCGACGCCGAATAACCGCAACAATTCTCCGCGCGAGCAGGAGCAGCGCGAGCGCGGCGGCGAGGTGACAGACGATGCTGGTGAGGTGATAACCGGCCGGCCGAAAAGCGAACGCGGCGTAATCGAGCGTGTAGGTCAGCCGTTGGATCGGCCGGTAAAAATCGGAAGCGGTCGCGTCGGTAAAGAGGAAATGCTGAAACCCTTCCGGGATCAGCCGCCAGCTTCGGATGAGCGGATCGCGCAGGATCAGGGCGGTGTCGTCCCAGACGAAGCCGTTCCGCAAGCGACGGCGCGTAAACAGCGAAAACCAGCGCGGCCAGGAAAAGAGCGGGCAAGATTTTTTTCACCGGACGGAATTGGGTTGGACAGAAGCAATAAGATGCGCGTCTAAGTTTGGGAATGTTTATCGCAACGAGCCGCCCTTTAAAAATTTCTTCCTCTTCCGCTACCTCTCCATTCTTCTGCTCGCGACGACCGGATACGCCGCCGGTGTCCCGGATGATTGCACGCAATTGATCGTCGGCATCGCGCCGGACTGGAATTCGATGCGCGGGCAATTGCAACGATTTGAGCGAGCGCGCGGAGGGAATTGGACAGCCGGTCGCTCCGGCTGTTCCCGTTCTCTTTGGCAAGAAAGGAATCGCCTGGGGAAGCGGGCTCGCCGGACAAAATGAAGCCGGCTTGCGCAAAGCCGAGCGCGATGGGCGCGCTCCGGCCGGGATTTTTCGAATCGGCAAGATTTACACTTACGATGCTCAACTTCCCGCGGGCTCGGATTATCCCTTTCATCAAGTGACGACGGCCGACGCCTGGATCGATGATGTGAGCCACCCGGACTACAATCGTTTTGTCACGATTCCCGATCCCGCGAATCCGCCGCCGTGGTTCGCGAAGCAAAAAATGCGGCACAACGATTTTGCCTACCGCTGGCTGGTGGAGATTCGGCACAATTCCGATCCGCCGGTGGCCGGCGCAGGCAGCGCCATATTTTTTCATATCCGTCGCGGCGTCAATCGGCCCTCGGCTGGTTGCACGACGATGGCGGAATCCGATTTGGTGAAACTGATCACCTGGCTCCGGGCGCCGCGGAATCCGTGTTACGTGCTCCTGCCGGCGGCGGAGTACGAGGACGAAGTGGCAGAGCTGGCGATCTGCCCGCCGCCGGAATCGGCGAAGATGAGTCGTTGAAGGCGTATTGCGTGTTTGCAGTTGCGCCCGGCCTATTTAGAGTGGTTCGTTCGGCACAAGATCCATGAAAAAAAGAGCTAATCCCGATTCGGAACAAAACATTCGTCGCATCGACACCAAGCCGCGCGCCAAGAAACAGACGCACGGATTTCAGGTGCACTTCCTTCGCGGGAGGGAAACGGTGACGAGATTGTTCAGCGACAGTGGATACGGCGGGAAAGAAGGCGCGCGGCGGGCCGCGCGAAAGTTCAAGCGCGCCGCCATGAGCGATCTGCCGGCGCGCGTTTTTCGCGGACCGATGGGCGCGGCGAAAGGCGAAGGCGAAGGCTTCGCGCGGCAAGAAGACCAAAGCGAAGGGCAAGAAAGCGACGCGAAGCGCGTCGATAGACGCTCGGCGCTTTGGTAGGGCGAGACTCTGTCGAGCCGAACGCGAGAAGCGTCGATTACGCCGTTCGGCTCGACAGAGTCTCGCCGCTACCATCAAGAGCGCGCGGCAAACGCTTTCCAGCATTCCACGAAGCCGGGCGCAAAATCATCGGGCCGGGCTTTCAGCCAGGCGGAAACGACATCGGTCGGGAAAAATTCGCCGTATTCGATCTCGGAGCGGGCCAGTTCGAACGGGCCATCGTGCCGCGCCTGATAAAGCCAGATGAATTCCTGGCCCGTCTTCTCCGACGCCGGAAGCTTGGCCACCCGGGTTAGTTCGGCCGCCACCCCGAGTTCTTCCTGAAGCTCCCGACTGGCCGCCGCGTCGTAATCTTCTCCCGCGTCGACATGGCCCGCGGCGCTGGAATCCCAAAGGCGCGGATGGCGGTCCTTCCAGCGGGAGCGTTTTTGCAGAAAAAGCTCGCCTAAATGATTGAAAACAAGGATGTGAACGGCGCGATGGCGCAAGTTATTCCCATGCACCTCGGCGCGCGGCGCGTCCCCCAATAACCGGTCCTGCTCGTCCACCACGGGAAAACGCTCCGGAGCGCGCTGAAGCCTGCTCGGCGGCGCCTCGCGAGCGGGCGAGATTCGAAAGCGCGATCCACTGCTCGAGAGCAAGTTCCTCCGCTCGCGCTCGCGGCTCGAAGCCGACCGCGCTCGCAGCCTCATCCCAATTTGGGACCTCGTCGCGAGAGCAAGTTCCGCAGCTGTTTGCGACGCTGCGAAAAACCGCGCCGGACGAGCCGGAGAAAAATTTCCGGGTCGTGATCCGGCAATTCGTCGGGCGCGCGCGGCGAGATGCGGACAAAGGCGGAATCGACATCCGGCTGCGGAAGAAAAACGCTCGCTGGAACGGTGCGCAAATAATCGACGCGATAGTGAAGTTGAACGATGAGCGTGAGCGCGCCGTAATCGCTCGTGCCGGGCGACGCGGAAAGGCGTCGCGCCATCTCCTTCTGTAACATGAACAACCACAATGAGATAGGACTTGGATATTTCGTGAACTTCAAAAGCAGCTGGCTCGAAATGTAGTAAGGGAGATTGCCGAGAAGTTTGACGCGCGGCTGCGCGAAGAGCTGGCGAACGTCGAAATCGAGCGCGTCCGCGTGGAGAATTTCGCAGCGTTCGCTCGGGAAACGTTTGCGCAGAAAATCCGCCAGCCGTCGATCCTTTTCGATCGCGAGGACGCGCGCGCCGGAAGCGAGCACGAACTGCGTCAGCGCGCCCAGGCCGGGCCCGATTTCCACCACGTAATCGTCCGGAGTCAGCTCCGCCTTCTCGACGATCCAGCGCGCGAGATTGCGGTCGTGCAGGAAATTTTGCCCGAGCGTTTTGACCGGCGAGACCCGAATCTCGCGCAGGGTGGCGTCGATCTCGGAGAGCTTCATCGGGATCGGTGCGCCGGGCGGAAGGCCAGCGAAATCGGCGCTCTTGTTCACAAAAATGGTGTGAACAAAATGCACCGTGCCGGGGACTTTATTCACAAGTTATTCGACCTGCGGATCGGAGCCGCCATCGGTGCAGACGACGGCCGACAAGTCGGTGACAGTTCTCTCAGGGCAGCGGCCTCGATTTCCCTTATTCTCGCCGGTTCCCGTTGGGCGCGCTTTTTTCGGCTCGCCAGATAGGTCCGGCGGGCATCCTTCAGCGAGACGCCTTCCAGGAAATAGACGATGGTGGCCCGGCCGATCGCGTAAGTGCCGGCGCCGGCCACCATCCCGCAGACGACGTTGCCCCAGCCGGAAAAAACTTCAGGAGCGCGCGGGTTCCTTCCCGCAGAATCATCCCGGCGCCGACGTTTACGCCGAGCGCGCGCGACGAATTCCGTCGCCGCGCGCAGACTTCGCTCCCGGCCGCTGATGTACATGATGCCGGAGACCATCACGAGCTGGAGCGTCGTGAGAATCGGCAGATCGGCGAGCGGAATCGGCTGGGCGCCGATCGCGGCGCAAATGGCGGTGGTCGATTTTACCAGCGACTTGCGCGATCTCGACCTGCGCCGCGCGATCGCGCGAGATGCGGACCATTTCCACGCGAGCTTCGTTCGGCAAGTTCGCGCGCGAGCAGCGACATGAAGCGCTGCGCGCCGCGCTTCGTTTCGCTCGGCGCTTGCGTCCGCGGGGTGAAAGCCAGCTCGAAGATTTGCAGGAGATGTTCTCTGACCGCTGGTTCGTCTTCCGAAGCGCGCTTTGAAGCTGCGAGCGCGCCGGTTCCTTGCGCGCGGGTGATTTCGCCGTTGTGACGTGCCGCGAGCGGCGCGGCCCGACTCGTGCAAGACGATGCCGATGACTTTGGCGCGGCACGCGAGCGGCGGTGTTCGAAGCGTGGAACGCCGCCAGATTGTCGAGTTCGCGCGACGGACCGCGTCGCGACGCCGTGCCTCGTCGCCGAGATGAAGGAAAATGTCGGCCGGCTGTCGCTTCAGTTCCTCCTCGATGTCTGGAATCGTCGTGGCGTCCGCGCCGCGCGCGTCGAGCAGAGCGATTGTCCCGTGGCCGCCGAGATCGATTGTCTGCCAGCGAAAAAGTTCCATCAGGACATCGCGCGATTCCGCCGGCGGCGCCCAGGCGAAGAGGGTCGCGACGACTTCCTGGACCGGGAATTTGTTCGAGCCGGTGAGGACGAAGCGCGGCGGCCGCTGTTGCAGAAACAATTCCTTCAGCGGAGTCAGCTCGTGCAGGACCGGCTTTTGAATCGTGGCCGGAAGCTTGCCGAGAAAGCCTTCGAGCCGTTCGATGATGTGGAGAAGAGAGGCGCGGTTCATTCCAGTTTTGCAACTTCGATCCGCCAGAGGCAGATTGAATTTCCGTCGTTTCCGCTTTCAGCTTGGTTTCCACAGATGCGCGCAATTATACCCGTTCTCATGAGTTTAAATCTCGAAATTCTTTCGCGCGCCGCGAATCGAGGCGCGCGGGCTTGCGCATGGACGCGGTGCAAGCCTCGAAATCCGGCCACCTCGGTCTGCCGCTGGGCTGCGCGGAGATGGGCGCGGTGCTTTACGGTCACGCCCTCAAGCACAATCCGGACAAACCGCGCTGGATCGGCCGCGACTACTTCATCCTCTCGGCCGGCCACGGCAGCATGTTCCTTTACGCCTGGCTGCACCTGAGCGGCTACGATCTGCCGATGGAGGAGATCAAGCGCTTCCGGCAATTGCACAGCAAGACGCCGGGCCATCCGGAGTTTTTTGAAACGCCCGGCGTCGAATGCACCACCGGTCCGCTCGGCCAGGGCGTGGCCAACGCCGTCGGCGTCGCGATGGCGGCGAAGATGGCGGCGGCGCGCTTCAACACGCCCGAGCACAAGATTTTCGATCAGCACGTCATCTGCCTCGCCGGCGACGGTTGTCTGCAGGAAGGCGTCTCCGCGGAAGCGAGCGCGTTCGCCGGACACTTCGGGCTCGATAACCTGATCCTGATCTACGACTCGAACGCGGTCACGCTCGACGCGATGGCGGACGCGACGCAGAGCGAGGACACCGGCAAACGCTATCAGGCCTACGGATTCGACGTGCAGAAAGTCGACGGCCACGACATGACCGCGTTTCTGCGCGCGTTGAACAAGGCGAAGAAGCGCGACAACGGCAAGCCGCAGATGATCATCGCGCAGACCCTGATCGGGAAGGGCATTCCGGAAGTCGCCGGCACGGCGAAGGCGCACGGCGAAGCCGGGGCGAAGTTCGTGGACGAGGCGCGCAAGAATCTCGGCCTGCCGGAGGAGCATTATTTCGTCTCGCCGGAGACGCGCGAATATTTCGCGAAGCACAAGAAAGCGCTCCTGCGCCAATACAAGCGCTGGGAGAAATCGTTCAAGGATTGGCGCGCGAAGAATCCCGAGCAGGCCCAACTGCTCGATGACGCGATCGAGAAGAAAGTGCCGGCGGATCTGCTCGCGAAAATTCCAGCTTTCCCCGACGGACGCGAAGATCGCCACGCGCAAAGCCGGCAGCGAAGTGCTGCAGCCGCTCGCGCGCGCGATGCCGTTCCTCATCAGCGGCAGCGCCGACCTGCACGGCTCGACCCTGAACTACATCGAAGGCGGCGAGGATTTCACCCGCGAAAACCAGCACGGCCGCAACATCCGCTTCGGCATTCGCGAACACGGCATGTGCGCGATCATGAACGGCATCGGCTATCACGGAATCTTCCGCGCCTCCGGCGCGACGTTCCTCGTCTTCGCCGATTACTGCCGCCCGTCGATCCGCCTCGCCGCGCTCTCGAGGCTGCCGAACATTTACATCTTCACGCACGATTCGATCGGCGTCGGCGAAGACGGCCCGACGCATGAGCCGGTCGAGACGGTGAGCGGCCTGCGCGTCATTCCGCAGCTCGATGTGATCCGTCCGGCCGATCCGGAGGAAACCGCGGGCGCGTTTGCCGCCGCGGCGCAACGCATCGATGGCCCGACGCTGCTCGCGCTGACGCGCCAGGCCGTGCCGATGCTGAACGAGATCGATGTGAAGACGCGCCGCGAAGGCGTCGCGCGCGGCGGCTACATCGCGAAGCGGGAGAGCGGAGAGCTCGATCTCATCCTGTTGTCGTGCGGCAGCGAACTGCAGCACGCGATGGCCGCCGCGAAAGAACTGGGCGAGGGCACGCGCGTCGTTTCGATGCCCTGTTTCGAGCGCTTCGAGCGGCAATCGGCGGAGTACCGCGAAGAAGTGCTGCCCGACTCCTGCCGCCGCCGCGTCGCGATCGAAGCCGGCGTGCCGCATCTCTGGTATCAGTATGTCGGCCTCGACGGAAAAGTCGTCGGCATGAATCGCTTCGGCATGAGCGCGCCCGGCGACCAGGTGATGAAAGAACTCGGCATCGACGCCGAGCACGTCGTGGAAGCAGCGAAGTCGCTCTGATCTGGGGAGCGCACGCGCCCTCGCGTGCTGGCGACGACGCCCTCGTCGTCTCGAACTTTGCTTCCGGACAAGATTGTTTTGGCGAGGCGCCAAAACCAGCACGCGAGGGCGCGTGCGCTCCCCCGCAATCACCGCTAAT
>CAVTKY010000021.1:0-40533 GCA_963735385.1 uncultured Alphaproteobacteria bacterium | reverse complement strand
CTGAAAAAGTAGCCTCAGGGATCGACATTATCGTTCCGTCGTCCTACGATGCTCCCGACCGCAAGGAAGGGAGCGTATCTGATGCGAGGAGACGATCCGCGCCACGAGTCGATGTTTAGTTATCTGACGCCCGAACAGCGCGTGCGCGCGGACCATCCGCTGCGGCCCATTCGCCGGATGACCGATGCGGTCTTGCAGCGGCTTTCGCCGCGCTTTGCGCGGTTGTACTCGCCGATGGGGCGCCCGTCGATTCCCCCGGAACAATTGCTGCGCGCGTTGCTGGTGCAGATGCTCTATAGCATCCGCAGCGAGCGCCTCCTGATGGAGGAGCTCGATTACAGCGTCCTGTATCGGTGGTTTGTGGGGCTGAGTCTCGACGATCCGATCTGGGACGCGACCACGTTTTCGAAGAATCGGGACCGGTGGCTCGACGGCGAGGTCGCCCAGGCGTTCTTTGCGGAAGTGGTGGCCGCGATTCGGCAGGACGGCTTGTTGTCGGACGAGCATTTCACGGTCGACGGCACCTTGCTCGAAGCGTGGGCGAGCCACAAGAGTTTCCGACCGAAGGGGACGCCGCCCCCGCCGCCCGACGACCCCAAGAATCCGACGGTCGATTTTCACGGCCAGACGCGGCGCAACGACACGCATCAATCGACGACCGACCCCGATGCGCGGCTCTACAAGAAAGCGAGCGGCCGCGATGCGAAGCTGGCCTATCTCGGCCATCTGCTGACCGAGAATCGCCATGGCTTCATCGTCGACACCGCCGTGACCGACGCGAACGGGACGCGCGAGCGCGACGCCGCCCTCTCGATGCTCGGCGACTTGCCGCTCACGACGCCGCCTCACCGTCGCGGCCGACAAGCTGTACGACACGCGGGCCTGGGTGGCTGCTGTCCGTCAGATGCGCATCACGCCGCACGTCGCGCAGTACGCCGGGCGCGGCGGCAGTGCGATTGACGCCCGCACAACCCGCCATCGCGGGTATGCGGTGAGTCAGCGCAAACGCAAATTGGTCGAGCAGGCTTTCGGCTGGCTGAAAACCGTCGCCCTGTTCCGCAAACTGCGGCATCGCGGCGGGCGACTGGTGGACTGGCTGTGTAGTTTCGGCGCCGCCGCGTACAACCTCGTGCGCTGGCGCAACCTCGTGGCGCAACGGGCTGACCGCCGCGACGACCGATGGATTCGGAATCATCGCACGTGACGGCATCTCCACCAACGACCAAGGAAATCAGGTAGCGCCACAGAAGAGGTCCGTGACAGGCGCGGAGCCCGCATCCTCGGTGGGCTTTACGGAGCCTCCGCTGGGTGGGGATAACCTGCCTGACCTTCCGCGAGGGGAGTGCCTGGTGCTCAGTCTGCAGTCATCCAAAGGCATTGGCCCATCAGGGAAGGTGACCGAACCTTCCGTTACAGGCGATGAACGGACCTCAGAGGGCTTTGGTCGTCTTATCAGTCTGACCCGAAGCTGACCCGCTCAACGCTGCCTCGGCGTCCGCGCGAGACGCTCAACGATTTCAACGAGCTGGTGGTGCGCAGCGCTACCGGGATCGCGAAACTCGTCGACCTCATGTTCGTCCGCGAGCCGGTTCAAGCGCATTAGCTCGCGAGCGCGCTGGCGCCTGTTCAATTGCAGCTCGGATGGCCTATAGGCGAACAGCAGCCGCCGCATTTCCGCCGGGCCCAAGAGCTGGCTGAATTCCGACGCCGTCACATAGATCAGGAACAGCATGAGTATCCAGAGGGAGATGGCGCTGAAGCGCTGCCACGAGAAGTCGGAGATCAGATAGGCCGCGAAATCGCCCGGCCGGTTCCCTTCAATGACCGAGAAATGCACGAAGCGCTCCGCCAGGCGCGCAATGAATGTCGCAATCCAATAGATCGCCGTCTTGAACAAGATCGGTTGGATGAGCGGGGCCCGGTCGAAGAGCTTGAGGAAGGGCATCGCGTTCGCGGTGATCACGGCCTTGCCGACGACAAGCGCCGCCACGGTGGCGAGCATGAAATTACTAACGGCGACGGCATAGTCGGCGACCAGGAGGTTCGTCGTCAGAATGATGAAGTTGAAACCGACGAAGAAAAATATTGTCGGCGGCAACGCCCCGCGCAGCTCGTGCAGAATCCAGGCGCCGACGCGCCGCGGCAACGTCGAATCCGTATCCGCCCCTCCTGCCAAAACGTCCACGCGCAGGTCGCGGGCTTCTTGCGGGAGAGGATCGCTCTTCATGGGCATGGCCTCGCGTTGTCCCTGCGAGCCGGGGTGGGACATGTAAGTCGACTTTCAGCGGCGCCAGACAGAAGTTCCGGGCTCTACGCACCGTTGAAACTACTGTACACCTCATTGTCGAGGGGACCACGCCCGATCAATGCCGCCCTCCTTGCTGACGATATTTGCTCTATCCAAATTGAGTGGCTACCAGGGCCTGGGCACCCGGCAAAAAATCTCGCCCCCCATTTACCCTGACGGTAAGAGTCGAGCAAAGCAAGCGGCCACGCCCTGTGGGGCGATTTTTTTGCTATGCTGCTCGTGCATTCTGTCAATGAATGCTGGTTTGGGGGCGGAATGTATTGGAACCGACGGTACAGGGTCAGGGGCTACGTCAAATCCTCACTATGGATCGTTCCGTTCATCTCCCTCCTGATCTACGCGGTAGCAATACGTCTAATCTACGCGATCAGGGTTGGACCGTATGGCGGCCTTTCCTCAGTTCGTGGGGCTGGCGACCGTTGGGAACACAAAACGTTCTCGAAACGATCGTCACAATGATGCTGACGTTCATAGTCTTCACCTTTGGCTCGCTTCTCGTGGCCGTTCAGATCGCCGGAGGACAAATGACGCCGCGGATCATGGCGGCCACGCTTCTGCGCGACAACGTGATCCGATTTTCAGTTGGCCTTTTCACCTTCACGCTTCTTGTTGCGATCGGAGCATTGGCCAGGTTGGAGACAACGGTTCCCCCTTTTGTCGCGTTCGTTGCGGGACTCCTTGGTATTTGCTCCCTTGCTGCCTTTCTTTTTCTGATCGATTACGCCGCACGGCTTCTGACTCCGTCCGCATTCTCGCGTGCGTCGGCGACGAAGGACGCACGGTCATCGAGAGCGTCTACGGCGACCGGTCTGGTGGCGCAGACCCCTCTGATCAACCGCATCGGAAGCTTCCAACGCCGGACCGGATCGTTGAGTATCGCGGCAAGTCCGCGACACTCCTGGCGGTAAATCTGGAGGTTCTGGTCGCCACTGCGCAGGAGGCAAACTGCGTCATCGAATTGGTGCCACGAGTAGGTGACTTTGTGGCGACCGGCGATTCTCTATTCCACGTGTATGGCAACGCCGCCTCGCTGGGTGAGCATCGGCTGAGCGGATTGGTTGCGTTCGGGCCAGAGCGCACGATGGAGCAGGATGCCACCTTTGCGTTTCGGATTATCGTCGACATCGCCATAAAGGCGCTGTCGAAGGCGATAAACGATCCGACGACCGCCGTCCTCGCCCTCGATCAGCTTCAACGCCTGCTAAGCATGGTCGGCCAGCGGCATCTCCATTCCGATGAGTTATTGGACAAATCCGGCGAGCTGCGGGTAGTTTTTCACACACCACACTGGAAGGATTTCGTGCAGGTGACTTTCAGCGAAATCCGCCTTTATGGCGCAGAGAACTTCCAGGTTGCGCGACGTCTGCGTGCTGTGATTGAGCATCTCGTGCGGACGCTTCCCGAGCATCGGCACCCAGCCTTGCGCGCAGAGCTTGACCTCTTGGATCGCACAATCGAGAAGCTCCACGCGTTCGCAGAAGACATTGCACTTGCCCGCACTCCCGATACCCAAGGGCTCGGAAGTTCATGGGCTCCATAGGCTACCAAATCGGGCCGGAGCTGACAGGTCCGCTTCTTCATCAAGAACCGGTCATTGCCGTCGTATTTCCTGATGGTCCTTTGATGGCGCGACCGCGTCATTCGCGAACATGGCCCGGTCGCGCTGCCTGTTGAGCTATTTTGTGACGAAGGCATCGCCAAACAGTTCCTTGTCCATGCAGGAAGCGTAGATCCACTCCGTTGCGCTCAACTCCCAGTTTTTCGCAAAGCGCCCGAGATGATGGATTGTCTGCCCTACGCCGGTCATGAAACCGCGTGCGCCGTGATGTTCCCACATATGCAGAATTGATTGCTTGCGCGCCGAGCAGTAAAGCAATTCGTTCTCCGCGTCTGTCCTCCCTTGTCGCCAACATTCCCCAAAACACATCTGTTGCGTGAGTGCTTGAAGGGTGATGGGGCGCATAGGATGAAGCGGTCGCCACGGGACGCCCATTTCGATCAACCGCAACAAGAGAAATGCCTTGCTGCCGCTGTCCTCGCATGACCGAGCCCGGCACAGGCATTACATCGCAAGACTGCAAAAGCCCGGCGACGTCGGACACCATGTTTCGTGGGGTATTCGCGTCGATGACAGTGACGGTCAGGTCTTCGGGGAGAGCAAATTCTTCCTGACCGGTACCTGCTTCCAGTGCCGCGCTGCCACCGCGGAAATGCTCGTGTCGATCCGTGCTCAACCCATGTGCCAGGAGTTCGGCATAGAGGCCGGCGGCAGCAGAAGCAGGGTAGAAATAGCAAACGGCGGCTCCCTGGAGTTTTGCCAAGGCAGCCAAGATTTCCGCGGTGTCTTGACCCGGCTCACTCAGGGCAACTGCTCGGCCATAATATGCAAAGCGTGGGTTGTCTTGAAGCAGCAGCCACAGGTTCCTGCTGCGCTTCATAAGGGCAATCTTACCCGGCGTGCCGAAGAATTCGTCGTCATCGGACATGGCAGCGCCCTGTGTTATTCTTCGTTGGGGAAACTGTACACTCCGCAGTCCGATGAGGCAAAAGCCTCCAACGGTGCTGCCTGGGCGAACATGGCAAATTAAACAGCGGCTCCGGCCCGGATGAGCGAGATTTGGATAAGGATCAGTGTTGGACTTCGGCAAACGAATGGCAGCTTTGGGTCCGAAATACGACCTTGTCGGCGGTTAGTCTGTAGGTCCGGTTAGTGGCGCATCCTTGCCGTACGCGGGCATCTGCCTGGAGACTGCCTCAACTCCACATTCCGCGCATGCGGCTCTTGAGGTCGACACGAATATTGGGCTGCGGTGTGCGACCCGGCTCCATTGTGGGCGCAGGCCAGGACACACGTTCGAACCTACTCAGGATATGATCTGGAATGAACCGCGTGCGCGAGGCATAGACATGGCGGTCGCCGTGCTTGGACTGTCCGTGTGTGTAGAAGCGCTGCGGCACTATGAGGTGGAGCGAATCCTTCGCACGCGTCATCGCGACATACAGCAACCGTCGCTCTTCCTCGACCTCGTCGCGTTCGCCGACGGCGAGGTCGCTCGGGATGCAGCCGTCGACCGCGTTGAGCACGAACACCTTCGCCCATTCCTGTCCCTTGGCCGAATGGATGGTGGAGAGGATCAGATAGTCCTCGTCCAGATGCGGCGGCCCGGCGCGGTCGCTGGTGGCGTTGGGCGGATCAAGCGTCAACTCGGTGAGGAAATGTTGCCGCGACGGGTAGCCGGCAGCGATCTGCTCCAGTTGAAGGAGGTCGGCGCGGCGAACCTGGGCGTCCTCGTGGAGTCGCTCCAGATGCGGCTCGTACCACAGCCGCACGCGCTCGAGATCGGATGGCCATGCTGCGGAGTTGTTTTGAAGATCCCTGAAGAGTTCGACGAGCGCTGGCCAATGGGCCGCGCTTCGCGCCGGAGGGCGGAACGTCGAAAGTCCCATCGCCATGTTGGGTAAACCTGCCACCGCATCAATGACCTCTTGGGCCGTCGAAGGCCCGATGCCGGGGATGAGCTGCAGCAGGCGGAAGCCGGCGACGCGGTCACGCGGGTTCTCCGCGAAGCGCAGCACCGCGAAGACGTCCTTGATGTGCGCCGCATCGAGGAATTTCAGTCCTCCGAACTTAACGAATGGGATGTTGCGACGCGTCAATTCGATTTCCAGCGGACCCGAATGATGCGAAGCGCGGAAGAGCACGGCCTGCTGTTTCAGGGCAGTTCCTTCCTCACGCGCTTCCAGCACCTTTTCGCAAACATAGTTGGCCTGCTCCAATTCGTCGCGCACCGTCACCAGCAGCGGCTTCTCCGAGGAATCGCGCTCGGTCCAGAGATTCTTGGTGAAGCGCTCCTTCGATTGCTCGATCACGGCGTTGGCGGCAGCAAGGATTGTCTCGGTGGAGCGGTAGTTCCGGTCAAGCGTGACAACCTCGGCAGGCAGCGGGAAGAGCGTCGGGAAGTCGAGAATGTTGCGCACCTCCGCGGCGCGGAAGGAATAGATCGACTGCGCGTCGTCACCGACCACGGTTAACCCGCGTCCGTCGGGCTTCAAAGCAATCAGGATCGACGCCTGCAGGCGGTTCGTGTCCTGGTACTCGTCGACGAGGACATGGTCGAAGCGCGAACCGAGTTGTTCGGCGAGAGCGGGCTCGGTGGCCATCTGCGCCCAGTAGAGAAGCAGATCGTCGTAGTCGAGGACGTTCTGCGCCTGCTTGGCCTCGACATAGGCGCCGAAGAGCCGCTTCAGCTCCCCGCTCCAGCCGCTGCACCACGGAAATGACTTTGCGAGCACCTCTTCCAACTCGGCTTGCGCATTGACGGCCCGCGAATAGATCGCAAGACAAGTGCCCTTCGCAGGAAACCGGCTTTCCGTCTTGGAAAGTCCAAGATCGTGGCGGACCAGATTCATCAGGTCTGCCGCATCCTCGCGGTCATGGATGGTGAAGGCTGCATCCAGCCCGATTTCGAGGGCGTAGTCGCGCAAGAGCCGGGCGCCGACCGAATGGAACGTGCCAGCCCATGTCAGGCCTTCCGTCAGGACCGCGGCGTTGTTGCCCATGACTTCCGCGGCGATGCGCTCGACGCGCCTGCGTCATTTCCGACGCCGCTCGGCGCGAAAAGGTCATCAGCAGGATACGGCGCGGGTCGGCGCCCTTGACGACCAGGTGCGCGACGCGATGCGCCAACGTGTTGGTCTTGCCAGATCCAGCCCCGGCGATGATTAAAAGTGGTCCGGCGACCATGCCATCGCCATGCATCACCGCCAGTCGCTGTTCGGCGTTGAGCCGGGCGAGGTAGTCAGGCGCGGTGACCGAATCATGGGCGGCGATGTTCATGTCTGACATGAAGTACCGTTTCCGTTTCGTTCGCAATGGACGAGGGAAGAAGCAAGTCTCTTGCTCGCAATTCTTTGCTCCGGAGGAGCCGCTTGGTCACATAGATCGAACTGGTCGATCGGTTGAAGGTTGTCGTCGCAGACTGCAGCAGCCTTGCTCTTCGAGAACGGAAAGAATTGACCCACCACACAGACATTTGGCTCGTAGAGCCAGTCCTTGCCGCGAGGACATTGACTGATGCTTGTACGAAGATTGCCACTTCTGCCACATCTCGTACAGTAACGCTACATTATTTGAAAAGCAATTCAGGCGCTCGTCGCAATAGTATTTTCATATTATTTTGCGTTTAAACCATGAGAACCGCAGCGGGCTATTTCATATAACAGATCTACACCATCTGAAATTCGGGTTTTGCGGTTTGAAATTAAAGGTTCTGCGCGAGAAGTCGAAATTTCAGATTTTGCGTTGCTTCGGGGAAGATTGAAATTTCAGGTTTTGCGCGGATTCGGGGGGCCCAACTGCACGCTTCGCGAGGCGCGGTTGCGGGCATTTCCATCGAAGTCTTCGTCATCCGAAACTCCTTGCGCCTGGTTGGGCACGGACAGGAACGTTACGAACGAGAATGTGCGTTCTTGTGGATCATCCAGTGATCTTTGTATCGTGACGCACAAATTGTTCGTGAGCAAGGTCATGCGGGCATACCGCTCCCCAAACCTCGCTCGCTGAAAATGAGGTCACCAAATGTCCAAGCTGAAAATTGCTGTCATCATCGGTGCCACACGCGATTCCCGTTTTGGGCCGAAGCCAGCCCAGTGGATCTTCGAACTGGCTCGGCAGCGGGAACAACTCGATGTCGAACTGCTCGACCTGAAGGAGGTCGATCTGCCATTCTTCAACGAAAAGGCAACCAACCTCTGGGTGCCGAGCGAGGATCCGAAGGCCATCGCCTGGCAGCAGAAAATCGGCCAGTTCGACGGCTACATCGTCGTTACGCCAGAGTACAACCGTTCCATGCCTGCCTCGCTGAAGAACGCGTTCGATCAGGCCTACAATGAATGGAACAAAAAACCGATCGGGTTCGTGGGCTATGGCGCCGTCGGCGCGGCCCGCGCCGTCGAGCACGCGCGCGCCACTGCAACCGAGCTTCAAATGGTCAACCTGCGATCGGCCGTGCACATCGGCGGTTCCGAGTTCTTCAAGGTTCATCCCGGCATGGGCAACCAACCGATTTCGGCCATCCAGGAAGCGATCCTCCCTTCCGCCAAGGACCTGCTTGACCAGCTGATCTGGTGGGGCGAGGCGACCAAGGCCAAACGCGCAGAAACCAAAGTGGCGTGAACTTCGCTGGAGGCGCAGCGAAATGAGTTCGGTGCGTTACCGGCGCTTGGCTGCGCTGCCTCCGGCGGCGCGACACTGAGGGTTTGTAGGTTGGGAGAACAGACCGCCGAGGCCCGCTTTGTCGGATGAAGGTCAGCTCCATGAATGAGCGCAACCAGAAAACGTGGCCGGACATACCTTACAGTCCGTGGCGCAGCACATGTTCCGCGCTGCATCTCTACAGCCAGATCATCGGGAAATATCGGCTTGCCCGCACGCCATGGGTCAACCATTCGTGGCACGCAACCCTCTATCCCAATGCTCGGGGCTTCACGACCGGGCTCGTTCCGGATGGACCTGGCGGGATCGAACTGAGCCTCGACCTGATCGATCATCAGCTGGTCGGAACGGCCACCAACGGACTCACCGCTCGATTTCCGCTCCAGCCGATGTCGGTCGCTACTTTCCATGCAGGAGTATTGGATCTCGTTGGCAAACTCGGCGGAACACCCGAATTCGATGGCAAGCCGAACGAGATTCCTGACGCCATTCCGTTCGCCGAGGACCGGGTCGAACGGCCCTATGATGCGGATGCTGTAAACCGGTTTTTCAGGGCCTCTGTGGCGGTGACGACGGTGCTGCAAACCTTTCGCACGGCCTATCTCGGCAAGGTCAGTCCGGTGCATCTCTTCTGGGGGAGCTTCGACCTTGCCGTGACGCGGTTCTCCGGCCGGCGAGCGCCGTTGCACCCGGGTGGTATTCCGGCCCTGCCTGACGAAATCACCCGCGAAGCCTACAGTCATGAAGTTTCGTCAGCCGGTTTCTGGCCAGGCGGAGGACCGGTCGATTTTCCGGCTTTCTATTCCTACGCCTACCCGACGCCGGTTGGCTTCGCCGGCGCCAGGATATCGCCCGATGCTGCATACTACGACAAGAACCTCGGGGAGTTCCTTTTGCCTTATGAAGATGTTCGCCGAGCTGCCGATCCGGAAGCCTACCTCATGAGCTTTCTGGAGAGCAGCTACCGTGCAGCGGCCGACCTCGCCAATTGGGATGCTGCGCTCGAATGCGCAATCGGCCAGCCCCGACGGCCCCGCCGCCTGTAGGCCCTCTGTCGCTCGCTGCTGGATGGCCACGTGCTCCACGAAATCCAGTTTGCGCCTGCGGGAATATCCTGCTGGCGCGATCCCCGATCTGCGCAAACGCGAACTCATGACCCCTAGTCCGGGCGGCATTAGCCGTTGCGGTAAATGTAGCTGTAGCCGTTGATGGCGGGCACGCCACCCAGGTGAGCGTAGAGGACCTTCGAGCCCGCCGGGAAAAACCCCTTGCGGACAAGATCGATCAGGCCCTGCATCGATTTGCCCTCATAGACAGGGTCGGTCATCATGCCTTCGAGTCTCGCCGACAGCCTGATCGCCTCGTTGGTTTCGGCCGAGGGCACGCCGTAGACCGGATAGGCGTAGTCCTCGTTCAGCACGACGTCCTCGTCCTCGATCCCCTGGCCGAGCCCGACGAGATCGGCGGTCTTGCGGGCAATGTCCAGCACCTGTGCCCGCGTCTTCTCAGGCGTGAATGACGCGTCGATGCCGATGACGTTGCGCTGGCGGCCGTCCTTGGCGAAGCCAACGACCATACCGGCATGAGTGGAGCCGGTGACCGTGCAGACGATGACGTAGTCGAAGCGGAAGCCGAGCGCGGCCTCCTGCTGGCGCACCTCCTCGGCGAAACCGACATAACCCAACCCGCCGAGTGGGTGCACCGAAGCGCCTGCCGGGATCGCATAGGGCTTGCCGCCCTTCGCCTTGACGTCGGCGATGGCGCGCTCCCAGCTCTCGCGGATGCCGATGTCGAACCCTTCGTTGACCAGCTCGATCTCGGCGCCCATCACACGGCTCATGAGGATGTTGCCCACGCGATCATAGACGGCATCCTCGAACGGCACCCAGCTTTCCTGAACCAGCCGGCACTTCATGCCGATCTTGGCAGCGGTCGCCGCCACTTGCCTCGTATGGTTGGACTGGACGCCGCCGATCGTGACCAGCGTGTCGGCGCCGGCCGCGATGGCGTCGGGCACGATGTATTCGAGCTTCCTGATCTTGTTGCCGCCGAACGCCAGGCCGGAATTGCAGTCGTCGCGCTTGGCAAAGATGTCGACCGCACCGCCGAGATGCGCGGACAGGCGTTGCAGTTTCTCGATTGGCGTCGGGCCGAAGGTCAGCGGATAGCGGGCGAATTTTTCAAGCATGGCATCGGGCTCCAGCAGCGGATTTTCACTGTCATCAACCTACAGCAAGCTCATGAGAGGTGCTTTCTAACTTGGCCGCTCGTAATAGCAGCTGCGAACGGAATAGTTTGTGTCAAGAACGATCGGCGCGCGGCCAGCCTGTCATCGAGACAACGGATAGGTCTGCGGCGACCTCCGAGCTACCGGGTCGACACACTGGACCTCAACCCGTGCCGCGGCTCGATGATGGAGATCTGACTGCGGTAGGTGTGCATTGCGACGGGTCCGGCGCAGGGCTACCGTGCCGAACAGGACCGATGGAGGAGCGGATGGCGGAACCGGAGCGGAATGCACCCGGCACCCACGTGGACCGCGCACTCGAGGTGTTCGGCGAGACAGTGGTCATCCGTAGTGACCCGGCCGGAGCGCTTGTCAATGTGGCCGTGATCGAGGAGATCGTCCCGCCAGCCGTGGCCGCACCGTTTCACCGACACGACAGGGAGGATGAGATCTCCTACGTGATCGAAGGGACGTTTCGGATCTGGCGCGGCGGTGAGGTGTTCGACGTCGGCCCGGGCGGCATCGCGTTGCTACCCCGCCATCAGGTCCACACCTTCAAGAACATTGGTACGTGCACTGGCCGCCTCCTGACCGTGATCCAGCCCGCAGGCTTGGAACGCTTCTTCGAAGTGGTCGCTGAGCGCCGCCTCGGAGACGATGACATGGATGAGATTAGGACCGTCGCTGCCGAGTTCGGACTGGAAATCCTGGGTCCGCCGCCGGCCTGAGCTTGTGGTGTTCACCCGCGGTCCAGAGCCTAATGCAATTATCCCTTCCGACTTGTGCGGCCGAAGGCAAAATTTGACCCGATGCGGTCATTGCAGAGCCTGCCTGCGAACGTCTCGAAGGACCGCAACTTTGCCGTTCGCAAACGCAGGTTTGACCCCCCAAAGCGGACGTTAAGTTCCGAACACGGCCCGATGGACTCCTGTCAGAAAGGCGGACAGAGCATCGAGCAATTCATCCGGATAAGCAAAGCGAGAAGACAATTCATCGTTTCAATTGTTTCTACTCGTCTGACTTGATTTCACGCCGGCATGAAACAAATGAAACGTTTCTTCGGGACAACAGAAAAATAGCTGAAACGAAAATATCTTACATTTAAGGCGCAGTCGAACGAAGCTTGCCTCAATTGTCTGGACGCTACATGCATGCCCGACATTGAAGTAGCTTTGCCTGACCTTCTTGAAATACTGAAAATATTCATCGCGGCCAATCCGCGTCCTCGAGACATGGAAAGAACAGGACAATGGCAGTTACGGGCACCTTCTCCCCCGCCTCCGGCATTCTCGCTCTATTCGCAGATGCCAACGCCAACAACATCACGGTCAGCCGCGACGCCGCTGGAACGATCCTCGCCAACGGCGGCGCGATCCTGATCTCGGGCGGCAATCCGACGGTCGCCAACACAAGCCTGATCCAGGTCTTCGGCCAAGGCGGCGACGACACCGTCACGCTCGATGAATTCGAACGGCGCGCTGCCCAGGGCTAACCTGTTCGGCGGCTCCGGCAATGACACCATGATCGGCGGCTCCGGGGCCGATATGCTCTTCGGCCAGAGCGGAGATGACACGCTCCTCGGCAAGGGTGGCGCCGATTTTCTGTTCGGCGGCTCCGGCAATGACGTGCTCACCGGCGGCGACGGCGACGATCAGATGTTCGGCGAAGCTGGCAACGACCGCATGATCTGGAATCCTGGCGACGACAGCGACCTAATGGAAGGTGGTGCCGGCGAGGACACCGCCGAAATCAACGGCGGCAACGGCGGAGAGACCTTCACAATCACGGCCAACGGCACGCGGGTGCGTTTCGACCGCGTCGATCCCGCCCCATTCGCGGTCGACATCGGCACGACTGAAAACCTGGTGCTCAATGCCAACGGGGGCGACGACACGATCTCGGCCACGGGTGACCTCGCCGCGCTCATCAAGCTCACCATCGATGGCGGCGCGGGCAACGACACGATCCTTGGCGGCAACGGCAACGACACGCTGCTCGGCGGTGACGGCAACGATTTTATCGATGGCAATCAGGGCAACGATTTGGCTTTTCTTGGCGCCGGTGATGATACGTTCCGGTGGGACCCGGGCGATGGCAGCGACACCGTCGACGGCCAGGACGGTATCGACAAGATGCTGTTCAACGGTGCGGTTATAGGTGAAATTTTCGACATCTCGGCCAATGGCGCGCGCGGGCGTCTCGTCCGCAACATCGGCAACATCACCATGGACCTGAACGAGGTCGAGCGCATCGACGTCAACGCGCTCGGTGGCGCCGACACGATCAATGTCGGCGACATGAGCGGAACCGACGTCACCACCATCAATGTTAATCTCGCGGGAACGCTCGGCGGCACGACCGGCGACGGTCAGGCGGACATTGTGACTGTCGACGGCACGAACGGCGGTGACACTATCGAGGTGCTGGGCGAGAATGGCTCTGTCACGGTCGCAGGTCTGTCGGCGCTCTTGCAACTGACGGGCACGGAAGGGGCGAACGACCAGCTTATCGTCAGAGGCGGCGGCGGCGATGACACAATCTCCGCTTCAACGCTCCTGGCTGGAAACATCAAGCTCACCATCGACAGCGGCGCCGGCGACGACACGATTTTCGGCAGCCGGGGCGCTGACATGCTCGTTGGCGGCGCTGGCAATGACTTTATCGACGGCCAGCAAGGCGACGATGTCGCTAAGCTCGGCGCCGGTGATGATACGTTCCGGTGGGACCCGGGCGATGGCAGCGACACCGTCGACGGCCAGGACGGCTTTGACACGCTTCTGTTCAACGGCGCGGGTATCAGCGAAAACGTCGATATCTCGGCCAACGGCCCGCGTGCCCGCTTTGTCCGCGACATCGCGTCCATAACGATGGACCTGAACGAGGTCGAGCGGATCGACTTCAACGCGCTCGGTGGCGCCGACAAAATCGTCGTCAACGACATGACCGGCACCGACGTCACGCTGGTAAACCTCAACCTCGCGTCGGCGGTGGGCGGCGGCGACGGTCAAGCCGACGAGATTACGGTCAAGGGAACGGCCGGCAAAGACACCATCACGGTGGCTTCCGTTGGTTCCGAAATCGTGGTTTCCGGGCTTTCCGCCGAAACGCACATCCAGAACGCCGAGGGCGCACTCGACAAGCTTGTGTTGATGGGCGACGGAGGCGCCGACGTGATCGACGCGAGCGGACTTCTGGCCGAAAAGATCGGGCTGGAGCTCCAGGGCGGGGCCGGCGCCGACGAGTTCATCGGCAGCCACGGCGCCGACCTCATGGTTGGCGGCGATGGTGACGATGTCGCCTTTATGGGTGAAGGCAACGACACCTTCGTCTGGAATCCGGGTGACGACAACGACACCGTCGACGGCCAGGACGGCTTTGACACGCTTCTGTTCAACGGCGCGATCATAAGCGAAAAAATCGAAATCTCGGCCAATGGCAGCCACGCCCGTTTCTCCCGCGACATCGCCAACGTCACCATGGACCTGACTGACGTCGAGGCAATCGAATTCAATGCGTTCGGCGGAGAGGATAACATCGAGGTCAACGATCTGTCTGGCACGGACGTCACCGAGGTCAGGGTCAACCTTGCGGCAACGATCGACGGCACCACCGGCGACGGCCAGGTCGACACCATTACCATCAATGCAACCGACGGCGACGACGTCATCGTTGTGACGAACGAAAACGGCGTCGTCAGGGTGTCGGGCCTCGCGTCGGACGTCGTCATCTCAAATTTCGACGCGAACGATCGCATCGTCATACACGGCCTGGGCGGGGACGACGTGATCGAGGCCTCAGGACTCGGCATCGGGATGGTGTTGACGGCCGATGGCGGCGAAGGTGACGATATTTTAGTTGGCAGCGACGGCGCAGACGTCCTTAGCGGCGGTGCGGGAGATGATGTGCTGCTCGGCGGAGCGGGGCTCGACGTCCTCGACGGCGGACCTGGCGACAACGTCGTGATCCAGGAATTTGCACCTTTGCAACCTGAGCAGGTGATCTAGCGCTTCGGACCGAACCAGTTTCGGAAACAGAATAGAGCGGCATCAGCTTCCCGCAGCGCCAAAGACAGCGCCGCCTTGTGGTCGAACGCCCCGGGCCCAATTCGGAGCGTTCGACCGCAACATCCTGGAAGTGCAGCGCGATCATAATTCCAGTGCAACCAGCCAGTGTCGCGACGAGGCCAAGCCAATATCGCGCGACGGGAGAAGTTTTGTGACACACGCCAAGTTGTCAAATCCGCAGCGCAGCCCACTCAGCATCGCGCTGGGTCGTTCGCGAGCCGCCCTCCTGTGTGTCGGTCTCTATTCCGGCGCGATCAATGTGCTGACGCTGACCGGCTCGCTCTTCATGCTCCAGGTCTATGACCGGGTATTGCCCAGCCGCAGCCCTCAAACGCTCGCAGCACTGCTCGCGATTGTGGCATTCCTGTTTGGCATTCAGGCGATTTTGGAGGCAATCCGCGCCCGCATGATCGCCCGCGTCGGCCGGCGGGTGGACGAAGAACTGTCGCGCCCGGCTTTTCAATCCGCGGTTTCACTACCGGCCGTGATGGGAAATGGACATGAACGCATCGATCCCATTCGCGACCTGGATCACATCCGGCAGTTCGTCGCTTCGCCCGGCCCGGCCGCCTTCTTCGATCTGCCCTGGACGCCTCTCTACCTGCTGATCTGTTTCCTGTTCCATCCCTGGCTCGGCTGGCTGACGGCGGCCGGTGCACTGACCGTGTCGGCGCTGGCGATTTGGGGCGAGCTGCGTAGCCGCGCCTCGGCGGCGCAAAGCGTTAAGATTGCTGCTCAGCGTCGAAGCGTGGTCGACGGCGGGCGCCGGAATGCCGAAGTGCTGGCGACGATGAACCTTGCAGCCCGTCTGGAGCAGCGCTTCGAGACCTCCACCAACGAGTTTTTCTCGGTCATTCAGAAGGGGAGTGACCGCGGGACAGGCATTAGCGCCGCTGTGCGTGCCTTGCGCACGCTGCTGCAATCGCTTGTGCTGGCGCTCGCAGCCTACCTCGCGATCCGGCAGGAAATCTCCACCGGCACGATCATCGCAACTTCGATCCTTGCTTCGCGCACGCTCGCACCGGTCGATGTCGCGGTAGCGCAATGGCGACTGTTCGTTGGCGCCCGCCTGGCGATAACGCGCCTCAAGCGGGCGCTCGCGGCAAATGACGTCGTCGTGCCTGAGATGCACCTGCCGAAACCGCGCCGGCAACTCAAGATCGAAGGCGGCCATATCGCGCCACCCGGCGGCCGCACAATGACGGTTTCGGGTGCCCATTTCGCCATCGAGGCCGGTGACGGGCTCGGAATGATCGGACCGTCGGGCTCCGGCAAGACAACGCTGGCGCGGGCCGTGACCGGCGTTTGGCCGCTGGCGCGGGCGGATCACGCTCGACGCGCCCCGCTCGATCAGTACACCGCCGAGGATCGCGGTGCGGCCATTGGCTATCTGCCGCAGGACGTCGAGCTGTTCGACGGCGCGATCGCCGACAACATCGCCCGGTTCGAGCCCGGCCGCACGGACGAAGCCGTGCTGCGCGCGGCACAACTCGCCGACGTCCACGATATGATTGTGAAATTTCCGCATGGCTATGACACCAAAATCGGCGAAGGCGGGCTGAAGCTCTCCGCCGGCCAACGTCAGCGGATCGGCCTTGCCCGCGCGCTCTATCGCGATCCCTTCGTTGTGGTGCTCGACGAGCCCTATTCGAACCTCGATGGCGACGGTGATGCGGCCCTCAGTCGCGCACTCTTAGGCGTGAGGGAACGTGGTGGGATTGTCGTGCTGATTGCCCATCACCGCAGCGCCATCACGACCGTCAACAAGCTGCTGGCAATCGTGGATGGCCAGCAGGTCGCATTTGGCCAGAAAGATGAAGTGCTGGCTGAGGTCGCGGCGCTCCAGAAGGGTGTGCGGCAACCCGCTGTCACCGCCCCCGCAACGCTGGCTGGGCCTCAAGCCAACAAGAAACCAAGGGCGTTGAGCCATGCCATCTGACCAAAAGATCGCCTATGGAAAAACCGCAACGGACCGGTCAATCCGCAACCACATCGTCTTGGGATTGGTTGTCGTTTTTGGGTTGCTTGGTGGGCTCGGTTCTTGGTCGGCGCTGGCGGAAATCTCTGGCGCGGTGATAGCGCCAGGTCGCATCGCCGTCGAGACCAATGCAAAGAAAGTGCAGCATCCGGAGGGCGGCGTTGTCGCTGAACTCAACGTGCACGAGGGGGATCGTGTCAAGGCGGGCGAATTACTGTTGAGGCTCGACGACACCGTTCTTCGCGCCAATCTGGCCATCGAAACGAAGGCATTCGATGAGTTGACTGCGCTGGAGGCGCGCCTGATCGCCGAACGCGATGGCGCGAGCGAGGTCCGCTTTCCCGAAAGCCTGGTTCAGCGCGCTGTGTCCGATGCCGAAGCCAAATCCTCGACTGGCGGCCAGCGGACGATCTTCGAGAGCCGTTGGACAGCGCGCGAAACTCAGCGGACGCAGTTGTCCGAACAGATCGCGCAACTTGAATCCGGGATCGAGGGCCTCACTGCGCAGCGAGCAGCACGACAACAGGAGCTGAGTTTGATCGACGAGGAATTGAAGAGCGTGCACGCCCTCTTCGACAAGACTTGTAACGTTGGCGCGCGTCGTCGCGCTTGACCGTGATCGTGCGCGCATCGAGGGCGAACGCGGTAAGCTGATGGCCGATACCGCGTCGTCGCGCGGACTGATCGCCGAAAAGAAAATCCTGATGGTGCGCCTCGATAGCGAGTTTCGTTCGGAAGTGGTCGCCGAGCTCGCTGAGGTGCGCAATAAGCTCAACGAGAACGTCGAGCGAAAAACGGCGGCAGCGGGACGCTTGTCACAGGTTGATGTCCACGCGCCCGTCTCTGGAAAGGTTCACCAGCTCAATGTCTTTACTGTCGGTGGTGTGATCGGCAGCGGCGAGGTCGCAATGCTGATCGTGCCGGAAGATGATAAATTGGTCGTTGACGCCCTGGTCGAGCCCCGCGAGATCGAGCATTTGCAAATTGGCCAACAGGCACTTGTACGTTTCACGGCGTTCGCTGATCGCACTCTCAAGGATGCGACCGGCGAAATCACGGTGATCTCGCCGGATCTGGTGGAGGATGAGCAATCCCGCCAGCGCTTCTATCGCATCAAATTGTCGGTCGAGCCGCCGACCGGCCCAAATGGCCGACCGCTGACGTTGGTTCCCGGCATGCCGGTCGAAGCCTTCATCTTGAAAGGAGATCGCACGGTGCTGTCCTACCTGATCAAGCCAATCCGGGACCAGATGCAGCACATGTTCCGGGAGTAACGACAACCAACTTCGGGATGGAGCCGTGGACCGAATTGCAGGCCAAGGCCGCCCAAAGATCGTGAAATGGTTGTCGACATAGTCGCGGACCTTGATCGGTTGCGGACGCGGCGTTTGCCACCGTGATGAGCGAGCGTCGATTATGGCCGTGCCCTGGTTCCTACTGAGGCCGATCTGCAGGTGGTCAGCCCCCTTATTTCAAATGCATGACCGCCGTTACCGGCTGCCTGCGGGCCTAGGTAAAGTTCGGAGGCAATACTTCGACGCGTGCTTAGTGCCCGATCTTCGGTTGGTGAATGTCCGGGACTGGGTCAATTCCGGCCGTTTCGACCGATGACGAACGACGTCCGCTCCTGGCGCGATCGCGTCGTTGCTCAACGCGAAATCATGACCCAACGCGGCCATTGCTTGGTCCAGGTTGCGTGGTCCGCATCGTGTGAAAAACGGACATTGGCCAGTGTGAGTGGAGGGCGGCGTCGGTGGAACGCCGCACCCAAGCTCTTAGCGTAGCGACCGGAAGCCTGCACGCAGATCGTCTATGATCGCCTGCGGCTGCTCCCAGGCCGCGAAGTGCCCACCTTTTGGATGACGGTTGTAAAGGAGCAACTTCGGGTAAGCTCTCTCGACCCAACTCCGTGGGGCCGGGCAGATTTCATCAGGAAACACGCTTACCGCCACCGGGATGGCGACCTGCTTCGGAGCGAAGAAGGGGAGCTTGTTTTCCCAATAGAGACGCGCCGATGACACCCCCGTGTTCGTCAGCCAGTAGAGGGTGATGTTGTCGAGCACGTCGTCGCGCGAAAGGCCCTCGCTTTGTCCGTCGAAGACACGCGCGATCAGATCATAACTGCGGATGTCATGGTCGAGGATCCAGGCGGCCAGACCGACCGGCGAATCGTCGATGCCGTACAACGTCTGCGGGCGGGTCCCCATCTCCTGCGCGTAGGCCAGATCAAACTTGTAAAACCAAGCGAGTTGATCGTACGCCTGCTTTTCGTCGGCCGCGAGACTGGCCGGCGGCGGAGCGCCGGTAAAGGCAGCCGCATCGATCTCGGGCGGAACGGCGCCAGGCATGTTGGTGTGCATGCCAATCAATCCCGCGGGTGCTTGTGCCGCCATCAGGTCCGTGATGACCGCGCCCCAATCACCGCCCTGCGCCACGTACCGCGTGTACCCGAGGCGTTGCATGAGCATCGCCCAGGCACGTGCGATGCGTTCAGGGCCCCAGCCGGTCGTGCTCGGTTGGCCAGAGAACCCGTAGCCGGGCATCGACGGGATCACCAGATGGAAGGCGTCCGATGCACTCCGCGCCGTGTGCCGTGGGATTAGTCAGCGGCTCGATGATCTTAAGCTGCTCGATGATCGAGCCGGGCCAGCCATGCGTGACGATCAGCGGCAGCGCATTTTCATGCTTCGAGCGAACGTGGATGAAGTGGATGTCCAGCCCATCGATCTCGGTAATGAACTGCGGCAGGGCGTCGAGCCGTGACTCGACCTTGCGCCAATCGTGATCTGTTGCCCAATAGTTCGCGAGCTTCTGCATTGTTGCGAGCTGCACGCCCTGGGTTGTGTCGCCGACTGGCTCCTTGCTGGGCCACTTGGTCGCGGTGATCCGCCGCTTGAGGTCCGCGAGCGCGTCATCCGATGCACGGAATTTGAATGGTCGGATGGACGTGTCGTCAGTGGAGGTGGTTCCTGCGTTTGGCATGGTCGTACTCCTCGTCTGAGGCGCTGGCGCCATAAGTCATGCCTGCCGATGATAAGAGAGGGCCGACCGTCTGTGTCAGCGCTGCTGTGTCGCGAAGGGCCGAAGGCGGGCTGCTCTGGGTTCGTCGAATGAAACCGACGGTCGCGACGATGAGCGTACTTTTACAGTTTTAACGGCCGCTGGTCACCGTTATTCTTAGTGACTGTGCCGCATGTCCGCGTTGGGTCGAATTGAGGGTTTGCGGCGATATGAGACAAAGGTCCCGGATGTCGCGGATACTATTGAAAAAGCCCGTCGCATCCCCAATAGAGCGTCGCCAACAGAATCCGATTATTCCCGGACACCGGCGGATCGGGGATTCGCCAGTTGGCGAAGCAGCCGTCGCGGTTGGCGACGCAGCATACGCCACCGTTGATCGGCACGCTTGAACGATAAGGTGATACCCAATGCGTGATGTGTTCGGTTTCGATCTGACACCTCCCACTCAGGAACAGATTCGGGAAGCTGGTTGCTGACCTCAGCGAAGAAGAGCGACATTTGCTGCTCGAACATGGCGAGGAGGCGCCGTTCTGCGGGGTCTTTCTTACTGAGAAGCGGGAGGGGGTATATACCTGCCGCTTGTGCGGACTGCCGTTGTTCAAAGGCGGCGCCAAATTTGAAAGTGGCACCGGCTGGCCGAGCTTTACCGCGCCCTTCGCTGAAGAACATCTGCGTGACATCCGCGACACCAGCTACGGCATGGTCAGAACGGAAATCGTTTGCGCGCGTTGCGGCGCGCACCAAGGGCATGTGTTTCCGGACGGCCCGCCTCCGACCGGGGAGCGCTTTTGCATAAATTCAGGATCGCTTGAGTTCACCCCCAATGGGGAGCTGCTTCCCGACAAGCTTCGCCGAGGCGCTCCCGAAGGTGAACCGTGGAGTAGCTGAACTCTACATTGGCGAACGCCATCTGCATAAACGCGGTGTTGCGCCAACGACTGGATATGCCCCGAAGCGCTGATCAAGCGGGCGAAGGGCCTCGGCTAATCCAAACCAACGAACGAGCGAGCGACCTCCGAGAAAGCCCTTAGCTCTGGGGCCCACTGGTGCGCGGGCCGGTCAGGTAACAGCCCTCAAATCGACAATTACCTTCGTGGCCAATTTTTCCGATACACGCCACAACTCCAGTTCACCCTCGAATAGATTGGCAACCTGCTCTCCATTTAGATTGTCATAGAGCCCCTCGTGAACTCCCCTGATCGTGGTCAAGATGGCCTCGACGTGACCGACAAAGGTCACCAGGTCGACACAAGCAGGACCAAGAAGGCCGATATTGCCCAAATTCGCGTGGTAGATCGGGAGGATTTCCATCTTCCCGTCCTGTTCGCTTAACCACTCCCGAACGGCGTTTTCGTTTCCCGCCCTCGCGGCGTCGGCCGCGGCTTGACACCGGCCGGGGATGTCCCGCCTAGCGACGATCCTCTGGAAGACCTCAATTTCGGCAGCCAGCGCATGAGCCAAGGACCTTCGTCGCTCAGAGAGATCGGCCTCTCGAGTTCGGATTTGCGCAAAGTAGCTGACGCCGCTGCCTACCAATGTACCGATCAGGCCCGCGCCAATCGGGATTAGGACCGTCCATTCAAAATCGGCCAAGCTTACTACCTCCACGCGGTAGAGACACTCAGCTCATGTCACATCGACGCGCTTGCGCGTTCCTCGGCGCGGGCCCTCGTCAACTAATCCAGCATGTCAAACAGGCTTTTACGCCGCCCGCGCTCCTTCGGGCCTACTTTACCTCGACGAGCATCCGCGTCTGGCGCGATTGCGCGGTCCCGTCAGGGCGAGACCGAATTTGTCGGCTGAAGTCGGCCTCTGCGAGTGCGACGAGACAGGTCCGCTTCTGGCGAGCAAATCAGTCGTTCGTCGTGAGAGAACGAGCGACCGTTCTTGGCGCAACTTTGCCGTTCCGGACTACGCTTGACCGAAGGCTCTCTCGCATTTCGGCCTTACCCCGTCGCCATCCGGTCAACAGTCGCTGGGTCGCCAGCCTTTGTTTGAAATTCCCCGGATAGCCGCCGCCTTCTCGGCCAGTCACTCCGCTCGCCGATTGGCCGAAGTCGCTTCAACATTTCCTTGAGTGCAGACCTTTCGATCTGTGCCTCTCGGCGCTCCTTCGCCTCTGCCGAATAGTGCCCATGCTTCCAGTTGGCCTTGCGAGACCGCTCCAAGGAGTCTTCGGGCACGATCGGCCCCGTGCTCCAATGTCATGGGGATTTGCGGCACGGATCGCGTCGGCAGCCCCCCGTCTGGCGGATTCGACGAATCCCTTATGGCCCGCTGCAGGGGTCGAAAGCGCAGCGCCGCTACCAGCAAAATGTGGGCGCTCATTCCAGGACCACGCGCGGGAAGTAGAAAGAGACGACCCAGTTCGGCACGTCCACGATCGAGCTGATCCGCAGATCCGCGCAGACGCTGCACAGCATGTACGCGTCGACGGGCGTATAGCCGAAACGACGGCTCAGAAGCTCGATCATCTCGGACACCGCCATGCGGGCCCCGGCCATGAGGTCCGGCCCGATCCCGGTCGTCACCTCGTAGCCCTTGGTGTCGAAGTGGCTGGTGACGGGGCCCGGGGTGACATAGCGCGGCGAGCGGAGATTGGCTTCTTTCACCAGATCGAATCGCAGCGTCACGTCGATCGGGCTTTCGATCGCCGTCCCGCACACCTCCCCGTCGCCCTGCGCCGCATGCGTGTCGCCGACGGAGAAAATCGCCCCCTCGACCTCGACGGGCAGGTACAACTCGGCCCCTTCGGCGATGTCGCGGGCATCCATGTTGCCGCCGACGTTGCGCGGCGGGATGATGCTGTGCAGGCCCGGGGCGGCCGGCGCCACGCCGATCGTCCCGGTGAAGGGCCGGAGGGGCACGCGCCCGCCCGGCCCATACATCGCCGGGGCAAGCTCCGGATCGTAGTTCCAGTGATGCAGTCTGGCCTCCGGGAACTGATCGCTGAGCAGGCCGAACCCCGGAATGTTTCCCGTCCAGCCCCAGCCCGACGGGCGGAACGACAGCACGCTTACCTTCAACGCATCGCCAGGCTTCGCGCCGTCGATGTACACCGGTCCCGTCACCGGGTTGACTCGGTCGAAATCGAGCTTTTCCAGGTCGGCCGCCGTGGACGTTCGCGTGAGCTGCCCAGACGAGGCATCGAGGGTCTCGAAGTGCACGGTCTCGCCCGGCGCGATCTTCAGCGCCGGGGGAAACGCATTGTTCCACCCGTGGTGGATATGATCCCTGTGAATCGTGTGATGGGTCGATTTGCTCATCGGTCGATCTCCTAGACGGCCACGGTGAGCGCGCCGTCGATCACCAGGTTGGTGCCTGAGATGCGGCTGGCCATCGGGCACGACAAGAACACCACGCCGTTCGCGACCTCGGCGGGAGTCCCGAACTTGCCGGTCGGATTGACCTTGAGCGTGGACTCGAACAGGTCTGGCATGTTCTTCTCGATCGTCTGCCAGATCCCGCCGTCGAAGTAGGTGTTGCCAGGCGACACGCAGTTGACGCGGATGCCCTTGCCGACGAGCTGCCGGCTCAACCCCTTCGCGTAGTGGATCAGCGCGGCCTTCATCGCCCCGTAGGAGCCGGCAGCGAAATCCACCTCGAAGCCGGAGACGCTTGAGATCAAGACGATCGAGCCGGTTGTTGACTTCTCGAGGAACGGCACCGCCGCCGCGACGGCGTTGACCGTGTGCATCATGTCGGTGCGGAATGATTTCTCCCACGTGTCGGCGGAATCGCCGACGGCCAGAGCGCTCACGTTGCAGACCAGGGCGTCGATGCCGCCCAGCTCGCCAGCGGTCGCTGTGATCCAAGCGGTCAACGCGGATCCATCGGTCACGTCGAGCGCGCGCCCGAAGGCTTTCACACCCTTCGCCTTCAAGGACGCGACGGCGGCGGACACCTCATCGGCGTTGCGCGCGCAGATCGAGACGTTCGCTCCCTGGGCGGCAAACCCATCGGCGACGGCCCGGCCGATTCCCCTGCTGCCGCCGGTGACGACTGCCCCTTTTCCCTTTAGTCCGAGATCCATGTTCGTTCTCCCTCCTGGTCCGCGAGAGGCGCGAGCCCACAGCGGCAACATAGTGCTCGTCACGGGGCCCGCCGACAAGGCGAGGACCGTTTCTGACGCACGGATTCGCGCACCGAGCGCGCGAGGAAGCTTTTTCGTGACCAATTTGCCTAGCAATACGTCGGACATGAGGAAAATCGCCATGTCCGGATTGAAGCCGTTGGTTCGCCAGCAGAGGGGCGGGGGGCCCGCATGGACGATGATCCGAATGACCCGCTGTGGTGGCAAACAGGCGAGGCGAGGATTGCAGATCGGAAGCGCAGGCCGCCTGAATGCGTCATGCCACGCCGTCCGCGCAGGTAGCGCAGTCCGCGTCAGCCCGCGAGGAATGCCTTCAGACGATCTTGCTTTGCTTTTGCCCGGTGGCCTTATGACTGAGGGCAGTTCAGGTGGGCCCTTCATTGTTCCGATCACGCTTCCGCCGAATTTGAGCGGAAGCTTGAGCTAAGTTACCACCGATGATAGCCCGATGACGACGACATCTCTCACAAGACTGTTTCTCTCGGCCGCCGTGCTGTCTTTCGGCGCTGTTGCACATGCCGGGGAAGCCGAATTTCTGAAATCCGTGGACGGCAATTGGAGCGGAACGGGTACGGTCAAAGTCCGTGTCAATTTGTTTCCAATGAACATCACTTGCAAATTTACCTCCGATACGACCGACACTTCGCTTTCGCTCCAAGGGAAATGTACCGGTTTGATGGGCCTTTCACGCGCCATCGGGGCAGACTTAAAGACAAATGGTTCCACATATAGCGGCTCTTACCTCGGTGCGGGCACGGGTATCGCCGGCCTGAACGGGAAGCGCTCGGGCAATGCGATCAAGCTTGCCATCCGTTGGGCCAAGGAGGTCAATGGCGACCGCAGTGCCAGAATGACGATCGAGAAAATCGGCAGCAATGGCCTGCGTCTGACCACGGTCGATACCGATCCGAAGACCGGCAAGAGCGTCGTCACCAGCCAGATAGATCTGCGCCGAGGCTTCTAAGGTCCCATGCGCTCGGGAGGCGCATGTTTCCACGTTGGAACAGACCTGAAGACCAGCAATTCCTGCACCTGAGGCAGGATGAGTGGCCGCCGACCGCTGGCCGAACGGCCTGAGCCTCAGGCGTGCAGCGGCCGAGTGTGTGCAGTCGAGCCGGCCCCCTCGGCACCGCAGCAGCTTTACGGCCATTAGCAACACGAGCAGGAATCGCTCGCAAGGGACGGAGTTCTCAATGGAGATTCCCTGACCAACGGGGCTCAGCTCCACCCCTGCGCAAACAACAACGTCATCAAAGCGTGTCGACGGCAAAACATGGAGCGCCGCTGCAAGGCCACAAAGATTGACATGGCGCGGCTAGGCGCTGGTCGTGTTCGGCGATGTGCTGGTCATTGCAGTCGGGTCGAGATCGCCCTACCGCGCGGCGGCTGGGACAGCGCTGGCTGTTGCGTCGCGCTGGAGGTCGAGACGGTCTTGGTGTCCTTGGCGGCGGTGATTGTTGACTTGGTTTCCTTGGCGGCGGTGATTGCTGACTTGCGCTTGACCACAGCCCGTGCCCGGCCGCCGACGAAATCGTTAAAGATGTAGCCGCGCCGCCCGTTGTAGACGATCTCGCACCAAAGCTTGCAGCTGACCAGTTGGACGCTGGCGGCTTTCGGCACGACCGTCAGCACGCTGGCTCCGCTCTTCGGGCGCGAGCGCATGTTGACGCCCCGATTGACCCGTACGGTGCGCGTCGACGCCTTGAAGTCCCGCGGTTGTGTCACATCGTCGACGGCGGCTTCGGCGGCCGGACTGGTCCCGGCGGCATGCGGCGCGACCGGAGTGGTCGCCGCGATGCCGTCCTCCTTGGCAGAGGCGTTCGGCTGCATCATGGGGGCAAAGGCGACCGCGCGTCGCTGCGCGCCCAGCGCGGGTCATGTTGCTCGAGCGTGTCGCGGTCTTCGACCGGCGCAGCCTCGCTGGCGACTGCCTGCGGCGCGGAACGGCGGGCCACGCGAACCGGCGCCGTCACGACCTTGCGGACAGGCAGAAGCTTGGGCACGAGCGATGCGGTCAGCACGGGCTGGTCCACGTCGATGGCCGACAATTTGTCGGGCGCGCCTTGCGACGGCTCGACGAAGAACGTTGCAACCGCACCAGCGGTCAAAAGCGCGGGGACCGCGATCGCCGCGATGGCGAAGAAGAGACCCAGACGCCGAGGCGACCTGACCGCTTCAGCCCCGCCATCAAGAAGGGATCTTCCCGGCGGCCCACTGGCCACGCCGTGCCGGAATGCACCATTCACACGTCACTCTCCACGCTTGAACTCGGCAGTTTAGCGGCCCGCCTTATCGGAGCGTTACCTTGGTATCTCCGCCGTCGGAAGCAAAAATCCCGCCAGGCAGAAAAATCGTGGAAGCGAAATGTGGCGATGCAGGGACCAAAGTGGCGTCTGGCGGCGAAAAACCGGCCATTTATGCCCAATACCAGCAAGCTTTCACGGGTTCTCAGTGATTTGGCTCCTTGTCAGGGGCGCCGACCGCCCCGCGACGACGCCAATCTCGGCACACTCTGGCAATGGAGCGCCTCCTGGTTGCCGGAATAGCTTGTGCCGCCAGCAGATCGCATTTTAGATCAGGCCTGCTGGGACTCCTCCCCGACAGGCTTCCTTTTTCTCGCGCCAGCGAAAGCCGGCTTCCGGTTTACCGACGCTCACCCGGCAGCAGCGAGTATTGTGAGAGGAGCCGCGTCGCTGATCGATTCGCCGCAGAGGAGATATGCTCGAATCCTCTCTATACAGCCGGACTTTGTCGCGAAGGGCGAGGTCGGCGGCTGCGATCTGCTGCGCTCAGCAGCAACTTTCCATCCAGCGAATTGAGCGTGAGCGTCAATTCGCGCTCGGGATGATGATGCCACTCAAACGGAATCGAGAAGTCGGTTGAGCATGCTCCAGGACGAATTTGCGATTGGTATGCTGGAATAGTATCAGTCTTGTCCATTTGCGGACAACACGGCGTTCCAGAAAAGCCTACTCTTCTTCCATACTGATGTTCAGGGGGCCACGATGGAGACCGACATGCAAACCGCTACCGCGGCCAGGCGCGACAGCCATCCGACAACCAGCGCTTCGACCCAGCTCAAGGATATCCGGAAGACCTTGCCGTTGCGCGTTTTGTCGAACGCTGACTGGGAGCACTGGAAGACAAAGGGATATGTCATTGTCCGTCAGGCGGTGCCCGCGGCCAATGTGGATCGGCTTGTCGATCTGCTCTGGAAGTTTGACGAAAAGGACCCCAACGATCCGTCCACATGGTACGCGCCGCAGCGGCGCGAACACAAGATGAAGGAGTTGAACAACACAGGGATGTTGGAAATCTACAATCACCAGTATCTCTGGGACAACCGTATGGAAAGGCGGGTCTACGATGTCTTCGTCGACATTTGGGATAGGGAAGACCTCTGGGTCACCATCGACCGTGCCAACCTCAATCCGCCCAAGAAGGTGAAAGGCGATCCCAACGGCTTTGTCCACTGGGATGTGGATACCTCGATCCGGCCGCTACCGATCGGCGTGCAGGGCGTGCTGAGCCTTCAAAAACAGGACGGCGACGTTGGTGGGTTCCAGTGCGTGCCCTATCTCTTCGAGCATTTTGAGGAATGGGTGAAGACGCAATCGGAGGATCGCGACCCTATGCATCCGGACATGACCGGGCTTGAGGTTGTCAATATCGACATGGAGCCGGGAGACTTGATGATCTTCAACTCGCTCCTGGCGCATGGCGTCCGGTCGAACCACTCGGACAATCGCGTACGCATGGCACAGTACATTTCCATGCACCCAGCGGAGTGGGAGAACGAGGCGGAGCGGTTGGAGCGTATCCGGCTCTGGCGCGAATTGGACCATCCGAAGCGCGACGCTTTCCCCGGCGATCCGCGTGAATGGGAAAAGCACAATGCCCAGACGGCCAAGCTTACGCCGCTCGGTGAAAAGCTGCTTGGCTTGACCCCGTGGTAGATACAATCAATGGAGCCGCATAACTTGCCGCCCCCTACGGGCATTCTCCCAGCCGGAAGTCGCGTTCTGGCCAAAGCGGTCGTTTGCGAACGCATCAGTAGACGTCAGCAATGGGGGTCAAATTAGCACTGAGGCGACCGTCTGGATTGGACTCCTTGCATAGCAGCGGAAGCCCACCAAGAGCGTTGTCGGAAAGTCGTGGCGTGCTGTCGCGTCGAATAGAAAAAGCCCATTTGCGCTTGACAGCAATGGCAACCATGGGCCTCTACGGCGAGGCCGACCCACCCATCGCCCGCAGGATGAGAGCAAGAATCACTATTGCCGCTGCCAGCAGTGGAACATAAGCCTGCGCTTCGTCCATCGCCAACAACGTCAGTCCGCTGAACAGGCACCAGATCAATGGTATCGGAACCAGAATGGACACAAGCCGGCCATTTCCGGCCAGACAGAACCCCAGCGTGGCGATCGCGGTCGGATCGGGCGCGATCCCGAAAACCTCGGTGCCGGACCACGGGCGACCGAAGAGCGGTGGAAGAAGGGGATAGGCGACGATCCCGATGACTGCCAGGAACAGACCGGCCGAACCCACAGCGTCGCGCTGCTCGAGAACGAGGCCATTGGAGATCGTGCCGACGGTCAGCAGCAGCGCCGCCTGTAATGCGAAAGCGGGCGCGACATAGGCCATCGCCCAGTTTATCGCCGCATAGCGGCTCCACAGAAAGGACCATCCGACGAATGCCCAGACTATGGCAAGGGCAAGCGCCATCCATCGGGCAGGGCTGTGTGTGGGACGGAGCATGACAAGGACCATGGCAAGGCCCGCCGCGAGCGTTAGGACATGCACGGGCCACAGCGCAGCGTTGTGCAATTCGAACATGCGCCAGTAGACGCGAGGGGAGAAGAGCAGGAAGTCTCCCGGTCGGTAGGTCCACCACGTCGACATCAAAGACTGCGGACATAGTCCGCCATCTGCTTCCGCATGGCGGCGACAGGAAAGGCGCCAGAGCACGCTGCCATATTCTCTCGCACATGAGCGACGCTGGTCGTGGCGGGGATGGCGACAGTGACGGCAGGGTGCGAGAGGATGAACTTCAGGATGAACTGTGCCCAACTCGAGGCGCCAATCTCGGCGGCCCAAGCGGGCAGCGACTCGCCATCGAGCCGTCTGGTAAGCGTGCCCTGCTGAAAGGGGCGGTTGACGATCACCGCCATGCCGCGATCGGCAGCCAGCGGCAGAAGCCGGTCCTCGGCCTCGCGGTCGACGACGTTGTAGGTGAACTGCACGAAGTCCAGCGGCGCAGTCCGCATGATCTTTTCGAACACGTCGTGCCGTCTCCCTTCGGATGTCGTGATCCCGACATAGCGGAGACGGCCTTCTGCCTTCATGTCGAAGAGCGTCGCAAGATGTGTTTCCCAGGCGACCAGATTGTGAACCTGGACAAGATCAAAGCGCGGTACACCCCAGAAGCGCCGCGACTGCTCGACTCTGCGCAGGGCCGCTCGCGCCGGACGAGGTCCACACCTTCTCCGCCGAGAACAGCGTCTCCGGGCGGCCGAGCCTTCGCAGACCATAGCCGATGACGGACTGCGATGAGCCATACATTGGCGAGGAATCGATGACACGTCCGCCAGCGTCGAAGAAGGCGGCCATGACGTCCGCACACTCGTTCCTAAGCACGGGATCGTCGCCGACATTGAAGGTAACCCAGGTCCCGAGTCCCACGGCGGGGATCATCTCACCCGTGGAAGGTATGGGCCGCATGGCGGGCTGCGGATCATTCTTCGCATATGTGACGGCCGGCAAAGACATAGCCATAGCGCCGGCAACGGCCCCTTTGACAAATGATCTCCGAGTTGTGGTCACGGTTGTATCCATTGGGAACGGCGGCCTTTTCACTAAAAATACCGCAGCTTGTATGCGAAACGAAGTCGATCGCTTCAACTCCGGTTGGCCTTGGCCCTAAGCATGGCTCGCTGGAGAGCGGCTTGATCACGACAACGTCGAATTCCGAACCGTCGCGAAGGCCGCAGAAATTTCCGGAATATTGGATCGGGTATTTGCATTTCTGCCGGTTTTGAGCCATTTCAATTAACGGCAGCGCCAATTTCAAACGGTTTAGGCGCGAAAATAGTCACAGCATCGACCGCAGCACGGCTTCCATATGCTCCGGCAGATCCAGTTCGCCGCGTTTCTCGATCGCCAGCAGATAGCGCACCTTCACCCGCCGGTCGGCGTGCGTAACCGCGGGATAAGCGCAGATGGCCAGCAGTGCCTTTTCCTCGGCGCGACTGAGGGTGCTGTAAACGCGCATGTCGTCCCGGTGGGCGGCGTGGTCGACAAAGTGCCGATAGGCAGCCCGGTGCGCCTTGATGAGCGCCGCAAGTTCCGGCGAGCCCCTGGCTGCTCGCGGAGTGGCGACGAGCGCCTCGCTGCTGCTACCCGCGGAAAGCACGGCGGTGGCGGGCAGTGCAGCGAGAATGGCGCGGCGTGTGACAGGATTGGTGCTGGTCATCGCGAAACCTCCTCCTGTCGCGTTTGACAAGCTGCCGGGTCTTCGCTCGTAAGGTCGCCCGGCGGCGTGGAACTATGTGCATATAGCACCACGGTGCGCTCAACTCTGTCAGCAGAGTTCATTTCGCGACTTCACTGCCGGCCGGCACGCTTCAAGATCCGCCAGTCCCGGAAAGTTGGCGCCGTGCTCACACAGCATGTTGGTGGGGTCACGCTTCAGCTGGTCGCGCAGGGAAGCCGTTGAGCCGCTCGATCCGAGCGACATCGTTTGCCGCATCGCAAGCGTGCCAGTAAGTGCGATGCTGTCAGGTTTTGGCAGGCTAGATTGCGATTTCGCTGCGCTCGGCCAGGAAGGCGGCGAGGTCGTCGAGGCCATATTCGATGCGGCTGCCGAGCACCCGAAACTTCAGCGGCCGTTCGGCATAGCGCCAGTTTCGAAGCGTCGTCGCCGAACGGCTGAGCAGCCTGGCGGCGCTGTGCTCGCCGATATATCCGTCTGCGGTGAACGATATATCCATCTCGATACACGCCTCTCGCAGCAGCTCGACCTTCGCCGCAACGGGATCGGCACGACAATCTCTGTCGCCTTCGATAAGCGGCTCCAGCATAGCCTCGATCTGATCAAGCCGCTGCAGGATCCGCAGCAAAAGAATGAGGTTTGCTGGCGAGGTGTCCGGCAGGGCAAAGTGTTCATCTGAAGGCCGAAGGCGGATCCGGTGGTTCATGTCCGCGCATTGTCCCGCCAATTCGTCTAAACAAAAGTGCGACGCGTTAGCGGTTTCGGGCTTACGTTTGTGCCTGGTGTGAGACCTCAAATTCAGCGTCATGCTGAAACCTTCGTTGTCGATACGACCCAGGACTTCTTTGCCGCCTTCCGGAGCGATTGCGCCGACTATGACGGGCGGCAGCACCATGCCGCCGTCGTAGGTGGCGTGCTCTGCCTACGGGACGATCAGGAATCGATCGTTCCCCATACGGCAGACAGGAAGGACGGCTCGATGCGGCTTAATGAAAAATTCCCGCAGCATGGTCGCATCATGGCGGTCGGTTCCGAGTCGATTAATGCAATAAAAACAGCGCCTTGGCCTCGGTTTTTGTGTGTTCTTGGCTACTCGTGGTTGTTGTAGCCAGCTCTCGCCGAGGCCATTGAAAACGATAGCCTATTGTCATTTTCTCTCATGCTAGCTTGCAATTGCTCTTTCTTGCTATGGTTGTCTTAGCGCACTCCATTCTGAAATCCCGGTGCATGGCCGGTGCATGGCGGCTTGGCTGTTCACTGTCTGTCCACGTCTTGCACGATGCGTTCGATAGCGTTCGCCGCCGCATCGTCTTCGAAGGCTTCCGGGTGCGCGTAGACACTCATCGTGAACGCCGCTGAAGCGTGACCAAGTCTCTTCGACACCGCTTTCGGGCTCGATGGCGGCAAGAATGCGAAAAGCTTCTTCGCGGGTGAGCGAACGCACCGACCGTTTGCTCTTCGCCTTCGGCGGCTGCGCGTCATCCGCCGGATTGACACCGATCAGCTTCCAACGGCGGGCACGGGTCAGGGCGCTCTTCAACACGCCGTGGGTCGTGCGTACGGTGCCGGGCGAGAGCCCGCCCGCCAGCATGCTGCCGTAGGCCTGATCGATATGGCCTGCATTCAGGTCGGACAGCGGCACGTGGCCGATCAATGTGTCGAGGCGGCGGACATGGTGGCTATAGGCAGTCAACGTGGTGATCTCGTGATCACCGGACTGCGTCAGTGTCGTCAGCCATCGCTCCAGGAAGCGGCCGAGAGTGTGGCGTTGGGGATCGCCAACTCCCTTCTGTTCGATCTCGACTGCCATTTTCGCCGCATGAGCCCTGGCGGCCGACATTTTGACGAAACCGCCCTTTAAATCGGTGCGGCGTTTGCCGTCTACGCCAGCTGGCAACTCCCAGATAGCGCGCCAGCGCTGGGCGCCGCTGGCCAGCCGATACGAAGCGATATGGGCCATCAGCGTGCCTCTTTCTTTGCGCGGTGGGCGGAATTGCGGCAACTGACCGAGCAGAACTGCATCCGAAGGTCGTTGAAGCCGAACCAGTGATCACAATGGACACAGCGTTTCATCGGCGTAGCCGCCGCAACCATCATCGCGGCCGAGATCGTCATATAATCCGCGAGCGTTTCGGCCCGTGGCACCAGGGCGCCGGTTGTGCGGTCTTGGATAAGGCGGGTTACGACCGGCCATTCACCGAGGAAATTACGCGCCTCGCGCAGGCGCTGTTCATTCTTGGTCTGGTGGCTCACACCGTCGTCGTCCGGTTCCTCCCATGCGCGGGCGGCAATACCAAGCAGCTTCTGGTACGTGAACCATGAGTTCGTTGTGCAATACTTTCTTTCGGAAAGAGTCTCGCCGGGATCGCCGATCGCGGTTCTCTTCGGGATCGCCGTAGCGGTTGAAGAAATTCTCGACAGCCTCCGGCGAGGATCGGTCAATCTCGCTGAAGGTGCGCCAGAATCCGCGCGGTTCGCTCGCCTCCCATTTGCGGCCAGCGACAGGGAACGTCGCGAAGAATCCTGCAGGCTGAGCAACATGCGCTGCCAGGAGGTCAGCGAGGCTATCCGTCTCTGGCCGGATCGCCCCCGGCCGAATGACGACGAGGCCGCCTTCGTTGCGTACGGTCACGCTTGGATAGGCACGACCCCGAAAAAATAATAGCTGATTCAGTTTCATGAACTGACGGTTACTCCTGCGGTTTGGTGAATGCAAGCCGTTATAGGTGATTTACGGAAAACTATGAGAAGATAAATCTTGCGCTCCAGCCAGAACGGTGAGCCCTTAGGGATCGGATTTAGACCGCCGCCGAAGGCCATGTCGCCTAGCGAGTTGCCTTGGTGTCGGCCTACAAGGAACCGCTGTGAGCAAGGAGGTATCGAGATGAAAAGGATGCAAGCGCCGCTCGACACCAACAATGCCGAAAATGCTGCCCGCGCTGTCCTCCCGACACAAATCGGCCGGAAGGACAAGTCACGCGGGCCCGGCTGGACGCCATACAAGGCAGCCGTGCGCTGTGACATTCCATGGCCACGCTTCCTTAAGGCAATGCAAAACGGCGAGGTGAAATACATCGACTTCGGCGGCCAACGCAGGGTCACCGATCAGGAGATCGCGCGCATCCGCGGTCTGCATGGTCTTTCGCCCACGCCGGAGCGGGCGGACGAGCCGCCGGTTGAAGCCGAGCCGCTGAAGCCGCCGCGCATGTCTTTTCCGAAGGACAAGTCGCCGCTCGAATCCACTGCCTGAAACAGTAACGTCGCTTGCTAGCTGCTGGCGAGAGGCGGCTCTCGACCGGGCTGCAACCAGATGACCGACAGGGCCGGTTCACAGAAAATGTTCACAGAAAACGACCTGGCGCTGCCGTTCCGCCGCCTGCCGGCTGATCTGCATCTGGACGAGAGCGAACTGTTCGATCCCGGCCACCAGCCGGTGCCGGGCGGCCGCGATGCCGACTGGCGGACGATCCCGACCGAATGGGAGACGATGGAAACAGTCCGAGCAACCGCTATGGCGCCTGGGTCCGGTCATCACGGATCGGCGAACCTACCAGGCGTATGCGAACCCGCGAATTCTACCGGATCGAAGGAGAGTTGAAATGAACAAGGAGCGCCACGGAACAGGACCGACCGAAACGAACGGGAGCCAGGGCGGCTGGAGCCTAGGCGGCGCATCCCCGGAATGGGGGCCGCTCGACCTGACCGGGGGCGGCGGCAAATTGCCACCGCCCGGCAACTACGATGCCGTGATCTCGGACGTGAAACTCATCGACAAGTCCGACGTGCTGTGGATGATCGTCGACTTCAAGCTCGTCGGCCTGGAGGCATCTCCCGCGCCCATGTGGGCTTTGCTCGCCAGTCGCAACGGCCCGTCCGACGACCATCGCCTGGCCGAGGGCGCGAGGCTCCTCCATCGCCTCGCAACGGCGACCAGGACGCCGCTCGACGCGATCAAGGACCCGTTCGATCTGCCCGGCCTTTTCATCGGCAAGCCGGTCAACCTGACGGTCGCCCACAAGAACGCGACGACGGTGTCCGGAACTGGTCGTGCGCACGATCAGGCCGCGTTGAACATGAGGGCGCGGCCATGTTCGCCGAATTCGCCCCAAGGGTGCGCGAAAGGGGATGGCAGTCGCTCATCCCCCTCCGCCCCGGCCAGAAGCGGCCGGCCATCTTCAAATGGAACGTCTTCAACAAACGGCCGCCGACCGAGGCGGAATTCGCCAAATGGATGCGCATCTACTGGAACTACGGCGTCGGCCTTGCCTTCGGCCTGGACGATGTCATCGGCGTCGACCTCGACTGGACCGACCCGGCGATCGCCGCGCGGGCCTGGGACATCACGAAGGACATTCTCGGCGAGACGCCGCTGGTCCGCATCGGCAGGCCGCCGAAGAAGCTCGCGCTCTATCGCTGCGATCCCGGCCTCGTCGTCGGGAAAGCCTATGGCGGCTTCGAACTGTTCACCCGGTCGGGCCAGTGCGTGATCTTCGGCATTCATCCGGATACGGGGCAGCCATATCGCTGGCTGACCGACACGCCCGCGACGCTCGGGCCGGCGGACCTGCCGCTCGTCACCCGCAAACAGATCTTCGCGCTGATCGACGAACTCGAGCAACTCGATCCGGAAACAACGGCGCGACACCGTGCCCGCGGTCACGGCCAGAAGAAGCCCGGCATCACCACCGACATACTGCGCGCGCTGCAGGACGTCGAGGATGCGCCGGCCGAGGCGCAGCGAAGATCCTCGCCGCCGCGCCGCACGGCAGAAGGCACAACACGATGGTCGGCGCCGCCCTTGCGCTCGCCATGCGCGGCTATTCCGACGCCGTGATCTTCGACGCGCTCGATGCTGTCTATTACGACCTGATGGACGACCTCTCGATCGAGGAGGCGTCCGAGGAGGTCGCGAACGCCATCCGCTGGGCCAGGGAATGCGTCGGGCCCGACGACGCGACGATAACCGGGATCATGGCGCCGGCCCTCGACAGCATCGCCTCCGCCTGGAACAGACGCTGGGGGCGCTAATGAGCCTGCTCGACGCCTTTGATCTCGTGATCGGCATCGACACGGAATACGTCTCCGGCGAGAACCTGGACGGCGTGCCCTACGACGAAAACGCGGTTCTGTCCTATCAGGCCTTCTACTTCCACCCCGCCACCGGCAAGTCGAACGGCGGCTACTACATGACCAATGGCCCCGGCCGGCGGAACCGCCACGCACTGACCTCGCTGATATCGCGCGTCATCAACGGCGCGCTCCGCGACGGTGTCGACATCCATGGCGACTGGAAGGCCGGCGTCGCGAAAGCACAGGCCGAGAAACCGCGCCGCAAGAGCGTTGAAGCCGAGGAACCTGCGCATCGCGATCACCGCGCATTTCACGCGAGCCGACCTCGCCACGTTCTCGGATTTCAAGAGCCTGAAGAAATCCTTCGACCACGTCAGGGGGACCTTCGCCTCCGTGAAGCGGCCGACCATCCGCGAAATCAGGATGCCGAACGGCGCCAGGGTGAAGGCCACGCTGACCCTGTTCGATACCAGGCTTCTCGCCCCCGCCGGCGCCGGCAAGCTGAAGGACCTCGGCAACCTGATCGGCCTGCCGAAACTGGACGTGCCCGATGTCGTCAACGAGAAAGGCGAGACCGTTCCCGGCATCACGAGAATGGACCTCGTCCACGCCCGCCACCCGGTCGAGTTCGCCGCCTACGCCATCAGGGACGCCGAAGTCTCGGTCACCTATCTGCGCCGCGTCGCCGAGTTCGCCGAGAGTTGGGGCCTGACGAAGATGCCTCCGACCGTCGCCAACATCGCCACGACGCGGCTGAGAAACGACGCCAGCCACCTCCTGCCCGGGATACTCGGCCGCGACCTGACCAAGCAAGGACGCATCGGAGACCCGATCGCCGAAGCGCGGGCAATCCAGTCGCTCGCCGCCGATGCCTACCACGGCGGCCGCAACGAGGCATTCGTCCACGGCATCTTCACCGCGACGCCCGAGCGGCCGTTCGTCGATTACGACCTGAAGGGTTGCTACACGACGGCGATGGCCGGTTTCCGGACACTGGACTGGGCCGCGATCGAGCACACGACGGACCTGTCACGCCTTGCCGTCCTCGAAGACCCGACTGTCGCCAGCGTCGACTTCGAGTTCCCGGAAGGCACGCGATTTCCCTGCCTGCCGGTCAACACCGGCGACGGCGGCCTGGTCTATCCGCTGTCGGGCAGCACCACGGTGACCGGCCCGGAACTGTTGCTGGCCGTCAACCTCGGCGCCCGGATCACCGTCCGCGCCGGCGCGCGCGTGCCGTGGGAAGAGCCCGACATGGATCGCGCCGAGCGCCCCTTCCGCGACTTCGCCCAGCTCGTCAACCGTGAGCGCGCCGCGCACGGGAAGGGCAGCGTGTTCGAGCTGCTGGCGAAGGAGTGCGGCAATTCCGTCTACGGAAAGCTCGGCCAGGGCGTCGGCGAGATGAAGTCCATACCGGACAACATCCGCCTGTTCGACACCCGCGACGGATCACGGCAATCGCTGCCGCCGTCCGTCATCACCTGCCCGCTGCTGGCGGCAATGACATCCGGCCTGCCGCGCGCCGTGCTCAGCGAAATCCTTTCCCGGCTGCCGGCCCATGTCCGCGTCCTCTCGGCGACGACCGACGGATGGATCAGCGACGCGACCGAGGACGAAATCCACTTCGCGATACAAGGGCCGATCTGCCGGTGGTTCTCGCGGCTGCGCGCAACCGTGGACCCAAAAGGCTCGCCGGACATCCTGGAGATCAAGCACCAGGCGCTGTCGATGCTGGTCGCCAGGACGCGCCACGGCATGACGATCGAGCCGTTCGCCGGGTCCGACTATTTCATAGCCCGCGCCGGCCACCGCCTGAAGTCCAGGGAATTCGAATACGACAAGGGCGACAAGGCCGCCGAGGCAAAGGCGCTGGCCGCCGAGACTGCCGCATTCGTCCAGCTTCAGCGCGACCGGACCTTCGACACGACGACCGAGGTCACCAGTTTCATTTCCATGTCGAAGCAGTGGGAGGACACTTCCGACCTGCTGACGGTGCATCGCAACGTGAAGGTCGCGCTCTGCTACGACTTCAAGCGGCGTCCGGTGAACCCGGTCGATTTCGACGGTCTCATCCAGTTCGAGACCGTGCCGTGGCGGACGCTGGATGAATGCCTGGAAGCCCGCAACGACTTCGACAGCTGGAAGAACTCGGCCCACTGCGGTGCTCAAGACATTGGACGACTGGACCGCGTTCGAGGCATGGCGGCCGACGCGCCGCCGTAAATCCTATGCGGTCAGGACGCCGTTCGAGAACGCCGTGGTGACGGCGTGGGCGAAGGGCCTGGCAGGTTTCTCCATCCGAAAAGGCAAGGGCAGGCGCCTGACAGCCGACGACCTCGCGCCCACGAAAGCCGAAGTGGCGAGCCTGCTCACGGCAATGGGGGTGCCGGGCGTCACCACCGACGTCCTGAAGCAACGCCGCGCGCTACGAGGACGACCCGACCGGAACGGTCTCGATCCTGCACCCGGAAGATGAAACGCTGTTTGAAAAGCTTCTCGATCACACGACGGCGGAGGCCCTCGAAAGCTTGCTCGAAAACGACCTCCGCGGAGTGAAAAGATCAAAACGCGAACAAACGATTTTCGAAAAAACCGCTGAAGAAATGGGTCATTGTTTTCTGGCGGAGGAAAAACTTGTAAAACCAATTGATATTGCTGAGGAAATCGACACGGTCAGAAATCCGAAAAAAGAAATGGGTCATTCTCCCTTGGGGGAAGAAGAAATAACCCATTTCTTTTGCCCCCGAAAAACGCCCGAAAACGTGTCGCAAACAGAACAGCAACCGAGATGTGCAAATCTGACGGCGCGCTGCAACCCGCGACTGAAAGCACGCTGTTGCTGCCGAGGCGCGGTTTGGAGAAGGCACGGCGGCCGCATCACCGCCCGCGGCGGCAGCGAGAGCAGCCGTCGGGATGGAGCTCGACGACTGGCGGCATGGGGTTCGCATCAAGGCCGAACTCCGGCGCCAGTACGGTGTCGGCGACGTCACCCTCAGGCTCGGCCAGGAAGCAGGCCGCGAAGCTCGACGGCTTGAACGATCGCCAGCGCGTCCTGCACGGCTATCTGTTCGCGCTGATGATCAAGACGAAGAAGTCCGGATACGAGTGCCGGGAAATCCTCCAGCGCATCATCAGGGAGACGGCATGACGAGTACCAAATCAGACTATATCGACCCGCAGGTGGTCGAAGCGTTACACGGCCGCGATGGGTTCGCTAAAAGGCGGGACAGCCGGCGCTCGCTGGGATCATCGGGCTCTGACGCTTGCCGTGGTGAGAGCGCTCGCCAATGATTGAGATTTGCGCACGGCATCGTGCTGGTTTAGCTTTCCGTCATGAACGATCATACACAGAAGAACCGGCCGAGCTGGCGGCTGCGCGATCGCAGAGGGCGCGAGAAAGGCTGCAACGCTGTCTTTTTCGGACGTGTGAGCCGCTTCGGCGACGGTCACCCGAACCGCAAGCGGTGCATCGCCAAAACCCGCTCTGGTCCGCGCTGCAGGAAAGATGCCCTGCAGGGATCGACATGCTGTGGTTCCCATGGCGGTCACTACATGGCTTATCGCACGGTGGGGCACGATTTCATATCGCTGGCGGCGGCGCGGAGCGTGACCCGCAAGGCGCTGGCAACGCTCTCCACGATCGAGCGCTTTCCGATCGGGGTGGAGTATCCGGCATCGCCAGTTGAACGCGGTAGAGTTATCGAGGCCGTACGAAATCAGCGGTTAGGACTAACGAAACGAGGCAGTTAGATACCTCAGCCGCCTGGCGCCTCCTGAAAAATTGTTAAGACCTTGTGGCCGCGAAGTCTTTCATCGCTGATTGGCTCAGTGGACGGCTCGATCAGCTGAATGTGAGGATGAGGCTGTAAGGCGTGGCGCGATGGCAGCAAAGGTGGCGCTTCAGAACGCGATCCGGGGCCGTTTTCGCGGCCGTACAGCGCGTTTGTGAGGTTGGCCGCACTTTTCTGACACCGTTCGGGAGCGCGCGTTGCTCTGCGATGCCTCTAATCGAGACCGGAAGCGCGAGGGCATCATGGTGGGGATGAACAGGCGGGATCTCGAATGGATTGTCCTTTATTCTGTCATGCTGGTGGCGGTCATTGGGCTGTTCGTGTTTGTCCTGTTCGGATGGGATTGAGCATCACGATAAATCCCTTGAGAATTGGGCCAGTCGCGCGACGAAGGTGCAGCGAAAGGTGCAGAGAGACTGGCTAACGTCATGGATAAGACAGCCTTATCAGTGGGTTACGCGTTAAGTATAGCGGAAGAAGTCTCCGCTATACGCGGATCGTGTGCTTGAAGTGCAGCAGTTGCGTACCTCGCAAGAAAGCTTGCGCGCTGGCACTGAGTCGTTTCGCGGCGCGAAAGCGACGCGCGACGCCTTCACGTATTCAGGCCGAGTCGCCCCCCTGGCGCCTCGCCCCACGGGGTAGCGGAAGCGAAAGCTCCCCCCGCTTCGGAAAATTTGTGTTTTTTAGAGCGGATTTCTTACGCTTAGGTTTTTATCTGCGGGAATAGAGATCCTACCCCTTGTGTTGGTGTAACTGTTGCGGATCCCGGCGCAGAGGGTTTGGCTACCCTCGCCACGCTCCTTCCCTGGTCCTGGCAACCGGGCTTCGCTCGCGTCGGAAGCCATTCTTGTCCCGCAAGCCGATCGATCTTCGCGGTCGCCGCTTTGGGCGTCTGGGCGTTTTCGGCCAGGCTGGCCGTCACCATTACGGCGAGGGGTTGTGCAGCAGTCGCTGCGATTGCGGCAACGCGGTTGAGCTGCGCGGGACGAAGTTGCGGGGTGGTCGGAAGTCCTGCGGCTGTCTGTGGCGGGCGAAGTTTCTGGCCCGCAATGTCCGGCATGGCGGCCACCGGGTTCTACCGCGACGGCCCGAGCCTCGAGCGCATCGACGTTGACGGCAATTACGATCAACAAAACTACTGCTGGAGTGCCAGGGCAGGGCAGTCCCGCAATCGTCGCGTGCCAGGCCTGTGCCGCGCGGTGACGGTCAGACCCTTCCGGCCATGGAAGCCGCCGCAAGACACGTGACCTCAACTGGCCCTCAACATCATGAGATATATC
>CAVTKY010000020.1:0-84546 GCA_963735385.1 uncultured Alphaproteobacteria bacterium | reverse complement strand
AACGATTTGCTATCCCACAACCTTCCCGCGAGAGGGTCAGGTCAGGGACGGGTCGTGGAGGCCGGTGTGAGACCGTCGTATTCACTCACAGAAAACTTCCGTTAGGTCGGGACAGAATTTCTCCAAGTGAAGGGCAGTCGGGTGTACGCCAAAGGCCCCTGCTGATTTGTCCATGCCCCCCCCCAGCCCCTGCGGCTGGCCCGCGAGACCGTGATTCTCGATCTTGGCAACGCCACCGACAAGATCCGCCGCTATTTTTCCGACATGTTGTCAAGGGCTGTATTCTCGAAGCAGGAGGAAAAGTTCGTCAACAACGATCTCGCCGATAAATTTGTGCAGTTGTATTTTGAGGAGGCGCACAACCTATTTCCGCCAGGCTCGAAGGACCTCACGGGCGCAGGTTCTTGTTCCAAGCTGCCAAAAGTTTGCGAATCGATGCCATCGGGGGCCGCGGGGGATCGTCGCCTTGCGGTCGTTGGTTGTTGTTTCGGTTTCCGTCACAAGCGCCGAGCTTCCAAAACGCGCGCACCGCCTCGCGGTGCACCGTCAATGTCGGGTCTCTTCTTGTCCATATTGCCGCCTCTTCGCTTCTGCGAGAATCCTGCGTGACGGCAGCGCCGCGGGTAGTTTTGGACAGCGAGAACGCCGCGGGTCGCACGGATCCCCCAAAAACTTAACAATCTTCTGAGGTTTGCAGGCCGATGTACCGACTGCGAACACGAGGCTAGCAGGACTTTCTCATCGAGGTTCAGACCTTCGCGGATCGTCGAATTGAGGCGGTGGACGTGGCGCAGCGCTGAGCCGAGCCACGCCCGGCTCAGAGACATCGGAGCCCGGCAGCCCTGGAGACAGGGCTGCCGGAGACACGGAGTTCCGGGGACACGGGAGCTCTGGAGGCCGGGCTTTCGGAGCCCTGGAGACACCGGAGCCCTGGCGGCCGGGCTGCCGGAGACACCGGAGCCTCGGAGACACGTGAGCCTCGGAGACACCGAAGTCCTGGAGCCCTGGAGACAGCCCTCGGGGACACCGGAGCCCTGGCGGCCGGGCTACCGGAGACATGGAGCCTCGGAGACACCGGAGGCATGGCCGAACGCTGGCATTGGAGCATGACCGCCACGATCGGCAACCGGCTTGGCTCGACGGCAGGCATCGAGGCGACGCGCAACGCGTGCGATGCGGTCGAAGCCGCCTATGAGCAGATAACGGCCGCTCTTTGCGAGCCAGGACCAAAATCGCCAGTCTGACGTATTCAGGCTAAATCCCGGTCCGCACACCTCCCGTTCAGACCTTCGCCACCGTGCCGGCCGGCATATCTCTGCATCTGCTCAGCGGTCCCCAATTTTCCTTGAGTTCACTGTAGCCGACCGTGCAGCCATCCTCATATGTGTGCGTCGTCAGGATGGTGCCGAGATGCGCATACGGCCATGATCGGTCTCGAAGCCCAGCAGGCGAGCGACTGCATGCCGCGGGTGAAGACATGGCGGGTGGAGGCATTCTCGTATCGAGTGCTGTTAGCAGACTTTTTTTGGAAAGTCGGTACGATTGTCGGTACGCCAAAGCCTTTTTGACAGTAACTACTTAATATGGCAGGTGAATTTTCGTGAAAGCATCAGCCTTCTAAGCCGATGGTCGCAGGTTCGAATCCTGCCGGGATCGCCAAAAACCCTCAAGTAATTCAAATAGTTCTCGCTTAGCGATAGATGACATTCCTCGCGATTTTCGAGGGCAGGGGGTCTTTTAGGGGGGCTTTTCGCCCCCCGCTTTGCTGAATGACCGCGCTCAGACAGATATGAGATTCTTGCATTAAAGGAGGGGTTCTCCGAATTTCGGGTTGTCGAAGCTCGAAACACAGGAGAACCCCATGCAGGTATTTGGCCTGCCCGGCCATCTTATACGCAATGCTGGCCGGGCGTCGCGTCTTCTCGGCGCGGAGACTTCAACGATCGAAGCGGAGAGAAGACGCGATGCGGTGGCGCGCTGGCGACGCGCCATGGATGCCGGACTGAGTGCCGACGACGCGGCTGCTGCGGTCGGCGTTCCGCGTTCGACCCTCTACCGCTGGAAGGCGCAGCCGCAGCCGAAGAGCCGGCGTCCGCACCGACGGCGCGCCAAAGGCTGGTCACCTGCGCTGCGCTGTGCGGTCGAGCGGCTGAGATGCGACTTCCCGATGTGGGGCAAGGACAAGCTGGGCCCGCTCCTGCGCAAGGCCGGCATGGCCGTCTCCAACGCCACGGTCGGGCGCATCCTCAAAAGCCTGGTCGAGCGCGGCCGGGTGATGCCGGTTCCACAGCTGATCCGCAAACAAGCGCGCAAAGCCGCGCCCAAAAGCCGGCCCCATGCCATCCGCAAGCCGAAGGACGTCTTCTTCGAAAAGCCGGGCGACGTCATCCAGATCGATACGGTGACCCTCGCCTTGGCGCAGGGCCGCACCGTCAAGCACTTCGACGCCTATGACGTCTTCGCCAAATGGACCGTCGCCAAACCCTACAAAAGCGCCACCGCCGCGAACGCCGCCGACTTCCTCGAAAAGGTCGTCGCCGAGATGCCCTGGCCCATCAAGGCCATCCAGATCGATGGCGGCTCGGAGTTCATGGCCGACTTCGAGAACGCCTGCCAGGAGCGCAACATCCCCCTCTATGTCCTGCCGCCCAGATCACCCAAACTCAACGGAGCCGTCGAACGATGCAATGCCGCTTGGCGATACGAATTCTACGCCACCGTCGATCTGCCACCTCAGATCGACAAAATCGCCGAACACGTCGAGGCCTTCCAACACCTTTACAACCATCATCGGCCGCACGGCGCCCTCGACGGCCTAACCCCAAACGAGTATCTCCATATCTGCCGAAACCGGATGACCCAATCGTCTCATATGTGCTGAGCGCGGACACTGAATTGTCATCTCATCTCCTGCACGGTAGACTGCGCGACATGACCCGCGACCAGATGATCGCCCACCTCCGCGCGGCCGATGCCGTCGCCCGCGACGCGGTCGCGCACGGCCACCACCCGTTCGGTGCAGTGCTGGTCGGCCCCGACGACGCGATCCTTATGCGCCAAGGCAATATCGACACCGTGCATCACGCCGAGACCGAACTTGCGCGGCGCGCGGCTGCTGCCTACCCGCCGGAGTTTCTCTGGATCTGCACGCTAGTCTCAACCGGCGAGCCCTGCGCGATGTGCACAGGCACGCTGTACTGGGCGAATATCGGCCGGCTGGTCTACGGCTTCGAGGAGACCAAGCTCCTCGCGCTCACCGGCGACCACGCTGCAAACCCGACGATGAGCCTACCCTCGCGCGTTGTGCTCGGCTCCGGGCAGAAGAGGGTGGAGGTTCACGGCCCCTTCCCCGAAATCGAGGACGAGCTTATCTCTCCGCACCGTGGCTTCTGGCAGCGGTAGCCTACTGCCTTGCCGATGCGCTACGATCACCGCCTTATCCGCGAGCGAAATCAATTAAAAGTGCCTGGCCAGGCCTTTGACTCCGGCGATGGGACTTCCGAGGGGACTTCTAAGGCGATGGTCGCAGGTTCGAATCCTGCCGGGATCGCCAAATCCGCCAGAGCCCGGTCACGGGCACTTTTCGCGGGTGAGGCAATTACCCCGTTCCCGTCCGCCTGACGTTAACAGAACTGCCATCCTGCCCAATGTTTTGATCCCGTCGGCAGCGGTATCACCGCGCCGCGCCGACCCACCACATATGGCGAGCACTTTGGCCTTGTGGCGGCAAGGGAAGGCTGAACCGAGAATGCGCAAGCCGCTGGTCGACGAGCCGGATTAAACTGAGCGCAGTCGCGTAAGCCCTGCTTTGAATTCTTCGACAGTCTTGGCGCCACCCTCAAACAGTAACATAACGAGATGCGCGACGTAGGACCTGGAATCCTCGTCAGTAATATTATGCGCAAGGCAGTGGTTGTCAAAAGCCTCTGTCATGACCGCCAACTCTTCCGGGTTGGCACTACCAATGAATGGGGACATCTTGCTTCCTCCCACTTTGGTGTTGAGCGAAAGCGTGATCTCCTCTTCCAAGCGTCCGTGTGCCGTGACAAGACCAGACGACCGCTTTTTATACCCCGTCGCAGCGGCCAAGCATATGATGGATGTCGGGTAGTTCCAAACGGGCGCGCTTATTCAGTATCCGTCGATCATGTTGCAACTTCGGCGATAGGCAACTAAGGTTTTCGCGTCTTTCATTGCTTGGCCGCCAGGTGGGCGGATGCGGGTTGGGAGGGAAGAGTGCGGCGATCTCGCTTGGCATCCCTTGCGCTTGTTCTGACGTTGTTAGCCGTACCGGTCGCGTTGCCGACGCCGGCGGACGCAGTTACCGTCAACATCAGGATCGGCACCAACATCAGCGGTGGTCGATCGATCACCTGTTCGGAAGGAGCGCGCCGCCTCCGAAGCCGCGGCTTTCGGGATGTTCGGGCCGTCGACTGCCGCGGCAGATTTTTTATCTACCGCGGTTGGCGCGGCCGCGACCGGTACGAAATTGCCGTGCGCCGGAGCGATGGCCGCATTGTGGATGTTCGCCGTGTTGGCCGGCGGCGGTAGCTGCCATTGAGGTAGAGGACCGGACGTACGGAGCCTTGCGTGGTCGATACGTGCAAAAAGCGGCGACTGCGGTTCCTCTCCGGGGCGTTTTGGGCACGCACAGTCGCCAAAGGCATCGCGAGGGGTATTTTGCGCGATGTGGCGACATGATCGCTGCTTCGCTCCGGGCAATCATTTAACTTTGACATATCGGGCTTGTTTAGCCGAGCGAGTATGCCCGGCCAAACGTTTGGTCACAGAGCCATGGAAAAAAGAGGGTGAGGAAATTGGATTCCTCACCCAGGTTCGGTGCCTTGGGTTCGTCCGGCGAGTCCCAGGGGATGGGAGGTGCAGGTGCAAGGCGCCCGCCGGATGGACCAGTCGCGGGGGATCGCGACAGGGGGAATGATGCTCTTCTAGCGCGAAGAACAATATGGGCATATCTGCCCAGTATTGTTCACTGTTGATGAGGTTTAAGGGCAGAAAACCAGCAAACGAGTGAACGACTGGACAGCCGTCGGACTGCGAGTCGCTCCAGTCCTGATAGCATTATCCCCGACTGCGACGGGCGGCGCGTTCTTCGCGCGAGCGGCGGCGGGGGGTAGCGTCGCCGGGTTCAGCCCCTTCTGATAGCACCTTGCGCGGCGGCAGTTGAACCTGCGCGGCGAGCTTCGCGAACGGGTCGACCTTGTTCGGCAGCGCCATGGCGTTGATAAAAAGCTGCTGAAAGTGCGGCTCCAGCGCGGTCTCGATCTTTTCGATACGGCTCACCGTTTGTTCGATTTCGCGGCGGTGATTGCGGTTGAGCAGCGCCATCAGTGCGCCGGTGCCGGCTGCGTTACCCACCGCCTTGACCTCGGACAGATCACAATCGGGAATGAGACCGAGAACCATCGCGTATTTGGGGTCGATGAAGGAGCCGAACGCGCCCGCGAACCGGATCGTGTCGACGGTCTCGACACCCTGTTTTTCCATCAACAGCTTCACGCCGGCATAGAGGGCAGCCTTGGCGAGCTGGATCGCGCGGATATCGTTCTGGGTGACGGTTATCCTGGGTTCGCCCTTGCGACCTTCGCGCAGCAGGTAAGAGAAAGTACGGCCGTTCTGGAAAATGCGCGTCGAACTGGCCGCGCGTGAACCATCGATGACGCCGTCTTCCGAGATGATGCCTGACAGGTACATCTCGGCGACGACCTCGATGATGGCCGAGCCACAGATGCCGGTGACGCCAGTCGCCCAGGATTCATCTTCAAAGCCTTCTTCGTCCGACCACTTCTCGACCCCGATGACTCGGTATTTCGGTTCCAGCGTCTCCGGATCGATGCGGACGCGCTCGATCGCGCCGGGGGCGGCGCGCTGGCCAGAGGAAATCTCCGCGCCCTCGAAGGCTGGTCCCGTCGGTGACGAGGCTGCGACGACCCGGTCTTTGTTGCCGAGCACGATTTCGGCATTGGTCCCGACGTCGACCAGCAGCATCATCTTGTCCTGCCGGTACGGGCCCTCGGAGAGCGTTGCGCCGGCGGCGTCGGCGCCCACATGGCCGGCAATGCAGGGCAGCATGTAGAGCCGTGCGCCGCGATTGACGTCGATGTCAATCTCGTGCGCCCAATATTGCAGGGCACCCGAAACCGCGAGCGCGAAGGGCGCCTGGCCAAGTTCCGTGGGATCGATGCCGAGGAACAGGTGATGCATGATCGGATTGCCGACGAAGACGGCATCCAGAATGTCGTGACGGTCGACATTGCCTTCCTCGCAGACTTTGCCGATCAGCGCGTTGACGGCCTCGCGTACGGCCTTGGTCATGGCCTCGCGCCCATCGGGATTCATCATCACGTAGGACACACGGCTCATCAGATCCTCGCCGAAGCGGATCTGAGGGTTCGATGTGCCCGACGAAGCCGCGATGCGGCCGGAGAGCAGGGAGACAAGGTGCATCGCGATCGTCGTCGAACCGATGTCGCAAGCGATGCCATAGGCTTCGTTTTTGAGGCCGGGCCATAGACTGACGATGAACGGACGCGAGGAATCCATATCGCGGTGGATCGCGGCGGTGATGCCCCAATTGCCCTTGCGCAGGATGCCTTGCACCTGGGGAATAAGGTGCGGCGCGATCAGAAGGTCCTTCCAGCCCCAATCCTTCTCCAGCATAGCCTTCATCCGGTCGAGGTCGCCCAGAGGCTTGTGCATGTCGGGCTCGTCGACTTCCACGTAGCAAAGCTGGACGGCGGCATTGCGCTCGATGACCCGGTCGGTGGCAGCCTTGCGCACGACCTGCGCGTTGATGACGGTGTCCTGCGGAACGTCGATGACGAGGTCGCCCAGAATTTGCGCCGAGCAGGAAAGGCGGCGTCTTTCGGGCAACTCCCGGACGGAGGCGTAGCGCAACTCCTTTGGACCACGTTCAGAGAGATTAGCGTTCGACGAAACAATCTTGTGCTTGGCGAAATTGCCTTCTTGCACCTCGACCTGGCAGCGCCCGCAAGTTGCCCGGCCGCCACACACGCTTTCGACATAGACGCCAAGCGAACGCGCCGCGTCGAGTACCGGCGTGCCGATGGGGAACCTTCCGCGCTTGCCGGATGGCATGAAGAGGACGAGCGGGTCCTTGATGTTGGGCGGAGGGTTCATAAAGAGGCCCTTATGTCTTCCGGGTGCAACAGCGCTAGAAGTTTGTGCTCCACGTTGCCCCCCTCTGTCCTGCCGGACATCTCCCCCGCAAGGGGGGAGATCAGCAGCGGGTCGCTTGCCGCACCCCCGCCGACGTTGGCGATTGAGGCCAGAGATCGAAGCGCGTGTTCTCCCCCCTTGCGGGGGAGATGTCCGGCAGGACAGAGGGGGGCAACGTGGAGCGCCATAACCTTACTTTGAATTACCCTCGCAGAATTATCCTCGCGCCAGCCGCGCCTCGCGACCGCCGCGCCGGCGACCACCCGCTGCCGCGCCTTCACCCGGCGCATTGACGGCTACCGGCGCCGGCGCCGCATGGCCGCCTTCGGCCGGCTTGTAGTCCTTGTAGGTCTTGATCCAGGTCGTGCAGTTGGCGTCGGTGCCGTTCAGCACGTTGGCAGCACGGACGGCTTCCATTTCCTGCGGACGCACGGGGTTCATGATCGCCGATGTCATGCCTGCGCCGATGACCATCGGAATGAAGCCGGCATTGATGCCGTGCCGGTGCGGCAGGCCAAAGGAAATGTTGGACAGGCCGCAGGTGGTGTTGACCTTGAGCTCCTCGCGGAGGCGGCGCAGCAGCGCGAAGACCTGCCGGCCTGCATCGCCCAGAGCCCCGATCGGCATGACCAGCGGGTCGACGACAACGTCGTGGGCGGGAATGCCGAAATCGGCGCAACGCTCGACGATCTTCTTGGCGACGGCGAAGCGGACGTCCGGGTCCATGGAAATGCCGGTCTCGTCGTTGGAGATGGCGACGACCGGCACATTGTATTTCTTGACCAGCGGCAAGATGGCTTCGAGTTTTTCTTCCTCGCCGGTGACGGAGTTGACCAGCGGCCGGCCCTTGGCGACTTTCAGGGCGGCTTCGATTGCCGCCGACACTGAACTGTCGATGGAGAGCGGCAGGTCAACGAGGTTCTGTACAATCTCCAGCGTCTGGACGAGCAAGCCCGGTTCGGTGGCATTCGGGTCGACGGCGGTCACGCCGGCATTGACGTCGAGCATCGTCGCGCCGCAGGCGGCCTGGTCCAGAGCGTCCTTGATGACTGTCTCGAAATTGCCTGCGATCATTTCGGCCGCAAGCTTCTTTCGCCCCGTCGGATTGATGCGTTCGCCAATCACGCAGAACGGCTGGTCGAAACCGATGATGATTTCCCTGGTCGCCGAGGCGACAATCGTGCGGGTCATGAAGCTCTCCGTATGATATAAAGACTTCTTTATATCGTTATCTGGTTTGGATCAAGCGATTGAAAGCCGATATGGCGCCTAGTGGTCCGATTCTAACATTCGCATCCCATTGATACAGGCCATTCAGGCGAATGTTAGAATCAAAGGGCCACTAGCAAACATATGATTCTAGTGGAACTTTTGAATTTGACATTCGCAATGGACGCGTGATGTCAAATGGGATGCGAATGTCAAATTCGTTCCACTAGTGGGCGGTTTTCACCATGTCGACCTGTGTTTCCGTGATGTCGTCGTGCAGCAGGTGATCGAGGCGGTCGGCGACGAGCTGATCGTCGCGGCGGTGTTCGCGCTTCCACGGCCGCCGGTCCTTCAGGACGCCCGATTCATCGACGATCTCGGCGACATATTCCTCCTGGCGGTAGGCCATCACATGGATGCCTGAAACCCCCGGAATCTCCTTCACCTCGTTGATGATGTCGATGCAGAGCTGCTTGCCTTCCTTCTTCTGGTCCTGGGCGCCTTCAAGGCGCTTGATGACGGCATCGGGAATGTGAATCCCAGGCACGTTGGTACGGATCCATCGCCCGGTCTTTGCGGAGGCGAGGGGCCCCACACCGCACATGACGAAGCAATTTTCGGTGTGGCCGAGATCGCGGATCCGTTCCATGTAGGTGCGGAACATCGGCACGTCGAAGCAATACTGGCTTTGCACGAACTGCGCGCCTGCCGCGATCTTCTTGCCGAGCCGGTACGGGCGAAAATCGTAAGGCGGAGCGAAAGGGTTGATGGCGGCGCCAAGAAACACTTCCGGCGGTGTCGTCAGCTTGCGGCCGGACAGGAATTTGCCGTTGTCGCGCATCACCCGGATCGTTTCGAGAAGAGACATCGAATCGAGATCGAAGACCGGCTTCGCGCCGGGCTGGTCGCCAGCTTGCACCCCATCGCCGGTCAGGCAGAGAATGTTGGCGACACCCATCGCGGCCGCGCCGAGAACATCGCCCTGGATGGCAATGCGGTTTCTGTCACGGCAGGAAATCTGCATGATCGGCGCATAGCCCATGCGGGTGAGCAGGGCGCAGATCCCGACCGAAGACATATGGCAGTTCGCGCCCGAGGCATCGACCGCATTGATGCCGTCGACCCAGCCGTCGAAAATCCTGGCGCGGTCGTAAACATCCTCGGGATCGGCGCTGTCCGGCGGGTTAAGTTCGGCTGTCACCGCGAATTCGCCGCGCCGCAGCACGCGCTCCAGCCGGCCGCGCGAGGAATGGCCGGGCAGGGGATCGAGCGGCAGGTGGGGGCCGTCAGGATGTTCGTCGTGATGGCGGGTACCGATATTGTTCATGCGGGTGTTCCCGTCTTTGCCTTTTCACGCTCGGCTGCAGCAAGCGCTGTCACGCGCAGCCAGGCGGACGTCTCACGCAGCGACTGATCGACCGGCTTCTGTATGTTCAGGATGGCGTCGCCGTGGACCATGTTGCGCGAGCCTTCCCATGCCTTGACCCAGACGCAGGGCATATCGGGCTCGACCTCGCAATTGCCGTTGGCGCGTACGCCGCCGCAAGGGCCGTTCCTGAGCTGCTTCGGGCAGTTCATGGGACATGACATGCCGGTGGACGAAAGCACGCATTGTCCGCACATGCGGCAGTCGAACATGAAGCCCTTCACGCGCTTTTCGACAAACTTCACCGGCCCTTCAACACGCCCGTATCCGATCCTCTTCCAAAAGGGATGAAGAAGCAGGAAGACATCGGCGAACCTGCCATAGAACCATTCCAGCGCCCGCGAATGCCGGACCGACCAAAGCCGCATCGTGTAGCGCCGCTGCACGCGCCGCTGCGGTGACACGTCCGACGGCTTGTAGTCAGACTTCGGCGTCGCGTTCTTAACCAGCGTTGCCTGTGTCACCACGGGGTGGAATTCAGACATTCGCTTCTTTCCCGCCTGCCTTTACCAAGGCAACCAGACGCTCTCGGGTGTATGTCGTATCGAGTTCGGCAAACGCCTTTTCCGCTTCCGCCTCGAGGTCGTCACCGACCGCCACCGGATCGGCCTTCCGCCACTCGGCGAGATAGGCGTCGGTATCGCCGGCCCCGGTTCGCATCGCGCACATATCGATTGCTTCCGTGAAGCGCAGAGGCAGTTCGCGTTTTGCGTTCTGCCGGCCTTTCTTCACAATGACTTGCGCCGGTATGTCGCGCCAGTAGACGACGATGAGATCCGCCATTTCTGCCCCGCTGGTTTCTCTGTCCGAGCATTGCCGCAAGCGCTGCCGCGCCGCTTGTTATGGGACGACGCGCGGGCTTTCAAAAGCGACGTTGTGCCATGTCGCAGAAAGCAAACAGGACGGCGGGCCCTCGCTTGCGATGCAGTTCGCTCCGGACTTTGGAACAGACGTCAGGGTCTGCGGCGTGAGAGGTCTACCAGAATACGGATGCCCAGGACCAGAAAAAGCCGGCGAGCGCGGTCGCCGAGCCGAAGACTGCCGCGATAAGGGCCATCGACACCACGCCGAGCGTCGTACCTACTGCGAAAAGAATTCCGTCCCGTTCAACGAGGGCGAGGCCGAGAAGCGCCGAAGAGAAGGCAGGCAGCCAGTTTCCCAGCGGAATTGGTAGCGTAACGGTGATCGCCAGGACAAAACACATGACGCCGATCACCCGGTCGCCATGTCTGCGCCAGAAGGGCCAGTATCGGGGCTTGATCATCCGTTCGAGCCGCATGAGCCTTGGGATCAGCCGATCCATGATGGACCGGAAGTTTTCGGCGGAGATCGCATTGTCCATGACAAAACGCGGCAGCCAGGCGCGCCTGCTGCCGTACATCATCTGCGCCGAGATGATCACCAGGGGCAGTCCCAGGATTGCCGACGACGGCGGCGGAAGGGGAATGAGATTGAGCGCGGCAAAGAACACGATGAGGGCCGCAAAGCTGCGATCCCCCAGCGCGTCGCGGATGCTCGCCACTGAGACCGGCCCGTCGGCGTCGCGCGCCAACTGCGCAAAGAGTTGGGATAGCCTGCGCGGCCTTCGCCTGATCGGCGTCCCGTCGATCTGCCCGTGATCGAATCCCCGCATTTCCTGTCTCATGCGCTCCCGTGCAGCCGCCCTCTCCACCCCCGGCGCAAAGAGAGACGCAGTCTGGGGCAGAACCGGTTAATCGTTGATGACGCCACGCGCATAGCCGTGGCTTGTGAAACCCGGATGACCGCCTTCGCCCGTTTGTTCGGAGTAGCGGCGAAATTCCGGAATATCCAGCATGGATTTACAACACGGCGGGCAAAAGGCCGACACGTCAGAAAGGTTATGGTGCTTTCATAGGCCTCGCGGCGCGGGACGCGCTCGCCAGCGCTTCCGGAAGGTCGCCATAGCTGGTGAAGCGCTTTTCATAGGCAAGCCCCAACATTCGCGCCGCGTCTTCCGCGACCTTGTCCAGTTGCGGATCGTCGGTCTGCGCGAGGTAGACGACTTTCTCGTAGTTGCCGAAAAAATCGGCCGCAAGTTCCGGATGGCGGTCGAGACCGAGCGGTTTCAGGAAGAAGGAGTCGAACTGCCGGCAAAGAAAATCGGTCATGTAGAACGACGTCATGTCGCCGTCGCCCATCGCCTTGAAAGCCGCGTTGCCCTGGTAAAAAGCAAAGCAGTGGGGACCCTCGATGCGCTCGACTCCGTGCTTCTCGCACACCTTGTCCAGCAGGCCGCCTGTACCGCAATCGGCATAGCCGACGAAGATGTGCCGATAGCCTTCCGCCTTCGCTTTCACGATTGCGGCGTCCATGGCCGGCGGAATCCGGTCCGGATAATAATGATATTCCGCCGGAAGGCAGGTCAGTTCGAGATGCTCAAGGGCGAGTTGTTCCTTGACCGCCAGAATCTCGCGCGCGATCATGCCGCAAGCAATCACCAGCAGCTTTTCCGATGGAGGAAGAACGGCTTCGCCGGCTTTAATCATGGAACAACTTTGTCCAAATTCCGTTCCTGCTACGCGATATTAGCGAACCAGGGAGTGCCAGTCCATGAAACGGTCCCGGCTTGCATCGGTTGTCCTGATCATCTCCGCATTGGTGCTGGCGGCTTGCGCCAACACGGTCCGCGGCGTTGGCAGAGACGTCAAGGCGACGGCAAATGCCGTCGAGGACACGGTTACACAACCGTAGTCTCTCGACGATCCTGCGGCTCTCGCTATTTGCTTCTTACGCCGTTGCGCGCATGTTGTGTTTGCGCTTCATGTAATCCTTAGCGGTCTCGACGGCCACTGCCGCGTCGCGGCAATAGGCGTCGGCGCCAACAGCCTTGCCAAATTCCTCATTGAGCGGCGCGCCGCCGACGAGCACGACGAAGTCGTCGCGGATGCCCTTTTCCTTCATCGTGTCGATGACAACCTTCATATAAGGCATGGTCGTCGTTAGCAGGGCGGACATGCCGATGATGTCGGGCTGATGCTCCTCGATGGCGTTGAGATAGTTCTCGACAGGATTGTTGATGCCGAGGTCGATGACATCGAAACCGGCGCCTTCCATCATCATTCCAACGAGGTTCTTGCCGATATCGTGGATATCGCCCTTGACAGTGCCGATGACCAGTTTGCCCTGCTTCGGCGCGCCGGTGGCAGCGAGCAGCGGCCGCAGGATGGACATACCGGCCTTCATGGCGTTGGCTGACAGAAGAACCTCGGGAACGAACAGGATGCCGTCGCGGAAATCCTCACCGACGATGCGCATGCCCTCGACCAGCGCCTCGGTAAGCACTCTATAGGGGACCCAACCGCGATCGAGAAGAATGTGCGTCCCTTCCTCGATCTCCTCTTTCAGCCCGTCATAGAGGTCGTCGTGCATCTGCTGCACGAGTTCATCGTCGGAAAGTTCGGAGAGGATGATCTCGTCGTCGGACATTCGCTAAGGCTCCTCTTGGCCGGCTTTAACTTACGGCGCAAAAATTCAGGCTCATATCTATTCTGCACTTGGCGCATTCCATAGCCGATTTGCGACTTCATGCAAAAAGAAAGCGACCGGAAATAGCTTGGTTTTCTTATCGATTTTGCGACATGGCTTGGCGCTGTCGGGCCGTTTTGGCTAAGGTCGATGACTACGATCCGGCGAAAGGCGTTCCGATAGGGGCGTCAGAACCATTCAAGGAACGAGTTCATGGTTGAGAACGTCGCAGTCGAACAGGAAGCCGGTGGCGGCAGGCGCGCTCGTGGCGATCGCGGTGGCGGCGCTGCCGCCCGCCGCGCGGCGCGTTCCGGCGGCGGCCCCGGCGTGCAGCAGACCTACATCAACCGACAGATCAAGGTCTACGAGGTGCTGGACGAAGAAGGTCTGGCGCTGATCGAGAAGAATGCGGAAACGGTTCTCGAAGAGGTCGGCATCGAGTTTCGAGACGATGCCGAGGCGCTGGAGCTCTGGAAGGGAGCGGGCGCTGACGTGAAAGGCGAGCGGGTGCATTTTCCGCGTGGGCTCTGCCGTTCGCTCCTCAAGACTGCGCCCTCCATATTCACGCAGCACGCGAGAAATCCGGAGCGTTCCGTCCAGATTGGCGGCAATGCCACCGTTTTTGCGCCAGTCTACGGCCCACCCTTCGTTCGTGATCTCGACGGCAATCGCCGCTACGCCACGATCGAGGATTTCAGGAATTTCGTGAAGCTGGCCTACATGGCCCCGTCCATCCACCATTCGGGCGGCACGGTGTGCGAGCCGGTCGACGTTCCGGTCAACAAGCGCCATCTCGACATGGTGTTTTCGCACATGCGCTATTCCGACAAGCCGTTCATGGGCTCGGTGACCGCGCCCGAGCGGGCCGAAGATACGGTCTCGATGGCGAAAATCCTCTTCGGCGAGAAATTCGTCGATGAGAACACCGTTATCATCAACCTGATCAATGCCAACTCGCCGATGGTGTTCGACGAAACGATGCTCGGCGCGCTCAAGGTCTACGCGCGGAACAACCAGGCCTGCATCGTCACGCCGTTCATCCTCGCAGGCGCGATGAGCCCGGTCACGGTTGCTGGTACGCTGACGCAGGTTCTCGCCGAGGTTCTGGCTGGCGCTTCGTTTACCCAGCTTATCCGGCCGGGCGCGCCTGTGTTGTTCGGCACCTTTGCCTCGTCGATCTCGATGCAATCCGGCGCACCGACCTTCGGCACGCCGGAGCCGTCGCTCGTCTCCTACGGCGCGGCCCAATTGGCGCGCCGCCTTGGCCTGCCGTTTCGTACCGGTGGGTCGCTCTGCGCCTCCAAGGTTCCGGACGCGCAGGCGGCCTATGAAAGCGCCAACACGCTGAACTCGACCATTCTGGCAGGCGCCAATTTCGTCCTCCACTCCGCCGGATGGCTCGAGGGCGGCCTCTCTTCCTGCTACGAGAAGTTCATGATGGACATCGATCAGCTCGGCATGCAGCAAAAATTCGCCGCCGGTGTCGACCTGTCCGAAAACGGACAGGCGATGGACGCGATCCGCCAAGTGGGACCCGGCAGCCACTTTCCTTGGTTGCGACCACACCCAGGCGAACTTCCAGACAGCCTTCTATCGCTCGTCAATCGCCGACAACAACTCCTACGAGCAATGGCTGGCCGAGGGGGAGAAGACTGCGCCGCAGCGTGCCAACGAGCTCGCCCGCCGTTGGCTGGAGAGCTATGAGGCGCCGCATCTCGATCCGGGCATCGAGGAAGGGCTGAAGGACTTCATTGCGAAAAAGAAGGAGTCGATGCCCGACGCCTTCACTTGAAAGGAGCCCGAATTCGGCCGGGCTAAAGTGGCCAACATCATACACAAGGAAGTCTGGCGGATCGGCATTCCGCGATCCCGGGACGGGGAGATGACTGCGCCGGGCCTGATCGACGAAATCGCCGCCGCCCTGGGTGAGAACGGCCTGATCCTGCGCGGGGGGATTATCTTCGACGATGACAGCGCGCCGGCAGGTCCGTCGGGACAGCCCGCCAGGAGCATGCTCCTGGTCGGGCACGCAGGAGCAGCGCCCTGGCCGCATTTTCTGCGCTGGCGCGAGACGCCAGCCCGCAAGCCTCTCCGATCCGCTCGACGCCTGGTCGCGCATTGGTCCTCGGCGACGTCGCGGTTACAGGCCGCCGCCCGCGCGGTCTCGCCATCGGACAGACCCTATCTGCCGTTCCAGCAATGGGCGATGCGAGCCGAGGGCCTGAAGGTATCGCCGCTCGGGATCCTCATGCATCCGGAGTTTGGCCTCTGGCATGCGTATCGCGGAGCGCTGCTCTTCGACGACGAGGTTCCCATTTCGCAGAGTGAGAAACCAATTCACCTCTGCGACCTATGTGACGGAAAACCTTGCATGAATGCCTGTCCGGTGGAGGCGTTCATCGAGGCTGGTTTTGCGCGTGCGCGCTGCCTTACCCATGTGCGCGGAGCTGAGGCGCACCGCTGCCGTGATAGCGGCTGCATTGCCCGCAATGCCTGTCCATATGGGACCGCCTACCGCTATCCTTCCGAAGTGCAATCGTTCTATATGTCGGCCTTCTCGGCCTGACACTGCAAGTATTTGGCGGGCCAACCTTGTACGCGGGTTGCTGTCTGCACTTCGCAGCTGAGGAGACTTGATGAGCGCTTTAATCGACGCCAATGGTGTTGTTGCGCGATGGCCTCGCAAGCAACAAGAGCGCCAGGCCGTGCTCGACCACCTTGCAAGCAAATTCGAACCCGGCCGCATCTACGCGGAACGCGGAGGTCAACGAAATCCTTCGCCGGTTTCACAGCTTTGGAGACTGGGCGCTCCTGCGTCGAGAGCTGTTCGAGAATGGAAGGCTCGACCGGGATGCCAGGGGCGCACGCTACTGGCTGCGCGTGGATGCACGATCAAATCCCGCGGATGGCGACAATCCACCCGCGGCTTGACTAATCGGTTTTTTGTGCTGCGTCCGTTGGTCTCAGCGTGAGTTGGTCAGTCCTCCTTGGCGACGTGCCAGACCCCGCCTTTGCCGTCGCCGGTCACGTCGCCTGCCTTTTTGTCATCGACATACGTGTAAAGCGGCTTGCCTTCATAGGCCCACATCTTCGAGCCGTCGCTGCGATCGACGATGGTCCATTCACCCTCGGGCTTCGCATCAGCGGCGGCCATGAACGGTGGCCATTTCGCTGCACAATCGCCGTCGCAGTTCGACTTGCCGGCGGCGTCTTTGTCGAACGTGTACAGGGTCATGCCGTTGGCGTCGGTGTAGATCTTGCCCGCCGAGCTGTCCATGGTCTTTGCCGGCTCGTCGGCCAAGGCGGCGGCTGTGCCCATGAGCAGGGCAGCAATTCCAAAAGCGATGGTTTTCATAATTTGGCTCCCAATGTTTGAATGCAGGTCGCAAATACCGAACCTGCTGTCACAACGCGCTGAAAGCGGTTTTTATTCCTGGGAAGCCAACAAATGCAGCAGCCGCCCGGATGTGGCGCGTGAGGCAATCGATCTCGGGCGGTTAGCCGAGGGTCGGAAGCGAAATCGGCAGAAATCGAAGAGGAGCGGCAGGACTACCTACTTGACGAACCCCTTGTAGATCCAGCCCCGGCGGTCGTTGAAGACGATCTCGCACCACGAATTGCAGCCGACGAGGCTGACGACTGCGTTGGTCGGCACGACGCCGATGACCTTCGCCTCGTCAGCCGGCCCAGAGCGCAGATTGACCGCTGTGCGGATGCGTGCCTGCCGTGCCGGTTTTGCCTCCGCCGGCTGCGCGTTCGCCGCGGAATCATCCGCTATTGGAGCCGGGCGCTCTGCTGCCAGCCTCGGGATGGCTGCGGTTATGACGTGTTCATCAGGTGATTGGGTTCGCTCCATGGCAGCCTGGATAATGTTGGCTTTTGTCAGTGGATCGGCAAAGGCAGTAATCTCAGTAGCGCCGCCGGGGGCATCCTGCCTGGCCTTGATTTGCGAGGTGAGTTGTTCCGCCAGTTCCGGGCGCGCCCAGCGCGGGTCGTTGTGATGTAGAGCCGTCATTTCCGGGAGTGAAACCAGCGCCTCGGGAACAGGTTTTGGCGTGGCCGGCTGATTCAGTGGAGGAGATAGATTTGCTTGCCGGGGAGCCTCGTTGGCCGGTTCCTGCTTGGCGGAAGTGGTTTCTTTGTCCGGAGGAGGGGCTTCCCTTGTCGCTTTGTCGGATCGTTCAGAACCAGAGATGCGGGGCGGCGGTGTCACTACCGCCGGTGTCGCTGATGTCAGTTTCATTTCGGCTTCGGCCTGCAGCCCTGCGGTATCCTCGAGAGAGAGCGCCGTCACCGCGCCTATGCCGAGCAGCGCCACCATGCCGAAGCTGGCGATGATCGCGCGCGGTCTTGCGGCCAGTTCGACAGTATTGGGCTCGGTGAGTTGAAGGGGCTTGCTCTCTGGTGCACGCCACTGAGGCCGTGCTTTTCTTTTCACCGGCCGGGCCGGCTCTAGCCTGAACGGGCTTTGCACGGTCACACCCTCCCTGTTTACCAACGCATCGATCGACCCTGGCGCTTGCCCCCAAAAGAGCCCGGTGATCGTAAACTCATTCGCTGGAAAACAATCGGGATGCCCAACCCCTGTTTCCGTCAACCCGAAAGCTTGACCGCTGATTATGGCATTGAAATGGCTAATATTCCCGTTTCCCGACGTAGAGGTGCTCCGGATGCAACTCTAGTGTTGTACATCGCGTCGGATACCGCTGCTACGGAAGCCGGATCGACGGGGAAGGCCTTGCACGAGAAGCTGCGTGTGGCTCAGCCGAGCGATCCACAGGCTTGAAGATCGATGGCGAAAAAGCAGCCCGTAGTGGGCTTGCTAACGCGTCAAGGCCGTGTTCCGGCAAGCGCGAGGCGCATGCCGGAATCCGTCACACTCTCGCACGGCGGCGTTCGCGGCGGCCCTGGTTTTCATGGCCGCCTGCGCTGGCGGTCTTGTTGCGCAGCGGTCCAATGCGCTCCACGATCGTCTCGACTGTCGGCCGCGACGATTTGGTATGGGCGTCGAGGGCTTTGCGCATCGCGGCAAGGTGGGCAAAGGAGGTGCCGCAGCAGCCGCCAACGATCCGCGCGCCGCCGTCGATCGCGAGTCGCACATAGTCAGCCATCAGTTCCGGAGTGCCGGAGTAGTGGATTTCCGAGCCGCGAAATTCAGGGATGCCGCAATTCCCCTTGACGATCACGGTAGCGTCCGCCTTCGCCTCGGTCATGTCGAGCAACGTCGCCAGGATGTCAGACGCACCGACACCGCAATTGGCGCCGACACCGAGCGGTGCCTTGGCAAGGCCGTCGGCGACGCCATGGATGTCCTTCGGCAGTAGGCCCATCATGGTGCGGCCGGCGGTATCGAACGAACCTGTATAAGTGTACGGCAGCCCGACGCGGATCGCGGCCTCGGCAGCCGCGCGGATTTCATCCGGCGCCGACATGGTCTCGATCCACGCGACTTCAGCGCCGCCAACCTTGAGGCCCTCGATCTGCTCCGCAAATGCGTCAACAGCGTCGTCGTAGGTCATCGCGCCGAGCGGGACCAGCAGTTCGCCGGTCGGGCCGACCGAACCCGCCACAATGACTTTGCGGCCGGCCTTGTCAGCCACGCTGCGTGCGATCTCTGCCGCGCGCCTGTTCAGTTCGTGAACCCGGTTTTCGGCATGATGCAACTTCAACCGATGCCGCGTGCCGCCAAACGAGTTGGTAAGGATGATGTCTGCGCCGGCATCGACAAATCCCTGATGCAGCACTGCGATCTTTTCCGGAGCCGCCTCATTCCAGAGTTCCGGCGCTTCGCCGGCTTCGAGCCCCATGGCGAAGAGGTTTGTTCCGGTCGCGCCGTCGGCAAGTAGCACACCTTTTTCGGCCAAAAGCGCTTCGATCGGATTGGTCGTCATGAGAGGTGCCTTCTTATCTCGATGTTAGATAACGATATAAAGAAGTCTTTATGTCCCGTCAAATGAATCGTCGGCATCCGAGCGCTATTCGGTCGGGAAACTTGCTTTGGCGAGGTCGCGCGCAAAGGCGGAGGCCTCGTGCGCATTGATCTCGGCTGCCCGTATCAGGTGGTCGAAATGTCGGGTCAAAGCGCGCACGGGCTGCGTTGCGTTCAAAACGAGATACATATCGCCGACATAGACCGCCGCGCGGATCGAGCCGAAAATAGTGTACGGCACAGAATAGCGGGCGCGGCCGTCGTATAGGAAAAGTCGAAAGGTGGGATAGAGGTCGTCGAGGAGCTGCGCCATGTGGCCGAGTTGCTTGCGCCGCGCCGCTTCAGGAAAACCGCTCCAGATGCCGAGGCCGCGCGCGAAGATTTCCATGGTGTGACGCGGCATGCAGACTTCCATGTCCGTCTCCGGCCGTCGGTTATAGTCGATGCGATACTGGGTTTCGTCCGCCTGCGCTTCGCGGTTGCGATTGGAAATATCCGCCTCGTAGTCGATCAGAGCATCGGTTCGCAAAAGGTCGGGAATGCCAGCGGGCACGTAGCGGATCTTGCTGCCGCCCGCTTCCGCGTGCCACTTGGCGAGCAGCGTGCGGTCGAAGCTACCGGTCCCTTCTTCAATCTCGAAGCTTGCTCGAATTTCCCCCGTTAAACCCTCATCCTGGCTGAGGCCCAGCAGCCAATCGAGCGAAACCTTGTGCTCGGCGGCAATGTTGAGCAGCGTCTCCGCCCGGGGCAGGCGGGTCGACGCGCCAGCCAGCAATTGCGATAGCGCCGAACGGTCGATGCCCACCGACGCGGCGAAACTCGACTGATTGGCGCCCGAGCGCTGAAGCAGGATTTTCAGTCGCTCCCGAAACAGGCTGGAAAGGTCGCGCTTGTCCATTGTCTTTTCTTCTTCCTAGGGTGGAGACGCGCCGCACCCTTGGTCGCAAAACATCCAGTTTGGCTATGTAAGTGAATTCTGTTTACTAAGCATAACATTTGCTTCTGGCTGTTCGCAATATCAACGTTTAATGCGCATTGTCGCGTTGAATCTGCGCTTGGCTCCTGACAGCATCATGTCAGTAGGTCCCGGGCACGCCACGATTCGGCGATTGTTGAGAGAATGGCATTGAAAGCAGGCACGAGGCGAAACGGCACTCCACAGATAGAATGGCCGACGGTGATCCTGGTCATCATATGTTATACTTCCTGGGCAGGGGCGGGAATTTTCTTGTGGCCGGACTTTCCGGTGACCGCGCTGGCGGTCATGGCAGTCGCCGTAGCTCTGCACTCATCGCTGATGCACGAGGTCCTGCATGGGCATCCAACCCGTGACGCCCGCCTCAACGAAGCATTGATCTTCCTCCCTATCGGCATGGTTTGGCCCTATCGGCGGTTCAAGACGATCCATCTACGCCATCATGCGGACGAGCGGTTGACCGACCCGCTCGATGACCCGGAAAGCTACTATCGCGCGCTCTGGCAGCACGACGAACTGCCGAACTGGATGAAGCGGCTGCTTCGCGCTAACAACACGATGGTGGGGCGTTTCGTGCTCGGGCCATGGCTTAGCAGCATCGGCTTCATTCTGGACGACGCCAAACTTATTGCGGAGGGGGACCGCGCCGTCAGGCAAGCGTGGCTTGTTCACGCTGCGGGGCTGCTTATCGTCCTTCCGGTCGTGACGCTCGGCTTCGGCATACCGCTTTGGCTCTATCTGCTGGCGCCGGTCTGGCTCGGCCAGTCCTTTATCGCGATCCGGACCTTCGCCGAGCACCAGTGGTCGGAAAATCCGGAGGGGCGGACAATTATCGTCGAGCGTACGCCGCTTTCGCTGTTGTTCCTCAACAACAACCTTCATTTCGTGCACCACAAGAATCCGGCTGTCGCATGGTATCGGTTGCCGCGGCTTTTCCGCGAACGACGCGACGAATGGGTGCGCATGAACAATGGCTATGTGTTCCCGAACTATCTCGCACTGCTGCGAAGCTTCGCCTTTCGCGCCAAGGAGCCGATAGTGCATCCAGTGCTCCGGCGCGGCCCGGAGGCGGGGCGTGCGTTTCGTCCCCGTGTCCGCGCCCGCAATCTCAGCGGCCTCGGGACTGCGCCGGTTCCGGCCGAGCCTCCAAAGGAATAAGGATGCCGCCAAGCAAACGGCGGCGCGTACACGTTCTTGTCAGCGAAGCTGTTGAGCGATAGCTCCGCAGCATGAGCAACTTCATCGCCGCACTTCCCATGTACGACTGGCCCGAGACCCGCGCGGAGACTGACGCGGAGTGGGCACGCATACGCGACAGCCTTCGGGCGCAGGGTGTCGATGCGCCCGAGAGCGTCGTGCGCAGGAACGCCGATCTGCCTCCGGTGCCGGGCGGCATTCGTGATGTTCGGGGGCGGGTCATTGCGCCGGACCCCGCAACTTTACCGCCGGATGAGTTCGACGTGCATACGCTTTGGGTGCATCCGCAACTGCTCTTTGCACAGACCTGCTGGGGACCGATGGAACTTGGTCTCGCAGAGCATGTGCGGTTCATCGGCCAGCCCAGCTACGATGCGTTCGAAGGCGGGCAGGGCGAATTCTATTCCAGTGCTATCGTGATGCGCAGGTCTGACGACATACCCCCCTCTGTCCTGCCGGACATCTCCCCCTCAAGCGGGGAGATCAGCCGTCACAGCGGCTTTGGCCTATCTCCGACGCTACAGAGGGGGCACCTTGAGAGCGGAAAGCCAATCTCCCCCTTCGAGGGGGAGATGGCCGGCAGGACAGAGGGGCGCGCCGTAGGGCGCAAGGCCAATGACAGGTCAGCGCCAAGGGACGGCACGCCCCTGATTCCGCTCGATCTCCTGCGGGGCAAACGGCTCGCCTATAACGGCCTCGACTCGATGTCCGGCATCATCGCGCTAGGCCGGGATCTCGAGGTGATGGGGCCGGGCCTGGACATTTTTCCGAGCGCATCGAGACGGGCGCTCACCGGGCTTCTGTCGCCGCTGTCATTGACGGTCGGGCCGATGTCTGCGCGATAGACTGTCGGTCCTGGGCAATGATGAAGCGCTTCAGGGACGTAAGCGAAGTTGAAGTCGTCGGCTGGTCCGCCAAACGCAATGGCCTGCCCTACATCACCGCGGCCGGCACGCCGGACAACATCATCCAGAGATTGGCAGCGGCGATTAGAGCGCCGTGCGTCCTTTTGGACCCACAAAGGACGCTCTAAGTTGTTGAATTCTACGCATCGTGCTTGCCGAAAATCGATCCCGATTTTCGGGCCGATGCGCTAGCTTATAGCAGCCGTTTCATTCGGCTCGTTAGGCCATGTCGCCCACGCCGACTAAGCTCGCATCTTCTCGCCGCTTGGGTCAAATGGAGGCAGGATGCTGATGCGGGCGGGACGTCTGCGGCCCAGAATCTCGATCTCGAACAGGCCCTCATTCTCATTGTCCGAGAGTGCCGCAGGGACATAGCCTTGCGCCATCGACTTCTGGACATAGTGAGCATAGCCGCCGGACGTGACCCAGCCGACCACACGCCATTCGCCATCGACAATGCCGCGGATGCGCGATGAGTCCTCCTCCCCCCGTGGCGAGGGTGGTCCGAAGAGCCGGTTGTGTGTGAGGAGGAACCGGCCACCTCCTTACCGGCTGCGTCATATCGAGGCGCGCCGTAGCCATGCGGCTTCTCGACAGTTCCGAAGTCGGTAGACACCTTTGCCCAAATCGGCTCATCGCCCATGACATCGGCGTCTTCCGCGTCGACAATGAAGGAAACGCGGCGCAGCTTCGGCCCGGCTTCCAGCTCATTGGCGGCAGCCTCGCGTCCGATGAAATCGTTTTTCTCCATCTTGATGAAGCGCTCCATCGAGCCCTCGAACGGCCCGTAGATCGGCCGCAACTCGCGGAACCAGGTTGGGAAGTTCTTTTCGAGGCGCATCGAGAGCAGGGCACGCATCCCAAAGTCCACGATCCCGAATTCCGCGCCCGCTTCCTTGATCGCCTTGTAGACCAGCCGTTGGTAAGCCGGCGCCATCCAGATTTCGTAGCCGAGATCGCCGGTGTAGGTGATGCGGTTGACCATGCAAGGCGCGCCGGCCACCGCCATTTCTCGGAAATCCATGAAGCGGAAGGCTTTAGTGGAGACGTCGGCATCCACGAGCTTGGCCAGCAGGTCCTGCGAACGCGGCCCAGCGATCGAGAGCCCGACCAGCGTCTGGTCAAAGCGATGGAGCCTGACCGAGCCATCCTTCGGCAGCTGCTTTTCCAACCAGCGCATGTGGTATTTCTGCGCTGCCGAAGATCCCCAGATCATGAATCGGTCTTCCGCCGTCTTCGCGATGGTGAAATCGCCGATCAGCTTGCTGAATTCGTTGAGCATCGGCGTTAACACCAGGCGGCCGATTTTCGGCATGCGGTTGGTCATCAGCCGGTTGAGGAAAACCTCGGAACCCTGGCCAGACACTTCATATTTCGCGAAGTTGGCAATCTCGGTGACGCCAACCCGTTCGCGGGTTGCGCGCACCTCGTTGCCTATATGCTCAAAATCGTTCGAACGGTGATAGGAAACGATATCCTTCGGCTCAGCGCCCTTCGGCGCGAACCAGAGCGGCGTCTCAAGACCCCACGAATCACCCATGACCGCATTCTGAGCCACCATCGTGTCGTAGAGCGGCGTCGTCTGCGCGGGGCGGGCGGCTGGCAGTTCCTCATTCGGAAAGCGGATCGAGAAGCGGCGAGAATAGTTCTCGCGCACCTTTGCGTTGTTGTAGCGCAGCGTTGCCCATTCGCCGAAGCGCGCGACGTCCATGCCCCAGACGTCGAACCCCGGGTCGCCGTGAACCATCCAGTTGGCGAGCGCCAGGCCGACGCCGCCGCCCTGGCTGAAGCCGGCCATCACCGCGCAAGCGGTCCAGTAGTTGGTCAGGCCTTGGACAGGGCCGACCAGCGGGTTGCCGTCCGGCGCGAAAGTGAAGGGGCCGTTGATGATCTGCTTGATGCCGGCCTTCTCGATTCCCGGAAAATGCCGGAAGCCGACTTCGAGCGATGGCGCGATGCGATCGAGATCCGGCGCCAACAATTCGTGGCCGAAGTCCCAGGGCGTATTGACTGGGAGACCACGGCTTGGCAGCCTTCTCGTAAGTGCCGAGCAGGATGCCGTTGCGCTCCTGCCGCGTATAGATCTCGCCCTTGAAGTCGATGACGCCGATCATCTCCCGGCCGGTTGCGTGGTTGAATTCCTCGACCTCCGGCATAGGTTCCGTCAGCAAGTACATGTGTTCCATCGCCAGCAACGGCAGTTCCAGCCCGACCATGCGGCCGACCTCGCGCGCCCACAGCCCGCCGCAATTCACGACATGCTCCGCCTTCACGGTGCCCTGCTCGGTCACCACATTCCACGTGCCGTCCGGCTCCTGGGTGAGCTCGACCACGCGATTGCGAAGCACGATTTCTGCGCCGAGTTTGCGTGCGGCCTTCGCATAGGCATGTGTCGTGCCGGAGGGGTCGAGATGGCCCTCGACGGGATCCCACATCGCGCCGACGAAGTTGGTCTCGTCCATCAGCGGGAACATCGCCTTGGCTTCGGACGGCGTAATGAGTTCCGTCTCCATGCCAAGATAACGGCCTTTCGCATGGGTAAGTCGCAGGAAATCCATGCGCTCCGGGGTGTCGGCCATCATCACCCCACCCGTCAGGTGGAGGCCGCAGGATTGGCCGGAAAGCTCTTCGATCTCCTTGTAGAGCTGCACCGTATAGGCCTGCAGCTTCGCGACGTTAGGGTCGCCGTTGAGCGTATGGAAACCGCCCGCCGCATGCCAGGATGAGCCGGATGTCAGCTCCGACCGCTCGATCAACAAGACATCGGTCCAGCCGGCACGGGCGAGATGGAACAGAACCGAGCAGCCGACGACACCGCCGCCAATGACCACTACTTTAACGTGCGATTTCATGGGGTTAATTCCATAATCGTTGGGAATGATGCAACAAGGTAGGGAGGTCTGCCTCCACCGTCGAGATGCGAATCGGCCTCAAAAATCGGTCGGCGCTCCGCCTTCAGCCTTCCGCTTGTCCACGAAGGCCTTGAGCTCTTCGCGGATCGCGGGGTCGATATAAGGCTCTTCATAGGCCGCAAGCCGCTGCTTCCAGACGCGGTTGGCACGCTCGATCGCGGTTGGGCTGCCGGCCTCGGCCCAGGTTTCATAGTTGCGCCAGTCGGAAATGATGGGCGAATAGAAGGCTGTCTTATAGCGTGACTGCGTGTGCGGCGTGCCGAAGAAGTGCCCGCCCGGCCCGACGTCGCGGATGGCATCGACCGCAAGCGCCTCCTCTGAAAGGTCGAGCGGGGTCAGGAACTCCGCTACCATCTGCAAAAGGTCGATGTCGAGGATGGTTTTCTCGTAGGAGCAGCGTAGCCCTCCTTCAAGCCAGCCCGCGCTGTGAAGAATAAAGTTTGCTCCGCCCTGGATCGCGCCCCAGAGCGAGAACACGCTTTCATAGGCGGCCTGCGCATCGACCGTATTGGCGGCGCAGACATTGGAGGTCCGGTAGGGGATCCTGTAGCGGCGGGCGAGCTGACCGCCGATCAACTGCGCCTTCATGTATTCGGGCGTGCCGAAAGCGGGCGCGCCCGATTTCATATCGACGTTGGAGGTGAAGCCGCCATAGCCAACCGGCGCTCCCTTCCTGACCATCTGCGTGAAGGAGATGCCCGCCAGCGCCTCGGCATTCTGCTGCACCAGGGCTCCGGCAACCGTCACCGGCGCCATTGCACCGGCCAGCGTGAACGGCGTCACGATCACGACCTGGCCGCTGCCCGACATCTGGATGATGCCTTCCATCATGGGAATGTCGAGCTTCAGCGGCGAGTTCGTGTTGATGATCGTGAAGACGGAGGGCTCGTCGAGCAACTGCTCGCGTGAAATGCCGCGCGCAATGCGTGTGATCTCGATACCGTCGACATTGCGTTCCTTGCCGAGTGAATAGATGTGGAACACCTTGTCCGTCAGCGTCGCGAGGTCTCGAAGGCATTCCAGGTGGCGGATCGATGGGTGGATATCGACCGGCTCTACGGGATAGCCGCCCGTCGTGTTGAGGATGTTGTGCATCTGGGCAAGCTTCAGGAAGTTGCGAAAATCCTCCTGATTACCCGCCCGGCGTCCGCGATCCATGTCGGAACAATTGGGCGCAGAGGCCATCTGGGCAAAGACCAGATTGTTGCCGCCGAAGCGCACATTGTGGGCAGGGTTGCGAGCATGCAGCGTGAATTCCGACGGCGCGTGCGACATCAACTCCATGATCATGTCGCCGTCGAAGCGCACGCGCTCCGTGCCCTCCCGCACATCCGCGCCATGCGCCTTCATGATGCGGCGTGCTTCATCGTGCAGCACGTCGACACCGATCTCCCTGAGCACGCGCAACGAGGCGAGATGGATCGATTCCAGTTCGTCGTCGGAAATCAGCTTTGTCGGTGTCAGCGGTATCTTGAGCTGCCGGAATGGCGGCTGTTCGAACGCTGCCGCACCGGCGGCGCGCTTTCCGGCCCGGCCGCCGCGGCGCACGTGATCATTGGCAAAAGCCGGTTCGGCGGGCTGGATTGCGGCGGTCATGCAAATGCCTCGTGGTCTGCGAAATCTCACCGGCATAATGGACCGGCGTCGATTCCGGCATTGCGGAAGCGACGACCAGAAGCGCGAGGGAAGCGACATGTGGACGAACGCCGCTGATGATCCGTCCGGACGGCTCGGGCGGATCTAACAGGATCGGCTTGAACCGCGCACAAGGTCTCGGATAGTCTCGGCCATGTCCGCAAACCCATCTGCAAAACCCGACCTCGCCGTCACGCCCTCCCGGCGCTCGCGACACACGGAGTTGCTCCGGCTTTGCGCGCGTATCGGATATTCCCCGCCAGTCCTTCCGTGAACCGCATCCTGGCTGTTGCCGGAGCGAAATAACGGGAAGGAACAAGTCCATGACTTATCAGAACTATTCGTTGAAGCAGCTCCAGGTGATGGACGCCGCGCATCACCTCCATCCGTTCACCGACCACCGGGAACTGCGCGAGGCCGGATCACGGATCATCACCCGCGCCGACGGGCCATTCATCTATGACAGCGACGGCAACGAGATACTCGACGGCATGGCAGGTCTCTGGTGTGTGAACGTCGGCTACGGGCGGACGGAACTTGCCGAGGCAGCATATGCGCAGATGAAGGAGCTGCCCTATTACAATTCATTCTTCAAATGCTCGACGCCGGCGCCGGTCCTGCTCGCCAAAAAGCTCGCCGAGATTGCTCCCACGAACATGAACCAGGTCTTCTTCGGGTCGTCGGGTTCGGAGGCCAACGATACAGCGTTGCGCCTTGTCCGGCACTATTGGGTGCTTGAAGGAAAGCCAGACAAGAATATCATTATCTCCCGGCAAATGGCCTATCACGGCTCGACCATCGCCGGCGCCTCGCTCGGCGGCATGGACGGGATGCACGGCCAATTGTATGGGGCGGTGCCCAACATCGTCCATGTGATGATGCCATACGCATTCGAGCTCGCGTTGCCCGGCGAAAGCGATCACGATTTCGGTTTGCGCGCGGCAAGAGCCGTTGAGGAGGCGATTCTGGAGGCTGGTCCAGATAATGTCGCTGCGTTCATCGGGGAGCCGATACAGGGCGCCGGCGGCGTCAAGATCCCGCCGGTCAGCTACTGGCCGGAAATCCAGCGCATCTGCCGGAAACATGATGTCCTTCTGATGCTGGACGAGGTGATCACCGGTTATGGCCGTACCGGCGAGTGGTTCGCCGCGCAATCGATGGGCATCGAGGCGGACACGATCACCACAGCCAAGGGCCTGACCTCAGGCTATCAGCCGCTGTCTGCCCTGCTGGTAAGCGACCGTATCGCCGCGACGCTGGTGGAGAAGGGTGGCGAGTTCTTCCACGGCTATACCTATTCCGGCCATCCGGTTGCCTGCGCCGTCGCGCTCAAGAACCTTGAGATTGTTGAGCGCGAACGCTTGATCGAGCGGGTGAGAGACGACACCGGTCCTTATTTCGCCGAGCAAATGCAGGCAAGGATCGCGCCGCACGCGCTCGTCGGGGAAGCGCGCACCGTCGGATTTCTCGGCGCGATCGAGATTGTCAGGGATAAGGCGACACGCCAGCGCTTCGCCGAGCCAGGTTCGGCGGCGATCGTTGTGCGCGACCACGCGATCGCCAACGGCATGATGTTGAGGGCGACGGGCGACACGATAATCATGTCGCCGCCGCTGATCTGGACGCGCGCGACCATCGACATGGCCTGCGACCGGATCCTCATGGCGCTAGACCTTGCGGAAGTGGATCTACGGACCGGAAATTGAGGATCGGTCAGCGCGGTAGTCGAGACTGGCGGGCCACCGCGCCGTCCGGCGAGGGCCGCCAACAGGCAGCCTTTGTCTCGCGAGTGCATTTTACTACGTCATTTCTGCAACAGTCGGAAAAACATATGGCCGGATCGTTGACATCGACGACCGGAGGCGATGCAGTCCCTGTCTAATTGGGGCTCGCAGAGGGCAGGGCCCGGGGCTCGATGGTAAAAAAAATCAATCCGAAGCAAACACGCGAATCGCTGGCCATTGCCGGCAACTTAATGCTTGCACCGATGGTCATGTTGCTGCGCATGCCGGCGCTCGCCCTCGAAGCGCAGAACCCAAACTCATCCCCCACGGAGACGCTGCGCGCGATGAGTGAGAAGACGGCAGCGGTGGCGGAGGGCGCATTGGCCGCCCAGATGTCTTTCCTACAGTCCGCTTTGCACTTCTGGCCGGAAGTGATGTCGGGCAAAACGCCGTCCATGCTGAACGGCGTCGCGGCCGGGCGTTCGATGAATGCGGCCTTGAAGCCAGCCAGCCGCCGCGTGAAGGCGAATTTCAAGCGGCTGACGCGCAACAAATAGCTGAGCTCGCGCGATCGACAAGTTCACTTTGAGGCGCTGTTTCGTTTCTACGGCTGGTTCGGCAGTCGTGGCTGAATGGCTGTAGTGTATTCGGACCAGGACAGCCAAGAGCGGATCGATGATGGTCAATGGTCCCGAAAGAGCAAAAACCGCGCCCATACAGACGCGGCTTTGCCAACAAACGCATGGCCCTTCGCGAACACAACCCGGCGAAGGAAACGGCTCCGGTACGCGAGACCTGATCCGGAGCGATGGGCGGATGCGATGACCGCCTCGCCATCCGTTCTAAGCGCACATCGTTACCGCGCGGTTATCGAGACGTTAAGTAAACCTAAATTTGGCCGGTTTTCGAACGAAAGAACGGGCAGAACCGCAACTATTTCCATGATTTACGTTGCGTTGCCCCGAATGAAATTGATGATGCCGGAAAAATCCGTGCCTGCTCCGCCCTGCGCGTTGAACAGCGCATAGAGCTGCGCGGCTTCCGCCCCGAGCGGCGTCGCGGCGCCAGTACTTTGCGCGGCTTCCTGTGCCAGCTTCAGGTCCTTGAGCATGAGGGCGGCCGCAAAACCGGGCTTGTAGTCTCGGTTCGCTGGAGAGTTCGGCACCGGGCCGGGGACCGGGCAGTAAGAGGTCAGCGACCAGCACTGGCCGGACGACGTGGAAGCCACGTCGAAAAGCGCCTGATGCGAAAGGCCCAATTTTTCGGCCAGAACGAACGCCTCGCCGACGGCGATCATCGACACGCCGAGTATCATATTGTTGCAGATTTTCGCTGCTTGCCCCGCGCCTGCATCGCCGCAATGAACGATGCGCCCGGCCATGGGCTTCAAGATAAGTTCGGCCCGGGCAAAGGCCTCCGTCGCACCTCCCGCCATGAAGGTCAGCGTTCCGGCAGCCGCGCCACCGGTCCCGCCCGAAACTGGAGCGTCGATGGAAGCGAGACCGTGCTTTGCCGCAATCGCATGCGCCTTACGCGCCGAATCGACGTCGATCGTGGAGGAATCGATGAAAAGTGTGCCCTCGGGCGCTTTCTGTGCGATGTCGTCATAGACAGAGATGACGTGCTTGCCTGCGGGCAGCATGGTGATCACGGCCTCGGCGCTTTTTATTGCCGCCAGCGCATTGGCCATGACGACGACACCGTTGTCCTTGGCGATCTTCAGATTGTCCGGCCCGAGATCGAAACCCTGGACCGTATGCCCCGCCTTGACGAGGTTGGCGGCCATCGGGTTGCCCATATTGCCGAGGCCGATGAAGGCGATTGTCGTCATTGTCGCTTACCTCCGGATACGATATCAGATTCTGCCCCAATTTGCTTACCCTCTCTCTGGAGAGGATAGTCGGGACAGCCGGGAAACGCTGTTTCCCCAATTACGAGCCGATGCTCCTGGCAGGATTTGGGCAGGCCTTGTTCAACGGCCGATCAGATGCCTGGCGATGATGACGCGCATGATCTCGTTGGTTCCTTCGAGGATCTGGTGGACGCGCAAGTCCCGCACCAGCTTTTCGACGCCGTAGTCGTGCAGATAGCCGTAGCCGCCATGAATTTGGAGAGCGTCATTGGCGATGTCGAAACCGGTGTCGGTGACAAAGCGCTTGGCCATGGCGGACCATTTTGAGGCGTCGTGCGTCTTGCGATCCAGCTTGGAGGCGGCTGTGTAAAGCAGCATGCGCGCGGCCTGCAATTCCGTTTCCATGTCGGCCAATTTGAACTGCAGCGCCTGGAATTGGTTGATCTTCTGGCCGAAGGCCTTGCGTTCGCCAGCATAGGTCAGCGCCTTGTCGAGCGCCGACTGCGCGCCGCCCAGTGAACAGGCGGCAATGTTGAGCCTGCCGCCGTCGAGACCTGCCATGGCGATGCGGAAACCGGCGCCTTCGCCCGTCAACAAATTCTCCGCCGGAACCCGGCAGTCCTCGAAAATCACCTGGCGCGTGGATTGCATGTGCCAGCCCATTTTGTTTTCGATAGCGCCGAAGGAAAGGCCGGGCGCATCCCTTGGCACGACCAGCGTCGAGATGCCTTTCGGCCCATCTTCTCCTGTTCGCACCATCGTCACATAGACGTCGCTGTCGCCCGCGCCCGAGATGAACTGCTTGGCCCCGTTGACGACAAAGTCGCTTCCGTTGCCGCCGCTTCGGACGGCTTTGGTCTTAAGCGCCGCGGCGTCCGACCCGGACCCCGGCTCGGTCAGGCAGTAGCTGCCCAGCCACTCCATAGAGGTCAATTTCGGCAGGAATCGCTGGCGTTGCTCGTCATTGCCGAACATGTCGATCATCCACGACGCCATGTTGTGGATGGAGATGAACGAGGCAAAGGCCGGGCAGGCTTGGGATAGGGCTTCGAAGATCAGGACCGCGTCCAGCCGGCCGAGACCTGAGCCGCCGACATCGTCTCGGACATAGATGCCGCCGAAGCCGAGCGGGCCGGTCTCGCGAATCACGTCGTCGGGGAAGTGGTGATTGCGATCCCATTCCAGCGCACTCGGCGCGACGCGGTCGGCCGCAAAGGCGCGGGCCATGTCCTGGATCGCGCGCTGGTCCTCATTGAGTTCGAACTGAGCGGCGGTCCCGTCGGTGACGGCGTCCATGGGGTCCTCCCTGACGTTTTTTGGCTATGCGCGCATTCCAATCTAGACCAATGATGCAGCCGCGCAACCCGAGGATCCACAGGCCGGAACGCCAATTCATGATCGGAAGAACGACGACGTGACGACAGTCTTCGACGAACTGCTGCGGGCATTCCGCAACTATGGCTCCCGCATCGATGCCGCCGCCGCACACGGTTTCTTCAATCATATTGAAGAGGCAATGCCACCGCGCAGGCTCGCGGCGCGCGGACTGGCGTGTCTTGCCCATCTCACGCGCGCCGCCGAGTTGGCGCAGCCGGCCGAACAGGAACTGGCAACACTGCTTGCGCGCCATGCCGCCGCGATGCACTGGGGCCAAACCTATACGTCCGCGGATTTCGGCCAGGACTTCATGGAAAATTACGGCTGGGTCGAGCTATTCGGCACACGCGGTCACTTCGTCAACGACACCGTTGCTGCCGGTTTCCTGGTTCTCGGCCCCGATATCGTCTATCCGGACCACCATCACGTCGCGGAAGAGATCTACGTCCCGCTGACCGGCGGGACTGGATGGCGTCTGGGGGACGGCATGTTTGTGGATCGGGCGGGAGGCGAAGTCATCCACCATGCCTCAAACGTAAACCACGCGATGCGCACAGGACCTGAGCCTCTCCTCGCGCTTTATCTCTGGCGCGGCGGACCATTGGCCGCGCGCCCGAATGTGACCGGGTCGGCCGGGCAAGGGGCACGCTGAGCGATGGCCAAAGCGATCATGCTCCAGGGTACGGGTTCCGATGTCGGCAAGACGGTGCTTGTCGCCGGACTATGCCGCGCCGCGAAAAACCGTGGCATGTCGGTCAGGCCGTTCAAGCCGCAGAACATGTCGAACAATGCCGCGGTTGCCGACATTCCGGGTGAGGCGGCGGGAGGCGAGATTGGCCGGGCGCAGTGGCTGCAGGCGATTGCCTGTGGTGTCAGCCCGTCCGTACACATGAACCCGGTCCTTCTGAAGCCGCAGAGCGAGGTCGGCGCGCAGGTGATCGTGCAAGGGAAGGTATTCGGGCAGGCGCAGGCGCGCGACTATCAGGCTTTGAAGGCCAGTCTCGCAGCGGCCGTTATGGAGTCGTGGCAAAAGCTGGGTGAGGATGCCGATATCGTCATCGTCGAAGGCGCCGGCTCGCCGGCCGAGATCAATTTGCGCAGCCGGGACATTGCAAATATGGGCTTCGCGACCCGTGCCGATGTGCCCGTTGTCCTCGTCGGCGACATCGACCGCGGCGGTGTGATTGCCTCAGTGGCAGGGACGCATTTGATCCTGCCGGAGGAGGATCGGCGCATGATCGTGGGCTACATTATCAACAAGTTCCGTGGCGATGTTTCATTGTTCGATGAAGGCGTCAAAGCGATCGGGCGTTACACTGGCTGGCCGTGTTTCGGTGTGGTGCCATGGCTGAAGGAAGCGGCTCTGCTGCCCTCTGAAGATTCTGTCGTCCTGGAAAGGCTGGCGGCGGGCCAGAAGCGCACTCTGAAAGTCGCCGTGCCGATGCTTGGACGGATCGCCAATTTCGATGACCTTGATCCACTTCGCGCCGAGCCACAGGTGGATGTGGTCTTCGTCCCGCCGGGCAAACGCCTCCCCGCCGATGCCGGTCTGGTCGTTATCCCCGGCTCCAAATCGACCATTGGCGACCTTATCAGGTTCCGGGAGAACGGCTGGGATCGTGATCTGGCCGATCATCGCCGCCGCGGAGGCTATATCGTCGGCATCTGCGGTGGCTTTCAGATGCTTGGCCGTACCGTGCGGGATCCGCAAAACATTGAGGGCGCGGTCGCCGGGACGGACGGATTGGGCCTGCTCGACGTGGAAACCGTCATGGAGCCGGAAAAGACCGTCCGCAACGTGGCCGCTCATTCCATTGCTTTCGGGACGGCGCTCTCAGGATATGAAATCCACCTGGGGCGGACCACCGGACCTGACTGCATGCGGCCGGTGGCCCTCATCAATGGCGTCGAGGATGGCGCAACGAGTGCTGACGGCAAGGTGTTTGGCACCTATCTGCATGGGCTGTTCGGCGCTGATCGCTTCCGTGCCCGCTTCCTCGAAAGTCTGGGGGTGGCAGGCGGCGGTGTCGACTACCGCGCAGAAGTCGAGAAGGCGCTCGATGCGATCGCCAATCATCTGGAAGCGCATCTCGATTGCGACGCGATCTTCGGCCGGGCGCGGTAACCTCCGAAGTTTACGCGGCCGGCTCGTTCGCCTTAGGCCAATATGTGCCGAACGACCAGACATTGCCTTCCGGGTCACGGCAGATGAATTCGCGGCTGCCATAGTCCCGATCGGTCAGTTCTTCCTCTATTGTCGCGCCGGCAGCCTTCGCTCGTGCGTAGAGCTTGTCGGCATCGTCGACGGCGACGTAGATCGATTTGCCGCCGCCTTTGCTCCCCGGCGCTCCAACCATTTCGCCATAGGTGTCGTCGCGTGCGGTGCCGATCATGATCATCGATGAACCGAAGGCGAGTTGCGCGTGGTGAACGATGTCGCCGTCGCCATAACGCGCATGAACGGTGAAGCCGAAAGCCTCAACAAGCCAGTCGATCATTCGGCCTGCGTTCCGGTAGCGGAGGGCGGGGTAAAGGCGAGGGGCCTCGATGGTTTGGTAGGACATCTCCATCTCCATGGTTTGAGTGGGTCGATGCCGCAATTTGGCAGTTGTCGCTGGCGCCGTATTGAAGAAATGTTACCGAGCCGGATGTCAGAATGGAAAATTCAATGCTTCGTGTTCCGGCCGCCCTCTACGCAATTCCCGACTGCATGGCCGTAGGTGTTTTGCCTGAAAGTGTCCTGAATTCGCGCCCGAAATGCGCCTGGTCGGCGTAACCGCATTCCACCGCAATGTCGGCAAGATCGCCGTAGCCGGACTGTACGAGAGAATAAGCCCGGCCAAAGCGCGCAATGCGCGCCACCGCCTTGGGACCGAGACCAATCTCCGTCTGAAATTTCTGCGCCAGATGCTTGCGGCTGCAGTCCAGTCTGCGGGCGAGAGCACCAATTCTCGCATTGCCGCCAGTCGCCACCAGCATTTGGTAGGCGAGCCGGACGGTGGGCGATCCGTTCGGCGCGGTGCTGATGCGGGTCAGGACAAGTTGCTCCACCAGGTTGAAGCATTGATCCCAGTTGACCGCTTCGGAGAGCCTTTCACTGACCAACGATGCATCGCTGCCCCAGATATCTTCGAGCGTGACCATGCGATCGGCGAACTCGTTCATCGGTATCCCGAAGAAGCGCCAGGCTCCCTGCGGCGTGAAATTGATCTGCAGACAATGCGCTGCTCCGAACGAATCGATGACGACATGGCCATTGCTCAAACCTGCCGCGAAGGTGGCGATACGATCCTGCCGGCACGGCTCGCGGCCGAGCGCGATGGAAAAGGGTTCGCCGAAGCTGACGACGAGTGGTGCTATGAGCGAAGCTGGCTCGGACTGGCGGAAATGGCCGGCTTGCGTCTCGCGGTAGCCGATCAGTTCGGTAACGATTCCCGAGAGCGCCGCACAGGGCGGCCGACGGACGATCTGGAACCCTTGAGCCGATAGGGGAAACGGAGCGTTTCGAGCCTCAATCATAGCCCAACATAGGGCAAACCGATTTAGGCCGAAAGTCATTCAGCCGGAGACGCGCCGCTTCGCGCCCGGCCGATGAGAACTTGTCAGGCGCCGCGCAGCAGGCAGGCCACGGCAAGAATTGCATAAGCAATCGTCACGATCCAGATGGCTGCGAGCGGGATGAAATTGACCATCCCAAGCCCGGCCAACACGCCGAGGATCGCAATGACAAGCGTAAGTAAGAAGATGAGTTGTGTTGGTGCGCTGAGATTTACAGATTGCTCCTTGTTAAACTCGTTAAAGGTGAGTCGCGGGCGGACATTATCGCCATACGGGTCAGACGCCAATCATGGAACGCAACGGATGTGCGGGGTCGATCAGCAGGCGAACCGCCAAAGCCATGCACATGATGACGAGCAACGGCTTGATCAGCCTGGCTCCGATTTTCATCGCAACACCTGCGCCAAGACGCGCGCCAAGGAACTGGGCAACGCCCATGATCAGTCCGATCTTCCATGAAACCACGCCCGCGGCGGCAAAAGCCGAGAAGCCGCCGACATTCGACGCGAAGTTCAGAAACTTGGTATGCGCAGTCGCCTTCAACACGCCGTAGCCGGCAAGCGAGACGAAAGCCAGTATGAGAAATGAGCCCGTGCCGGGGCCGAACATCCCGTCATAGAAGCCGATCAGCGGCGGCACAGTCAGCCCAAAGATGAACGGCGACAGGCGTTGGGCGCGGTCGACATCGTCCATGTTCGGCTTGAAAGCAAAATAAAGAGCGATGGCAATCAGGAGGAAGGGTAAGCCGAGACGGAGCAGGTCGCCCGGCAGGATCGTGGCCACCAGCGCTCCTACCACAGAGGCTACGAACGCCATCGCTGCGGCAGGGAGCTGCCTGCGGAGATCGACCAACCCCTTCGACGCGTAGGCAATGGTTGCCGAGCCCGAGCCGAACAACCCCTGCAGCTTGTTCGTCCCAAGCGCCTCGACAGGGCTGAAGCCGGCGAGCAAAAGCGCCGGGATGGTGATGAGGCCGCCGCCGCCGGCGATGGAATCGATGAAGCCAGCGGCAAAGGCGGCGAGCGCGAGCATCAGCGCAATTTCAGTAGCGGGATCGAACATGAGGGATTTTTTCTGGAGGATCTGCGAAGTGGCTTCGATCACAGCGACGCGCCTTGCGCAAGCCGGTTTTCTCGCTACGGTTTCAGATGACGAGTTCAGGGGATAGTCCATGTTGAATAGTGTTCTGGCCAAGGTCCGTATGCTCATTGAGGGCGACCCCGGCATACGCAAGGTCGCGGACGACCCGGTGCTTTCCGCGGAACTCCTGCTGCTTTTCCGCATGATCCTCGCGGACGGCAAGGTGGACGATGCGGAATTGACCGCATTCCGGCGCATTTGCCGGGACGTTTTCAGCATTCAGGAAGAAAGTATCGACGGCGTTGTCGAGTATCTGAACGACTTCGGCTACGAGACGAGCGGCACGCAAGCCCTCGGCGTGTTCCATGAGCTTGATGTCGAGCGCCGAAAACTTCTGGCCCGTAATATGGCGGAGATTGCCAAGGCCGATGCGCAGCTTGCCGATCAGGAGATAAGACTGCTCAAGCGGACGCTCGAACTGTTGAAACTCGATCCGCGCGACGTGACGCAAAAGAAATAGGTCAGCCCTGTTCCCGTAGCCGCCGCTGAATGGCGCGGTGAAGATCGGGAGCGGCGGCGACCAGCGCCTTCGCCGCATCGGATTGCGGGTTGTCAAGCACTTCGGCGGTCGGGCCAGCCTCCACGATCCGTCCTTCATGCATCACCATCACGTCGTCAGTGATGGCGCGAGCGACAGTCAGGTCATGCGTGATGAAGAGATAGGCGACGCCCAACCGCTGGTTCAGATCAGCAAAAAGATCCAGAATTTGCGCACGGATCGAAACATCGAGGGCGGAAACGGGCTCGTCCGCGACGACAAGTTTCGGCCGCGTGATGATGGCGCGTGCAATCGACAAGCGCTGGCGCTGTCCTCCCGAGAATTCGTGGGGAAATTTGTCGAGGTCGCGCGGATCGAGGCCCACTTCGTTGAGTGCGGTGGCGACCTGTTCGCGTCGTTCCGCGCGGCTAGGCCTCGGCTCCAGCAGATGCAGCGGTTCGGCTACGAGCCGTTCGACCCGGTGGCGCGGATTGAATGAACCGTAGGGATCTTGAAATACGACCTGCATGTTTCGCCGGGCGGGCCTCAATGCAGCTTCGTCCCTGCCGGTCAGCGTCTCGCCCATGAAGCGAATTTCGCCGGCAGTCGACTTGTCGAGAGCCAGGATCATCCGGGCGAGGGTGGATTTCCCGCAGCCGGACCGGCCGACCAGCGCCGTCGACTGCGCCGGTTTCATGGAAAAGGACACCCTGTCCACAGCCCGAACCGGCTCTGGTTTGCTGAAGAAAGACGTCCTGCGGCCGGGATAGTCGCGTGTTATGGCGTTTACTTCGAGCAGAGGCTGCGTCTCGTGGCTGCTGCCACCCGCCGCATCCCCTCGCTCGAACTCTCTTCCCATTGGGCAGGGAAGGGTGGGCGACGGCTGTCGTTTCCATTCTACTGCCCGCAGGAGAAAGGGGCCGCGCCGAACCGGGAGAAGGAGCAATCTTCCGCACAGGCACATGCATCGAAGCCTCTGCGAGCCGCCGCGTATAGGGATGCGACTGGCGTGAGAGGGTCTGCGCGGTATCGCCGCTCTCCATCACCTTCCCATTGCGCAGGATGGCAATGCGGTCGGCCATGTCGGCGACAACTGCCAGGTCGTGCGAGATCAGCAGCAGCCCCATGCCGTTTTCGATGACGAGATCGCGCAGCAATTCGAGGATTTGCTGTTGCAGAACGACATCGAGCGCTGTTGTAGGCTCGTCGGCGATCAGCAATTTCGGCCGCAGCGCGCAGGCAATGGCGATCAGCACGCGCTGACGCTGACCGCCCGACAATTCGTGCGGATAGATGGAGAGCGGAAAACGCGATGTGGGAAGGCCGACGCGGTCGAGTATGGCTCGGGCGCGCGCTTCAGCATCAGCCCGATTTACGCCCGTATGCCAGCGGATGCCTTCCGCCACCTGCTCACCGATCGTCTTGACCGGGTTCAACGCGGTCATCGGCTCCTGAAACACCATGCCGATGTCGTCACCGCGCAGCGCGCACATCTGATCTTCGCTGGCGGCGAGGATGTCGAGCCCGTTGAAGATCACGTTCCCTGCCGCCCGCGCGGCATTCGGGAGCAGCCGCATGACAGTCAGGGCAGTCATGGACTTGCCCGATCCCGATTTGCCGACAAGGCCCATCACTTCGCCTGGATCGATCGTGAGATCGACGTCTTTCAGGATCGGTGTGTCGCCGATTGTGACCGACAGGCCTCCAATTTCCAGCAGGCTCACCGCGCGCGCCTTAATTTGGGGTCGAGGATATCGCTAAGGCCATCTCCGAGCAGGTTGAGGCCGAGCACCGTAAAAACGATGGCGAAGCCGGGGAAGATCGCGAGATGGGAGGCGACCATCATGCGTGTCTGGGCATCGAAGAGCATGCGCCCCCAACTTGGCATCGGAGGCTGGGTACCCAGTCCGACGTAGGAAAGGCCTGCCTCGGCCAGAATGCCGAGCGCGAATTGGATCGTGCCTTGCACGAACAGCATGTTGGCGATGTTGGGAAGGATATGCTCGACCGTAATCAGCGCCTTACCCTTTCCAGCGGCGCGGGCCGCAAGGATGAATTCTCTCGGCCAGAGCGCCAGCGCGCCGGCGCGCGCCACACGGGCGAAAACCGGGATATTAAAAATGCCGATTGCGATGATCGCGTTGATGGCGCCGGGGCCGAAGGTTGCGGTGATCATGATCGCCGACAACAGCGCAGGAAAGGCGAAAACAAGATCGTTGAACCGCATCAGGATTTCGTCCGCGAGCCCGCCGCGTGCCGCCGCCCAACAGCCGAGCGGCACTCCGAGCCCCATGCCAATCCCGACCGCGACAAGCGCGACGGCAATCGAATTGCGCGCGCCGACCATGATCATCGACAGAACATCGCGGCCGAAATGGTCGGTCCCGAACAGATGCACCAGCGAAGGCGGCTGCATGCGGTCCGCGACGATCAACTTGGTGACGTCGTAGGGCGTCCAGAAAAACGACAACAGCGCCATCGAAGCCACCACCGAAGTGATAACAAAGCCCACCAGGAACGAGCGGTTTGCGAACGCTCTGGCCACAAATCCGCGTGTTTCGCTGACGTCAGCCATTCCGGTCATCGATGGACTTCTGAGGCGTGGATCGACCAGTGCGTAGGAGAGGTCGACAAGCAGATTGACTGCAATGACGGCCACAACAAGCAGCATGATGACGCTTTCGACCACGATCAGGTCGCGTTGGGTTATCGCCTGGAAGACCAAGCGCCCCAGGCCAGGCAGATAGAAGACGTTCTCGATAATGATCGTGCCAGCGAGCAGAAACGCGAATTGCAGGCCGAGAATTCGTCAGCACCGGTATCATCGCGTTGCGGAGGGCGTGGTTCCAAAGCACGGCGCGGCGGGGGATGCCCTTGGCGCGCGCCGTGCGGATGTAGTCTTCGCCAAGCACGTCGAGAAGCGCCGAGCGGGTAACGCGCGCAAGAATAGCCGCTTGCGGCAGAGCCAGGGCGATGGCTGGAAGGGCAAGCGCCTTCAGGCACAGCCAAACGCCGGCGCTCCAGCCCGGAAACCCGCCCGCCGGCACGAGACGGAGCCAGACGGCGAAGACGTAGATCAAAAGCAGCGCGAACCAGAAATTCGGCACGGCGACACCGAACTGCGCCGCGCCCATGGAAATCGTGTCGGCCGCGCTGCCGCGCCTGGAGGCGGAGAATATGCCGACTGGAATGGCGATCGCCGTCGATAAAAACAATGCGATCAAGGCGAGGGGGAAGCGAAACGACGATCCGCTCTGCGACGAGATCGATCACCGGGACCGAATAGGTGTAGGAACGGCCGAGATCCAGAGTGAGCAAACCTCTCACCCAATCCAGATAGCGCCAGAGAAGCGGCTGATTGAGCCCCATCTGCTCGCGAAGCGCCTGGACAGCATCTTCGGTCGCGTTCATTCCCAGCATGAGACGCGCCGGGTCGCCCGGTAACACTTCCAGGACTGCGAACACGACGAGCGATGCGACCACCAGGGTTGCCAAGCCGATGAGAAGGCGTTTCAGGAGATAGGCGGTCATGAGAGTTTAGAGATCGTGCCGCCAGTCCGGCAAGAAGTGCAGCGCTCTACGTTGCCCCCTCTGTCCTGCTGTCCAGCCGATAGATGGCTGACAAGTTGAACCGGATACATGGGTTACAGTTCTCCCCCGGTTGCGGTGTCCGCCGAAGCGCCGGCTGGTTGTCAAAACTGTCGACGGTCAGGCATATAGGTGGGGGTTTTCGGCAAAGCGTGCGATCAATTCGCCGAGGTCCCGTTCCTTGACAAGCTTGGCGGCTTTCGCGCCAGCGAACCATTTGCGGGTGCGCTGCTTCTTTTCGGGCCAGGCGGTTGCGATCTCGTCGACTTCCAACGGAAACACCAGCACCTCGCACTGCCGCTCGAGGCCCGATGCGAGTGCCTTGCCGTAGTAATAGCTGCCGATTTCGAGCTGGGCGACAGCGCCGCCAAGGCCGGCTTCTTCGGCTGCCTCGCGTGCGGCGGCGTCGAACAATTGCTCGCTGCCCTCCGGCCACCCCTTGGGCAGCACCCAGCGACGACTGTCGCGGCTGGTGATCAGCATGATTTCGACACCATCACGCGCTTTGCGCCAAGGCAACGCCGCGACTTGAAGGCTGCGGGGTTTGCCGCGGAAAAAGCGTCGGACCTGCTCGGTGATGTGGTTGCGCGCTGCTTGACTGACCATGAGGAGAGGGCGGTAATTTTCTAGGTGATTCGTTTGCGGTCTCAGGATTATCAACCTTAATTATGCGTTTTAAAAGTAAAGGCAACATGTGAAGACAAGAAGACGCTCCGGATCGCGAAACAGCCCTGAAACGGTACGGCCGCCAAAGCGACACCGATCACTTCCTCGATCGCAGAGATAGCGAATGGCAATTACCGACTGGCGGACAGGATTAGCGCCGGAGCTCGATGACTTCGCGGAACGAATCCGAACGCTTGCGCTCAGCTATCCGGAAACAGCGGAGGAATTTCCCTGGGGGCACCCGGCCGTCAAGGTCAGGGGCAAGACATTTCTTTTCATGGGCTCCGAAGGTGCTGCGCTCGGCTTGTCGGTGAAACTGCCGCGCAGCCATCCGTTCGCGCTCGACCTGCCGTTTGCCGCGCCAACCGGATATGGACTCGGGCGTGCGCACTGGATTTCGTTTCGCGTCAAGGATCCGGCCGAACTCGCGCCGGGACAAGTCGCGCACTGGCTGGATGAGAGCTACCGCGCCAATGCACCCAAAGCTCTGCTCAAGCGATTGGACGGCGAACAGGCTTCGCTTCCGGTCCTTTGATCCGCGTGGAGAGGTACGTATCAGCGCATTCAAGGGTTCCGCTTCAGCCGCGATGGTTCTCGGCGATCGGCTTCTGATAGGTGAAGCCCATATCCCACGGAAAATAGATCCAGGTGTCCTGCGACACTTCGGTCACGAAAGTGTCCACCAGCGGACGGCCCTTCGGCTTGGCGTAGATGGTGGCAAAATGCGCTTTCGGCATCATTGCGCGCACGATGGCGGCGGTCTTGCCGGTGTCGGTCAGGTCGTCGATGATCAGCACGCCGCGTCCTTCGCCTTCAAGCAGCGACGGGGAAACTTCCTTCAGGACGTCGAGTTCGCCTTGCTCGACATACTCATGATAGGAGGCGACACAGACCGTCTCGATGAGGCGGATACCGAGTTCGCGCGAGATGATCGCCGCCGGCACCAGCCCACCGCGCGTGATGCAGACGATGGCGCGCCAGTTGCCGTTGACCCCGGCAAGCCGCCAGGCGAGCGCGCGGGCATCGCGGTGGAATTGATCCCACGAGACAGGAAAGGCTTTTTCGGGAAGAGACATGGACGGCGCACTCCGGCGCGCCTTGCGGCGCAAGAAAAGAACAAGGAATGCGCGCGGAATTAACCGGAAACCCGGTTCCTTGGCAATAGCTGGTCGGACCCCAGGGTGCTGTGCCCGGTTAGCGCGACATGAAGGTCGCAACCGGCATCGACTGGAGCAGTGTGCGGGTGACGCCGCCGAACAGGAACTCCCTTAGCCAGGAATGGCTGTAGGCGCCCATGACAATGAGATCAGGCTTGGCTTCAGCCGCGTGGTTCTCGATGACTGTGCCGACCGAGAGTCCCGCCGACCTTTCATTGACCACGTTCAAATGGACACCGTGGCGGCTAAGGCTTGCCGCGATCTCGGCGCCGGCTTCCTCGCCGTTGGCCTCGACACTCTCTTCGGGGTCGACGACGAGGATTTCGGTTTCATCCGCATCCATGATGAAGGGCAGCGCGTCGAACACCGCACGCGCGGCCTCGCGCGATCCGTTCCAGGCGATCAAGATCTTGCGGAATACGCCGACGGCCGGGGCGGCGTAAGGAATGAACAAAACCGGGCGGCCTGCCTCGAACAACAGCCCTTCGAGGTTGGCGCTGGAGATGGATTCGCCCTTCGGGTCTGACTGAACGGCGACGATGAGGTCGGCGCAGCGCGCGCTCGACAGCGAGGAAAGCGCGCTGTCGCCCGAAAAGCTCTCCATGCTGCGCCATTCGGCCGACACACCTTCCGCCAGGCAGCGCGAAGAGTAGCGATGGCCGAGTTCGGCGGCCCTCTTCTCGTTCCTCTCGGTGCTGACATGGATGAACTCGGCGTCCGGAAAACCCATCGGCGTCGTATAGGAGACGGGCATCGCCTCGGCGTGCACCCCGATCACGTGGCTCTTGAAGTGGGTCGCAATCGGCAGCACGCAGTCGAGCAGGCGGTCTTCGTCCCTCTCGCCCTGGACAACGGCAACGATCGTCTTGAACGTCATGACTGCCTCCATCCACCAGCGCCGAAACGGCGCCTAGAGCACGATGATTTCTCTTGGAGTCACCGTGCTCTAACTCTTTGATTTCCGCATGATCTTTTCCGAAAACCGCTACGCACTTTTCGGGATCATGCTCTAGAAGACAACTATAGCACAAGTCGCCCGGTTCGAGTTGGCCCGCGCTGGACGTCAGGCAGGGTTGGCGAGCCTGGTCACCATCGCCTCGACGTCTTGCGCGCGCGGCATCGAGCGCCTCCTGCGCGCGCGCCCTGACCACGAGCTCAGTCCAGAATTTGCCGTCGAGGTATTTGGGGTATGAGCCGATGATCGTGTCCGGATGCGCTTCCTGGATGCTCGCCAGCGGCCCGCCGATCGTGCCCTCGCCGAAAGGGCAGTGGATGGTTGCGGACAGGAGCTTTGCGCCGGTTCTGAGGGTCGGCACGACATTGTCCAGCATGGCCTGGAAAATCGAGGGCACCCCGGCCATGACATGGACGTTTCCGATCCGGAAGCCCGGCGCCATCGATACGGGATTGGCGATATGCTCCGCGCCCCGCGGCATGCGCGCCATGCGCTTGCGGGCATCGGTGAATTCCATGCCGCGGCTCGCGTAGTGAGCCTCGAGCATCTGGTAGGCTTTCTGATCGTATTCGCAGGGCACGCCAAACGCCTTGGCCACGGAATCAGCGGTAATGTCGTCATGCGTGGGGCCGATGCCGCCGGTCGTGAAGACATAGGCATAACACGTCCTCAGCACATTGACGGCCGCTACGATTGCCTCTTCCTCGTCGGGAACAATACGCACTTCCCTAAGGTCGATACCGATCGCCGTCATAATGTCGGCGAGGTGGCCGATATTCCTGTCCTTGGTGCGGCCGGAAAGGATCTCGTCGCCAATGACGATCATGGCGGCAGTGACGATTTCGGCCATTGGGATTCTCCACTCCAGACGACCGCCTGCTCTATCGCATGCCCCTCAAATGCGGAATGGCTTTTCGAAAACGGATCGTGCGCAGACGACGATCGATCGGATGGCGGGAGTCGCGCCGGCCAGCCCTTGCCGCGCAGTCAAAGGCCGCTAGAGCACGATGATTTCTCCTGGAGTCGTCACCGTGCTCTAACTCTTTGATTTCCGCATGATCGTTTCCGAAACCCGCTACGAACTTTTTGCTTCGCTGACCTTCGGTTCGGGATAGCTTTAAGGTGCGGCGCGGTCCCTGGCGAGTGAAGAGGTGTCGTTCATTTCGGTAGCAATCTGGCTGTTGCTGGCATTGGTTCTGGTCACGGTGCTGGCGGCCGCATATTTCGCCTTTCTGACCCGAAAGATCGCAGCCGAAGCCGAGCGTCTCGTGCCGGCCTGCGGCCAATTCGTCGACATCGACGGAAACCGCATCCACTATGTCGAACGGGGTGAGGGGCGGCCTATTTTGTTCGTCCATGGGCTTGGCGCGCAACTCCATCAGTTCCGGCATCCGCTGTTCGACAGACTCGACGGCTTTCGCCTGATCGCATTCGACCGGCCGGGCTCCGGCTATTCGACGCGCGCCCCAGGCTCGACCGCAAGGCTCCCCGAGCAGGCGCGGGTGGTCCGCCGCTTCATCGAGGTTCTTGACCTGGAAAAGCCGCTGCTGGTCGGGCACTCATTGGGCGGACTGATCGCGCTGACCACGGCCATCGAGTTTCCCGGCGCGATCTCCGGCCTGGCGCTTCTTGCGCCGCTGACACGCTATCAGGACACGGTGCCGCCGGAGTTCCGGGCGCTCTATATCCGCTCGCCGTTGCGGCGCTGGCTGAGGTCGCAAACCTTCGCCGTACCTGCGGCGCTGAAGTATGCACCTCAGACGCTCGCCTATATTTTCGCACCGCAGGAGCCGTGTGAGGACTATGTCACCGAAGGCGGCGGCTGGCTGGGACTGAGGCCCAGCCATGTCTACGCCACCGTGAGCGATTTCACGGCCATCGAGCATGATTTGCCGGCGCTCCAGGAACGCTACGGCGAAATCACGGTGCCGGCCGGCATCCTGTTCGGCAGCGCGGATCGCGTTCTCGATTACCAGCGGCACGGGCTGGAGATGGACGGCGCCATCCCCGGCATCGAGATCGAAATCGCCGAAGGCATCGGACACATGCCGCACTATGCGGCAAGCGACCGCGTGGCGGCTTTCATCCGGCGGATCGCCGAACGCGCATTCGCCACCTAGGGGATCGGAGGCTCCGGCTGCGAAAGCGGGAGGATGCGGAGGGAATAGCCGCTGGCTTCGACGGGCGAAGCCGGCGGCTTCGTGCGGCCCGCCTCGGCATCAGCAATGTAACTAGTGGTCCGATTTTAACATTCGCATCCCATTGATACAGGCCATTCAGGCGAATGTTAGAATCAAAGGACCACTAGCAAACATATGATTCTAGTGGAACTTTGAATTTGACATTCGCAATGGACGCGTGATGTCAAATGGGATGCGAATGTCAAATTCGTTCCACTAGCTCTGCCTGTCCGACGAGTTACGACTTGATTGCAAGCGCCGGCTTCGCTACCCACGAGCGGCGCGGACGTGGCGGAATTGGTAGACGCAAGGGACTTAAAATCCCTCGACTTCGGTCATCCGGGTTCGATCCCCGGCGTCCGCACCAGCTTGAAATCATTAAGATAATCGCGGTTTTTATTTAGCCGGGAAAGTAACCGAAAAAAGGGCAGGGTATACCGTAGGGTATACTTTGCATCGGCTGCACATCGTGGCATTTTGCCCGCCATGCCCGACCGCCGCCATGCCGATCCGATCCGCGACAAGCACATTGCCGCGCTTCGCGAGAACGGCTTGTCGATCGATGCCATTGCCGAGCGCACCGGGCTGGCCAAGCGCACCGTGCTGCAGCGGCTTGCCGCCATCATGAAGAAGGGCGGCACGATCTCCCGCTCCGGGATCCAGGTGCGATGAAACCGGCGGCCTACCGCAAGGCCGAACTGGCCGACCAGCTGGCGAAAGCCGGAACCGCGGACGCGATCGCCATCGCGATCGTCGACGCGATCGATCGAGTCGTTGCGGGAACGCGGCCGGCCGGGACGGCGCGACAGGTCAGACTCCGAACCGCAGGACGAGCGATGATCCGCTCGCTCGCCGTCATCCATCATCGCCTTATCGTCGGCGTGCTTTCGGATCGCGGCCTCTAGCTCTGCACAAGATCGCGGAAGCCGCCGCGGTCTCATCGTCGAATTGCGAAGGCTGCTGGAATTCGCCAGCCCGCTCGGCGAGGAAGAGGCCGAACGGCTGCTGGACTTCGCCAGGTCGGTAAACTTACCGCGGCCGGTTCCGGTGCGAAAACCGATCCGCAAGCGCAAGCGCTGGGTAAGGCCGGTCAGCCATGTCTCCATGACTCCGGAAGTGATCGGCCAGGATGGACCCGGCGCTTGATCGCCTGTCCCGGCGGCGCAAGGATGGCTTGCCGCTGGCGGGAGTAGCTCGAAACCTCTAACCGCCGGCGACTGGCAGCGGCGGCCAAGCGACCCGAACCTCTGTCCGCCGTTGCCGCGTAGTGCAGCGCCATGAACGGCGGCCTGGTCTCGATCTCCCGCTGCCGGTCCGGAAGATAGCAGCCGGCGAGAATGGCCACCACGATCGGCTTCAGTTCCTCCAGCGTGCCCGCGATCCTGTCTTCGGAGCCATCCGGCCAGACGCCGATCAGGGCGCCGCTGCCATCAGCCGCCAGGAAGACACCGACCATTTGGGAATAGTTGGCCATCACGCGCTCTTCGACGAGACAACACGCGGCGGCATCGCCTTCCTGACTCGGCCAATTCGGCCTTGAGCGCCTCGATGTTGCGGGAGTGCCTCGCGCTGATCGCGCAAGCCAGCAACCTCCTCGCGCCAGTCGCAAACCAGCTCGCGGGCGCTCGCGAGCCCCTCGCGGATGGAGATGCGCAACGCCGTGCGCTCGTGGGAGAATGCCTGGGCGAGGCGCTCGGTCAAGGCTTCGAACTCCTTCCGGGAGGCGCCGACCGTACGGCGCCGGTTGCCGCCGGTTGCCGCTGCAGCCTCGCGACGAGCGATCTCCTCACGCCCGCTTTTGCTGTCGCTGAGCCAAAAATCTTGGCTGAAACCGTCGCTCTTGCGTTGCTCGATACGGTCGAATGGAGAGCGTTGTGCCATGTCCGTCTCCTCACCATCCCGCGCCGGCCATGAATGCAACCGCGCCCGACCGGGCGACCCAGCTTATAGGGGCGATGATCCGGGCGCCGAGCGAATCCGTCTGAAACAATGAACGGGTCGGAGCCGCGATCGTATTCGGCGAGCCGGCCACCGACAGCGCGGGCGGATCGTCATCTTCATGGAAAGTGCTCGCGTTGGACGTCGAAACCCTTTCCGCGCCGAGCGCCGCCGCCACGCCAGCCGCGTCGACCGCTACGACGGTTCCGGCCGCCAGCTCCGTCGACTGTGTGAGCTGATAGCCGAAGGTTGGCGGTAGCAGTGCCGAGGCGACAAGGTAACTCGACGGAGCCATGGCGAAAATAACGTCGGGCGACGGCTGATCGAGATCCTGCAGCAGGGCCGAAAGATCGGCCAGCAACGCGGTCTGCGGATCCGTCGAGACCGAAGCCACAACCGGCGTCAGGCCGTTCAAAATGCCGGGCGCCGCCGTGCCGAAGAAAGCCGCATCGAGACCGGCGCTGGCGCGGACAAGGCAATCTATACCCGTTATGACCTGTCGAAGCAGCAACAACTAGACGCCGCATACGAACTCGAAGGAGAAGGGAGGAACCGCGCGTGAAGCGCGTGAAATCCTATCCGCATCAAATACGTGTTCGGGGGTGTCTGAAGAACCGCATGGAATACCCCCTCAAAGTGATTTCACGCGCTTCACGCGCCGGCTCAAGTTCCCCCGACAATGTCTCGGTCTCCTCCAGTGCGGCCTTCAGGGTGACCAATGATGGCGGCGATGTCCTCGGGCTCTGTCAGCGCATCCTCGGCCTCCGCCTCGGTGTCGCGCAACCAGGCTATGTCGAGATTGTCATTGCGAGTGGCGATCACATCGCGGCTGAACCGCTTCCATCGACCGTCGTCGCCTTGCTCCTTCCGCTCGGCCCCGCCATACGGATCGGAGCCATAAGCCTTCTCGAAGTCGGCAAAGTCCGCGACGGCGAGCCGGCGGGTTTTGCCAAAGGCGGGCATGTTCGCCCGCATGTCGTAGACCCAAACGGCACTTGTGTTTCCCTTATCGTTCCTGCCGCGCTGGAGGAACAGGACATTGGTCTTGACGCCTTGCGCGTGGAAGATGCCGGTCGGCAGGCGCAAGATCGTGTGCAGGTTGCAGAGGTCCATCAGCCAGGTGCGCAGGCGTCTTCCTGTATTGTCCTCGAACAGCACGTTGTCGGGCACGACGACGGCCGCGCGGCCTTCGGGCTTCAGGGCGCGAACGATATGCTCGACGAAGGCAAGCTGCTTGTTCGAGGTGTCTGCCGACACCGAGAAGTCGGTGCGGGTCGGACGACCGCCGCCCTTCTTGGTGCCGAACGGTGGATTGGTGAGAACGAGATCGGCCTTCGCCAGACCCTCGCCATCCGGCGACAACGTGTCGATGTTGTCCACCCCGCCCTCGATGCCATGCAGCAGCAGGTTCATCATGCAGAGACGATGCGTGTCGGGGACAAGCTCCGCTCCGACGAAGGCGCTGTTACGTTGGAAGAAAGCTTGCGCCTCAGTCAACTTGTAGAGATCGTCTGTGTGATCCTTGATGTAGCGGTCGGCGGCAACCAGGAACCCGGCGGTTCCGGCAGCTGGGTCCTGCACGGTCTCGCCAGGCTCCGGCTGCATCAACCGCAAAATGCAGTCGATCAGCGGGCGTGGTGTGAAATACTGGCCCGCGCCTGTTTTTTTGTCAGAGGCATTCTTCTCCAGCAGGCCCTCGTAGAGATTGCCGAGCCCTTCTGCGCGGGCAGAGAACCAGTCCAACTGGTCGATGTTCGACGTGAGTGCCTTGAGGTTTGTTGGCTTCCGCAGTCGCGTCTGCGCATCGGTGAAAATGGCACGGACGAGCGTGTCCTTAATCTCGGGCTTTCCGAGATCAAGCAGGAGGCGCTTGTAGTAATCCAGTTGCTCCAAGCCTTCGCGATTGGCAAGGATGCCCCAACGATATTCCTCCGGCAGGCGGTTCTCGCGCCTGGTCTCCTCCAGCATCTTGAGAAAGAGCAGGTAGGTAAGTTCAGTCACATATTCATTATAGGTGACGCCATCGTCCCGCAGGACATGGCAGAGGCCCCAGAGCTTAGCGACAATGTCGGTAGTGTTGGTCATCAGGCGGCCTTCTTCCATATTTCTTCGGTGATTTCGGTCAGAACGTTCTCAAGTTCCCCGCCGAACACTTTGTTGAGTTGGTTGAACCCTCCATCGGCGACGAAAGGCTCCGACGCCCTCGTCGAACATCGCCAGCAGTAGGCTGATCGTTGATCCGAGAGGCCGGTCGATGACTACTTAGGCAACGCCCCGTTGCTGCGCCTCTTCCAACATGGCAAGGCGTCTCTCGGCTTGCTCGACGGCCCTATCGTTCTGCTCGAAGTTGGGCTTGCCCCATGAGATGTCGCGCTGGGCTTCGAACTTCGTTCGCCAGTATCGGCAGTCGCGCAAATCCCTGCGCGCATTGTCAAGGCTTTCAGCGACCGTCGCCGCCGAAACGCTGACCGTTTCCTGGCGGACAGCACCGGTTGCGTCGCGATAGCTACGGACCAGCTGATAACAGGTATTGCCGTTGGCTGTCCTCCGGGCCCGGATGAACATGTCGTGTGACGCTCCCCCTGACTGTGACCCAACATGATAGCAGGGCGCTCATTCTGTGGCTTGTAAGTTTTTCATTCGAACCATCTTGTCGCCTGCCATTATCGTTGAGACCTCAACCACGAGGTAGCCTCATCCAGTTGAGATCAAGGTGTCGCTTGCTCTGCTGCCGACCTGTAGGAGCGGTGGCCAGCTTTCCACGCGACCCAACCGGTAGGGAGGCTCCCGCCTTCTCCGCAACACCGGCCTCACGGGCTGCCGTTTTTAGCTTGACCCCTTGGGGAAACGGCCCACTTAGAGAAAGCCCCGAATTCGTACGCGCATCTCAGCCAAATCGGCCCCTTGTGAACGTCCCATTTTTTCACGAGATCCTGCGCTGCTTGTGGTCACGGAAAACTCTACCAGGACAGGCAGATGGTCCGATCCCGCCTCTTCCTGCACCTTCGCCGAATGGATCACGACATTTCCTTTGAAGAACACATGGTCAATTGGCAGGCCGATCCAGGGGCGGAGCCAGTTCGGCAGGCTACGGTACAACCAGGTCGGTCCGACCCAGGGGACTAACGTCAATTGGCCGGTTTCTGCCACTCGCGAGGCCGCGACGCTCCACCCCGCCGCATTGAGGTCACCGGCCAGGATCACCGTTCCCGGAAGGGTACGGAGAACCGGAGCCACATCATCGACTTGCTGAAACTGGCCGTAAGGCCAGGGCCAGCCCAGATGCATTGCCGCGACCGTCACCTCTTGACCGCCAAAATTGATGGCGGCAGCGGCAAGAGTGTCGTCGTAGCAGCGTTGCGAGGCCATGGGTCCAAAAGGTCGCCGGGAGAGGATGGCCAGTGGTGGGCAAAGGAGGCGGTACGGGTAAACCGCCGACAGGCCGCCAAGCGCGACCATCCATTTTTCAGACACTTCGTTGAATGTGACAACGTCAGGCTGGGTCCGGCCAATCAGTGAAAATACCTTCTCCGGTTTCCGGTTGTCGAAGAGAAGATTGAGCTGCAACAGCCGATAGACCGTGCCCGGATTGCCCGCTGGCTCGGAGGCCGCTCTGACCGAAGTGGAGCCGAGGAGCGCAATCGGAGATGAGATAGAGATCAGGCTCACCATTGCCAGCGCGAGCACAGCCGTAGCCCCCCTCCAGCACGACGCAATGAGAAGGGGCAGTGCCGTTAGACCAAGGAGCACGGCTAGATGCGCCCGAAAGTGCGAAAGCGTATCGAACGCGGGGTGCCACGCGTTGAGGAAACCCAAGAACAAGGCAAGCGACAGGATTATGGCCAGCGCGAAACTGGCTCCTCTTGCGCGTCTCGTGTGATTTGGTTTCATAGGCGCAGTCTCTCGGGAAAACTGCGGCCCATTCAAGATAGTCGAAAGGCGTGCGGTTTCCGAGAAGTTGCCCATCCATGCGCGGAAACAGCTTTTTCAGTCACTTCCATCCGGCTCGACCGGTGCGACGACGAGGCGAATGATGCAAATATCGCCGCTGGCCCATCGAAACCTTCCACCTCCAGCAGCTTGCGCGCTTCCGCCTCGTCCTGATCGCTGGCCACGATCCGGATGACACGGCCCTGTGTCCTTGGAGCCGGGATTAGGCGGCGGTAACCGCCCACGATGGCGTTACAACACCTGCAAAGCCGACGCTGCGGTCAGTGGGGCCTCGGCGGTACCATACGAGGACGCGATATCCTATCGCGCGACCTGCATCGCAGCGGACATAAGCTCGTCCACTTTCGGCGCGCCGAACATGTGGCGGCCTCCTCGGGGATTTCGGTGAAAGTCCAGCGCACGATGCCGTCGCGGTCGAGCAGGAACTGGCCGATGAGTTGGCCGTGGCCGGTCGCCATCATCTGCCGGTCGGCGTCCATCACTTCATAGCCGTCACGCTTGTTCAGGTACTCGGACCCCGCAAACGGATCCATCGGCTCGGGCATCTCACCCGGAACATTGACCCGCATTGCCCTCGCGATGTCCATCCCGACCTTGTGCGGCCACGCGGTCTCGTTTTCCGTGAACTCCAGATTGGGCAAGCCGAAGGCGCGGTGAGACGTCCGCTGCGGATCGGATGCCGCGAGCAGCGTCGGCATCGGATGATAGCGGAAATAAAGCCGCGCGCGTTCAACGGCGTATTTACGACCGTGAGACTTTCGACCCCTTTCTCGCGCAGCGCAGGGTTGAGTTGCGAGAGCGCCACGATATGACGGCGGCAGAAGGGGCAATGCAGTCCGCGGAACAGGCCGACCAGCACCGGCTGGCCGCGGAAATCATCGATGGCGACCTTGCCGTCGCGCGTGATCGCATCGAGCACAACATTGGGTGCCCGTTCGCCGATCTGCAGCTGGCCATTGTCAATCCGGTCTGACATCCCAAAACCTCCTCCGGTCAGTCCCAAAAAGCGGTAGCACGACGAGCGGATGGAGTCCTACCAAAACATCCCAGCACGGAAATGGCGGGTGCGACGCTCCGTACTAAGTCCAGTTCCATCACCAGTTGAACCGCTGCCCTTTTTGTTCCGGCACGCCTGCGACCAGCGTAGGCGCGCCAAGTGGGGCCTTGCCGGTGCCATTGCGGCAGGATTGCTCACGCAGGAACAGGCCGACGAAATCAGGCAGGAGCTTTAGGTGCTAAGAACGCAGTGGACGAAGAAGGGCTTCCAGCGGCGCTCGATCTCGGCCCACGGCGGCCACAACAGCAGGTTGATGCGGCTACCAGTTGGACCTAAGTGTTATCAGTGGCTGACTTGCGCTTGCATGCCTTCCTCGTTCTCAGTCTCTGTCTCGCGGCGTTACAGACCCTCGTCCGCATTGCGAATTGCCATTCTGCTGTGCCCAATGCTCTCATCCGGGCATGGGAGGGCCAACAAGATGGCTACCAAACTGTCCGAAGGCGACACCATCTCGATGACTGGCGAGGTGACACTTGTTCGCGATTGCGGGACCGTCCGTCACCGTCCGCTTGCACGGCTACGACGTCCCGGTGACCACGCGCGGAGAACACCTGTCGCTGGTCGCGAAAAGAAGGCCGTGCCCGGACGGCGGAGGCCGCTATATGACGTGTCGGACTAAGCCGCACGCAAGCGTTCAAGTCCCCCTCTAAATTCCTCGACGGTCTGCGCGCCGCTTAAACATCAATACGATGAACCGGGCGGGGTAAAGGCGGGCTAATCATGCCGGGTCGAGTTCGAACACAATGTAGCCTTGCCCACGCTCCCTTTCTTTGAACCCCAAAACGCGGAACCACTTCACGACTTCCGGCCGATCTGACCAACTGTAGGAGTGGATTGGAAGGTTCCCGCAGAGGGCCTGGATAAGCCTGATATGTTTCTTGCAGAAGCGAACTGTAGACCGGGAAAAAAAGCTGTCATGGGCTGCAAAAGCCGTCTGCGCGGCGTGGTCAACTTCCCGCCAAGCGATGATGGCGACCGGTTTCCCCCCTTCAAGCAAGGTGTGACCTCGCCCCTCTCTCAGGCACATCAAGAATTCGTCCTTCACCTCGTCGATATTCAGACCGGCGGTCGCGTATTGGTCAGCCATCCGAAGAGCTAAATCTTTAAAGATCGCGGAAAGATCGGCGATTGTGGCGGTTCGATAGTTCATCCGTTCACTCCATGAGGCGACGTTAACTGCCGAAGCGGTGGCATGCAATCACAGCACGAAAAACGATCTGGCAGCCGTGGCCGCGCGCCTCGGCAGCAATGTCAGCCGAACTCAGCGCAGGCCACATCAGGTCCCCGGGGAGATTCCGGGACCGCTAGATCCCGTTGCCGCAATGGAGTTTCTGCACAACAAGGACGGCTACGAAGTGACCGAGGCTGACCAACAGATGATGGCGACGGGGCACGGTCAACTCGTCGGTCAGTTCCTGCTGGACCGGCAAGGCGTCATCCGGTGGAGCTTTACTGAAGTACCTGAGGGCGGGCGGTACATGTTCGGCGGGGCGAACCCGCAGGAACTGATGTCGGCCGTCTCACAGGTTGCGCAATATCAAACACGCTGGCTGAGCGATCGGGAGCCGGACCCGCACGACCTGCTGACGCCGTTCCGTCCGATCTGCTGACGATGTGGCAGATCTCGACGAAGGTGAACTATCCGCGCAATGACACGCCGGACATTCTCGACCGTATCGAGGCGCCATGCAAGGCGAAGTGACGATGGTTCATGATGACGGTAAAGTCACCGTCCGGTTGCGGCTACGGCGCGCCTGTCGGAACAATCGCCGCTCGCGGCAGTTTATGTCTCAGGGCGGGAGCGACGCGGCGGCGAGTATCCCTCCCCACCCCCACCCCCAAGCCGCCGCCGTACAGGTGGTACGGGTTACGTGGTTTCAAACCGCGATCCCTTTTGGAATGGGCAGTTCATTCGGATCACAATAAAGCCGCCCCGACTGAGCTACAGCCGCGCCTAGCCGCGCGGTCATCTGGCCGAGCGAGGCCATGCGATGAAGAAAATCCTCTTGACGATTCTCGCTGTCGCCAGTCTGTCTCTGCCCGCTGCGGCGGTCAGCCTGAGCAAGACCTACAGCTACTTTTCGGTTGGCGGCAGGACGCTGGAGGAAATCGAGACGGACCTCGACAGAAAAGGCCCGCGTGTGAGGGGCACAGGCGGCAGGCGGCATCCCAGTGCCACCCAGATCGAGTTCACCACACGCATCACGTATGCGGAAGGCAATCGCGGCTGCGTCATCGCCAAGGCGTCGGTAAGCGTCAAGACCAAGACAATCCTGCCGCGATGGCGTTTGCGCGCGACGGCGGACGACGGTACGAGGCTGGTCTGGGACACCCTTTTGGCGGACATCAAGCGGCACGAGGAAACCCATGTGATAATCGCCAAGAATCATGCTCGCGACCTGGAACTGGCGCTCCGAGACATAAGGCGGCAGCGGGACTGCAAGGTCGCCGCCACCAAGGCAAAGGCGGTGTCGGAGAGAATCTTCGCCCAGCACGACCGCGCGCAGAAAGAATTCGACCGCGTCGAGGCCATGAACTTCGAAAGCCGCATCACCCGATTGCTGCGCTACCGCATGGAGCGCATCGAGAAGGGCCAGTTACCAGGATAGAAGTTGCGCTGGAACCACAGCCGCCCCGCCCTTGAGTAGCGCAGGCCAAGCGCAGGGTCAGAACGACGCCGCGAGTTACCTCGCCGTCCGAATAAGCTCCCCGACCTCTTTCCGGGCGTTCTTCGCCTAATGGGTCTCGCGGCCATGAATGTACCGGCCATGAGCAGGCCAGGAGGGCGCTGGAGGCGAAGTGTGTGCTACAAATTCGTGTTGCAGCGGAGAAGGGAGAACTGAACATGGAAAACGACGCGACTGTTGGTTGGATCGCCGCCATCGTCATAGGCGGCATCGCTGGCTGGTTGGCCGAGCAGTTCATGAAGAGCGACGCGGGCATGCTCATGAACATTGCTCTCGGCATCGTTGGGGCGATTGTTGCCAACGCGATTTTGAGTGTTGTCGGCATTAACCTCGGCGGCTGGCTGGGCTATTTGATCGCGGGGTTTATAGGCGCCTGCATCCTCATCGCAATCGGGAGAATGCTCAGGCGCGCAACCTGAGATCGACCTACCTCAAACGCCCCATCGAACTCCAAAGGAGCGGGTAGCCAAGCGGTGCGCCTTCTCCCCAAGGGAGAGCAATTGGGAAAAGGTGCCTGAACGAACTCGATTTCAGGGCTCGACGTTGCCCATGCTTAGGCGCAGAATACTCCCTGCCCGCCGTGGTCTTCCGCTTGGCCGCCGGTGGGTGGCGGCCGGGAGGAAAAATCCCTCCCCCTCTTGGCTAGAAGCGCTGGTCGAGAGGTTGACGGCGTTTCCTCTCGGCTTTGTCCGTCCAGTTTTCCTCCGATTCAGACGCGAAATGAGTGAGAGGCGCACGGGAGCCGCTTGCGACGGCAGAAAGGACGCAGGAGATGACCGAGCCCCGGTTTAAATTCACCTGGTCGCTCACCTTGCCGAATCGGGAACAGGATTTTGTTGCGACTGATGGCGAGCGTCAGATCGGTCGCGTTTACAGGCTCGCCGGGGTTGATGAACGCTGGAAGTGGAACATGACCGCCGCGATCGGCAACCGGCTCGGTTCAACAGACATTGCGGACACACGCGACGAGGCCTGCGATGCGGTCGAGAGCGCGTACGAAGCGAAGAAGGCTGCTACTCGCGATCGGGAATAAGCCTTGGTTGCCTGCCCTTCGGCGCCTTGGTGAAGGTCTACCCGGCTTTACCCTTGGCGACAAGCTCGACGCCTGTGGATTCAGACATGACGGTCAGACGCTGCCCTGTGGCTGCGATCTCGACCGTCACAGTGCCTGGTCCGGCGACATCGAGCAGCCGCACGATGCCGCGCAGCGCGACCTCATCGCCGATTTCGAAACGTTTCTTGGTCGCCATGAAGGTTGCCTCGGAACTCGTGCGTCGGAAGATATCGCGAAGTCTGGCAATTGCGAGGATGGCGGTCGCCACAGACCATTTTGCCCACGTCGGCAAGATCATCGGCGGTCGTTGCTGCACCTGCTTTTTGAGATGCTCTTCGCAGGCCAGGATCGAGAGGGAGAGTGCCCTGTTCTCGCTATCCAGCTGGACGCGCTGCAAAGTCAGCTTGCTTATCTCCTGGTCAGCCGCTCGAACGCGGCGGCGTTTTTCGCCTCCTGGGCTTTTGCCCCTGCCAGCCATTCGTGATCGTAGAGACTGCGCAGCGGTTGTGGCGGCCATATCGAACTCTCTTCGTTGAAACTCGCTGAAAATCCCATTTCTGAAGAATTCTGTAAGAGGTTTCTGGAGGCCTATTTCTGTAAGGTATTTGTGTAAGTTTTCTGTTCTTTGTATGGGCGCCACTAAACCAGTGCGCACAGCGCCACCGCGAAGGCGAACTTGCGCGTCCTCCGCGTGACACGTTCCTCGCCGTCAACAGGCGCTCGGATGGAATGGGATAGCATGTGCGATCGGTCAGCCGCAGGCGTGCACGAAGACCGTACCAAATGAGCAGTTTTGCCCATACCGCCCAACATGAGAAATGGACAAAATCCGACCCGGTCGCGGAAGTCGAAATGCCCCTCGACCGCGATCTGTCCGGCGGGTATGCGCAAATGCCCAACCTGCGCAAAGTGTCACCTGCCCGCCGGACATCCCTTCACAGACACGCGCCATAGGGCTTGCGGGGTAGCCCGATGGGCTTCCTGATACTGGAGCCTTCGAACCTTCTCGGTACTTCAGCGCCGAAGGTATCGTCAGCTTCGGCCATGGTGGCCTCCAACCTGCAAGCGTGTCCCCGACCGGTCGCCGAGGTCTCTCCGGGCGTCCCGGATCACTATGGTTCGCAAAACCAATCTGTTGAAACAGGTACTCGTCGGCCGACCCGGCGCTGGCGTGTCCGGCAGGGTGCGCGGCCAAATGGTCGAACGGCAAGGATTTGGCTGGCAAGGACCAGCCTTGGGGCGGTATCGCCACCCATGTTTTCGAACGACAGAGCGATGGCAGTCTGAAAATCAAACTGCATACCTTCAACTGAACATCAATTTATCGACCGCTCGGAAAATATTACCGGGCGGTCTCAGCTTAAAAGACAATCAAGCTCAACCAAGGAAGACCGTTGGCGCTTCGAAACGTTCAACAGTTCCATGTCCGAAGCCTTGCTCCGTGCCTTCGGAGGATAGCCTCGTATTAGCCGGTGCGGCTTGTCCTAACCTTCGCTCGGCGCCCCATCGCCAACGCCGCTGCCATTGCCGTTGTTGTCGAGAATGCCGAAGTCCTGCGACTTCGTACCTTGTCCCGCCGTCAAGAATCCCCTCCGCCGCGAGACCGCGCCGCAGCAGCTCGCGTACCGCCGCAGCGCGGCTTGGCATGCGCCTTTCAAAGCGCCAGTTTTCCACTGCCGCCAACTCCGCTTCACTGAGCATGATCTGCAACCGATCACCGCGTTCCAACTCAGCCATCACCGCCTCCCTTTGCAGCCACTTTTCAGCCAGATGTGCCGAGTGAGTAACCAACTCACTAAGGGTTATATTAGCACTTAGCTCCCGGTGTTCAAGTGCATCACCGATCACATCCTGCGTCGATGACACCCAAAGCATGGTTTGCATCAGAGGCTGATCCTGCGTCGATGACCCCCAAAGCATGGTTTGCGTCAGAGGCTTCTTCTACTAACTAATTGATTTAACATCGAAAAATCTAATTATCCCCTTGCATGTCCGCAAACAAAAGAGCACTGTGCTGGCACGCAAAACCGCTGTTCGCGAGGTAACATTATGGACAGGATCTATTCGTCCACGGTCCGGGACGACATTCGGAAAACTGTGGACTCGGCCATTGCCAGCAAAGGTATTGTCCACCTTTCGGTTCTCGCGGAAGAGGTGAGAAAGCGGAACGAGGCCGAGAACATCGCGCTCGAGGACGTCGAACGTCTGGTTATGGAAGCTGCGAGAGACCTACGTGCTGCCGTTGAGTTCAACGGTCCGGAAGGGATCTGAACCCCTTGTGCAACTCCGGTCGTCCCACTTTCAGGGGCTCCAGTTCTTTCAGTTTTGGGCAGATGGTTGGGACGACGAACTTGATTGCGCACGACCTCGGATCGTACGACAGTTTCCTCGGACCAAAAGACCTTGAGCTACTTCAAAAATTGTTTGACGAGTTTTGTGAGGCGCGAGGCTGCGCGCCGAAGAGCGCGGACGGGGAGCACGCCGCATTTTTGTTAATTGCGCTCTTCCAAAGCGGGATCGTCGATGAAAGTTCGCTTCGGAAAGCGCTACAGGACAGCGATGGCAACCGTAGCACGCTGACGGCAGCAGAATTTGCCATTCCAGAAACAGCGACGTGATTTCTCTGCCTCCGGATTCTCGGCCACGATGCGGAATACGCCGGCTCGACTGATCCCTAACGCCTTCACGATGTCGTTCGCGGATTGCCCTCTCTCCTCAATCGCATCTCGTCTGACCACTTCCGACGGGCTGTTGGTTGCCGTCCGTGATACCTCCCTCGGCCTTGGCCTTGGCGATCCCTTCCCGCTGCCGCTCCAGCATCAACTCCCGCTCGAACTGGGCGATGGACCCAACAGGTTGACCATGAGTTTTCCGCTCGGCGTCCCCGTATCGAGGTTCATCGACAGGATACGAAGCGCTACGCTCTTCTTCGAGCGTCCCCATGATTGCCACCAAGTCGGAGGGGACTCACATGTGCTTGGTCGTGTGAGACTGCTGGAGCTTTGCCAATGGAGGAGGTATTCGCATGAAAGGTCGCGGTGTGTGGGTTCCACCGGAAGAACCCCCATCAAACGCAGCCAGTGCGGTCGCTTGCCACATGGGGTGAGTGACAGGACGTGTTCTCCTCGACAGGCAGGAGACGGCGTCTTTGATGTCAACAAGGGGCTGCTTCAAGCGTCGTTAGTAGCGGAGCCCCCACTTCCGCGCTTCTGCTTCAGAAATCGCTCGCCAATTTGTCTTGCCCATTTCTCGGAGGCGTACAGGCCCAGGAGCGGGTAGTCGGCACCGCGAAATCGGACACTGACCTGCCACAGACCGCCCGGAAGCATTTCAGTGCAGGTTATCCCATCGTCGTTCCATCCATCGCCCATACCTATCTCCATAGGCGCTGGGCACAAAACTAGGGCTTGCTCGAAGCCCTTCAAGCTCCTTTTCGTCACCAGCTGGCGGAACGGCAATGAAGAATGCGCCTGGTGCCGCTTCTCACTCGATGTTGTGCTGAAGACAGTGGCTGTCGAAGGTCAGCCGACATGATCGCCAGTGTTCCGGATTGGCAGTTCCGATGAAGGGGACATCCAGCTTCCTCCCTGTTGAGCGAAAGCGTGATCTCCTCTTTCAAGCGTCCGTACGCCATTAAACGACCGGACGACAAGCATCATAACCGGCAATTGCGCCACTAAGGGTCGCCGCTGCGATGGCCGTCCTACAGTTCGCCGCGCCACTACTATCGCAGAGCGATTTGAGATGCTTTCTGATCGCTACGTCCTGCAAGGCCGCCTCCGCTTCTGCGACGCTGTATGGGCCATCTGCCTCAGCGAGCCGTGCAGAAATGCTCGCGGCCATCATAACCGAAAAAAGTTCCGGTGCGCGGATTGAAGCTACGATAGCGGTTGCGGCAGTAGTTGTACCAACCACGGCTCCACGGTTGCAGCGAACGGCGGGCGTAGACAGGCTGCTTGTAGCCGTTCATGTAGTAGCTGCCGACCGGTCCTAAGTTCTGATAGCGGTAAGGGTCGGCATACACTGGCGAGCGATAGGTCGGCTGCGCCAAAATCCCCCCGATGATCGCGCCCGCCGCAAGGCCAAGAACGCCGGCGGCGATCGCGTCTCCGTTCGAGCCATGGTAGTTGCCGTAATGGTGGTTCCAGTTGTTGCCATAGCGGTTCCAGTTGTTGCCCGCATTCGCTCCCGGGATTGCAGTCAGCGTCGTTGCGGCGACCGCCATGCCGAGGATGGCGGATTTTACAGCACCGAACATCTTTGTCTCCTTCTCAGCAAGTGGTTTCGCACGGTCACGAATTGGTCAATGCGCCAGATGTTCCTTGAAAATACGGCGAGGCTCTGGATGGTGATGGGAGCCGGAACCTCGCCTGTCTGCGCTGCACGTGAGGGACGTGAGCGCACACGCCTCTCATAATCGCACGACACAAAAATGGTTCCCGCTGCTCTGCTGCGGGTGCGGACGGCGTCGTTCAGCGGACGACGGCATCAAGTCGGAAGATGCGTCCGTCGCTGTCCCCAACCACAGCGACAAATTGCGTCCGGCGGGAGAGTTCCCAACCCCACCCCCCAAGCCCGCCGGCCGCCCTTCCCCTGTCAAGGAAGCCGTCAATTTGCCCGCACAATCGCCTAGGCAGACCGAACTGCTGATCGCCGAACTGCAGAAGCAGTGGAAGTAGGGGCCTGTAGCCGTCTGCGGCTTACGATGTTTTCACGGACAGTCAAGTCCAAGCGGCAGGTCGGGCCATTCCTGGGGCGCGGATTTGCAGGAGCGTCTGCGGCGGGGTGGAGCGGCAGCAGCGGCTAGAGGGGTGGGGTCGAGGGGGGCTCACTGCTACCGCCTTCACCGCCAACGAGGGATTGCTGCTCGTCAACGATAACGCCACCTCCATCTAGGGTCGGGCGCCCCGGCGGCAAGTCACCACGCGACCAATATGTCAAAGTTCAATGCGCCGCAGCGTCATACTTGCAAACGTGGCGAACGTCGCGAAGTCATACCCCTTGCGACGCACTTCCCGGCGACTATAGGTGCCCTAAATGCCCCTGAGAGGTACTCAGTCGTCGGCCTTTTGGGTCCGACCGAACTCGCCGCTTTCTACGGCAGAAAGGACGCAGGAGGATGTCCGAGCCCCGGTTTAAATTCACCTGGTCGCTCACCTGGCCGGATCGGGAGCAGGATTTTGTTGCCGCCGATGGCGAGCGGCAGATCGGTCGTGTCTACAGGCTCGCCGGTGTTGATGAACGCTGGAAGTGGAACGTGACCGCTTCGATCGCCAACCGGCTCGATTCAACCGGAGACATTGCGGGCACACGCGATGAGGCCTGCGATGCGGTCGAACGCCTATACGAAGCGATAAAGGCTGCTATTCGGTCAGGGATGAGCCTTGGTTGCCAGGGCGCGTGGCTATCGATCCGGGTGACCTCAAGGTCGATTTGACAAGATTTCCAATGAGGAGCGCTCATGATGCCGGATCTTATACCCCTCGCCCGCAAGATCTATCAGGCCTATGTCGATAAAGACCGCAACGCCATCGAGGCTCTTATCGCCGACGACTTCCATTTCACCAGTCCTCTGGACAACCGCATCGACCGGGTCACCTATTTCGATCGCTGCTGGCCCAACAGCGAGACCATCGCGGACTTTCAGTTCGTCAATCTTGTCCAAGACGCAGATCGGGTGTTCGTCACCTATGAAGGCCAGCGGGCAAGTGGCGGCCGCTTCCGCAATACAGAAATACTGACCGTGCGAGACGAAAAGATTGTCGAAGCAGAAGTCTACTTCGGCTGGTCGATACCGCACGAGGCGCCGGGCGGTGGATATGTGACCAATTGAGTGCCTGAGCGCAGGTTCAGGTTCTATGTTGGTCAAGCCAAGGCGAGCAGCGCTCGGCAGGCCCGTCGGCGTCGCGGTGGACAAGGGCGGCGCGCTGCTGGTGGCCGACGATGTCGGCAACAGATATGGCTCGTGGTGCCGAAGCGCGTCTACCTTCGAGGCGGCACGGTCCTCGAACTCGTTTTTGACAACAAGCCGACGTGAAACTTTCGCGATCGCTTGTCGGACAGGCGGCGAGGTCATGAAAACGAAACGCAACACCCGCACGGCAGACTTGCGCCTGTTGCAGCGCCAGACCTTCGACTACTTTCTCAATGAGGTGAACCCGGCCAATGGCCTTGTCTGCGATAGAACCGCCGCGAATTGGCCGGCCAGCATTGCCGCGACCGGGCTGGCTCTGGCCTGCTATCCCGTCGGCGTCGAGCGCGGGTTTATGACGCGCCAGGCCGCCGCGGCACGAACCTTGACCACGCTGCGCTTCTTCTGGACGAGTCACCAGGGAGCCGAGCCTGACGCGACCGGGCACCATGGCTTCTATTATCATTTTCTCGACATGCAGACCGGCCGGCGCGCCTGGCGATGTGAGCTGTCGACCGTCGACAGCGCATTCTTGCTCGCGGGTGCTTTGACGGCGGCAGCCTATTTTGATGCGGACGTGGCCAATGAACGGGAAATCCGCGAACTCGCCGACGCACTTTATCGACGGGCTGACTGGCAGTGGGCGCAGAACCGGGGGGCGACGGTGACGCATGGCTGGAAACCGAAGCGCGGTTTCCTCAAGTACCGGTGGGAGGGCTATGACGAGGCGCTGCTGCTCTACATCCTCGGTCTTGGCTCTCCCACCCACCCGCTCCCGGAAAGCAGCTACACCGCCTGGACGTCCAGCTATCGATGGGAGAGTTGTTACGGCTATGAGTACCTCTACGCCGGCCCTTTGTTCATCCATCAGCTTTCCCATGTCTGGATCGACTTTCGCGGGATCCAGGACGCCTTCATGCGGGAGAAAGGCATCGACTACTTCGAGAACAGCCGCCGGGCGACCTATGTGCAGCAATGTTACGCGATCGAAAACCCGCACAAATTCGAGGGCTACGGCGAGAGTTGCTGGGGCATTACGGCAAGCGAAGGACCTGGTCCCGCCACTCTCAAGCTTAATGGCATCAACCGAAAATTCCACGACTATGTCGCACGCGGCGTGCCCTACGGGCCTGACGACGGCACCCTTGCGCCTTGGGCCGTCGTCGCCTCCTTGCCTTTCGCGCCGGAAATCGTCTTGCAGGCGATCGACTACTGCGTCCACCAGGCAAAGCTGACGGCCTTCAACAGATACGGCTTCAAGGCGGCCTTCAATCCCACTCATCCGGGCGAGCCCGGCAATCCCTACGGCTGGTGGGTATCGCCCTGGCACTTCGGCCTCAATCAGGGCCCGATCGTGCTGATGATCGAAAACTATGAAAGCGACTTGTTGTGGCGGCTGATGCGAGAGTGCCCCTACATCGTTGCAGGTTTGCGCCGCGCGGGGTTCAGCGGCGGTTGGTTGACGTGAGAGCGATTGCCCATCAACCGAAATGCGCACTGCCGGACACAGCCCCAAAACAATAGCCGGCTCAGCGGTCACTCCTGTGGCCATGAGGCCTTGGCCGGTTTTTGATCGCTTCCGCTACCAGACAACACGACCGTGGAGGTGATGTTCACGGGTCGGCAGAGCCGCGCACCTCCCACGACGTGGAACACTTTCCCGACATTGCGGTTTTGCTTCTTGGCGAAGAGCATCCCACCGAACGGAGGAGACCCACAGATGAGAACTGTCGCCGGCCTTTTCGATAGTCATGATCAAGCAAAAGCCGCCGTAGAGGCGCTGGAGGACGCGGGCATAGAATCGGACGATATCAGCCTCATCTCGGCCGGAGCCGATGTCGAGGAAAATACGTCGACCGGCGTTGGCATTGGCTCGGCCGTGGGTGGAGTGGGCGGCCTTCTGGCGGGATTGGGAGCATTCGCCATTCCTGGGATTGGACCGGTTGTCGGCGCAGGATGGCTTGCAGCAGCGCTCATTGGCGCAGCGGTTGGCGGTGTCGCCGGCGGCCTCATCGGCACGTTCACCGAATCCGGCGTCGACCGCGACGACGCACATGTCTACGCGGAAGGTGTCCGGCGCGGCGGCTCGGTGGTCGTTGCGCGAGTGGACGAAGCGCAGACCGATGCGGCCGCTGCCATTCTCGGCCAATCCGGTTCTGTCGACGTCAACGAAAGGCGACATTCGTTCGAAGAGACTGGCTGGACCGGTTATGATGAGGCTACCGATGCGTGGAAGAGAGAGGACCAGGATGGGCCGATCATCCCGCCGCTCCCAAGATAATGTGACCAACGAGCTTCAACAGTCCGCAGCGGTGGCAAACCGTTGGTGAGGTTTCGCTGAAGGGCCAAGTCACTCAGCCTTCACCAAGGCTACGCAAGAGCGACTTTTGCCGTAAAAATCAACCAATTAAGGTTAGAATCTGCTATAGGAACCGAACGCGCCGATCGTCCACGGCGACCGACGCGCTGCTTGAAGATCGTCCAGTGCGATTGCTCGGAAAGACGTCGCGGCAAAGATGTTCTCCGCTCCCTCGATTGCAAGCCTCGCCCGCCACCCAGTCGCGCCCGCGATCTGAGAGGAGGACGGCTGATGGCGAACGATGAAATCACCGGCAATGGAGGTGCAGGATTGAAATTCGGGTACGGCCGGTGCGCGCTGCCCGAGTGCGGCAGGAGCTTCGTCAAACGCCAGCACAACCCACAGCTACTGCTGCCCGGCCCATCGGCAGCGCGCCGGCAAGGTTTCCTCCGATCCGCGCTATGTCGGCAGGCGCGAACGAAAACGCCGCCTGGAAAGGTTCGCAAGGCGAGCCTCGCGCACCGCTCGGTCTCACACGGAGATGGAGGATGGGCATGAGGGACGATGATGCCAGGCTCGAAGTCGACGGGATGCCGCCCACTTAGGGCGGCGAGGAAGTTCGGCTACGGAAAATGCGCATACTGCGGAGAGCGATTCATCGGGCACCGGCATGGCCAGCGGTTCTGTAGCCAGGCACAAGCAGGAAGCAGCCGACCGGCGCGCCGGGAAGCATTCCGCCGACCCGCGATGCGGGCTGGAGGCACGCGATCCTCGATCAGATCTCGCATGCGCGGCAACAGCTGGGAATTGTCCTTGTCGGCCAAGACAGCAATCGCCTTTCGCTTCTTAGACCAGGAGCGAGCTCGGCGTTCGAGCGCCTCCTTCTTCTTCTTTTCCCAGTCTCGCATCCACTCCTGATCAGCGGTGCCAATTTGCGCCATGACCAACGCGCCGGCGGCTGCGTTGGCCAAGTCGTCATGGGCGCCAGGGGGGTGGTCGATGATGTCCCGACCCGTACCCCGGCCCGTGCGGCGTTCGAGGCCGATGAGCTGCCGGACCAAGCGGTCATCATCAAGCAGGACACAGGCGGTCGCGTTCACCAGCGGCAGCAGGTCGAGATAAAGTTGCGATTTCACCTTCTCGCTTGGGGCATAGTAGATGCCGGCCTTGCGGAAGGCGTCCGTCACCCATTCGCCGCCGTAGCGGTCGCCGTTGACCTTGGCGATCCGGTAGCGCCGCAGCACATCGGCGAACTCCAGCGTCGTCGCTTCCGGATTGAACGGCGGCCGGACCTCGCGCAAGGCGTCGAGGATGACGGTCGTGCCTTCCTTGTGCGCGATGCCGAGCGTCATCGAGTTCGGCCGAGCCGCCACTCGGGTCGCAAAAGGCGGCATACTGGTGCGTTGGGCTCGGCGGGCGTTCGCGGATGCCGCTGTCGATGCAGGCCTGCACGGCCTCCAGGCGCAGCAGGCCTTCCAGATCGGCCCTGAACTCGGCACCGTATTCGGCTGCCGCCCATTCCGGATCGGTATCGTAGGCCGCGCCGATGACCTCACCGTTGCGGGGCACCGTCGGGTTCATCACCCAGGTCGGCGCTTTCACCACCAGAATGGTGCCAGCCTTGCCCCAGTGAGCCTCATGCTTCTCCCACAGCAGGCCGCGCCGGGCGTAGGGGGAACTGATGCCGATCAGCAGGGCTCCGGGCATGGTCGCCATCGCCGGCTTGACCGCCCTGTAGACCTCCTTGTCCGGGTTCTGCGTATTCTCCGAGCGCCAGTGGGCGACCTCGTCGAAGATCGCCGCGACCACCGTGCGACCGCGGACGCGGCGGCGGTCGTTGGTTGTCACCTCGATCGCGATGCTGTTGCTGAGTTCGATCGTGTCGGCCGTCTCGCGCCGCACCAGCCGCTTGAGCATCGGCTGCTGCAGGAAAGCCTGGCAGTAGCCGAAGCAGACCTTGGCCTGGTCGCGATCGACGGCGAGGACTTGCACGACCCCCTTCTCGCCGCGAGCCAGTCGCTGGCGCCAGCCGAACAGCTCGGCGCCGATCGTGGCCAGGTAGACCGCGATGGCAGCGGCCTTCACATCCTTGCCGCCGCGACGGCCGACGATCAGCCAGGCTTCGGTCGCCGGCTTGTCGGGCGTGTCGTCGCGGCCGGTCAGTTCCCTGAAAGTGGCAGCCTCGGCAGGATCGAGGCGCTCGCCGAACAGCGCCTTGTCGACCACGCGCCACCGCGCCCAGCTGTCGCCTGTGAACCAGGGACCGAAGAGATGCGGATCGGTGCAGGCCGCGGCGAAGGAAAAGCCAGAACCGGTCATCTGGACGCGATCATCCTTCGCGCGCAGGTAGGCGTCCAGGCTGGGCGTCACGTCTCTGGCGCGGCGTTCAAGGCCAATGTCGACCAGCAGGCGGCGCAGGCTGTTGGCGGCCGTGGTGTAGGGCGTGATCTCGATCTCCTCGCCCGCCGCCAGCCTGACCTCCACCGCTTCACACCAGACGCAAAGGGAGGCCGCACGACGGACAATCGCGCGCTGCGCCTCGGAGATCACGTCGGCGCCGCCGAGGTCGCTGACGAACTCGGCGACCAGGTCGCGGTAGCGCCGCGCCAGGGCGGTGCGGCCGTCGAGACCCTCGATGAACAACCGGGCGCCATTGGAGACGGCACTTTTGCCCTTCGCTGCCTGGTCTATCGCGTCACTACTCAGGGACATGTTTTGGCCTCGAAAAGCCCCTGCATGTTGCCATGGCCTTGCCATGGCCAACAGTGCCCAACTGGAAGGTACGCAGAAATGGCTGAAAAGCAAGGTTCTCTCGTATTTGACCAAGCGGTTTTCAACCGGTCGCTTCATTCGAGAAAGGGCGAATCCAGTATCCTGATACCGCTGAGAAAAATGGCGTTGGTTGAAGTGAGAGGGCGGATTTCACCGAAAACGTGGTGCTGTCGTGCTCAGTCCAACGGCTACCGGTCGGCATCGCATTTTACGCACCAATGGGATAGCGTCCCAAGGCAGTTCAGATTTGGGAGCAAGACATGAGTTCTGTCGCACTCGGCGGGATCGTCTTTCTTTGCCTTTTCGGGGCCGCGTTGATCGGAATGGTGTTGCGCTCGCGGCTACCGGATCATCATCTTAGCGTCGAATCGAGAGACTCAATCAAGCTCGCGACGGCAGTTGTGGGCACGTTGTCGGCGCTGGCACTGGGCCTGCTGGTTGCGTCCGCTAATTCCGACTACGAGAATGCCGAGAATGAGCTAATAACTTCGGTAGCACATATCATGCTGCTCGACCGTGTAATGGCCCACTATGGTCCGGAGACAACGGCAGCGCGCGACCTGCTCCACAAGCTCGTCGTGGCACGGCTCGACCAAGGGTGGGGGAAAGCGAGCGGGCACGATGTGGCCTCAGAGGCTGCCGTCTATGGTACCGGCATCGAACCGGTGCAGGACATCTTGCGGGCGCTCTCCCCGAATACCGAGGCGCAGCGCTGGCTGCAGTCGCGCGCGCTCGATGTCAGTGGTCAAATCGCCGAGGCCCGTTGGATTCTTCTAGAAACCGGGAGCGAAGGCCTGCCGTGGGCGTTCCTGATCATATTGGTGTTTTGGCTGGCCGTGCTTTTTGCGACGTTTGGACTTCTGGCCCACAGCAACGCAACGGTCGTGCTGACCCTGCTTGTCTGTTCGCTGTCGGTGGCTGGAGCTGTGTTCCTGATCGTCGACATGGCGCACCCGTATCTCGGGGTCATCCAGGTCTCCGATGCGCCACTGCGCAGGGCGCTCGAGCAGCTTGGACGGACGTAGCTGGCGGGCCGGGCGGCTCACGTGAGGTCAGGGATGGACATTGAGATTGCCGGGGAAAGCGGCGCAGAGACGCACCTTCCCTTGGCGTCAGGTACTTCCTTGCCTCGAACTGTCCATGTCCCGCTGCTGTTACCACCTGAACCGCCTGTCGATCCGGGGCCAAACACAGTGGAATATACGACCGCACTGGACCTTAACCGTTGCGCCCTATGGTTGGTTCGCCGGTCTTGCGCTGGCTGCGCGTGACTGGCGGCGCAATCCGGCGGAGGCGTTCACCCAAAACGATATACGCCGCTCGCTGAGATATGAAAAGAGTGAACGATGCTGGGTAGATGTGCCCATACCCTGAACCGGCGTAATGGCGCATCCTCCTGACTGTCGCGACGCCCCTCGCGGCACAGTGCGTCCGGCGGGAGTCCCAACCCTCCAAACTCCCCAACCCCCGCCGGACGACTCTCGCAACGAATTGGGAACCTTGAATTACGCCACCTTGGCCGGGAAGGTGGCAATCCCGGTGCCGCAGCAATAGCGGTTCCACGCTTCGAAGATCGTGCGGCACTTTGCCGAGGAGGGTCAGGCTGCGGGCTGCTCTCGGCCTTTCGCTCGAGATAGGCTGTGAGCGAGCCTTTGCCGACATTCTCGGCGGCTTGGATGATGGCGTCCTTGAGCAAGGCCGTGGACTTGATCGGCGTGCCTGCCTTGCGGCCGCCGGTTTTGGCTTTCCAGGTTCGAACGGTCTACTGGCCATTCCCCACAAACCTTTATCGCATGAGTTAAAGGTCTGGAGCCTTCCCGCATGAGCGAAGGTTCCGATCACGTCACGCGACGATCGCGGTGAAACCGATCACGCCGATCAGCCACGCCCAGGCGCTCGTGTCCTGACCGCCGCGCCCTGCGGCATGTGCGACCGTTGCCGGGTTAGCTGTACCACTCCCCCTCTGTGTCTGCTGGCCAGCCCTGCGCCGTTGCCGTTTTCTGCGACATTTCAGGCCTTGGCTCCTTGTTTACAAGATGGGACCACGGTGGGGGGGAGCGTGGTCCCGATGGTGGGGGTGCGCAGTGGTCCCGATGGTGGAGGGGGTACGTGGTCCCGATGGTGGGTGGGGTACCGTGGTCCCGATGGTGGCGAGGTCAAAATGGCGGTTCGCTGAGGTCGCTGCAGAACACTATGTCATCGGGACGATCAGGCGTCGCCTTCGCCTCGGCGGTCGTCATCGACACCGGCGCTAAGTCGTCGTCGGGCAGCACCAGCGCCGCGAAGTCGAAGTCGGCGGGCAGTGTCAGCCGGATGGTTCTGGTCTTGACAATGCGCCCTCTTGCCCGCCGGCATTTGCCGTACTCGACCGCGAAGACCCCGAGGCGGGCGTACTGATCGATGCGCCTGGTTATCGTCTTGGTCGAGCAGCCGCCGGTGAGCCGCGCCAGCCGCTTGTTGGTGGCGGTGATGACGCCGGTCTTCCAGAAGACCGCCATGCGGATGCTATCGGCAAGATCGAGGCTCACCCTTTCCTTGGCCAGTGCCTGCCTGGCGACGAGATGCCACAGATCGAAGTACTCGTATTGCAGCTTCCTTCCTGCCGGCCATCGCAAGGGCAAGGCGTCGCGCCTGGCGAACTTCCGCCGCACCCCGGTGAATATCTGCTGCTTGTGCTTCGACTTCACCGGCAGCGTCACGATGTTGGCGTTGGTGACGACGTTGGCGCTCATCTACATCACCGGCACTTTCTGCCTGGCCTTTGCGTAGGCGATCTGCCGGGAGCGCACCCAGTTGCAGATCGCCGCGCTTGGTTCGGCCGGCTGCTTCAGCAGTTGGGGCTCGGGCCAGCAGCCGAAACGCTCGCGGTATTTGTGCGCGGCCCAGCCATCCCGGTAGCCCTTCACCCTGGCGATCCAGAGCAGGCCGGAATACCAGGCCTGCCGCTCCGCAAAGGTTGCCGGCCTGCGTGCGGTGATCTCAATCAGCTCGCCGTCGGCCGGGGTGATCTCCGAGCGTTGCTCCGGAGCGAAGCCGCAGCTGGGGCAAATGTGAACTTTCGGCGGTTTGAGGAACGCGCATTTCGGGCAGGCGTGCGGCAGCGGCTCGGCACGGTCTCGCGCTTGGCCGAGATGCGCTCCTGCCCGTCGTCGAGACGGTCGTGGTGGATGTCGTCGACGAAGCCGAGCCTGAGATGGGTATCGCTGTGATCGAGGATCAGGCAGTCCGCCTTGCCTTCGGCCGTCCGCAATCCGCGACCGATCATCTGCACGAACAGGATCTCCGACTTGGTGGGCCTGACGAGCGCGATACACCTGACATCCCAGTCAACGCCGGTCGTCAGGCAGCCGATATTGACGACCACCCTGACCAGCCCGTGCTGGAACTTCATGCGGATGATCTCGCGCTCCTGACGGGGCGTGTAGGCGTCGATGTATTCCGTCGCCACGCCCGCCGCCTGGAACTGCCGCTGCAAGGTCTTGGCATGCGCCCGGTCGACGGCGAAGACGAAGGTCGGCCGATCCTCGCCGCGCTCGAGCCAGGTGGTGACGACATCGGCCACGAGATCCGGCTGGTCCATCGCCTTGGACAGATCGCCTTCGTGATAGTCGCCCGCGACGGTGCGGACCTGCGAGAGATCGGGATGGCTTGGCGCGAAGACGCGGAACGGCGACAGGATGCCCGCCGCGATCAGGTCTTTGGTGGTCGAGGCGACGATCAGCTCTTCGTAGAATTTGCCGAGGCCCTTGCTCCAGGGCGTGGCACTGAGGCCGACGAACGGGACGTCGAGCCAGGCCGGGTCGCGCATCCACTTGCTGTAGAAGCGAAACAATTTGTGGGCCTCGTCGATGATGACGACATCGGCCGGCGGAATTGTCCGCCGCTGCAATGTCTGGATGCTCGCGATCTGCACGCTGCGGCTGGTGTCGGTCATCGGATGGATGCCCTGCAAAACACCGACATCGGTGATGCCTTCGGCGTGGAAGGCATCCACCGTCTGGTCGACCAAGGTGAGCGCCGGCACGGTGAAGATGACGCGCCTGTTTCGGGCAAGCGCGCTGTCGGCGATGGCGGCGGCGAGCATGGTCTTGCCCCAGCCGGTCGGCGCCTGCATGACGATCCGCCGCTTGCCGGCCGCGACGGCTTTGCGCAGCAGATCGAGCGCATTTTCCTGGTCGGGACGAAGGGCGCGTTCCATCACCGGCCTCCGTTCCTGAGCGGAATACCGCGCGCCCGCGCCGCGCTGGCGATGGTCAACCTGGCTTCGTGTTCGCTGAGCCCGACATGCATGGCAGCGTCGAGCAGATCGGCGGCAATCGCGGCGGCATCGGCACCATGTTGCGCGACCAGACGAAACAAGCTGAAGCCCGATGAGTTCAACTGACAATTGCGCTGCCCCTCGGGCGCGCTCGCGACAAGCTGCAGCTCCTGGTCCATGGCCGCAGCGACGTAGGCCGTCGCCGCCGCAGGCTTGCCGACCAGGGCGCGAGCAGGAGCCGCCGGTCTCTCCGGAAGCGGGAAGGCCGCCTCGACCTCCTCGACCGGATAGAACGGGCGGCCCGGCTCCTTCAGCTTGTGGATGCGCGCCGTTTCCTCGATGCGGCCCCTGGCCTTTTTGTCGGCGCTCGGGAAGTTGATCGAGCCAGCGAGCCGCATGATGCGGCTACGGGTTCACCACAGCCCGATCACCATCGAGATGGTGCGCGATGCCGGCTAGCGCCTTTCTCAGACGCGCCGGATCGCGGAGCGGCTTGTCCAGGCGCCACCAGCACTGCGCTCGCCAGTGCGGCACGGTTCCGGTGAGCACGACCATCGACGGCGGGCAGTGCCTCCATTTCTCCGCCGCCGCGCGCACAGCCTCCTCGGCATCGAGATCGCACCAGAGCGCATAGGCGGCCGAAAAGTCACAGTCCTTGGCCCGGCCAAAGGGAGGTGTGTGTGGATGGCGGGCGGCGGCGCCGACATAGACGTTGAAGCCGGCAGCGTTCTTGTCGATCGCCGTCTTGATCAGCGCGTCGATCTCGCCGAACCGCTGCAGGTAGGCACCGATCTCCTTGCGTCCATCGCGCTCGCCGATCCAGGCGACCTCGATCAACTCGTTCGCGGCTGAAAATTCGAACAGAAACGCGAGATGGAAGAGCATCTCGCGTTCGAAAATGACGGCGGGTTCAGGCATGCTCGCCATCCTGCTGCTCGAAGTGTCGGCACGCAGGAGAGATCCCAGGGATGAGCTTCGTGGCATCCCCGGTCATTGTTCGGAACTTTTCACAGATATACTTGGGCTTGCGGCCGGACTTTTGCTGGCCGCCGGACTTCTGCCAGAACTTGCATCGCGAACACGTCGCACCGACCGGCCCGGTGCCGGCAAAGTGGGCCATTCCAGCAACCGTCTTCGAGACGTTCGCGCGAGGGATCGAGCAGGCGTCAGTAAGGTTGAGCTGGCGCGAAAATTTTGACATGGCATTAGCCCTCCGGGCTTGGCCGGGAGGCTTGCGTTCGAAGTGGGAGCGCCTATATTTGCCGCTGCTGGATAGCTTTGGACCCGCTCGCGAACGCAAACCGTTCCGGCGGGTTCTTCTATTCGGCGTCCTCGCGCTCGGAGGCAGCGTCGCGCTCGGCGATCCGGTCGAGAAGATACTGATCAATTTCGGATTCGACCCAGGCGATACGGTTGAGGCCGAGCCGGATGCGCTTCGGAAACTTCTTGGCCTTCTCCAGCCTCCAGAGCTGTGGCCTGCTGTAGTCAATGCCCTTGGCGCGAAGGCCGTCGTCGTTGAGAACGCGCATGTGTTTTTCCTCGCATTGCGTTGCAACCATGCGAGAGAGAATAATTACTTGAAAAAGCTTCTAAAAGTTGGGATGAAACTTGCTTATGCTTGCGAGCTTTCATCCCAATATTGGGATGAAACTGCAGGCTGACGATGCAATTTCATACCAATGTCGCGCTGCTACCTCTTCAGGTATGTGTCGACGGTCTCCGGAGAAATGGTTGTGCCGAACTCGACCGCGACCGCCTGCACGAAACGGACGTAAGGGCCTCCCACCTCCCCGCTGATGGCGCTCCCTGGAGCGGCCGGGGTTGCGGCCGAAAAACTTCCGATAGATGACCGGCAGAAGCTCGGCCACCAGGCGTCTCGCCGCCGTCGCGTCGGGCGTCCAGACCCATGTGTTGTGAGGCGGCGGATCGAGAATCAGGTCCGCCGCCTCTTTCAGCCGCGACAGGTCATGCCTCAGGCTCTCGATGGACGGCGCGTCATAGCGGGCGGCCCGTCGGAAATAGACGTCGTCGTTGTCCTTGGCGCGGCAGCGTGGCCCACAGCAAATATACGTGCTCCTGGTTGTCGAGCGCCTTCAGCAGCGCCTCCGTCTGCTTCCTGATTCCCTTCGCGTATTTCTCTCTTGCGAGGCGATGCTTGCGGCTCCGTCTCTGCTCGGTAGCCTGGAACAGCGCACGGACATCGTTCAGGTCGCGGGCAAGGCTATCCTTGTCGATGTCGTCAGGCACGACGGTGCCGACGGACTGGAGGATGCGGTCCACCGCATCGCGCGACAGCGGCGTCGCCGCCTGCACCATTTCAAGCGTGTATACGGACAGCATCACACGCGCGCCGTCTGCAGGCTGACCACATTGGCGGGCGGCGGACTGACGATGGAGCGCAGACGCCCAGCCCACAGCTCCAGCGCCTCGCGCATCTCGTCGGTGAATTCGTGCTGGTCGTAGACGCGGGCGAGGCCCTTCTTGCCGTGACCGATCACCATCTCGGCGACCCGCTCGGAGATCCTGAGCGACGAAAGCCGCGTGCGCACCGTGCGGCGGATGTCATGGAGCACGAAATCCGGCAGCACGACCTTGCGCGGGTCGTCGCCGCGCGTGCGGGCCATCGCCTTCAGGGCGCGCAGCATGTCCCTGTCCAGCCGCTCCTTCGCCTTGCCGAAGCCGTTGACGGGCTGTCTGCCGAACGTGGTCGAGAACAGGTGGTCGCCGCTGTTGCGGCCGGCGAAGTGCGGTAGCGTCTCCAGCACCGATGAGCGCGTCGTCGGTCAGCGGAACGAGGTGCGAGGAATCGGACTTGAACCGCTCGGGCGGCACGGTCCAGACCTTCAGCTGCCTGTCGACCTCCGACCAGTCGATCGCCTCGCCGGGCTTCCTCTCGCGCAGCATGCGGGCCAGCTCGGGATGGAACTCGATCCACCGCGCCTCGCCGACCTCCGCCTTGCGCTGGCCGGTGATAAGCAGGAGGCGGAACAGCGGGCCGTAGGGGTAGCCCAGGCGCGATGTAGCCCGCCACAAAGCGAATATCTCGTCGTCGGACAGAACGCGTTGGCGAGGCTTTTTTTCGCCGATGAGCCGGCCGGGCTTCAGCCGGTCGCAAGGCGAGGCCTCCAGCCCGTATTTGCCGCGGTCGATCGCCCAGTTGAAGAACGTCCGAATGTGCCCGAAAACGTTATGAGCGTGATAGGGTGCGGGCCGGTCGGCGATGGCCTCGACCAGCGCCACGACATCGGCCCGAGTGATCTCGGTCACCAGTTTGTCTTTCCAGGCCGGAATTGTCTCGCTTCTGATCTCGCGCTCGACCGTGGCCGCCCTTCTCTGTCCCTTCACATGCCGCGCCAGGTACTCCTCGATCACGGCGCCGAAGGTCAGAGTCGACGCTTGCGGACGGCCTTCCTCTTTCCCGCGCCGCTCGGCCTCCCTGGGATCGATGTTCTGGCGAATGAGCTTACGCCACTCTCCGGCCTTCTCGCGGGCTTCCTCAAGGGTCAGGTCGCCCTTGTTGTCGACGCGATATTCGCCCAAGGCGTGACGGGTCGGGTTTTTCGAGCCCGGGAACCGCGTCACCATGCAAAACGTCCGCCGGAACTCGTTTTTGGTGTTCATTGGCCCGACGCGAACGATGAGGTTGCGTGCCTTCTCGTCTCTTACGTCGTACCACCCGTCGGCTTCAGCGCCTTCAGTTCGCGGTCGGTGCTGAACGTTCTTTTCATCGCACCGGCTGTCTCCCCTTTGGCAACATCGTGGCAACATCTTTGATGAAATGCCATGTTGCCATACGCAACGGCATGTTACACCATGCAACCACATATGCAAGGGATATCAGACAGTTCGTGCAACACGACACAACGGCAAGAAACGCCATGAACCAGAAAAAATAGCGGCTCATAACCGCTTGGTTGGGGGTTCGAGTTCCCCTCCGGGCCCACCATTCGCTTATTTTGGTTCAATTAACAAGACTTGCGGGACAGATTGAAAACCGATCGGAAGTTTTACACTGCTGTTCGCCGTTCGTCCGCCGGCGAGAACCTCGAAACGGTTGCCATCGCATTCTGCGCGAGCCTCTGGCCGTCAGCGGCCTGGGTGTAGGTCGCGACCTCCTTCAGGTTCCGGTGGCCGGAGATGGCCATGATTTCGTTCGCGCTGCAGCCTGCCTCGGCAAGCCGCCTGCAGACGGCCTTGCGCAGTCCGTGAGGCGAGAGGCCGAGCGGCAGGCCAGCTTCCTTGACCCAGTCACGGAACCCATTGGTGAAGCTCTCCGGTGTCAAGGGTAAGCCCCGCTCGCCGACGATGAAGTTCAGCCGGTCCCGCGGGATCCCGTCGAGCAACTCCTTGAAGCGGCCGCGGATTGGGATCGAGACGACGGTGCCGGTCTTGGACTGCTTCACGAACAGGAAGTCGCCGCGGATACGCTTGGCATCGAAGCGCTGGCAATTGTCGATCGCAACAGCCTGGCAGGCCTTGTTCGCGCGCACGAGGCGGCGAAGACGAGCTGCGCGTACGCATAATCGTTGGCTGCCGCCTCGATCTTGTCGATGGCTTGTCCGGCCTCCTGGTGCTTATCCCGTGAACCGGCCTGCCTATCTCGACTCTGCCGGCTGCTGTCGCTCGGGAAAGGTCGCGGCGGCAACCCAAATGCGTTTTGGAATGGGCCGACCTCGTATCCTATGGGGAAGGACTGATCGTAGTGCTCGTGCCGGACGAACCCGACGAAACTTGCGCGTTGCACCTCCGAAGGCTGCGCGACGCCTTTGACGATCGCGCTTACATGGCGCTGACACTGCGCCGGCGACCGAACGACCAGCTCCGGCCGCACGACCTGTCAAATCTTGCGACCCAGATGGGCCTGCCCACCGTGGTTACCAACGATGTGCTGGTTCCACGTTCCGGCGACGCATCCTGCAGGATGTCGTCACCTGCGCATCCCGATGTCTTCTGTGCCGCGCTCCTCAATGCGCAGCCGATGGGCTTTTATGCGCCGGCCCAGATTGTCCGCGATGCGCGCGACCACGGTGTCGAAGTGCGCCCCGTCTGCGTCAACGCCTCGCGATGGGATTGCACGCTCGAGCCGACTGATAGGGACGATCGCTTTGCTGTCCGGCTCGGCCTGCGCATGGTGCGCGGACTCGCCAATGCCGACGCGGCAACCATCGTTACAGCACGCGCCGACCAACCCTTTGCTTCAGTGGATGACCTCTGGTGTAGGGCCGGTGTTCCGGCTGCATCGCTTGTCGATCTCGCCGAAGCCGATGCGTTTCAGCCGGCGCTGTCGCTGGCCAGGCGCGAGGCGCTATGGGCCATCAAGGCACTGCGCGACGAACCGTTGCCGCTCTTTGCGGCCGCCTCTGAGCGCGAACGGGAGATAGTGCATGAGATCCAAGAGATCGCGCTGCGTCCGATGACAGCCGGCGGAGAGGTCGTGGAAGACTATGGTCACGTCGGGCTGACACTGCGGGATCACCCCATCACCTTCCTGCGCGCTGATCTTCGCGGCAGGCGCATTGTCACCTGCCGTGAGGCGATGCAAGCGCGGGACGGCCAGTGGCTGGAGGCTGCCGGCCTGGTGCTGGTCCGTCAACGGCCTGGCTCCGCCAACGGCGTCATGTTCATCACGCTCGAAGACGAAACTGGCATCGCCAATCTCGTGGTCTGGGTGAAGGTGTTCGAAAGGTATCGCCGAATCGTGCTTTCGGCCGGCATGATCGGCGTCTACGGCCGTATCCAGCGCGAGGGCGAGGTCGTGCATCTCGTGGCCCACCGTCTGACCGACCTGTCAGCCGACCTGGCAAGTGTCGGTGAGCGTGACACAGCCTTCCCGTTGCCGCATGGCCGCGGCGATGAATTTCACCACGGCAGCCCGACACCCGATCCACGTGGCATGCCTAAGGGCCCCAAGCCCCGCAACATCATCGACCCCTATTTGCACATTGATCAGATCAAGGTGAAGACGCGAGACTTCAAGTAGCTGGCAGGATGAAGCCAGCGCACCGCGTCGTCGCCCCGGAAATAGTCGTGCTCAAAGGAATTGTTTCTGACCTTCCTCAATTAGATTGAAGCGAAACCGATTTCGGATGTTCCGGTTGAAGAAGCGGCCTTTTGAAAACGCCCGCCGCAACGCGTCGTAGGTTTCAGGGGGGACATCTTGGTAGTCATACCGGTCCCCGCTCGTGACAAACCACACAGACAGTGTGTTTGTCGCGGCATCATATTCTGTGCTTCGGATCAGCGTTGAGGGCATCGCTACGTCACTGGTCACGACAATAATCAGATAATGAAATTACGGTTCCAATCACCGCGATTTCCCTCAGCGATCTGGGCCTCAAGAGTTGCTCGGAAGGCCCGCAACGACCATCTAGGGATCATGGCTTCGCTCAACCCCCAGCCCGGACAAACAATGCTTGCCAAGATGACCTTTTTGGCTAGCTCTACGCATTGCCGGACGGTTTTCGCTATCAGCCCGAGCTTATTCCACCGAGTCGAGGAAGCTGAATTGATTGACCATCTCGAAAGGCTCCCATTTCAGCCCTTCAACTTTCAAGGTCATCTCGCAAATCGGCGCGTCGCCGGTTTCGGCTTTCGCTATGACTTCGAGCACCGGCAACTGATGGAGGCGCCGCCAATTCCCGACTTCCTTCTGCCGCTACGGGACAAGGTTGCAGCGTTAGCCGGCCTCCCGGCTGACGCGTTTGTTCAGGTGCTGATCAACGAATATCGGCCCGGCGCGGGAATAGGTTGGCATCGAGAAGCCGCACTTCCAAGCGGTTGCGGACGTTTCGCTGTTAGCTCATTGCAGTTTTCGACTGCGCCGAAAAAACGGTATGAAGTGGCATCGTGAAACCATCACGGGTGAGCCGAGGTCTATTTACGTTATGACCGGTGAGGCACGTAGTGACTGGGAGCACAGCATCCCGCCAGGTGCCAAACATCGCTATTCGATCACGCTGCGGACAATACGGCCTCCGATAGGGGCATAGTGCCGGCACATTTCCTGACTAAGGCGAAGCGCGGGGATCAATCGGAACCCGCACGCACCGTCTTGACAGCGAATGACCCCTCGGGAAGCGGCTGCAGCAGTTCCTTCTCTGACTTCGTCAGATAGATCCAAGCCGCCCAGTCCGATGGCTGCAGGACGACAATCTGGCGATTGTGAATAGGCGCCACATCCAGTCCTGGCTCGGTGGTCAGCATCGTGAACGCGGGCGGATGATTGCCCTGGCCGTCACGCCAGATGCCAGCGATCGCCATGAACCGCGCATCGTTCAGAGTGAAGCGATGCTTTGCCTTCGGATATTTCTTCCCCGTGAACTCGAAGAATGCCGAAGCAGGAATCGAGGCAGCGGTTGCTATTGGCGAAGCTGCGCCCCTCTGATCGGAAGTTGAATACCGGACCGCCCTTGCCGGCGGGCGGAAAACTAAAGTTCATTTGAACCAGCTCGATCTGGTCGCCGGCTGCGCACATCACTGGCGCAAGATCGTTGATCCGGAAATCATCTGCCTGAGGCAGGTCGAGTTCGGTCTGTTGCGTCGGGATGCCAAGCTCCAGCGCCTGCATCATTTCGCAGTATTCAGCCCACCGGATATGTTGCTCGTAGTCGTTGCACATCGCGAGGAATGTAGCGCCGATAATTACGGCGTCGAGCGCCAGGTCGGGCGCCCTGCCCGCGCAGCCGCCGCCGCCTACGTCGCCATGACGCGAGCCAACGACGGGCTACGCCTAATCACGCTGTAGCGGTCCATTACGCATGGCCAGGCCCCCGCGGTGACCGCCACGTCTGCGCCTCGCGAACGCGTTTCATCCAACTCAATCCTTGCAAATTCCGAGCAGACATCGTGGCCGGCCATCATGCTCAGATGCTCACCGCACGCTGGCGGGCGACGCCGATGTGGTCGGCCATCGCGCGCGCCGCCGCGTCCTCGTCGCGGCGTTCGATGGCTTCGATGATCTTCATATGCTCGCCCATCACCTGCGGGATCATCGTGACGTAGAGACGCGTCTCGGCGAGGCGGATCAGCTTGATCTTGATCCAGTTGACCCGGTAGGCGTTGGAGACGATCTCGTTGTTGAGATGATCGATGACCGCCTCGTGGAGCATGAGGTCGGTGGCCTCAGCCTCCTCCATCAGACCGGCGTCCTCGCCGGCATTGTGGCGGGCCAGAATCGCCTTCGTGGCGCTGCCGGATAGTCGCTATCAGGTCGGATGGCTGCGGTCCGGGCAAAGATGCGCACCGCCGCTTCCTCAAGGAACAGCCGGAACTGGAACGCGTTGCGGACCAGATTGATGTCGACCTGCGGCACCTGCATGCCGCGTTGCGGTGCGGTGCGGATCAGACCTTCGGCCTCCAGCCGCGGCACCAGCTCACGGATTGCGCCGAGCGGCAGCCCGGTGATGGCGACCAATTCTCGCTGTGTGATGAACTGGCCCGGCTTGATCTCGTTGGCGAGCAGGCTGCGCGTGTAGCCGACGTAAGCCTGCTCGCGCAGCTTGAGCGCCTCGTGGGGGCTTGCCGGGCTCTTCGCTCATGCCGATTTCCTGTCGAGCCCCGGAGCGAGAATCGCATCATACGCGCGCAACAGCGCGGCGCGATCGGCGCGGGCAGGTCGACGAGAGGCGCGCGCATGCGGGCATATTCGTCATCGCCGTGAATATGGGCGACCAGCGCCTTCACCGCCGGCATCACGGGATAGGATACGATAAGGTCGACGAGCGGGACGATCAGCGGGTTGTCCGTCGCTTCGTGGATGACCTCGCGGAGCAGCCTTGGCGCGATGTTGGCCAAACCGCAGATCGAGCCCTGTGCGCCGTTGCGCATGGCGCCGGCAAGCTGGCGCTCATCGCCAACGAGGATCGCCAGTTCGCCATGAGCGGCGAGAAATGCTTCGGCCGTCGCCTTGTCTCCGGACGAGTCCTTCACACCGGCGATCACGCCCGGAAAGGCGCGCTTCAGCCGGTCGACAAGGGCGACCGACAGTGGCACGGCCGTCTGTCCGGGGATGTGGTAGAGGATTATGCCGCGCGCGTCGGCGCCGATGCCGTCGATGACGTCGGAGAACCAGGCGAACAGTCCGTCGTCGTCAGGACCCTTGAAATAGTAAGGCGGCGCCAGCAGCAGGCCGCGGGCGCCGAAATCGAGCGCCAGCCGCGACTGCTCGACCGCATCGACGACAGTCGTGGCAGAGACGCCGGCGTAGAGCTGCCGGCCTTCGATCGCCGCCGCCGGTCACCGCGCCCATCATCGCGGCGCGCTCTCGCATGCCGATCGAGAAGCCTTCGCCGGTAGTTCCGAAGAGGGTGATGCTGTCGCAACCCTCGGCGAGCACGTGGCGTGCGTGATGCACCAGTCGGAGCAGATCGACCGAGCCGTCTGCACTGAAAGGAGTGATCAAGGCCGCGGAAAGCCCAAAGATGTCTTGCTTTTTCATTTCTGACTGCATAGTGAGAACTTACTAACATGTTGCTCAGTTTCGGCTCGAAGGTCAAGCTCTTGAGGAGGCGGCGCCAGTTGGCAAGGGACTTGACTCGCTCGATCGAGCCGAAAGGCTTTCAACAGCCGTCGCCATGTGCGATCAATCTTTGTTCTGCCGGGAGGGAGCCAGGCAGAGCAGTTTCAGGGAGGAAGCAAGATGATCAATCGGATCAATCGCCGGGCATTTCTCGGCACGACCGCCATCGGCCTCGGCGCGATGGCTCTGGGCGCGCGGGACTTTGGTCGCTCAGGACAAGGTGAAGCTCCGGCTGTCGTCGCCGGCGACGCCGACCGACCAGCGCGCCGTATCGCTGACCGAGATATTCGCGCCGGCCATTGCCGGTTTCGCCGACTTCGAGCCGCACTGGAACGCCACCCTTTTCAAGCAGGGCACCGAGCTCGAGGCGATTTCTCGCGGCAATCTGGAAATGTCGATCGCCTCGGCGCAGGAGCTTTCCACCATCTATCCCGAATGGTCGATCTTCGCGGCCGGCTACCTGCATCGCGACGCCGAGCACCAGAAGAAGGTGTTTGCCGCCGACTTCATGAACGACATGAAGAAGAAGGTCGAGGACGAGCTCGGCGTCAAGCTGCTGACCGTCATGTATCTCGGCCGTCGCCAGCTCAACCTGAAGGGCGACAAGGAGATCAAGACTCCGGCCGACATGGCTGGCATCAAGCTTCGCATGCCGAACACGGAATCCTGGCAGTTCCTCGGCAAGGCGCTTGGTGCCAACCCGGTGCCGATCGCCTTCACCGAAATCTACACCGCGCTGCAGACCGGCGCGGTCGACGGCCAGGACAATCCGCTGCCTTCGACGCGCGATTCGAAATTCTATGAGGTCACCAAGCAGATCGTGCTCACCAGCCATCTCGTCGACCTCAACTATCTCGCCATCTCGAAGAAGGTCTGGGACGGGCTCACGCCGGAACAGCAGGCGACGATGCAGAAGGCCGCCGACGACGCCGCCGAATCCGGACGGCAGAAGCAGCTCGCGCTGGAAGCGGAACTCGAGCAGTTCTTCAAGGATAAGGGCCTGAAGGTCTATACGCCGGACGTCGAGGCATTCCGCACGCAGGTGCAGAAGGCCTATCTGGAGTCCGACTTGGCCAAGTCCTGGCCCGAAGGCATGGTCGACAAGATCAACGCGCTCTAGACCGGCGGCACGATGCGAAAACGCTCGCCTGGCTGCAGGCGCGGGCGGACGACGTGGCGGCGGCTTTGCTCGCCGCCATGTTTGCCGCCTTCATCCTGCAGATCTTCACCCGCTACGTGTTCAACAATCCGCTCAGCTGGACGCAGGAGGTCTGCGTCACGACCTGGCTGTGGCTGGTGTTCTGGGGGTCGGCGTTTTCGTTGACGGAGCGCGACCAGGTCCGCTTCGACGTGCTCTACCCCTGGGTCAGCCGACCGACGCGGCGCTGGTTCGCGCATCGTCTCGGCGGCGGCCATCTTCGCCGGCTTCGCCGCCTCCTTCCCGGCGTCGCTCGACTACATCACCTTCTACAAGATCAAGAGCAGCACCACGCTCGGCATCCGGCTCGACGTCGTGTTCTCCGTCTATGCGATGTTTCGCCGCCGCCGTGATCGTCCGCAGCGCCTATGCAGGTCGTGGCGCCTGCTCGCGGGCGGCGCCTGCCCGAGGAGCGCGTCGTCGACCATGCGAGGACATACCGGGATCCGACATATGAGCCTCGCCTTCACGCTTTGCCTTGTCGTGCTGTTCGGCCTTGCTGCGCATCGGCGCGCCGATCGCGCATTCCATGATCGTCGCCGCCGTCGTTTATCTCGCTGTCGCCGGCCAGGATCTCGGCCTCGCCGCCGAGCAGATCATCCAGGGCATCTACGACAGCTTCATCATTCTCGCCGTGCCGCTGTTCATCGTCGCCGCCAACATCATGAACGACGGCGCCATCAGCGACCGGCTTCTCGACTTCTGCAAGGCCGTAGTCGGCCGGTTCCGCGGCGGCATGGCGCAGGTCGACATCCTGGTCAGCCTGATCTTTTCCGGCATGTCGGGCTCGGCGGTCGCCGACGCCGCGGGCGTCGGCAAGGTGACGATCAACATGATGATCAGGAGCGGCCACTATTCGCCGGGTTTCGCCGGCGCGGTCGTCGCGGCGTCGGCGACGATCGGCCCGATCATTCCGCCATCGATTCCGATGGTGATGTACGCGCTCGTCTCCGACACCTCGATCGGCTACCTCTTCCTCGGCGGCGTCGTTCCCGGCCTGCTCATGACGGCCGTGCTGATGGCCATGACCACGTGGCTTGCACGCCGCAACATTCCGGCCGAAGCGACCGTGCCGTTGCGCGAACTGCCGGGCGTGACGTTGCGGGCGCTTCCGGCGCTGCTGATGCCGGTCATCCTGCTTGCCGGCATCTATGGCGGCGCGACGACGCCGACCGAGGCCGCCGCGGTCGCGGCCGTCTACGCGCTGCTGCTCGCCGCGTTCCTCTACCGGGCACTGACCTCGCGCGCGCTCTATCGCGTCTTCTCCGACAGCGCCCGCTCTTCGGCCTCGGTCGGCCTGGTCATCGGCGCCGCCCTGATCTTCAACTACATCGTGGCCTCGGAAAACATTCCGACCAGATCGCCGGGCTGCTCGACGGCATGGATCTGTCGCCGCTGGATTTCTGATCGTCACCAACGTCTGCTCTTCCTGTTGCTCGGCTGCGTGCTCGACGCGACGACCATCATCCTCGTCATCATCCCGCTGTTCCTGCCCACCTGCCGCGCGCTCGGCATCGACCTCGTTCATTTCGGCGTCGTGTCCGTCGTCAACTGCATGATCGGGCTGATCACGCCGCCCTACGGCATGCTGCTCTTCGTCGTCAACGGCGCCACCGGCATCCCGATCAAGGACATCGTGCGCGAAGGCGTTCCCTATTTCCTCGCGCTGCTCCTCTCCCTGATTGTCATCATCCTGGTCCCGGAACTGGTGCTCTGGCTGCCGCGCAGTTCGGATATCAGGGATGAGCGCGGCTGGGCAGAAACTCCGCCGGCAGCCCTGCCGGCCGGATCAGGCTGGGGCTGATCGGCGACAACATCAGCCGTTCCCGCTCTCCGGAGCTTCACCGGCTTGCCGGGAGGCTCTGCGGCCTGGACATCGGCTACGACCTCTTCATCCCGCGGAAATGGGCAAGGATTTCGATGCGGTGTTCGAGTTCTGCCGTGACAAGGCGTTCGCGGCGTCAACATCACCTATCCCTACAAGGAGGCGGCCGCGGCAAAGGTCCGGATCGACGATCCGCTGACGCGCCGCATCGGTTCGGTCAACACGGTCCTGTTCGAAGGGCCGGCCGCCACGGGCTACAATACCGATCACAGCGGCTTCATTGCCGCCTATCTCCACGCCCTCCGGCGACGTTGAGCCCGGGCAACGGTGATCGTCGGCGCCGGCGGCGTAGGCAGCGCCGTCGTGTTCGCGCTGATCGCGCTTGGCGCCTGCGAGCTGACGATCATCGACACGGACATTGCGAAGGCCAAGGCTCTAGCGGGAGCCCTCGGCGAGTTCAACGTAAAGGTAGTCGCTGAAGCGCCATCGACACCGACGTGCCGGGGGTCGAGGGTGTTGTTAATTGCACGCC
>CAVTKY010000019.1:0-165600 GCA_963735385.1 uncultured Alphaproteobacteria bacterium | reverse complement strand
TCGCCAACCGCGACCTCGACAGAGATGTGACCCGGCGTATGCCCTGGAGTGCCAATCACGCGAATGCCGCTGACGATCTCGTCGCCTTCCCGCACCATCATCAGGTTGCCCTTGATCCGCGACAAGTGGTTCTTCGCACCGTTGGCGATCCAGGCGGCCCGCTCCTTCGGCATCACCGCTGGCAACTTCTGCACCACATTCGGATCGGCCCATACGTTCCACTCGACGGCTGAAACGATATAGGTCGCGTTCGGATACATAGGGCTGTCGTTCGCATCGAGGACGCCCCAAAGATGATCTGGATGGCCGTGGCTCAGGACCACTTTCGTGATAGCGGCCGGCTGGATGCCGGCGGATCTGAGATTTTCGGCGAGCTTTCCCGCCGAGGGCTGGTGACGCGGACCCGTGCCGGCGTCGACCAGGATGACCTCCGATCCCTTGCGGATCACTGTGACGTTGTTCACCAGTTGAAGCTGTTCACCAGCTTGCCCGGCCGCCTTCAGCACCGCCTCGCGCTCGGCCCTCGGAGCCTCCGGAGCGACCAAAAAGCCCATCGGCAGAACGAAATATCCATCACTCACCACCAGCGCTTCAAGATCGCCAGACTTGACGACTGTCCGTGTGTTTGCCCGTCCCCGCCGAGCAGAAGCAGTACTGTTGCTACCACTGAGTGCGAGCGCACCGGCAGCAGCGCCGACGATAAAGTGACGACGGGCTATCCGCCGCGTGTGCAACTCGGTCATGACGATCTGTCCTTCAGAAGCCGGCCTTTGCCATGGCACAACGTGGCCGCGGCGGCGACACGCTCTCGCCTAACAAGGTCGAGCAAGCTAATATCATGCAGCACCGCCCAGAGTGCCGTCCCGGAGAAATGCCGGAGGTTTGCCGGAGAAAAGCCGGATTCTTTGCGGCGGCATCCAAGCGCACCCAACCCGGGTCCGAAGCGGTGAAGGCACGAAATGACCTTTACCTTTGGCAACTGCGAAATCGATCGCGACCAGTTCGAATTGCGTCGAGAAGGTGTGCCCATCCATGTTGAGCCACAAGTATTCGATGTTTTGGTCTATCTCATCAGACATCGGAACCGTGTCGTAAGCAAAGACGAACTGATGCAGGCCGTCTGGGATGGCCGAGCGGTCTCGGACGATGCGCTCACCAGCAGGATCAGCGCGGCTCGGCGCGCGATCGGCGACAGTGGTGGACGACAGCAGCTTATTCGTACAGTGCCCCGTCGAGGATTTCGGTTTGTCGGCGAACTCCGGCAACAGATTTCTGATGCAAGGAATGCTGCAATTGCCACGGCGGTACCGCCAATTGCTCGGCCAAATATTGCCGACAAAGATTTGCAGCAGCAAGTTGCCTTCTGCCACACATTTGATGGTGTACGTTTGGCCTTAGCAACAGTCGGAAGTGGCCCGCCGCTGGTCAAGACTGCGAACTGGCTGAACCATCTTGAGTTCGATTGGCACAGCCCAGTCTGGTCGCCGCTATTCAACCGGCTTGCCGAGCAGTGCCGACTGATACGGTATGACGAGCGCGGCACCGGTCTCTCCAGCAGGGACGTTTCAGAGTTCTCGTTCGAAGCGTTCGTTCACGATCTTGAGACGGTGGTCGACGAACTCCACCTCGAACGCTTTGCCCTATTCGGTGTGTCGCAGGGGGCTCCAATTTCCATTGCCTACGCCGTGCGTCATCCTGAACGTGTATCCCGGCTCATCTTGTCGGGCGGCTTTGCGCTCGGGTGGCGCAAGCGCGGCAACCAGGCCGATGTTGCCCGGGCCGAGGCGTCAGTCACGCTCATCCGTGAGGGTTGGGGGCAAGATAACCCCGCCTCCCGCCAAATGTTCACTTCACTCCTTGTGCCGCAAGCCACACTGGAGGAGATGCGATGGTTTAATGACCTTGAGCGCGTATCTGCCTCGGCCGAGACCGCAATCCGCTTGTTGCACGTAGTTGGAGACATTGATGTCATTGATATGTTGCCGCAAGTCGCCATCCCGACCCTCGTATTGCACAGCCGCCGGGACGCCAGGGTACCCTTTGAACACGGGCTCATGCTTGCGCGAACCATTCCCAACGCTCGGCTTGTCGCACTTGAAAGCAAGAACCATCTCATTCTTTCTCACGAACCCGCGTGGCAGTGTTATTTGGACACATTGTGCGGCTTTCTTTATGAGGCTGATGAAAGTGCGGGACAGACGCCGACAGAGCGATCCGTCAGGGTCCATCTTTGACACGATGCAACGTGTTCGAGGCCTGATCAATTGACAGCCTCCCACTTCTTCTAAGTCCTTGGCGGAGAGCTGAAAGTCGACCCCCTCGCGACGTTCACGCCGTGTAGCCGCACCGACCGGAGCGGGTCATGAGTTCCGGTTCCGGAAATGGCGAGGTAGCGCCAGTTGCGGTATTGCGGAATTTCCGGTGTGGCCGATCAATTTCGGTTTCCGGCGACAGTATGGACATTCGTCGTCGGCCGGCGGGCCCTAGTCTGCTCCGTCTTGTTTTGCCCGCTCGATGAATTTCGCCGCGACTTGTTTGCCGAGCGCGGCGCCTGCCCGGTTGTCCATTTCGTAGTGGATGCCGGCCCAGATGCGGGAATCGCCCCCTTCCTTGCCGACTGCGCGGATGAACTCCGCACGGCTGGGAAACAGATACGCCAGGACCTCGCTTCGAGCCGTGGAGAGCGTGGAGTGGTTCGACGGATAGCTGGGATGAGGCGGCACCGCGAACAGTGGAGTGATGCTCGGATCAAGCATGTTGGGCCGCAGGTACCAATAAGCGTACTTCCCGTCGTTGCTTGCAATGAAGGCGTCGTAATAGACCGTTGCGACCATCGCGTAAGCGCGCGCGGCACGCGGGGCGTTCGAATCCGTCCTGTCCTCGAACATCCATTTGCTGGCATAGTCGTACCAGCTAGTCATCAAGCCGGCTGGACTTTGCCAGTAGAAAGCTTTGTAGTTGTTGGGGAATTTTCGCTCGAACTGCCGAACTGCATCGACCTCGGCCTTCACGGCCGCGGACTTGCAGTCGGGCGGGGCTGGCGGCCTGAATTCATCGGGTGCGGCCAGTAGGATTGGCTTCCAGTTTGGCAGGGTTGCATTGGCGGGCTTGTCTCCGACCCACATGCATGGCCCGGTCGGAACGGTGTCCACTCCAGACCGCGTCGGAGCCATCGGCTTTTGCCCGCGCAATCACCTGCTCTGCCACGCGTCGCCCCAATTCCAGGCCTGCGGAAGAGTCGCTCGGGAACTGGACACCGGCAAGCTCACGCGACTGCGCCGCTTCTGCGGCCATCGCCTGAAACGACGACGCCTCGTCCGGAAAGAAATAGGAAAGAACCGCAGCGGCGGCTCCGGCGGTGGCCGCGTGTTCGGATGGGTAGGCCGGACTGCGAGGCGTAGGCAGTGCGGTCGGCAGTGTCGCATCCGCCTCGCTCGGGCGCGGCCGATTGTAGAAGTATTTCGACTCCCAGGCCGCGATGGTGGCGTCGTAGATCGCCATCGTCAGATAGGTGTAGACACGGTGCGCATTGGGGATCTGCTGGCCCGCGAGAAGGCGATTGTTGACCAGCTCGATCCATCGATAGCCGGGCGCACCGGCATCCCAGAACGTGATTTTGGCGGCGACCTGCGCGTCGTTGTTTGCGGCTAGCTCGCGAAGCTTCTCCAGTTCAGCTGCGGAAGTATCCGGTGGGGGCGGGACTCGCAAGTCCTTACCTGACGTGATCACCCACGTCTTCCACGCTCCAGCCTTTGGCTCTATCGGATTCGATTGGGCGAAAGCGCAGTTCCCTGCCAAAAGGATTACCACGCAAGCCTTGCTGAGGACGCTGAGCATATTGGGCCTCCCATAGTTGATCCCTAGCCCAAAGCGGAAGTTTTTCTGTTTTGACGCCTGTTCCACTTTAATTTTAGCAAGCTCTAATTATACCGCGACGCGCTGCCGAGTAAAAGGATCAAGAATGAGAGCAGGTAGCGTTTCGCTGTCTTCCCGATTCGGCCTTTGACGACCGACTTTCGCGGCAGGGCAAGATCAGCTTCCCAACACCGAGCGGCCATTCTCCGAAGTCGTCGTGAAGGTCGCATTCGGGCCAAACGCGTACAATGTGCCCGGTCCGCTGCAGGTCCGCATTAACCCTGAAACGGGCATCCAAATCTGCGCGTTTATGTGTACACGCCCTTAGTTCCGGCTCCGCAGTTGGCCGATGCGTTCTACCTCAGCGTCCAGGAAGGTTGGATCAACCATACTGGAAAAGTCCACCTTCACCCGCAGGCTCCGGTCCGGACGATTGAGCTCCCGCCCCCCGTGCCAGAAGCTCCAGAGGTCGTAGATCAGATTGTCGATGGCGTCGCGGTTGAAGCGGTAGGCATGCATGGGCACGTAGTTCTCACCCGGGGCCATCATGTGCTCGATATGGCCATCGAATTCGCCCGGGTGAAGCTTCATCGCGCCGAAGTCCTCAAATCCGGCTGCCAGGAGCGCATGAATCGGGCCGAAGTTGCCGTCGACTACGTGAGCGACGTAGTCCTCCTCCATATCGTTGGTGCGAAGGACGGCATAGCGATGGATCAGCATAAGTTTAATCATAAGGGCAACGACGCCGATGCCGCGAGCGGCGGGATGCACCATGAGAGCGCCTAGTTCCTCTTCCCGGCGATGCCCGTCGGTTTCCTTAAGGGTGTCCTGCAGCAGCCCAGCGCCGATGACACGCTGATCTTCGCCGACCACAACGTCGTAGAGGCGTTGCGTGCGGGCCGCCTCTTCGAACGTTCGTGCCGAGCGGTCGAACAAGGTCCCCTCGTTGAGGGATTCAACGAAGGTGTAAGGTATGCGGTATTCTGACGCTGGCGTTTGCCGAAACGTCAGAACGTCGGAGTCGGTGAACAATGGGGGTCTGTGAAACGCCATAGTCCGAGACCTCCGAATGATGAGAACCTGCAACGACAAGATCCAGCATCCAAAGACGATTGGTCAAGGCAGAGCGTAACACCCTCGGAGCTGACAAAGAGCATCCAGAACGGGCGGGCCGCTCCCCTTTCAGCGTCCGGTGCGCATGTGGCGATGAACGCCCCCCATCAGTTAGACCGGCGGGGATTGGGCCGGGCAAGGGACCAGCCTCGGCGTCGGGTTCAGGACCGAGACTTCCCGACCTGGTTATCCCGGTTTGCATACTGGCTGATTAGCAGGCGTCCATCGCTTTGCCCCTTGCACTGGTCGGCGAGATCGGAACCTTTCTTCCTGCAACCGCCGCTTTGACGATGAGGCCGTCGATTTCGGGTCACGGATTTGCGGCAGGGCGTTTAGCCTCGCTTCGATCTTGCGTCACTCGTAATCTGTCTTACTGTCGCACGCGAGTTCGCGCATCGTCGCGAGCTGCACGCCTTGCGATGAAGCTGTTTTAGCCTGAACATCCTGCAGCGAGCTGGCGATGCAGGGTTTCCACCATGGAGCGTAACATGACGACAGAAGCATCGAACGGTTTGGAAATGCGTTCCCTGATCACTCGGGACGGTACTCTTCGCGTCAGTCTTGAACCCGTCGAAGCAGGAGAGCCTGGCGAGGGCGAACTGATCGTCAGGGTAGAAGCTGCTCCAATCAATCCTTCCGATATCGGCCTATTGCTAGGGCCTGCCGACATCTCCTCCTTCCGGGCCGAAGGTACACTCGATCTGCCTGTACTCACCGCGCACGTGCCACAAGAGCGTCTGCCGGCAGTTTCCACGCGCCTTGGTCAGTCTCTTCCCGTAGGCAATGAAGCAGCTGGGACAGTAGTCCGCGCAGGTCCCGATCAACGGCATCTGCTCGGACGAAAGGTGGGGATGGTGGGCGGTGGGATGTATACCCAATACCGCCGGATCCCGGTGCGAGACTGCATCGTCCTGCCCAACGATGCGACGGCACCAGAAGGCGCCTCTCTGTTCGTTAATCCGCTGACCGCGCTTGGCTTCGTCGAAACAATGCGTGCGGAGGGCCACAAGGCCATCGTCCACACGGCTGCGGCCTCAAACCTCGGACAGATGCTCGTTCGGATCTGCCAGTCAGACGGGATACCGCTCGTGAACATCGTTCGGAGCGCAGAGCAGGAGAACTTGCTGCGGCAGCTTGGTGCCACCTACGTCGTCAAAAGCAGCGATCCCGACTTTCTGTCGGATCTTGAGGAGGCAATCGCTGCAACAGGCGCGACGATCGGCTTCGACGCAATCGGTGGCGGCAAACTGGCCGGCCAGATCCTCATGGCGATGGAGAAGGTCGCAAGCCGAAATCTTGACGGCTACAACCGCTACGGATCGAACACCTTCAAGCAGGTCTACATCTATGGCGCCCTGGATCAAGGGCCCACCGTCTTCAACCGCACCTTCGGCTTCTCATGGAGCGTAGGCGGATGGCTGGTCTTTCCGTTCCTGCAGAAGGCTGGGGCAGAGACGGTTCAACGCCTACGAGCTCGTGTTGCTGACGAGTTCAGGACGACTTTCACAAGTGGCTACACGGACACTATAAGCCTTAAAGACGCTCTGAGGCCCGAGATCGTGGGCGCATTTGAACGCAAGGGCACCGGTATGAAGTTTTTGATAAATCCGAGTTTATGATCGCGCCTGACCTCAGTCCGCTCTGAACTGAGAGCGCTGCTTGCGCCCGCCTGCAACTACCCGTGTCCAAACTACTCTGTACTGACTAAGGGGGCAGATAGGAGCGCATCTGGGATTGACAGACAAAGGTCTCAAGGCATTCGCCCAATGGCCAACACTTTGCGGGAATACAGAAGGCAACGATGGATTTCAATGACAGGCGTCTTTGGCAATGCATCGCAGCCCTGCTAGGGCTCCGAGGTCCTGATTTCAGTTTCTCCAGAGGACTGCGCCGCCGCAAGCCACTTGCCATCGAACGTCAAATCGCGGCGACACGAACCGCCGTGAATCTTCTGCGGTCAGAACAAGAAGCACCGCCAGGGCGCTGGAAGGCGCGCCATGAGCTTATTCGAACCTGACAGCTTTGAAAGCTTCACTACTTCGCTTCCCGGCGTCTCCCTCGTCGACCAGTGGGAATCCCAGGTGGCAAAAGTAGGAGGCAAGGTATTCACGCTCCTTAGGCTGACATCCCCGGATCTGCACAGCATCGTGTTCAAGTGTCGAAAGGAAAGCTTCGTCGTGCTATCCGGCATCGAGGGTGTTAAGCAAGCGCCCTACTTCGCCAAGGGGCAATGGGTGTGCGTGCCGAGGGAGGTTGATCTCAGCAATACCGAACTCCAAGCCTATTTGCGTCGATCCTACCTGCTTGTGGCAGGGGGCCTCACGAAGAAATTTCGTCAGGAATTAGGTATCCCCCTCGAATGAATGTGTCCGACAGCATCGGCCACAAAGGCTGCTCTGGGTCGCTTTGGCGGCGTCCACTTTGCGTCATGCGGCAACCGACCGGCCGAACTCTTCGCCATAGAACTGCCTATTGCTGCAAGTAGCGCGCCTCGAGGTCGTTGGTGCGGGCAATGGTGTATTCGAACTGGCAGTTCAGAACTGCGAGACTCCCCGCGGTACCTCCCCAATACTCGAAACTGCGAGCGCCTTTGCAGTCCATGTCTTTGAATGTATTCCACGCCTTCTGGGCGGCGATCAGGTCGTTCTTCCACTCGTCGACCTGGACAGCAGTGAGACCGCTAGGGGCACTGTCCTGGCCGATAGTGGCGAGCGCCTTTTTTCCATACTGCGTTGAGGTCCGCGTCGGCCTTCTGGAAGGCCTTTGCGGCGCAGTCGTAAAGTCCTGCATCCGACGAGGCGTCACAGTTTTTTGGCAGGGCGCTTTCGAGGGAATCCGACGGGATTTTCCAGTCCCTGGCATAAGCGATAGAAGGTAGCGTTAGGAAAAACAGGACGATGAGTGTCCGCATTGTTCTGGCTCCGGTGCATGACCTCTCCAATCTATCTCACCACGGTCGAAGCCGTGGAACCAGAGGGCCATAATGAAGACGCTCCTTGATCAGTGACCACGTAACCGTAACATCTCCTGGAGTATCTCTTCGACCGAGTGCGCCGAAATTCCAAAGTCCCAAAATCCGGGCATCGCCGGCGACGAGACGTTGTTGACCTGCATCAGTTCGACTTGATTGCGAGTGACGGGTGGACTCGGAAGCATTTCCGAGGCCCATGCCAGTGCGTGCCAAGCGCCGAATGCCATGGAAATAATATGGGCCTAAGACCGGCTTGATGCGCTACGGCTCTGAGAAATTCCTTGTAAGAGTAGACACGAGGACCGCCGCACTCATATGTGATCGCATGCCTTTCCGTCCCCTGCAGCAGTGTTGCGATCGCCTCCGCCACATCGTTCACGTAGGCCGGCTCCAATCGCGTCACGCCGCGGCCGAACATCGGATAGATTGGAAGCCGGCGGAGAAGTTTGAGAATGGTCGTGAGAAACGCGTCATCGGGTCCGAACATCACCGCCGGGCGGATGAGCGTGACGTCGGGAAACGCGGCGCGGACCGCCAGTTCGCCTTCGCCACGCTTGCGGATATAGAGTGATGGCGAGGCAGCATCGGAGCCAATTCCTGAAACGTGGACGAGCCGTTCGACGCCGGCGCGATGTGCTTGAGTTGCGACCCGCTGGGCCGACTCGACATGCACGGAATGAAAGGTCTCCCGTCCGTGTTCGCCATAAAGACTGACCGCATTTACCACACCGTAAGCGCCAGCAAGTGCATCGGCGACCGACCGCGCATCGTGAATGTTGGCGTCGACTGACTGTAGTTGCGGATCATCAGAACCAAACAACTTCTCGCCCCGTTCCGGATGTCTTGATGCAATCCGGACGGAGAACTCGCCGTTGCGGAGATGCCGAACAACGCGGCGGCCGAGAAATCCGGTTCCGCCGAACACAGTGACGACGCGATAGTTCATGGCCGCCATCGCTTTGAGCTCGTTGCCGGCCGGTTCAGGTCACGTGGACGGCACGCCTACTGGCCACTAATCTATCACCTCGGTTACCTTATACAGATTGGGATCGATCTCGTCCGTCACCTGATCGAAGTGACCCCACTCCTTGCGGAAATCCGGCGCTTGATGAGCCGACCGCAAGAGATCGCGAATTCTGCCATTGGACGTAGTTGACGATGCGCCGCCCGTCGAGGCTGCGATGCAGGCTGATTGAGATGAACCCAGGCTGGCGCGCCATAAAGCGCGCGCGCTCGGTCACGATGGACAATGCCTCGACCTGCTTGAGCGCGGCGGGCTTTGGCGTTCTTGTCGATTGACGCCGCTACCAGGGCGCCATTGGCGCAAGAAGTATAACGCGACGCAGTCTGTAGGCTCCTCCGCACGCCAAACGCACGCTGAGGCGAATATGCGTGGCGGCAAGAGCACAGGACCGATCACGCCCGAGGGCCTGGAGCGGTGGCGCTGCTTGGATTTCGTTACGCTTTGTCCTCATACTTGAAAGATACGCTGACCTTGGCGCGGTAGGCCTCGACCTTCCCGTCCTTGATCTGGAGATCGAGTTTCACTACCTCGGCGATGCGCAAGTCACGCAAGCTACTCGAGGCGCGTTCCACGGCGGCACGTGCGGCGTCGTCCCAGGATTTGGTGCTCGTGCCGACCAGTTCGATAATCTTGTAGACGCTGTTGGACATCGATTCCTCCCGATTTGATCCGTTTGACAGACTGGACTTGCCGCAGCCCGTTATAGCTGGTCTTTGAATGCGCTGTTAGCGCGTCGTCACGTCCGAGTGTCTTTTCCAAAACCGCCCTTTTGACGTTCGAAATCTATGTCGCGGCGCACTTTACAGGTAGGCGCCGGTCGGTTAAGCGGCCATCCGAAATGCTCGCCTTAGTTCCAGGCAAAATCAGAGGAGAATGGTGATGGAGTACAGGCTGCTCGGGCGGTCCGGCCTCAAAATTTCGACGATCACCCTTGGCACCATGACAATGGGCGGCAAGGGCGCATTCTCCAAGGTCGGCAATGTCGGTCTCGAGGAGGCGCGGCGCCAGATCGATCTCTGCATCGACGCCGGCGTGAACCTCATCGATACGGCCGATGTCTATTCCGCCGGTACGTGCGAGGAGATTGTTGGGGAGGCGCTGGCGGGAAGCCGCAAGGGCGGCGTTCTCCTTGCCACCAAGGCGCGCTTTCCAATGGGGGAAGGACCCAACGACCGGGGTCTGTCGCGCCACTATCTCATCCGGGCTTGCGAGGCTAGCCTGACGCGGCTGCGCACCGACGTCATCGATCTCTATCAGGTCCACCAATGGGACGGCCAGACCCCGCTCGAGGAAACACTCGAAGCGCTCGACACCCTGGTTCGCCAGGGCAAGGTTCGGTATGTCGGCTGTTCCAACTATTCGGGCTGGCACGTCATGAAGGCGCTCGGGATCAGCGCTGCTGACCGCCGCCAGCGCTTCGTCAGCCAGCAGTTCCACTACACCCTCGAAGCGCGCGAGGCCGAGTATGAGCTTGTGCCGATCGCGATCGATCAGCAGCTCGGCATCCTGGTATGGAGTCCGCTGGCGGGGGGTCTGCTATCCGGAAAACATCGCCGCGACAAGGCGACGCCCGAAGGCTCGCGCCAGCTTGCAGGATGGAAGGAGCCGCCGATCCGCGACGAGGAACGGCTTTGGCGCATCGTTGATACGCTCGTCGAAATCGCCGAGGGACGCGGCGTTTCGGCAGCGCAGGTGGCACTGGCCTGGCTGATCGGACGGCCCGGGGTGACGTCGGTGATCATCGGCGGCCGTACCGAAGCTCAGCTAAGGGACAATCTTGGCGCTGCAGGACTGACACTCGCGCAGGACGAGCGGGCCAGGCTCGACGCCGCCAGCGCACCCCCGCTTTTGTATCCCTATTGGCACCAGCTTTGGACGGCCAGTGATCGTCTAAGCGATGCCGACCTTTCGCTCCTTGGTCCCCATACAAAGACCTGATAGGACGCGGCCAGGCGCGAACCCTTCACGGGAGCGCGAGGCGCCTTCAGACGCCTACGCCTTGCCGATCAAGGAGATGGGACCGCGTCCGGCCTGAGGAACTGGTCATGACTCCTCCATTCAGGTCATTAACAGAGCCGCTGCCCGGCGCAAAGCAAATACATACAGCCGTTTGGCGAAGGTCTGCTTGTGATGCACCCAGGAGGTAGCTGGACGCATATCAAGTGAGTACCGTGTCGGAAGAGCCTTTGACCCGCGTTTATTCGGTCCGGATCTCAGGGCAAGACACTCAGACCGGATCTGGTTTCGCTGGCCGGGTCCTCGGGATGATCGGGTGAAAGCACCGCGCTTTTCAGGAGTTTCGAATAAGGATGCTGCGGATTATCGAGCACCGCACGGGCATCGCCAGCTTCCACCACGCGGCCCTTCTGCATAATGATGATTCGGTCGCTGATGTAGTAGGCGGTGGCGAGGTCATGTGTGATGTAGACGATCGACATGCCCAACTCGTCGCGGAGCTTCTTAAAGAGGTAGACGATGGACATGCGCAACGACGCGTCGACCATCGAGACCGGCTCGTCAGCGACGAGCAGCGCGGGGCGGGAGATGAGCGCACGGGCGATCGCGGAGCGTTGCAGTTGGCCGCCAGAAAGCTCGTGCGGAAAGCGCCCGCGGACTTCCGCAAGCGACAGGCCGACCTGGTGCAGTGCCTCGTCGCAAGCGCTTTCCATCGCGTCCGGTCCGACGCGCGCCAGGCGACGGGCCGTTGCGTAGAGATAGCGGTCGACGCGCTTCAGCGGGTTGAAGGCTTCGTATGGATTCTGGAAGATCGGCTGCACCTGACGCATGAAATCGAGCCGCGCCCCGCGGCCACGGATTGTCGCGACCGCCTTGCCGCGAAAGCGAATTGCGCCCGCACTCGCCGGAACCATGTTGAGGATCATGCGGGCGAGCGTGGTCTTGCCGCTGCCCGACTCGCCGATGATGGCGAAGATCTCGGGGCGCGACGCATTTAGCGTGAAGCTAACATCGTCGACGGCGTCGAACGTCGTCCGTGCGAGCAGCCCGCCCGACGAGTAGCTTTTCGTGACCTGATCGAGACTGAGCAGCTCGCTCGTCATTGAATGAGCCCGGTCTGCTGTCTCTTCGCCGCGAACGTCCACGCTCCGGACGGTCGCGCGACGGGATTGACCGCATGGCAGGCGACGCGATGGCCGGGGCCGGTCGCGATCATCTCGGGGTTCAGCTCACGGCAGATGTCCATGGCGAGCGGACAGCGCGGATGGAACCGGCAGCCGCTCGGCGGCTCCGCCATACTGGGCGGCGCGCCGGTGAGCGCCGTTCTGGGCGAATTGTCGCCGATCCGCGGCAGGCTAGCGATCAGATGCTGCGTGTAGGGGTGCCGAGGGTTTTTGAAAATCCCGGCGGTCGGCGCCTCTTCCACCAGCCGCCCGGCATACATGATGCCGAGCCGGTCGGAGATGTTGGCGTGAACGGCCATGTCGTGGGTAACGAAGATCATCGACGAGCCGATCTCGCGCTGTGCCTCGCGGATCAGTTCGAGAACGCTTTTCTGGACGACCACGTCGAGCGCCGTCGTTGGTTCGTCGGCAATGATGAAATCAGGCCTGCAGACGGTGGCAAGCGCGATCGCCACGCGCTGGCGCATGCCGCCCGAAAGCTCGTGAGGGTAGGCGTCGAGGACGCCAGGCGCGAGTTGAAGACGCTTCAGATGAGCGATAGCGGCCCCGGGGAACTGCTGTTTCGACAGGCCCATATGGGGGAAGGCGAAGTCGTTGAAGGACTCGCGCACGCGCCTGACCGGATTGAGCACGTTCATAGAGCCTTGCGGTATGTAGGAAAGATAACGCCAGCGGATCGCCGACAGGGCGGCACGGTCGAGCCGATAGATGTCGCGGTCCAGGAAGCTGTAGCGGATCGAGCCGCCGATCACCGTTAGTGGAGGCCGGATGGCTGCGGCGATGGTCTTGATGAAAGTAGTCTTGCCCGAACTCGATTCGCCGGCCAGGCCGTATATCTCGTTGCGGCCGACCTGCAGCGAAATGTCATCGACCGCGCGCACCTCGCGCTCCATACCAAAATATCGCATCACGTAGTAGGCGCGCAGGTGCTCGACATCGAGGATGACCTTCGCCGATCCGTTCGCGCCGATGCGGGCGCCGCTCATGCCTCGCCTCCCATGCGGATCAGTCGGCTCCTCGGATCGATATATTCATTCATCGACACGGAGAGCAGATAGAGTCCGAGGAAGGTCATGATGACCAGGACGACGGGAAAAAGAATCCACCACCAGATGCCGGCGACCATCGCCGTATGCTGGTTCGCCCAGTAGATCATCGTGCCGATGGTCGGAGTCTCGATGTTGGTGAAACCGATCACTGAAAGGGTCACCTCCAATCCGATCGACCAGTTCATGTTATTGAGCGTCGTGGAGAACACGATGGGAAGAACATAGGGCAGGTGCTCCTCCACGAGTATCTGGCGCGTGCTCATTCCCGAAAAGACGCTCATCGCCGTGAATTCGCGTGTCCTGAGGCTGAGCGCCACCGAGCGGATCAGCCGCGCATCGTAGGGCCAGCCAAGCGACGCCATCGCGACGGCCAGCAGCGGCCACGACATCTGGTCGTGCATCATGAAGAAGAAGAGCACCAGGATCGGAAAGAGCGGGATCACGACGAAGGTGTCGTTGATCGTCATCAGGACGCGGTCGGTGATGCCTCCGGCATAGCCAGCGACGAGCCCGATCAGGAGCGATAGGACGCGGCTCATGAGAGCGACCGAAAGGCCGAAGAGCAGCGAATTGCGGATGGCGAGCGTAAGTTGCCAGAACACGTCTTGCCCGCGCGAGTTGGTGCCAAACGGATAGGCCCAAGAGGGCGGCACGTCAGGAGCGACGACATAACTGTCGAGCGGCGGGTAGGGCGAGAAGAACGAGGCCGCTGCGAAGCCGAAAACGATTAGGATCAGGACGGCGCCGAGCGCGAATTCGCGATTGTAGCGGAAGAGGTCGCGGACGGTTCTCAGCATCGCCTCAACCCTGCACCACACGGGGGTCAAGCAATGGATAGACAATGTCGATGACCAGGATCGCCGTCGCCACCGCAATGATCGACACGGAGGTAATGCCGAGCACCAAGCTGTAGTCTCCGGCGTTCACGGCCCGGACCAGCAGCGTGCCGAGGCCGGGATAACCAAACACGACCTCGGTGATGATCGCGCCGTTGAAGATCGCGCCGAGCGACAAAGCCAGTCCGGTCACCTGCGGCGATAGCGCATTGCGCATAACGTAGGAAAACAGGATACGGCGTCGATCGACGCCGCCGAGCTCGGCATAGGTAACGTAGTCTTCGGTCACGATGTTCGAAACCAGAGAGCGCATGCCGATGAACCACGCGCCGACCCCGACGAGCACGAGCGACAGCGCGGGCAGTATCGAATGCCGGACGACGCTGGCGGCGAAGGCGAAGCCCTGCCGGTCGATGTTCATCTCGGCGCCGCCACTGATCGGCAGGACCGGCCAAAGGAAGCCGAAAACGACAAGGAGGATAAACGCGACAATGTAGTAGGGGATTGGCTGCAGGCTCATTGCCAGGATGCCCAAGGCCTTGAGCAGGGCGTTCTTGCGGTAGTAGCCGGCGAGGCCGCCGAGGAAATTGCCGACCAGCCAGGAGATCAGCGTCGAGCAGACGAGCAGGCCGACGGTCCATGGCAGCGCCTGCCAAATGAGGGTCGAGACCGGCGTCGGGAATGCAGAGAGCGACGGCCCGAAATCGCCGGTCGCCATGCGCCTCCAGAAGGTGGCATATTGCTCCCAAGCCGAGCCTTCCAGGCCGTAGAGCTCGCGCAGCGTCTTGCGCATCACCTCAACCATCTCGGGGCTCGATTGGCCGAACATGGTGACGGAGCTGATTGCCTGTTCGACCGGATCGATCGGCGTGAGGTGGGTGATGAGATAAGCGACGTTGATGCCGATGAAGACGACCAGGATGAACTGCGCGAAGCGTCTGGCGAGATAGAGCGCGTACGTCCTCATCGCTTCGATCGTGCCGCGGCTTGCGTCATTTCACCTGCCCCTGCACCGCCTCTGCGAACGAGGCGGGGTTCGCCGCCGCCTCGCTCCCGCGTCCGCTATTGGGTCTTGGCCGGCTTCAGCTTGACGAACATGTACTTGGTGTTCGCCCAGTTCGGAACCGGGTTCGTATAAGGATTGTCCGCGCTCGGGTAGCCCGTCCAGTAGGTCGTATCCATCATCGTGAACACGTTATAGGACATCAGCGGGATGGTCGGCATCTCCCTAACAGCGAGCTTGATGTATTCCTGGCCGAGTTCCTGCACCTTCGGATCGTCGAAATCGATCGTGCGTATCTGTTCGATGATCTTGTCGAGCTCGGCATTCTTCCAGCGCTGGCGGTTGCGCGGTGGCTGCCGCTCGCCGCTGGGTTTCAAGAATTCCGAGTGCCAGCTGTCGAGGAAGAATGACAGATCGGGATGGCCGCCCCAGGTCTCCACGCTCCAAGCGATCGCGGCCTCGAAGTCTCCAGATTCGACGCGCGGGAAGAAGTCGGAGGGATAGGCCTGCGTCTTGGCATCAATACCGAACTGGCGCCATTGTTGCACGATCATGGTGCCGGCCCGGGTCATGACCGGCCGCTGGTCACCTTCGACCAGAAGTGTGATCGAGAATGGTGTGCCGTCCGGCTTAAGCCACTGCTCGCCCTGCTTTGTGAAGCCGGCGCGCTCAAGAAGCTGGGTCGCGGCCTCTGGATCAGGCCTCCACCAGCCGCGGCCGATCGCTTTCGCGATCTCCTTCGGATCGGTCGGGATCTGCTCGCCCATAGACGGCCGTAGCATCTCCGCGATCTGCTGGCCGATTGTCGGGTCGTAGGGCTTGTACTTCCCCTTGCCGGTGTCGATCTCGAAATCGGTGAGCCACTTCTCCAGCGGGTCGAAATAGTATTCCCCGTAGAGCCCGGTCGGCGGCACGCCGATCGCCGAGATCGTCGCGGCGCCGCGGTAAGAGGCCATCGACACCGCCTTGATATCGATCAGGAGCGCGAGCGCCCAGCGCACGTCGGCGTTGTCGAAAGGCTTGACCTGGTGGTTGAACATGACGGCCGGTAAAGTCGGGTCAGGATGGGCAAAGGGGAAGCCCTTGAACCAGCCCTGCGAAGTCGGTGACTGCTTGACCAGCGTAAACACGCCTTCCGGCGAAGTATCGTGGATTATGTCAAGCTGGTGATTGAGCTGCAGGATCACGCGTTTGTCCGGAGGACCCGGGTCGATATAGGCGGCGTATTTCGGACCAGGCTCGCCAAAGCGGGCAAGCGAGGTGCGCTGCCAGTCCTCGCGCTTCTCCCAGATGTACCATTTGCCGTTCGGGTCGAAGCTGTGAAGCTTGTACGGGCCGATCGTGACGGGCGGGTTGAAGTCGAATTTAGTCGGGTCCTCGACCTTTTCGAACACGTGTTTCGGCATAATCCAGGCAGCGTTCCAGCGCACCGTGAAGGTGGCATGGAAGCGGGAGTTGGGTCGCTTCAGCTTGAAGACCACCGTGCGCTTGTCCGGCGCCGTCACCGTGTCGACACTCGCCGAGAAGACTGGCCCCCAGATCATGCTGGGATTCTTGATCTGCGTTTGCACCGTAAAAACGACGTCGTCGGCGGTGAACTCCACGCCGTCGCTCCAGAAGATGCCGTCTCGGAGCTTCACGGTCATCTCGGTGAAATCGGCGTTGTATTGCGGCTTGTCGGCGGCGAGCGAGTTGTCCCACACGCCGTCTATCCCGGCATCGGGATCGATGTACCAGAGTGTGTCCATTCCGAGCTGCTGCAAGCCGGTCGAATTGCCGCCGCGGGCGACCATCCAGATGTTGAACCAGGGCGGATTGGTGATGGTGCCCTGCGGGTTCTCGATGATGATGGTGTCTTCGCGTGGCAGGTTGGAGATACCCTGAGCAAGCGCGGGTGTGGCTACCAACCAAGCGATTGCGATGAACGCCAAGGCTCGCATGATGCGCATTGTTGTTCCTCCCTTGCCAGTCGCATCGATGGTGGATGGCTTATTGTCACTGGGGAAGGAGGCTAACCCGGTCGCTGAGGACGGTCAATAGAAGCTGATATGTATCGCAGTTCCTGATACGAATGTTTTTGTGCGGATTTGACCTGGCCGTAAAATTTGAACCGGCTCGGACGGCACACGCCGCCAGGCGATACTAGACGGACAGCCGGATAAGGTTGTAGGAGCGCGGCCGCAGACGGCACGCCAGTTGGCCGTCCTCGACCACCGAACCGTTTTGCGCGTACGGCTTCACCACGTCAGGCGCGTCGGCACTGTTTACCGCCTTCAAATCCGGATGATGGATGAGGATGTGCTCGATCACCCGCGCCGATGCGAAGCCGGCAAGATCGATCACGAGTTCGGTTTCCTCTTTCGGATGCTTGCTAACGATGAACAGCGCGATCGTGCCGCCCGCCGGGTCATGCACAGCGGCGATGTCGATGTAAGGCACATCGTCGGCCGCCTTGGCGTTGTAGCACGGCGCGTCGACCGCGACCGCCAGGCTTTCGCCACGCCCGAAGCGCGAGGCCAACAGGTAGGGAAAGTAGATCGTATGCCGGAAGGAGCGTCCGCCGCGCACCGTGGTGATCGGGGCGATGGCGTTGACGAGCTGCGCGATGCAGGCGATCCGTACTCGGTCGGCGCGGCGGATGAACGTGTTGAGGATGCAGCCGACGACCAGCACGTCCTCGAAATTGTAGACTTCCTCAAGCAGCGCCGGCGCAACCGGCCAATCCCAGTTTTTGAAATTGTCGTGGTCCTGGCGGCGCGAATGGTACCAGACGTTCCATTCGTCCAAAGAGATATGGATGTCCTTCTTTGACCGCTTCTTGGCTTTCACATAGTCGATCACGCCGCTGACGGTTTGGATATAGCGGTCGAGGATCACTGGCTTGGCGAGGAAATTGAGATAGTCGTCTTCGTAATTCTCGAAGTACATGTGGAGCGACAGATAATCGACGTTCTCGTAGCACTCGTCGAGGACGTCTGCTTCCCATTGCGGATAGGACGGCATGAAGCTGTGCGAGCTGCCGCAAGCCACGAGTTGCAGCGTGGGGTCGAAAGCCTTCATCGCTTTGGCCGTCTCGTTGGCGATCCTGCCATATTCGTAGGCAGTCTTGTGCCCCACCTGCCACGGCCCGTCCATTTCGTTGCCGAGGCACCATAGGCGGACGTCATAGGGCTCGCGCCGGCCGTTCTTGATGCGCATGTCGCTCCAACGGCTGCCGCTCGAGTGATTGCAGTATTCAAGAAGCCCGCGCGCCGCGTCGAGGCCACGTGAGCCGAGATTGACGGCAAGCATCAGCTCCGTGCCCGCCGCCTCGCACCAGGCCGCGAATTCGTCAATGCCGACCTCATTGGTTTCCTTCGTGCGCCAGGCATAGTCGAGCGCGACCGGCCGGCTCTCCTTCGGCCCGATACCGTCTTCCCAATTGTAGGCGGACACGAAGTTGCCACCGGGATAGCGGGTGACCGGTACGTTCAGCTCGCGCACCAGATCGATCACGTCGCGACGAAATCCTCGCTCGTCGGCGGTCGGATGCCCGGGCTCGTAGATGCCGGTGTAGACCGCGCGCCCGAGATGCTCCAGAAATGCCCCATAGACGCGGTCGTCGATCCGGCCGATGCGAAAATCCCGGTGAACGGCGGCTCGTGCTCTCATCACGTTCCCTTAATCATATCAAATATTCGGATATGTATCCGTATTATCTGATCCTGATGGGGTGGGTGAGTCAACCCGTCTCATGGGGACGAGAACCTGTGGAAATTCGCGCGGCCGATGCGGTGGTCAACTTCAGGCAGAAGTTTTGCCGCGTTCGGGGTCCGGCCGAAGATGCAGGCGCAGGATGATGTCCTGGTCGTGGTTGCCGAAACCCTTGCCGAAGATGTTGACGCCGCCCGGATGCTCGGCGTGGTCGTCGATGCCTACCCGCAGCCGGATCGAATGATGGTCGGCAAGATGAAGTTGCTCAAGCGTCACGTCCGACGTTCTCCCTCCATCTAGGAAAGTTCCGGCGTCGGTTATCTTCCAGGTCTTCAGGTGGCCGTATTGCGAGCCTTCGAGCTTCCACCAGCGCGGCGTGTAGATGCCGCGCTTGTCGCCGAAATCGCCGGGCGAGGTCCAGGTCCCGACCAGCACATCGTTGACCCAGACGCTCACGTCCGACGGCCAGTTGGCATTTGTCCCCGGCACTTCCGAGGAAAGCTCCATGCTGAACTCCAGCGCCTCTATCTCGGCCTGCAGGATCTTCGCATTGTTCGGGAACTTGTATTCGACATGGCCCCGCTCGAACCAGATCAACCCCGCCTTCATCCTGTCCGGGTCGAGAAAGAAGTCGGGCACATCGAGAAGGCCTATAACGGCCTCGCTCGAACAGAGGCCGCAGGGCGGAGACACGGCGCAGTTCGTATAAAGGCCAAGCGGCATCGAGAGCTCGATCACATTCGATCTGGACTTTACGTCGTAGTCGTCGAAGCGCAGCACGATCTCGTCGAAGCGCGCCGCGCATAGCTTCTGCTGGCCCTTCGTCGCCTTAGCCGTTTCGGTGCGGATCAGGTCGCAGCTTTCGAGCACCTGCACGTTTGTCGCGACCGTCGATTGCGGCAGGGAAAGCGCCTCGCTGATCTCGTTGACGTTGAGCGGCCCGCGCGAATGCAGGAGCTTAAGGATGTTGATCCTCACGGGGGAAGAAAGGCCCTTCAGCACCTCCAGCCCGTCCGTGGCATTGATCGTCAGGAAATTGCGGTTGTTCTTGAGCGGTAGGTCCATGGGGCGTCCAGGTCGCGCTCGGCGACCATATCAGAATTCCTGATGCATACCAGAGAAAGCGGATTCTTCAAGCGCACCAGTACAAAGCTCAAGATGGTTGCGGACAAGCGGCGCTGGCGTTCTAGCTCACAAGCCTTTGACGCGCCGACCGGAATCGTTCGCTTGTTGTGTTGTAGAGCGCGCTCTTTGTTAAGCGGGAGTCTTGCGTCGCTGGCCCATTAAGCTCAGCCAGCGACACTTGATAATACGTCTCATCTGCATTCGTGGCGAGGGCAAGTCACCAGCGAAAAACGAATATCGTAACCCCATGGTCAGTTCCGGCATACTGGCTGCGCGGACGTGGAGTCACCAAAGAGAGACCATCTTGGCAAGACAACCTAGTACGAAATTGAACGCCCGAACGGCTGGTATTGCTGCCGGTGTCGGACCTGGGCCTAGGGTCTTGGGAATGACCGCGTTGGGTCAAAAGCGCTGGTTCCCTTCACCGAACAACGAAGACGAAAACGACAATCTAACGATCCTCTCGCCGAGAAAGCAGTTCGTGCTTGCCTCTGACCGAGTAGCCGGGTTCGATCTTCGGCTTCACCTACACGACGTTGGTTTTGTACGTGAACCCCAGGCGGCCATCTCGCCGCCGTCATGTCGCGGTCGCCGGAGATATGGGCGCCGGCGCGCAATTCCATGCTCGCATAATCGCCGCAGACGAGCAGGCAGCCGGCAGGGGCGACAAACAGTTCGCGGAAACGCTTGTCCTTCGGAATCTGCTGGACGTTCGGTGCGGCGCACGTCGCCCTGCCAGATGCCGCGCCGGCCACGCGATAGGCGGCGTGAATCCGCCCGGTCACGGGCGACACATGCGCGAGCCAGTTCTCGCCGAATGTGTCCAGCAGTTTTCCGATCTTGTTGGCCTTCACCAGTTCCCGGATCGGCGGGTAGTGCGCCGCACGGTTCAACTCGGCTCGGCGTGTCGAGAGTTCGCCGGACTTCGGCGTCCGCTGCCAGCGCGCGAGTTCATCGCCGTCAAGCAGGGCTTCCAGCAACTCGCGTTTCCCGGCGGGTGTCGAGGGCAGCACCTGCAGCGTGGCGTCCAGGGATGCCGCAGCGGCGGCGCCGGCGTAGGCGTCGATGGCGACATCCATCTCGTGACGGAGCGCGTCCAGCAGCCGGCCATGAGCGGCTGTGTCGATGTGGAACCCGCGATGCTGCATGCACCCCATACTGCACCTTTGGCGAGGGCATGATCGAAGCCGTCGCCAATCTGAATATGCGCGATGACAAAGTTGCAGACTTCATGATGAGATAGCGCGACTTGCAGTGCCGCGCGTCAGCTCAACTCGATCGGGGCAGCACTTCCGGTGACAATGGGAAAAAGGAGGTGGGCCACCCTATGTGGGAAAAGCTTTTCTCATTGCATTCCGCCGTTCAATTGGTACCCTATCAATAGAGCTAATCTGCCCGTCGAATTTGTAGCCCGCCCGAGTGGCATAGGGCGGCTGGGTAGGACGTCAGTGCTGCAGAACACAAACGAGAGCCTCGCCGTTCACGCGGCCGGAGCGGTCATCCCGAAGATCGGCCTCGGCACCTGGCGGCTGCGGGGCGAGCAGTGTTCGGAAATCGTCGCAGCGGCGCTCCGTGCCGGATACGACCATATCGACACGGCCCAAGGTTATGACAACGAGGAATTCGTGGGCGAAGGTTTCGTCGCCGCGGGAGCCGCCCGAAGCCGCGTTTTCATCACGACCAAGGTCCGGCCAGACCGGTTGGCAGACGGCGACTTGCAGCGGTCCGTCGACGAGAGCCTGTCGAAGCTCCGTGTGTCCGAGATCGATCTTCTCCTGATCCACTGGCCCAACCCGGAGATTCCGCTCAAGGACACCATCTGCGCGCTCAATGCGGTGAAGCGGGACGGACGCGCGCGGCACATCGGACTATCCAATTTCACCAGCGGGCTGCTCGAGGAAGCCTGGCGCCTGACCGACGAGCCCTTTGCCGCCGAGCAGATTGAGTACCACCCATACCTCGATCAGAGAAAGATGCTCGCCACAGTGCGCCGGCATAGAATGGCGATAATCGCCTATTGTCCAATCGCGCTTGGCAAGGTGGTCGGCGATACCGAAATAGAGGCGATCGCCGCGGCGCATGGCCGCACCGCGGCGCAAGTGACACTCCGCTGGCTCATCCAGCAGCCCGATGTCGTTGCAATCCCGAAGACCGGGCGACCCGGGCGGCTGGCAGAGAATCTCAACGTCTTCGACTTCGCACTGACTGATGCAGAGATGGCGCGGATGAGCGCGCTAACGCGGCCTGGATCGCGCAACGTCAACGAGCCGAGCTGGGTCGCCGAGTGGGACTGACACCCAACCGAAGGGGGAAACGATGACCATCACCAGACGACTTCTGCTCAAGACCAGCGCAGCGGTTGCCGCGGGAGCCACCCTGCCGCTGCCAGTCATTGGCAACGCGCTCGCGGCATCAGGCAAGATCGTGGCTGGAATGGAGGCCGGGTCGCCGTACGATACGTTCTACAAGAAGCATGCGGCCGAATTCACCGCAGCCTCTGGGGTCGAGGTCGAGTTCATCTCTATTCCGCACGACAACATCCGCCAGCAATTCGTACTTGACGCCCTCTCGGGTGCGGGTGGGTTTGACGTCTACATCGCTGACCAGGTGTGGCTGCCGGAGTTCTACCAGAAGGGCTTCATCAAAGACCTTTCCGGGCATGTTACCGACAACGACCGGAGCGACTTCAGCAAGACCGCGATTGAAACTGTGAGCTACCAGGGCGCGCTGGTGGCGCTGCCAATCATGGTTCACAACTGCGCGATGTACTACCGGACGGACCTCTTCGAGAAAGCCGGACTTTCGGCGCCCCCGGCGAGTTGGGACGAGTATCGCGCGTTCGCCAAAAAGACGACCGATCCATCGGCCGGCGTCTGGGGCACGTTGATCGCCAGCAAGCAAGGCATCGAGGCCTCGACGCGGCTCCACTCTTTCTACCAGCAGGCGGGAGGTGATCTCCTCGGGCCCGACGGCAAGCCGACCATCAACTCGGAGGCCGGGCGGGCAGCGCTCGAATTCATGAGCAAGATGGTGTTCGAGGACAAGGCGGCGCCCGAAGGTGTACTGGAACTTACGGACATGCAGGGCATGTGGCTGGAAGGCAAGCTCGCTATGGCACCGGTCTGGCCGTATCTCTACTCGCTGAGCAAGGAGCCGCTCGGAGGCAAATTTGCGATTGCGACCGCGCCGGGCCTCGTGAATCCCGGCGGCACCGTCTACTCGTGGGGCTTTGCCGCAGCCAGCAGCGCCAAGAACCCGGACGGAGCGATCGAGTTCATCAAATGGGCGACGAGCACCGACATGCTCTACGCTTTCGGCAAGGAGTGGCTCAATCCCGTGCCGCGCGCTTCATCGATCGACCGCATCAGCAAGGACAGCAGCATCAGTGACGATGACAAGGCGGCGATCGCCGCATTCGCCAATTCCGCCGCGGCAGGCAAAAGCATGACCATGGTACCGCAGTACTCGCAGCTTCTCGACATCCTCGGCATCATGAACTCAGGTGTCATGAGCAAGGCAATGAGCATCGACCAGGCGCTTGCCGACGGGCAATCGCGGGCCGAGGCAGCGATGGCTGCGACCCCCTAGAGCATCGGACCCGAAAGTGGGAACCGGTTTCGGGAAAAATCCGATGCTCAAACAAAGAGATAGAGCAGCAGCACCGATTCCGTCGGTGCGTCCGCTGCTCTAGGGAGAGAGATTTGTCGCCTCCCGGCAGCAGAACCCCTGCACCTCGCGCCGGGGCCCATTTTCCTGCAGCGAACCGATACGACAGGCGACGTTCCCTCACGGGGATCATGCTGACCCTGCCGGCGTTGATCGCCCTTGCAGCGACGATGGTATATCCGATCGCCTGGACAGTATGGCTCAGCTTCAATGGGCCAAATACTGCCATGCGCGGTATCCTCGATTTCAAGGGGCTCGGTAACTACGCACGAATTGCTCGCTCCTCCGAGTTCCAGGCGGCGCTCTGGCAGACATTGCAGATCGTGCTCGCGAGCTTCGTGCTCGAGGCAATTCTTGGGCTCGCTGCGGCGCTTGCTCTGCATCGCGGGCTTCGAGGGACCAAGATATTCAGCGCGGTCGTCGCCCTGCCGCTAATGGTGGCGCCGATCGTTGGCGCGCTCGCCTGGCGGTTCATCTTCGTCGACGGCTACGGAATGATCGACTTAATCGCGGCCTCATTCGGCACAAGCGGGCCCCTGTGGTTTGCCGACATCTGGCTGGCACGCGCGACGATTGTCGTCGCAAACCTCTGGATGGCGTTGCCGTTCGACATACTGGTGCTGCTCGCCGGTCTCGCCGCCCTGCCGACCGACCCGCTCGAAGCGGCGAAGGTCGACGGCGCCACACCTCAGCAACTTCTCGTCTTCATCATCTTGCCGCTGCTAAAGCCGGTGATCGCGGTGATCCTCGTCGTGCGACTCGCAGATGCGTTCCGCATCTTCGACGTGGTCTACGTGCTGACCGGCGGGGGCCCCGCCAACGCCACTGACGTGCTCTCGACATATATCTACCGGCAGATGTTCACGGCGCTCGATTTCCCCGGCGGCGCTGCGGCGGCCGTCCTGCTGGTCCTCATCACTGCGGCCTTCTCACTGCTCGCAGTTCTGCTTCTGCGCGATCGGCGAATGGACGGCTGATGGCGGCCGGCGACCCATCGCAACAGCGACTGGCCGAGGCGGGGATCTACGTTTTCCTCGCGGTCATCTGCATCCTAATCCTAGTGCCGATCTACTGGATCGTCGCGACGTCGTTCAAGCCGACGAGCGAGATTCTGGTCACGCCGACGAGCATCCTCACCACTCACCCGACACTCGACCACTACAGGGTAGCGCTCGCCGGCGACTTCCGGCGGTATCTCGTCAACAGTCTGATTGCGGCGGGCGGCGCGACCGCACTTGGCTCCCTGTTGTCGGTGCCGGCGGCCTGGGGCTTCGCAAAATTCGTCTACCCGGGCTCCCGCGCGCTGCTGTCGTTTACGGTCATCACCCGCGTCTTCCCACCGATAGCGCTGGCACTGCCTTTTTTTCTGCAGTTCCGCACGCTCGGTCTGATTGACAGTCCGCTCGGCTTAGTCATCGGCTATTTGCCCATTGTCCTGCCGCTAATGATCTGGATACTTACAGGCTTCTTTCGCGATTTCCCCGACGAGTTGGTCGAGGCCGCACGTATGGACGGGCTCGGCACCCTGGGCATTCTCGTCCGCATCGTAATACCGCTCTCGCTGCCCGGACTCGGGGTTGCGACGCTCTTCGGCTTTCTTGTTGCTTGGAACGAATTCGTCATCGCGCTGACCATTACCCGCACGCCAGCCGCGCAGACCATGCCGGTCGGCATCTCAACCCTCATCACGCAGTTCCAGACACTGTGGGGAGAGATGATGGCGGTCGCTGCGATTTACCTTCTGCCGGTGCTTGCTATCACGGTCGTCAGCCAGCGTGGCCTGGTGCGCGGACTAATGATTGGCTCCGTGAAAGGATAGCTTGGCCAGACTCGGTCCCGCTCACGCTAGTGACGCCGCCTCCGGCGCCGCAGTCGCAAACGCGGTGAACCGTCGCGAGCAAGAATGCGTTTTCATAGGCCGCATTCCGTGTTGCAGGAGATTCACAAGCTCGCTCATGGCAGTTTTCCCTCCTAACCGGCGTCGCTCTATGCTGTCGCCCTGCATCTTTCCGCCAACCGCCAAGTTGTTCTATCTGACTGCCTGTACATCTTCAATATTTCGTAATCTGTCATATGTCTGCAGCTCTCTAGTCATTGATTTTCTTGTAACGATTAAAACAGGCATGACCTCATCTTCTCATAGGAGCGTCCCGGAAGAGCGCCTCTGGTAGGCGGTACGCATAGGGGGAAACTCCCGCGAAATCAGACACTATTGTCAACTTCATTACGATCGAGTTCGCAACAGAGATAATCTTTGCAGACATTCAAAAATGCTTAAGGAACTAAGCAAGATTGGGCTTGCTAAATCTCAAACAAACTGTTTTGTCGCCGCGCTAGGAGGCTGGGTCTTGGGGAAGTGCTACGAGCACGGGCAATTTGGGGATTAGTGCAATGGAAGACAGCGAACCAATCAATGACATAAATCTCGCTGCCCTATGGATGAGGGTTTGGCGACGACGTCTTCTTTTCGCGACGATAGTTTTCGCGTCGGCGGTCGGCGGCATCTTCGCAATGGGCGTTTCAATGCTGAGTGCGCGTGATCCCGTAGTTTACTACCTATCGCTCACCGGTATCGAGAACAGCCGCTATCCGAATGGTACCGAGTTTACTCCGACCGATCTGCTCGTCCCGGATGTCATTGCTGCAGTTGCCAAACGGTTCGATATCAAGGACGAAAGCGCGCTGAGGGATGCTCTTGCGGTCAGATTTGGTTCGGGGCTTGAACAAAGCGTCCACGAGAAATACCGCGCAAGACTTGCGCCGCGCAGTTTGTCCGCGGTTGAAATTGAGGCGATCAACACCGCGTACATTGAAGAACTGGAGCGCGTCGTAAGGTCCGGACTGCGTATTGATTTGGACTACGGCGGCTTGAAAGTGGCGCCAAGCACTGGCGTCGCGATCGCATCGGCGTTGCCCGAAGTCTGGAAAGAAGTGTATCCGCGCAAATTCAAAATCTTTGCCGATACGAAGCTTCAAAATGTGTCGGTTCCCCGCGAAGTGTTGACGCTTGACGACTCTACCAGTTTGCTTGTCGCCGAAACGGTCGTTAGCAACATTCGCAGGGGTCTGCGATTGATCTCAGAGGACAACCGTCTGGACACTATTTTGACTACGGCGGGAAACAACGCAACCAACCTCATTGAGACGACTGAACGTTTCGTAAAGCTATACTTCAATCCGCTCTTTGCCTCGGCAATCGTGAACGCGGGGCCAGTCCTTCAAACTCAAGTCAGACAGATCGCGTTTGAAGTTGACAATCTCAAACGCCAATTGACCGGAATGGAAGACACGCTGGAATCGCTAGCGAATTTTCAGAAGTCCGAACCAGGTAGTTCTGCCACTGATAGCAATAGCGGAGCGGGTTCGGTCCAGGTTGGGGACAGTGTCTTGGCGGAAATTTTGGGCTTGGCGCAACGCGCCAACCTGTCGAGCTATCTGGAGAATACCTTGAACAAACGACAAGAGTTGATTGTCGAGCTCTCGGAAATGGAAAAGAAGCTCGCAATCATACGGAGTCCAATTGAGGGCACGCTCGATAACTCGATCCGACAAGCTGCGAGCACGCAACTTGCTGAGATCGTTTCCGAATACAACGAGTTACTTGCGATATCTAAGGCGAAAATTGTTGAAAGCGCCGGTAGCCTCTTCACTCCGGCGGCATCGCCCGTGGTCGAAGGATCCTTCCTTCCGAGGAAGGCAATGATTTTTCTGACGCTCTGCATCGGCGCTGGAGTGCTCATAGGTCTGTGCGCTGCGATGCTTATGCCAGACCGGCAGCGATCTACAAGCCAAACGAGCCACCGTTTGCGCGCCGCCTAGCGCGGTGTGGTAGGCGGTAGCGGTTCACATGAACCTCGCAAGCTGCTTTCAATTGCCGCCGATCTCTTCGGATCGGGCTAGTGGAACGAATTTGACATTCGCATCCCATTTGACATCACGCGTCGATTGCGAATGCCAAATTCAAAGTTCCACTAGAATCACATGTTTGCTAGTGGTCCTTTGATTCTAACATTCGCCTGGATGGTCTGTATCAATGGAATGCGAATGTTAGAATCGGACCACTAGATGGTCCGGACTATGTGAGATTACCGCTTTACCGAGACGTGCCATACGGCGTGTCGAGACCTCGACAATGACCCGATCGCTGCTTGAGGGGGTTGCGGCTGAATTGGACTGGGACTACTCGTCAGAGCGCGTCAGGAAGGTAAGTCAACGCTCTCTCCGACCGGACGTGCGACAAGATAAGGATCTGGAGCGGGACGACGGTTAGCTGTTCCATCCAAGGATTGCGAGTTATGGCCGGTCGGAATTGAAGATGTCGTCCGAATCCCGAAGCCCATCGGCTCACCGACATGAAATCTGCTTCTGCCGCGCGCCGGCGTGCCCGCCAGCATGAGTCCGGTATCCGAAATCGATGCCGGCGCGATCCTGACGATCGATCTCGGCGCCGTTCGTGAAAATTATCGCCGGCTGAAGACGCTGCTCGGCGGCGTCGGATGCGCGGGCGTCGTGAAAGCAGACGCCTATGGGCTGGGCGCCGCCGAGGTTGCCCACGCGCTCGTCAGGGAAGGCTGCGACACGTTTTTTGTTGCCCATGTCGGCGAAGGCGCGGCTTTGCGCGCTGTGTTGGGTCCGGATTCGGACATCTATGTCCTCAACGGTGCGCCGCCCGGCGCCGAGGCCGATTGCATCGCGCATGGGATCACTCCGGTCATCAATAGCCCTGAGCAGCTCGCCACATGGCGCAAGGCAGCCGAAGGCGTCGGCAGAACGCTGCCTGCTGCATTTCAGGTGGACAGCGGCATGTCGCGCCTCGGCATAGCACCCGGCGAGGTTGAGCGGCTCGCCGCTGATCCCCGTGCACTCGACGGCTTATCGGTGGAACTGGTGATGAGCCATCTCGCCTGCGCGGATGAGCCTGAAAACCCGGCCAATGCCTTGCAGCGCGAGAATTTCGATAGGCTGCGGAAGCTCCTTCCCAACGCGCGAGGATCGCTGGCAAATTCCTCCGGCGTTTTTCTGGGGTCCGCTTACCACTACGACCTTGCTCGCCCCGGCGCGGCGCTGTACGGGATCAACCCGACGCCCGGTCGGGTCAATCCGATGCTTCCTGTGATCCGCCTCGCGGCGAAGGTGATCCAGACGCGAGAGCTCCCCGTGGGCGCCGGCGTCGGATATGGGTACAGCTACCGGACAAGATCGCCGCTTGCCCTTGCCACGATATCGCTCGGCTACGCCGACGGCTGGCACCGCCGCGCTGCGGGAGGGGCGTTCTTCAACGGTGTCTGGCTGCCCATTGTCGGTCGGGTCTCGATGGACAGCATCATGCTCAACATTTCCGCGCTGGAGCCCGGATCGCTCAAGCCTGGCGATTTGGTCGAGCTTATCGGCGAAACCCAGACCGTCGATGACGTAGCGAGTTTTGCCGGAACGATCGGCTACGAGATCCTCACTGGTTTGGGCCATCGGTTTCACCGGAGATATATCGGGGGATAGGCGCCTGCCGACAGGTCATTGAGAAACACCGTCGTCAAGTCTGGTTTGCCCGCGACCAACGCCAGGCCATGCGGTGCAACGATCTAACTCGGCAGCGTATCGTCAGAACGCTTGATCTTGCTCGCTTTCCTCATTGACGGGAGCCCGGAGAGCACCCCTATTCTCAGGCGACGCACTGAGAATGGGGATTCTCTGCATGATCGCATTCCTAACGAGGTCGCGCGCGGCCTGCGCCTCGCTTGGCGCCCACTATCGCTGGGCGTTTTCAACATCTCGATCGCCCCTACAGGCAGGACGGAGAAGACTTCCGCTCCTTCGACCCATGACGAGCACGTCAAGGAGATCCGGTAAATGAAAATTCTTATCCTGGGCAGCGGGGTAATCGGCACTGCGACCGCGCATTATCTTGCCGAAGCGGGGCACGAGGTGGAGGTGGTCGACCGTCAGGCGGGGCCCGCGCTCGAAACCAGTTTCGCCAATGCCGGCGAGGTGTCGCCCGGCTATTCCTCGCCTTGGGCGGGTCCCGGCGTGCCGGTGAAAGCGGTGAAGTGGCTGTTGATGCGGCATGGCCCGCTGGTGATCCGGCCACTTGTCGATCCCGCCATGTGGTCGTGGAGCTTGCAAATGCTCCGCAACTGCACGTCGGCCCGTTATGCAGTGAACAAGGCGCGCATGGTGCCGATCGCCGAATACAGCCGTGACAGCCTGAAGGCGCTACGGGCGGCGACAAGCATTGCCTATGACGAGCGCAGCCGGGGCACGCTCCAGCTTTTCCGCACGCAAAAACAGGTGGACGGCACCGGCGGCGACGTCGAGGTGCTGAAACAGTTCGGCGTGCCATTCGAAGTGCTCGATCCGGCGGGCTGTATCGCGGCTGAGCCGGCGCTTGCCGCGGTGCGCGAGAAGTTCAAGGGCGGGCTCAGGCTTCCCGGCGACGAGACTGGCGATTGCCAGATGTTCACCACCAGGCTTGCCGAACACTGCACGGCACGTGGCGTCAAATTCAGGTATGGCACGACAATCGAGAAGATCGTGGCGAGCGGCGGATACGTCACGGGCATCGTTACAAGCGCCGGGATGCTGACGGCCGATGCCTATGTCGTGGCGCTCGGCAGCTATTCACCGATTTTTGTTAGGCCGCTTGGGCTCTCGATCCCGGTTTACCCCGTCAAGGGCTATTCAATCACCGTGCCGATCCAGGATGCCGACGCTTCGCCGGTGTCCACGGTGATGGATGAAACCTACAAAGTAGCAATCACCCGCCTCGGCGAGCGCATCCGTGTGGGCGGCACGGCGGAGATTTCGGGCTATGATCTCAGACTTCACCAGTCGCGGCGAGACACGCTGGAGTACTCTGTGGGCGATCTCTTTCCGCGCGGTGGCCAGCTCAAGGACGCCAGCTTCTGGTGCGGGTTGAGGCCGATGACGCCGGACGGTCCGCCCATTATCGGCCGGACCGGCCACGCAAATCTCTACCTTAACACCGGTCACGGCACGCTGGGCTGGACGATGGCATGCGGCTCCGGGCGGGTCATTTCTGACATCATTTCGGGAAAGAAACCGGAGATCGATGTGAGCGAACTCGGGGTTGCACGTTACGGGTAGACGCGTGGATAAAGCGCGGAACAGCATGGCCGTCCTCACTGGTTGGCATTCTTTCAGGAATTTGGTGTCGGACCGCACGGAGCGGCGGTTTTGAGCTCTTCTTCCGACAGGACGGCGTAGCCGCGATTTTCCCACTGCAGCTTCAACTCCTCGAAATGCCGTCGAAAACCTTTCTGCACCTGCTGCGGAGCGAACCGGCGGCCCCGTTCGTATGATTGGAGCAGGATGCGGTAGTAAGCGCCCATGCTGGCCATTTGGACGGCGCTTTCGGAAATAACCAGCCGGCCACAATCCGTGGCAGCGGCATTTTCCGGCGTTGTCGAGAATGCCAGGCACGCAAGGGCTGCGACCACGCGTCCGCTCATCCCGCCGACCTCAAAAGTGCACGCGCCCCCAACAGCAATTGTAGCACCACTGCGATCGGGCCGACTCAGTATTTTTCGCCCTCATTTGTCGTAGGCCCGGACGAGATGATCTTCTTGCCTACGGTGCCTCGCATCTTTTTGCTGGATTGGTAAGGACGCCGCATGTCCTGAATCAGGTATCCTGCCTCCCGGAGACCGATTCCGGTTTTCGGCCCGATGCGGTAGCACTCATACAAACAACGCCCGTTCCCGTTCAACCGCCTTCGCGATGAAGCTTGCCACAGTTTGAATGCGGCGGAGCGGTCGGACGGATTCGTGATAGACCAGCCAATAGGCACGGCGGATCGGCGGCACGGCGGGCACCGGCACCAGTTCCGGCATCGCGCGTGCGATAAAGGCGTGAAGGATGCCGATGCCGGCGCCGGATCGCACGGCTTCCGCCTGCCCGAGCGTCGAGGAGATCGAGAACCCGGCGCTCCAGTTGCGGCTGAAATCGGCGGCATAGTCGAGCGAGGCGCTGATCACCAGGTCAGGCACATAGCCAACCAGCCGGTGCGAGGCGAGTCCGTCCGCCGTCCTGGGGATTCCATGCCTCTCGACATAGGCCCGCGATGCGTAGAGGCCGAGCGCGTAGTCGACGAGCTTCGCGGCGACAAGGCGTCCTTCGGTCGGCCGCTCGACGGTGATTGCTATGTCGGCTTCGCGCCGCGACAGCGAAAAAGAAAGCGGAACTGGCACGAGCTGGATCGACAGGCCGCCGTGGAGTGCAGTCAGTTCGCCCAGCCGTGGCGCGAGAAATGCCACGCCGAAACCGTCCGGCGCGCCAATGCGCACCGTTCCGGACACGCCGTCGCCCTCGCCGTCCAGCTCGGCGCGTGCCGCGATCATGTCTGACTCCATGCGCTCGGCGACACCGAGGAAACGCTCGCCCGCGGACGTCAACTCGCTGCCGGTAGTCATGCGGCGGAAGAGCCTGGCATTGAGCGCCTCCTCAAGTGCTGCCACGCGCCGGGATACGGTGGCATGGTTGAGCTCGAGACGCCGCGCCGCGCCCAGGATTTGCCCGGCGCGTGCCACCGCGAGGAATATGCGGACGTCATCCCAGTTCATGGCGAACCGGATTGGCTGTTGAACGACTACTGGTTGTTTCGGGCAAGTTTGCAGGACAGCGCTCCCCTCTGTCCTGCCGGACATCTCCCCCGCAAGGGGGGAGATCACTCGCGTCGCCCACAGCGTCCATTCTGCGTCGCTGGCGATTGGCGAAATCATCGCGGGCGGCTGATCTCCCCCCTTGCGGGGGAGATGTCCGGCAGGACAGAGGGGGGTGCTGTCCCGCCAATGTGTTCGAGATATTCAGCCGGCCATTCATTTGCGCAGAATAACACCCATGCAGCGGTCGTACATCAAATTTTGCACAACGGATGCTTTTCTCCTCGCGTTGCCATTTGCCTGCCAAAGCGGGAGAATGGGGCCAACCAGACAATCAGGGAGAGAAACGATGCTGGACTATGGTCATTTCATCGGCGGCAAACGCGTCGCCGGCACCAGCGGACGCAAGCAAGATGTGATGCAGCCCATGGATGGCACTGTGCGCGCCACGGTAGCACTGGCCTCCGCCGCGGAACTGCGGACCGCTGTCGAAAACGCAAAGGCTGCGCAACCGGCTTGGGCTGCCACTAATCCTCAGCGCCGTGTCCGTGTGCTGATGCGCTTCCTCGAACTGGCCAACCGCGAATATGAGGAACTCGCCGAGATTCTGGCGCGCGAACACGGCAAGACGATTGCCGACGCCAAGGGCGACATTCAACGCGGCCTTGAAGTGGTCGAGGTTTGCATCGGCGCGCCCCATATGATGAAGGGCGAATTCACCGACGGAGCCGGCCCAGGCATCGACGTCTATTCGATGCGGCAGCCCCTTGGCGTCGTCGCCGGCATCACGCCGTTCAATTTTCCGGCCATGATTCCGCTGTGGAAGATTGCGCCGGCCATCGCCTGCGGCAATGCCTTCATCCTGAAGCCGTCCGAACGGGATCCGGGCGTGCCGCTTCGCATCGCCGAGCTTTTCATCGAGGCCGGACTGCCTGCTGGCATCCTCAACGTCGTCAACGGCGACAAGGAGGTGGTGGACGCGATCCTCGACGATCCGGATGTCAAGGCTATCGGCTTCGTCGGCTCCACGCCGATTGCGCACTACATCTATTCGCGTGGTTGCGCCGCCGGCAAGCGCGTGCAGTGTTTCGGTGGGGCCAAGAACCACATGATCGTCATGCCCGACGCCGACATGGACCAGACCGTCGATGCGTTGATCGGCGCCGGTTATGGCTCGGCTGGCGAACGCTGCATGGCGATCTCCGTGGCGGTTCCTGTCGGCAAGGAGACGGCTGATCGATTGATCGAGCGACTTATCCCCCGTGTCGAAAGTCTCAAAGTCGGTCCCTCGACCGATTCCTCGGCCGATTTCGGCCCATTGGTCACCAAGCAGGCGCTTGAGCGCGTGAAAGGCTATGTCGACATCGGCGTGAAGGAAGGCGCGAAGCTCGTTGTCGATGGGCGCGGCTTCACCATGCAGGGCTACGAGAACGGCTTCTATATGGGGGGCTGCCTGTTCGACCATGTGACAGCCGACATGCGCATCTACAGGGAAGAGATTTTCGGGCCGGTGCTGTCCGTTGTACGCGCGCCGACCTATGAGAACGCGATCAAGCTCGCCAATGACCACGAGATGGGCAATGGCGTTGCGATCTTCACCCGCGACGGCGATGCGGCGCGAGATTTTGCCAGCCGCGTCCAGGTCGGCATGGTCGGCGTCAATGTGCCGATCCCGGTTCCGATTGCCTACTACACCTTCGGCGGCTGGAAGAGCTCGGGCTTCGGCGATCTCAACCAACACGGACAGGACGCGTTCCGCTTCTACACCAAGACCAAGACGGTCACGTCGCGCTGGCCTTCGGGCATCAAGGACGGCGCGGAGTTTGTCATCCCGACGATGAACTGATGCCTGAAGTCTTCTCGTCTGCACGTCCTCGCCGCTACGCGGCTGCGGGCGTGCGGCGAGGCATCAAGGATGGCGCCGAGTTCGTCATCCCGACAATGAACTGAGCGCCGCATAATAGTTAAGCCCGGTTTTGCCGGGCTTAACTATTTCAGCTCTCACCTATCCTTCGTTTCCGGTTGGGTCTCCCACGACGGAACATTTTGCCTGTTCCGCGATTGATCTTTGCCGGACCATGCTGGTTGGCCGCGTGTACTGTAAAAACAGTGCCTGCCAGCTCCGTCGGCGACCGGAGGTGTCCTATGACACGAAAGATCCTGGTTAACTTGATCGCTGTTAGCGCACTGGCGCTCAGCAGCAGCTCTGCCTTTGCGGTACCGGCCTGCGGCGCGCGTGACGAGATCGTCAAGCAACTGGCCGAGGAGTTCAAGGAAAACCCTCAGGCGGTTGGCGTCGTGAACAAGAATGCAGTGATCGAAGTTTTCGTCTCAGAGAACGGCACCTGGACGATTATCGCCAGCGGGACTGACGGAAACAGTTGTGTGCTTTCCACTGGAGACAGCTGGGAAATCGATGTACTGGCAGCGCTTCCTGGTACGTGATTTTCCTCATTGATCTGCGCGGACCCGCCGGTCAGTCACCTGCCCGACGGGCTAGCTTGCTTTTTTTGTTTCTCGCCACCATATTAGGAACATAACAGGAACATTGGTTTCCGAAGATGACAGACCGGAGCTGGGAAGGAGCGACGCGATGAAGACGTCGAGACCGGACTGGATCGTTCCGGCGGATTGAGGCTGCCGCATTTGCTTCCTTCTGCCGGAGCGGGACGGCAATGGAGGCGCATCATGGCACTCAGGTTTTTGTCCAGGTGGATTGTATCCGCGCTTGCTGCAGTCGCGATTGCCGCAGGCATAGCAAACGCTCATGCGCAGTCGCCCTGTGGAGACCACCGCGATCTCGTCGCTTATCTGGCCGAGAGGTATCAGGAGCGGCAGTTCGCCTACGGAACGGTCGGCAATGCTGCGATCATGGAGGTCTATGTTTCCATCACCGGAACATGGACAGTTATGATGACTGACGCTCGCGGTCGAAGCTGCATTGTCGCGGCAGGCGATGGATGGGAAACGACCTTCGTCGCCGATTTGCCGGGCGCGTAAGTTGCGAGCTACCGGTGCGCTGCCGCCTGTGCATTGGCCCGGAGTAATCCGATCAGGCGTTCCGCTTCGCGACCGGCGCTTTCCGCATCGCCGTCGAGGATCGTGCCGATTAACCGGACGTGATGCTCCGCTGCGTCGGCAAGGCCGATGTCGGCCCGATAGCGGAACCAGAAGCGGCGGCTGTGAGTCTGCAGCGGTGCGGCAAGGCGTGCGGCGAAGGGATTGTCGGATGCCGCTGCCATGGCTTCGTCCAATGCCTTGTCAGCCTCCAGGAAGGAAAGGACATTGCCCGTGACCACAGCCTTTTGCATGGCCAGGCCGGCCTGACGGAACTGCTCGGCCGCGCCGCTTGTCACAAAACGGGCCGCTGAGCGGGCAAGGATCACTTCCACGCCCAGCCTGGCGTCAAGAACGCGCAGCCAGTCAGCGGCATGGAGTGGCGCGACCGCAACTCCGGCTCGCGGCCGCACCTCGAGCAATCCTTCCCAGGCAAGACGCTGGATCGCCTCGCGTACGGGCGTCCTGCCAAGCCCCAACCGCTCGATCAGCGCGCCTTCGGTGGTCACGCTTGCCGGCGCGAGTTCCAAAGTCACGACCATTCGCTCGAGTGCGCGATAGGCCTTCGCCGTCACCGGCTCGGATGCAGACGTCACGATCTCGTGCAAGAGGGTTTCTCCAAACTGATATATTTTTGATATATCACTGCACCGGCAGTTTGACAGCCCCTTTCGCTAATGATATATCACAAATATATCAGAATGGAGCGAACCATGTGGACCGGAGTTCTTCCTGCCGTCACAACCAAATTCACCGAGGACGACCGCCTCGATCATGCCGAAATGGAGCGCTGCTTCGCGCTGCAAATGGAGGCGGGCTGCGACGGGATTATCGTCTGCGGCTCGCTGGGCGAAGGGCCGATGCTGTCCGTCGACGAAAAGCTGGCCGTTCTGAAGACGGCGCAGGGCATTGCCCGCGGCAAGCCGGTTCTGCTCACCATCAATGAACCGGCCACGCGCGATGGCATGGCATTGGCCAAGAAGGCGCAGCAGGCCGGTGCAAGCGGGCTGATGGTGGTGCCGAGCCCCATCTATCACACCAACCCGGACGAAACGGTTGCGACACTCTCCGCCGTCGCCAATGCCGGCGAACTGCCTGTAATGATCTATTCCAACCGTCTTGCCTATCGTGTCGACGTGACCGTCGAAGTGATGGAGAGGCTTGCGGATAACCCGCTCTTCGTCGCGGTTAAGGAGTCGTCCGACGACATCCGCCGCTCGACGGAGATCATCAATCGGTTTGGCAATCGGTTCGATCTGTTCACCGGCGTCGATAACCTTGCCTTCGAAGCGCTGAGCGTGGGCGCCATCGGCTGGGTGGCCGGTCTTGTCACGGCCTTCCCGCGCGAAACGGTTGCGATCTACCAGCTGATGAAGCAGGGTCGCCGGGAAGAGGCGCTCGCCATCTACCGGTGGTTCCGTCCTCTGCTCGACCTCGATGTCTCCACATATCTTGTTCAGAACATCAAGCTGGCGGAAGTCCATGCCATAGGCTCCAACGACCGGGTACGGATGCCGCGCCAACCGCTCTCCGGCGAGCGGCGCGCCGCCGTGGAAAAGATCGTGACCGACGCGCTCGCCGTGCGGCCGAAGCTGCCTGAGTTTTGAGACTGTCGGTGCGGCGGCCTTTCTGCTTCCATCCCGGATTGGAAGACGCAGCAGCAGGGTGATCGGTAGAATCCAAATGGAAGGAAATTCCAATCACGGCGGCGTAAAGCCCGGCGCCTCATCCGTGCTTCGGGCGCCTTCCCCCCGTCCAATCGGACAAGGCAACGCTGCTGACATCGCGATCATCGGCGGCGGCATCATCGGTATCTGCATTGCGGCTCATCTTGCCGAGGCCGGCCGGGACGTCGTGGTGATCGACCGCACCGGTCTTTGCGAAGAAACCAGCTCGGGGAACGCCGCAGCGCTGGCTTTTTCCGACATCCTGCCGCTGGCGCACAGAGGCATGCTGGCGAATGTGCCGAAATGGCTTGCCGATCCGCTCGGGCCGTTGAGCATTCCACCGGCCTATTTTCCGAAGCTCGTCCCCTGGCTCTACCGCTTCTGGTGTGCGGGGAGCCCCACCACATTCGAGTCAAGTGTCAGCGCGCAGGCGTCGATGATGAAGTTTGCGGAACGCGAATGGATGGCGTTGATGGAGCGTTCCGGCACGCTTCCGATGCTTCGCCAAGACGGGTCGCTGGAAGTCTACGAGAGCGGTGCCGAGTTCAAGGCGTCGGTGCCCGGCTGGGCCGTGCGTGAACGCTTCGGCATCGGCTACCGTCATCTCAAGCGGGAGGAACTCCAGTCCTTCCAGCCCGGCCTCTCGGAGCGCTTCACCGCCGGAACCTTCGTGCCCGGCTGGAAAACCGTCAGCGACCCGAAGGATCTCGGCAAGGCGATCTGGCTCTATGCCGAGGGGAAGGGCGCTCGCTTCGTGCACGGCGATGTTGGCGTTGCCGTTCCTTCAGGAGATCGGGTTGCCATTCAGCTTCGTCACGGCCGCACGATCGTCGCCCGTCGCGTGGTCATTGCGGCCGGAGCCTGGTCGCACCTTCTTGCACGGCAGTTCGGCGAGAAGATCCCTCTTGAGACCGAACGTGGATACAACACCACGCTGCCCTTAGGCGCATTTGAAGTCAGGCGACAACTCATCTTCTCCGGCCATGGTTTCGTCATCACGCCGCTCGCGACAGGCATACGGGTTGGAGGCGCGGTCGAACTTGGCGGCCTTCGCCGGCCGCCAAATTTTCAGCGAGCGAAGGCGATGCTAGAAAAGGCGCAACGGTTCCTGCCTGGTCTCGAAACGAGCGGCGGCCGCGAATGGATGGGCTTCCGTCCGTCACTGCCTGACTCGCTGCCGGTCATTGGCCGATCCAGGAGCCAGGCGAACATCTACTATGCCTTCGGACACGGTCATCTCGGTCTCACGCAGGCCGCCGCGACCGGGCAGTTGATCCGCGCGCTGGTCCTGGGGCAGAACTTCAGCGATCGATCTTTCGCCCTTTTCTGCACAGCGGTTCTAAATTCCAGATGGAGCTTCGGCGCTATGGCGCGGCATTCCTTTCATTGCATTGATGGACATACCTGCGGCAATCCCGTCCGGCTTGTTGCCGGTGGCGGGCCGCTTTTGAACGGCGCGACGATGATGGAGCGCCGTGCGCATTTTCTCGCCGAATACGATTGGATACGCACCGGCTTGATGTTCGAGCCTCGCGGGCACGACATGATGTCCGGTTCGATCCTCTACCCGCCGACTCGTGAGGATTGCGATATCGCGATCCTTTTCATCGAAACGTCGGGCTGTCTGCCCATGTGCGGCCACGGCACGATCGGCACTGTGACCATGGCGATAGAGCACGGATTGGTGACGCCGAAGACGCCGGGCGTTTTGAAACTGGATACACCAGCTGGACTCGTTGTCGCCGAGTACCGTCAGGAAGGCGGATATGTGGAGGAGGTGCGGATCACCAATGTGCCCTCTTTCCTCTATGCGGAGGGGCTGACAGTCGAGTGTCCGGTGCTCGGCTCGCTCACCGTGGATGTCGCCTATGGCGGCAATTTCTATGCGATCATCGAACCGCAGCCAAATTACCGTGACATGTCGGATCATGCCGCGACGGACCTGATCGCCTGGAGCCCGGTGCTGAGACAACGGCTGAACGAGTCCTATTCCTTCGTTCATCCGACAAACCCGGCCATTGACCGTCTGTCGCATATTCTATGGACGGGTGCGCCAAAGGGGACAAATGCTGACGCGCGCAACGCCGTATTCTACGGCGACAAGGCGATCGACCGGTCGCCCTGCGGTACCGGCACTTCGGCGCGCATGGCCCAGCTACACGCCAAGGGTCGGCTCAGAACCGGCGACGCCTTCATACACGAATCGATCATCGGTTCTCTCTTCAACGGCCGTGTCGAACGTGAAACGACGGTGGCGGACCGGGCAGCGATCGTACCCTCGATTGCCGGCTGGGCTCGCACGACCGGATACAACACAATCTTCATCGACGACCGTGATCCGTTCGCGCACGGATTCGTTGTCACTTGACGTCCAGCGGACTAGCGCATCGGCCCGAAAATCGGGATCGATTTTCGGTAAGCACGATGCGGAGATTCAACAACTTAGAGCGTCCTTTGTGCGTCCAAAAGGAAGCACGGCGCTCTAGTGGACGGCGTCTCGCGGGAGCTGTTTGACGCAAGATTTTTTCAGAATGGGCCGAAACCGCGCGGGATTCTTCGACTTTACCCGCAAAAATCTTCCGATTAGTCAAAGACATTGCGTTGTGCCAATGCTAGCTTGAGCATGGTCCAGAGGCGGATCGGACTTAAAGCAACCGTTCGGGCGTGGCCTCAGGCAAGCGCTACGAAGACAACAAAAATGACGTTGCAATCCGAGCCCGAACCTCTACGACTAGGGGAAATACGAAAAGGAATGCGCCTTTGATGCGACGTTCCCGGGGAGCCGCGTTCACATGGAATATTTTGTCCAGCAGCTTATCAATGGGCTGACGCTGGGGTCGATCTATGGCCTGATCGCGATCGGCTATACGATGGTCTACGGCATCATCGGCATGATCAATTTCGCCCATGGCGACATTTTCATGGTCGGCGCATTCGGTGCGCTCATCACATTCCTGATCCTGCTCGGCGTGTTCTATACCCTGCCTGTGGCGGTCGCGTTGCTGATCATGATGGTCGTCGCAATGTTGCTCACCAGTCTCTACAATTGGACCATCGAAAAAGTGGCGTACCGGCCGCTGCGCGGCTCGTTCCGGCTGGCGCCGCTCATCACTGCGATCGGTATGTCGATCGCCCTTTCCAATTTCGTCCAGGTCACGCAGGGTCCAAGGAACAAGCCTATTCCGCCGATGATCTCGCAGACCTACACCATAGCCGGCGTGACGATCTCGCTGAAGCAACTCGTCATCGTGCTGGTCACTGCCGTTCTGCTCACCTGCTTCTGGTACATCGTCAACAAAACGCCGCTCGGCCGCGCCCAGCGCGCCTGCGAGCAGGATCGCAAGATGGCGGCGTTGCTGGGCATCGATGTCGACCGCACGATATCAATCACCTTCATCATGGGTGCTGCGCTTGCGGCCGTCGCCGGCACCCTCTTTCTGATGTACTACGGTGTCGTCGTCTTCTCGGATGGATTTGTACCCGGCGTGAAAGCCTTCACCGCTGCCGTCCTGGGTGGCATCGGCTCCCTCCCGGGCGCTGTTCTCGGCGGGCTTCTGATCGGAACGATCGAGTCCTTATGGTCCGCTTATTTCTCGATCGACTACAAGGATGTGGCCGCGTTCTCCATCCTCGCGATCGTTCTGATCTTCCTGCCGTCCGGTCTGATGGGCCGTCCGGAAGTCGAGAAGGTGTGAACCCATGGCCGTGACCACCGCAACCGCCGACAAGACTGCGAACAACGTAATGGCCAATGCCGCTCGAGACGCCATCTATGCCGGTCTCATCGCGTTCGGCCTATTCGTGCTGCTGGTTGGGCTGAAGACCGACCAGAACATCCGGAACGAGCTTATCCTCGTCCAGCGATGGGGGCTGTTGGCCGTCCTGGTCGGCATAATCATGGTTGGCCGGTTCGTGATGTCGGCCTTCGTTCAGCCTGAACTGGAAAGGCGTCGTGCGGTCCGCGCAGCCCAGCCTGCGGTCGCCGCGCCGGTCGAGGAATCCTTCCTCAAGCGAAATTTCAACCTCTTCGGACTGGCGTTCCTGTTCCTGTTTCCCGCGATCGTCATCTCGCTTTCGGGACTGCAGGGCTCGCTGAAATGGGTCGACAATTTTGGCATCCAGATCCTGATCTATGTGATGCTCGCCTGGGGGCTCAACGTGGTTGTCGGCCTCGCCGGTCTGCTTGATCTCGGATACGTCGCTTTCTATGCGGTCGGCGCCTATGCCTATGCGCTACTCGGCACGCATTTCGGGCTGTCATTCTGGATTCTGCTGCCTGCCGCCGGCGCCATGGCCGCCATGTGGGGCATCATTCTCGGTTTCCCCGTGTTGAGGCTGCGCGGAGACTATTTGGCGATCGTAACGCTAGCCTTCGGCGAGATCATCCGGCTTGTGATCATCAACTGGCGTGAAGTTACCAACGGCACGGCCGGCATATCCGGCATCCCGAAGGTGACGCTCTTCGGGCTCCTGTCCTTCGACGTATCCGCGCCGAACAATTTCGCCAAGGTGCTCGGTATGGCGCCTTCCGGCGTCTACTACAAGATCTTCCTCTACTATCTCATCCTGTTGCTTTGCCTGCTTACTGCATTCGTCACAATCAGGCTGCGCCGCATGCCGGTCGGCCGCGCCTGGGAAGCGCTGCGCGAGGACGAGATCGCCTGCCGCTCTCTTGGCATCAACACAACAAACACAAAGCTGACCGCCTTCGCGATCGGCGCCATGTTCGGTGGCTTTGCGGGCTCCTTCTTTGCCGCGCGCCAAGGCTTCGTCAGCCCGGAATCATTCGTGTTCCTGGAATCGGCGGTTATCCTTGCCATTGTGGTTCTCGGCGGTATGGGGTCATTGACCGGCATCGCGATTGCCGCGGCCGTCATGATCGGCGGCACCGAAATCCTGCGCGAATTGCAGTTCCTTAAAGCGGTCTTCGGGCCGAACTTCACCCCGGAACTTTACCGCATGCTGCTGTTCGGCCTTGCCATGGTTGTTGTGATGGTGTGGAAGCCCCGTGGCTTCGTCGGGAGCCGTGAACCAACGGCATTCCTTCACAAGAGAAAGGCCGTTTCCGGCGCCTTCACCAAGGAAGGGCACGGCTGATGGCTGGAGACGTGCAATCCATGAACGATGCCATCCTCAAGGTCGAGCATCTGTCGATGAAGTTCGGCGGTCTCGTGGCCATCGGCGACCTGTCGTTCGAAGCAAAGCGCGGAGAAATCACCGCGCTCATAGGTCCCAACGGTGCGGGCAAGACGACGGTCTTCAACTGCATTACCGGCTTCTACAAGCCGACCGAGGGCATGCTGACGCTGAGGCGGCAGGACGGTACCGAGTTTCTTCTGGAGCGGTTGCCGAACCATGAGATTCCTGCCCGCGCCAAGGTTGCCCGAACCTTCCAGAACATTCGGCTCTTCTCGGGCATGACGCTCCTGGAAAACCTGCTCGTGGCCCAGCACAACAAGCTGATGGTCGCCTCCGGCTTTACAGTGCTCGGATTGCTCGGCTTCGGCGCCTACCGCCGGGCGTCGGCAGAATCCGTCGAACTGGCGAAATTCTGGCTGGAAAAGGCTGAGTTAGTCGATCGCGCCGATGATGCGGCTGGGGATCTGCCTTACGGTGCGCAACGCCGCCTGGAGATCGCCCGGGCGATGTGCACGGGCCCCGAATTGCTCTGCCTTGACGAGCCTGCGGCGGGTCTCAACCCGCGAGAATCAGCCGCGCTCAACGCGCTTCTCAACGACATCAAGGACAATACCGGTACGTCGATCCTCCTCATCGAGCACGACATGTCGGTAGTGATGCAGATCTCCGACCATGTCGTCGTACTGGAATACGGTCGTAAGATTTCCGACGGCGATCCACTTTCCGTGAGAAGCGATCCGCGCGTCATCGCCGCCTATCTGGGTGTCGAGGACGAAGAGGTGACGGAAGTGCTGGTCGAGGTCGGTGACGAACAGGTCATAGAGGAACTCGACGCAGAGCCGGACCCGGCTCACGGGCCGGCCGCCTCGGCATCCATGCTGGCGGGGCCCGTGTCCGACACGATCGCCCATAGCGACGACTTCGGAGAAAGGGTCACCGTCTCGCGCGCTGCGTCCAAGGCCGACCAGGTGGAAGAACGTTTAGCCAGAGCAAAGGCGACATCCACGGCGCGGACTGAAGCCCGGTCGTCCGCTACATCCGCGCCGAAGGCTGCGAAACGCAAACCTGCTGCAGCCGCCAAGCCCGCTGGCAGCGGAAGAGCTGCCAAGGACGTTTCGCCCGCGAAAGCTCCATCCGCGAAGCCGCCGGCAACGCTCTCGAATGCACTCAAGGCTCCACGTGGAGGGAAGGCCGACCGCTTGATACTGATCAAAGGCATTGGTCCTGTGAACGAGAGAAAACTCAACGAACACGGCATCTTCCACTTCGATCAAATCGCGGCCTGGAAGAAAGCCGATATCGTTGTGGCGGAAGCGTATCTGGCCTTCGACGGGCGCATCGAACGGGAAGAATGGATCAAACAGGCGAAAGCGCTGGCCAAGGACGCCGCCACCGCCGAGGCCAAGGGCAGGAATGCAGCGGGCGTCAAAACGACCCCCGGCAAGCGCGGGGGGCAGAAGTAAATGGCCGCGAAAGCGCTTCTCAACGTTGAAGGCGTCGAAACCTACTACGGCAACATCCGTGCGCTGAGTGGTGTCAATGTCGCTGTCAACGAGGGCGAGATCGTCGCTCTCATTGGCGCCAACGGTGCCGGAAAGTCGACGCTGATGATGACCATCTTCGGCAGTCCGCGCGCACGTCGTGGCAAGATCACCTTTGCCGGCACGGACATCACCGAGATGCCAACCCACGAAATCGCCAGGCTTCGAATTGCGCAATCGCCGGAAGGGCGCCGTATATTCCCGCGCATGACGGTGAAGGAAAATCTGCAGATGGGCGCCAGCCTCGACAATCTGCAACATTTCGACGAGGACGCCGAAAAGGTCTTCACACTGTTTCCGCGCTTGAAGGAGCGCATCAGCCAACGCGGCGGCACTCTGTCCGGCGGCGAACAGCAGATGTTGTCCATTGCGCGCGCGCTGATGGCGCGGCCAAAACTCCTTTTGCTCGACGAACCGTCACTTGGACTGGCCCCGCTGATCGTCAAGCAGATCTTTGACGCCATTCGGGAGTTGAACCGCACGCAGGGCCTGACCGTGTTCCTTGTCGAGCAGAACGCGTTTGGCGCGTTGAAGCTCGCCAATCGGGGCTATGTGATGGTTAACGGTAACGTCACGATGAGCGGTTCCGGAAAGGATTTGCTCGCCGATCCGGAAGTGCGTGCAGCGTATCTCGAAGGCGGACGCCATTAGTGAAGGAAATCGTCGTCCGACAGACTTCGGACAAAATCATGCGTGAAGAGACGGGTATGGAGCTAGTCGGCAAATCAACGAGAGCTGGCCGCGCCCCGGTGGGAGATTGAAATGCAAGGCATTCTCTACGAAGAAGCCTCGATCGGACAGTTCTTCCTTGTCACCTGCCTGTTGGGAGGATGGGCGGCCTGGATGACGGGCAAGGCCTGCGCGCAGACCTGGAGACCCTATCCCAACCTCATCATCTATCTTGTCTTGCTGGGAATCGCGGTGCGGTTCATCCACCATGCGCTCTTCAATGGCACGATGTTCAGCCTGCACTACTACATCGTTGACACAATTGTGCTCATCATGATCGGTACGCTGGGCTACCGGTATACGCGCGCCAACCAGATGGTGACGCAATATCACTGGCTCTACGAAAGAGCGTCTCTCCTGACCTGGAAGCCCAGGAGCTAGCCCTGCGAAGCATCAATTATGCGGGACATTCCGCATTCATCGTTCACGTCCAAATCGGCGTGACAACTGCCGGAAAATCGGCATTCTATCCCGTCTGCGATATGGGTGGGTCGCATGAATGGGTTGTCCAAGCTCACCCCTGTTTAATGGGAGTTCATCAATGAAGAAGTCACTGTTGTCCGCGGTTGCACTGACCGCGCTCGTCGCGTTCAGCGGCAGCGCCTGGGCGGATATCCTCGTTGGCGTCGCCGGCCCGATCACGGGTCCGAATGCCGCGTTCGGCGCGCAATTGCAGAAGGGCGCCGAGCAAGCCGTAGCCGACATCAATGCTGCCGGCGGCATCAATGGCGAACAGATCAAGCTTGTTGTCGGCGACGACGTCTCCGATCCGAAGCAGGGCATCTCGGTCGCCAACAAGTTCGTTGCCGATGGCGTGAAGTTCGTTGTTGGCCACTTCAACTCGGGGGTTTCCATCCCGGCTTCGGAAGTCTATGCCGAAAACGGTATCTTTCAGATCACGCCGGCTGCGACGAACCCGACCTTTACCGATCGTGGCTTGTGGAACACATTCCGCACCTGCGGTCGCGACGACCAGCAGGGCAAGGTCGCTGGCGACTATCTCGCCGCGAACTTCAAGGACGCCAAGGTCGCCGTGATTCACGACAAGACGACTTACGGTCAGGGGCTTGCGGACGAAACCAAGAAGGCAATGAATGCTGCCGGCGTCACCGAGGCGATGTATGAAGGCGTCAATGTCGGCGATAAGGATTTCTCGGCCCTCATCGCCAAGATGAAGGAAGCCGGAGTCACGGTTGTCTATTGGGGCGGCCTGCACACCGAGGCAGGTCTGATTATGCGTCAGCTCGCGGACCAGGGCCTGAAGGCAACATTCATGTCAGGCGACGGTATCGTCTCGAATGAGCTTGCCTCGATCGCGGGCGACGCAGTCCAAGGCGCGCTCATGACCTTCTCGCCGGATCCGCGCACCGATGCAAGCAACAAGGAGTTGATCGAGAAGTTCCGCGCGGCCGGCTTTGAGCCGGAAGCCTATACGCTGTATTCGTATGCGGCGATGCAAGTAATCGCTCAGGCCGCAGCGAAAGCCGGCGTCAACGATCCGCAGAAGGTCGCTGAAGCCGCCAAGGCGCAGGGTCCGTTTAAGACGGTGCTCGGCGAACTCGGTTTCGACGAGAAGGGCGATCCCAAGCTTCCCGGCTATGTGATCTACGAATGGAAGAAGGGCGACGACGGGAAGTACACCTACTTCCAAATGTAAGTGTCGCAGGTATCTCTGCCAGCTCGGAGCCCGGCGCATTGCGCCGGGCTTTTTTGCCGGCTTCGTTCGCCGCATATGAGGTTTGCACTGCAGCATTTTCGGCGTTAAGCAGTTGAACGACCTACCTGCCTCCCTTAACGGAACCTGGCCGTGCCCATCACGAAACTGCTCGTCGCCAACCGGTCGGAAATCGCGATCCGCGTTTTCCGCGCCGCCAACGAACTCGGCATCAAGACGGTCGCCATCTGGGCGGAGGAGGACAAATATTCGCTGCACCGGTTCAAGGCGGATGAGTCCTATCAGGTCGGTCGCGGACCTCATCTCGCAAAAGACCTCGGACCGATCGAAAGCTACCTTTCGATCGATGAGGTGATCCGCGTCGCCAAGCTCTCCGGCGCCGATGCGATTCATCCGGGCTATGGCCTGCTGTCCGAAAGCCCCGAATTCGCCGAAGCATGCGCCGAAAACGGCATCGTGTTCATCGGCCCTTCGCCGGAAACCATGCGGCGGCTGGGCAACAAGGTGGCCGCCCGCAATCTCGCGATCGAAGTGGGTGTGCCAGTGGTGCCGGCGACCGAACCGCTTCCCGACGATGTGGACATCGTGAGGCAGATGGCGGCCGAAATCGGCCTTCCGGTGATGCTGAAGGCGTCATGGGGAGGCGGCGGCCGCGGCATGCGCGTCATCCGGTCGGAGGCCGACCTTGCCCGGGAGGTGACGGAAGCCAAGCGCGAAGCCAAAGCCGCCTTCGGCAAGGACGAGGTCTATCTCGAAAAGCTGGTAGAGCGCGCCCGTCATGTCGAGGTGCAGGTGCTCGGCGACAAGCATGGCAACGCCGTGCACCTATTCGAGCGTGATTGTTCGATCCAGCGCCGCAACCAGAAGGTCGTGGAAAGAGCGCCTGCGCCCTATCTCGACGAAGCTCGCCGCGCGAAAATCTGCGAATACGCGCTGAGAATCGCTCGGGCGACGGATTACGTCGGCGCGGGAACCGTCGAGTTCCTCATGGACGCCGATAGCGGCGATGTCTATTTCATCGAGGTCAACCCACGCATTCAGGTGGAACACACCGTCACCGAGGAGGTGACGGGCATCGATATCGTCAAGGCTCAGATACACATCCTCGAGGGCGCGGCGATCGGGACTTCAGCGTCCGGCGTGCCAGCGCAGGCCGATATCCGTCTCAATGGGCACGCCTTGCAATGCCGCATCACGACCGAGGATCCCGAGCAGAACTTCATACCGGATTATGGCCGTATCACCGCCTATCGCGGCGCGACCGGCTTCGGCATTCGCCTCGATGGCGGTACTGCCTATTCCGGCGCGGTCATCACCCGCTTCTATGATCCCCTGCTCGAGAAGGTCACGGCATGGGCGCCTTCTCCGGAAGAAGCGATCGCGCGGATGCATCGGGCGCTGCGCGAATTCCGCATCCGGGGCGTGGCGACGAACCTCACCTTTCTTGAAGCGATCATCACTCACAAAAGCTTCCGCGGCAATTCCTATACGACCAAGTTCATCGACTCGACCCCTGAGCTTTTCGCGCAGGTGAAGCGGCAGGATCGGGCGACCAAACTGCTAAACTACCTGGCCGATGTGACGGTGAACGGTCATCCGGAAACACGCGGCCGGCCGATGCCGAACAAGGACGCGGCCGCTCCCGTCATCCCTTTTGTCAGCGGCGACGCGCCTGCCGGCACCAAGCAAATCTTCGACGATCTGGGACCAAAGCGATTCGCCGGCTGGATGCGCGACCAGACCCAGGTCCTGGTGACCGACACAACCATGCGCGATGGGCACCAGTCGCTGCTAGCGACCAGGATGCGGACCTATGACATCGCGCGCGTCGCGGGAACCTATGCGCGGTCGCTGCCGCAGCTCTTTTCGCTCGAATGCTGGGGCGGTGCGACCTTCGATGTCGCCATGCGCTTCCTCACCGAGGATCCGTGGGAGCGGCTGGCTCTGGTGCGCAACGCCGCGCCCAATATTCTCCTGCAAATGCTGCTGCGCGGCGCCAATGGCGTTGGCTACACAAACTATCCCGACAATGTGGTGCGCCACTTCGTCAGCCAGGCGGCGCGAGGCGGCATCGATCTCTTCCGCGTCTTCGACTGCCTGAACTGGGTCGACAACATGCGCGTCGCGATGGATGCGGTTCTGGAGGAGAACAGGCTCTGCGAGGCGGCAATCTGTTACACCGGCAATATCCTTGATCCGGACAGGGCGAAATACGACCTCCAGTACTATGTCGGACTGACCAAGGAGCTTGAGGCTGCGGGCGCACACATCATCGCCGTGAAGGACATGGCGGGGCTGCTAAAGCCTGGCGCGGCGCGTGTGCTGTTCAAGGCGCTGCGTGAAGCGACGGACCTGCCGATCCATTTCCATACGCACGACACAGCGGGCATAGCCGCGGCTTCGGTCCTCGCCGCGGTCGAAAGTGGCGTGGATGCGATCGACGCCGCCATGGATTCCTTCTCCGGAAACACGTCACAGCCCTGTCTCGGCTCGATCGTCGAGGCTCTGCGCGGGGGCGAACGCGACCCCGGCCTGGATCCGGAATGGATCAGACGGATTTCCTTCTACTGGGAGGCTGTGCGCAACCAGTATGCCGCCTTCGAGAGCGACCTGAAGGGTCCAGCATCCGAAGTCTACTCTGCATGAAATGCCGGGCGGTCAGTTCACCAATCTCAAGGAGCAGGCACGATCGCTCGGCCTTGAAACCCGCTGGCACGAGGTGGCCCAGGCCTATCACGACGTCAACCTGATGTTCGGCGACATCGTCAAGGTCACGCCATCGTCCAAGGTCGTCGGCGACATGGCGCTGATGATGGTCAGCCAGGACCTGACCGTCGCCGATGTCGAGAACCCGGCCAAGGACATTGCATTCCCGGATTCGGTCGTTTCAATGCTTCGCGGCGACCTTGGCCAATCGCCGGGCGGGTGGCCGACGAGCCTGCAGAAAAAAGCGCTGAAGGGTGAGAAGCCCATAACGGCTCGGCCCGGTTCATTGCTCAAGGACGCGGACCTGAAGCGCAGCCGCGAGGAGGCGGAGGCCAAACTCGACCGCAAGCTGTCGGAGTTCGAATTCGCATCCTGGCTGATGTATCCGAAAGTCTTCTCGGATTATTGCGCCGCCCACGACATCTATGGCCCGGTTAGCGTGCTGCCCACGCCAGTCTATTTCTACGGCATGAAGCCGCAGGACGAGATTTTCGTCGATCTTGAAAGGGGCAAGACGCTGGTCATTCGCTGCTTCGCCATCGGCGAGGTGGACGACAAGGGCATGGTGACCGTCTTCTTCGAGCTGAATGGCCAGCCACGTCGCGTCAAGGTGCCGGATCGTGTGCATGGCGGCTCGGCGGCGAGGGCGCGGCGCAAGGCCGAGGCCGGTAACGAATCCCATGTCGGCGCGCCCATGCCGGGCGTCGTCTCGACGCTCGCCGTTGCGGCGGGTCAGACGATCAAGGCCGGCGATGTGCTTTTGTCGATCGAGGCGATGAAAATGGAGACGGCGCTCCATGCGGAGCGCGACGGTACGATCGGCGAAGTGCTGGTGAAGGCCGGCGATGCGATCGATGCGAAGGATTTGCTGGTCGTGTTCGGGTAGTGCCGTTCGGGCGGGCTACCAACAAGTTCGACTGTCGCGCGACGGTATCATCGCGTTCCACACGTAGCCCAGGTTGGCCCAACAATTGCCAGGCTGTTGTCGTTGACTTTCTCTTAAATCGATTTAGCGTCAGCCATTCCCCGTCAACGATCAGGACCTGCACCTATGGATGCCACCAATGCCATTGCTCTGGCGGTACGCGGCCGATGGGCCGTGGCGGCGATCTTTGCGGTCAATGGGTTCCTCACCGGCAGCTGGGCGCCGCAAATCCCGGTTTTTCTGGCCCGCCTTGGTATCAGTGAATTCACGCTCGGCCTCCTTATCCTTGTCTTTGGCGCTGGCGCCGTCAGCGCCATGGCGTGGGCCGGCCATCTCATTGCCCGATATGGCTCCCAGCGGGTTGTTCGGCTCTTTGCGTCGACCGGAGCTTTCGGTCTGCTCCTGGTTGCGCTCGCTCCCAGCGTGCCGCTGGCTGCGGTCACCATGTATCTCTTCGGCGGTATGATTGGGGCGATGGATGTCGCCATGAATGCGAATGCGGTGGTCGTGGAAAAGCGGCTGTCGCGGGCGATCATGTCGTCTTCCCACGGCTTCTGGAGCCTCGGCGGCTTTGCGGGTGGAGCCCTCGGCGGTATCGCGATCCAGAATTACGGACACCTCGTCCATGCGGTCTTGGTTACGGCGGTCGCGCTTGCGGTGGTCGCCGTTGCGCTCCGGCACGTCATCGCGGACGACCATCCGGTAGCGCACGAGCATCGGAAGTTCTCCCTGCCCAGAAGCCCCGGCGTCTATCTTGTCGGCCTTATGGCGCTGTTTTCGATGATCCCTGAAGGCGCCGTTCTCGATTGGGCTGCTCTTTTTCTGCAGCAGGAACTCGGCGCCGATATCGCGACCGCGGGGTTTGCCTTCGCCGCGTTTGCTGGAATGATGGCTGTCATGCGCTTTCTCGGCGACGCGGTCCGCAATCGTTTCGGTGCTGTCACGACGTTGCGTGTGTCGAGCTTGATCGCCGCGGCAGGCATGCTGATCGCAGGTCTGTCGCCCTGGCCATGGCTGGCGATCGCGGCTTTTGCGTTTTGCGGCGTCGGCATCGCCAATATGGTGCCGATCGCATTTTCAGCCGCGGGAAATCAGCCGGGCATCCCGTCGGGAGCGGGCATGAGCGTGGTCACGCTGATGGGCTATTCCGGGATATTGGTTGCTCCCTCGGCGATCGGGTTCGTCGGCGAACATATCGGCTTTGCACCGGTTTTCGTTTCGCTATCGGCGCTTCTGATTGTGGTATTCCTGATGGCCGGACTTGCCCGTGCAGCCGATTTCGGCCACGCCCATCCGCCAGTGTAGCGCCGCGCGGCATGCAGACGGATTGTCGTTAAATCCTGCCCATCAGCACCAGAATGAGCAGCACCACAAGAATGACCCCGACGATGCCGGAGGGGCCATAGCCCCAACCGCTGGAATGTGGCCACGCCGGAATTGCGCCGAGCAGGATCAGGATGAGAATAATGATGAGGATGGTTCCGAGCGTCATCGAAATTCCCCTTTTGAAATGACCTAGAGCACAATGATTTCAATTGGAGTGGTCACTGCACTCTAACCCTTTGATTTCGCATGATCTTTTCCGAAAACCGCAACGCACTTTTTGCTTCGCTGACCTTCGGTTCGGGATCATGCTCTAGCAGTACACCGACAATGCAGAGAGCCCGCTGTAAGTTCCCGCGAGGCCTTGTGATTTCGGCTCTCGGCCGCTCGGCTGAGAACTCTCCCGCTTACAAGCGCAAAAATTACCTGCAGTGCGTCTCTGAAGGGCGCGGGGCGCCAAGCCCTGAGTGCGTTGCGGCGGCTGCTTACTCTGCCGCCTTGGGGAAGACGATCGCAGGTTTGGCGGGAGATGCCGGTTCGGCTTCGGCCGCCGCTCCATCGGCCTTCTTGCCGCGACGGAAGATACGGCGGAAGAACGCGTAAAAATTGCTGTCGTTGCTGCGCGAGAAAACCATCAGCGCGGCAGGGGTGACAATGAGCGTTAACGCTGTCGCAAAGGCCAGACCGAAGACGATGGCGCCCGACAAGGAAATCCACCATTGGGTTGAGGGCGCATTGATGGTCGTCTCGTGATGAAAGATCTCGAGACCAAGACCGAAGGCAATCGGCATCACGCCGAGGATGGCAGACAGCGCGGTCAGCACGACCGGCCTAGCCCGCTCGCGGCAGGTCTGTAACACAGCCTCCATCTTGTCCCAACCTTCATGCCGCAGGCGATCATAGGTATCGATCAGGACGATGTTGTTGTTCACGACGACGCCGGCCAATGCGATGACCCCGATGCCCGACATCACGATGCCGAAGGGCTGCCCCATGATGAGCAGGCCGAGGAACACGCCGATGGTCGACATGACGACCGTCGCGAGAACCATGGCAACGCTGATGAATTTGTTGAACTGCGCCAGAAGCACGACGAAGATCAGGAAGATCGCGGCGCCGAACGCCTTGCTCAGGAAGTCCTGGGCCGCCTTGCTCTCTTCGTCCTCGCCCGCAAGCTTCCAGCGAATGCCGTTCAGCTCCATCTTGTTCATCGCCTCGGTCACCTGCGCCTGCGCGACCGCCGGCTGGACGCTGCTGGCGACGTTGGCCTGGACCACGATGGTCCGCTCGCCGTCGATACGGTTCAGAATGCCCACTTTCGGCTCGGGCTTGCGCTCGACGAAATTGGAGATGGGCACGGAACCGTCGGGGGTAACGACGCGCAGCTGGTCCAAGGTCCCGAGCGTGCGGCGGTCCTCCGGCAGGCGCAGACGGATATCGACCGCGTCGTCGACGCCGGCCGGGCGATATTCCGAGAGCTTGAGGCCTGTGGTGACGAGCTGGACGACGGTGCCGACCGAGGCCGGGCTCACTCCGTGGCGCGCAGCCTTGCTGCGGTCGACCTGCAACGCCCAGTCGACGCCGGGCGGCGGCAGGCCGTCGGCAATGTCGATCACGCCAGGGATGGTCTTGAGCATCGCGGCGACTTCGCTCGCCTTCTCGTTCAAACCCTTCGGATCCGCGGCGGACAGGCGCACCTGAATTGCCTTGCCAGTGGGTGGGCCGGCCTCAGGCACCTGTACCTCGACATCGACGCCTGGAATGCCGGCCATTGCGACGCGCAGCTCATCGAGTACCTGATGCGCGGGCTTGCGCTCGCGCCAGTCGACGAATTCATACTGGATCACGCCAACCACATCCTCGGCGATGTTGTTGTTGCCGCTGCCCTGCGCCTTTCCGGCGCGCGTATAGACGGACTTTACGCCCGGCCAGCCGAGAATGCGGCGTTCCGCTTCGCTGGTCGCCCTGTCCATCTCGTCGAGCGAAAGATTCCCGCGGGCGTGAACGTAGAGCAGCCCGTATTCCGGTTCGACATTGGGGAAGAACTCTACGCCCGCGCCCTTCTGCGAATAGACCCACGGCACGGCTACTAGCAGACCGGCGGCAAGCAGGAGCGTGGCGAGCGGGTATTTCACGGCCAGTTTGACGGTTTCCATATAGGGGCCGTCCTTGTGCTCAGGCTCGTGATGCGCCTTGCCGAAGATTGCGCCCAGCGTCGGCGTAAAAACCAGCGCGTAAAGCATCGATGCCGATAACGTCACGATCAGCGTGAGCGGCAGATATTTCATGAACTCGCCGACGATCCCGGGCCAGAACAGAAGCGGCGAAAAGGCGGCCACACGCGTCATCGTTGCTGCGATCACTGGACCGGCCATGCGCTGCGCGGCAAGCGCGTAGGCGTCCTTCTTGTCCATCCCCTCGGACATGCGCCGTTCGGCGAATTCGGTGACGATGATGGCATCGTCGACCAGCATTCCAACCGCTAGGATCAGGCTGAACAAGACGACGATGTTCACCGTCAGCCCGGCCAGCGAAAGCATCAGTATGCCGAGCAGAAACGATGTCGGGATGGCAAGCCCGATCAGCATCGAAGCGCGCCCGGACAGGGAATAGAGGATGACGATGAAGACCAGGATGACGGCGATCATCACGTGATTCTGCAAGTCGCCCAGCAGCTGACGGATCGACGTCGATTTGTCCTGGCTGTAGGATACGACGCTGCCTTCGGGGAGCCGCTTGGCAAACGCGTCCGCCACCAATTTGACCTGGTCGACCGTTTCCACCAGGTTTGCGCCGGTGCGCTTCTTGACCTCGATCGCAATGGCCGGTTTGCCGTCAAGCCGGGTGATCGTCTCGGCATCCTTGAAGGTGGAGCGGATGGTCGCAAGTTCGCTTGCACGAACGACGGCGTTCGGCCCGGCAACGATCGGCAGGTTGGCGACGTCCTCGACGTTCTCGATGAGTGCCGGCACTTTTACGGCGTAGCGGCCCTCGGCGCCTTCGAGATTGCCGGCGGCAACCAGGCTGTTCGAGGCGGCCATGCCTTGCACGAGCTGATCGAGCTGGAGGCCGTAGGAAGAGAGCTTGACCGGGTCGATGATGACTTCGACGAGGTCTTCGCGCGCACCCTGCAGGTCCGCCTCCAGCACACCCGGCACTTCTTCGATGCGGTCACGCAGTTCGCGTGCCGCGGCCGTCAGGCTCCGTTCCGGCACATCGCCGGCGAGCGTCACCACCAGTACCGGGAACTCCGAGAGGTTCACCTCGTTGATCGTCGGTTCCTCGGCCTCCTGGGGCAGGTCGCGCTTGGCGTCGGTGACCTTGGCGCGGACATCCTCCAGCGCCGCAGAAAGGTCCGCCCCGGCATTGAACTCGATGAGTACGTAGCCGCCGCCCTGAAAGGCCGCCGAACGCATTTCCTTCACGTTCGAAAGGCTCTTCATCCGTGTCTCGACCGGACGCAGCAAGAGGCGTTCCGAATCCTCGGGCGAGATGCCTTGGTAGGCGAGGCTCACATAGATGATCGGGATCTGGATATCCGGCTCGGCTTCTTTTGGTATCGACTGATAGGCAAGCGCTCCCGCGATCAGGAAGAAGATCATGATCGACAGGGTGAGCCGCGCATTGCGGATGGCGTAGCCGACGATACCCATGTTTAGACGCCTCTACTGTGTATCTCCGGCCGCTTCATCAGCGAGCCGCTTCACGGTTTCCGCGTCGGCCTCGACAGCATTCACGACGTCGCCTTCCGTCACCAGATCCTGCCCGGCGACGACGATGCGCGCATCCTTCGGGATCCCTCCGAGCACAAGTCCGGTCGGCGTGTCGTCCACCAGATCGATCGTATGGAAGGTCACCTTGTTGTCCTTGTCCACGGCGCGAATGCCAAGGTCGCCGTCACTGCTCAGCGTCACCACGGACCGTGGCAGGACCACCGCCTCCGTCGGGGCGGCGCGTAGTGTGATCTCCGCCGTCATGCCGGCAGGAATTGCTCCGTTGCCATTGGGGATTGCGATTTCGATCCGGAACGTCCGCGTCTGCGAAGAGGCATCGCGGCTGATGTAGCGCACCTTGCCTTTCACCGTCTGACCGTCGACCAGACGCACATCCGCTTCGTCACCCATCTTCAGATAGCCAAGGTCACGTTCGCTGACCTCACCGACGGCAAGAACCGGGTCGAGATTAAGCACCGTCGCCACCTCGCCGCCTTGCATCACCGAACTGCCCTGTTCAACCGTGACCCGGTCGACGACGCCATCGAAGGGCGCACGGACCTCGTTGCGCGTCATTTCCGCCGAGGCGGCCTCCAGCAGCGAACGCGCCATGGCGAGCGACGAGCGCGCATTGTCAGCCTGGAGCTTCGCCATGCTTCCGCTCTTCACGAGCCGTTCGGCGGCAGCGGCTTCGGCTTCGCGTTGTTCGAGCACCTGCCGGGCCGTTGTAATCGCGGCCAGCTTTTCTTCCGCTGCGAGCCTCAGAATGAGGTCACCCGCCTTCACATGGTCACCCTGCTTGACCGGCAGCTGATCAATGACTGCCATTGTTGCGCACCGCCAGTGCAGCGCGTTGATTGGCCTCGGTCTGGCCCGACATGCGGATCGCGCGGGCGTGCTGGACGCGCGGCGGCGTCACGATCGCTACCGTCCTGACGGGGGGCTTCGGCTGTTCCGCGGTGACTGCCGGTTTCTGGTCGGCTTCGTCCGAAGCGCTTCCTACCGAGGAGAACTTTCCGGTAGCCACCCAAGCGGCAAAACCGACGAGCACAACCAACGCGGCAAGCTTATGGAACCTGATCTTCGGCATTGTTTTTTCCACTCAGGTCCCGGCCAAACCGTTGGTCGCCACGGCGCACAGTGGTCGATATGGGCGCGCATGATGCCGGATTTAATCGTTTTTCCCGCGATAACGGGACAGCGGCGGTTTCTACCCTAAAGCTTCAAGCCATTACAATCACAAACGTCCTTTGTCGGGCCTGTCCTGACAACCTGTTGTCAGGAGCGTTAGCTTCAACGGTCGAATCCCTTACAGCAAGTCACGGGCATGGCGCGCCGGCGTCATACCAACGCTTGATTGCAAGAAATGTTTCCTCAGCGGATCCGGGCGCTGCCTCCCGTCCGGGACCGGGCTTCCAGCCCCAGGCGACCAATGGGTCATTTCGAACATGATCCGCGATCTTGTCCAATCCAAGGATGTGCGTGCGCGCGGGATCCTTGATCTGAGCGCAAACTTCCGCCGAGGACTTTCCGAACCATACCATCTCGGCGGGAGCAAGCTGCCATTTCAGGGCGCCCGGCGGGCCATGCGGGACGTTGGAATTACTGCTGGAATGACATGTCTTGCAGGGAAGGCCGGGATTGCCAAGGCCCTTCGTCCCGCGCTGCACGTTGAAGCCATGGATTCGCGCAATTCTGAATTCGGGGCCCGACCAGCGTGGACGCGCGTCGTCGACATGGCAATTCGCACAGCGTGGGTGGGAGAACACCGCATAGATCTTTTCCCACTCCGCCGCGCCTCCGGCGGCATCGCCGAGCACAGTAGGCGGCGGCGTCGTTTCTTGAGCCGATGCGCGCGCCGCGATCACCATGAAGGCGGCCAGTGCAAGCATGGCAAGGGCCCGTTTCATACGAACTGCACGTCCTTGCCCAACGGCAGCCGGCGGATGCGTTTTCCGGTGAGCGCAAAGACCGCATTGGCCAATGCTGGCGCCGCCGGCGGCGTGCCGATTTCACCGGCGCCGCCCATCTTGTGATAGTTCTCCAATATCGCGACCTCGAACTCCGGACACTGAAAGATGCGCATCGCGTCGTAATCGTGGAAGTTCGACTGTTCGACCATGCCGTCGGCGAAGGTGATTTCCTGTCCAATCGCTGCTGAGAGCCCGAAGATTGCGCCCGAGATCAATTGTGCTTCCAGGATGGCTGGATCGAGCGCCGTGCCGACGTCGGCGGCAATCCACATCTTCTCGATTCGGATACCGGCAGGTGTTTCGGCGACTTGCACGACCTCGCCGACCCAGCTTCCAAAGCTTAATGTGAAGGCGAAACCCTTGGCCTTGCCAGCTGGCAAGGCTTCTCCCCATTTCGCCATCGCCGCGACTTTGTCGACAACTTTCACGGCCTCCGGATAGTCAGCCATCAATTTCCGGCGCAATTCGATGGGGTCTTGCTTCCCGGCTGTAGCAATCTCGTCCATGAAGCCTTCATGAAAGAAGCCATTGTACGAATTGCCGACCGACCGCCAAATGCCAACGGGGATCGTAATCGCTGCGGGAATTGCAATCACGCGGTAATTCGGAATCGAGTAGGGCTGATCGAACGAGCCTTCAGCGATTGTTTTGTGGGGGTCGATAGGAGGCAGCGACGGAAAGGTGCGGCGAAGCGTGCTTGCGATGATCGACTGCGATGCGATCCGCATGTCGATCGCCATGGGCAAGCCATCATCGCCAAGCCGGGCCCGGAATTTGCCAACCGCGCCGGGGCGATAGAAGTCGTGGCGGATATCCTCCTCGCGCGTCCAGATCACCTTGACCGGGCGGCGGTCAGCCTCCTTGGCCAGGATCGCCGCGTACATCGAATAGTCCATGTCGCCGCGGCGACCGAAGCCGCCACCCAGGAAGGTGGTGTGGACGTTGACCGCCTTTCGCTCGACGCCGGTAACGCAGGCGCAAAGCCGCCGCGTGATCGTCGGCGCCTGATTAGGCGACCAGACGTCGAGAACGCCGCCCTTCAGCCGCGCGGTGGCGTTCATCGGCTCCATGCAGGTATGGGCGAGGTATGGGACCTCATAGTCAGCTTCGACGACCTTGTCCCGTGGCGCGTCGGCGAAGGCCGTGTCCGTGTCGCCATCGTCGCGTAGAGTAGAACCATCGGGCGAAGAAAGGGCGTCGTGCAGCGCCATTGAAATCGCGCCGCTGTCGGCGGGATATTCCGGATCGGCCCATTCGGCCTCGATTGCCTCGGCTGCCTTGAAGGCAGCCCAAGTATTCTCGGCGATTACGCCGAAGCCATGGCCATAGGTCGTGTCGATCGGAACGATCTTGACGACGCCCGGCATGCCCTCGGCCTTCGAAAGGTCGGCCTTGAGCGGCTTCGCCCAGAAGCGCGGACTCATCTTAACGGTACCGTAGAGCATGTCCGGCAGCGTCACATCGACGCCGAATATCGGCGCGCCGGTGACCTTGGCAAGCATGTCGGTACGCATCTGCGACTTGCCGAGAAGTTTCCAATCGGCCTTTTCCTTGAGCCGCAGCTCTGAAGGCGCAGCAATATGCACGGCGTCCGCGGCCACTTCGCCATAAGTCACCGACTTGCCGGAGGCTTTGTGGACGACCGTTCCGTTCGCGGTTTCCAGTTCAGCTTCCGGAACCGAAAGCTTCATTGCCGCGGCGCCAATCAGCATAAGCCGCGCGGCAGCACCCGCCTGGCGCATCCGGTCGAAGCCGTCGCGGACCGATGACGAGCCGCCGGTAGCCTGCAGACCGAGTATCTTGCCTACCGCGCCCATCGCCGCGCGCCCAGTTTCCGCAAATACGCCCTCATTGTAAAAGGCGAAGGGACCGCCCTCCGCCAGCAGCTCGGAATTGTAATAGGCCCAGCCGGCGGGACCATGCTCGACCTTGATCACGTCCAGTCCGACATCAAGTTCTTCCGCGACCAGAGCCGCCAAGGTCGTCGTGACCCCCTGGCCCATTTCGGCGCGCGGCACGATGACGGCAATCGTGTTGTCTGCAGCGATCTTCACGTAGGGATTGAATGTCTGTTCCTGTTCCGCCAGTCCTTCCTCCAATGGATTTGGATAGGGCTTGCGGTAGAAGTAATAGCCGACGGCCAGGCCGCCGCCGATGACGGCGGCCCCGCCCAGCAAAGCGCGGCGTGTGATCTGACCGGCCGTCGCCATCGCTATGCTCCCGCCTTCATTGCCGCGGCGCGCTTGATGGCGGCACGGATTTTCGGATAGGTGCCGCAGCGGCAAAGATTGCCGCCCATCGCATTGTCGATGTCCTCGTCGGTCGGGTCCGGGACTTCGTCGAGAAGCGCGACCGCGCTCATGATCTGTCCAGCCTGGCAGTAGCCGCATTGGGCCACCTGCTCCTCAATCCAGGCCTGTTGAACCGGATGCAGCGCGCCGTTAGCGCTGATGCCTTCGATCGTGGTGATTTCGCCCTCGACTTGGCCGACCGGCAGGGAGCAGGACCTTACCGCGGTGCCTGCGACATGCACGGTGCAGGCGCCACATGCAGCGATGCCGCAGCCGAATTTCGGCCCCAGGATCCCTGCAAGATCACGCAACGCCCAGAGCAGCGGCATCTCTGGATCGGCTTCGATGTCGATGACGGATCCGTTCACGGTGAGGCGCATGGAGATACCCGCTGTCGTCGTCAACAGGCCGAACAGCGCGCCGCTTTTGTTATTTTGTCAATGGAGTCGACTGGGAGAAGGCCGAGCCTTGGATCAATCGCCACACACAGGAAAACGACCGCCGCAAGCGTATCTTGGACGGTGCCATGAAAGTGTTTCTTGCCTACGACGACGGAGATATCGCGCGCCGGCACTCTACCTGTTGTTCAGGAACAAGACGGATACCTATCGCGCCATCGTGAAGATCCCGCTTGGCGTGCACAGTCCCAGCGTCATATTTTGGCGGACGCTGGGACTGGACGCGGCGAGTTCGTTCACGAACGCCTTTGAACGGTGGCCGGCTTGGCCCGGTTGGCCAGGAACTCGCGGACGCGGGTGCCAACGCCGGCGGTCCGCTTGGGTGTCATGCCGGGCACCAGCATGTCGGACAGGTCGAGTGAGGGTTCGTTGCCGACCTTGTCGTAATGATCTTCCAGCCAATCGCCGGCAGCCGAGCGTCCGAGGTCCCGCAGATATTCGAGAAAAGCCCATTCCGCGTTGATCTTCGACGATGCCGAAAGGTCCCGGAATGCCTCATCCGCGTCGATCCTGTGCATGCGGATGTCGCGATATTCGCCATGCGGGATGCGACCTGCGCTGATCAGTTCCTTGACGAACGCAATGGCGCGGAATTCGCGCAGCAGCGCAGCGTTGAACGTAATCTCGTCGATGCGGTTCTGGATTTCGTTGGCGGTCTTGGGCGGGCCCTCGCGAATGACCGGGTTGATCTGGATCAGCAGCACATCCTCGGTGGAATTGACGTAGAAGAACGGATAGAGCGCAGGATTGCCGCCATATCCGCCGTCCCAGTAAGGCGCGCCGTCGATCTCGACGGCCTGGAAGATCTGCGGCAGGCAGGCCGAAGCCATCACAACGTTCTCATCGATCTCATGGGTTTCGAAGACGCGAATCTGCCCCGTTTCCACATTGGTGGCGGACAGGAAAAGCTTCATCGACTTGCATGCCCGCACATTGTCGAAATCGATTTCGGCGCGGACGACATCGCGCAACGGGTTGAGATTGAACGGGTTCGCGGCATAGGGTGACAACAGCCGCGACATCGTATCGAACCAGATGTAGCCGGGCGTATTTTCGACCGACCAGTTGCCCAAGGCCATATCCCAGGACGTGCGTTGGACCGGGCTGAAGCGGCCAGTGCGGCCGACGGCACGCCAAAAATCGTGGAGCTTTTGGCGTGCGCCGTCAGCGCCATCGCGAACCCAGCCATCTGCCAGCGCGACCGCGTTCATGGCGCCCGCGCTGGTGCCGGAGATCGCCTCGAAGTCGAGGCGGCCATCTTCCAGAAGGCGGTCGAGCACGCCCCAGCTGAATGCGCCATGCGAGCCGCCACCCTGCAGCGCGACATTCACTGGCTTTAGGTCCCCCTTGCCGTTCTTGCCGTTCCCGCTCATCGAGCCTTCCTTTCCAGACCTGCCTGTGCGTGATTTCGCCGATGCGGCATCACGCCTTCGCGTCGTCGAAAGAGCTGCGTCACTGCGCGGTCCAACCACCATCCACAGAGATCGGTGTGCCGGTGATTTGAGCGGCTGCGTCGGAGCACAGAAAGGCGACGGTGGCGCCCATCTGCTCGATCGTGGCGAACTGTCTGGTGGGCTGCCGGTCGAGCATGACCTCGCGGATGACCGTATCGCGGTCCATACTGTGTGCTTTCATCTGGTCGGGGATCTGTGCCTCGACAAGCGGGGTCAGCACGTAGCCCGGGCAGACAGCGTTACAGGTGATGCCTTGCTCGGCGACTTCCAGCGCCACCGTTTTGGTGAGGCCCAGAATGCCATGCTTTGCCGATACATAGGCTGACTTGAATGGCGAGGCGCGCAACCCGTGCGCTGATGCGATGTTGACGATGCGGCCCCATTTCCGCTCCTTCATCGAGGGCAGCGCAGCGGCAGTGGTGTGGAAGGCCGAGGAAAGATTGATTGCGATGATGCGGTCCCATTGCTCGGCGGGAAACTCGTCGACCGGCGCAACATGTTGGACGCCGGCATTGTTGACGAGGATGTCGACGCCGCCGAATTTTTCGACCGTAGCCGTGACGAGACGGCGGCACTGGTCCGCCTTCGACATGTCGGCCTGGATGTAAGCCGCGTCAACCGAGTATTTGGACCGGATGGCATCCGCGATGGCGTGATCGTCCTTGTTGTCGGAGTAGGAATTGACGACGACCGTGCAGCCCTCGGCTGCGAGCGCGTGGGCAATCCCAAGGCCGATGCCAGATGTTGATCCGGTTACGATGGCGATCTTTTTTCCGATAGGCATGACGAGTCCTTTCGCTGATTTGCTGCGATGCGGCATGTATCTACTGCATTGCAGCAAAATTGCGAAGGCGGCATGACCGTCTTGCGATCACCTGACGCATCGAGCCTCAATGAAACTCTGCTATCTCGCTCCACGGCAAGTCGAGCATCCCGCAATCCGTTGACGCGATCACGCCGATGACCGGTCGCTCAGGCGACCGGAGCCCCACGTAGCGAATGACCCGGCGCCAATTGTGGTCGGCGAAGGTCCGCCACACCGGCTGGTTTTTGAATGATTGTCCGCGGAAGATGAAGAACACGCGTTCGCCCGGGCCGGCGAATTGTGCGAGTACGTCTCGGTGCCACCCGTAGGGTGAAACTTCCGCGACTCTGCAAACGGCAGCCTGGTCTCGTCGCCGGAAGCATCGACGGGCCGACATCCGGCAACGGCGGGCCAACGAGAAACCCCTGACGTTCCAGAAACGCCGCCACCGGCCCTTCATCTTCGGCAGTATTTCGGGACTTGCGGTCGAGGGCCCGAACGTCACTTTGAGCCCCAGCGTCATGGCCAGGGTCAACGCGAGTAGGGCGCTAGTGAGGTAGGCGGGTCGCATGCTTCACGCCGGACGTCGCGCCGTAGAGGCAGATTCCGAATATCACGGCCACAGTGGTCCAGCCAGTGATGAGACTGCCGACAGGGCTGTGGATCAGATCGTAATTGGCGTGTGAAATGCCGATCAGAGATAGCCGCCCCACATTGATCGCAACCACTGCGCCCGCAGCCAAAAAGCAATAGCGAAAGCGGGCAGTGCGGCTTGTATCCAGGGTCTGTGTAACGAGTACCCAGCACAGGAATGTCAGTGAGACATTGGCGATCGATGAGCAGGTCGGTGCGATCCAGAAATAACCCCAGCCGTCGGCGAAGGCAATTGTATTGCCGGTGCGGCCGGTTCCGAGAACGAGGCTCACCAGGACCGCGTCGAAGCGCAGGATCGCGTCACTCATCAGGGAGAAGACGACGCGGCTCCAGAACATCGGCACGGTCAGCGCCAGCAGGATCCAGCCCGCCCGGCGATGGCGGGAACCGGCGGGTGAGCTTTTGGCAAGATATCCGCCGAGCCCTGCCAAAGCGAGCCAACTGAGTGGCGGCGCGGGTGCCAGGAAGGTAGCGATCGCCAGTGCTGCGGCAATTCCGTCCGGATTTGACATCGATCGGTTAGGCGGACGAAACAGAAAAGACACGGCAACGACCAGCGCGACCCAGACGATGGCGCTGATTTGGAAAGTGTTCAGAAATGCTTGGCCGGGATCGTCGCGCAGCTCGGTCATGGCGCGATGCGATATGCCGTTGGCGAAACCAATCGCAACGAGCCCGGCGAAAAGAATGTTCCACGATATGAGCCCGCCGGCGAAGTCAGCACTTCGCGCGGCCGGCATTCTACTCCGTGCGGAAGTGAGGTGCTTGGAAATCGGAACGAGAGATCTCATCAGCCACACCTTCCATGTCAGAACAGCTCCGACGATCGATCAGTCCTTGTCAGGCCTGCGATAGCGCCGAACTGCCAGATACATCGCCGCGCCAATCACACCTATGCCAACCAAGCCGATCCCGGCGATTGGAGCAGGCGTGCCGACGGCGCCTCCTTGACCTTTTTCCGGCGGCTTCGGGAAGAAGCCCATGGATACCGCCGGACCTGCGAAAATTGCGACGAGAAGTGCGGCGACGAATGCCGATTGTATGGATTTCAGAATGCTCATTTGCCATGCCCCCTATGCCCGACTTACACTAGCAAGCTGTGATGGCTCCGGACCAACACGCTTTGAGAGGTAAGGGCATTCCCCTAAAAGGACTAGCAAACGCCGTCTGTCGGCTTCTCCGGTGCCGATTTGGTACAGGGCGTGCAGTTTCATCATGGCTCGCAAAGCGCCTGGGATATTGACAGATCGCGCCGTCTCCTCCACCTCATGACCGAATTTCTGGCCAGAAAGGCGCCGGCATGACCGGATATTTCTCCTCACCGTTCGATCGGCGAGCCTCTGTCGGTGTCGATGTCGGCGGCGTGATGGTGGGCGGCGGTGCCCCCGTCGTCGTACAGTCGATGACCAATACAGATACGGCTGATGTCGATCTGACGGTCGCCCAGGTGGCCGCGCTTCACAAAGCCGGCTCCGAGATCGTGCGCATCACCGTCGATCGCGACGAAAGCGCTGCGGCCGTTGCCGGCATTCGCGAGCGCCTGGACCGGCTCGGCATCCATGTACCGCTGGTGGGGGACTTCCACTATATCGGCCACCGCTTGCTCGCTGACCATCCCGAATGTGCGGAGGCGCTGGCGAAGTACCGAATCAATCCGGGTAATGTCGGCTTCAAGGACAAGAAGGACAAGCAGTTTCGCGCCATCGTTGAATTGGCGATCCGCTACAACAAGCCGGTCAGGATCGGGGTCAATTGGGGCTCACTCGATCAGGAACTGTTGACACGGTTGATGGACGAGAACCAGAAGAAAGGGTCACCGCTGACGGCAACCCAGATCATGCGCGAGACCATTGTGCAGTCGGCGCTGCTGTCGGCCGATGCCGCGGAGCAGATAGGCCTACCGCGCAACAAAATCATCCTCTCAGCCAAGGTCAGCCAGGTCCAGGACCTGATCGCCGTCTATGCGGAACTCGCCAAGCGTTCCGACCACGCACTGCATCTCGGCCTCACCGAGGCCGGCATGGGGTCCAAAGGCATCGTGGCGTCGTCGGCGGCGATGGGAATCCTACTTCAGCAGGGCATTGGCGACACGATCCGCATTTCTCTCACGCCTGAGCCGGGAGGCGATCGCACCCGGGAGGTGCAGGTTGCGCAAGAACTGCTGCAGACGATGGGCTTCCGGCAGTTCGTGCCGATCGTGGCGGCCTGTCCGGGATGCGGTCGCACGACCTCGACGGTATTTCAGGAGCTTGCCCAGACGATCCAGGAAGATATCAGGAAGAACATGCCCGTGTGGCGCGAGCGGTATCCGGGGGTGGAAGAACTCAAGGTCGCGGTGATGGGGTGCATCGTCAACGGCCCCGGAGAGTCAAACACGCTGACATCGGTATTTCGCTGCCAGGCACCGGCGAGACGCCGACCGCGCCGGTGTTCATCGACGGCAAGAAGGCAGCGACGCTGCGCGGACCCGATATCGCCGAGGAGTTCCAGAAGATGGTGGCCGCTTATATCGAAGAGCGGTTTGGACACAGCAGCCGGGCGGCGGAATAGCCCATGCAGGTGCTCCCGAAAGCGGCGATGCTGCTTTGCGGGCTCGTCTGGGGCGGGGCAGCATTCGCTGACCCGCCCGGTAAAGCACCGAAACCGGTGACCATCGGGCGCATCTGCCATCTGATCGAGGTTCATGCGGACGGTCACGAACTGCCGCGGGATTTTTTCGCGCGACTCATCTGGAAGGAAAGCCGCTTCGATCCCGGTGCCGAAAGTCCGGCTGGGGCGGAAGGCATCGCGCAGTTCATGCCCGGAACGGCCAAGCTGAGGGGGCTTGCGGATCCTTTTGATGTCGAGCAGGCGATTCCGGCTTCAGCAAAATATCTCGGCGAGTTGAAACGCGGCTTCGGCAATCTCGGACTGGCGGCGGCAGCTTACAATGCCGGCGAGGCGCGGGTCTCGCGCTGGCTGTCCTCGGGCGGGTTCCTGCCGCTCGAAACAGAGGACTATGTGCTTGATATCATGGGTGAGCCTGCAGACAATTTCGCCGAACTCTTCCTATGCGGGCTCGGTGCATCCGCTTGATCCGAAGCGAGAATTCGCCGAGTCTTGCCGCCGTCTGCCTGTGATCATGGCAGCAACAGTGCCGATGGCGCGGATCCATCTCAAGCCCTGGGGCATTCAGGTCGCCGGCAATTTTCGCCGCTCGGCGGCTATCAGGCAGTGGCAGCGGGCCAAAGGCAGGTTTCCTGCTCTGCTGGCGGCGTACGAGCCTGTCGTGAGCCGCGTGCGCACGCCACGCGGCAGGCGCGGCGTCTATGCGGTCAGGATCGGCGCCGACACGCGGGCGGAAGCCAATGTCATCTGCCAGAAGCTTCGCGGGGCAGGCGGTGCCTGCATCGTCCTCAAGAACCGGTAGCTACAGCCGCGGCTAGCGTTTGGACGACGACCAGGGAGTTGTTAGGTCGCTATTCCGTTAGCCCCCTTGCACGTCCGAAAAGGACGCGGCGGCCTTGTCGCTAGTTGCGGCGTTCAGCGATGAAGACGGCGGCTGCTCTGAGAAGGTCAGCCTTGCTACCGAAAGGCTCAAGAAGAAAGCGCGCCTGCTCGACAAGGCCGGCGAGCTGTTGGCGCGCCCAATTGCCGCCGTGAAGCGCTGCAAGCGTAGCCTTCCCGGCAACGGCGTCCTTGCCGGTTGCCTTGCCCATGGTTTCGGCATCCGACGTCAGGTCGAGCAGATCATCGGCGAGCTGGAAGGCAAGGCCGATCGCCGAGCCGAATTCCGCCAGTCTTTCCCGATCCGAAGGGGACGCATTGCCTATGATGGCGCCAGCCTCGCAAGCGAAGCGGATCAGCGCCCCGGTCTTCATGGCTTGCAGCTTTATGATGTCGGCCTCGCCCAGCTTTTTGCGTTCCGCTTCGAGGTCCATTGCTTGACCGCCAGCCATGCCGCCCGGTCCGGCAGCGCGGGCCAGGCCAAGCACAAGCTCCGCCCTGCTGGCCGCCGGCAGTTCGGTCGCGGGATCGGCGATAATGTCGAAGGCGTAGGTGAGAAGGCTGTCGCCCGCCAGAATGGCGGTCGCTTCGTCGAACGCCCTGTGCACGGTCGGCTGGCCGCGCCGGACATCGTCGTCGTCCATCGACGGCAGGTCATCATGGATCAAGGAGTAGCAGTGGACACATTCCAGCGCCACGGCAACGCGCAGAGCGGCCTCGCCGTCAGCATCGAAAAGTGCGGCAAACTCCAGGACGAGAAAAGGCCTCAACCTCTTGCCGCCGTTCAGCACACCGTGCCGCATCGCCGCTAACAAACGCTCCGGCCGGCTGATCTCACCGGGAAGAAGACGATTGCCCAGCAGTAAGCGGAGGGCAGCCTCGACGGCGTGTGCGCGCGTCTCTAACGCAACTTCGAAGGGCAAATCGGCAGTTTCGACCATGGCTGGGAGGCTTTAAGGCAAAAGCAGCCCCGGTCAAGCCGATTGCCGGCATTGCGCTTGTCGTGACACGCCGCTATGCGAAAGGGATGAACTCGGGGACATCGGGCTTGACCGAGCCGACCGTGAATCCGGAAACAGAGGGGCTGGACATGCCCGTCAAGGCCAAGGGACTGTCGCGCCTGGCCGGAGATGGCGCCGGCCTGCGCAAGTGGGTGCACCGAGCCTTCCTCTTAGCCGTCGTGCTGGCGCTGCTGCCCGCGGTCCTGACGTTCCTCTACCTGCCCTCCTTCGTGCATCCCGTTTCCACGCTCATGTGGAAGGATTTAGTGACGTTCCAGGGCTATGACCGGCGGTGGGTGCCGATCGACGACATCGCGCCGGTGCTCGTCCGTTCCGTCATCATGTCGGAAGACGGCCAGTTCTGCGCGCATCGCGGCATCGACTGGGCCGAACTCAATCTGGTGATCGACGACGCGATGGCGGGCGAGCCGACCCGGGGCGCCTCGACGATCCCGATGCAGACAGTGAAGAACCTCTATCTTTGGCACGGGCGCTCCCTCCTGCGCAAAGTGCTCGAAGCGCCGCTGGCGATCTATTTCGACGCTATCATGCCGAAGAAGCGGATCATGGAAATCTATCTGAACATTGTCGAATGGGGCCCGGGCATCTATGGCGCGGAGGCCGCCGCCCAACATCATTTCGGCCGGTCGGCCAAGGACCTTTCGCGGCGCCAGGCAGCGCTTCTCGCGGTCACCCTCCCCAATCCCGCTGAGCGCAACCCGGCCAAGCCTGGCCCGGGCATGCGCCGAATTGGCCGCGTGATTGAGGCGCGCGCACAAAGGGCTGGCGGCCACGTGTGGTGCGTGGACTGAGATCCGAGGCAGAAAAATATTTGCCGGGGCGCTGGCCAAACGGGCATCGTTTGTGTATAGGCACGCCGACTTTCAGAATTCCGGCCCGAAGCATATGGCCCTTTCACGAGGGGATATGGGGCTTTTGACCGATGAGCGAGTAATTCCATGGCTGTTCCAAAACGAAAAACATCGCCGTCCAAGCGCGGCATGCGCCGTTCGGCCGATGCGCTGAAGGCCCCGACCTATGTCGAGGACAAGAATTCCGGCGAACTGCGCCGCCCGCACCATGTCGACTTGAAGACCGGTATGTATCGCGGCCGTCAGGTTCTTGAGCCGAAGAGCTGATCCGTTCTTCGCGTTCGATACGGCATTGAAAGACCGGCCTTGCGCCGGTCTTTTTCGTTTGGGCGTGCGCGCTTCCGCATCGCCGCGCGACCGGCCGTTGCCGCGATCAACCGCCATCGGCCTCGAACCCGGCGGCCGCAATGCCCGCAATCGCAGCGGCTTCGTCGTTGTCCGACGTATCGCCGGAAATTCCCGCGGCCCCCACGATAGCGCCGTTTGCGTCACGGATCAGTACGCCGCCCGGAACCGGCACGATCCTGCCGCCGCTTACGCCCGACAATCCGGTCATGAAATGCGGCCGCTCCTTGGCAACGGCTTCGACGCGGCGCGAGCCGATGCCGAGGGCCAGTGCACCGAAGGCCTTCCCGGCCGCGATCTCGTAGCGAAGGTTCGAAGAGCCGTCCTGCTTCTGGAAGGCGATCAGGTTTCCACCCGCATCGAGTACCGCGACGGCCAGCGGCTTTAGGCCGCGCCTTGAGGCCTCTTCAAAGGCCACCGTGATGATTTGGTTGGCATTTGCGAGCGTCAGCTTTGCCATTTCAATCCCTCTCCCTTAGACAATTTCCTTGCAGGTCTACGCCAGGAGCACGCAAGTGACTATTGCGGCCTGCGGCGAAGATGTTTTGCGCAAGCCGGCAACATAGCCATGGACTGACCGTTGCGCATCCTGAACGCAACAGTCATGGCGCTTCCCGCCGAATGACGGTTGCAGGCTTTATGCCATGAAGCCATAGTAGTCGCGCGAAAGTTGTTGCCCAGCGACTGCCCAAGGATGACAGATGCGAAATTTCGACTTGCCTGGACGATCGCCCGTCTATGCGGAAAACGGGATGGCGGCGACGTCGCACCCGCTGGCGACGGCGACGGCGATTGCCGTCCTGAAGGACGGCGGCAATGCGGTCGACGCCGCGGTGGCGGCTTCCGCAACGCTCACGGTCGTCGAACCCCACATGACGGGGATCGGGGGCGATTGCTTTGCGATCGTTGCGGAGCCGGACGGAACGTTGCATGGGCTAAACGGGTCGGGGCGCGCGCCCCTTGCTGCCGACCCCGACTGGTATCGTGCGCGCGGCATACTGGAAATGCCGGGGACCGGGGCCCATTCGGTCACCGCGCCCGGAGCGATCAAGGCGTGGGAAGCGCTGCTGGAGAGGTTCGGTACACGTAGCTTCGGCCCACTCTTCGTTGACGCAATCCGCTACGCCGAAGAGGGCTTCGCCATCCATGACCGGATCGCGCTTGACTGGAAACGGTATGCGCCGGACCTCGCGGCGGACGAAGGCGCGGCGATGCATTATCTGGTGAGCGGAGTGTCGCCGGCGCCTGGTGCGCGCCACCGTTTGCCCGCCCTTGGAAAGACCTTGCGGGAGATCGCGAAAGGCGGCGGCAATGCCTTTTATGAGGGCGCGATCGCGACCGAAATTGCGGCGACCGTCCAAAACAAGGGAGGCTTTCTGGGCGAGGTGGACCTTGCTGGCGTTACGGCCGACTGGGTCGATCCAATCTCCGTCCGCTATTGCGGCCATGACGTTTACGAGATACCGCCCAACGGCCAAGGCATCACGGCCCTGATCCTGTTCAGCCTGATGCGTCAACTCGACGCCGGCCGGCTCGCACCGTGTAGCGCCGAGCGCTACCATCTCGAGATCGAGGCAGCACGGCTTGCCTATTCGGTGCGGGACCATCTGGTAGCCGATCCGGCCGCAATGACGGTTTCGCCGGACGACTTGCTGGTGGACAGTTTCATCGCCGCTCTTGCGGCAAGGATCAACCCTGAACGCCGCAATAGCGACCTCTCGTTGCCCATTCTGGCGGGGTCCGACACCGTCTATCTCACCGTTGTCGACCGCGACCGCAGGGCCGTCTCATTCATCAATTCGATTTACTCCCCCTTCGGCGCCAAGATCGTCGCCCCGGTTTCGGGCGTCGCGCTGCAGAACCGCGGAGCCGGCTTTACGCTAAAAAAGGGACATCCGAACGAGCTGGGCGCCGGCAAGCGCCCTATGCATACGATAATTCCGGCAATGGCCATGAAAAAGGGGCGGCCTGCCGTGTCGTTCGGAGTGATGGGAGGCGCCTACCAGCCAATGGGCCACGCGCATGTGCTCTCCAATCTCACCGATCACGGTATGGACGCTCAGGCGGCGCTCGACCATCCTCGGCTGTTCTGGGCCGGCGACGGCGTCATCGAGGCGGAGACAGGAATTCCACAAGAGGTCCGGGTTGGTCTTCGCGCCAAGGGCCATCAGGTTCGCGACACTGACGCGCCGCATGGCGGCGGTCAGGTGATCGTCATCGACGATGAGAGCGGATTCCTGATTGGCGGCTCGGATCCCAGAAAAGACGGGCTTGCGCTCGGCTGGTGAGGCTAGGGGTCCGATTTTAGCATTAGCATCCCATTGATACAGGGCCATTCAGGCGAATGTCAGAATCATAAGGACCACGAGCAAACATATATTTCTAGTGGAACTTTGAATTTGACATTCGCAATGGACGCGTGATGTCAAATGGGATGCGAATGTCAAATTCGTTCCACTAGAGCATGATCCCGAAAAGTGCGTAGCGGTTTTCGGAAAGGATCGTGCGGAATTAAAGAATTAGAGCGCGGTGACGACTCCAATTGAAAACATCGCGCTCTATCGCATCGGTCCGAAAATCAGCCTCGATCTTCGGTAAAGAACGATGCATAGGTTCAAGAGATAAAGCGCCTTACGCGTTCGAAAGGACGCGCGGCGCTGTATCCGGACGTTCGCCGCTTCAACCGTCAAATCCTTGTCACTGGGCCGGCCGGTCCAACGCCCTCACCCCATCGAATTGATCTTGCGTTGCATGGCGGCGATCTGATCCTTGAGTTCCTGCAGTTCTTCGGACTTTTCCGCCGGCTCTTTCTTGACGGGTTCGGCGACAGGCGCCTGCGGGTTACCGTTCGCACTTGGCGGGAAGGGCGAAAACAGCCGCATGGCGTTCTGGAACATCTCGATGTTGCGGCGCGTCTGCTCCTCGATTGCCTTTATCGGCGTTGTGAGCTTCATCATGTCCATCGGCGACTTGCCCATCGCCGATTTCATCTGCTCGCGAAAACGCTCCTGTTCCTTGGCGAAGGCGATCATCGACTGCTCGAGGAAACTCGGAACGACCATCTGCATCTGGTCGCCGTAAAAGGAGATCAACTGGCGCAGGAACGGGACCGGCAGCATGTTCTGCCCATCCTTGTTCTCGAGTTCGAAAATGATTTGTGTCAGCACAGGATGCGTAATATCCTCGCCGGTCTTGGCATCCTGCACGTTGAAATCCTCGCCGCGCTTGACCATCCCGGCCAGATCCTCAAGCGTCACATAGGTGCTGGTGCCTGTGTTGTAGAGTTGGCGGTTGGCGTATTTCTTGATCACCACCGGGTCACCTTTTGCCGGCATCAGAACCCCTCCCAATAAGACCGGATGCGGTAAGCGGCCGGTAACGGTTGTGCCTTGCGACAAGGATATGCGCAAATGCCTTGGTTTTGAAAGCAGTTTGTGCAGTGCGGAATTGCCGGACGGCAAAACGGCGCGGGCATTTGCCGTGCAACATAAGCGCTGGCCGCCGCTGAGGGTTAAGGGCTGGGTTCTGACGTTACGTCAATAGGTCATTTTCCGGTTTGACTCGGCCCCTGGAAAGGGCAAGAAAGTTTTGACAAAGACACGCGCAATCTTCCGCACCAATCTGGAGACGAAAATGCCCGCTTCCGAATCCATCGTAGTAGCAAGCGCCGCGCGCACGCCGGTCGGATCGTTCAATGGTTCCTTTGCCAATACGCCTGCGCATGAACTCGGCGCACTGGTTATCAAGGAGGTCCTCGCCCGGTCGGGCGTCGATGGAGCGGAAGTCGACGAGGTGATCCTCGGCCAGGTGCTGACGGCCGGCCAGGGACAGAACCCCGCGCGGCAGGCCTCCATCAAGGCCGGCTTACCCAAGGAGACGACCGCCTGGGGCCTCAATCAGGTCTGCGGCTCGGGGCTCAGAACAATCGCGATCGGGATGCAGCAGATAGCCACCGGAGACGCCAGGATCATCGTCGCGGGCGGGCAGGAATTGATGTCGCTATCGCCGCACTGCGCGCATCTGCGCGGCGGCGTCAAAATGGGCGACTACGCGATGATCGACACCATGATCCGCGACGGCCTCTGGGACGCCTTCAACGGCTATCATATGGGCAATACAGCTGAAAACGTCGCCCGCCAATGGCAGCTGACGCGCGAAGAACAGGACGCCTTCGCGGTCGCTTCCCAGAATAAGGCGGAAGCGGCGCAGAAGGCGGGGAGATTCAAGGACGAGATCGTGCCGGTGACCATCAAGGGCAGGAAAGGCGACACCGTCGTGGATCAGGACGAGTACATCCGTCCCGGCACGACGCTCGACGCGGTCCAGAAACTGAGGCCGGCCTTCGACAAGGACGGCACTGTGACAGCCGGCAACGCTTCCGGTCTCAACGACGGCGCGGCGGCGGTCGTGTTGATGACGGAAGCGGAAGCAATCCGCCGTGGGCTCAAGCCGTTGGTTCGCATCGCGTCCTGGGCGACGGCCGGCGTTGACCCTCAGATCATGGGCACCGGGCCGATCCCTGCTTCCCGCAAGGCGCTCGAAAAGGCTGGCTGGTCGGTCGGTGATCTCGACCTCGTCGAGGCCAACGAAGCCTTCGCGGCCCAGGCTTGCGCCGTGAACAAGGATATGGGCTGGAATCCGGACATCGTGAACGTCAATGGCGGCGCGATTGCCATCGGCCATCCGATCGGCGCTTCCGGCGCACGCATCTTCAACACGCTGGTCCACGAGATGCGCCGGCGCGGGGCCAAAAAGGGTCTTGCGACGCTGTGCATCGGCGGCGGTATGGGCGTCGCAATGTGCGTCGAAGCAATGTAATAGTGAATGGTGAGTGGTGAATGGTGAAGTCCTGTCCGAGGTTAACTGTTCAAATACGAGGAAAACTTACCTCCGCGATCGGCTTTATTTGTGGTAGCCATTTGCCATTTTACCAATCACCTTACAGCAATTGATTTGAGGAGGATTTAGATGACCAGAGTTGCAATCGTCACGGGCGGATCACGCGGCATAGGCGCCGCTATATCCATCGCTCTCAAGAATGCCGGCTACAATGTTGCGGGAAATTATGCCGGCAATGACGAGGCCGCAGCTGCATTCAAGAAGGAGACGGGCATCCCGGTCTACAAATGGTCGGTCGCCGACTACGATGCCTGTGTCGCGGGCGTGAAGAAAGTCGAGGCTGACCTGGGTCCGGTCGATATTCTCGTCAACAATGCGGGAATCACGCGCGATGCCATGTTCCACAAGATGACGCCGCAGCAGTGGCGCGAGGTCATCGACACCAACCTTACCGGTCTCTTCAACATGACGCACCCGCTCTGGAACGGGATGCGCGACCGGAAGTTCGGCCGCATCGTGAATATCTCTTCGATCAATGGCCAGAAGGGACAGGCCGGGCAGGCGAACTACTCGGCTTCCAAGGCCGGCGATCTGGGCTTCACCAAAGCGCTGGCCCAGGAAGGCGCGCGGGCAGGCATTACCGTCAATGCGATTTGCCCCGGTTACATCGGCACGGAAATGGTCAAAGCCATCGATGAAAAGGTGCTCAACGAGCGCATTATTCCGCAGATCCCGGTGGGCCGGCTCGGCGAACCGGAAGAGATCGCGCGCTGCGTGGTGTTCCTCGCCTCGGACGAGGCTGGTTTCATCACCGGTTCGACCATCTCGGCCAATGGCGGCCAGTTCTTCGTCTGACGACTTCGCGTAGCCGGCATTCGCTTCGGCACTCGGAGCGGATGCCGTTGCAACTGGGCATCTTCCCCTCGTGTAGGGGGCCAGATCGCGGAAGCGACTTCGCCGATCTCGAGCGTGGGCGGAAGAGCGCCGGCAATGCGGCTTGTCTTCCCGCACGATAGGCCCCAAGGGTGTGGACAAATCCGGCCTTCGCCGGGATAGACGCTCAGAAAAGCCCGTTTCCGATCAATGGGATGGAAGACCGGCGGCGACTGCCGTGCATCTTCCGTGTCCACACCCGTCAACTTCCTCGCATAATCGCTGCAAGTTCTTGCGGGAACGCCGATCATGACGGTGATTTGCCAGCAAAGAGCGGGGCGATGAGACGGGGCAGGAAACTTTTCCCCACGACAAAGAACTTTCCGCACCACGACGAGCCCGCGAGATGCGAAAAGCGGACTTTGCGACAGCGATGCCGCATCTGCTGGAACGGCAGCCACCGGATCGTTCCTCAACGGAAAGCGGAAGACTGCTTTCAGCAGCGTCTGTCCCAAAACGGAACGAATTGGTTAACCGGCGAGAGCCGATTGCCCGGTCCAGACCTCGCAGGGCTGACTTTCTGGCCGCGGAGGTTGCCGAGGACACAACATGTTGTGGTGAACGAAACGAGAAAACATTCCCATCGCTGATTCGTCGCCAATTCGTTCAGGGTTTGGTCGAACTGTTAACGAAAATGGGAGACGAGGCCCGTTTAGACTTAATGTCCTAGTAAAATTAATGAAGAAAGTCTTACGGTTAACCGAATTTGCACCTGGTTCTCGCGGCCGATTGTTGCGCGGCAAAACGAAAGTTAACGGAAACTCGCGGATTCACTTCGATCGGGAAAAAATCGATTCAGCATGTGGGGCTGCATGTCGCGATGCCATCTATATCTTGCGGTGAACAAAACCTGAATCGTCTCGAGTTAGCGATTCGTAGCCGATTCGTTCCAAACTCGTTCCAACTCTTAATTTGGGAACATTTCCACTTTCGTTTCGCCCGCTAAATCCTATATGTCTCGAACGGCAACGTTGCCCGGTTTGCCCCATTTCCGGTCCGGCCGCAGGCTGGACAACCCGATCAGGAAAGTATTTCTCCCCCTGATGAATTCGCCTTCGAAACAGAGTGACCCCCTCATCCTTTCCGGGCGCGACGTTACAGCCGTGCTTGGCCCGACCAATACGGGCAAGACCCATCTCGCGATCGAGCGCATGGTGGCGCATGGCAGCGGGCTGATAGGCCTTCCGCTGAGGCTGCTGGCGCGCGAGGTTTACGGCCGCGTTGTCGAGAAGGTCGGTGTGCAGAATGTCGCGCTGATCACCGGCGAGGAGAAAATCCAGCCGGCCGGGGCGCGCTACTCGGTTTGCACGGTCGAGGCGCTGCCGCGCGGGACCAATGCTGCGTTTGTCGCGATCGACGAAGTGCAGCTCGCGGGCGATCTCGAGCGCGGCCATATCTTCACCGATCGCATCCTGCATCTGCGCGGCCGGGACGAGACACTGCTGCTTGGCGCAGCAACGATGCGCGGCCTGCTAGAGCGGCTTCTCAAAGGCGTGTCGGTGGTGACCCGGCCTCGGCTTTCGCATCTCGCCTATGCCGGCGAGAAGAAGCTGACGCGGTTGCCCCGGCGGACGGCCGTCGTCGCCTTCTCTGCCGACGAGGTCTATGCAATCGCCGAGCTCATTCGCCGCCAGCGCGGCGGGGCGGCGGTGGTGCTTGGCGCACTTTCGCCACGCACCCGGAATTCGCAGGTGGCGCTTTATCAGGCGGGGGATGTCGATTACCTTGTCGCCACTGATGCGATCGGTATGGGGCTCAACCTCGATGTCGATCACGTCGCCTTCGCGCAAAACCGCAAATTCGACGGCTATCAGTTCCGTCATCTGACCGCCGCTGAACTTGGCCAAGTAGCGGGGCGTGCCGGGCGGCATTTGCGAGACGGCACCTTTGGCGTCACAGGTCAAGTCGATCCATTCGACGACGACCTCGTGCGGAAGATCGAGGCCCATGATTTCGAACCGGTCAGGGTGCTGCAATGGCGCACAGCCGAGTTCGACTATGAGAGTCTTGACGCGCTGAAACGCTCCATCGAAACACCGGCGCCGGTGGAAGGACTGACGCGTGCCTTGCCGGCAGTCGACGCGCAAGCGCTCGACCAGTTGTCGCGGGATCCGGAGATACGCGCTCTAGCGAGCAGCCGAGAGAGGGTCGCGCTGCTTTGGGAGACTTGCGCGCTGCCGGACTATCGCCGGATCGCTCCGGCCCAGCACGCAGACCTCATTGCCTCGATGTATCTTGATCTTGCCGAGCGCGGTCATGTCGATGAGGCCTATATGGCCGAACAGGTGCGGCGGGCGGACTCGACCGACGGCGACATCGACACCCTGTCGCACCGCATCGCGCAGATCCGTACCTGGACCTACGTTTCCAACCGGCCCGGCTGGTTGGCCGATCCGACGCACTGGCAGGAAAAAACACGAGAGATCGAAGACAGATTGTCGGATGCCCTACATGAGCGGTTGACGAAACGTTTCGTAGACCGCAGGACTTCCGTGCTCATGAAGCGCCTGAGAGAGAATACGATGCTTGAAGCCGAAATCAGCCCGAACGGGGCGGTCCTGGTCGAGGGCCACCATGTGGGTGAGTTGCAAGGGTTCCGCTTTACCGCGGACCAGACAGCAGAAGGCGAGGACGCCAAGGCCGTGAAGGCGGCCGCCCAAAAGGCGCTTGCGCTGGAGTTCGAGGCGCGCGCCGAGCGATTTTCGGCTTCGCCCAATGGCGACATTGCGCTCGGCTCCGACGGCGTGCTGCGCTGGATCGGTTCGCCGATCGCCACGCTGACCTCCGGCGAGGACCTGTTGAAGCCTCGGTTGATCCTGCTGGCCGACGAACAGCTTACCGGGCCTGCACGCGACAAGGTGGCAGCGCGGGCGGAACGCTTCGTCAACTTCCAGATCGAGACGTTGCTGAAACCGCTCTGCGATCTCAAGAATGCCGATCAACTGACCGGCATCGGCCGCGGCATTGCCTTCCGGCTCGTCGAGAATTTCGGTCTTCTCAATCGCCGCGACGTCGCGGACGACATTAAGGCTCTCGATCAGGACGCGCGCGGAGCGTTGAGACGGCTTGGCGTGCGTTTTGGAGCCTACCACATTTTCGTGCCAGCACTCCTTAAGCCTGGTCCGGCAGGACTGGTCACATTGCTCTGGGCCCTGCAGAACGACGGCAAGGACAAGCCCGGCTTTGGCGATGTGGTTCACGCACTGGCAGCGGGGCGTACGTCGGTCGTGATCGACCCGGCATTCGACCGCGCCTTCTACAAGCTTGCCGGGTTCCGCAATCTCGGCCGCCGCGCTGTGCGCGTCGACATATTGGAGCGGCTTGCCGACCTTATCCGCCCGGCGCTTGGCTGGCGCGCGGGGACCGGACCGCGGCCGGACGGGGCTTATGATGGCAGTGCGTTCCTGGTGACGCCGGCGATGATGTCGATCCTTGGCGCCACCGCGGACGACATCGTGGAGATCCTGAAAGGTCTCGGCTACCGTGCGGAACCGAAACCGGCAGCCGAGGTGAAGGCGAAGATCGAGGCCCTGGACGCTGCAGTGGCAGCCGAGAAAGCCGCGCCGAAACCGACCGAACAGGCTGCCGCACAGGAGAGCGAGGCCGCAGCAGGGCCTACGGACGGCAGTACGGACAGCGCGCCGGCTGAAACGACCGCCGCCCCGGGCGTCGATGTTGAAGCCGCCGGGGAGATATCAGCTTCGGCTGCCGAAGAGACCGCCGGCGTCGAGGCCGCCGGTTCTGAAGCCGCCGGGGAGATATCAGCTTCGGATGCCGAAGAAGCTTTCGCCGTCGAGGCCGCCGAACAGCCGGCGGGTTCGGAGTTGGAGAAAGCGGAGCAGTGTACTGAAGAGCCGATTTCTGCACCGGGAGAAACCATCGACGGCGCACTGCCGTCGGCGTCCGAGACACAGGCTGGAACAGACGAAGCACCGGCCGAAGAGCCAAAACCGATCCTGCTTTGGCGGCAGGGGCGATTCGAAGGCCGTCAGGGACCGCGCCATGGCGATCACCGTCGCCATCAGCAAGGAGCACGCGGCAGCGATGCTGGCGCGCGCGGCAGCGATGCAGGTCCGCGCGGCGACGGCAAGCCTCGGCGCGAGGGCGGCAAAGATCGCTTCGACCGCAAGTTCCAGGGCAAACCAGGCAAGGGGGATGGGGCAGATTTCCGGCAGGAAACCCGTGATCCCCGCAAGCCGGGGCAAAGGGACGGGTCTCAAGGCAAGCCGGCCTTCCAGAGCAAGCCGCGCGAAGAGCGGCCGGTACGCGTCGATCCGGACTCGCCCTTTGCAAAACTTGCGGCGCTGCGCGACCAGCTGAAGAAGTAGATGGTTTCCGACAACCGTCAGCGCATCGACAAATGGTTGTTCTTTGCGCGGGTGGTGAAATCGCGGTCCTTGGCTGCGAAGCTGGTGCAGGCGGGACGTGTCCGGGTCAACCGCGACAAGGCGGAGCAGGCTTCCCACTTCGTCAAACCGGGAGACGTGCTGACGATCATGTTGGATCGTCAGGTGCTGGTTTATCGAGTGATCGGCTGCGGCGCGAGGCGAGGCCCGGCGGAGGAGGCGCGTTCGCTCTACGAGGATTTGTCGCCGGCGCCCGCGCCGCGCGATCGAAGTCTTCCGGAAGAGATTGTACCGTTGCGTGAAGTCGACTCCGCACGGCCTACACGGAAGGCGCGGCGCGCGGCGGAAAGCCCGCCGGAAAAGGATCGCTGACAGCTCGCGCGTGAGGAAAATCTGTTCCCTCAATGCGGTTATGCGCGCGTCTCCGCGCCCTTGCAACGCCGCTGCAAAGGGACTACCTCACGGCTAAAGACATTCAAGAAACGAGCCGCCCGATGACCTATGTCGTGACCGACAATTGCATCAAGTGCAAATACATGGACTGCATCGAGGTCTGTCCGGTCGATTGTTTCTACGAAGGCGAAAACATGCTCGTCATCCATCCCGACGAGTGCATTGACTGCGGCGTGTGCGAACCCGAATGTCCTGCCGACGCGATCAAGCCGGACACGGAAGTCCGGGCTCGAAAAATGGCTCGAAGTCAATACCGAGTATGCCAGCAAGTGGCCGAACATTACGGCCAAGAAGGAACCGCCCGCGGACGCGAAGGAATTCGATGGCGTCGAAGAAAAATTCGAAAAATACTTCTCCGCGGAGCCCGGAGAAGGCGATTGATTATCCGCTTGCCGGATAGACATCCGGCAACGATGTTCGTTGTTTTCTCGTCAGGCTGCCCTTCTATGTCGGGGCGCGGCATCTTCGCGCATGCAGCAAATTGTTGATTCTTTCACCAATTTGTGTTACCTATCCAAGACATGCCGGTGACACAACGTCGATCTATGGCGCAAAAGCGTTAATCATTGAAAGTGAGGCCAGTATCCGGACCAAGGCAACTTGGGCCAGGCAAAGCACATTGCGTGCGCAAGACTGGCTCCGTCTACCTGGATGGTTTTCACGTGCTCAGGCGGCACAATCGCCGATAAGAGTTGGCCTCAGCAGTTTGGTCGGCGACCTTCGCCGGCAGTACCCTGAGGAGTTCAGGGCGCATGGCAATTCCGCAGCAGAAGAAGTCCGCATCAGCTCGCCACGGTTTCAAGACCGGCGAATACATCGTCTATCCGGCTCACGGCGTTGGCCAGATCGTATCGATAGACGAGCAGGAAGTTGCCGGGCACAAGCTTGAGTTGTTCGTGATCGACTTCCAGAAGGACAAGATGCGGCTAAAGGTGCCGGTGGCCAAGGCGGCCTCGATCGGCATGCGCAAGCTTTCCGAAACCGACTATGTCGAGCGGGCGCTGCGTGTCGTGCAGGGCCGCGCTCGCGTGAAGCGGACCATGTGGTCGCGCCGCGCGCAGGAATATGATGCGAAGATCAATTCGGGCGACCTGATCTCGATCTCGGAAGTGGTGCGCGATCTCTATCGCGCCGACAACCAGCCGGAACAGTCCTATTCCGAGCGTCAGCTTTATGAGGCTGCGCTCGACCGCATGGCTCGCGAGATCGCCGCTGTCAACAAGATGTCGGAGACGGAGGCTGTCCGCCTGATCGAGGTCAACCTCAATAAGGGCCCGAAACGCGGCGCCAAGGCGGACAACGAGGAAGCCGAACAGGAAGAAGCAGCGTAAGCGCTCGCCTGCCTTACTCTGATGAAGAACCCGGCTCCGGCCGGGTTTTTTTGTGCTGGCGATGCCGCAATCATTGCAGCAAAACATCGCTATTACCTTAACGCGTGTCGCATGTCGCTGACCCGGAGGATCGCAAATGGCACGAAGCGTTTCCAGCCTGGAACTCCAGCCAGGACCAGAACACAAGAAACTCGAACCGCTGGTCGGCACATGGAATACGCGTGGCAGCACGATCGCAAGCGCGTCAATGCCGGCCGTAGAGTTCAGCGGTACGGATACTTACGAATGGCTGCAGGGCGGGTTCTTTCTGCTTCACTGTGTCGATGTCATGATGGGAGAGCAAAGGGTGACCGGCGTCGAAACGATCTGGTTCGATCCGGCCAGGCATTGCTACCGCACCCACTTCGTCGATGCCAACGGACAAACGAGCACCTACCAGGCGCAACTCTATGACAGGGAGTGGACGCTTGCGAGCCAGACCGATCGCTTCGCTGGCCGCTTCAGTGAGGATTGGGCAACGATTTCCGGTCGTTGGGAAAGAATGGGCGGCGGTGCGGATTGGGAACCCTGGATGGATGTAACACTGACGCGAGCCATTTGAATTTGCCGCACCAGGGCGGTTCAGCAACCCCTTCCGGCTTCGAACTCAGGTCGTGCAACGCATTGAGGACTGACCCATGAAGAAAACCTATCAGGGAAGCTGCCATTGTGGCGCGATACGCTTCGAATGCGATCTCGACCTCACCGAGGGAACGAGCAAGTGCAATTGCTCCTCGTGTAGAAAGGGGCGGTTCTGGAAAGCGATTGTCACGGCGGATGCATTCCGGTTGAAAGAAGGCGCTGAAATGCTATCCGACTATCAATTCGGCAGCCGGGACATCCATCATCTGTTTTGCAGAAATTGCGGCGTCAAGCCGTTCGGACGAGGTTCCATGGATGAGATAGGCATCTTCTACGCGGTCAATGTCGCTTGCCTGGACAATGTCACAGACGAAGAGCTTGTGAAGGCGCCAGTCACATATGAGGACGGACGACATGACCATTGGGAAAGGCGGCCCGCGGAAACGCGGTACCTTTAGAGCGGTTCACCGTTTCATGGAATTTCATGGAACCGGCGTCCCGCTATAAGTATTTGTTTTTCCGCAATTCCGGACGGAAAACCGGTTCCCACTTTTCCTGGAATTGCTAATATCCGGCGACCGGATCGACCACGTTCTGCAGCGGTTCGCCGCGCTCGAACGCGTCCATCTGGTCGAGCATCGGTCCGACGAGATGGTCGGGATCGGATGTCGCCGCCGCATGCGGCGTGACGAAAACTTTCGGGTGGTTCCACAGCGGGCTTGTCTTCGGCAGAGGCTCGACTTCGAAAACGTCGAGACTTGCTTCCTTCAGCGTGCCGTCCTCCAAAGCGCGGAGAATGTCCGCGTCGCGTTGTAGCTTGCCCCTGCCGGCATTGATCAGAACCGAACCGCCGAGCCCGTTGCGGCGGCGCAGTTCACGCAGCAGAGTCGTAGTTGACGATGCCGTGCGTGTCCGGGGTAAGCGGCAGCAGGACGACGAGGATGTCCGTGGCGTGCAGGAACGGAACGAGCCCTTTTTCGCCATGAAAGGTGGCGACATCGGTCATGGTGCTTTCCCGCCTTGTCCAGCCATTGACGCGAAAGCCAAGCGCAAGCAGCGCGCTGGCCGCAGCGCGGCCCAGTTGCCCGAGCCCCATGATGCCGACCGAAATGTCATCCGCAGGCCGCTGCGGCGGCTCATGCCAAATTCTGCGGGCCTGCTGCGCGCGGTACAGGAAGCCCTGCCTGTGATGGTCGAGCACCCGCCACACGACATATTCCACCATGTGCTGACTTAGGTTTTCCGCAACAACGCGTACGATCGGCACGTTGGGCAGTCCGGGATCATGGAAGAGGTGGTCGACGCCCGCGCCGATCGAGAAGATGGCGCGCAGATTGGGGAGGCGGGCGAGCAGGTTGGGCTGCTGCTTCCACACGACCGCATAGGCGATCGAAGGGTCGTTGGGGCCGTCGGGCTCCAGCACGACCTCACGTCTGGCCGAAAGAAGCTCGCGCCAGCGCTGCGGATTGAATCCGGTTACCGCCAGAAGGATACGGCCCTTTTCCATGCCGGATGTTTCCTGTTGCTACTGGCTTACGACGCCTGTCGGCGCCGTCTCGATCCGGAAGGCGGCCGAGATCAGCGCCTTCGTATAGTCGGTTTGCGGTTTCTCGAAAATCTGCTCCGACGGGCCGTATTCGACGATCTTGCCGTTGCGCATGACGATCACATCATTCGCCAGCGCACGGACCACCTTCAAATCGTGGCTGATGAAAAGGTAGGCGAGGTTGTGCTTCGCCTGAAGGCTCCTCAGAAGATCGACCACCTGCGCCTGAACGCTCATGTCCAGCGCCGAGGTCGGTTCGTCCAGCATGACGAAGCGCGGGTTCAGAACCATGGCGCGCGCGATGGCGATGCGCTGGCGCTGGCCGCCGCGAAAACTCGTGCGGATAGCGGTGCCGGGTCTGCGGGTCGAGCCCGACTTCCTCCAGCACATCGACGACGCGCCGGTCGCGCTCTTCCGGCGAGAGCTTCGGCTCATGGATCGTCAGTCCTTCCTCGATGATCTCCGACACCGACATGCGCGGACTGAGCGAACCGAAGGGGTCCTGGAAAACGATCTGCAACTCGCGCCGAAGCGGCCGCATCTCGTTAAAGGAAAGGCTGTCGATGTCGCGGCCGTCGAAATGGATACGGCCATCCGAGGAGATCATGCGGCAAAGCGCCAGGCCGAGCGTCGTCTTGCCGGAGCCTGATTCTCCGACGACCCCGAGCGTCTGCCCGGCGCGCACGACAACATCGATGCCGTCGACCGCCTTCACATGATCGACCGTGCGCCGGAAGAAGCCCTGCTTGATCGGAAACCAGACCTTGATGTCGTCGCCCTGCATGACAGTCTTGGCCGAGATGTCTGCCTTGGGCGGCTTGCCCTTCGGCTCGGCGGCGAGCAGATGCTTCGTGTAGGCATGCTGCGGATTGGCAAATATCTCGGCCGTTGGACCGGCTTCGACGATCTTGCCCTTGGTCATCACGCAGACCCGGTCGGCAATCTTGCGGACGATGCCGAGGTCGTGGGTGATGAAGAGCATCGACATGCCCTTGTTTTTCTTCAACTCCGCCAAGAGCTCCAGGATCTGCGCCTGCACGGTCACATCAAGCGCGGTGGTCGGCTCGTCGGCGATCAGCAATTCCGGCTCGTTGGCGAGAGCCATCGCAATCATCACGCGCTGGCGCTGGCCGCCTGAAAGCTGGTGCGGATAGGCCTGCAGGCGCTTTTCGGGCTCGCGGATGCCGACTTCGTTGAGAAGTTCCAGCGTGCGCTTGCGCTGGGCCGCATCGCCCATCCCTTGATGAAGTCGCAGGATCTCGCCGATCTGCTGCTCGATCGTGTGCAGCGGATTGAGCGACGTCATCGGCTCCTGGAAGATCATCGTGATCTTGTTGCCCCGCACGCGGCGCAACTCTTTTTCGCTCATGGCCAGAAGGTTTTCGCCGCCGAAGACGATCTCGCCCGACGGGTGGCTCGCGGTCGGATAGGGCAGCAATTTCAGGACCGACAGCGCCGAGACCGATTTGCCGGAGCCCGATTCACCCACCAGCGCAACGGTCTCGCCCTTAGCGATGTCGAAGGAGATATGGTCGACGGCAGTCGTGACCTTGCCGCCCTGTGCAAAGGCAACGGAGAGATCGCGGACGGAGAGGAGCGGGGAATTCAATTCGTGTCGGCCAATCAGACGCTCCAATGCAACAATCTCTGGTCTTAAGACCGTCAGCGTTTCGATCTGTTGCCCATCTGAAAGCGAGTGTCGACAAAGGCGTATGCGTCGCCCGAAGTCTGATGTCTCCGCTCAGGAATGACTGCCGTCAAAGGCAAATGCGGTAGCCAGGTGGATAGCGTCGGGAAGCTTCAGCGTGTCGTACAGTGCCCTCAGTATCGACGCAGCTCCAAGAATATCACGGTGTATCGGGCCTACTTCCAGATAGGCATTAGAGATTGTCCAGTTGCTGTAAATCTCGATCAGATTTTCGTCGGCATTGCGATTTGCTCCCACGAGCGTCTCGGCTAGCGTCAATTCGCTGGTAGTCAGGAAGGGCCTTTCGCCCTTGCGCTCGATCAAGAATAGTTCTCTCAATTTCTCTGCGCGGGCATCTTCGCTTTCGAACATGTAAATGAATATATTAGCATCGACATACAGTCGCCGGATCGATCTCCATCGTCTAGTCCCATTCATCGCGGAGTTCGCGAACACGCCGAACGGCATCTTCGAGTGCAAGCTTCTTTGCGCTACGGCGAGCTTGGCTCATCAAATTGATCAACTTTTGCTGGTCTGGCGGGGTGAGCATTTCTTCTTCGACAGTGACCCGCACGACTGCATTATCCGGCATCCCTCTGCGCAAATCATGAGGGAGTTGTGAAGCCGGGTAGTGTTCCAAAACTATCTTGCCCATGATGCCTCCTGACAGATCGACTGTAACAGAATTGTCCGATCAACGACCGCTTTCATTTGAACGTTTTCCGCGGATCGAAGGCGTCGCGGGTCGCCTCGCCGACGAAAATCAGCAGCGAAAGCATCAGCGAGAGCGTGACGAAACCGGTTATGCCGAGCCATGGGGCGTTGAGATTGCGCTGACCCTGGCGCAGCAACTCGCCAAGCGAGGCGGAGCCGGGCGGCAGCCCGAAGCCGAGGAAATCGAGCGAGGTCAGGGTGCTGATGGAGCCGTTCAGGATGAAAGGCAGAAACGTCAGCGTCGCCACCATGGCATTGGGCAGCAAGTGGCGCAGCATGATGGTCAGGTTCGGCACACCGAGCGCGCGGGCGGCATTCACATATTCGAAATTGCGGGCGCGCAGGAATTCTGCCCGGACCACGCCGACCAGGGCCACCCATGAAAACGCGAGCATAATGCCGAGCAGGATGAAGAAGCCGGGCGGCAGGACGGCAGAGATGATGAGAATCAGGTAGAGAACCGGGATAGCCGACCAGATCTCGATGAAGCGCTGGAAAAGAAGGTCCGTCCAGCCGCCGAAATAGCCCTGCACCGCTCCCGCAGCAACGCCGATGACTGTCGAGCACAGAGTGAGGATGAGGCCGAACAGCACGGAAATGCGAAAGCCATAGATCACGCGGGCCAGCACGTCGCGGGCCTGGTCGTCGGTGCCGAGCCAGTTCCAGTTGCCGATTGTGCAGTTCGGATCGTCGACGCCCTGCGGAAGACTGCCGCACCGTGTGGCCCTGTCGTAAAGCCATGACGGCTTGGCGGGGGCCGCCTCGGGGATGTCGTTGTTGACCGTGCGATACGAATAGCGGATCGGCGGCCAGATCAGCCAGCCATTCGCCGTGATCTCGTCCTGGATGACCGGATCGCGGTAGTCGGTGACCGCGAGGAAGCCGCCGAACTTCTCCTCCGGGTAGTCGACAAGAACGGGGAACAGGATCTCGCCCCTGTACGACGCGATCAGCGGCCTGTCGTTGGCGATGAACTCCGCAAAGAGCGAAAGCACGAACAGGACAAGGAAAATCCACAGCGACCAGTAACCGCGCCTGTTGGCCTTGAAGTTCTGCCAGCGCCGCTGATTGAGCGGGGAAAGCCATGGCTTGGCCGCTTCGGTGCGCACGAATTCAGCCTGCGTTTGGATGCCCGCCATCAGACGTCCCTCCGCTCGAAATCGATGCGCGGATCGATCCAGGTGTAGATGAGGTCGGAGATCAGATTAACGACGAGACCCAGTAGCGAAAATATGTAGAGATTGGCGAAGACCACCGGATAGTCGCGGTCGAGCACCGAGCGGTAGCCGAGCAGGCCGAGACCGTCGAGGGAGAAGATATTCTCGATCAGCAGCGAACCGGTGAAGAAAGCCGAAATGAAAGCGGCCGGGAAACCGGCGATCACGATCAGCATCGCGTTGCGGAAGACATGCCCGTAGAGCACCTGGCGCTCGGACAGGCCCTTGGCGCGCGCCGTCGTTACATATTGCTTGCGGATCTCATCCAGGAACGAGTTCTTGGTGAGCAAGGTCGTCGTGGCAAAGGCCGACAGAACCATCGCCGTGAGTGGCAAAGTCAAATGCCAGAAATAGTCGAGGATCTTTTCCGGCCACGACAACTGGTCGAAATTATCGGACACGAGCCCGCGCAACGGAAACCAGTCGTAGAAGGAACCGCCGGCGAACAGGACCATCAGCAATATCGCGAAGAGGAAGCCGGGGATGGCGTAGCCGACAATCACCACCGCGCTCGTCCAGGTGTCGAAAGACGAACCATCCTTGACGGCCTTGCGTATGCCCAGCGGGATCGAGATCAGATAGGAGAGCAGCGTGATCCAAAGTCCGATCGAGATCGAAACCGGCATTTTCTCGATGATCAGGTCGAGCACTGAAATCTTGCGGAAGAAGCTCTCGCCGAAGTCGAAACGTGCGTAGTCCCACAGCATGTTCAAGAAGCGTTCGAGTGGCGGCCGGTCGAAGCCGAACTGCTGCTCGAGCTTGGCAATGAATTCCGGGTCGAGCCCTTGTGCGCCGCGGTATTTCGAGGACGCTTCGCCGCCGACATCGAAATTGCCGCCGCCGCTGTCGCCACCGCCGCCGGAAATGCGGTCGGTCGCATCGCCGCCCTGGCCCTGGAGCTTTGCGATGACCTGTTCGACCGGTCCCCCTGGGGCAAACTGAATGACCGCGAAAGAGATCGCCATGATGCCGAGCAGTGTCGGAATCATCAGGAGAATGCGGCGAAGGACGTAAGCGCCCATCAGATCGAGCGCTCCGCAGTCGAACGTCGAAGCTTGCGCCGGCAGGAGGGAGCCGGGCGCAAAAAGATGGCCGCCGTCCGAAGCGGCGAAGAAAACCGCGCAAGTGCGCCACTGTCGAATGGCATCGTCACAAGCGACTGTCCGTCGGAGAGAAATTCAGCCTTTGCCAATCGCCTTCGCCTTGTCTTCATCGAACCACCAAAGCGCCTCGACCGGAAAACCGTAGTCTGGTTTTGGTTCCTTGAACCCGAACATGTCCCAGAAGGCGGCACGATGATTCGCGGAATGCCAATTTGGAATCCAGTCCAGCCGCGCGCGCAAGACCCGGTCGAGCGCGCGTATCGCCACGGTCAGGCTTTCGCGGTCCTGGGCGCGGCCGACCGTTTCGATCAGAGTATCCACCGCCGGGTCTTTTGTGCCGGGCAGATTTCTGGAACTGGGGCTTCCGGCGCCGGCGGAATGGAAGAACAATTCCATGTCGTCACGCGTCGGTGTCGCGGCAAACGAAAACGCGACCGAGATCATGTCGAAGTCGAACTCGTTCTGTCGCAGCGTGTATTGGGCGGAATTGACCATGCGGATTGTGGCGTCGATACCGATTGCCCGCATGTTGCCGACGAAGGGCGTGTAGACGCGCGTGAAGGTTTCGTCCTCGACAAGGATTTCCAGCGTCAGCCGTTCGCCCTTGTCGTTTTCCACCAACTGTCCTTTCCGCTTCCAGCCGGCCTCGGTCAGAAGCTTCGATGCGGCGCCGAGCAGCTTGCGGTCACGGCCTGAACCGTCTGATGCCGGTTGCACGACCGCCTCACCGAACGCTTCCGCCGGGATCTTCCCGCGCAGAGGTTCGAGGAGGGCGAGCTCGCCCTCCGACGGCATGCCTTCGGCGCGGTAGTCCGAGCGCTCGAATGTCGAATGCGACCGCTGGTAAAGTCCGTAGAAAAGATTGCGGTTCGTCCACTCGAAGTCGAAGCACAGGGCGACTGCCTTGCGCACGCGCTGGTCGCGGAAGCGCTCCCGCCGCTGATTGAGCGCCATCGCCTGCATGGAAGGGCGCTTTTCGCTCGGGAACTCCCGCTTGATGACCTTGCCCGCCGTCAGCGCCGGAAAGTCGTAGCCAGTCGCCCAGGTACGAGAGGTGTGTTCCTGCCGATAAAGCACATCGCCCTTCTTGAAGGCTTCGAATCCAGCCTGCCGGTCGCGATACAGCTCGATCCGGATGCGATCAAAATTGAAGAGGCCGCGACTGACCGGCAGGTCACGGCCCCAATAGTCGGCGACCCGCTCATACTCGATCGTTTGCCCGGCGGAGATGCGGCCGACCTTGTATGGGCCCGAGCCGAGCGGCGGCGTCAGCAGAGCCGCCTCGAATGCGTTGGCTTCATAGTAGGCTTTCGAGACGATCGGAAATTCGGCAATGGTCAGGATCGTTCGATCGGACTGTCTGCCGTCGAATTTCAAACGGACAGTGTGTTCGTCGACAGCCTCCGCGCGCTCAAGACGGATCAGCGGGAGCTGCAGGTCGTAGTGGCCCTTTTCCTTGAACGTCTGAAAGGTGTAAGCGACATCATGCGCCGTCAGCGGCGTTCCGTCGTGGAAACGCGCTTCCGGTCTGAGCTTGAACTCGAACGTGTTGCGGTCGTCCGAAATGGAAACGGATTCGGCCAGCAGACCGTAAAGCGCATCAGGTTCGTCAAGCGCTCGCACCATCAGCGCGTCAAAGCACATTTCCATGCGTGGGGCGCCGTCACCCTTCGGCGTGAAGCAATTCAGCGTGTTGAATGTCTGAAGGCTCTGATTGAAGAGCCAATTGGGCGGCGAGAAGTTGAACAGCCCGCCTTTCGGCGCGTGTGGGTTCACATAGGCGAAGTGGGTGAAATCGGGCGGATATTTGAGGTCTCCGAAGGCGGAAAGGCCATGCAATTTTTCGCCGCCCTGCGTTTGAGCGAAGGCCCGGCCGGCGACAAGCGTTGCGGCGCCGGCTGCGCCGAGGGCCAGGAAATCACGCCGGCCAAGACGCAATCCAGGCATTTTCAAAGGTCCCGTTTTCATCGGGCGGCGTCTCAATTCATGCCTTTGTATTTGGCGGCAAGCGCTTTTTCTTTTTCCGGATCGAGCCACCAGGAATCCATATCGACGCCGATATAGGAGGGCTGCTTTTCGGGAATGCCGAACTTGTTCCAGTACGCCACCCAGACTTCCGGTTTGTGCCATTGCGGAACGACATAGTGGTTCCACAGGAGCACGCGATCGAGCGCGTGGGTAGCTGCGACGAGGTCATCCCGGTCGGTTGCGAAAATAACGCGTTCGATCAATGCGTCGACAACGGGATCCTTGATGCCCACAAGATTTCGGGAGCCCGGAGTGTCGGCAGCCTTCGAGCCCCAATACTCGCGCTGCTCATTGCCGGGCGAAGAAGACTGCGCGAATAGCGAGGACACCATGTCGAAATCGAAATTATTGAGCCGGTTGACGTACTGGCTCGCGTCGACAATACGCAGGTTTGTGTTGATCCCTAATCGGCGCAGGTTCTCCATGTAAGGCAATGTGACCCGCTCGTCCGTAGGGTCGTTCCCAAGGAACTCGATCGTAAACTGTTCGCCGCTCTCTTCGTTTACCAGCTTGCCGCCACGGTTGACCCAGCCGGCTTCGTTGAAAAGCTTCAAGGCGCGGCGAAGATTGTCGCGTGTCGCCTGCGGCGTGGCATAAACGGGGAGCTTGAACTCCTGCGTGAAAAGCTCCGGCGGCAGCTTGTCCTTGTACTGGTTCAGGATTTCCAGTTCCTTGCCTTGGGGAAGCCCGCTTGAGGCCAGCTCTTGCCCCTCGAAGTAGCTGTCGGTGCGCGTGTACAGCCCAAAAAACAACTTGCGATTCATACCCTCGAAGTCGAAGGCATAGCCAAGCGCCTCACGGACACGGCGGTCCTGAAATTGCGGGCGGCGCGTATTGATGACAAAAGCCTGCATCGGCTGACCGGACGTTTCGGGAAACGACCGTTTGATGACGTCGCCCGCCTTGATCGAGGGAAAATCATACTCTGTAGCCCAGCGGCGAGAGACGTTTTCCGGCCGGATGTCGTCCAGGCCGCCTTTCTTGAACGCCTCCCAGACGGCCGTGTCATCCTGGATGTAGATGAACTTGTGCCGGTCGAAATTGTTTCGACCAACGTTTACCGGCAGATCGATGCCCCAATAGTCCGTCACGCGCGACCAAACGATCTCCGCGCCGGGCTTGAAGCTCTCGATTTTGTACGGGCCCGAGCCCAACGGAATCTCAAGGCTCGGCTGCAGGATGTCCCGTTTCTTTCCGCTGGCGTCGGTTCCTTCCCACCAATGTTTGGGCAACACGACAACGTCACCCATGATCAACGGCAACTCGCGGTTCCCCTTCTGATCGAAGCGGAATTCAACCTCGCGGTCGGAGACTGCGACCGCTTCGGTGACGTTGGCGAAGTAGCGGGTAAATTGCGGGCTGTTCGCCTTGAGGAAATTGAAGGACCAGATCACGTCATCGACAGTGACTGGCTTCCCATCATGCCACTTCGCCCGGGGATTGAGCCGATACGTGGCTGATGAGAAATCGTCCGGATATTTATAGGCTTCGGCGATCAAAGGGTGGTTGGTGCTCCCCTCGTCAGTCGCCTTCGCCATCAGCGATTCATACAACATTCCGCCCTGATAATTGAGGCCGGCCGCTGGTGTTCCGCGCACAATGAACGGATTGAAACTGTCGAACGTGCCCAGCGCGATATCGTTCAGCGTGCCGCCTTTCGGCGCGTTCGGGTTCACATAGTCGTAGTGCTTGAAGTCGTCGCCATACTTCGATTTGCCGACGAGCGAGGAGGTCGTGCGCCATTCGTCCTCCGCCGCTGCGGGGATTGCCGCCCCCATCAGCACCGCAAGGCCGGCCATACCGAGAAAGCCGCCGAATTGCACCGTCATCCCAAACCCTCGTTGCTGTCCATTTTTCAGTCTAGTTCATTTGCCGGACAAGGAAACCGAACCATGCAGTTTCTCCCGGACGCGGAGGTCCGGCCAATGAAAAAGCCGGGCGGAACCCGGCTTTTTCATGTCGCAAAGGATTACATTTTTGTCATTGTGCCGGCGCGGGCGCTGGCTCAGCGGGCGCTGGCTCCGCAGGGGCTGGCTTCGGTGCCGCGCCTTCCGGGGCGGGCGCTGCCCCTTCAGCCGGCTTGGCGGCATCAGCCGGAGCTGCGCCCTCGGCAGGCGCGGAAGCGCCTTCCGCCGCCGGAGCGGCCTCAGGCAGCGGAGCCGGACTGTCAGCCAGCGTGCGCAGGTAGGCAATCAGGTTGGCCCGCTCGTCGTCTTTCTTGAGGCCGGCGAACCCCATCGCTGTGCCCTTGATGTCGGCCTTCGGGCTGATCAGGAACTCGTCCAGATGCTCGTAGTCCCAAACCACGGATCCGCCTTGCGAAAACTCCTTCATCGGTCCCGAATAGGCAAAGCCTTCATGCGAGGCGATCGGGCGATTGACGATGCCCCAAAGGTTGGGTCCAACCTTGTTCGCGCCGCCTTTCTCGCCTGTGTGGCAGGCCGCGCATTTCTTGAATACGGCTTCGCCAGCAGTGGCGTCGGCGCTGGCCAGCAGGGTCGCGATGGGAACGGCTGCGGGCGCTTCGGCGCCGGCTCCAGCCGCCTCTCCGCCCTCAGGCGCCGCAATGGTGAAACCCGCCGTGTCCGGAAGGTGGGGGGCGAATATCGCGCCCGAAACGAGATAGATCGAGAAAACCGCAAACGTGACGCCCAGAAACGCACCGAGCAATTTGTTGACTTCAAAAGAATCGATACGCCCAAGGCTCCCTCTGCGGCAGGCCCGACTAAGCCTTTGCTTTGTCCGGCCACGGTCACTGTCCCATCCCAGGGCAGGCCGGTGAAATCGCGCGGAAACTAGGTCTTTTGCTATCGTGTTGCAACACCTATAAGGGCGGTTCCCGTGAGACGTTTTGACACTTTCCATCCGGCCTTTTTTCGAACGATTCCACCCTCCGATGTCGACACTCATTCTCATCCCCGCCCGCATGGCGTCGACCCGCTTGCCGGGCAAGCCTCTGGCGGACATTTCCGGCCGGCCGATGATCGTTCATGTGGCCCGGCGCGCGCATGAGAGCGGCTTGGGCCGCGTGGTCGTCGCGACCGACACGGATGCCGTTGCCGAGGCGGTGAGGGCGCATGGTTTCGAGGCGGTGATGACCAGAGCCGACCATGAATTCGGGCTCCGACCGGATATTCGAAGCATTGCAGGCGCTCGATCCCGGCCGGGTGGTGGATATCGTGGTCAACGTGCAGGGCGATCTGCCGACGATCGATCCGGAGATCGTCCGGGCAGCGCTGAGGCCGCTCGACGAGCCAGCCGTCGATATTGCGACCCTCGGTGTCGAGATCACCCGCGAATCTGAAAGGACCAACCCCAACGTCGTGAAGATCGTCGGGTCGCCCGTGTCGGAAGGCAGGCTGAAGGCGCTCTATTTCACCCGCGCGACTGCGCCTTGGGGCGAGGGACCGCTTTACCATCACATTGGGCTCTACGCTTATCGGCGGGCGGCGCTGGAGCGTTTCGTGTCGCTGCCACCGTCGCCGCTCGAAAAGCGCGAGCGTCTCGAACAGCTGCGCGCGCTCGAAGCCGGCATGCGCATGGACGTCGAAGTGGTGGACTCCGTGCCGCTTGGCGTGGACACCCCGGAAGATCTCGAACGGGCCCGCGAAATTCTCTCGAAATAGACAGGTCTCCGAATATGGCAGTCAGGACGAACAAGATTTCCTACCAGGGCGAACCAGGCGCCAATTCGGATACGGCCTGCCGCAACATGTTCTCCGGCATGGAACCTTTGCCGTGCGCCACTTTCGAGGATGCGTTCAACGCGGTCGAGACCGGCAAGGCCGACCTTGCCATGATCCCGATCGAGAACACGATCGCAGGCCGCGTTGCCGACATCCATCATCTCCTGCCGGAATCGAAGCTGCACATCATCGGCGAGTATTTTCTGCCGATCCGTTTCCAGCTGATGGTCCTGCCCGGTACGAAAATCGAGGACATCAAGTCGGTTTACAGCCACGTTCATGCGCTCGGCCAGTGTCGCAAGATCATACGCAAGCATCGATGGAAATCGTTTGTCGCGGGCGATACGGCGGGTGCGGCGCGTCAGGTTGCGGAAGAGCGCGACCGCACGAAGGCCGCGCTCGCGCCCCGGTTGGCGTCAGAACTTTACGGTCTCGATATCGTCGCCGAGAATGTCGATGACACGGAAAACAACGTGACGCGCTTCGTGGTGCTGGCCAAGGAAAAGTCTTGGGCGCCGCGCACCGACCCGGCAAAGAAGATGATGACCACGTTCATCTTCCGGGTCCGCAACGTGCCTGCCGCGCTCTACAAGGCGATGGGCGGCTTCGCCACCAACGGCGTCAACATGACCAAGCTGGAAAGCTATCAGCTCGGCGGCAAATTCTATTCGACGCTTTTCTATTCCGATGTCGAAGGGCATCCCGACGACCGCCATGTGGCGCTGGCGCTGGAAGAGCTCGCCTTTTTCTCACGAGAAGTGCGGATACTCGGCGTCTACGAAGCGCATCCGTTCCGCGCGACGCAAAGCGAGGATGATTAGATCACGATGGTTTCCCTCGGGTCGTCACCGTTGTTAAGTTTGACCGATTGTGCTGCCGCTCATCCCCCTGCCGGGACCTTCTCCCCCGTAAAAACGGGGAGAAGAGACGCCTTTATTTAGGATTTCGCTGATCGCCAATGTTGCAAATTTCAGAGCCATCGATGCAGCCAGAGCTCCTCTCCCGCTTGCGGGGGTGAGGAGTGGTTGCCGAAGGCGACGAAAAGCCAACGATTTGGCTTTTCGAACGACGAGCGCCCGGAGCCATAGCGTAGGGCCGGGTCCGGCAGGCAGGTGAGGGGCAATGCAAACGGTCAAAAGCAGGAGCCATTACGCTTCGAAGAGACTTCCTCTCTCCCAGTCAGTCACAAGGCCCTTCCCACTCGCCCGTCTCAAATCTGCGCCAAAGCTCCCGACGTACCCGATGCCACTTACCCTGGTGGAATGTCTCGGAATAGCGCCAAGCGCGATCCTCCTCGGCAAACGCCATCTCCTCAGCACTCTGCCCGTGGTTAGCGATCATCTCATCAGCCAGAGCCATAATGTCACCTATCGGGACCAGTCGGGGCTTTATACTCAGCTCCCAGACGTGCCAAAGCAGCGCTCCCCAGACTGGCGACGTCGCTACGAGCCATACAAGGCACTCAGATCTATCCACCGAAAGGCACAATCGCCAAACCTCAATTATCTGAATTTAAGATAACTGAAAATCAGATATACGTGAAGACCCCATCTGACGTCAGGTGGGCGAATCGTGGTCAAAACGCTTGGAACGGAGCGGCACAAGGCCCTAATCGCGCTGCTGATTGAGAAGCGCGAAGCGGCAGGGCTTACACAAACTGACTTGGCTGCGAAACTCGGGGAGTACCAGTCGTTCGTTGCTCGCCTCGAAAGCGGGCAGCGTCGTATCGATGTGGTGGAGTTTATGGAGTTGGCCGAAATACTCGGCTTTGACCCAGCTTCGGCAATTCGGGAAATGGCATCGCGAGTGAGTGCTGACGAAACGGTGACGACATGAACGTGACGATGAGCACTACGACCGTTGCGCCGCCACTTTAACTCGTTGTTTTAACGCAATTCCGGACGGAAAACCGGTTTCCACTTTGCCTGGAATTGCTCTAGCTGCTCTCCGCCCATGTCCGGATAAGCCTGTGCGCGATGGCGCCCGGCGGCGGTATGAAAATGCCATGAGGATGCGTGCCCGCGAGTATAGCCAGCACCTCGTCGCGCGGGAACCAGCGGCAGTCTTCGAGTTCGGCATCCATGTGGATGTCCTCGTTGAGCGCTTCTCCGAAGCAACCGATCATCAGCGAGTAGGGAAACGGCCAGGGTTGGCTGGCATGGTAGAGCACGCGCCCAAGTCGGATGCCGGCTTCCTCGAAAGTCTCGCGCCGCACCGCGTTTTCGATCGTTTCGCCCGGTTCGATGAAACCGGCAAGCGCGGAATACATGCCCGGGCCAAAATGCGGTCCGCGGCCGAGCAGGCATTTGTCTCTGGTCACGGTCAGCATGATCGCCACCGGATCGGTGCGCGGAAAATGGTCGGCGCTGCAGCCTGAACAAACGCGCTTGTAACCGCCAGCCCGCATCTCCGTCCTGCTGCCGCATTTGGCGCAAAAGCCATAGTTGGCGTGCCAGGCGAGCAGAGCCGCCCCTTGCGCCAGAGCGCCGAGGTCCGACGCGTCAAGCAAGCCCTGGACGTAGACAGACCGGTAGTCGATCGCCTTTATGCCATCCGGCAGTTCTTCGGGATCAGTCCCTGCGGGCACGGCGAGCACTGGCGTCTGCACCGCGAAGCCGAGCAACACGGCCTGTTCCAGTGCGGCGCCCAAAGCTTTGGCGGCAGCAACGGTGTAGTATGGGTCGAAGCCGCCGCCATTGAGCTTCAGATAGAGCCTGCCCCCGTGCATCAAAAGAAGGCGCGCGGCGGGGTCTTCCAAGGCTTTTTCGACCGCGTCGTCGGCGCGTTTTTCAGACAAGCGGTCGATCTTATTTCCGGCAAAACCGACGAACTGGCTGGGCTCATGCAACGGCGCGTCGAAAAGCGGAAAACTCATTGAAACCTCAAAAGGGAAGGCCGCTGTTTACACCGTGGCGCGGATCTTTTCCACGAAACGATGCAGATCCTGGCGGCGGTAGGGCTCGCGACTGCCGTGGCCCCAGACCGGGCCGGGCCAGCCCGGATCGCCTTCGTTGCGCGCGACGACATGGACGTGGAGCTGGCGGACAATATTGCCGAGGGCGGCAGAATTGATCTTGGTGCAGTCGGTCACGTTCTTCAGGGCCTGCGCGACCATGTTGGTCTCGAAGGTCAGCATCGCCTGGTCGAGCGGGGTGAGATCGTGAATCTCCTCCACGCCGGGCCGCTGCGGAACGAGCACGAGCCAGGGCCAGCGGGAATCGTTCATGATGCGCAGTTCGCACAGACCGAGCCACATCACCTGCTCGCTGTCGGCTTCCAGCCGGGCGTCGAGCTCAAATCCGGCCTTCAAGGCGGTCGGCATCTTTTTCTCCTTAATTTCGTCAAAGGCTAAGGCCACCGACGAATGGCCGCAAGGGCAACCGCCAAACTCTTCGCTATTGGCGCGGATTTACACCAAAGAGGCGAGGAATATGGCCGGCTCCAGGAGCTGGACCCTGAATGGCGGAGCGTGGATGGAACCGCGATCGAACACCCCGCCTGGCGCCACCGGCAGCGAGGTGCGGTGTGGCGTCTTTCGAGAACGCATGGGAGGCGTGAAGGACTTGCCGTCGGCCTTGGACTTGTTCGCTACATGCATTGACTTGCCCGTGCGCGGCACTTGCAATTTGCCGCGCGATTGCCGATATGGAACGTGGGAGGTTGGTGGTGGACGATCCACTCGCCAACCGGGTCAGGTCCGGAAGGAAGCAGCCCTAACGAGCCCGGAACGGGTCATTGTTCCAGCCTCCCGCCTTTTCCCATTCGCCCTGGACTGTCTTGCCGCGACATTGACGCCGCCGGACCGTGCGGGCCAAAGTCCTTGGACGGAATCGGCCATTGCAGGCCAGCGGAGCAGAACGGGCGGATGAGCGAAGCCGGAAACGACCAGAAGGGCAAAGCCGGCGGCGCCTATCGTGTTCTCGCCCGCAAATACCGCCCTTCCGATTTCTCGGGGCTGATCGGCCAGGAGCCGATGGTCCGCACGCTCACCAACGCTTTCGCGGCTGGCCGCATCGCGCAAGCCTGGATGCTGACCGGCGTCCGCGGCGTCGGCAAGACCACGACCGCGCGTATCCTTGCTCGCGCGCTGAACTACAGGACTGCTGAGGTGAACCAGCCCTCGGTCGAACTGACCATCGAGGGCGAACACTGCCGCGCTATCCTGGAAGGGCGGCATCCCGATGTCATTGAGATGGATGCCGCGTCGCATACCGGTATCGACGACATCCGCGACATTATCGAACAGGTGCGCTATGCGCCGGTCTCGGCCCGCTACAAAGTCTACATCATCGACGAAGTGCACATGCTCTCCACGCAGGCCTTCAACGGCCTTTTGAAGACGTTGGAGGAACCGCCGCCGCATGTGAAGTTCATCTTCGCGACGACCGAAATCCGCAAGGTGCCGATCACGGTCCTGTCGCGCTGCCAGCGCTTCGATCTGCGCCGCATCGATGCGGCGGTGATCAAAGCCGATCTTCGCAGGATCGCGGGGCTGGAAGGCATCGAGGTTGAGGACGCGGCGCTCGCCATGGTGGCGCGGGCGGCGGAAGGTTCGATGCGCGATGCGCAATCGATCTTCGATCAGGCAATTGCGCATGGCGCGGGTACGGTGACCGCCGAAGCGGTCCGTTCCATGCTCGGCCTTGCGGACCGCACGCGCATCATCGATCTGTTCGAACATTTGATGAAGGGCGAGGTGGCCGCGGCGCTGGACGAGTTCCGCGCGCAATACGACACCGGCGCGGACCCGGCGACGGTGCTGACCGACCTTGCCGAATTCAATCATCTGGTAACCCGGCTGCGTTTCGTGCCGTCTGCCGCCGAGGATGCGTCGCTCGGCGAAGACGAGCGCCGCCGCGGCCTTGAGTTCTCTCAGTCTCTCAATGTGAGGGTGCTGTCGCGCACCTGGCAGATGCTGCTGAAAGGCATTCCTGAGGTGCAGGCCTCGAACCGGCCCGTCAGCGCGGGGGAAATGGTGCTGATCCGCATCGCTCATGCCGCCGATCTTCCAACGCTCGACGAGGCGCTACGTTCACTCGAGCAGCAAGGCAACAACGGGCTGGCCGCACAGCGAGCACCTGTTGTATCCCGCGAGTCAACAGTAACGGCGCCGCCGGCCGGTAGCGGAAACGGGACCAGCGCGGTCGGGCAGGCGCGAATGCCTTCCGGTCTTGGCGGTGGTCAGGCGATGCGGCTTGTCGAGACACAACCCGCGCCGGTCTCGGTCATGCAGCCCGCCGAGCCCATCGGCGAAACGCCGACAGTGCCGTTGCGCTCGCTGGCCGACATCGCGGCGCTTGCCGACACGCACCGCGATATGGCTTTCAAGGTTCTGCTGAAACGCTGCGTCCGGCCTGTGCGAATAGAGAACGGCCGCATCGACATCAGCCTGACCGCCGATGCCCCGAAAACGCTGATTTCCGACCTCAATGCCAATCTGCAGAAATGGACCGGGCGGCGCTGGGTCGTTTCGGTATCGCGCGAGGAAGGCGGCCCGACGCTTGCCGAACAGGAAGCCAGCCGCCGCGAAACCGCCTTGACGGATGCGCGCAGCGACCCGACGGTCGCGGCGATCCTGGCCCGTTTCCCCGGCGCGAAAATCATCGATGTCCGCATCCCCGATACGCCGGATATCGAGGCGGACGCCGTTGCGGACATGCCGGTGGAACCGGTGGACGACGAAGAGCACTGACTGGAGACGACAATGAAGGATCTGCTCGGCCTTATGGGCAAGGCAAAGGAGATGCAGGCCAAGTTTCAGGCCATGCAGGACGAGATCGCCAATATGGAAGCGACTGGGCAGGCCGGCGGCGGCCTCGTGCACGTGACGCTCAGCGGCAAGTTCGAGATGAAATCGCTGAAAATCGACCCTTCCCTCTTCAAGGAAGAAGAGATCGAGATACTCGAGGATCTGCTGCTTGCCGCTCACAATGACGCCAAGGCGAAGGTTGAAGCGGTGATGCAGGAAAAGACCAAGGCGCTGACCGCCGGCCTGCCGATCCCGCCCGGTATGAAACTGCCTTTCTAGGGTCTGTGGGGGTTCAGGTAATGCCGTCCTGCAAAAGGCGGTTTTCTGCGCTTCCGGTACTCACGTACATCAACGTACGCTCCGTTCCGCCATTTTCGGCGCGGCCTGACCTGAATCCCAACAGACCCTGGCGCGCTTCACGTTTTGATTGAAACAGTGAACCGCTCTTGCGGGCAATGCTGCGATTCTGAACTATTGATGCTGCGCCAGCCAAGGCATTGCGACGGCGCCGCTGGCGACCGCAATTCCTAGTGCTATCAAGGCTATGCCTGTCACGGCCTCGATGTGCTGGTCCTGCGGGAACGTCTTTTCAATGAGAACGACCAGTGTAAGCAGGAGCATCCAGGCCAGGCTCATGACCCCAGCCGCGACCAGCACGGCGAACAGCGCCCAGCAGCAGCCAAGGCAATAGATGCCGTGCCTGAGCCCCATCCCCAAGGCTCCGATCCGGCCATCGCGCCAGTACTGCGCGATGAAAGCCAGGGGCGAACGGCAATGGTTGAGGCAAACCCGCTTTATCGGCGTGAATTGGTATAGCCCGGCCGCCGTCACCGTGATTCCGAGAGCGAGTGGGCGCCCATTTGGAACGCTGAGGTGGGTCGAGATTGCTTGCCAGTTCGCTGCCGACTTGGACGATGACATAGACGAGAACACCCGCCGCCGCCCACACAAGGATGTAACTGGCCACGAAGATCCATGCCGGGACGGCCTCTTTACGGTCGCGCCTGGCTTGCGCCGAGGCAAACATGAAGATCATCGGCGCGGCGGCCGGAAGCATCATCGCTGCCATCATGACTGTCCAGACCAAAACGAAGATGGCCGCGCTGCCGAAAGACCACTCGTCAGCCGTCATGCCGGCCATGGCCATGCCAGCCATACCGTCGCCAGCCATTCCCCCGCGCACCGCAATGCCCATGGGCATGCCCATGCTGATGGCCTGATAGAGAGTCAGTAGCCACGCGGCTGCGGTCAGCACTGAGAGAGAAGCCAACAGGCTGAGAGGTATGGCGCCTACCCTCCTGATTAGGCGTGACCAGGAGAGCGGGGTAGTGACGCGAGGGCCGGTGATGGGCAAGAGCGCGACTAGCTGGGACCGGTCCAGTCGAAGGGGATGTGCTTGCTCGACCGGCCGGTGCCGGTCCAATCGAGGCCAAACCCCTCCGAGCGGACCTCGACAGAGCGACCCCAGGTGGCAACCTGGCCCGGCCCGACTTCGGACCCTGGCGGGTTGATGGTCTGGACCCGTTTACCCGGCGGCGTGGTCGGGCCGCCCAGGGCTTCTGCGTGTCCGACAACCCGTCCCGGAATCTCGACCCGCCAATATGCGAGGTCTCCAGCGACCTCGAACGTGATCGGGACGAATTCGATGCCGCGCATGTCTCCGATGTTGGCAGCGAAACCTGCCGGCCAGCCGCCCGCCTGGCCGCCGAAGATAATCTGAAGGGCCTCGCGCTGCCGCTCATTCGCCTTTTCGTCGATAAACATGCCCATGCTCGCCTTGGCTTCGCCGGCCCACAAATTGCCTTCGAACTCGCCCAGCGCCACAAGGTTGAATCCATCCAGCCGGACGTCGCCGAATTGGCCCTCGCGGATGTGCCACGCCAGCACGCCTTGGCAATGATTGCCAGTGGGCGCTTGGGCAAATTCGCAAGGACATGGAATGTCGCAGCTACAGATGTCGAACCAATCGCCAGCGAGCCGCCATTGAGGAACGGTGTTCATACCCACCTCCAGGAACCGACAACTCAAGCTTAGTGCATGGGGCGCTCTGACTCCAGCGCCTTGTAAGCGGCGCCGACGACGACACGCGTGACCACGCCAGGCCGGAGGAGGCGCAAACGCCTATCTGTGGTCGACGAAGGGATTGTCGCCTGTCGAAAGTCCGTAAACGAATGGCCCAGCCGCTCCCCGGCGAGCGGTCGGCAAACTACGCTACTACGACGACCGCGAGTCTGCCGGCATGTTCGATCCAGCTTAGAAAAATATGGTCCCGGCGCTGCGCGCCGCGGCTTCCCACATAAGGCCCTACGGCTCCTACGGCGCAATTTGAAAGCGCGATCGCCTCCGGGCCGGCGCACTGCAAGGCCCAAATGTCTTCACCTCAGCCGACGCGGGCTGCATGAACGTTGACCAGCCCTTGGACATGTTTGCCTGCAAATATTCAATCACATCAGCGAGAGGCAGGTCCTTCACCGTCATGCACCCGCGATGCCTATTTCATTCGCGAAAAGTATCACTTTTTGATACTTTACGCGGTTTTTTTGGTCCGCCGGTGACGTGGCCACGCCGGTATTGTCGAAACCTTCCCAGAGACGCTACGTGCGGTAGTAGATAACGTTTGCGCTCGGAACGATCTGCGTCAGGTAGTCGAAATCCTTGATATTGCCGGTGAAAACAGCGGCACCGAGATCGTGCGCCTGAAGCAGCACAAGCGCGTCATTGACGAAGCGACGTTCATGTCCAGCGTTTTTCGGCAGGCTGGCAAGCCGAACCATGACCCCTGAGAGAATACCAGCAGAACCCCACGCCTCGATGTCCGGAGCATGAAGTCTGTGCGCAGGAATATCACGCACGGTTTCATCGACGACTTTAAGGACGGACTTGGTCCCTGCATGCAGGGGGTCAAGCCGGCCGAACAAATGGGTCAGCTCTGACAAGCACACTGCGGAGTGGTGGCAGAGCCGGTATGTCAACAGGCGATCCACCGCGTCCGACGACTTCCCTTGCAGCACATCCAGATACACGCTTGTGTCAAGAAGGATCGGGCCGCCAATCGCCGGCGCATTATCTGCCCAGGTCAGCAGCGTATCATCTCTGCGCTGCAAACCCTCCGTCCGTTTTTCCGGTTTTATGGAACGAAGCGTTCGGCGCAGGTCAAATGGCAAGATCAAGATCCTGCGAGATGGTTCCCTTACGCCGCACCAGCCGCGCACCGAAATCGTCTTCCAGCGCAAGGCGCGACAGAGCAAGCTCAAGAAGCTCCGTATCCGAGTTGACATGCGCCCGCTTCTTAGCGGCCTCGATGAGTTCTGATGGAACCCTGCCGGACAACCGCGTATTTTTTACGGTTCCAAGCAGCCCGCTAGCCCGTGCCTGCTCCAGCACCATCCTATTGCGCTTCTTGGCGAGCTCTTCGACTTCTTTCGACCCAGTCATCCCGTGAGTGGCCATTTCAATCTCCTAATGTTGAACACAACATAGAATTTGTTCAACAGAAATTCAAGCGGCATCCAACGAGACAGAACCCGAATAGCTTGGCGTCACCGTCCCGGCCGAAGCCGCTCGATCCGGCTCCAATCGTTGTTGGACCGCGTAACTTACGCGCCGCCAAGGCGCACAACTCATTCCGGGTCTACACCAATTCGCTCATCCCACCATCCGCGACATCTTTCCATTTGCCTTCAGCGCCGCCATTTTGCGACGACCCAACAGGCCTACGGGGAAGCTTTCCGCGACATCTTCGAAATGTTGGACGAACTGGAAGGCAGGCTGGTTGACAAGGGGCCCTTCCTGTTCGGCGAGCGCTTCACCGAAACAGATATTCGTCTGTTCGTCACGCTGATCCGCTTTGATACCGCCTATTTCGGTCTCTTCAAATGCAATCTCCGCCGGCTCGTCGACTATTCCGCCTTGAGCGCCTATCTTGCCCGCGTGCTCGACGTGCCCGGCGTTCGCGAAACCGTCAGCATCGACCACATCAAACGAGGCTACTATTCGATCAAGTTCCTCAACCCGAATGGCATTGTGCCCATAGGTCCAGACATGGCGGGTATCGCATAGCTTAGCGCTTTTATGTGGATTCCTGGAAAGCCGCGCTCGGAGGCGGACTTAGTCCCCGTACAGCCAATCAAGATCATTCGGTGACAGCTCGATGTCGAGCGCCTGGAGACTGTCCTCCAGTTCGGCAAGCGTGCGCGGGCCGATCAGCGGGACGGATGGGAAGGGCTGCCTGAGCACATAGGCAAGCGCAACATGGATCGGGCTTTTGCCGAGCTTGCCCGCCAATTCGAGCGCACGGTCGCGACGGAGAAAATTCTTCTCGGAGTACCAGACCCGCACCAGTTCTTCGTTGTCGGTCCGGTCGCGCCCGGCCCGATCCGTGAAGAAGCCGCGACCCTGGCTAGACCAGGCGAAGTTCGGCATCTGCCGGGTGGTCAGCCAGGCTTTCCAGTCGCTGGTCGAGGAGCTGACGCAGCCGGCCCAGATCGGCTCCAGCATTTCGGCCAATGAGAAATTGTTGGAGAGTGCGCCGGGCTTTTGCTTGCCGGTGCGCTCGGCGTAGGCAATCGCTTCGTCCATGCGCTGCATCGTCCAGTTCGAACCTCCGAACGGCCCTCGAATGCGCCCGGCCTTCACCTCCCGGTCCATCGCATCGACGAATTCGCCGACGGGAACATCCAGGTTGTCACGGTGCATGAAATAGATGTCGACATGGTCGGTCTGGAGACGGTCGAGCGACTGCGTGAGTTGTTTGCCGATCATCTCGGGATAGCAGAGCGGGGTGTGTGCGCCCTTGCCGATGACCGCCGACTGTTGACGCACGCCGCGGTTGGTGAGCCATTCGCCGAGCAGCTTTTCCGTATAGCCCGCGCCATAGACATAGGCTGAGTTCGAACACGTTGCCGCCGGCCTCGAAGAAGGCGTCGAGCAGGATGGAGCCCGAGGAAAAGCTCCGGAAGTCCTCGAAGCCAAGGGCAAGGACCGACATCGGTTTGGACAGGCCCGGAACGGTGCGCTTGCCGATCGTGGAACTGCCGCGCCGCAGCGGCCTTCCGGCGATGGTGTTGAACCGGCGTTCGGCCTTCTCGATCCCGTATTCGAGTCCCACATCCGCGCGCCACTTGTCGAGCACGCGAAGATTGCCGAGGCTGTCGGCCCAGTCCATTCCTGGCCAGGCGAATTCCTGCCTGCCCGCAAGAATGGCCTCGCCGGCGCCGTCGACCTCAAAGGAATAGAGGTTGCGCGTTTCGTTCACGCTGATGGTTTCGCGCTTTCCGTCAGGATCAATCAGGTCGATCCTGCCGAGACCGACGTCGCGGTTGCCGCCGGCGAACCAGAAGTCCGGCACCTCTATGCGGCCCTTGGTACCGAAGATGCGCAGCACATTGTCCTGGGCGAGCGAAATGCTGCATGAGACCTCGGCGATAATGCCGTCCGCAAAGGTGAGCAGCGCCGAGGCCCATTCGTCGACGCCTGTCCGGCCAAGATGCGCCGTTCCGGCCACTTTGTCCGGCTCGGCGAAGGGCCTCCCCACGGCGGCTCCGGCGATCAGTCGCGCCATCGACACCGGATAACCGCCGACGTCGAGAATGCCGCCACCGGCGAGATCGTTGGCATAAAGCCGGTGCTCCGGCATGAAGCCGGGCATGGCGAAGCCGAAGCTCGACTTGATTATCCGCACTTCGCCGACCGCGCCGGATCGGACCAGTTCGACCAGCCGTTCCGACTGCGGGTGCAGCCGGTACATGAAAGCCTCGCCGAGAAAGGTGCCGCTCTTGCGCGCCGCATGGATCATCGCGTCGGCCTCAAAGGCGGTGAGGCCCATCGGTTTCTCGCAAAGCACGTGCTTGCCGGCCTCCGCCGCCTTGATCGCCCATTCGGCGTGACCAGGATGCGGCGTTGCAATGTAGATTGCGTCAACGTCCGGGTCTGTCAGCAAGGCGTCGTAGCCGGCGAGAATTCGCGCGCCGGGAAAGGTTTCGGCGAGGCCGGTCTTGCCGGGATTGCGCGAGGCTATGGCGGCAAGCACGCCTGTGCGCGAATGGGCGACCCCGGCGGCGAAGGCTTTCGCGATGTTGCCCGGGCCGAGAATGCCCCAGCGGATTTTTTTGGCGATGGAATTCATGTCAGGTCTCCTTGGGGCGGCTAGGGCGATCGAGGAAAGGGGTCAGCGTATCCGGGCGCCTGCGCTGTCGAAAAGAAGCGACCGGTCAGCCTTGATTGAGACGGTGATGCGGTCGCCGTCGGCACGATGCCGCGACGCCTCGCGCTCGATGATCAGCTCTTCCTTGCCAGCCTTGGCGTAGACGTAGCTCACCGAGCCAAGATGCTCGGCCACGTCTGCCTTCACCGTGAGGTCGCAGTCGCCCCGGCCGGCGTCGAAGAAATGCTCCGGCCGCACGCCGAGGACCACGTCGCTGCCGACAGCGGGCGGGTCCGAAAGCGATTTTCGCAGGCGCGCGCCGCCATGGTGAAAGAGTTCCACGACCGCAGTTCCGTCGCCGGCCTCGACGATCTTTCCCGCCATGAAGTTTATCCTCGGTGAGCCGACGAAGCCGGCAACGAACCGGTTGGCCGGATCGTCATAGAGGTCGAGCGGGGCGCCGATCTGCTCGATACTTCCGGCGTTGAGAACGACGATCCTGTCGGCCAGCGTCATCGCCTCGGTCTGGTCGTGCGTCACGTAGATCATCGTCGACTCCGAGCTCCCTGTGGAGCCGCGCGAGCTCGACCCGCATCTGCACCCTGAGTTCGGCGTCGAGATTGCTGAGGGGCTCGTCAAACAGGAACAGCTGCGGCTCGCGCATGATCGCGCGGCCGATCGCGACGCGCTGCCGCTGGCCGCCGGAAAGCTGGCGCGGCTTACGGCCAAGCAATTCAGCGATGCGCAATATTTTCGCCGTGCGGCTCACGCGCCGCGCGATGTCGGCCCTGTCGTGCCCGGTCATCCTCAGGCCGAAGCTGAGATTTTGTTCGACCGTCATGTGCGGATAGAGCGCGTAGGACTGGAACACCATGGCGACGCCGCGGTCGGCCGGCTCGACATCATTGACGACTTTGCCGCCGATCGACACCTCGCCCTCGGTGATTGTTTCGAGCCCGGCGATCATGCGAAGCAGCGTCGATTTCCCGCAGCCCGACGGGCCGACGAAGACGACAAATTCGGCGTCGGCAACATCAAGGTCGGCACCGTGGATGATCTCGTGGGCGCCGAAGCGCTTGACCACTTTTTTTAAGGATACGCCGGCCACCATGAACCCCCGATCACTTGACCGCGCCAGCGGAAATGCCGGCGACGAAGTGGCGCTGCAGCGCGACAAACAGGACGAGCATCGGGGCCGTCAGCATCACGGCGCCGACCATGATGCCGCCCCAGGAAACCTTGGTGAGCCCGATCAGGCTGCCCAGCGCCACCGGCGCGGTCATCATCGCCGGCTGGCTGTTGATCAGAAGCGGCCAGAGATAGTTGTTCCAGCTATGCAGGAAGAGGATGATCGCAAGTGCGGCGAGCGCCGGCCGCGCCAGCGGCAGGCCGACGAAGAGGAAGATACGCCATTCCTTGACGCCCTCGACGCGGGCGGCGTCGAACAACTCGTTCGGCATCATCTGGAATGTCTGGCGCATGAAAAGGACACCCAGCGAATTGAAAAGCGGCGGCACGATCAGCGCGAACCAGGTATTGTCGAGATGGAAATCGCGCGCCACCATGATGAATTGCGGAATGACGACCACGAAATAGGGGAGCGTGAGCGTACCAAGGATGGTCGCGAGCACCACAGTCTTGCCAGCGAAGCGGTAGCAGGCGAGCGCCCAACCGGCCATCGAGGTGAGCGCAACGGAGAGTAAGGTGTAGGCGGCAGCCACCAGGATCGAGATCGTGGTCGCGCGGACGAAGCCAACATCCCGCTCCAGTACGTTGAAATTGTCGAGGAACTGGCTGGACGGTGTAAGCACGATGCCGGGGCTGAAGATGCCATTTTCGGGCATGGTGGAGAAAACGAACATCATCCAGAGCGGGAAAAGCCAGATCAGGGCAAGAGGAACGAGTATCACGTGGAGGGTTGCCATGCGCCGGAACTCGGCGGAGGATTTGCGTCTCATTCACGTTCTCTCCCGAGCCAGAGATTGAGGAGCGAGATGGCAACGGCAAGCGCCGCGATGCTGTAGGCAACCGCCGACGCGTAGCCGAAATTGAAGGCGCCAAAGCCCTGCCGGTAGAGGAAGAGCCCGAGCGTTTCCGTCGCCTGGCCGGGGCCGCCACGGTTGGTGATCAGGAACGGCTCTGAGAAGAGCTGCATCGTGCCGATGACGGAGATGACGACGCAGAGCAGGATGACGGGTTTCAGCAGCGGCAGGGTAATGAACAGGAACTGCCGCGTTTTCGAGACGCCGTCCAGCGTCGCCGCTTCGTACACGTCCTCGGGAATAGACTGCAATCCGGCAAGGATGATGATCGCGTTGTATCCCGCCCATCGCCAGGTAAGCGCGATGATGATCACCGCCATGGCGGCATTCGGGCTGGCGAGCCAGGGGACGTAGGGAAGGCCGACCGTGCCGAGCATCTTGTTGATGATGCCGAACTCATGATTGAACATCAGGCGGAACACGGCGGCGTAGGCGACCTCGCCGACGACCACCGGCGCGAAGAAGGCGAAGCGGAAGAGCCCTCTCGCCTTGAGGATCGGCGAGTTCAGGAGAGCGGCGAGCACCGTCGCCAGCGCGATCATGATTGGCACCTGGATGACCAGGATAAAGAGCGTGTTCCAAAGTGCGTTGGCGAAGGCTGGATCGACGAGCAGCCGGCCCCAGGTCACTCGAGGATTGAAGGTCCAGTTGCTTGTCCTTGTGTTCAGGAAGGACAGCCAGAACGAGTTGATGATTGGCCAGATCCAGAACGCCAGGAAGACCAACAGATAGGGGGTCAGGAAGGCGTAGGCCGTCCGGTTTCGCAGCCGCATGGAATTGTTCCCAATGCCGTCGGAAACACGGGCAGGCGCGTGGCCTGCCCGATCGTTCCATTGGAACTACTCAGCGATTGGTAGGCCGGACGCGCCAGCGATCTGGTTGGCGGCGTCGTCCAGCGCAGCCTTGGCGTCTGGATACCCGCCATTAAGGTATTTGAGCTGCGTGGCCACAATAATGGGGTTTGCATCCTGGAAGAACGGCGTGCCGCGGCTCGGAACGACTTTTGGAAGCGTCGACAGAATATCCACCCAGACTTTCTGACCACCCCAGAAGGGTTGCTCCTGAGACACGAACGGGTCGTCCAGTGCGCTGAGCAGCGACGGCACAAGCCCGAATTCCTTGAGCATCGTCACCTGGCCCTCATTGGTTCCCAGCGTGTAATTGAGATAGGCCCATGCTGCTTCCTTGTTCTTCGAAGCCGAGGTGATTGCGAGGGAAGACCCGCCGAGATTGGCGGCGCGGGGTCCGTCCGCCGATGCGCTGGGCATCAAATAGACGCCCCATTTGCCGGCTAGGTCCGGTGAAGTTGAGCGGACAGTGCCTTCATACCAGCCGCCATACATCTGCGTGGCGACCGTGCCGGCGGTGTTGGCCTGGATCTTCTCGTCCCAGGTCCCGGGGATAAGCAGGCCGGCATCCTTCAGTGCCTTCACCTTTTCGAGAGCGGTCACGCAGCCCGGTTGATTGACGGTGATCGCCTTGGAATCCTTGCTGAAATAGCCGCATCCCTGCTCATTGGAAATCATCCGGAAAAATTCCGTGTCGCCGTTTATGTCGGCCTGAGTCATGGTAACGCCAGGATTTGCCTCCATGACTTTCTTGCCGGCGGCAATAAAATCGTCCCATGTCTTGATCGATGCCGGGTCGACGCCAGCCTTCTCGTAGAAATCCCGGCGGTAGAACATCGCGACCGGCCCGGAATCCCAGGGCATAGCATAGGCCTTGCCGTCGACCTCGAGTTCGGTGCGCTTGAAATCAGGGAACTTGGCGGCGATTTCGTCTGTGTAGCCCAGTGTCTTCAGGTCTACGAAGCAATCGGGAAACTGGCTCCAGAATATCTCCGATTCATGATTTTCGATCGACAGAATGTCCGGAAGCCCGGCGCCGCCTGCGGCACAGCCGGCGAGCGTCTTGTCGAAAGTCTGCTGGTTGCCAAGGTCCTCAACCGTGACCTTCACATCGGGAAACTGCTTGTTGAAGCCGGCCACGGTTGCCTTGAGCGACGAGGCGGCAATGTTCCAGCTCCAGATCGTGATTTCGCCGGATTGCGCGAACGCAGGGCCGGAGATCAACATAAGCGCAAGCGTGGCGCGCGCCAGTTTGATGAGCATGAATTCCTCCCAGGTTATCAGGTCGTTTGCGTTCCTTGCGAGCTTGAATAAACTAGATTTGGGGGCTGGCTGTCCGTGACAAAGGGAACATGGACTTGGCGGAAAGTAAGATACCGGAAAGACCATTTTACCTGCCTGGCGCCAGCGGCGTGGAGGCTTTACCGCTGGCTCTGCTCACGTTTTACGCTCAGCCGCTGGTCATGCTGAAACCGCATTGGCATGCGCAGGTCGAAGTCAATTTCATCGTGAGCGGCAACGTACACTATCTCATGAACGACCACGAAATCTCCCTCTCGTCGGGAGAAATGTGCCTGTTCTGGGGTGGCTTGCCGCACCAGTTGGACGATGCATCGGACGATGTGTTCTATGCAGGTGCGCACTTGCCGCTCGTCCACTTCTTTCGACTGCATCTTCCGCTCGATGTCCGCCATCGGCTGATGACGGGCGCGACGCTCGTGACCAATGCCACCGACAACTCCGACGATCATAACTTCGAACGCTGGAACCGCTATGTACGGTCAGGCGATCCCTTCAAAGCGCAGCACGCCGTGAATGAGCTCTTGCTGCGGCTGGAACGGGTACGGTTCGAACCGTATCGCCTTATACCTGACGCCCGTGCGGGCGAGGACATCACCGGTCCTTTCGATCAACAGTCGTCACGAAATGTCGGGCGCATGTGCGACTACATTGCGGAAAACTTCCTCTACGACATCGATTCTGTCGACATAGCCGCGGCCGCTGACATTCACCCCAAATACGCCATGAGCGTTTTCAAGAAATCGACCGGCATGACGCTCAACGAATACATGAATCTCCTGAGGCTGAGCTATGCGCAGGCGCTCCTGATGGACCAGGATGTCAACGTTCTAAGGGTGGCCATGGACAGCGGTTTCGGCTCGTTGAGTGCCTTCAACAAATCGTTCCGGAAACTCGCAGGCATGTCACCCTCCAACTTTCGCAAGATATCAGCGAAAGGTCCGGCCGAAGTCCGGTCCGCCCTGGAACGCGACACTCCCGGTGACAATCCATAGGATCAAAATTGGCGCGTTCCAGCCGTCGAAGCTGCCGCGGCGTGTGACCGCATTCCAATTTCGCGGTGCCAGCAGGATGAGACCTGTGGAAGGGCCTCATCCGGGGTGAGCCATGAATGAGGCTCTATCCGGCCGCGACGTCGGATCGGGTACTGGCCCACCTCTGGCTGAACGATGTCGAAGCCGAGGTGAGTCCGATAGAACTCCCTCGTCACGCCCCTTCGACGACGGAGAAGCCCTCGAATTGCGGGTGGCCGATATAGAGAACCTTGTTCTGGCCTGCATTCTTGTGTGCGGCGCGGAAGTTCTCCGATTTTGTCCAGGCGATGAAATCGTCATAGCTTTCCCAGACCGCGTGCGAGGCAAAAAGCGTATATCCCTCGGCTTCGTTGATCGGCCCCCGCAGCAGATGAAACTCCTTGAAACCTTTCATCTCCGACAGGCGGGAGTCCCGGCTCTTCCACACCTCTTCAAAGGCTTGCTCCGAGCCGTTCTGCACCTTGAAGCGGTTCATTGCGATGTACATTGACGATCCCTTCCAGATTTTGCGTGTCGCCAGCGTCCTCCGTGACTTTCCAATGGCGCGCGGTTGGCGAAAATTCGCTCTACCTTTCGCCTTATCTTGCCCAAGAAAACAGCCCATTCGCTAAGTGCTTGATTTTATGGTGCGAGTGGAGCCCGCAGGCCGGTAGGTGAACCTTTTAGATCAAGGCGTTCCAGCTCTTCTGTACGAGTTTTCGGTGTCGAGTTCGATCGTTTTACTGGTTCACCTCGACGGTCGTATTGTCCGAAACTTTCAGTGTACGCTATGTGTACGGACGCGTGCTATGCTTTGCGTCAAACGCCGACCCGTCAAACGCCGGCCATCGGGGCTAATGTCCCTGTCGACGAGCCCGTCAGAAAAGGCAGGCAACGCTTGCCGAGGTAGCCGGAACGCGCCGCGGCCTCGAAAGCCCGAAGTCCCCGAAAGGATGGAAATGCTGGCATGGTAACCAGATAGATAAGGTAAACTTATCTAAATCGCGGAAGTCATCATTTTGAGAGCTTTTACGCTAGTGGAACGAATTTGACATTCGCATCCCATCGATACAGGCCATTTAGGCGAATGTTAGAATCAAAGGACCACTAGCAAATTTGACATTCGCAATGGACGTGTGATGTCAGATGGGATGCGAATGTCAAATTCGTTCCACTAGGTTCATCACCAGTCTCAGTCCGGATGAAGCCAATGGACCATCGCGACGTGATTGCATCGCTGACACCGGAAGAGCGCAATCGGCTGACCGCGAAGTCAGATATCCCTGGTGTCATTCAACTCGGTGCGCATTGGGGGGCTATTGTGGTTGTTGGGTCGCTGATCGCGGCGAAAGTATCGTTGTGGCCGCTTCTCATGCTTCCGCAGGGAATACTGATCGTGTTTCTGTTCGCGCTTCTTCATGAAACAGTCCATCGGACGGCTTTCGAAACGCAATGGCTGAATGACGTCGTGGCGCGCGTGTGCAGCCTTATGATTGCGCTGCCGGCAGATTGGTTTCGCTATTTCCACTTCGCGCACCACCGGTTCACTCAGGATCCGGAGAACGATCCGGAACTGGCTAGTCCCAAGCCGGAAACACTGTCACAGTATGTCATCCACGTGTCCGGGATCCCGATGTGGTGGAACCACTTCAAGACACTTTATGTCAATGCTACGGATCGGTGCCGGGACACGTACGTGCCTCCAAAAGGCCGCGGCAAGGTGCGCGCCGAAGCGCGGGCCATGATTGCCGTCTATGCCGTTGTGCTTCTACTGACTGTCTATTTCGGGTCGACAACGCTGCTGTATGTGTGGATCCTTCCTGCGCTGCTGGGACAACCGTTTCTACGACTTTACCTCCTGGCGGAACATGGCCGCTGCCCCCTTGTCGCGAACATGCTGGAGAACTCCAGGACCACCCTGACCAACTGGGTTGTCCGCAAGCTGGCGTGGAACATGCCCTATCACGCGGAGCATCATTCGTATCCAGGAGTGCCGTTCCATCAACTGCCGGGATTTCACGCGCTGATAGAGCGCCATCTCGAGGAAACCGAAACGGGATATGTCAACTTCCACAGCAAATATATTGCGACAATGCGTTGATGGCAGTCGCCGCAAGCCGGGCTCCCGGACCTACGCGGAGCGTGAGGTTCCTGAGCTGATTTCGTTCGTCAGCTGCGGTGCTGCCGACGGATACTTCGGGCGACGTGGGGAAATCCCAGTGATAGTGTGTAAAGGGAGAAACGGCGGTTTGCGACGGACGCGCCCGCACGTCTCCTCGGTCAGGGAGGTTGATATGGCCTACTACGTTATACTTGCAAACTTCACGGATCAGGGGGTTCGCACGATCAAGGAGTCGCCAAAGCGTGCCGATGCGTTCAAGGCGCTGGCCGAGAAGAACGGCGTGAAGATACATGCGCTCTTCTGGACGCTTGGGCAGCACGACGTTGTCACCATTGCCGAGGCCGACGACGACATCGCCGCCACGGCGTTAAGTTTGTCAGTCACAGCGCTGGGCAATATCAGGACCCAAACAATGCGGGCATTTGATGCTGCCGAAATGCGCGAGATTGTCGGCAAGATGGCGTAAGTTCGCTCACGGTGAATGGCGGGAGCCGGCCGGCATGATGGAGGCCGACCCCCAAGGAAGACCAAACGGAAAGTCTGATCCACGACGAATAGCCGACGGCCTGGAGAGGTTACACGGTTATCCTCTTTATCGCTGCAGCTCGGCCATGAGCGCTTGGGCACTTTTCAGCTCAAGCCTATCGAACCTCTAGGTGAACCAGACATAGACCGGGGCCACCAGCGGCAACGCTTACCGTGACTGAAGTTTGCAACAGCCGCCGCTGTGTCGGACTATCGCCCGGCGATATCCGCCCGGCTCTCGCGTTATCTGTTAGAGTTATTCATGTCTTCGACCAATGTGACTGGCTCACCACGCCCCGCGCGCTGGGGCTTAGCCGCAAAGCTGTTTACAACCCTCGTCCTGCTTGGCGCGATCGCCGTCCTGGTGACCGGCGTGCTCGGCTACTTCCGTGCCCGCGACGCCCTCGAAAAGGCAGTCTTCGACCAGCTCACGGCCGCCCGTCAGACCAAAACGCGCCAGATCGAAACCTACTTCCGTACGATCCAGGCCGATTTGCGCCTCCTTGCCACCTCCAAGATGTTGGTCGATGCAACGCGAGAGTTCCGGATCGCAGTCGACCAGCTCGACCGAGCAGGCGTGTCACCCGAATTGCGCCAGAAGGTCAGCAATTGGTACGCTGAGAACTTCATCCCTGGCGTTACGCGTGTTACCGGCAGGGAGCCGGCTCTGGCCGATTACCTGCCGGTGGGCGCTGCCCCCTATTATTTGCAGTACCACTATATCGTCGCCAATCCGAATCCGAAGGAGCGACGGAAGCTCGTCGACGATCCTGGCGATGGCAGCGACTACAGCAGGCTGCACGCGGTGTATCATCCCCTGATGCGCGCCGCAGCCGCGACGGTCGGCTTCTTCGACTTCATGGTGGCCGACGCGAAATCCGGGCGTCTGATCTACACGGTCGAAAAGGAGGTGGATTTCACCACGTCTCTGCAAGTCGGTCCCTACCGCGGCTCCAGCGTCGCCGCCGCGGTCGCTCGCTGCGCGCTGAACCCCCGACCGGTCGGCCATCTGTCTGGAGGATTTCGCGCCTTACGGCCCGTCGCGCGGCGCACCCATCGCCTTCATGGCGGCACCGGTGATTGACCAGGGCGGTGTCATCGGCGTGCTGATCGCGCAATTGTCGAACGAAGAGATCGACAACGTGGTCACCGGCGGTCGCCGCTGGTCGCCAGGAAGGGTTCGGCGACACGGGTGAAGCCTATCTCGTAGGATCCGATTATCTGGTGCGCTCTGGGCCGAGGGCATTCTATGAAGATAAAGAGATCTATTTCGCCGAACTCAAGTCCGTCGGCGCCTCGGACGAGGAGATCGCGGCCATCCAGCGTTACGGAACGCCGGTGCTGCATCAGCGCATCGACACCAAGGCCACTCGGGCCGCGATCGCCGGTGTCGAGGGTACGGGCGAGATCATCGGCTACCGCGGCGTCCCGACGCTTGCTTCGTGGGGACCGCTCTCGATTTCCGGCGTCAAGTGGGGCCTCGTCGCCAAGATCGACAGCGCTGAGGCCTTCGCGCCGATCGCCCAACTCCGCCGGGACCTGCTTATCGTCGGCGGATTGGCCCTGCTGGTGGTGGCCGCGACCGCCGCCTGGCTTTCGCGCGCGCTGCTCGGACCGCTGCGCGAGCTCACTGCCGGAGTGAAACGCTTCGCTGCCGGCGACTACGGGGCCAGCGTGCCCGTCCGCACGCGCGACGAGATTGGCCAGCTCTGCTCAGCCTTCAACTACATGGTCGAGGATCTGCGCGAAAAGAATGTCGTGATCCAGAACAAGAATCGCGAAAACGAGGAGCTGCTGCTGAACGTCCTGCCGGCACCGATCGCCAACCGGCTGCGCGGTGGTGAGGAGGGCATCGCCGACGGTTTCGCGGAGGTGACCGTTGCTTTCGCGGATCTGGTCGGCTTCACCGAATTGACATCGGACATGCCGCCGCATGATGTCGTGACGTTGCTAAACGGACTTTTCACGCGCTTCGACGCCGCCGCCCACGATCTCGGTATCGAGAAGATCAAGACGGTGGGCGACGCCTACATGGCGGTGTGCGGCCTGCCCGAGCCGGTGGCCAACCACGCTGAGCGCATGGTGCGCATGGCCATCCGCATGGTCCACATTGCCCGCGAGCACGCCATGGAACACAACACTTCGATGAAGCTCAGGGTCGGCGTCAACACCGGTCCAGTCGTGGCCGGCGTCATCGGAAAGAGCAAGTACATCTACGACTTATGGGGCGACACGGTGAACCTCGCGAGCCGGATGGAATCAGGTGGCATCCCCGACTCCATTCAGGTGACGCGCCCGGTCTACGACCAGCTTAAGGGCCAGTTCGTCTTCGAGTCGCGCGGCACTATCGAAGTCAAGGGCAAGGGGAAAGGTAGAGGCCTGGCTCTTGAAATTGTAGAGCCGTTGCTCCTCATGCGCCGGCTGGCCCATCCCAAGTTCATAACAGGCTCTAGAGCGCCGTGCGTCCTTTTGGACGCACAAAGGACGCTCTAGTCGTCGAATTTACGCATCGTGCTTACCGAAAATCGATCCCGATTTTCGGGCCGATGCGCTAGAACCAAAGGTCGCGAACACAGCGGCCGTCGCGTGGCAGGTCGTCGAACGTGTCGAGGCCATCGAAATGGTCGATTGGGAGGTCAGCAACCGCTTCTGGTGGGGCGAGCCGGAGATTGACGGCGATACGGCGGCGCCCATCGGGGTCGAGGCGCAGGCCGCGCCAGCAAAGCACGCAACCGCACTTCGAGCAGAAGCGAATTTCGAGCGCCGGATCGGCGCCCGCGCGCACATAGGCAGCACTCGGCCCCGAGATACGAATGCGTTCGTTCTCGTAGTCATACGCCCACAGCGCGCCGTAGCGCCGACAGAGCGTGCAGTTGCACGCAGTAGCCGGGCCAGGATCGCCCTCAAGGGTCCAGTTAACGGCACCGCAATGACAGGAGCCTGTAAGCACAGGCATCGTCTCACTCCGTTCACCCGTGCGCCGGTAATTCTTCAGACAACGCTCGCCTCGAGCCGGCCGCGCGTCTCGGCAGATGTTCGTTTGCCATCATACTGCCGAATGAAAAGTTCGTCGATCAACCTCGCCGTTGGTGAATGCGAAGGTTTGCCCGAAGCTCCCATTGCCCCAACTTCGCTGACTGTCGGCACTACCGTCGTAAGCGGACGTCGGCCCGCGTTAAGTGATTGGCTGCCGGCGCAAACGGAGCATTCCGATAGGGGCCAATTGAAACCGTTCGCATGTTAGCGGGTGGACTGGTCAGTTCCTGCTCCGGCCGTATCCTCTACCTCGAAGTCATGGGTAATCGTGGCCGTCCTGGCCAGCATTGCGGACGCCGAGCAATATTTCTCGACGGACAGGTCAATCGCACGCTGTACTTTGGCCTCTGCGAGGCCGCGCCCCTTGACTACGAAGTGCATGTGGATGCGGGTGAAGACCTTCGGGTCCGTTTCCGCGCGCTCCGCGTCGAGTTCGACGGTGCAATCTTCCACTGCCTCGCGGCCCTTTTCAAGGATATGAACGACGTCGAAGGCCGCGCAGCCTCCCGTGCCGATCAGTACCAACTCCATCGGGCTCGGTCCCGGTGTCTTGCCCTCACCTCCATAGGCTGTTCCAAGCACAATTTTGTGCCCGCTTCCGGATTCGCCGATGAAGGTCCGATCTTCGACCCATTTGATGCGTGCTTTCATGGAAGCAATCCCTCGATTGGAGGCGCCGAGTCGCCGGTGCGCCATTTCATGCCCCTGAGCGACCTGGCAATGCAACATCGATTCATTGGCGCGGTTCCCTCACGTCGGTCTGGTCCTCGAATTTGAGAAAGACGAGCGTGCCATCCAACTGGGAAACGACGATATTGGCATCGTCGAATGGGAGTACGGCGACAGGACGGGTCAACTCAGCGAGGATCACGCTTCTTCTATTGGTAGTCGGGTTTATGACAACAAGCCTGCCGCTCCCGGGGTTCCACTTACCGAGCTGATCGAAGGTGCCATGCTCGAGAACCAGCATTTCGCCCCTCGAATTAAAGGCGATGTCGACTGGGGCGTTCAAGTCGACGGCCTCAATGCGGGCAGCACTTGGTGTGCCCGCTTCTGGCAACGAGACAATGCGGCCACTGCCGGCGACAAACGGAAACCCGCCGAGCAAGGAAACGTAAAGTCGTCCACCATGTGCGGCAATGCCGGTCGGCACAGCGTCGAACTCGTAGCTCTGTTTACCGCTGAACTCGGTCGGCGATAGCGAGGTGAGTGCCCCTCCGCTGGCTGTCAGGCGGGCAAACGTGAAAAACCGAACCTTGCCGCTACCATCTATAGCGAGACGTTCGACCGAGTTCCGTGCGGCATCGATCGCGTAAAGAGTGTCATCCGACAAGACGAAGTCGTAAGGGTTCCAGAAATCGTTACTGACGACCCTGACCACGGCGCTTTCATTAACCTCGAGAAGAGCATGGTCGCGCGAGTCTTCGTCTTGATCTGCCGGCGTCCAGCCTTGCGCGACCAGATAGCCACTGCCGTACCTTACGACCCGATAGGGTCCGGTCGGATCGCCGAATGCATCCGTGCCATGGGGCAGTGCCGGACCGAACGCAGCGAAACCGCCGTCCGGGGAGCGTCGGTAGAGGCGTCCATCGGCAAGATTCGTGACAAGTAATCCATCGCCGTCACGGGCAAGGCCGGCAAAGATTACACCAGGCACTTCGCACGATTTCGACTTTGTATCCAAATGCGGCTGTCGGCTGCGCAAGTCCAGACGTTGCTGTCATTACCAGTGCGAGCGCTATTACTGTGACCGCACGCATCTAAAGCCTCCGTTGGCCGCAAAGCGAAAATCGGGATCGTAGGCAAGCCGATAGGTCGTGGTGAGATGACTTGGATCGCTGTTCCACGCACCCCCGCGAAGCACGCGGTATTTGCCGGCGATTCCGGCGGTGTTTCGCCACTGTAGGGTGCATAGAAATCGCTCGTCCATTCCCAAACATTCCCGACAAGGTTGAACAGATGATCCTCACTTTTCCCTTCTGGAAACGAAAGGGCGGGCGCGGTCATGGCAAATCCGTCGCTGGCGTCCTCGCCGCAGCATTTTTCACTTCCGCGGTTGACGCGCGTCACATCCAGGGGCTCGTCACCCCAAGGAAAACGCGCCCCATGTAACCCACGCGCGGCACGCTCGTATTCGTGTTCCGAAGGTAGCCTCAACCCGTAGTAGGCGCAGAATGCTGCTGCATCGGCAAAACTGACGCCGACGACCGGATGATCAGGCAGGCCAAGAACCGGATGATCAAAATAGAAGGAGGGGCGATGCCCGGTCGCGTCGGTGAAGCTTTTGTACTGCGCGTTGGTGATCTCGGTTTCGTTCATCGCGAACGCCTTGCCCCCGACGATGCGGCGCGGACGTTCATTCTCCTGACCCTCGTCGTTGCCGAAGACGAAAGGGCCTGCCGCTATCTCGACAAGGGGGTTGCCAGGGATCGACGCACGCGTGGCGACGCCGGCAATCGAAACTAGCGCCGCGAGGGCAGCGAGCGTCCTAAAAGTCGACGCGATTTTGGCTCTTGCGATCAAAGAGAAACGCTCGCTCCGGTGCGATGCCGACATCTACCATCTCGTCAAAATCGCCGACAAAGTTCTTGTCGGCACGAACGGCGAGCAGGGATTCGCCGGCACGGACCGTGACGAAGGTGCTTTCGCCGGTCATCTCAACCGAATAGATCGGGGCGGTGACGTTGGCTTGTCCAGTTTTCGCGGGAAGGACGCGAGCGTCCTCTGGGCGAATGCCCAAGACCGCATCGGCGACGTTCGCATTTCCAAGGCCACCGATACGGATGCCGCCGGGGCTCACGAAAATTCCGTCCTTTACCTCCCCATCGATCAAATTCATCGGGGGCGACCCGATAAATCCGGCGACGAATAGTGTTCGTGGATCGTTATAGATTTCCCTAGGCGAGCCAAGCTGTTCGATCACACCCTTGTTCATCACCGCCACACGGTGAGCCAGCGTCAGGGCCTCGATCTGGTCATGAGTCACATAGATCGTCGTCACCTGTAGCTCGTGCTGGAGGTGCTTGAGCTCCGCCCGCATTTGCACCCGGAGTTTGGCGTCGAGATTCGACAGCGGCTCGTCCATCAGGAAGACTTTCGGCGTACGAATGATGGCGCGGGCGAGTGCCACGCGTTGGCGCTGCCCGCCGGAAAGTTCTTTCGGTAGCCGATTGAGGAGGGCGTCAAGCTCGACGCGCCGGGCTACCTCCATGACCATTTGTCGCCGTTTGTCCTCCGGCACTTTGCGGATCTTCAACGGATACCCGATGTTGTCCGCAACAGTGAGGTGGGGGTAGAGCGCGTAGGACTGGAAAACCATCGCGACGTCACGATATTTCGGCAGCATATCGTTGACCCGCTCTGTACCGATGAAGATGTCCCCCGTAGTGGCCTCTTCCAACCCGGCAACCATACGCATCGTGGTGGTCTTTCCGCAGCCCGAGGGTCCCAGCAATACAAGAAATTCCTTGTCGCGGACGTCCAGGCTCAGATCACGCACAGCGGTGAATTCGCCAAACTTCTTGACCACGTCCTGGAAGGTAACTGAGGCCATGGCTCAACCCTTGACAGCGCCGAACGAAATTCCACGAACGAGATGCTTCTGCACGATGAAAGCGAAGATCATGATTGGAATGCAGGCGGTGAAACCAGCCGCGCTGATTTCACCCCAATAGGTGTTGTACTGGGTTACGCGACCCGCGATCCCGATCGGGAGGGTCTGCGACCTTTCGGTCAGGGTCAGAACAAGAGCGAGCAGGAACTCATTCCACGAAATGATCAGGCAAAAAATGGCTGTTGCGGCCAGACCGGGGCGAGCGAGCGGCAAGGCGACGTGCAGAAATGCACCCCATCGTGTATCGCCGTCGACCATCGCCGCTTCTTCGAGTTCTACCGGCAGATCTTGAAAATAACTCTTCATCATCCAGGTTGCGAATGGCAAGTTAAACGCAGTATAGGCAATAATAACTGCTGGTTTTGTATTCAGCAAGCCAAGATAGTTGAAGGCGATATAAAGGGGAATTATCGTGACTATCGGAGGCATCATCCGGGTCGATAGAATCCAGAACGACATCTGGTAGCGCCATTTACCCGGATACTGGAATCGTGCGAGCGCATAGCCGGCCAATGAACCGAACACGACGGAGATGAGCGTGGTCGACGCCGCTATAATCAGGCTGTTCAGGCCATATATTAGGAAAGGCCGTTCCACGAAAGCAGCATAGTAGTGCTTCAGCGTCGGGTTGGCGGGGATCCACTGAGGTGGCACCGAGAAGATATCGATGTCGTATTTGAACGAATTCGCCGCGATCCAGTACACTGGGAAGAGGGTGACAACGAGCGCCACCGCGATCGCCACATAGGCAGCGATCCGCTGGATTGTGATCCTCGTTCGAAGGCGCGTCATACACAAGGCCTTAATCGGCAAGCCGCATGCGCTTGATGAACCAAGTGCTGAATGCGACGGTCGCGAAAAGTACAAAAAGCGAAATGGCGGCCGCATAGCTTGGGTCCGCGAAGCGGTACGCGACTTGGTAGATGTATAGGCTGAGCGTCTTGGTCCGGTCGGCGGGTCCTCCGCCTGTTAGTATGAAGACAAGGTCGAAAAGCCTCAGCGCATCCATGGTCCGCAACAAAAGAGCGATGGCGATGACCGGCTTCAGGAATGGCAGAGTCAAATCCCAGAACTGGCGCCATGCGGAGGCCCCGTCTATCGCCGCAGCCTCGTAGGGCTCGTTCGGCAGGCTTGCGAGGCCCGCAAGCATCAGCAGAAAGATGAATGGCGTCCATTGCCAGACGTCCGCGACAATAACCGAAAACATTGCGAGGTTAACGTCGCCGGCCCACGCCTGGAGTGGTAGTCCGAGCTGGAACATGATCTCATTCAGGATGCCGAACTGCGGTTCGTAGATGAGCTTCCAGGTAATCGCGACCGCGACCGGTGGCAGCATCATCGGCAGCATCAAGACTGTTTTCAGAAAGTTGAGCCGGCGGATATGCCGGTCAAGCAACAACGCCAGTCCGAGGCCAAGCAAGAACTCGGCACCGACTGCAAAGAACGTGAACACCAGCGTATTCCATAGGCCGACGTGAAATTGCTCGTCGGTGCCTAGCCGCAGAAAATTGTCGACGCCGGCAAATTCCCACGGCAGATCGGGATTCGGACTGATCCGGGTCATGGCGGCAAAAATCATGTAAATCGATGGAAAGATCGTGAGCGTCAGGAGTACGACCATGGCTGGCGCAAGCATCAGCACATGCAGGTGGCGCTCAAACCACCGCTCGAACAAGTTTCCGAACTTCGCACTTGCTGAGACGATCATCGGAAGTTCTGTCGCCAATCGGTTTTATCATAGGGAGGGAACCCGACAGCCACAACTGCGCGGTCCCCATGGATGAGGCCGGAATGGAGCGGCGTGCCTGACGCCGCTCCATGATTGCCGAGCGTCTGCCCTACTTGATGCCGGAGATCTCTTCGACTGCTGCCTGGGATTTCTTCAGAGTCTCCTCCGGCGTTTGCGTCCCGGCGACCGCCTTGGAAAGTTCGATGCCGAACGCATTCTCAATCTCAGGCCATTTCGGGTGGCGCGGCCGCGGCGTTGAAGCTTCGATCGCTTCCATGAGAACCGGATAGTGCCGGAATTTTTCCTGGCTGGTTAGTGCAGGATCAGTAAAGACCGATTTGCGCACCGGCGGGTTACCGCGCTCGGCCGATATCTTGATCTGCTCGGGCGATGTTGCCCACAGCATGAAGTCAAAGGCCTCTTGCTTGTTCTTCGCCGCCGCCATGACGCCCATGGTCCAGTGACCGATTTCCGAGCTGCCTGGTTTCGTACCGGCTGGAATCGGCGAGTAAGAGATCTTGCCCACCATTTTTGACTGGCTGGGGTCCTCGAACGTCGCTACCCAGTTCGGCCAGTTGATCGACGAGGCCGCGGTGCCCGCCGCCAGGGCTTGGCCCACCTCGTTGGCGTTGTAGCTCTCGACGCCCTTTGGCGAGATGTCGCGAAGCGCCATGAACGTCTTCATCGCGGCCGCGCCCTCGGGGGTGTCGATGGTTACTTTCGTACGGTCCGCATTGAACATATCAGCGCCATAGGACCAAAAGATCGGCATGAAGTCGGCGACCACCGGGTTACCTTGTCCGCCCCTGAAGACGTACCCGAAGTAGCGCCCGCCGCCTTGCTCCGAAAGTGCGCTGGCCGCTTTCAGCACGTCATCCCAGGTCTTCGGCGAATCAACGCCGCCTTCCTTGAACTTGGCGGCGTCGTAGAAGAACATCTGCGCGTTTCCGACGTAGGGCAGGCAGACATAGGGTCCTGTGTTATAGGGATTGCGGCAGACGGCCACGGACTTCGAGAGAAAGTCGTTGTCCGGCCCTTCCAGCCCGGCATTCTTGAAATATGGCGTCAGGTCCTCGAGATGCGCATTCTCCGCGAAGAATGGGATCCACGGATCGTCCATAAGCACGATGTCGAAGGCTCCCGATTTGGTCTGACCGGCATTGGCGGCCTGCTCGAAAACATTGCTGTAGGGCGCTTGGACGATCTCGACCTTGATACCCTTCAGCTTGGCGTAGTCGGCAGCGGCTGCCCTGAGACCGTCGCCCTCGCTTCCTGAGGGAACAAGCACGGTAATGTCGGCCCACGCATGGGACGCAACAAGCGACGACAACGCGAAGGCCATAGAGAACAGAAGTTTCCTAAACATAGTATCCTCCCTTTTTCTTCCCCTGAGGGTCCGCGGAGTGGCCCACCGATCCTCGCTACGCTGATATGATCACCGTCCCCTTCCACTCGGCTACTCGATCCTGGCACGCCCTTGCACGGCCGACACAGCTCACCCAAGCAGAATTGACCGTCATGAATGCAGGAAAGCTTTCGTACAGCCGGCAACGGAAACAAAAGGCGAAGGCGTCACTAAGGCTCAAAATTGCCGGTTGCTCGTGGGTTGTCACGACCCACATCCTCTCGCAGATACTGCAACATGCCCACTGGGGGTATACTTATCAGTTAGGCAGTCGCAGTTGAAGGGACCTCTTCGGCGTCGAGGCAAAGATCCCGTGCATGGGTCGAGTTTGCGAGATCTCAGCTCTTCGAGACGTGGTCTGCCCCACTTCTGCCGGATGTGACGGCGACAATTTCGCCTTGTCCAACTTCCGAGTTGCAAATGCCGACCCGCCGCCATTTCCTTTCTGCCTTTGTTGCCGCTCCGATGATGCTGCCGACGCTTGGGCACGCGGCTGAGCTTCCTCAGCAACTGTCACTGACACCCGACTGCGGCGACGACGACGATCCGACACCGTCTCAGACGGAGGGGCCCTATTTCACGCCGCAGAGCCCCGAGAAGCGAGATTTCGCGGCCGACGCTCCAAGCGGTGAGACAATAACGATTGCCGGCTATGTGCTCTCCATTGACTGCCAACCACTGGCGAAAGCATTAGTCGAGCTATGGCATGCCGATGAGACCGGCGCCTACGACAACAGCGGTTTCAGACTGCGCGGGCATCAGTTCACGGACTCCGAAGGCCGGTGGTGGTTCGACACGATCGTGCCGGGCCTCTATCCTGGCCGCACCCGGCACTTCCACCTGAAGGTCCAACGTCCGGGCGCGGAAGTCCTGACGACGCAGCTTTATTTCCCCGGCGAGCCAGACAACGAGCGCGACCGCATCTTCAACGCCGCGCTGCTGCTGGACATTACTGTGACCAACGACGGCCGGTTCGGCCGCTATGACTTCGTGGTAGGCTGAAGACAGCGATTGATCATTTTCCGTCGCGGGCAGACCGCTAAACCACGACAGCCTTGAGAAAAATCCGAGACTAGGGCACAAATTGTGAACGCATCTGAAGTGCGCTCAACTCCGGCCATCGCGCGCCCGAGTGGGAGTTCGCGTCGGAGGATCGGCGCCGATGGATCAGGGTTTCTTTCTACTGTTCGCCGCGGCGTCCGTAGTCACGGCCCTGACCGTAGTCCTGGCGCGGAATCCGGTTCACAGCGCATTGGCGCTGATGGCGTGTTTCCTGCAGATATCGGCGATCTTCGTCTTGCTCGATGCGCCGTTGCTCGCGGTCATCCAGATCTTCGTCTACGTCGGTGCGATCATGGTCCTGTTCCTCTTCGTGATCATGATGATCGACGTGCGCGAAGCGCTATCCGAGCGGTTCCTGCCGGGCGGCAACCTGCCGGCTCTGGTGCTGCTCGTCGTGCTTGGGGTCGAGATGCTGGTGCTGGTGCTCTGGAGCAACCGCTTTTCGATCACGGAGCCTGTCGGCATGCGCACCGCCGGCGAAATCAGGCAGCTCAGCACGACGCTGTTCGCCGACTACCTCCTGCCGTTTGAAGCCGCCTCCGTCATCCTGCTGGCCGCCCTGGTCGGCGCCATAGTGCTGGCGCGGAAGGAGCCGGTGTGATGGTACCGCTCTGGTGGCATATCGCGCTTGCGGTGGTCCTGTTCGTGATCGGTGCGGCGGGCGTGCTACTCAGGCGCAACATCCTGGTCGTGCTGATGTCTCTGGAGTTGCTGCTCAACTCGGTCAACATCAATTTCATCGCTTTCGGGCGCTACTACGACGACTTCCGCGGGCAGATCTTCGCGATCTTCGTCATCGCAATCACCGCGGCAGAGGTTGCCATCGCGCTTGGCATCCTGGTCGCCCTCGTGAGGAACAAGTCCACCCTCAAGGTGGACGACGTGACCATGATGAAGGGATAGCGGCTTGGACCCGGTGATATCGATCCGGCCGTTACTTGCCGTCGCCGTTGCGGGTCTAGCGGCACTTTCAATTCTCCTTCTGAACAACCGCGAGAGACTCCGCGATGCTGTCTCGCCGTTGGCCGCGATCGTCATGTTCGCAATTGTCGTCTCGATGGCGCCGACGGTGCTGGCGGGAGGGACGGTCGAATTGAGCCTGTTTGAGGTTCTGCCGGGGATCGACTTCGCTTTCCGGGCTGACGCGCTCGGCATGGTGTTCGCCACCGTATCGTCCCTGCTGTGGATCGTGGCGGCTTTCTATTCCATCGGCTACATGCGGCACTTGAGCGAGCACGCGCAGACGCGGTTCTTCGCCTGCTTCGCCACGAGCCTTGCGGCGGCCGTCGGGGGGGCCTTCTCCGCCAATCTGTTCACTCTGGTGATCTTCTACGAGGTGCTCAGCCTGGTGACCTATCCGCTCGTCTACCACCACGAGGATAAGGAGGGATGGGCGGGCAGCCGCAAGTACCTTGTCTATTTGATGGGCGCGTCGAAGAGCCTGCTTCTTGCCGCGCTGGCGCTGACCTACCACATTGCGGGGTCGCTCGACTTTGTGCCGGGAGGGCTGCTGGCTGCCAGTGATGCCTCGGCAGCGCTGCTGACGGTCGTTTATTTCTGCTATCTCTTCGGCTTCGCCAAGGCCGCGATGATGCCGATGCACGCGTGGCTGCCTGCCGCGATGGTGGCGCCGACACCGGTCAGCGCGCTGTTGCATGCAGTGGCCGTGGTGAAGATGGGCGTGTTCTGCGTGCTGCGAGTGGTGTTCCATGTCTTCGGCACGGGGCTGCTGGACCGGCTGGGGCTCGACATCGCCACGGCCTATCTGGCCTCGTTCACGATCCTTATGGCGTCCATCTATGCCCTGACGCGGGACGACCTGAAGGCGCGGCTCGCCTATTCGACCGTTAGCCAGCTGTCCTACATCGTGCTGGGCGCGGTGCTGCTGTCGCCAGTCGCGATGGTCGGCGGGATCGTCCACATTGCATTTCATGCATTCTCCAAGATCACGCTCTTTTTCTGTGCCGGGTCGATCTATTGCGCGTCTGGCAAGCGCAACATCAGCGACATGGCTGGAATTGGTCGCAGGCTACCCTGGACGATGGGGGCGTTCTTCGTCGGCTCGCTCAGCATGATAGGGGTGCCGCCCACCGCTGGCTTCGTCAGCAAGTGGTATCTGGCGCTGGGTTCCGTGGAGGCGGGGGAGATCGTTTTCCTGATCGTGCTCCTGGTGAGTTCGGTCCTGAACGCGGCCTATTTCCTGCCGGTCAGCTATGTTGCCTTTTTCGGAACGGAAGCGCCCGACAGCCCGGCGACGGTCCGCGAAATTCCGATGGTCACGATTCCGCTAGTCGCCACCGCCATCCTGTCGGTGATGATGGGAATCTTCCCCGGTTATTTCCTCGCCCTGGCGCAAGGAGTGGTCAGATGATCAAGCGCGTCGTCGATTTCTTCGGTGAGGAGAGATATGCGAGGCAGCGTCACCAGCTGTTCTATCTGGTGCTCGTTCTGGTCGTCATCGCCGACTTTCTGGTCTTCCGCGAACACGCCGAATACCTGTGGAACCGCTTGCCGGGCTGGTCGGCCGTCTACGGTTTCGTCTCCTGTGTGCTTCTCATCTTCGTTTCCAAGTTCCTCGGCCATCAGGTCGGGCTCATGCGGCGCGAGGATTATTATGACTGACTTCGTCCATCCCGGCCTGCTCTACATCCTCGGCGCCCTGCCGATCCCCTTCCTGAAAGGGCCAATCCGCAAGGCATACCTGCTGCTGATTCCGGCGCTGGCGATCCTCGCCGTGCTCGCGATGCAGCCCGGCAGCTACGGCGCGGCGCAGTTCATCGGGCAAGAAATCCTGATTGCGAAGGTCGACAGGCTGAGCATCGTCTTCGCCACCGTTTTCACCATCATGGCGTTGATCGGCATGGTCTATGCTCTGCACCTTACCAGTGCCGGCCAGCATGTGGCAGCTTTCGTTTACGTCGGCAGCGCGCTTGGCGTGGTGTTCGCCGGCGACTACCTGACCCTGTTCCTGTTCTGGGAAGTTATGGCTTTTGCCTCTGCCTATCTGGTCTTCGCCCAGGGCAGCCAGCAGGCGATCGGCGCCGGATTCCGCTATCTCATGGTCCATGTGACCGGCGGCGTCGTGTTGCTCGGCGGCATCATTCTGCACGGGCTCGCCGCCGGCTCGCTGCTCTTCGGCGCGATCGAAGGGGGGACGGGCGCCTACCTGATCCTTGCCGGATTCATGCTCAACGCCGCGGTGCCGCCGCTCAACGCCTGGCTGACAGACGCTTACCCGGAAGCGACCGTCACCGGGGCCGTGTTCATGAGCGCCTTTACCACCAAGACCGCCGTCTACGTTCTGGCGCGGGCGTTTCCGGGAACCGAGCTTCTGGTCTGGCTTGGCACTGCGATGGCGCTTTACGGCGTCGTCTACGCGGTGCTGGAGAACGATTGTCGCCGGCTCTTGGCCTATCACATCGTCAGCCAGGTGGGCTACATGGTGGCGGGCATTGGCATCGGGACCGAGATGGCGGTGAACGGGGCCTCCAGCCATGCGTTCGCCCACATCCTCTACAAGGGTCTCCTTTTCATGGGCGCAGGAGCGGTCATCCACGTCACCGGGCAGCGCAAGCTCACCGAGCTCGGCGGGCTCTACAGGACCATGCCGCTGACGGTGGCGCTCTACATGGTCGGCGCCTTTGCGATCTCGGCGTTTCCCTTCTTCTCGGGCTTCGTCACGAAGTCGATGGTGGTGGCCGCCGCCGAACAGGATCACCGGGCTCTGGTAGTGCTTGCGCTCACCATGGCGTCGTCGGGAACCTTCCTGCACACCGGGCTCAAGCTCCCGTACTACATGTTCTTCGGCACCGACCGGAAGCTGGAGGGGCGGGAGCCGCCGCGCAATATGCTGGTCGCGATGGGCATGGCGGCGGCGCTCTGCATCGCGATCGGGGTGTTCCCAGAGCCGCTTTACGCGCTCCTGCCCTATCCGGTCAACTTCGAACCCTACACCGGCGTCCACATCACCGAGAGCCTTGGCGTCCTGATGTTCACCGCCTTGGGCTTCGTCATATTCCTCAGGGCGCTCGACCCCGAAAACACGATCAGCATCGACACCGACTGGTTCTACCGCAAGGGCGCGCGCTACTTCATGTGGCTCGCCGAAAACCCAATAGCGCGCTACGAGAAAGCGGTAAGCGACGTGTCCGAGACTGCGGCGCTGCCCTTGCTGCACGGGTCGGCACGGGCCGGACTGCGGATCGATCTCGGCGGCGTGGACGCCGTCGTGAACGGCGTCGCCCGCTCGATCCTGCGTGGCGGCGGGGTGTTGCGGCTGCTTCAGACCGGCGTCGTGACCCACTACGCGCTGGCGATGATCGCCGGTGTCATCGCGGCCACCGCCATCTTCGCCGTCGTGTGGCAGTAAGGGCGCGCGATGGCGTTCCCGCTGCTGAGCCTCATCGTGTTTTTGCCTGCCTTTGGGGCAGCGGTTCTGATGTTTCTCAGCAGCGACGATGCGGTGCGGCGGACAGCGCTGGGGGTCACTGTCCTCGACTTCGCTCTCTGCATCGCGATGCTCGTCGGCTTTGATACCACGACCCACGAGATGCAGTTCACCGAGATGCACCCGTGGGTACCCGCGCTCGGGATCAATTACGCGCTTGGCGTCGACGGAGTGAGCGCGCTCTTCGTGTTTCTGACCGCGCTTTTGGGCTGGATCTGCGTGCTTGCCTCGTGGGTCGCGATCGACCGCAAGGTAAAGGAGTTCATGGTCAGCCTGCTGGCCATGCAGGCGCTGATGCTGGGGGTGTTCTCAGCGCTCGACCTGTTCCTGTTCTACGTCTTCTGGGAGGCGATGCTGATCCCGATGTACGTGATTATCGGCGTGTGGGGCGGCGACGACCGGGTCTATGCGGCGTTCAAGTTCTTCCTCTACACGCTCGCGGGCAGCCTCCTGTTCCTGGTGGGTGTCATCGTGCTCTATCTCCACGGCGGCGAGACTTTCGACATCCGCGCCTTGATGGCAGCAGGATTTGCCGTTCCAGGTCCAGTCCTGGCTGTTCTTCGCCTTTCTGATCGCGTTCGCCGTCAAGGTGCCGATGGTCCCGGTGCATACCTGGCTGCCGGACGCCCATGTGCAGGCGCCGACGGCGGGCAGCATCATCCTCGCCGGAGTACTCCTGAAGATGGGCGCCTACGGGTTCCTGCGGTTCTCGCTGCCGATGTTGCCGGAGGCGTCGGTGTACTATTCGCAGCTGATGCTGGCGCTTTCGGCGCTTGCGATCGTTTACGGCGGGTTGCTTGCTCTGGCGCAGGACGACCTGAAGAAGCTGGTGGCTTATTCCAGCATCAGTCACATGGGCTTTGTAACGTTGGGGATCTTCGCGCTGAACTTGCGCGGGCTCGAGGGCGGCATCCTGCAAATGTTCAATCATGGGGTAACGACGGGGGCGTTGTTCCTGTTCGTGGGCCTGATCTACGAGCGGACCCATACCCGCAGCATCGCGGCTTATGGCGGGCTGATGAAGGCGGCGCCGGTCTATACGACATTTCTTGCGCTGTTCACGCTGTCATCGATGGCGCTGCCGGGAACGAATTCGTTCGTGGGCGAGCTGCTGGTGTTGTCGGGCGGGTTTGCGGTCAATCTGGCCATCGGCGCGGCCGCCGTTCTGGGGGCATTGCTGGGCGCGGCCTATCTGCTTGGCATGTACGGGAAAGTCGCGCTCGGGCCGGAAAGCGTCGGCGTGCGGTTCAAGATCCGCGATGTAAACGCCCGCGAACTCGTGGCGATCCTGCCGCTGGCCGTCTTCGTGCTCTGGGTCGGGCTCTATCCGAAACCTTTTCTCAACATCATCGACGCCTCGGCGAAGCACTTGCTGGCGCAGGTGCACGGCAAGGGGGGCGGCCAATGAGCGCCGCCATGCTTTTCCAGTCGATCGTTGCGAGCCTGCCCGAGATCGTGGTTATCGCAGGCGCCTGCATCCTGCTGATCCTGGGACAGCTTGTGCGCAAGAGGCAGTCACAGTTGCTCGTCTGGGCTTCCACCACGGTCGTTCTGATTGCCGCTGTGTCGACACTCATGCTGGCGGGTGAGGTGCGGCCGGCCTACGCGGGCATGTTCGTCGCCGACAAGTTCGCGGTTTTCTTCAAGCTGCTGTTCTACCTAACCACAGTTCTGACATTCCTTCTTTCACGAAAATATGCCGAGATCGAAGGGATCGTGAGCAGCGAGTACTACGTGCTGCTGCTTTTGGCACTTTCGGGAATGATGATCATGGCCTCGGCGACCGACCTCTTGTCGATCTACGTCGGCCTCGAACTGATGGCACTCTGCACCTATGTGCTCACCGGCTTCCTGCGGCAGCAGCGGCGGTCGAACGAAGCGGCGCTGAAATACGTGATCCTTGGCGGAATCTCGACGGGAATTTTTCTCTACGGCGTTTCGCTGGTCTACGGGCTCACGGGCACGACGCAACTGGATGGGATGGCTGCCGCGGTGACCGGCGATCCGCTCGATCCCGGATTGCTGCTGGCGGTGGTCTTCATCGTCGCGGGATTGGTCTTCAAGGTCGGCGCGGTGCCGTTTCATATGTGGGTGCCGGACGTTTATGAAGGCGCGCCGACGACAATCACCGCCTTCATGTCGGTGGGGCCAAAGGCGGCGGGGTTCGCGGTGATCCTGCGGGTGTTCCTCAACCCGCTGGTCGCAGCCTCGGACGCCTGGATCATCGTCGCGGTCATTGCAGTGGTGACGATGGCGCTCGGCAGTTTCGTGGCGCTGGTGCAGGACAATTTCAAGCGCCTCCTGGCTTATTCCAGCATCGCCCATGCCGGGTTCGCCTTGTTCGGCGTCGTGGCCGGCGGTGCGGACGGCGTAGCCGGCGTGATGCTTTACCTGCTGATCTACATGTTCATGAATCTCGGCATCTTCGGCATAGTCATCATGATGCGGAACGGCAATTTCTCGGGCGAGGTCATCGAGGACTATGCGGGTTTCGCCAAGTCGCATCGCGGGCTGGCGCTTCTGATGCTCCTCTACCTGTTCTCGCTGGCCGGCATTCCGCCGACGGCTGGGTTCTTCGCCAAGTTCTACGTCCTGGTCGCGCTCGTCGAGCGGGGTTTCGTCGTGCTGGCGGTGATTGCGGTGCTGCTGAGCGCCGTCGCCGCCTACTTCTACATCCGTGTCGTCATGGTGATCTACATGCGCGATCCGGAGCGCACGTTCGACCCGGCGCTGACGCCCGGGGTCCGGGCCACGCTCGCCGTCACCGCGGCCGGCACGGTCGGCATTGGCCTATTTCCAGCGTGGTTTCTGAAGGCTGCGCAACACTCCGTATTTGGCGGCTGATCGATTGGATTTGCAATAGCTTGGCCGACCGAATACTCTCGCAGTGCAAGAAAGGAATGCCCCAAGTCGCTTCCCGGGGGCCCGCATCACCGAACCCGAATTGGGTCGGTTGCGGACTGAGCAAAGCCTTCGGTGAATGACTGGGGCAGTGCGACATGACTGGTACGGAATTCCTGCCGGTTCTTATCATGGTCGCCGGAATTGTTCTGGTGGCCATGGCAACTCTTTTTGTTTCCTCGCTACTGCGTCCATCCAATCCCTATCCGGCGAAGAACATGCCCTATGAATGCGGTATGGACCCGGCGGGCGAGGCTGCCGGGGGACGCTTCAGAGTGCAATTTTTCATCCTTGCGATCCTGTTGGTGGTCTTCGATGTCGAGGCGATGTTTCTCTTTCCCTGGGCCGTCGTCCTGAAAGAGATCGGGCTGGTCGGCTATGTCGAGATGTTCGTCTTCATATTGCTGCTGCTTGTAGGCTTCGCGTACGCCTGGCTGAAGGGAGCGCTGGAATGGGAGGAGTGAACAACGCCATCCGCGACAGCGTGCTGTTCACCACGGCCGACAGCATCGTCAGCTGGGGACGAAGGTCGGCGCTGTGGCCCGAAACCTTCGGCATTGCCTGCTGCGCCATCGAGATGATCTCGGCGGGCTGTGCCCGCTATGATCTCGACCGCTTCGGCGTGGTGTTCCGGCCTTCGCCGCGCCAGTCCGACGTGATGATCATCGCTGGGACCGTGACCCGGAAATTCGCGCCCGTCGTGCGCCGGCTCTATGACCAGATGCCGGAGCCGCGCTGGGTCATCGCGATGGGTACCTGTGCGATCTCGGGCGGGGTCTACAACACATACGCCGTGGTGCAAGGTTCGGAGACATTCGTGCCGGTGGACGTGCATGTGCCTGGCTGCCCGCCGCGGCCCGAGGCGCTGATGCATGGCTTCCTTCTGCTTCAGGAAAAGATCAAAAAATCCCGTGCGCTGGCAGGGACTCCCCTGGAGCGGATCGCGGCGTCATGAGCGTGGCTCCCCTTAACCGCGCCCCGATCGCCGAGCGGTTCGGGGGCGCAATCGAGGACCTTGGTTTCGCCCACGGCGTGCATGCCTTCGCCGCTCCGCCTGAATTGATCGTCGAGCTTTGCCGGTTTCTGAAGGAACACCCGGCGCTGCGATTCAATTTCCTGTCCGATATCTGCGGGGTCGACCACCATCCCGAGGCACCCCGTTACGAGGCGGTGTATCACCTCTATTCGCTGCCGAACAAATGGCGCGTTCGGATCAAGTGCCGCCTCGGCGAACCGCCGACAATCCCGTCGGTGACCGGGATCTGGCGCACAGCCAATTGGCATGAGCGCGAGGCCTGGGACATGTACGGGATCAGGTTCGAGGGCCATCCCGACCTGCGGAGGATCTACATGTGGGAAGGGTTCGAGGGCTTCCCGCAGCGTAAGGACTTTCCGCTCCGGGGCTATAAGGACAAGCTGAACCCCTTTGGCGCCGAGGGCCCGCCGCCGACGCAGCCTGACCTCGCCACCAGGGACATGCCGTAAGGGAGACTATCCCACGACGGGGATTTGAGATGACCGAAATCACGGAACTAAGCCGGCCGGAAGGCGAAGCGCTCGACACCAAGGAGGTGCTTCTCAACCTCGGCCCGCAGCATCCGAGCACCCATGGGGTGCTGCGGCTCGTCCTTGAGCTCGATGGCGAATATGTCTCGCGCGTGGACCCGCATATCGGCTACCTCCACCGCGGCACCGAAAAACTGGCCGAGAGCTTCACCTACACCCAGATCTTTCCGCTGACGGACCGGCTGGACTATCTCTGTCCCGCCTCGAACAACCTGGCCTTCGCGCTGGCGGTGGAAAAGCTGCTCGGCATCGAAGCGCCGATCCGCGCGCAATATATCCGCGTGCTGATGGCCGAACTGGCGAGGATCTCGGGTCATCTCCTGATCACCGGCGCGCTGCCGATGGATTTGGGCGCCATGACCGCATTGCTCTACGCCATGCGCGAGCGCGAGATGATCATGGACCTGCTGGAGATGATCAGCGGGGCGCGGATGCACACCTCCTTCTGCCGCGTCGGCGGTGTGCGCGAGGATTTGCCCGACGGGTTCTTCACCAAGATCAGGGAGTTCTGCGCAATCTTTCCCAATCGTATCCGCGACTATGAACGGCTGATCGAGAACAACCGGGTGTTCCTGAAGCGCACGCAGGGGATCGGCGTGATCTCCGCCGAGGACGCCATCGACCTCGGCCTGAGCGGCCCGAACCTGCGCGCTTCCGGCGTCGATTGGGACATCCGCCGTGACGAGCCTTACGAGATCTACGACCGGCTCGACTTCAACGTGATTACCCGCGACGAGGGCGATTGCTACGCACGCTGGCAATGCCGGGTGGAGGAGATGCGCGAGAGCATCCGCATCATCGAACAATGCCTCGACCAGATGCCCGAAGGGCCGTTCCAGATCGACATGCCGACGGTCGCTTTCCCGGTGGACAAGGAGAGGGTGCACTGCTCAATGGAAGCGCTGATCCAGCATTTCGACCTGTCGGCCTATGGCTTCAAAGTGCCGAAGGGCGAGGTCTATTCGGCGATCGAGGCGCCAAAGGGCGAGCTCGGGTTCTACATCATCAGCGACGGGTCGGAAAAACCGTTCCGCATGAAGGTGCGGGCACCGTCGTTCGTCAATCTTCAGGGACTGTTCGGGGCCGGCAATGCGCGTTACCTGGCCGACATGATCGCTGTGCTGGGCAGCCTCGACCCAGTGATGGCCGAAGTGGATAAATAGCAGGGGATTTTGACGCGATGAGCATGCGCGAAGAGATCGAGGCGGCGGCGGCGCGGTATCCCGACCAGCGGTCGGCGATCATGCCCGCACTTCTGATCGCACAGAAGGAACATGGCCATCTCCCCGGCCCATTGCTGGAAGAGGTCGCCGACATCCTCGGTGTCGAGCGGATCTGGGTCTACGAGCTGGCGACCTTCTATACCCTCTTCCATACCGAGCCGGTGGGTATGTTCCACTTGCAACTCTGCGACAACGTCTCCTGCATGCTGCGCCGATCCGAGGATTTGCTGAGGCATCTGGAGGCGGTGCTGGGGATCAAGAATGGCGGCACGACCCCGGACGGTCTGTTCACGCTTTCGACCGTCGAATGTCTCGGTGCTTGCGAGATGGCCCCGGTGATGCAGGTCGGCGACGACTACCATGGCGACCTCGACATCACACGGATCGACGCGCTCCTGGAAAGGCTGCGGGCGGCGGTAGGGCAAGCGACTGGCGCCAATGTGGCCGTCGCAGGACCGCCGGGAGAGTAGTGCCATGTTCGAACAGATCCTTCTCAGGAACGTGGACGTGGCGGATGGCCATCTGCTGGCAACCTACGAGGCCGGCGGCGGCTACCAGGCGCTGGCGAAGGCGCTGCGCGAGTACACGCCCGACGAGATCATAGGCATGGTGAAGGAATCCAATCTGCGCGGTCGCGGCGGGGCCGGGTTCCCAACCGGAATGAAATGGAGCTTCGTGCCGAAGCAAGCGGGCAAGCCGAAATACCTGTGCTGCAACGCCGATGAGGGCGAACCGGGCACCTTCAAGGACCGGATCATCATGGAGCGTGACCCGCACCAGCTGATCGAGGGCATGGCGGTCAGCGCCTACGCTATCGGGGCGGAAATCGCCTATGTCTACATCCGCGGGGAATACGTGCTGGCGATCCAGCGGCTGGAGCAGGCGATCGGTGAGGCCCATGCGAAGGGCTATCTGGGAACGCGGATTCTGGGCTCGGATTTCAACTTCGTCATGCATATCCATTGCGGCGCCGGCGCCTATATCTGCGGCGAGGAGACTGCGATGCTCGACTCGCTCGAAGGCAAACGGGCGCAGCCGCGCCTGAAACCGCCGTTTCCAGCGGTTGAAGGGCTCTACGCCAGCCCGACCGTGATCAATAACGTCGAGACGCTCGCCTGCGTGCCGCATATTGTGGTGCGGGGACCGGAATGGTTTCGCGACATCGGCCCGGACAAAAGCCCCGGCCCGAAACTCTATTGCCTCAGCGGGCAGGTGAAGAAGCCGGGCCTTTACGAACTGCCGATGGGCATCCCGTTGCGCGAACTGGTCGAGGACCACGCCGGCGGGGCCCCACCGGGGCGCAAGATCAAGGCAGTGATACCCGGCGGGGTCTCAGCGCCGCTCATCCCCGAGCGCGGGCTGGACGTTGGGATGGACTTCGACTCGCTGGCTGCCGCCGGCTCGATGCTCGGCTCGGCCGGGGTGATTGTGATCGACGACTCGACCTGCATGGTCAAGGTCGCCACCCGGATCATCGAGTTCTTCCACCACAAGTCTCTGCGGTAAGTGCACGCCGTGCCGCGAAGGGCTGGACTGGGTAGTGAAAGTGCTGCGGCGGATTGAGGCGGGGCAGGGTGTGCCGGGCGATGTGGAACAGCTGGAGGCCCTCTGCAAGGGCATTTTCGGCAATTCGTTCTGCGCTCTGGGCGATGGCGCGGCAATGGGGCTGCGGGCGGCACTGGCGCATTTCGAGCATGAATTCGCCGCCCATATCACGGAGCAGAGGTGCCCGTTTCACTAGTGTGGCGAATCCAAGGGAGCGGTGAGGGAGAAGGCTGCGAAGAAGCCATGGTTAGCGTCACGATCAACGAACAAACGCTGGAGGTGGAGGCCGGCTCCACAGTGCTGCAAGCCGCCGAGCGTTTGGGCATCGATATCCCGACCTTCTGCTATCTGAAGCGGCTGCCGGCGCTGGCCTCCTGCCGCATGTGCCTGGTGGAGATTGAGGGGCAGCGACGGCTGCAGCCTTCCTGCGCCACCGCTGTCACCGACGGCATGGTGGTGCGGACGAACACGCCGCTGATCGACGAAACGCGCTCTTCCATGCTCGACATGCTTCTCGCCAACCACCCCCTCGACTGCCCGATTTGCGACAAGGGTGGCGAGTGCGAGCTTCAGGACCTGGTGATGGAATACGGTCCCCGCAAAAGCCGGTTCCACGATCTCAAACGTGTGTTCCACTCTAAGGACATCCGCCTCAGCCCGGTTATCGTCATGAACGTCAACCGATGCATCCAGTGCCAGCGCTGTGTCCGCATGTGCGAGGAGGTCGTTGGCGCGGTCGCCTTGGGCACCGTTGAAAAAGGTATGGATACCGCCGTCACCGGCTTCGAGGGCAGTCTCGCGAGTTGCGACCAGTGTGGAAACTGCGTCGAGGTCTGTCCGGTCGGCGCGCTGATGAGCTTCCCCTATCGCTACAAGGCACGGCCCTGGGATCTGGTTGAGACCGACACGATCTGCCCACATTGCGGCACCGGCTGCCAGTTGACCGTCGGCGCGCGCAAGGGCGAGTTCATGCGGGTCCGTTCGAAGTGGGAGCATGGGGTCAACCGCGAAACGCTCTGCGTACGGGGGCGCTTCGGCCTCGATTTCATCGAGAGCCGGGACCGGATCAAACGGCCGATGATCCGTCGTGATGGCGCCCTGGTTCCTGTTTCCTGGGACGAAGCGGGAAACTATTTGCGCCAGCGCTTGTCGGCCGTCGAAGGCAAGGCTGCGGGCGGGCTGGCCTCTCCGCGCCTGCCCAACGAGATGCTTTATCAGTTCCAAAAGTTGATGCGGACGGTATTCCGGAGCAACAATTTCGACTGCTCGTCGCGCTGGTCCACACCCTTCGATGCGCTCTGCCCGCTGGTGTCGGGCTTCTACACCCGCGCGCCGCTGGAGGAGGTGATCGGCAGCGACTGCGTGCTCGTTGTCGGTGGCAATGTGACCGACGAAAACCCGGTCACCGAATACCTGCTGCGGGATGCCGCGCGGCGGCGGCAGACGGGGTTGCTCATGCTCTCGGCGCGGCCGTCCCGTCTGGATGCCGATGCCAGGGCGGTCGTTCGCGTTCCGCCCGGTAGTGAGGCGGCGAGCCTTGGCGCGGTGGTGGCCGGGCTGATGGCGGCGGCTGGTCAAGTCTCGCAGGGCGACGGTTTCGCGGACATCGGCGCGACAACCGGCGGCGACAGGCCGGACCGCCTGGCCGCCGCGCTGCTGGAAGGCGGAAGCGTCACCGTGCTCGTCAGCGCCGACCTTCTGAGATCACCCGAAGCGCGCGCGACGCTGCAGCAACTCAACAACCTGTTACAGGTTCTCCGCGCACTCGGTAAGGACCTGACAATGCAGTTCCTCTTCGACCGTGCCAACCAGTTGGGCGCCTGGGACATGGGGGTTCTGCCGGGAGCCTTGCCGGGGCTGTACCCGCTCGCCGATGATGCGGCGCGCGCAAGTCTCGAACGAGCCTGGGGCGCAGGAATTCCGTCCGAACCGGGCGCGGATCTCAACGCCATGCTGGATCTCTGTGACGCGGGACTTATGGGAGCGCTTTATATCGTTGGATGCGACCCACTGATGACCTATCCCGATCGGGGATTCGTGAAGCGTGCGCTTGGTGGCGCCGATCTCATGATCGTGCAGGATACATTCCTCACTGATACGGCGGGCATGGCCGATGTCGTCCTGCCCGCGGCGGGATATGGCGAGGAAACCGGCACGTTCACCAACAACGAGGGCCGGGTCCAGAAGGTCTGCAAGTTCCGCGAACCCGTCTTCGAGGCGCGGGGCAATCTGGCGATTTTCGACTTCGTCGCGGCGCTCCGCAATCACGCGTTGCAGCCATCGGCGCAAAGCGAAATCTTCGGTGAGATTGCGCGGCTGGTTCCGGCATACCAGGGGCTGACGCAGAACACGGTTGGCGCTGACGGAGCATTCACCAAGACGGCCCCGACGCCACCGGCTGGCGCGTTCTTCGCTCCCCCGCCTGCCCAGAATGCAGCCGACGGGCTGATGCTGGTCACCGGCAACTGCCTGTTCCATAACGGATATCTTTCCGAACGCTCGGAGATCCTGAATACGGTCGCGGATGACCCATATGTCGAGATGAGCGCGCAGGATGCCGCGCAGCTTGGCCTTTCGGATGGCGACCAGGTGGTCGTGCGATCCGCCCAGGGCGAATTGACGGCGCAGCTCAAGGTCAACAGGCGTTTTCCCAAGGGCCTCGTGTTCGTTCCCGAAAATTACAGAACCCTGCGTCTCAACAACCTGATGCAGCGAGGCGAATACCCATGCCCGGTGGAGGTTCAAAAGGCGCACGCGGCCTTCGAGATCGCCCCTGTCGCCGAAGCCGGGGTGGGGTCCGAGTATCCGGGCTGAGGCATTTCCGGCCTGCCCTGCCCAACCCCTACGCGCCTACCGTCAATGATAGCCGGTCCCGGCAATGTAGTCGTGGAGCACTTCCTCGTTGTGCAATGCTTCTTCGAGCCGGTGCTTGACCACGTCGCCGATGCTCACGATGCCGACAAAGGCGCTGTCATGCATCACCAGCACATGGCGCGTACGCAGCTCGGTCATGGTCGACATCACCGAGGGGAGCCAATCGTGTGCCGAACAGGTCGCCACACTGCAGTTCATGATATCGGCGACCCGCATCAGGGGCGCCTCGGCTCCGTGTTCAGCCACCGCATTGCAGCAGTCCCGCTCCGACAGCGTGCCCAGGCACTCCCCGGGCGAACGGCTGACAACCACGAAGCCGATGTTTTTTTCCCGAAACAGTCGCAGGACTTCCACCATCGTCTGACCTGGGGTGACTGAGATCACCTCGGGAGCCTTGGTCTTCAAGATATCGCCGACACGCATCTGAGCCTCCTCTCTACGCGCTCCGGCCCAACGGCCGGGGGTGCGTTCACGTTCGTCGGATATTCCTCCACCAGTTGTATCCCTGCGGCTCGCTCGTCTCGACCAGCACGTCCTGTTCGGTGTTCAGACGCGCTGCGACTACGCCGCCGCCGGTCATCGCCTTGCCTGGTTTGCCGAGCAGGTCGTCGCGCCCGACCACCAGGTCATGCGAGGAAAAACTGGAGAATTCGTACTGTTGGCCAAGCGCGATCGCGTCCGCCGGGCAGGCGTCCTCGCAGAGCCCGCAGAACAGGCACCGGGACATGTCGATCTCGAACTTTGCGGGACGCCGGTTGCCCTTGTCGTCCTCGTAGGGGATGACTTCGATGCAGTAGCAGGGACAAATCCGCGCGCAGAGTTCGCAGGCCACGCATTTGATCTCGCCCTCTTCGTCACGCTTCAGGAAGTGATGCCCGCGGTAACGCGAATAGGGCAACCATTTTTCCTTGTCCGGATACTGCATGGTCACGGTTTTGGAGAACATGTAGCCGAAGGTCAGCGCCAAGCCTTTCGCAAGATCGGCGAAGAACATCCAGCCGATCCATGTTCCACTTTTATCCACTGCGCGCGACATGGCCGCCACGCTCCAAGTCCTAACCGTCTACAGGTCCTAAAGGAAAGCGACACCAGTTATGATTATGTTCGCCAATGACAGTGGAAGCAAGACTTTCCACCCGATCGCCATCAGTTGGTCGTAGCGGTAGCGCGGGAAAGTGAAGCGGAACCAGATGAACAAATAGATAAAGAACGCAACCTTGAGCGCGAACCAGAGAAGCGGCGGCAACGGGATGAGCACGCCGTTCCAGCCGCCGAAGAAGAGGATCACCGACAGGACCGACACCAGAAGCATGATGGCATATTCGCTGACCATGAAGAACGCAAAGCGGATGCCGCTGTATTCGGTATGGAATCCGGCCCCCAGATCGCCTTCCGCCTCGGCCAGGTCGAAGGGAATGCGCTGCGCTTCGGCCAGCCCGGCGACGAAGAACACGAAGAACCCGACCGGTTGGTAGACGATGTTCCACACATCGGCCTGCGCCCGCACAATGTCGATCAGGCTCATGGATTGCGCCAGCATCACCACGCCGATGACCGCGAACCCCATCGGGATCTCGTAGCTGATCATCTGCGCGCAGGTCCTGAGGCTGCCCAGGACTGCGTACTTGCTGTTCGCGGCCCATCCGCCGAAGATGACGCCATAGACCTCGATCCCGATCACCGCGAAGACGAAGAGGAGCGCCACGTTCATGTTGGAGACGTAGAGCGTTATCTCGGCGCCGAGGACCGAGACCGTCTCGCCGAAAGGGATCGCGACGAAAACGACGAACGGCGGGGCGAGCGCAAGGATTGGCGCCAGTTTGAACAGGAAGCGGTCAGCCTCGGCCGGGATATGATCCTCCTTGGTCAAGAGCTTGATGCCGTCTGCCACCGGCTGCAGCAGCCCGTGCCACCCGACCCGCATCGGCCCCATCCGCTGCTGCATGTGCCCGGCGATCTTGCGTTCCAGCCAGGTCAGCGGCAAGGGCAGCAGCAGCAGGATCGCAATCAGCAACGCGACCTTGAAGACGATTAGACCAAGGGCGACGGCAAGGTCCATGATCCGCGGCTTCCTGTTCAACGGGTCGAGACCCGCAACTGGACTTTGGCTCCGGCTATGCACTGAGCGCCCACGCATTTGTCAGACTGCGCGGGATTAGAATGGTATCACAGTCGTTTCGTGGCTGGCTATGGTGCGTCTAGTGGTCCGATTCTAACATTCGCATCCCATTGATACAGGCCATTCAAGCGAATGTTAGAATCACCACTAGCAACCATGTGATTCTAGTGGAACTTTGAATTTGACATTCGCGTCCGGCGTCCGACCCTTCGCCTTCCGCTTCGATGATGACGACAAACAGGTAGGTCTCGCTGAAATGACGCAGGCCCAGCGCCTGCTCATTGAGGTGAAAAAAGCTCTCCCACATGATCTCGAAGGCGGAGAGCCAGGTAGATCGAGCTGAGCCGCCCGCAGAAGCCGAACGGCATCGTCGTAGCTGTTCAGACCGCATAGCGCCGTCTGCCGACCAACCGGCAAAGGCCGCAGACGCAGCACCGCGCGCGTGATGACGCCGAGCGTCCCCTCCGAGCCGATGAAGAGCTGGCGCAGATCGTGGCCGGTAGGCCAGTCATGACCGGCGGGTCGCGCGGATCTGATCAATGCCCGCGACCCGCCGGCAGGTGCATTCCTGCAATCGGCCTCGATGCCGGGATAGAACGGTAGGGCGCTGTCTCATGGACCCGTAGAAGGCCAAAAATTCTTTGGCCCAATTCACACTTTTTTTGACCGTCTACACGTGAAGTAACGTCTTGATCGCCCGTCGCTCATCCATGGCGCGATAGCCTTCGGCAACGTCGGCAATTGGCAGCGTCAGGTCGAAAACCTTTCCGGGGCTGATCGTGCGCCCCATGACGAGGTCCATCAGGTGGGGAAGGAACCGACGCACGGGAGCAGGGCCGCCGAGCAGGCTCTTCTGAGCGAAGAACAACCCTTGGCCGTCGAGCTGGACGCCGTGCGGCACGCCGACAAATCCGATCGAGCCGCCGGGACGCGCACAGTTGATGGCCTGCATCATGGATTCCTGCGTGCCGACACATTCCAGCACCGATTCCGCGCCGACGCCGTTCGTCAACTCTTTGATCCGAGCCACGCCTTCATCCCCGCGCTCGGAAATGATGTCGGTCGCGCCAAATTCGAGGGCGAGATCTTGGCGCGTCTTGTGACGGCTCATGGCAATAATCCGCTCGGCGCCCATCTGCTTGGCCGCCAGCACGCCCATAAGCCCGACCGCACCGTCCCCCACGACAACGACCGTTGAACCAGGCTGCACACGCGCCGCGTCGGCCGCGTACCAGCCAGTGCCAAGGACATCCGAAGTCGCCAGCAGGCTCGGGATCAAATCATCGGAGGGCAGTTCCGCAGTAGCGACAAGCGTGCCGTCGGCGAGAGGCACGCGTGCCAGCGGCGCCTGCGCCCCGGTCATGAATTCGCGCCGCTCGCATGACGACTGAAAGCCGAAGCGGCAATGCGGGCAAGTGTTGTCGGAGATGCAGAACGAGCCGACAACGAACTGTCCAGGCCGCACGGTTCTGACTGCGCTGCCGACTTCGACGACCACGCCACAGTATTCGTGCCCCATATGGGCAGGCTCATTCACCGGCTGAAGCCCGCGGTACGGCCAGAGGTCGGAGCCGCAGATGCAACTGGCCGAGAGCTTGATGATGGCGTCGGTTGGAGCAAGGATTTTCGGTTCTTCTACCTCTTCGCAGCGTATGTTGCCGGGACCATAAAGGACCGTTCCAAGCATTGTCGTTCTCCTTTCGCACTATGGGCGACGCTCAAATCTCCTTGCCGCCTTTAAGGATCCGGGTGCGTGATACACAGCCCTCATGGATCGTTGTTGCGCGGTCCGGAAGGCTGACTCCGGTGGAAACGCAGGAACCGCTCGACTGCGACCGTCAACGCAGGTCAACGTCGCCTGATGATCGAGTGCCCCGAAGACCCGGCGCACATGCGCGAGCGCTACGTCCGGCTGCGCCGGCATCAGCGGCATGTCGTGCGCCATTTGCTTTCCGATATTGGTCTGTTCGAGTAGCGCGGCAACCAGTCGGAGCCAGTCATACGAGGTGTCCGGTGCTCAGACAGGGAGCTTAACCGATCCGTTTTGGTTTCCCAATCATCATCGGCAGCGCCAAAGGACTCAAAGCGGTCGAGGCCGTCGAGGTATTCCGATCACACATTCAAGAGTGGTTCTGTCCCAATCGGCCAGCACAGCGGCGGCGCGATATGTGCTTTCCAGGAAGGCCATGAGCGTTGTTTCAGGATCTTCGGCACTGCGAACCGCATCATACGGCAACAGAAATTCTCCAAGGTTTTCGTCATAGTATGCGGCGTCCGGGGAAACCATCGCTGAAGCAAAACCGAGAGGTATTGGATAGGCATAGGAATAGAAGGCAGGAAAGTCGATCGCTCCGCCACCCGGCCAGAAGCCAGCGGACGAGACCTCATGGCTGTAGGCCTCTTGGGTGACCTCGTCAGGCAGCGCCGGAATGCCACCTGGGTGCAAGGGTGCGCGCCGGCCGGAGAAACGCGTTACCGCCAGGTCGAAGCTCCCCCAAAAAAGATGCACTGGGCTGACCTTGCCGAGATACGCGGTGCGGAAGGTCTGGAGCACGTTCGTCACGGCCACGCATGCCCTGAAGAAACGCGCCACAGCATCGGCATCGTAGGCGCGCTCGATCCGATCCTCGGCGAACGGGATGGCCTCCGGAATCTCGTTTGGTCTGCTATGCAATTCCGACGAACCGCCGAGACTACGAATGAGATTTAACACACGTCCATGGAAAGAAGCGACCGACATCGGCTCGAGTGAAAAGCGGGCCGTGTGCCCATCGGTGGCCGCTCCGACTATCTGATGGTCGATCAGATCGAGGCTCAGCTCGATCCCGCCGGGGCCATCCGGCACCAGTCCGGTCGTGAAGCCGCGAGCATTGGGGTAGAGGGTCGCGTGCCAGGAATGGTTTACCCAAGGCGTGCGGGCAAGCCGGTATTTCCCGACGATCTGGATGTAAAGATGCAGAGCCGAACAGGTATCGCGCCAGGGACCGTACGGTATGTCTGGCCACCTACTCTGGGTGCCCTCTGAGGCGGATAGGCTCATTCATCTCTCCAGCGCGGCTGATCTTCTCCTGATATTCAGCGGATCATATATTGACGTTCGCGCAATCGAAAGAAGTGCGTCCCGCGTCCGTCCCGCATACTGCTTTCAGCCGGCACCCGAATACAAGTTGCAGATCGCAGAATGCCCGCAGCGCGCATCAGGGTCTTTTTCTTGCCTCAGCGGCATTTCGCGCACGGATCGTCAATCGGTGAAACAAACGAAACACTTCGGCGTCGTTCGAGAAATGCAACCGAAACAAGACCGGCCTACATCGGACAGCACCGCCGATCTCAGTGGCTTTCAACCGATGGAGTCCTCCGATGTCTTCGCCAGTGGAACGAATTTGACATTCGCATCCCATTTGACATCACGCGTCTATTGCCGCCGGAATGCGAGCTGCGTACAGCTCGGTCCTGGATTATCGCGCCCGTCGCCAGGCCGAGCGGGCTCTCGCCTATTTGAACGGCTCTGAGTCATGGTCGTCGGACGTAGCCTGTGTGGAGAGGTTCGAGCGTCACCATCCGGAGCGGCGAGGCGCTTCGCCGCGAGGGATGAACGCTGCGGAGCGGAGTAGATGACTGACGTGCGATTTTCATCTGTTGGGCTGGCGACAGGACCTCGGATTCACTACGCCGAGCAGGGCGAGGTCGATGGCGACCCGATTGTCTTTCTGCACGGATGGCCAGACTCCTGGTTCTCGTTCAGCAGGGTTCTGCCGTTCCTGTCGCGCCGGCTTCATGCGTTCGTTTTGGATCAGCGAGGTTTCGGTGACTTCTGAACGCCCGGAGGCCGGCTACGGCATCGACCACTTCGCCGCTGATGCGGTTGCGTTTCTTGACGCAGTCTCAGTCGAACGGGCCACTTTTGTGGGGCACTCTTTCGGGAGCTTCGTTGCGCGGCGCGTCGCGATTGCGAATCCGAGACGCGTTGCTCGCATGGTATTGATCGGTACCGGCGTGTCGGCTGCAACTCCGGTCGTGCAGGAAGTTCGGGCAGCCCTGAGGGATCTTCCGGACCCCGTGCCTGAGCAGTTCACTCGCGACTTTCAGGCGAGCACAGCGCATGTGCCCCTTCCGGGGCCGTTCTTCGAAAGGATTGTTGCAGAAAGCCGGAAGCTGCCGGCGCCTCTCTGGCGTACTGTGCTCGACGGCTTGCTTGATTACGACGACTCGAAGCACTTGTCGCATATTAGCAGGCCAACGCTCCTGATCTGGGGCGAACACGATGCGCTATTCTCCAGGGAAGATCAGGACCGCCTCCTCGCTGCGATTCCGGGGGCCCAGCTCATCAACTATGCCGAGACCGGACATTGCCCGAACTGGGAGCGACCTGAACTCTTCGCAGCCGACCTTCAGTCATTCTTGTAGCAAGGATACCGTTCTGGTCGGGAAGCGGGTTTTGTCGCCAACGCCGTGTTTGCGAGCCGTGGAGCCGAGTTTCGGCTCGCCCTTTTAAAGGGTAGCTTTGCCACATTCGGACTCCAGTTATCGATCCGCCCTAGTGGAACGAATTTGACATTCGCATCCCATTTGACATCACGCGTCCATTGCGAATGTCAAATTCAAAGTTCCACTAGAATCATAGTTTGCTAGTGGTCCTTTGACTTGCCTGATGGCCTGATCAATGGGATGCGAATGTTGAATCGGACCACTAGCCCTCCGCGATCCCAGCCTCGGCCACGCCGTCATCAATGCAGGCAAGACATGAGAGAGGACTATCTGCGCTGGTCCACCCAATTGTTGAGCGCGACAAAGCCAGCAGCCGGGCTCGGCAAGGTTTGCACTATCGCTCGACGTCTTTCCCGCGATAGTATTGGCAATCGCAGGGAGGCTGGGAATGAGGTCGCAGCTCTTTGTCCCGCTTGTCACCTATCCAGATGCAAATAGCGACGCGATCGCCGCCAATGCGGTGACCGTGGTAGCCGAGCTCGGTGGCGACCTCAACGTCGTTGCCTTCAACGCTGTGGCGCCACGCAAGGCGTCCTCGATGATCTTCGCCTGCCGATCCTCATGTCACATTAGGGGGTCGGAAGACCGAAGCGAATAATCATACGCCATTTGACCGGAGGAGGCCGTGATGGTTAGCGAATTGAGCCTCCAGGAATGTCGCGACATTCTGGCCGCCAGCAGAGTGGGACGACTCGCCTGCGTAAAAGACGGGATGCCGTATGTCGTTCCAACGAGCTTCGTCTTCGAGGATGGCCACATTTACAGTTTCTCGCTGGTCGGCCATAAAGTTTGGGCAATGAGGGGACATCCTCAGGTTTGCTTGGAAGTCGATGAGATCAAATCCCCGCGCCAATGGTGGAGCGTATTGGCGTTCGGAAGCTATGAAGAGCTCTCCGAAACGGGACACTGGCGGAATGAACGGGACCATGCCTGGTCGCTCCTGCAGAAGGCACGCCCAAATTGGTGGAGCCCTGGTGGCGAGAAGCCTGCTCGTTCTGAAGCTGGGCAAGAGCCGTCGCCGCATCTTTTCTTTCGCATCAACGTCGAACAGATCACGGGGCGTCGCGCGTTCGACTGAACCAGCGCCGATCCTCACCTCTGGTTCGTCGAGCGCGAGTCCGTCCTGCCATTTGAGGCACTGGCGATCCTCGCAATCGTTCTGTTGAACGCGGGTATGGGTTCCTTCATCAAACTCGGGCGGAGCAGGCGGTGGCTGCCCTTCGGCAGATGTCGGCAGCACAAGCGACTATCGTGCGCGACGGCGAACGGCAACGTTCGCTGGGCCATGCTCATTTGACCGCGCTTCTCTAACCAACTTCGCCATTGCGCGACTACCTCACATGTTGCGGCAGTTCATCCGGATCACCGCTGATCCAGCCAGCCTCCCGAGATCAGCAGACGTCCCGATCTTGCGTTCGGCCCGCGTCAGGCGTCGGGGAAATGCTCAACCACGCCTTTTACCCCTCGCACGCCTTCGGCAACGACACAGGCTGCCTTCCGGCTCGCCGCGGAGGCGGTTCCCCAGAGATGGACCAGGCCGTCGACGACGGTGACCGTCACGTTGGCAGAGTTCAGGCCGATATCCTCATTGAGGCGCGTCACGATACTGCGGCGTATTGCTTCGTCGCCGGGGGCCGTATCATCGAGCCTGGCGGTTGAGATCGCGTGCAGAAGATCGGCACGGCTTACAATGCCCACCAGCTTCCCGTTGCGGATCAACGGCAGCCGCTTGACGCCGTTTTCGGCCATCAGCGTCGCCACATGGGACAGGTCCGCTTCCTCATCGACCGTGACCACGTTATTGCTCATGACATCCGCTACTTTCCAGGCATGGCTCTTCACATAGGCGCTAGCCATTTCTCCAAAGATGCGGACTGTTCGGGCGCGGCGATAATGCGGAGCCCGAGTTCGGATCTTCGGAGAAGATCGCCTTCGCTGATCAGCCCGACCAGCAGCCCTTCATCATCGACCACAGGGAGACCGCTTATATGCTTGTCCAGCATGATCCCGGCGGCGCGCTTGACGCTGTTGTCCGGCGACACAGTGACGACTTTCGTTGCCATCACATCCTTGACCTTCATCGCTTCATCCTTCTTAGCCGCAACCGACAGCCTTCATCGTTGCTCATCCCGATCGCCGGCCTGATCGAGCCAACCGCCCGAAAAGCCGGCCCGTCGCAGACCGGCCACGATCGGCGGACAGCGGCGCATGATGTTCCACAGCAAGCCCGTCCGATAGTTTTCGATCATAAGCACGACCGGTCCCTGGTCGATCCCAAAGTGATACGGGGACACCCACCATCCAGTGGGACTGTCTTCTATCGTGAATGACGGATTGAACGACGGTTTGAATCCGTAGAGCCGTGTCATGCCGAGGTTCATCCGGGCAAAATTGCGAACGGTGGGGATGACGATCTCCGGCGCGAATGGCAGCGAGGCTATGACAACCCAAGGTGCGACCGTCCCGTCGTCGGGCCCGAACGGAGCGCCGCGGGCGATGTAATCGAAGAACTGCCGCTCAAGGCCATTGACCGTTCGCGTGATCCAGCCAGGCCCGTCGCACGCCGTGAATCCCCAGCAATGTTGTCCATAGCCCGCGAACTGCATCGGGTTTCGAACCGCATACTCCTGCTGTACAAAAGTTGCCTGCCGGCTGTTTTCGAAATAGTCGCAGTCGTGCTCAAGCATGAAGGCGTCGCGGATGCCGCGAAAGTCTACCCACATGTGCGACAGCTGGTGGGTAAAGAGCGGGCCTGAATAGAGCAGCTCGCGGCCGTAGATTTTCTTCCATTCGTAGGTTGCGGTGTAGGCGGCATAGCTCTGCGGGTGCAACGGGTGGGTCGGCGAGCCAAGGCCGAGGATGTAGAGCAGCAAGCCCTCATCATAACCCTGCCAGCGATGTGGAATGAATCCGCTTTCAGGGCGCCAGCCATGCGTCAACGAGAGACCGCCAGCGCAGGCCCAGTTCCAGTCGGCACGCTCATATAGCGTCGTGGTGAGGTAGCGGATTTCCGCTTCATCGGCGGTGTCACGATCGAAATACGTAGCAACGGTCAGGGCTCCTGCGAACAGGAATGCGGAATCGATCGTGGACAATTCGCACTGCCAAACGCGGCGACCCGTCTCGATATCCAAAAAATGATAGAAGAATCCTTTGTAGCCAGACGCATCCGGCTCCGGTCCCTGCGGACATTCCACCAAGTATCGCAATCGTTTACGGGCGATCTTCGCCGCGAATTCGCGGATAAGAATTCCGCGTTCTACAATCACTGGAATTGTTGCAAGCGCCATGCCGATAGCCTTGCGCAATAGACACGCTATGATTGTGTATCTTGCGCAAGAGGCACGCCGATATTCTAGGGATTGCAATGGATTGTCATGGAGAAAATGCTGACCGACAAGTAAGTTGGCGTGCTTAAGGGCATGGCAACAGGACCGATGATCACACTGTCATTTCACATTGACGGCGGCGGACTTTCAGGGGGTAACCCACGGTCCATCTTCCACAGTCAATTTTTGCAGCGGTCTGGGGCAAGCGTGATGCCGCAAGCGTGGCAAGCTCCGGCCTGTTGGATGGTCAAAAACCGCGCTAGGTCGCATCTGTTTAGAGGATCAAAGCGATGACACCGCAGCTCTTCGTTCCATTTCTGACATATCCGGACGCAAATTCTGAGTCGATCGCCGCGCACGTTGTCTCGGTGGCAGTGCAGCTTGGCGGCGATTTGCATGCAGTTGCTTTCAACGCCGACATCCCAGAGGTGAACAGCGCGCTCACCCCATTGCTCATCAACGTCCCCGAGTTGATCCGCGAAGCGGAGAAAGAAAGCCGCCGACGCGGCGAAACTCTCCTGAAATGGTCGAAGCTGGGGAGACTGGGAAAGTCACGATATCAACCGAGAGAAAAGCCGCGCCGATCGCGCGTCTCGGCGAGATGGCAGCGGAGCAGGCTCGCTATTTCGATCTCTCCTTAGTCGGCTGGGAGGCAAAAAATCCGACTTCCCGGGCAACGGCAGAGGCAGTCGTCTTCGGATCGGGCAGGCCGACCATGCTGCTCCCCGAGTTGTCTGAGATAGAAATGCTCGAGCGGATCGCGATTGCCTGGGACGGCAGCCGCGTTGCCGCTCGCGCCACCGCGGATGCGATGTGTTTGCTGCGACGAGCCGTCCAGATCTTCGTCCTAACTGTCACCGACGAGAAGCCGCTCAAGGAGGAGGAAGCCGGCGAGCGGCTGGCGCATCGCCTGCGCCGAGCGGGGGTTCGAGACGGAGGCACGGGCCGTTCTTGCGGAAGACTGTCCTATCGCAGATACCCTACAGGATCAGGCGATTAATCTTGGCGCCGATCTGGTCGTCATGGGTGGATATGGCCACTCGCGTTTTCGCGAGTTCGTCCTCGGTGGAGCAACGCAGGGTGTCCTCGACGATCTACGCCTACCGGTGATGATGTCACACTAGTGGAACGAATTTGACATTCGCATCCCATTTGACATCACGCGTCCATTGCGAATGTCAAATTCAAAGTTCCACTAGAGCGGTTCACTGATTGATTGAATCGGAGGGGATTCCGGTCTTGCGGGATTTGTGATTCAAGATGCTGGCTGGAGTGGAGGCCAGCATCTGATGACCCGACCTCTTTCCAATGATCTTCGTGAGCGTGTTGTTGCGGCGGTTGTGGCCGGCGAGAGCTGCCGGTCGGTGGCGGCGCGGTTCGGCGTTGCGGTCTCGTCGGTGGTGAAGTGGTCGCAGCGCTATCGGGCGACCGGTTCGGTCGCGCCGGGCAAGATGGGCGGGCACCGCAAGCGGGTTCTGGAGCCGCACCGCGCCTTCATCGTCGAGCGGATCAACCAGACCCCGCACCTGACGCTGCACGGGCTGAAGGACGAACTGGCGGCGCGCGGGGTGAAGGTCTCGCACAATGCGGTCTGGCTGTTCCTGCGGCGCGAGGGGCTGCGGTTCAAAAAAAACGCTGTTCGCCCTTGAGCAGGCCCGCGCCGACATCGCCCGCAGGCGGCAGCGCTGGCGATCCTGGCAGGCCGGTCTCGATCCGCGGCGGCTGGTCTTCATCGACGAGACCTGGATCAAGACCAACATGGCCCCGCTGCGCGGCTGGGGACCGAAGGGCAAGCGCCTGCGCGGCTTCGCCCCGCACGGCCACTGGCGCACGCTGACCTTCCTCGGCGCGCTGCGCTGCGACCGGCTCACCGCGCCTTGCGTCTTCGACGGACCGATCAACGGCGAATGCTTCCGCGCCTATGTCGAGCAGCAGCTCGTGCCCGTGCTCGAGCCCGGCGACATCGTCGTCATGGACAATCTCGGCAGCCACAAGTCGGCCGCCATCCGACAGATGATCCGGGCGGCCGGCGCAAGGCTCTGGTACCTGCCGCCCTACTCGCCCGACCTCAATCCGATCGAGCAGGCCTTCGCCAAGATCAAGCACTGGATGCGACACGCCCAGAAGCGCACCGTCGAGGACACCTGGCGCCACATCGGCCACCTCGTCGCAACCATCGAACCCGACGAATGCGAGAACTACTTCGCAAACGCCGGATACGCTTCCGTCAAAACATGAAACGCTCTAGGCTGTAGTGACGATTTAACGGCTTGGGATTCCCAAAGTTGCGCAAATCAGATTTAACGCTGGCTTTTGGAGGTTGGCGATGGACGGAGAGGTTTTGCGCGACGATCAGTGGGAGAAGGTGAAGTCGTTCGTTCCGGGCGGTCGTAAGGGCAAGCGCGGTCCGCGCAGTGATGGACGACGCTTCTTCGACGCGCTCTTGTGGATGGCGCGTTCGGGTGCACGTTGGCGCGATCTGCCCGAAGACCGGTTCGGTCCTTACCAGACGGCCAAACGGCGCTATTATCGCTGGATCGAGATGGGTGTGTTCGACCGCCTGTTCGCGGCGGTCGCGGCCGATCCTGATCTCGAATGGTTGGCGATTGACGCGACCGTCATCCGGGCGCAGGCCCAAGCCGCAGGCGCGCGGCGCAAAAGGGGGGATCTGAAGCCCAGGCTCTCGGCCGCTCGCGCGGCGGCTTCGGCACAAAGCTCCATGCCGTAGTCGATGCGCTCGGCCTGCCGGTCCGCTTCGAGATCGGTCCCGGCCAGCAGAACGACATGGCGCCGGCTTGCGGCCTCGTCGCCGGGCTTGCCTCCGGCAAAGTCATCGCCGACCGCGCCTATGACGCCGACAGCCTCCACGACACCATCCTCGACGAAGGCGGCCAGCCCGTCATCCCGCCACGTCGCCATCGCAAATACCAGCACAGCTACGACAAGATCGCCTACCGGCAGCGCTGGGGGATCGAGGGCTTCTTCGCCAAACTTAAGCAGTGGCGCCGCATCGCAACCCGCTACGACAAACTCGCCGCCACATTCCTCGGCTTCGTAAAGCTCGCTAGCATCATGCTCTGGCTCAAATAATTAAATCGTCACTACAACCTAGTGCGTCGCAATCGCCGGATTCGCGCGTCCGAAGAGAGAGGACGGCCGACGCGCCGATGGGCTCGGTGCCGCTACTCCATCTCTTCATAGAGGATCGGATTTTCCCGAAAGCGGTTCCACTTTCGGGTCCGATGCTCTAGCACTTTCCCTTCGGATTCGTGAGAGATCTGCAATATATTGGGGGAATTGGTCGCGATGGCCAGAACAAGAGCGGCTGATTTCGAGGTCAAGCAACGCAGCATTTTGAACAGCGCTGCCGCGGTATTTGCCGAAATGGGCATGGAACGTGCCTCGATGGCGCAGATCGCCAACCAGACTCACGTTTCCAAAGCGCTGCTTTATCACTATTACCCCAGCAAGGATTTGTTGATTTTCGACATTATTCGGACGCACTTGCTGGAACTGGAGGCGGGCATCCAGCAAGCTGACCGGCCCGAATTGCCGCCGGTCGAGCGGCTGCGGCTGGCCATCGGGCAAGTGCTGGAAAACTACCGGGACGCGGACAACCACCACAAGGTGCAGCTGAACGGGATGGGCACGCTTCCGGATTCGCAGAAAGCAGAGCTTAGAGAAATCGAGCGGCGTATCGTTCGTTTCTTCTCAGGGATCATCGATCAGATCAACCCCCGCCTCGACACAGAGAAGCCTCTGCTGATGCCTGTAACCATGTCACTCTTCGGCATGCTGAACTGGGTTTACATGTGGTTCCGTCCCAACGGACCGATCAGTCGCGAGGACTACGCGGACCTTGTGACAAAGATGTTTCTCGATGGAATTGCGTCCATTCGCTAAGCGTTGGCCAAAGCCGCGCTGAGAGTCGTTCCGTCTGTCGCGGGAGAAGATCGCGGCAGCGAGATGCGAAAGCGGCGCACTCCGCATCCCTACGCGATCAATTGTTCGTTTTGGCGACCATGGTCAGCACGTCATATTGGGCCACGACCGCCGCATCCTGATTGGTAACCGCGCAATCCCACCGCACTTCGCCGTAGTCCTCCGTCGCCCGTGGGTTGATCGCCTTGCACGTCAGCGTCACCTGCAATGTATCGCCCGGATTGACCGGGGTCAGGAAGCGCAGAGAGTCGACGCCGTAATTCGCCAGCACTGGCCCCGGGGCAGGGTCCACGAACAAACCTGCCGCGAACGAAAGAATAAGGTAGCCGTGCGCCACGCGGCCATCGAAGAAGGGATTTGCTTTCGCGGCGTCCTCGTCCATGTGCGCGTAGAACGTGTCGCCAGTAAAATTGGCGAAGTGCTCGATATCCTCGATCGTTACCGTGCGGGTTGCGGTCACGACGCGATCGCCGATCTCGAGTTCGGCCAGCGATTTGCGGAATGGGTGTTTGCCGTCTTCGCGTGTTGCAGCGCCTGGCATCCAACGTCCGGTCGTCTTGGTGAGCAGCCAGGGAGCGCCCTGTAGGGCCGTCCGCTGCATGTAGTGTTTTACGGAGCGGATGCCGCCCAGTTCCTCGCCTCCGCCGGCGCGGCCTGGACCGCCATGGACCAGCACCGGCAGTGGCGAACCGTGGCCGGTCGAGGACTTGGCGCTGGCGCGGTTGCCTATGAGAATGCGGCCGTGCCAAGGGCCCGAGCGCCGCGACCGTGTCGCGGGCGAAGCCAGCCTCGTTGGTGAATACCGACGCGACGAGACTGCCCTTGCCGCGCCGCGCCAGGGCCACTGCCTCGTCCGGCGTATCGTACGGCACGATGGTGCTCACCGGTCCAAACGCTTCGACATCGTGAACGGCCTTCGCGGCGTCAGGATTGTTGCAATAGAGAAGGACGGGGTTCAGGAACGCACCAGCCTCCACATTGCCTGAGACAATCGTGGGTTTGTTCGGGATCGCCAGCGACGATTTCGGCGTCTTCCTTCAATTCGGCGATGCGGGCGCGCACTTCGTCGCGTTGCGACAGGGATGCGAGCGGCCCCATCTTCACGGCGTCGTCGGCCGGGTCGCCGACCGGCGTCTTGGCAAGCCGCTGACTGAGAGCCCCAATCAGGCCGTCCACGGAGCCGCGCGGGATCAGGACCCGGCGGATTGCCGTGCATTTTTGGCCAGCCTTGGCCGTCATCTCGCGCGCCACTTCGCGGACGAAGAGGTCGAACTCTTCCGTACCGGGGACCGCGTCGGGACCCAGGATAGCCGCGTTAAGGCTGTCGGCTTCCATCGTGAAACGAACCGAATTTTCCACGATCGCCGGATGGGTGCGCAATTTACGGCCCGTCCCCGCCGAACCGGTAAAAGTCACGACGTCCTGGCAGTCGACATGGTCGAGCAGATCGCCGACGGAACCGCTGATCAACTGCAACGCGCCTTTGGGCAACAGCGCCGTTTCGATGATGCGCCGTACCATAAGCTCAGTGAGATAGGCCGTCTGGCTCGCCGGTTTCACGATCGCCGGCATCCCGGCGAGCAGGGTGGGGGCGAGTTTTTCCAGCATGCCCCAGCAGGGGAAGTTGAAGGCGTTGATGTGAATGGCCACACCTTCGAGCGGCGACAAGATATGCTGGCCGGAAAACGTGCCATCGCGGGAAAGCGTCTCAACCTCCCCGTCGACGAGCGTTCGCGTGTTTGGCAGCTCTCGCCGGCCTTTCGAGGCGTAGGACAGCAGTGTCCCGATGCCCCCGTCAATATCGATCCAGCTGTCCGTGCGCGTCGCGCCTGTCGCGGTGGAGAGCGCGTAGAATTCTTCCTTACGCTCCATCAGAGCCTGCCCGAGCGCTTTCAGGAGCAACGCTCTTTCATGGAAGGTCATCGCGCGTAGCGCCGGCCCGGCATGGTCGCGGGCATACTTCACGGCGGCAGCATGGTCGAGGCCGCTGGCGTCGATGGTGGCGACGACCTCGCCGGTCGAAGCATTGAGCAGCGGCACGGCTGAACCGGAGCCGCGCACCCATTCGCCGCAGATAAAGCTTTCGAGTTGGAGGGAACGGGAGAGGGGAGCGTTCATAGGTATTTCCTTTAAACTGCCGGCAGTCCGAGCCGAGTGAGCAGCGCGTCGATGAGTGCCGTCCATTCGGCGGCAAGCGCTTCATTTGAGGCATGGCGCAGACCGAAGCGCTGTTGCGTCGCGAGGCGTTGAGAGCCGGCTGCGCCAAAACTCGCTGCAACGCGCGGCCGCCAATAGGCGATCGAGGCTTGGACACCGGGCAAGGATCGGGGATCAGCGGCGAGCTTCTGTAGACCTTCGACGCCGAGTTCCGTGTGACGGCGCTCGCGCGGCAAGATGGCCCGAAAAGTCTCAGCCAGAGGTTGGTAGGAAATTCGCGAAAATTCGCCAAGCTGGATGACCGATGCATGGCCCATGAGCACATTCATCACGACTGCATCCACCCAGCCCTGCAAGGGGTAATGAAAAACGCTCAGGCGCATGTCCGAGCCGTGGCGCGATGTGCCGAGGTCAGTGTCACGCGACACACGCGCCGTCCAAGGATGCTCGTTCGCATAGCGCGAGGTATCCGCGCCGAAGCTTCCCATGATGTTCAGCACGCGCTCGGCGTGGTCGAGCTTTTCCATTGTTATGCGGGAGGCGGCGATTCTCTCCTTGATGCCAGGCGCGCCGTTGATTGTGTCGGCAAAGCCGGCGGCTGCCGGCGAGTTCGCTGTCGACGAAAGTCGCCATCAGCCGCATCAACTCGCCGCGATAGCGTGGCGGCGCATTCTCCGGCGATGTCAGCTTGCCGCCTTGTGCCAGGTAGTCTTCAATGGCCATCGTGTCGGACATGGTCGCCTCTATTGGTCATATGTAATGACGACTGTGTCGGAGAGCGGATAGCACTGGCAGGTCAGCACGTAACCGCGGCGCACCTCGTAGTCTTCGAGGGCATGATTGGTCTCCATCTCGACTTCGCCTTCGAGCACCATGGCGCGGCAGGTCGAGCAGACGCCTGCCTTGCAGGCATAGGGCGCATCGAGGCGCGCTCCGAGCGCGGCATCCAGAATGGTCTCGCCACGCTTGGGCATTTCGACAATGCGGGTCGAGCCGTCGAGGGTGATCGTCGCCTGGCAAATCGCTGCCTTGTCGCCATTTGCGTGAGCTTTGTGCGCGTAGTTTGCACGCCGCGGGGCCGAGGCGAAAAGCTCGAATTTGATCTGCTCGTCGCGCAGGCCGTGCTCTTTCAACGCGGCAGCGATCGCCAACATCATCGGCTCTGGCCCGCAGATAAAAGCCATGTCCACCGAACCGATATCAATCCAGCTTTTGAACAGCTTCGCGCACTTTTCGCCGTCGATGCGGCCCGAAAACAGATCGATGTCCTGCGCCTCGCTTTCCAGCACATGAATGACATTGAAGCGGCCGAGATAGCTATTCTTGATGTCCTCGAGTTCCTCGCGGAACATGATCGAATTGATCGAGCGATTGCCGTAAATCAGCGTGAAACGAGATTTCGGCTCGCGCGTCAGTGTTGTCTTGATCAGGCTCAGCACGGGCGTGATGCCGCTACCGCCGGCAAAACCGAGATAGGTACGGCGCGTTTCCGGCACGAGCGGCACGTGAAAGGCGCCCATCGGCGGCATCGCCTCAACGACGTCACCAGCCTTCAGTTCCTCGTTCGCCCAGGTCGAGAAACAGCCGCCGTCGACCTTCTTGATGCCGACCCGTAGAGCGCCCTCGTCCTTTCCTGTGCAGATCGAATAGGAACGGCGCAGTTCTTCGCCATCGAACTCGCGGCGGAAGGTGAGGTATTGACCCTGCGTGAAGTCGAATGCGTCTCGGTCCTCGGGCCGCGGCAGCAATGTGACGACGACCGCATCGCGGGTTTCGCGGCGAATATCGGCGACCTGCAGAGGAAAAAAACGCGACATCCTGGCCTCTAATACAAAGTGAACGTCAGATGCACTTGAAATAGTCGAACGGTTCCAGACACTCGGTGCATCGGAAATTGGACTTGCAGGGCGTCGAGCCGAACTGGCTGATCGTCTCGGTCTCGTTGCGAACCGCAACGCGGACATTGGACGGTCAGCGCCCGCAACGCGCCGCCGCATGCGGCTGTGCCCTCAATCGGGCGGCGCAATGCCGTAGCCACGCAGCTTTTCTCGCCCCTCCGCACTAATCCAGGCGGTCGTCCAGGCGGGCGAAAGTTGCCGCTTCAGCGCCAGCTTGCTGACACCGTGGTCGCGCAAGTGGCGATCGATCTCGAAGTTGATGACACTGGTTGCCGGACAGCCGGAATAGGTGGGCGTTACCGTCACCTCGAGTGTCTCGTCGACCCAACGCACGTTACGGATAATGCCGAGGTCGACCAGCGAGATTATGGGAATCTCGGGATCTGGCACCTCGGCCAGCCAGGACCAGACCTCGTCAACCGAAGGGCGCGTGAGCTTCGCTTCCATCGTCCGCTTACCAGACCGCGCCCGGATAGGCGCGCTGCAGGAATTGCATCTCTGCCAGGATGAAGCCCAGATGCTCGCTGTGAACGCCTCGCTTGCCGCCTTTCTGAGTGTAGCGCTTTTTCAGGCGCCTTCAGTGTCGCGTCGGCCAGCGTTCGCCCGACATGGTCGTCCCAGGCCGGGCGCAGACTTTCCGGCGCAGGCGCAATGCCGGTGGCGGCAAGCTCCTCGTCCACCTCATCGCCGAGGAACATCTCGCCGACATAGGGCCATAGAAAGTCAAGCGCTGCCTGCATACGGGCGCGGCTTTCCTTGGTGCCGTCGCCAAGCCGCACCACCAGATCGGCACTGCGTTCCAGATGGTAGGCGGCTTCCTTTGAGGCTTTCTCGGCGATCTCGGCAACGCGCTTGTCGCTCGATCCTGTCAGTTTCAGGAGCAGGGGCAGGTGCCATGCGTCGAACAAGTATTGACGCATCAGCGTGCGGCCGAAGTCGGCGTTAGGCTGCTCTACCAACAAAAGGTTCCGGAACTCCGACCCGTCACGCAGATAGGCAAGATTGTCAGCCGTGCGCCCTTTGCCTTCGGCTTCGGCGGCAAGGCCGAGCCAAAGCTGAGTCTGGCCAATCAGGTCGAGCGCGGTGTTGGCGAGCGCAATGTCCTCTTCCAGAGCCGGTGAATGGCCGCACCATTGCGAATTGCGATGGCCGAGGATGAGGCAGGTATCGCCCATTCGCAGGGCAAATTCGGCGATCGGCTGCATGTTGGCGGTGGAAGCCATCACATATGGCCCACTTCTTCTGGCACATCGAAGAACGTCGGATGGCGATAGACCTTGGAGTTGGCCGGATCGAACAACGGACCCTTGTCCGACGGCGCGCTGGCGATGATGTCAGCCGACCGCACCACCCAGATGCTTATGCCCTCGTTGCGGCGCGTGTAGACATCGCGGGCATTGTGGATCGCCATTTCGGCGTCGGGTGCGTGCAGGCTGCCGACATGCCTGTGATTCAAGCCGTGCTGGCCACGGATGAAAACTTCCCAAAGGGGCCATTCGCTGGACATGAGATCGTCTCCTCCCTCAAACCGATATGATCGCGGTATCTATTCGGCTGCTATTGCGACGGCCGACCTGCGTATTGCGGATTTTCTCGCATGTTCATTCAAGCCGTCGCGGAACCAGGCGCCATCGTCCCAGGCCTTCTGACGCGCACCGAGCCGCTCGCGGTTGCACGGTCCGTTGCCCGCGATAACGTCAAAGAATTCGTTCCAGTCGGGTTGGCCGAAATCGTGCCCGCCCTTTTCTTCGTTCCATTTCAAGTCCGGATCGGGAATGGCTAGGCCAAGGAACTTCGCCTGTGGCACAGTCTGGTCAACGAACTTCTGGCGCAGCTCGTCATTGGAGTTCTGCTTGATCTTCCAGGCCATCGATTGGGCCGAATGCACCGAGGCATCATCGGATGGACCGAACATCATGAGCGACGGCCACCACCAGCGATTCAAGGCATCCTGCGCCATCGCCTTCTGAGCTTCCGTGCCTTGGCACAGCACCTTCAGGATGTCGAAACCCTGGCGCTGATGAAAGCTCTCCTCTTTGCAGATACGCACCATCGCGCGCGCATAAGGGCCATAGGAGCACCGCTGCAGCGGCACCTGGTTCATGATCGCCGCGCCGTCGACCAGCCAGCCAACTGCACCGATGTCGGCCCAGGTCAGCGTCGGGTAGTTGAAGATGGACGAATATTTCGCCTTGCCCGAATGCAATTGCTCGTACATCTCGTCGCGGCTGATGCCGAGCGTTTCGGCAGCGCAATAGAGATAAAGCCCGTGGCCGGCCTCGTCCTGCACTTTCGCAAGCAGAATTGCCTTGCGCTCCAGCGTTGGGGCCCTGGTGATCCAATTGCCTTCCGGCAACTGGCCGACGATCTCGGAATGCGCGTGCTGGCTGATCTGGCGGATCAAGGTCTTGCGGTAGCCTTCCGGCATCCACTCCTTTGGCTCGATCTTTTGGCCATCATTCACCCGCTGCTGGAATGCCCGCTCCTGCGGTTCCATCTCGTCCAGGCTGCGCACCCGGGCAGCATCTGTCTTGACCATCTGCGCGTACATATTTGCTTCCTTCGCCGTATTCGCGCGTCAGACGCGTTCCAGGATCATCGCTATTCCTTGGCCAACCCCGATACACATCATGCACAGTGCGAAGCGCCCGCCACTGCGCTTAAGTTGCCAGGTTGCCGCGGCAGCGAGACGGGCCCCGCTCATGCCGAGCGGATGACCCATCGCGATCGCGCCGCCGTTGGGGTTCACGTGCGCAGCGTCATCCGGCAAGCCGAGATCGCGCAACACCGCCAGCGCCTGCGCGGCAAAGGCTTCGTTCAGTTCGATCAGGTCCATCTGGTCCAGGGTAAGACCGGCGCGCTCAAGGACACGGCGCGCGGCAGGCGAGGGACCGATGCCCATAATGCGCGGCGCCACGCCGGCAGCCGCCATCGCGACCACGCGCGCCTTTGGCGTCAGGCCGTGGGCCTTCGCCGCGTTTTCATTGGCGATGATCAGGCCGGCCGCCCCGTCGTTGACGCCTGAAGCGTTGCCGGCCGTGACCGAAAGACCCGGACCGTTGACACCTGTCAACCTGGCTAATTGTTCGCGACTGGTTTCCGGGCGAGGATGTTCGTCCACCTCGACAATGACCGGGTCGCCCTTGCGTTGCGGCACGGTGACGGGCGTCAGCTCGTCCGCGAACAGTCCCGCCTTTTGCGCCGCCGCCCAGCGCGCCTGACTGCGCAAGGCAAAAGCGTCCTGGTCAGCGCGGGAGATGCCAAAATCGGCAGCCACATTGTCAGCAGTCTCGGGCATGGAGTTGATGCCATGCATCTTCTTCATTTTCGGGTTGACGAAGCGCCAGCCGATCGTTGTGTCGTAAACAACGTTCGATCTCGAAAACGCACTTTCCGCCTTGGGCATGACGAACGGCGCGCGTGACATGCTTTCGACACCGCCGGCAATCATCAGCCCGCAATCGCCGCTGCGGATCGACCGAGCCGCCAGTCCAACCGCGTCGAGACCCGATCCACACAAACGATTCACGGTGGTGCCCGGAACGTCGACTGGAAGCCCGGAGAGCAGGACCGCCATGCGCGCGACATTGCGATTGTCTTCGCCTGCCTGATTGGCGCAGCCCATGATCACGTCATCGACCTTCGACCACTCGACCGCCTTGTTGCGCTGCATCAAGGCCGTCAACGGAATTGCCGCGAGATCGTCGGCCCGAATGCCGGACAATGCACCACCGTAGCGACCAATCGGCGTGCGCACCGCATCGCAAATGTAGGCTTCGGCCATTTCCTCCCTCCAGGCAAGTCATGTTTAATTGACCGACCGGTCAGTCATAACTTGCATATAATAGCTGCGTAATCAACCCGGCGTTCTAAAAAACACCTAGCCCGGACCCTTCAAGCCTGGGCTGACTTTGCAGGAGCTGTTTTCAAGCGGTTACGAAGGTGAACCGAAGAAGCCCCGTCCACGGCGCGCGCCCTTCGACAACGCAAAGGGCGCTGCAGTTCGTTGCTTTTTAGGCATCGTGCTTCTGAAAACGGTTCAAGTATAGGCATGAGGCGGCAGAGAGTCGCCGCCCCCGCCAACCGCAGGCGGCGCGGACTGGCGCCGCAGCGATCAGCTTCGATGCAACAGGCCTTACGAATAGGGCGGGGCGACCATGCGCAGCCGCTCCGCCATGCTGCAAAGTGATTGTGGGAACCTTGGAGGGTCTTCCAATCGGTCCAAGCACCTTTTCGACCGACAGTCCGATTGCGAGCAGGCGCCGGTCGGAGGAAGACGGCTCGTCAAGTTCGATTCCGACAGGCAAGCCCTCTGGAGTCAAACCGGCCGGAATGGTGAGCCCCGGAATGCCAGCATTCGAGCCCGGATCGGTGTTGCGGATGAAGGTCGGAAAGGTCGGTGCTTCCTTGCCGTTCAACATCACATTCATGTCAGTCCCGGAAATTGGCTGGGCGGGCAGCGGCGTGGTCGGGAAGACGATCGCGTCGAGGCGGTTGGCGGCGAATGTTTCCGCATAGAGCGCCTGCAACTGGGGAACTGTGCGCTTATGGCATGAGAAAAGCTTTTCCCAATAAGCCACCCGATTTGAAGTCGCCTGTCACTCGGCCATCCACTCGGCATCTCCGGCACCCGTCTGGCTTTAACCGCGGCACTCGAGCTCGATCTCCAGGGTGCCCGGCGCGCACTCGCTACCATGTGCATTGGTGTCGGCCAGGGTATCTCGCTGTTAGTCAGCCGTCCGTAGCCTAAACCGCTCCATCGGCTGTTCCGGCCATGTTCCGCCATGCCAGCCGTGACACCAGTTGATAATCCGGCGCGGTCCTTTTGAGCAGTGAACATGACGCGAGGCTTGCTTAAGCACGACGCGTAAGCAGGCAGGCTCAATCGGACGATGCCGACAGATCCTCTTCCACAAACCGTAGAAGTGTCTCCACCAGCGCCTCGCGCGGGTAGGCGTTCCGCGTCACGAACATCGAGCCGACAGTGGGGTGTGTCCTTGCGATCGGCACCGCCAGGGCCCAGTGGTCGGCGTTGATGTAGCCCACGAGGGTGCTTCCGGGGATGACCTGGTCATAGAAGATCATCTGACTGTCATTGCGCGAATCGATGCGGGCAAGCTTGTTGTAGCTGCTGGCCAGGACCGAGGAGATGTAGTCTGGCCGGGGGAAAGTGACAAGCGAGTAGTAGGGGAGTTCGCGAGGCAGCGGGTTCCTGGCGAGCCACGCCCGGCGTGTTGCGGGCCGCAGGCTGTTCACGCCGCCCCCGTCGCCTGGACCGCAGGTTGCGCCGGGAAAGTGCTGCAGCAGATCGGCCTGGTATTGCTTTGCATCGTTGGCAAGCGCCGATCCTCCGATCGCGCCGGCGGCACTGACCACCGCCGCGACGCGGCGCCGGATCTCCGGATACGCGACCACCGCCTCGAGGATGTCGGGGGCACCTTTCGAATAGCCGATCAGCACGAGACGCGGCGCTGCCTCCTCAGCTGACATGGTCATGATCGCATCACGAATCTGGCGTGCGTTGTGTGCGGAACTCGACAGTGCATCGACCTTGAGCAGTGTCATGTCATATCCGAATTGTTGCAGGTGCTTCGCCACAGTGCCGGGCGGTTGCAGCCAGTTCGCGAAGCATTCGTATCCGATGCCGGCCACCACTGCGGCTTTCAAGTGTCGCTTCGAAGAGCCGAGGTCGACGCGCCTTCCGGTGCCGGCAGGCTCGCTGCCGATGCGGGTTAGGGCGTCCTCGCAGGGCCGGTAGTCGGGAATGTCGCGTCCGCGCCCCTTGAGCACAGCGCAGTAGATCTCGCGAAAGCGCCCCCGCTTGTCCCGCACACTCGCCTGGGATGCCGGAACGAGAGCAAGCGGCGGCGTGTCGACCGAATAGGGCACCAGCGGTTTCGTCGCGCATGCCCCCAGTGCGCAGACCGCAGCGATCACAACCAGAAGGGTACGTGGTCAATTCATTAGTGACCCTCGTTGCGTGCGGGGGGCTCGGGCACTTCGAGATACGGCGCCCAATCGAGAAGCTCCACATCCGCTAGGCTGAGCGGCCGGGTCGCAAGGAACAGGGTCGCGCGCAATCCATCGGTGTGGTATCGAGCGCCACCGAAAGTCGTTCGAGGCTGTGTCGGGGATACCGGGCCGACACCGGTGACGAATCCGAGCTTATCCAGACCGCCTGAGTACATCATGTCCTGAATCAGGAGATTTCTCGCCTCGTCCACGTCCTCATGCAAGACGATATCCTTCGCGCCAGGAGGCACGAAACGCCCGCCCACTGGCCGTCCGGCCTGCACGAGGAAGACGGGGCGGCCTTCAAAGCGAATGGGGGCGAGCCACAGGCGCAGCCAGGTCGAGGGTGCACCCGCTTGCGCCTGCTTTCGCAACACGACGTCGGGTCCGCGGCCGAAAACATGCTGGGGGGCGTCCACAGCTTGAGCGTCGCGGCGGTAGCTGCGGCGCACGAGCGCTGCTGCAATGTCGGGCAACTCGCCCACGAATATTGCGTTGAGGGGATCGCCGCGGGCGGTGCCGCGCTCATCGCTTGCGCAGCAGGGCAACCGCTCCAGCGCCGCGCGAAGCGCGGCGAGGTCCTTATAGTCGCTGATGCCGGCAGCCGGGTAACTGAAGGAGATCGTCCCGGAATGCGGATCTGCTGCGTCGTCCGGGACGCGCAGGAAAAGCGAGAAGGGTATCAAGCCCTTCCTCTGGAGCAGATCGATATTGAGCAGTCTCGTGAGGCGCTCCGGGTTAATGAACAGCACGCCCGCGCGCGTGTCGCCCGGAAGGATGGGCAAACTCTTGAATGCGAGGCTGTCGAAGCGGTCGTCGATGCGTGCGTTCGTTTCCCACGCGAGTGGCGTGTGCACGGACCACGCGACTTCGAGCGGCGAGAAGTAGTCGGGGTCCGATCCGGGCCTCAGCAACCACAAGGGCTCGGGTGTCTGGTTCTGGAGCTCGATCCATACCGATTGCACGCCGGTCTTGTTGACGTCGGCGCCGAACATTCGCCGGTTGTCCTCGGCGCTCAGCACCGCCGCCGTCACATTCACGCCTTGCCTGGAGGCAGTCACGGCGCGTGCGCGTAGCTCTGCGTCGTTGAAAGTGCCGGGGGTCTGCGATGTCGCACAGCCAGCGACAACAAGAAAAAGGCTCGCCGCATACAGCGCGTTTCCGAGCAGACGCAGCAGCCCACGCAGGACCGAACGGCTTACCTTTAGCCATGAGGGAAACAGACCCATCGATCGGCGCCCGGACGCTTTCACGGTCTGACTTCCGTGCTGCGCGCGACCTCCCAGGGGAAGAACTCGACTGCATCCAGCGAGATCGGCTGGCGGTCGAACACGAGGACAACGCGAAGGCCGTCGGTGTAGTAGGGGTCGGTTGTGAGGTTGCGGCGCGGCGCGCTCTTGGGAGCGGCTCCGACTCCTTTCACGTATCCGATCTTTGCAAGGTTCTGCGAATAGGCCATGTCCTGTGCCAACGCGCTGCGTGCCTCGTCGACGTCGGGATCGATCTTGTGGGTCGTGAGTGTCGGCGAGTGGATGGTCAGGCGACTGCCGATGTCACGGCTGATCTGCCCCACCCACACCTGCTTGCCATGGTGGCGTATCGGGCTCAACCAGAGCCGCAGGTGGTTGCGCTGGTGGATGTTGTCGCGTGCCTTTTGCAACGCCAGGTCCTGGGCTCGCCCAAACATGTACAGGTCGCTCACCGGTGCGTACGCGTAGCGCTCGCCGGCGAGGGCGGAAGTGACCAGCTTGTTGATGGACCCTGACCACTTCTGCTCGGTTGGGCGCCAGCCGCGACGCGCGAATGCAGAGAAGGCGTCGTCGAGGCCGCCCACCACCACCAGGTTGAGCGGATCGCCGTTCTTCGAGCCATCCTTGTTGGTCACGCAGCAAGGCAGCGCCGCGAGCGCCGTGCGAAAGGCAGCGTCATCGGTGTAGTTCAGGATATCCTCGGGAGGGTAGATATCCCGCCTGAAGACTTCGCTCACACGGTAGTCGGAGCGAAAGCCTGGCACGATGGAGAGGATCGAGAAGGTTCTTGCCCGCCCGCCCGAGACCAGGTCGATCTGCACGAGCTTGAAACCCTCGTCGAGGTTCGTCAGCACGAACCCCGAAGTTGTGGCGCGAGGGAGGACAGGGTTGCGGAAGGCCAACGTGCGAAAGCGCCGGTCGAACTCCACTTTCTGGTCCGGCGGCTTGCCCGATGCAACCGTTTCGGACGCTTCGGAAGCGGGAAAGAAATTCGGGTCGAGTCCCGGCGACAACAGGTAGTACGCGCGGTCTTCGCGGTTCTCGACTTCGATCCAGACGGGCTGGATTGATCGCGTTGCAAGCGGCACCCCATACACGGCGGCGCTCTCATCGGCCGACAGCACCGCGGTCGATACCCGCACGCCGCCTTCCGTGCGCGTCGCGGCACGGCTCTTGAAATCGAGGCTCATTGCCGGCGGCGTCGAGGTGCAGTCGACAAGCACAAGGGCAGCGGTAACGGCTCCCAGGACTTGACCGACGATGCGTCTCACCTCGTTGCACGTTGCGTCCGCCGTCGAACGAGCAGTCCGGCGGGCGGGTGCGCGCATATGCACCTTCTCATTCTCCGCAAGTTACCCTTGGCAGCCTGCAAGTCCAGCACCCCGTGCTATCTTGTCGTTGAACAGCCAAAACCAAAAGCGCAGAAATCTTCCACCACGAGAGCGGCCTCGCGGAAATGGGGCGGAGTGTTGCCGCAGAGAGACAGTGTGGCGTTCGCGCCGCGCTGGCCATCACCAGGTTCATCCTGAACTCGATCTTGCCGTCGATGCGCAAGCGAGACCTTCTGCCCGTAGTGTGGCCCCAGGCATCAGTGCCGGCGTGACGGCTACGGTCGAACGACCGCGTTCCCACCCCTTCGCGACGTCGGGTCGCGCATGCGACGACTGACTTGGGTCAAACCTTCGCGTTCAGTGGAGTGCACCCCGATGCCCGCCAGTGCCGAAGGGCTCCGGAAACAGTTCTCTCTTTTGTTCGGACGCTTTTTCCGAAAACAGTTTCAAATCAACAGGGTCGAAAAGTTTGGCGCACTTTGGAGGCGATAAGGGAGGAGCGCGTCGCGCCCAGCGGCCCTTGCGCTGCTGCCAAATCCCCATAGGAACTCCAGCGCCTGAATGCGCAAAAACATCACCAAATGCTGCGGACAATCAAAAATCGAAAAGCTCGCCGAGCAGCGATTTCTTTTTGTGGGGACGTTGAGAACCATATTTGCGGTCATCGTCCCGGTATCTTGGTTGTTCACCATGCGAGTCTGCCGCGTGAACGTGGCCCGCGGTTCTTCAGCAGCGGAGCGCTTGATGATCTTGTCCAGTTCCCCGCGATCCAACCAGACGCCGCGACACTTGGGGCAATAGTCAACCTCAATGCCTTGGCGCTCGGACATTGCGAGTTCGGTATCGTCGACTGGACACTTCATGAGTGATCCTTTCTTCCACTTGGCTTGTCTAGGTGCGTCGCTTCCAACGGGTCGAAAAACGAGATTTCACGCCCCGGTTGGCCCTGGCTGCGATCCTCGAGCGCAGCGGTGGAAAGTGACGCGCGGGATGCCGAGCCTTTCCAATCTGCGAGGCGCCGGAAAGTAGGATTGCTGAACTCGCGCGACGCATAAGGAAGGGAGGTTTTCTGGGTCATCGACAGTGTCTGGTAGGTTTTCGCTATCGTCGGAAAAGTGTGTACGGGCGGGGCCGCGGAGACAGCGGCGGGCGGCAAGTCGGCCGGCGGCGCGTTCTGTCCAACCCTCATTTGCCTACTGGCACCCGGATCACGTCCGGGGCAAGCGTCGGCGCCTGCGTCCGCTTCCGGCGCCTGCCGCACTACCTGATCCCAAGCTGAGCAGACCGGCTCTTACGCCCATCTCAAAGCGGTGTGCGACGCCGTGACCATCGGCGTCGCCGTCTACAACCGTGATAATTCGGTCGTCACTTGCCGAGACGCTCGCGCGCCTGGCGGAGACCTGCCGCTCAGTCAAATCCCCAGACCTTGAGGGTGGCCGTCGGAGCATCGTTAAGGATTTTGTATTTGACCGTCACCGAGGTGAGGCGCCCTTTCCGTCCCGGAGCGTCCTTCGAAGCTGTTTGT
>CAVTKY010000018.1:0-310857 GCA_963735385.1 uncultured Alphaproteobacteria bacterium | reverse complement strand
CGGAGGGACTCGAACCCCCAACCAAGCGGTTATGAGCCGCCGGCTCTAACCATTGAGCTACAGGCCCCACGCGGGCTGGATTAGTGTCTTTTTTCCGCGCGCACAAGATGTACGCCGCAATCGACCCATAATCGCCGCCTAACGACAGTGGCGAAAGCCGTCGTCGGAAAATTGGAGAATGACATGAGACGATATTTGCTGCCCTTGGTCCTTGCGCTGGGGATCGCCTTTCCGGTTGCCGTGGGCGCCGCTGAAGCGCCGCCGCCTCGCATCATGGTTGTCGGGCAGGGCGAAAACACCGTGGCGCCAGATCTGGCGCTGCTTTCTCTCAGCGTTATGCGCGAAGCAGCGACGGCGCGCGACGCACTCACCGCCAACAATGACGCCATGGCGGCGGTGATCTCCGCTATGAAAGCCGCCGGGATCGAGGAACGTGATCTGCAGACGGCCGGCGTGCAGATTGCGCCCCGTTACAACTACACGCCAAAGCCCGACGGGAGCCAGGAAGCCAAACTCGTGGCCTATCAGGTGACGAACACGCTTTCAGTGCGGGTGCGCGACCTCGGCAAGACCGGCGAAATCCTCGACAAATCGGTATCGCTCGGGGTCAATGAAGGTGGCGGTATCTCTTTCACCAACGACGACCCTTCGGAGGCTATTACGGAAGCGCGGAAGAAAGCGGTCGCCGACGCCATCTCCAAGGCGACGACTCTCGCCGAAGCGGCCGGCGTGAAACTTGGCAAGATCGTTGAAATTTCGGAATCGCCGATGGGGCAGACGCCGGTGCCGATGCTGTCGAAATATGCCGACGCGGCGGCGGGTTCCGTACCGATCGAAGCCGGCGAAAACGCCTACAAAGTTCATGTCAACGTTACGTTCGAACTGAACTGATCCCGAGCGTCAAAAAAGGCCGGAGGGGCTGTCCCCTCCGGCCTTTCACGTGTGAAAATCGGGATGCGATGACTTTCGTCATCGCGCATTATGGTTCTTCTTACCCGATGATCGGGCAGCGCGGAGCGCGGGCAAAGGTCACGACGACACGCTCGCCGCGAGAGCGCCCGCGTACGGTGATGGTCCTCCGGTCGACATCGGCGATGCGGGCACGATGGATGCCCATACGCTCCGCCTTGTCGAGCGCGCGCTCAGGCGTGCAGCTGCGCGCCCAGCGGTCGCGATCACGATAGTGTTCGCGGTAGCGGTCGTCGTTTCGCTCGCCATCGCGGAAATAAATACCCACGTCGCCACGGCTGCCGCCGAGGCGAATCGTGCCGTCTTGAGCGGATGCCGGCACGGCGGCAAGGGCGCTAAGCCCGACAAGCGCCGAAATTGCAACGGTTTTGATCTTGTTGAACATTCTTCATCTCCACACTTGCTGAAGGGGGTTGCGATTTTCTTCGCCGAAGCGATGGGGGGAGACTGCCCCAGATAAGCTGAACCGTTCGGGAACCGGCTATTCATCTGACGTTCATTCTGCAAATGCTTGATTCAAAAATGTTTTCAGAAATGGGCGGCACTGCCCGGATCGACAGAGCAGGCTTGTTGAGAAACTCCGTGGTATGGCGCAGATTTCGTTGACCGGAATGATCAAAGCTGGTGCGACCGCTACAGCTGCGGCAGCACGTCAACGTCCATCATGGCTCGTTATTGAGCATATGGCTGAAATAGTCTTCCGGCTCCGACAGATCGCTTTCCAGCGCCGTTACGCGGCCGCGCACCGATACGCCGGCTTCGTGGACCGTATCCGGGCTGCCGGATACGAGCGGATGCCACCAGAAGAGGTCCTTGCCTTCGGCGACAAGTCGGTAGCCGCAGGTTGCCGGAAGCCAGCTGATCGTCCGCACATTGGCGGGCGTGAGCCCCACGCAATCCGCCACCTTGGCGAGGCGGTGCGCATAGTCGGTGCAGCGGCAAGTCGCTTGATCGAAAAGCCTGCACCCGACCGACGTCCAATGGATTTCGCCGGTGTCTTCGTCTTCCAGTTTTGCAAGGCAGCACTTGCCGCAGCCGTCGCACAGCGATTCCCACTCTGGCTGGGTCATCTCCTCCAGCGTCTTGGTCTTCCAGAACGGCTCTTCCATGGGGTCGATGTGGGACCAGCCGACGGGCCGGTCAAGGCCCTGCGTGCATCAGGAGGGGCGTTACCAGCGTTTTACGGTGTCGTGGCGCTGGTGGAGGCGCGAATTGCAGTGGAAACCTGCGTTTCGGGGATCCGGAACAAATCGATGTGCTAGTCGCGATCCGGCGGATCACTCCGCTCGTCGCGCCGGTGGCAAGCGCCAATTGCTTGGCGCGGATGCACGTTTGACACGGCGCGCGGTCTCATGATCTCCTTTGGGCCGCAACGACCCATGCTTCCCGAAGGAGATCGCGATGACCGATATTTCCTCTGAACTTGGCGGCAAGTCATCGGTTGAGGTCGAACCCAGTCTTCATCGGGTGATGGGCCCATGGTTGCTGCTGCTCTTCATTGTCGGCGATATCCTGGGTACTGGCATCTATGCTTTGACCGGCCAGGTGGCCAAGCAGGTCGGGGGCGTGGTCTGGCTGCCTTTTCTCGTTGCGTTTGTTATCGCCGTGGTTACAGCCTTCAGCTATCTGGAACTGGTCACCAAATATCCAAAAGCCGCGGGCGCTGCTCTTTATACGCACAAGGCGTTCGGCATTCATTTCGTCACATTCATCGTCGCCTTTGCCGTCATGTGTTCAGGCATCACGTCTGCCTCGACCGCGTCGCGGGCGTTCGCCGCCAATCTCTCAACAGCTTTCGGCTTGGGATTGGAAGGCGGGTTTGGCATCATTTTGGTCGGGCTAATCTTCATGGCGATAGTCGCCGCGGTGAATTTCCGCGGCGTCGGCGAGAGCGTGAAGGCGAATGTCGTTCTGACCTGTGTCGAGCTCACTGGCCTCTTGATCATCATCTTTATCGGCCTTTGGGCCATCGGCGCGGGCGAAGGCGACGTGTCGCGCGTTACCCAGTTCAGCTCGGGCGCAGGCAGCGGCGCCTTCTGGTCGGTGATCGCCGCAACCACGCTCGCCTTCTTCGCGATGGTCGGCTTCGAGGATTCCGTGAACATGGCGGAGGAAACCAGGGATCCGACGCGCATCTTCCCCAAGGTTCTGCTTACCGGACTTCTGATTACGGGCACGATCTATGTGCTGGTGTCGATTTCCGCGATCACACTTGTTCCGCCGGCCGAACTTGGCGAAGGCGAGACGCCTCTGCTCAAGGTTGTGCAGGCAGGAGCGCCGAATTTCCCGCTTGGCATCTTCGGTTTCATCACGATGTTCGCGGTCGCCAACAGCGCGTTGATCAACATGCTGATGGCGAGCCGGCTGGTCTATGGCATGAGCCGTGAACGCGTGCTGCCGCCCGTGCTGGGCAAGGTCCATCCTTCGCGCCGCACGCCCTATGTCGCAATCGGTTTCACGACACTTCTTGCATTTGCGCTCATCACTTTCGTCGGGGCGGTGCCGGCGCTTGGCGGCACAACGGCCTTGCTCCTGCTTTGCGTTTTCACGATCGTGAATATTGCCGTTCTCGTTCTACGCAAGGACCGGGTCGACCATGCGCACTTCCGAACCCCGACGATCCTGCCGGTGATCGGCGCCATGGCCTGCGCGTTCTTCGCCGGTCCATGGACCGGACGCGATCCCATTCAATACCGGATCGCCGGTGTGTTGATCGGCATCGGCGTGGTGTTGTGGTTTGTTACGGTGATGATCAACCGCCGCGCAGGTCAGTTGCCTGCCGAACCGCAGATGGAGGACATCGGCGGCGCCGGACCAGTCAACTGAAGCTATCCGCCCAGTCCGACGACCGTCGTATCCGTCTTGGCAAACACCTCGTCCGGTACGAAGAAGTCGCCTGCGAGCGAGCCCTCGGCCCCCGGCGCATAATGTGAGAAGTCGGTTACGCCGGCTTCCCTGAGCACCAGTTCGTCGATGAAGAAATTGCCTGTCGTTTCGCGCGACGGACGCACCAGGATAGCGTGCGCCGCATCGGCCACGATCTCCGGCGACCGGCTCACTTTCGCAACTTCTTCGCCGCCGAGAAGGTTGCGCACAGCGGCCGTGTCGATGGCGGTCAGCGGCCACAGGGAATTGACGGCGATACCGTCCTTGCGGAACTCCTCGCTCATACCCAGCGTGCACATCGACATGCCGAACTTCGCCATTGTGTAGGCGACGTGGTTCTTGAACCATTTGGCGTTCATGTCGAGCGGCGGCGCCAGGTTCAGAATATGAGGATTCTCGGCTAACTTCAGGTGTGGAATACACATTTTCGAAACCAGAAAGGTGCCGCGCGTATTGATCTGATGCATCAGATCGTAGCGCTTCATGTCCGTTTCGAGGGTGCCCGTCAGCTGGATCGCGCTGGCATTGTTGACACAGATATCGATGCCGCCGAACATTTCGACCGTCTTCCTGACGGCATCGGCCACCTGTTTCTCTTCACGGATATCGCAGATCACCGGCAGAGCCTTTCCGCCCGCCTGTTCTATCTCCGCGGCGGCCGTGTAGATCGTGCCGGGCAGCTTCGGGTGCGGCTCGGCCGTCTTTGCCGCGATCGTGACATTGGCGCCGTCGCGTGCCGCACGGATTGCGATCGCGAGCCCGATGCCGCGCGATCCCCCCGATATGAAAAGCGTCTTGCCCTTCAGTGACATCTTGCCCTCAATTTCCGAGTGAGCCGCCCAGGTTCCACCCCCGGCCGCGATCGCCCATGAGTTCCGGCCCGCTTTCATGGATGGCGACGGTATCCTCCAGCTTGATGAAGCCTCTGCTTGGATGGAGCATCGTCGTCTCGACGGAAATGACCATGCCGGCCTGCAGCGGCCGCGCCGCATCGACGCCTTCGTAAGCGACCGGATGATTGGTCATAAGGAAGGGCATCTCATGGGTGATCAGTCCCATTCCGTGGGCGAAGAAATCCGTAAACTCCGCGCTGGGTGAGGACTTCAGTACGCCCTCCGCATGGGCGATCAGGTCGCCGCCCAGCGTGCCGGCATACGCATTGGAGATGGCGGCTTGCTGCACAGCCTCGATCTCCGCCAACAGGTCCCCCAGTTCCGAATCTGGTTCCCCCAGGATGGCCATACGGCAGAGATCGCCGATATAGCCTTGGTAATTGCCGCCCGAGTCCAACGACAGGATCTCGCCTGCCTCCCAGCGCTGTGGCGACACCGCGCGGTTGTGGCTCGATCCCAAGGTCAGGAGCGCATATTCAAACTGCAATCCGCGGTTCGTTTCGGCGCGGCGCAGTGCCTCGACGATTTCCCCTTTGCTGGAGCCTTCACCCTGGCTGGCGAAGACGGAGAGCATTAAATCGGTAATAAGCTCGGAAGCCGTCCTGAGCTTGGCGATCTCCTGTGGCGTCTTGATCGCGCGCATGCGCTCCAGCATGCCCGTCGCGTTCAGAAATCTTGCCTCGGGCAGCCCGTCCCGCAGTACGCCGTAGGCGTCGGCCGGCAAAAAAGCCGGTTCCATGCCTATCCGGGTTCCGGCAAGTCCGGACTTCTTCAGATGCTCGACCGCGAGCTTTGCCGCGTCAATCGTTCCCCAGCAACTCGCATACAGCGACGGCGTCCAGAACGGATTGTTGTGGTGTTCCCCGCCTTCCATTTTGTTGCCGACATAGGCCGCGTGCTCCAGCTGCCCCTTCTCGTAGATGACGACCGGCAGGTATCGGCTGTGGCCGATCGCGTCCATGGCGGAAAAGAAGATGAACCGGTAGCCGCCGAGCAGGTATTGGACGTTGTGCTTGGAGGTCGCCGAGAATCGACGTCCAGGCCCGCTTCTTCCATCAACTGATCGACGCGATGATGATCGAAAGGAACGGCGGCATCCGGCCGCACGGAAACGTCGGCATCCACTTGGCTCTCCCTGCGGCCGTCGATACGGCCCTTTCCGGCTTCCAATGTGACGTTAAGGCAACTTGCAACAGGAATGCCAGCGCCGTCCAGTGCCTAGAGTGGTTCAGCGTTTGATTGAATCAGTGAACCACTCTAACCCGTTGTTTTAACGCAATTCCGGACGGAAAACCGGTTTCCACTTTTCCTGGAATTGCTCTAAGCGGAGAACGCGCCTCAAGCACGGGTAAAGCGATGAATGAACGGTCGTCGTGTTGTGCTACGAGTCCGGCACAAACACCCGAATGGCTTTAGGCCTAATCCGGAAATGGGCCGGCGTGTAGGTGCTGAGTTCGCCATCCGTATTGACGGGTCGTCGCTTGGCTGTTCGCACCGTCACCTCCGTTGTCCGGAAAGCGCGGACATCATCCCAGCGTCCTTGGGTTCCCTTGCGAAGGCTGGGCAACAAGGCCAGCAGCCGCCACCAATTGTCCACCTCCAGACTGTAGAAATCGAGCTTGCCGTCATCCGCGGTCGCGGTCTCCTCGACAGTCATGCCGCCGCCATAGTGACGGCCGTTGCCGACGGAAACCTGCATCGTGCGGATACTTTCGGTTGTCCCGTCATGGTCTACAAAGGCAGTGAACAACCTGGATCGCATGAGTATGCGCGCAGCGACGATACCGTAACCGAGCGTGCCCCAGCGCCGTTTGGCCTCCTCGGTCAACTCGCGTGCGAGTTCGGCGCTGAAGCCGATACTGGCGACGTTGAAGAAGAGCTTGCCGTTGACCTCGCCGAGATCGATCGGCTTGAGCTTGCCGGATGCGATCGTTTCGGCGGCCTGTGCCGGATCGACAGGGATGCCGACAGTGCGCGCGAAGTCGTTCGCTGTGCCGAGCGGGATGACGCCGAGCAGGAGACCGGTCTCCACAAGGGCGGGAGCTGCCGCGTTGAGTGTGCCGTCGCCCCCGCCCACGACGGCGAAATCGGCGGATTCGGCATGTCGCCTAATGATGTCAGCGATGCTCTCGTCCTCGCCTGGAATTGCTTGGGTTACAGCGATGCCTGCTTGTTCGAGGACACTGCGCGCATCACCAATTGGGCCGGAGCCTCTACGCGCCCGAGGGTTAACGATCAGCAGCGCGCGTTTGTGCCTGACGCGCGTCCTTGTCTCGTTGCCGCCCTTACTTGCCCGTTCAACCACCTGTTCTCTCGAAACGGCCGGGTCGGCATCAAAGTTCAGCCGAACATTCCCTCGCCTTGTTCGTCAATCAGCTGTCGGCCCTTTGAAAGCGATACACTGACGGCATCCTCCAGCGCGGCGAACCGGTCGGCTCGGATGAATTTGTGCTCCTTGAGCACGCCGCCGATTTCCTTGGATACCACACCGCAGGTTTGGAACTGACCACCTTCCTTGAAGGGAGTGGCCCGGATGATGAACCCCCTATGTTCGATCTCGGCGGCGACCGCCGGCTCGGCTGTTGTCGACGAACCGCCGCCAAACAATCGCTTCAGGATAGACATGCAGGCCTCGTATCGTTGTGCATGAAACTAGCTGGTTTGGAGGGCTGCGTCGAGGTAGTCAACCAATGGCCAGACGTGTCTAAGCTGCGACGAGCAGCCACCAAGGAAATGATGGTTGCTGTCCTGAAAGAGGGCGACCGGAAACCTGTCTGCATCCGGTCGCTTCTTGAGTTCGTCATTGTCCGTGCCTCACGCCGGAGAGGCATTTGAGTGGACGGATATTCTTATCCGAGCGACGAGATGATCTCCCGGTAGGCCGCCTCCGGAAACGCCTTCAGCGTTCGCGTCCGTACATTCCCGGCCATGCCGAGTTGCAATGCGAAACGCGCCACGATTGCGTCATCGGGCGCATCCAGGACGGCGACCATGTCGGCGTCGCCCATGGTCATGTAGAATTCTTTGAAGTTACCGCCCATGTCCGCGAGCTGTTTCTTCGCCGCGTCGAGCCGGCGTGGCAATTCGCGCACATTCTTGACGCCCTGGTCGGTCCAATTGACGAGCATGATGTAAGTTGTCACGGCTCACCTCCCTTCGGTGCCTTCAGGCGCGGTAAAAGCCGCCGGGGCGCGGCGCCGGTCTCTCGCTCCGTTTCGCCTGGAGGCGACTATGATCCTGCTGGAAAGCGCCCGCAAGCAGGGAAGCGCTTGCGCCATATTTGCCTGCCACGGCGTTACTTCGTCAGTTGCGGCCCCGACATCAACCGGCGGTGCTCGACCATGAAAACATTGCCATACAGGTTGGCAACCCACCGCTTGCCTTCGGTCGTCATGCCCAGGTAGCGCAATCCATCGCCAATGAACGGCTCGACGGCGGTCCAGAAAAATTTCGGATAACATTCGACGAGGTCAGCGGGGGTGGATAGCCCCATTTTCTCGGCATTGCCGGTCTCTTTCAACTCGTGGAAGAGCGCGTTCAGTTTACAAGGATAGTTTGGATCGGACAGTTGTCCGATGAGGTCGGCTGCGCGGACCAAACCGGCCTCGGTGTCGGTCTCCTCGTGGTCCTGGCCATCGGGAACCGGGAAGCGGGTGAGTTCGATGGCATGAGCTATCCGCTCGCAATCCAGCAGGCGATGGGTCGCAAACCGCTCTCGTACGGCGATCTTTCCACGCGTCACATGATACGGCGCCAAGACTGCATCACTGGCCCCGCGCGGAAGCTGGAACCGTCCACCATCCTCGTCGATGACAACACTTGTCGCATCGTCCCCGGCACATGCGCCCCGGACGAAGCCGATGTCATGGCACAGCAACGCAAAAATGAAGTGAACCCAGTCCTCTGGTTCGATAGTCTGGAAAAGGAGTTTTCCGCGAATGATTTCCTGGCCGACCTGCGTCACCAGGATCGTGTGTTCGAAATCATGGTAGAGGGCGTCGCTGGAACCGATCCGCTCGATCAGCAACCTGGCTCCGGCGTCGAGAAGCGTCGCAAGCTCCGGTTCCCGGTCGCCGTAGTAATGCCGGTAAGTGTCGGCCAGTTTCCTGCCGAAAGCTTCCGCGGCCAGGGTTGTGACATTCAGCATGTCGCGATCTCGGCGGTTGCCGGACTGGCCAAGTTTACCGGCGTGCCGGCATACCGCGCAAGTGAATACTTGTCCGGCAGCCAGTCACGGCCGGTCGCGGTCTCAAAGCCCCGAGCATTCGAGCCCCCATTGAAGGGTGGCGGCGGGCAAGACGAGCCCGAATCCAAAGGTAGCCACAAGCGCATTTGGAGGTCCGTTAGTCCGTGCTAAACTTTAGAGATGTCTAAGAAAAGGACAGCCAGTACGCAATTGCGAGTTACGGACTGGTCGCCCCGGAAGACGGCTACCTTCAATCCCGATGTCTGAAGTAGATCCAGCAGAGACACAACAGTCCCAGACCGCTCCCAAGAGTGATGGTCGCGGAACTTGGAGCCGTCCCCTGCGATGGCTGTTGAGCTTCTCGATCGTCGCGTTGCTTATCGTGGTGTCGGGCGCACTTATAGGCCTTGCTTATCATCGCGCGCGCGACGCCGCCATCGAGGACGCCAAGACAAGCATGAGGGTATTCTCCGACCGGCTTGTCGACAGGTTCGGTATCCTTTCCGGCGACACTGCCACTCTGGTCGATTTCGTCGCGTCGGTCGCGAACTCCGTTCTGGTGCCGCCTCCCGAGCGCCTCAACGACAAGATTGCCATCTTTCGGGAGGCGACTGCCAGGTCGCCTCATATCGACGGCGTGTATGTCGGCTATCCTGACGGCTCTTTCTTTCACGTCATTGACCTCCATTCGCGCGGCTGGCGCGCTGCCCTTGATGCTCCTTCACGCGCAAAAACAGCGGTCCGCACCATCGAGGCGGACCCGAGCGGCCGGCGATACAATCGGGTGCTTTTTCTTGACGCGGATGGAAATCGAATAGGAGAAAAGATCGGGAAGGCGACTGGCTACGACCCCAGAATGCGCCCGTGGTACCAGGCCGCTGTTATTGTGCCCGATCCGGTGTCCATTGGTCCCTACGAAATGGCGACCACCGGTTCACTCGGCATAACGGTGGCCCAACGTCATCAGGGCAACCCGCAAATCGTCGTGGGCGCCGATATCGTGCTTGATACGATCACCGATTTCATTGCTGCCGAACGGGTCTCGCCCGGTACTGTCAGCGTCATCATCGACGCGGTGGGCAGACCGGTGATCCATTCCGACAAGACGATGATGACGCGTATCATGTCCTCCACGGACAGAGCCGAATCCGGTTCGATCGCGGCCTCGGACCCGCTGATTTCCAGCGTCCGTTCAGGCGCGGTTTCCACAGGTGAGGCCGGCTCCGTTGATGTCGCCGGGCGCACCTATCTTGTGTCGGTCACACCGATCAAGTCCCTTCTGCTAACGGGGCATCGTGCAGTGGTGGCTGCGCCGCTGGATGAGTTGACGGCGTCGGCCTACCGGGGCCTCACGCAAGGCTTGGCTATCTCCGGCGTGGTCGTTACGTTCGCGGTCCTCGCAGCGCTCGTTCTCGCACAATGGGTCACCAAGTCGCTTCATCTGCTTACAGCCAGCGCAAACAGGCTGCAAAAGCTGGACTTCACCACACCGATAGATGTTCCGTCGCATGTGCGGGAGATCTCGACCCTGGGAACCGCCATGAATAGAGCGCGGGATGCGATCTTCACTTTCGCGCTCTATGTTCCGAGGGAGGTCGTGCGGAAGGGCATTGAATCCGGCAATTTCGCAGGCAGATCGGCTTGGCGGCAGGAAGTCACCGCTCTGTTCACCGATATCTACGATTTCACGACGATCAGCGAGCGGCACTCGCCGGAAGAAGTCGTAGCCATGCTTTCGGAGTACTTCGACATATTCAGCGACACCGTCAGCGCGCATGGAGGAACCATTATCCAGTTCCTTGGCGATTCCGTTTTCGCCATGTGGAATGCGCCGCTGGCGGATACGAAACACGCCGAGCATGCCTGCCGCTGCGCGCTCGCGGTTGAAGAGAGGCTTCAGGAATACAACGAGAAACAGAGGACAAAGGGTCTACCCGAATTTCGCACGCGCTACGGCATTCATACCGGCACGGCCGTGGTAGGCAGCGTCGGAGCCAGAGAGCGTCTGCAATACACCGCGATGGGCGATACCGTGAATGTAGCCTCCCGCCTCGAGGGAATTAACAAGACCTACGGCACGACGATTCTTGCGAGCGGCGCGGTGGTGGGGCTCTGTTCGGACGTGATCCGGTTCCGTCCGCTCGGCTCGACCCAGGCGAAGGGACGTACGGCCGCGCTGGAAATCTACGAAGTGCTGGAAGCGTTTCCTGAACAAACGGTCAGCGATCAGGACGCGCCTGCTTTGATGCCGACCGAGGCATGATGTGCTCGCCGGCGGTGAGCGAACAGTCGCAGCAGAGACTCGCCGGCCCGATACGTTATTGAACGTCCGTTTTATTCCTGCAATTCATGAAAATCGGATTGGCCGCTCGATCGAGGAGCTTAAGGCCAAAGAAAAGACCAAAGCGGATCACCGTTTCATGGAATCGATGATCCGCTCTAAGTATTTGTTTCTCCGCAATTCTCGAGACGCGAAAGCGGGCGCGGCGATGGAGCCGGCCGTCCGCGTTCGCGGCTCTTTGAAACCGTTGTTTCAGCCCGACGACAAATGCCCGGCCCGATGGTTCTCCAACAGTCGTTTCACCGTTGCCTCGCTTGGCGCGATGGCTCCGGTCTCGTTCGCTTCCTGTCCCAGCAGCGTATGCACGAAGCTGTGGCTGCAGCGCGGAAACAGTGATGTTATTAGTTCGATTGCAGCCAAAACGTTTCGTGTCGGCATACGCCGGCGACGCCGGCCAATACAGCCGTCGGACAAAATCCCGTTATGCATTATCCCCCTCCAAAACCCGTCGGTACTATTTCCAGCTACCGCACTGGCGTCAACTGCGGTTTTGGTCTGCCACCGCAAAATTTGGAGCCATCGGGTCCGGAAACAGTTTGCTTCGTCGGCCCGGAAGGAGAATGCACCCGGGCCATCGCAAGATAATACAGCACTTGGAGGCGTGCTTTGCTGGAGCGAAAACCGTCATCTCGTGTCTTTATTTGGCCATCGCGCTCTATGCGGTTAGAACGGCACAATTTGGAGGGGAATAGTCTTCATAGACCAACCGCACCGCGTGCCGCGCCTCTGCGCCTGGACGCAGCAGACGCATGGAAGCCTTCTGGCGGATATCTCCTTCGAAATCGTCAGGATCACCATGCCCGGTCCAGGCTTCGAGGCACACAAAGGGGGCGGCATGCTTGCTCCACACCGCAAAGTGAGGGAAATCATCGACCGCGAACGATATTGCATCGTTCGGACTCACCAGACGCATCGATTTGCTGCGCGCATTCAGGAAGCACAATGCCCCGTCCGCAATCAGTTCATCTGACAGGGGCAGATTATTTCCTTCCAGCGGCACGCGCCGGGTCCGCGCCAGAAAAAACCCCTCTTTCGTAATCACCGGAAGCAATGGGGACTCGTCTTGCTCGAACTCCACGCGATGTTCCTCACGTCCCTTGTCCAGGGTCCACGGGAACCCCGGATGGAAGCCGATCGCGTAGGGCAGGGCAGTGGCGCCGCAGTTGCGCACCAGGAACCGAACTGACAGGGCGGAGGGTTCAAGCTCAAAGTTCACTTCGAGCTCGAATGGAAACGGAAACATCTCCCGCGTGTCACCGTCGTCGCGAAGGATCAGGCGGACCGAATCGGTGGTCTGTGTGACCAGCGAAAACTGTTTCATCGCCGCGAAGCCGTGCACGCCTAACCCATACGGCCGGCCATCGACGTGGATCGTGTCGTTGCGCGCTCGCCCGACAATCGGGAAAAGTATCGGGCTCGTTCGTTCCCAATAGGCTGGGTCCGCATTCCAGAGCAGGTCGCGACCCCGGATCGACCAGGCCAAGGGCTCGGCGCCTTTCAGCGCAATCACCGCGAAGGCATCGCCCGCAGTGAGACAAATCATATCGCCCACGGAAACCTCTGGCCGGAAGACTCAAGCAGGAAGCTTTGTAGCGGCAATACGACGGTAGATGAAGGTATCTTCAGGGACGCGTCTATTTGCTTCGTCAGCGCGGGCCGCGGCGAGGGCATCGTCAATCAGCATGCTCATGCGCTCATGAATGGGCGACTTCACGCAGGCGGGGTCCGTTGCGGCGGCGTCGCCTGCAATCGCCATCGCCTGGCAGCGGCAGCCACCCCAGTCGATTTCGCGCCGCTCGCAGCTTCGGCAAGGCTCCAGCATCCAGTCCGTTCCACGAAATGCATTGAATGCCGGCGAGTCGGTCCAGATCTCGGCCAGGGAACGCTCGCCGAAACGTTCAAACGTCAAGGAGCGGATGGTATGGGCAGCATGGCAGGGCAGCACTGTGCCATCCGGCGCAACCATAAAGGCGTCGCGCGCCCAACCGCCCATGCAGGGCTTTGGATAGGTTGCAAAATAGTCCGGCGTTACGAAATCGATGTTCATCACGCCCCGAAGCCGCTCGCGCGCCGCGTCGACGATTTCGGCCTGGCGTTCGACGGAAGCGCGATCGGGCATGAGGGCGTCGCGATTGACGAGCGCCCAGCCGGCATATTGTACATTGGCGATTTCGAGCCGTTCCGCACCGAGCGACAGGGCCATTTCGATAAAGTCAGGGACCTGTTCGATATTGTGCCGATGGATCGGCGCGTTGATGGTGAGTGGAAGGCCCGCTTCGCGAAAGCGGCGCGCGGTTTCGATTTTCTTCTCGTGGGCTCCGCGACTATTTCCAATGCGTTCGGTGGTCGCTGCGTGTGCGCCCTGGAAACTCACCTGGACATGGTCGAGGCCGGCGTCTGCCAGCGCACGGATACGGGCTTCGGTGAGGCCAACCCCGGCAGTGATGAGATTGGAGTAGACGCCTCGCCTGGACAGTCCGGCGACCAGTTGCTCAAGGTCGCTGCGGAGCGTCGGCTCGCCGCCTGACAAGTGCACCTGCAGCACGCCAAGATCGGCCGCTTGGTCGAAAAGGTCGAGCCAGACCGCGGTCTCCAACTCGCGATTGGCCTTCAGGAGCTCTGTCGGATTGGAGCAATATGGACATTGCAGCGGACAACGGTGGGTTAGTTCCGCCAGCATGCCGATCGGAGGAAGCAGGGGCTCGCTCATAGCTTCACCAGCAATTTATCGGCCCATTCCTGCAGAAATGTGGTGACGTCACCTGCGACTTCGTCGACAGGCGCGTCGTATTCAGCAGCAAGGTCTTGGACGATCGCGCTCACAGGAGTGTGTCCGTCGCAACGTCGCAGAATATCGAGACTGATTTCGTTCGGCCAGAACACCTTTTCAGGCGAAAGCACGGCATATGCCTCTCGTACCGGGTCAAATTGGATGCGCACATGCCCCGGTAGCGACGGCTTCGATCCCGGATGAACAAGAGCGCGTTCGCGCACCGGGATCATTGCCGTTCCTCCGGTCGGTAGGCGCCGGGCGGGATGTTGTTCGGCTCGCCATAGGCGTGCTGAAGCGCATCGAGCATTGCCCAGAGAATATCGCATTTGAACACCAGTGCGTCGATCACGGCCTGCTGCCGCTCCGCCGTGTCCGCGTGTTTCAGGACGTAGGCCAGCGCAAAATCGAAGTCGCGGGAGGCCTGGCCTGGCCTTGGCTTGAAATAGGCGAGCGTATCTTCCGTTATGTAATCGTACTTCGCCAGCATTGCCGGCACGCGCTCGCTGATGATGACCGGCGAGAACAGCTCGGTCAGAGAGGAGGCGACGGCTTCCAGCAGCGATTTGTTTGTGCAGAAGGAGAGATAAGCGCCGACGGCAAAACGCGTGGCCGGCAGAGCCAAGCGCTCGCTTTTGACCATTTCAGGATTTCAGCCCGAGTGAGGTGGCAAGGTGTAGCCATCGCGCAATGCCGCCATTCCACCCGTCTTCGCCGTCATGGTCTTCTATGCGCTTACGCCAGGCCGCGCGGAAAGATGGATCCTCGGCGCGGGCGAGGATCATCGCGTCCTTGCGCGGAATAATTGCCTGATAGCAGTAGCGGTTGAGTGCCCAAGCTTGCAGTTGGCCCTTAGACAGGGCGCCGGCAGTCATCTGATGGTGGTAAGGGTGGCGGTTGTGGTAGCGCTCGTCGCCGACCTGCCGTAGCGCAGCTTCCAGTTCCCGGGCCGTGGGGCCATTTCCCGCAATGTTGTGGAAATCGCTCACAATCTGATCTCCATGCCGTCATGAGCGACTTCCCAGCCTGCCGCCCTGACCGCTGCGTATTCGGGCGAAGCCTCGTCGAGGACGGAATTGGTGTTGTTGATGTGGACGAAGATGCGCCGGCTGATCGCCAGGTCTGCAAGCGCGCTGATCGAGCCGTCCCGACCCGACATTTGGAGATGACCCATGCGGGCGCCGGTCTTCTGCCCAACGCCTGCGGTGATCATCTCATCGTCCGTGTAGACGGTCCCGTCGAACAGGAGGCACTGCGCATTCGCAAGCCGCGACCTGAGCTCGTCGTCGATGCGGGCGCAGCCGGGAATGTAGAACAGCGATCCGCCGTCGCGGCCCCGCAAGCGGATTCCGATCGTGTCGCCCTCTTGGGAGCCATAGTCCGCATCGGCGCGGCCGGGATCCTCCAGAAAGAGTGCGACCTTTCCCGGCACCGCGAAGGTTTCGATCCGCACCCCCGTGCTGCTGCCCGCGGCGTCTCTGACTTCGAACTCGCCGTCCGGCAGTTCGCGCCTCGGTACGATAGCGGCATCAAGCACGTTGAAGATCGGATTGGCGGCGAGCGCTTCAAGCACGCGTGCAGTCGCGTAGATGGCGAAGGGCTGGCGCTCTCGAAGGCTGAGCAGGCCGGCGATGTGATCCACGTCGGCATTGGTAAGCACGACCGCGCTGATCGGCGTCGAGCGAAGGGGCGCTTTTTCGCGTGGTTGCAACTCCGGCGTGTCGGCGATCTGCTGGCGGATGTCGGGCGAGGCGTTGAAGAGCACCCAAGCCTCCCCATTGGCTGACGCCGCCAAGCTGGACTGCGTGCGGGGAAGAATATCGCCATCCCGGGCACGCGCAGCGCGGCTCAGCCGATAGTTGCAATTCCACTGAGGGAAACCCCCACCGGCCGCAGAGCCCACTATTTTCACACGCATAACTTATCCATTCCGCTGCGACCTAAGGCTGCAGCGGTGAGCGCTACGGTCCGCAAGAGCAGGCAACTGGCCAGACATGTTCAGCCCGGTCAGTCGGCGCGTGCCCCTTACGGAACACGCGCCTCCGGAGCCTACTTCCTGGGAGTGATCTCAGCAGGCAGGTAACGCGAAATTTCCATGCCTGCCGCTACTTGGCACATGGTTGGTTTGGTCCAGCTTTTCTTCATTCACTCCTCCATTTGCGCCGGCTCTATCGGAGCCGATGCTCTATTACTCAACCATCGCGTGGCACCTTTGTGCGATGGCTCGTCCATCAGTCTTGAAATGGACAAATAAATCAGAACGTCCTGAAAACCGGAAATGGAAATGTTTGCTTTTTTCATGTCATTACTGTGTGTACAGGCGACAGTCTTGGTACCTCCTTACTGCGTTATTGGTTTGTCCTGCTCATCGACCAGAGGCACGTTGAACTCCAGGAGGATTTCGTTGATCTTCGCCTGGTTATCCTTGATGACCCTGTTGAGTTCGCGCTTCCATTCCTGATCAGATGGGCGTACGCCCATGGTGATGCGGTAAGCCATTCGAGAGCCGGTTTTCTCCTTCACCAGCGGAACCATCGCGAGGTCAACGCCCGATTTCTTGACATAATAGCCGGCAACCGGACCCCACACGACCGCCGCGTCGATCGTGTCGTCGACGACGTCCTTGACCATAACCTCGCCCATGAGGGTCTGAATCGGGTGTCGATCATCAGCGGGTAGACCTTGGCGGTCTTCATCAGCCCGGCAACCGCCATATTGGAACTTGGCGGCGTGCTCTGCACCACGCCAATCCGCTTACCAGCGAATCTGGGTCCTCGATCGTCTCGACCCCGTCCAGCCCGCTGCCGCGCTTGTAGATCAGCACGTAAGTCGACCGATAATACGCGTTCGTGTTCTGCACGAGTTCATCGCCCTGGGCATAACCCATGATAATATCGCAGCGGTTGGCGCGTAGCGTGTTTCGGACGAAGCCCATGACCATCGGAAACCAGGTGTAGACGACCGATTTACGTCCGGTTTTGGCTGCCACAAGTTCGGCGAGCTTGTTTTCGAAGCCTTCGCCGCTCTGGTCGGACGACGGCATGCTGGAGGGATCGGCGCAGACGCGGAAGACGTCCGGATCGACGAGTTCCCCCGCTGCGCCGAGACCCGCTCCCTGCGCGAGCACTGATAAGGGCGCTAGCGCCATGGCCAGGGCCACTTGCACCATGCGACCAAATCGGGAGCGTCTACCGACCGACATAGGCTATCCACCCATGCATGACGTTTCGTGGTCTTTGGCCGCCTGAGGCTTGTCCGCCTTTTTGGGCGGTCTGCCGCGTGGAATCGCGTCGACGGCGCGAGCTCGCAAATAGACGTAAAGATCGTCCATGTAGCAATAAACGTTCTTGTTGTCGCCGAATGCCGGCATGACGTTTTCCTTTCCGGCCTCCCACGTTCTTGCGCCCTTCGGCGACAATGGAAAGGAACGTCCCATAATCCATGTTTTTCATGGAGTCCGCCAGCGCCGGCGCATAGGAAGATCCTACCCCGTCAGGGCCATGACAAACGTGACAATCGGAATGGTAGCGGCGGTAGCCGCTGAACGTATACCAGTCGACTGCACCGTCTTCCTCGATCTTGAACGTCGGATTTCCATCCGCGTCGAAATATTTGCCGTCCTCATCGGTGACGGCGGCGGCCTTATCCTTGTCGTCGGCCGCGATGGCGAAGCTTGTAAGAGACAGAGAAAGAACCATAGCGGAGACCGAGATTACACTGCGAAAGGACATCCGAACCTCTTTCGAATTCGCCACCAACACAGCCTGGCTGCACTATGCGGCGTTGACGGTTGCGTGTGTGTGTGGCGAAACCGAGAGCCCGGCCGGCGTCCCGAGGATCCGGGCTCCCATATGCCACGCCTCAGTACTTAAAGACTTCGGCGTGGCGGTGGTTCCCGAAAACCTCAGTCCGGGAGACCAAAGACGGTGAGCTGGCCGCCCAGCGTCGTATAGTCGGCCAATGCGGCATAGCCGCCGACCGCTCCGAGACCGGCGGTTGAGATGCTCTTCGCCTCATCGGTCGGAGCGTTCGCGCCGGCTACGGCCTTCTGCCAGGCTGCCGCACCTTCAGCTTGCAGCAGGCCGCCCGCCAGACCGATGCCTGCCCATCCACCGACGCCCGAAAGCACAGCAACGTACTGCTTGCCGCCATGCTCGAACGTGTTGATGTTGCCGATGATGCCGGACGGGGTCTTGAACTTGAAGAGTTCGTTGCCGTCCTTATCGACCGCCTTGATGTAGCCTTCCAGCGTTCCGTAGAAGACTACGTCGCCGTCGGTTGCAAGCGCGCCCGACCAAACGGAGAACTGCTCCGGCTTCGACCAGACGATCTCACCTTTAGAGGCGTCCCAGGCAATAAAGTTTCCCATGCCGCCATGGCTGTCCGGCGTGGGATACATCGCTACCGTCGCACCCACATAGGCCTGGCCGGCAGTGTAACTTACCTTATAGGGCTCGTAGTCCATGCAGACATGGTTGGTTGGTACGTAGAAGAGGCCAGTCTTCGGCGAATAGGTTGCCGGTTGCTGATCCTTGGTTCCAAGAGCCGCAGGGCAAACCCCGGTCGTGTTCACATCCTCGCCGTTCTGCTGGGTCGAGTAACTGTGCGACGACCTGCGGGCGGCCAAACTGGTCGCTGTTTGGATCCATGACGACTTCGGTCGCCCAGTTTACCGTTGGATCGTATTTCTTGGCGACGAGCAGTTCGCCATTCGCGCGATCGATCGTATAGGCAAAGCCGTTACGGTCGAAATGCACCAGTACGTCACGCTTCTGGCCGTTCACGTCCATGCCGTCGACAAGGATCATCTCGTTGACGCCGTCATAGTCCCATTCGTCATGCGGGGTCATCTGGTAGACCCATTTCGCCTCGCCCGTATCTGCATCGCGCGCGAAGACGGTCATGGACCAGCGATTGTCGCCCGGCCGTTGCACCGGGTTCCAGGTCGAGGGGTTGCCGGTTCCGTAGTAGACAAGGTTCAGCTTCGGATCATAGGAATACCAGCCCCATGTGGTCCCGCCACCCGTCTTCCACTGCTCTCCCTCCCAGGTGTTTATGCCGGAATCCTTCCCAACTGCCTTGCCGAGATGAGTGGTCTTCTCGGGATTGATCAAGGTTTCGGCGTCGGGTCCGGTTGAGTATCCTCTCCACGCCAGTTTGCCGTCCGAGAGATTGTAGGCAGAGACATGGCCCCGAACTCCAAATTCGGCGCCGGAGATGCCAATGAGCACCTTGTCTTTGACGACCAACGGCGCTCCCGTGCTTGATTCGGAGATGCTCCCATCGATGGCTTGGCCGTTCTGCACGGACCATACGACCTTGCCGGTCTTTGCGTCCAATGCGGTGAGCATCGTGTCGGCCTGGGCCAGGATGATCTTGCCGTCGCCATAAGCGACGCCACGGTTGACGGTGTCGCAGCACATGATCCCGACTACGCTGGGGTTCTGCTTTGGTTCGTACTTCCACAGGATCTTGCCGTCATTGTTGAGGTCGAGCGCGTAGACGATGTTCGGGAACGGCGTATGGACGTACATGACGTCGCCGATCACCAGTGGCCCGCCCTCGTGGCCGCGCAGCACGCCAGTGGAGAAGGTCCACTTGGCTTGCAGGTTCTTGACGTTGTCCTTATTGATCTGGTTCAGCTTTGAGTAGCGGGTGTTCGCGTAGTCGCCCGACTGCATCGCCCAGTTCTTGGGGTCCGAGGTAAGCTTTTGCAGCTCCTCGTTAGCCGACACCCCATATGCCCCGGCGCACGTCAGGAACGCCGTGGTCGATAGAATGTAGGTAACTTTCGAAAGTACACGCATTCGATATCCTCCCGGGGTTCACAATCATGAATCGAAGTCGAGCTCGAAGAGCCTGCCCAGCCATTCATGCAGTGGGAAGTATTTCCGGCAGCGTGTCACGACCTAAGCCAGAGGAGCAGAGGGCACCATTACTGCCCATCTCACTTGGCCTACGAAAGACTGTCGCCGCTCCCTATGACGGTGACGCCCTTTGAAGCCGGAAACGAAGGAAGGCTATGTCATTAAAAACGCAGGTGCAAGCAAAAACCACCACGTCTTTGTGCATTGCAATAGTCATATGCTGCATTGCAAAATTCCAAAAATATTCAACAAATATATCTCTCGCATGAACTCTTCGTAAACATTCGCAAAAATAAATCAAGTCAACTAGATATACAATTTATGTTAAGAATGTTTTCTTTTTACAATCAATGTTCATTCGTATTATGCTTTTGTAAGAACTGAAAGTGCATATCTCCAGTCATCACAGTTGACGCTGAAGAGTCGGTTCCTCAACCGGGTTGCGCGTAGTATTGTGAGTTTACGAGCGCTTGCGGCCCCAGGCGGCAATTGACGGTTGGAAGGTGCGCCTCAGCTATCCTCCTTTCGTCCTATATGACAGATTGACTGCAGTCCCCGCATCGCGCCAACTGGTTGGCGGAATGGAGGTCCGGCGATGAAAGGTTCGATTGCATTCTCGCTGCTTCTTCTGTCGATAGGAGCCGCAAGCACAGCTCCAGCCAGCGGCGACTATCCCACTGCGGCACTTGCGGATTACGTACTCGCCTGCATGCGGTCGAACGGCGAAACGCGGGGTATGCTCGAGCGCTGTTCGTGTTCGATCGACGTGATCGCATCGATCGTTCCATACGACCGTTATGTTGCGGCCGAAACCTTCAGGCGTATGGCCCAGACGACCGGCGAAGCCAGCGGATTGTTTCGGGAGAGCGCCCCTGCAAAACAGGCCGGCACGGAACTCCGTCGCGCACAGGCCGAAGCTGACGTGCGCTGCTTTTAAACCTCATACGGCATCAGGGAATTTCTGCCGGAATGAGCGCAGCAAGTCGCTCATAACCTGCGGGCTGCGAAATTCCCTCGGCAGGCGGATGTCAAAAGTGCCAACGACGTGAGCTGGCCGCGGCGATAGCACGACGATGCGGTCGGACAGCATCAGCGCTTCGCTAAGATTGTGGGTGACCATCAGGGCTGTGGTGGGCCGCGCCGACCAGGTGGCCAGCAACATACGGCGCAGCCGCTCGGCAGTCTGCTCATCGAGAGAAACAAATGGCTCGTCCAACAGAAGCACAGCCGGTTCCGTTGCGAAAGCCCGCGCCAAAGCGGCGCGGCGCGCCAGCCCCAACGAAAGCTCCGAAGGAAAAAGCGTCCGCATCCCCGCGAGGCCCAGGCTCTCGAAAAGCCAGTCAAGATTGCCATTTCTCATGCCTTTCGGAAGCGCAAGACGAACATTCTGCTCGACGGTTCGCCAAGGAAGCAGCGTAGGTTCCTGGAAGACAACCGCGACCCGTCCCTCGCCATTCCTCGGCAACTGGAACGAACCGGTGAAATTTTTGTCGAGCCCAAGCAGAATGCGCAGCGTTGTGGTCTTGCCGCAGCCCGAGGGCCCGAGCAGACACGCGAATTCGCCATGGCGGACCTCGAAGGAAAGATCCTTGAGCGCCATCACCGAAAGACCTTCCGCCGAACGGAAGGTCTTCTCGGTGATATTGATCTTAAGCGGGACTTCGGCGCCAGCGGGTTGCGTGTCGTTCAAGGGGTTGCACCAAGAGAAGTTCGATCAGAAGCATCACCGCCACAAACGCCAGCGTGTAGGCAAGAATGGCGGCGACATCGAAAAGCTGGAAATACAGGTAAATCTGGAACCCCACGCCATTCGAGCGCCCGAGCAGTTCAACCACAAGAACGATCTTCCAGATGAGCGCAATGCCGGATCGCGATGCTGCGGCGAAGTAGGGCTGAAGTTGAGGCAAAACGATATGGCGCAGACGGCTGAGATGCCCGAAGCGATAGACCGTCGCCATTTCCGAGTAGCGCGGATCGAGCGCCCGCGCGCCCTCCCGCATGGTCACGATGACATTTGGGATCTTATTGACCGCGACTGCGCCGATAGCCGCCGTCTCGTTCAGGCCGAACCAGATGTAGGCGAGCACGATAATCACCAGCGCGGGAATGTTGAGGAAGAGAATGATCCATGGACTGAAAAATTCATCGGCTTTGCGGTGGGTGCCAAGGAATATGCCGGTCGCTGATCCTATAGCCATGGCGAGGCCAAAGGACGCCGCGACGCGGCCGAGCGTGGCGCTGAGATGATACGGAAGTTCGCCGGTCGCCGTGTCATGGACGAGAACCCGCCAGACCGCGCTCGGCGGCGGAAAGGAACGGCCTGGCCAGACGGTCGCGGCGACAGCCCACAAGAGAACGAGACCGAGCAACGAGGCCGCCACGGTCGCTGCCGGAAGCGCCGGCGCAATGCGGGCCGCAAACCCTGCGGGATGGGGTCCGTCTCGCTCGGTCGTGCCGGTCATTTGGTGAGTTCCGGCCAGAATGTGCCAGGCGCCATTTCGGGCGATTTTCCGACGAGTTTCTCGCCGCCGATTTGCGCGAGCACGCGATAGAGCTTGGCGGCGTCGGCCTCTTCATCGACGACAGGGCGTCTGGGGATCCCTTCGCGATAGCGGTCGCGCAGTCTCTCCAGTTCCCTCCCTTCAGCCCGAACGACCGGTGAAAGGCGCAGCCACTCGTCGTCTGATTTGGAGAGAATGTCCTTGGCGCGAGCGGATGCTCTGACAAAACCCATAGCGGCAGCCGGATTCTCTGCCGCCCATTTCTCATGAAAGACATAGCCGAGCGCCGACACGTCTCCAGATGCGCCGAGGGCTTTCGCTGCATCGTTTGCGCCGACCAACCGGCGAAAACCGTTCGCCTCCAGCCTCGCGCAGAAGTGCCAGAAATTGAGCACGGCATCGAGTTCGCGTTGCATGGCCTTTTCGGCCATGAGCGGTGGTGCGCCGAAAACGATCTCATTTGCCGTCGTGAGGTCGATCCCGTGATCGCGCCGTGCCAAGGCCTGGATGAGAAGCCAGCTCTTGTCGAGCGGTCCACCGGCAACACCGATCTTCTGTTCCCTGAGATCGGCGAGGGTCTTGATCGGCGACTCCTGGCTGACCATGATGGCGCCCACGGCAGTCGAATAAGGCGCCAGGGTGATGTCGCTGCCTTCTGTGCGCTGACGCGACACCCAAAGCCAGTCCGATACGATTATGTCGATCTCACCGGCCAGCATCGCGACGTTCGTCGCATCCTCGCCGGCAAAGTAAGCCACTTCAAGATCAACGCCGTTGGCCGTGTCGAAGCCGTGATGCTTGAGAGTGTCAAGCTCCCAGCTGACCGTGCCGAACTTTAAAACGCCAACACGTACCTTCTGCGCTGTATAAACGGGATGGGGGCGAAAGCCGATGGCTCCGGCCGAGCCGAAGGCGAACAGTCGCAGCAAACTTCGTCTCGAAAACGTCATCGCGCCTCGCCCCCGAACCCGCGGAGGCTCGTCAAAGCGTTTCGCTCTTGTCGGGAAAGGTGCATTTCCACCGTTTGACCTTGTGGCGCGGATGAACTGCGGACCACTTGGCGATCTCAGGCGGCGCCAAGGACATGCACTGAACCAACGATCCGTGGCTCAGGAAATAAAGATGCTCGTCACGACAATTGGTAGGATTTGCGAGCAGGCAAACCGTCAGGACGAGATCGACCATATCCACGAAGCACCTCCCGCCGCATCGCGGCGTCTGCCAATCCCAAGTTGGAGTTGCACTCCGGCGGTAGGCTGCCAGTGCAGATTTCCTCAAGGTGCCCGAAGAGGAACGCAGCGAAAAGCTACGCGCACAACCCGGTGAGCGTCAACACGTGCGAAGTTCACCTGGAACCCCGTCTAAGGTGTGACCCTCCGCATAGTTGACATCCTTTGGCGCCCGTCTAGCTTCTCAAGCCATGCAGGCGCCGTGATCGGCCTGAGGGGCCGGGAACTCCGTTTGCCCGCAAAATAAGCGCATGCCGGCGGGTCCAAGGCATCGGCATACGTGCAGTCGTCCAGTGTGGTGGATTTGAAGTTCCTGTCATTCCCATGGCATCCGCGTTCAGGAACTTCAAATCCGTAAACCACACTAGATTCAATAAGTTGGTAGTGTGGCTTTGAATCCGAAATTCGATCTTAGCCTCGCTCCAAGGTAATACGAATTTCGGATTCGCCACACTAGGGCACTTTGACGATCAAAGAGGAAATGCCATGCGTGCAATTGCGCTTTTAGCCGCCATGTCCGTCGGGGTTTTGGCGGCGGGTCAATCCCAGGCACAGGACGCCGCCGCCGGGGAGAAAGTATTTACCAAATGCAAGGCCTGCCACATCATTGACGCTGACAAGAACAAGATCGGCCCTTCGCTGAAAGGCGTTATCGGCCGAACTGCCGGCACTCATACGGATTTCAAGTATTCGCAGGGCATGATAGACGCTGGCAAAGCTGGTCTCGTTTGGGACGACGCCAAGCTGACGGAATATCTCCGAGACCCGAGAGGAATGATCAAGGGCGGAAAGATGGCGTTTCCTGGCCTCAAGAAAGATGACGACATCGCTAATGTCATTGCCTATCTGAAGCAGTTTCCCTGAACCAGACAACAGCTCGCCGGCCCAACCAGTGGTGCGGCCGGCGAGTTGGCAAAGCGCCCATCAGGCGGCGTCCTCCAGTTCTTCCAGCGAGGCCGGTAAATCCAGCAGGCTGTCGCAAATAAAGTCCGCGCCCAGCCGCTCTACAGGGTCAACGGTGTAGCCACCGCGAATGAGAGCGACAGCCATTCCTGCCGCGCGCGCAGCGATCACGTCTGTAACGCTATCTCCCACCATCAGTGCGTCGGAAGGTGTTACTCCCAGCCGGTCGAGCGCTATCAAGAGGGCATCGGGTGCGGGCTTTTTATGACTTACTGCGTCCCCGCCGACAATCACACGCAGCCGCTCGATCAGTCCGAAGTGCAATAGTATCTCCCGGGTCGCAACCTGCGGCTTGTTGGTTGCTACGCCCATGGCAATCCCTGCGACATGCAGTTGCGCGACGGTCTCGGCGGCACCCGGCATCAGCCGGGTCAGACGCGTCAGGTGCCGGCGGTAAATCGGCGCCATCTCGCGGTTGGCATCGTCGAGTTCCGCACGGGAAAGCGGGCGGCCTGAAGCCACAAAGGCGCGTTCGACCAATTTTTTGACGCCGTTGCCGATCATCGATTTCACTTGTTCGAGCGTTAGCGCAGGCAGCCGACGTCCAGCCAGAAGTTCGTTAACTGCAGCCGTAATATCCGGCGCCGAGTCGACAAGCGTCCCATCGAGATCGAAGAGGATAGCCTTTGGCATTCGGAGCGGAAGCACGGCGCTGGTCATGCCGTCTCCTTCCATTTGATGGAGCAGCCGATAGAGGCGACCTGGTCCTGCGGTCCGTTGCCAGTCCTGGCGACAAGCTTCATAGCTTCGAAAAGATCGCGCCGAAGATCCGGCGGACCAGCGTCGCGCCGCGACGCATCGAGCCTGCCCCGATACTGCAGCTTCAAATCGCCGTTGAATCCGAAGAAATCCGGCGTGCATGCGGCCCCATAGGTGCGAGCGACGGTCTGGTCTTCGTCATAGAGGTAGGGAAAGGTGAAGTGATGCTCCGCCGCGAAGCGCTTCATGTTGTCAAACGAATCGTCCGGATATGCCCCGGCATCGTTGGAACTGATGGCAACGAAACCGATGCCCTCTGCCTTGAGATCGTTGGCGTCTCGAACGATGCGCTGAATGACAGCCTTCACGTAAGGGCAATGGTTGCAGATAAATGCAACGACCAGCCCATTTGGCCCTCCTTGTTTGAAGATCGAATGAGATTGGCCGTCCACGCCCGGCAGCCTGGCATCGACCGCCGGCCATCCAAAATCGCAAACGGGGGGAATTTCCGCCATTTTCGCCTCCTTGAGGATGATTGTTTTCAGGCTGCCCTGCGGATCGCCCCATCGGCGGCTTCACGAATAGCCGCAATGTTGGCCCGGTAAGCTGCCTCCGTGCCGCCTTTGAAAACGGCCGACCCGGCGACCAGCACATTGGCGCCGGCCGCGGTGACCAAAGGGGCGGTTTCCGGCGTGACGCCCCCATCGATCTCGATGTCGATCGGTCTGCTGCCGATCAGCGCCTTGACGCGCTTCACCTTCTCCACGACGGAGGGGATGAAGGCCTGGCCGCCGAAGCCCGGATTGACCGTCATCAGGAGTACAAGATCGAGCCGATCGAGCACATACTCGATAACATTTTCCGGGGTTGACGGATTGAGCGAAACACCAGCCTTCTTGCCAAGGTTTTTGATGGCTTGGAGCGAGCGATCGAGATGGGGCCCGGCCTCGGCATGTACCGTGATGATGTCGCAGCCGGCGTCCGCAAAGGCTGCCAGATAGTGGTCCGCCGGCGCAATCATCAGATGGCAGTCGAACACCTTGTCCGTGCGGTTCCTGATCGCCTTTATGACGGGTGGGCCAAAGGTGATATTCGGTACAAAATGGCCGTCCATCACGTCGAGATGGATCCAGTCCGCGCCAGCCGCGACCACGGCTTCGACCTCCTCGCCAAGCCGCGAGAAGTCCGACGACAGGACCGACGGCGCTATGATCGTCTTCTGGGTCATTCTCTATCTCCCTCCGCCATTTCGAAAAAGGCGGTTTGCCTGCCGAAACCGGGCGCGGTCAAGTGCATTTCGGATCGAGCGCCCATGGCCAAATGGGGCTGCGTGCACTGCCGAACGCTGTAGCCGCTGAGCGCAGCGGTCGCGGTCGCATCGAGATGGCAGTTCTGCTGGTCGAGCATCTTCCGACAGGGCCGCAATGTAGCTATTCCTTGCCGAGAATTTCCGCGACCGTCTTGGCGAGCGCGAACAACCTTTGTTCGATCAGCGTCGGCACTTCGCAAACGTAGGTCAGCGACTGCACGCGCTCCTCGAAAACTCGGGTCTCCCAGGTCAGCCGCTCAGTCTGTGCCGCGATCTCCGTTGCGTTAGCGTCCGGTTTCGCCCGCAGCACGTCGAGGTCGGACGCCTCTTTGCGAAGCCTCGCCGCCAACTCGATCTGATTGCGCGCATAGCGCCCAATGCCTGCAATCACTTGGGAACGCTCCCCGTTCATATGGTCGAAAAGGCCCTGGACGAGTCCGGAGAGTTTTTCGGCCGCATCGTCGGCGGGAAGATCGGCCGCAAACTCGCGAATTGCCTTTTGCGCGTCCGGAATTGGTGTGCGGCGCGCGGCAAGTTCCGTAACCAACGTCGAGATTTCCTGATCTTGAGACCAATCTTTTGCGGATACCGGCAGTTCGGGTCCGTTCCAGATCTGGCCAAGAGACAGTTCGGGCACCTTCCGCTGAATGCAAGGCCAATCGGGGTCCTTGTTCGACACGGCAAAAACGATTTGCGTGGCCACGAAAAGCGTAGTAGCGGCGGCGCCTCCGAGGAGCAGACTGCGCTGCATCAGCCGTTTCCTCCCGTGTCCTGCTTCCGGTTCATCAAGCCGCGCGACGGATCGTAGGCGATAATAGCGCTGGCGAGAAAGAGCGCGGTACATCCGGTGACTACGGCCAGCGAGATCCAATTCACCTGACCGTAAAACGCAAAGCGAACCAACTCGACAGCATAGGAGAAGGGGTTGGCAAGGCAGATCTTGTAGAGCAGGGGGCTCGCCTCCTGGATTCGCCAAAGCGGGTAGAGGGCAGGGGAGGCAAAATACATCGGGAAAATCACGAAGTTCATCACTCCGGCGAAATTCTCAAGCTGCTTGATCATGGATGACAGGAGCAACCCGAGCGCGCCAAGCATCAGACCGCCCAGGAATAGCGCAGGCAGCACCATGAGGTAGCCGAACGGCGGAGCCTTTACCCCCCAGAACCAGGCAACGGCCAGAAAAACATAGACCTGCGCGATAGCGACCGTCACGCCGGCCAGCAATTTGGAAACCAGCAGGAACCAGCGCGGGAACGGGCTCACCAGGAGTGTGCGCATGTTGCCCATCTCGCGGTCGTAGACCATGGACAGGGAGGACTGCATGCCGCTGAAAAGCAGGATCATGCCGCAGAGGCCAGGTGTGATGTACACCTCGTACAATACATAGGTCTTGTATGGCGGGATGATCGACACCCCCAAGACCTGTCGAAAACCGGCGGCGAAGATGAAAAGCCACAGCAGAGGCCGGACAAGCGAGGAGATGAAGCGCTCGCGCTGATGGAGGAAACGCAAACCTTCGCGAACCAGGATTCCGCGCAGGCAGACCAAATAGTTGCCAAGGCCGAAGCGGTCGGCTTGAAACGGCACGACGCCGGTTCGAGCGGCCTCTTCGGAGATGGGCGTGCTCACGACGCGCCCTCCCTATTGATGGCCGCGCTTGCGCGACTCAGCCGAGAGAAAGCCTCGCTTATTGTGGCGACGCCATTCGAGCGAACGACGTCGGAAACCGCTCCCTTGGCAACCAGATTGCCCTCGGAAAGCACCATCACATCGTCACCGTCTTCTACTTCGTCGATGAGATGCGTGGCCCAGAAGACGCTGATTCCCTCTACCTCGACGAGCTTGCGAATATTGGCCAGGATGCCGGCGCGCGATTGGATGTCGAGCCCAACTGTCGCTTCATCCAGGAGCAACAGCGGCGGCCGATGAAGCAAAGCGCGGGCGATCTCGATGCGGCGCATCTGGCCGCCGGAGAGGCTGCGCGCTTTGTCGTGAAGCCGTCCACTCATCTCGACCGTATCGAGGACAGCATCGATGCGCTGACGCGCCTCGGACGAACCTATTCCATGCAGCGAGGCGTGGTAGGAAAGGTTCTGGTAGACGCTCAGGTCGAGATCGAGCGTGCGCGCCTGGAACACAATGCCGAGTCGCCGGAGTGCCTCGCCCGAGTGCCGGCTGATATCGTGGCCGAAAATGCGGATGGCGCCCTGGCGTGTATCGTAGAGATGGCTGATCAGGGAAAACAGCGTCGTCTTGCCTGCTCCGTTAAGGCCGAGCAGCACAGTGAAGCACGCCGGCGCGATCGAGAACGACACATTGTTCAGCGCGCGCTTGGAACCATACGAATGACTGACGGAGGCGACGTCGAGTGCTGCCACGTCATTTCCGCCACCAATTGTCCTGACATGCTGCACGCCGCCATTCCTTGTCATGTTGGAGTACCCTCAAGATGAGTTAGGGTACTCGGCCAACTACGGAAGGTCTATTTGATCGTTATGGTACCCTTCATGCCCTTGTCAGCGAGATCGGGCACCGACCAAGTGTAGACGCCCGGACGCACGGTGGTGAACTGGACCTGGATCGTTCCGTCGGCGTCGAATTCGAGCCAGGCGGGGGCGCCGTTCATGTGCACTTCGAGATCCTCGATGACAATCTGATTCATCCAGACATTGCGGAACAGGTCGGTGTGGAACTTGTATTCGAGCCCGCCGGCGGCGGAGATTTTCCAGCGGTAGCCTTGCCCGGCGATCAGCTCGAAATCCTTCTGGTTGGCCGCGAATTGGTCCTCCTTGGTGCCGAGGGTGAGCTCCGGCACGTCCTTGCTGGCGCGGGTCGGCTTCTGGTCTGTGGCGGCGGAGGCGGCCGGAGCCGCTTCGTCGCCGTCATCGTCGTCGGCTTCCTGCGCCCAGACCTGCGATCCGACCAGCGCCAGACAGGCGAGCGCGGCAATGGAACTTAGAAGCAATTTCCTCATGATTTCCTCACCTTTGATTGTTTTGCTGAAAAACCGATTCAATTGGGAGAGACGACGACGCCCCACGGCAGAGCACCTACCGTCACCGACTGGACAGGCTCATCCGTCGCCACGTCGATGAAGGTGATGTCGTTTGAAACTCCATTGGTGCTGATGATCGTCTTCTGGTCTGGCGTGAAGGCAAGTTGCCAGACGCGCTGGCCGACAAGAACGTACTTCTCAACCTCATAGGTCTCGGTATTGACAACCGCGACCCGGTTCGCCGGCCCGAGCGCCACATAAGCCTTTTTGCCATCGGCGGTAATACGGATACCTACCGGCTGGATCGCCTCCGCGCGAAGGCCCGGGATTTCGAACGTGATCTTGTGCTTCACCTCACGCGTCGCATTGTCGATCACCGAGACCGTGCCACCGATTTCCGCACTCACCCACGCTTCCGTCCCGTCGGGGGTGAACTCCACAAAACGCGGACGCGAATCCACCAGCACGTTGTGGGTGATCTCATGGGTTGATGTGTCGACGAAATGCGCCATGTTCGTCGTTTCCGACGTGTTGACCATGGTCTTCCCATCGGGACTGATCCCCATGCCTTCCGGCTCGACGCCGACCGGAATTTCGGCAACGACGTTCTTCGCTTCGATATCGATGACGGTGACGAGGTTGTCATCCTCGTTGGCGACGTAGAGCGTCTTTCCGTCCGGCGAGAGCACGAACAGTTCGGGGTCCGGGCCGGATGGCAAGGTGCCGACGATCTCAAGGCTTGCCGTGTCGATCACCTCGATCGTGTCGTCGTCGCTGGCGCAGAGATAGATGAACTTACCGTCGTGCGAGATCGTTATGCCGCGGGGCCGCTGGCCGACATTGACGGTCTTGACGACTTCCATGGTGGCGGAATCCACCACAGACATCGTGTTGTCCTTTTCGTTGGAGACATAGACCATATAGGCCGACGCGGGGGTGGCGATGATTGCAGCTGCAGCTGCCGTGGCCAGAACGACGATTCCTCGTCCCATCAAGCTCCTCCTCTAACCTGTTACTTGAAAACGCATTTCGTCTCCGGCTGGTCGACGCCCAGCGTGTCCAGTTCTGACACTTGGTGCAAAAAGCCCTCCTGCGGCGACGTTGTCACGACGGATCGCCCATCGCCGAGGAAGATCGGCTGACGAAGTTGCCAGTTCCACTGCCGGAACGTCAGCTTTTGGCCCTTGAATGCGGCGATCGAAAAATCGGGCGAGCGGATGTGTTCGCTGATTTTTTGGGGATCGGCGCCTTGAGTACGCGTAGCGGCTTCCCCGAGGATGCGGACCGCCGTCCAGGCGGCCATGTCCTTGGACAGCATGCGCCGGCCGTTTGCCTTGGCAAACCGGTTCTGGATCTGCGTGCCGCCCCACTGCTCGCTGGCGGGATGCCAGGCCGAAGGGACCAGGCCGGCCGTGCCCGCGACAGGGCGCGGGATCCAGGTCCTGAAGGGCACGTAAGTGCCGAACACTTCGCTCTCATCCGCGACCAGAACCACGTCATGGTCGGGCAGGTCCTGCGTGAAGACCGGCATCTGCCGCTGAATTTGGACGACGCCGGAATCTGTGCGCCGCGCGGTGCCGGTGTCCTTGAATTCCTTTTCCGCGACGATTTCACCGCCGAAGCGCGTCGCGGCGCGGCGAAGAGCGTCGGCAAAAAGCTGGTCGCGTTCATGCGAGCCGTAAAGCAGTGCCCAGCGGCGCCATTGCTTCCAGATCAAATACTGGGCAAGCCCATCGGCCAGCATCGTTCGCGTCGGCGCCGTATGGAATACATTCACACGGCAATCTTCCTCGCGCAGGATGTCGTCGGTAGCGCCTACGTTGAAGATCAACATACCATTGTCGCGCGCTATGTCGCCAATCGACAAAAGCTGAGCAGCTGAAATGTCCGTGAGTACATAGCGATCGCCTCTCGCGACCATCTCCTTGAAGACCGGAACGACATCTGCGTCAGGCTTCACCTCGGTCACATCGAGCGTGAATTGCTGGCCAAGGAACTTTCCTGTCGTGTTGTTGTCGCCGATTGCGACATTCCCCCCGGCTACGCCTTCGTCACGCGGTGGAACGTCGAGCACCGACAACGCCAACTGCGGAGCATAGGCTCGGAGGTAACCGATCCTGATTTCAATGGGTTGTTGTTGTGGCTTCGCGGGCTGCTGGGTCTGTCCCGTTTCCCGTGCGGCGACAGGGGGTGCGTTGACGCCCGCAAGAAAAAGTCCGATGAAGACCGCGAGAGTGTTTGGCACCATGCTCTTCACAGCAGCGTTTCTCATAACGCAACCATCGTCCGACATAAAGTCGGATCGGTTCGTTGTCTGGGTGCCTTGATGACGATAACCCGGCTTTTCTCGATTGCAAACCTTTTAACTTTACTCTTTGCGGCAACTTTAGCTGCTTGCGGCGGGCCGGCTTCCGTCTTTGCCGCGGAAAAAGCGGCTGTCTTCGAGTTCGAGCTGCTGCGGGGCAGTGTCGTTCCCGGCGCTCCTGATCCCCATGAAGCGGAGGACAGACGGCTCAAGATGATCGGCGAACGATTGCGCGACCATCTCGCCAGTTCCGGCCTGTTCCAAATAGTCGATATCGCTCCGGTCGCGGGCAAGGCCGCAGCCGCCAATTTGCAGGCTTGCGGGAACTGCGCTGATGATCTCGCCCGTGCTATTGGAGCCGATTACGCGTTCACAGGCTACGTCTTCAAGGTTTCCGAGTTGATCCTGAGCATCAACGTCGCGGCGCACGAAGCGGCGACCTCCAGACCGGTGGCGGGCGCGAGTGTTGATTTGCGGGGCAATACCGATAAATCCTGGAAGCGAGGGATCGACTACCTATATGAACGCGTTCTTTCGCCGAGGCTGGAGAAGCTGAGAAATGACTAAAATGCTCGCCAGCGTCACCGGCGCGAACGAAGCCGAAATCGCCATTGCGGGCGGTGCTGATATCATCGATCTGAAGGATGCCAGAGCTGGCGCGCTCGGCGCTGTTGCAACGGACGTCGTGCGCCGGACCGTATCGGCCATCGCCGGGCGTCGCCCCGTCAGCGCTGTATGCGGCGACCTGCCGATGGAAGCCGCGACGATCCGGGCGAAGGCAGAGGAGATCGCGGCGACTGGGGTCGACTACGTCAAGATCGGTTTCTTTCCATCGGCGGCGGCCAGAGCCTGCGCCGAAGCGTTGGCGCTGGTTGCGAAGAAGACCAAGCTGATTGCGGTACTGTTTGCCGATCTGTCGCCCGATTTCGACTTGATGCCGGTGTTTTCCGAGTGCGGCTTTCATGGCGTCATGGTCGACACCGCTGACAAGGCAAAGGGACGCTTACTCGACCACATGCCGCCGGAAAATATTCCAGGTTTCCTTGGCCGCGCGAAGGCGTTTCGCCTCATGACCGGTCTCAGCGGATCATTGGAAGCGCCGGACATTCCACGCCTTTTGCCGTTCAGTCCTGACTTTCTGGGATTTAGGGGCGCCCTTTGCGCGGGAACAATCCGTACCGGGTCGATCGAGGCGGAAGCGGTTAAGCAGATCCGTTCCTTGATCCCCGAGGAACAGTCGGCGGGACGCTCGTCGCGTGTCGATTACCGGCTGCTGGCAGCGAGGGGCTACTCGCCTGGAGCCTCTGATCCGGCGCTTGGTACGGACAAGATCTACATCCGCGATTTCGTGCTTCCGGTGGAGATCGGCGCCTACAGTTTCGAGCATGGCCATACGCAGAAGGTGCGCTTCGACGTTACCGCCGATGTGCTACGGGTGACGAACAGCCCGGAAGACATGCGTCACGTTGTTTCGTACGACATCATCATGGACGGCATTCGCGCGATCGTTGCTCGTGGTCACGTTCAACTCAGTGAGGCGCTCGCCGAACAGGTCGCCGCACATGTCCTCGAGGACCCGCGCGTCATGCGCGTCACGGTCAGGGTAGAAAAACTGGAACTTGGTCCGGGCGGCGTCGGCGTCGAGATCGAGCGCAAGCGCGCGAAGGAGCAACACGCCACGCTCCATACCGGCGCCTTGTCCGGGCATGATGAAAAAAGCATCGTCGAGCCGGGCAAGAAGGGCGTGACTTCATGAGGCCGGCTGTCGTGAAGCTGGGCGGCAGCACGGCATCCGCTGCCGGGATGGATACATGGGTCTCCGCACTGGCAGGTTCCGTCCTGCCGCTGGTCATCGTGCCGGGTGGTGGACCGTTTGCGGATCAGGTGCGTCAATCGCAAACGCGGCTCGGGTTTTCCGACGGCGCCGCTCACGCGATGGCAATCCTGGCCATGGACCAGTTCGGTCATGTGATCCTCGACCGGGACGAACGGCTGATCCCTACTCGATCCTTCGATGATATGCGGCGTGTCATGGGTGAGGGGCGAATACCGGTTTGGCTCCCATCGTCTGCCACGATCTCCGCCTCAGACATTCCGGCCACATGGGATATAACGTCGGAACTCGCTTGCCGCCTGGCTCGCCGGTCGGATCGGAGCGAATGCGCTGTTGCTGATCAAGCAGACTTCGGAGTTTTCCGCCGCCGATAGTATCGAAAGTCTGATCGAGGCCGACGTCGTTGATGCCGGGCTCCCAGCCATGCTGCCCGTTGGCGTCGAACTCTATCTTGCCGGTCCGCATGATGCGGCCACTGCCGGCAAATTGCTTTCCTCCGGCAGGCTGCCCGGGACGAGGATCACGCACAATGCGAGCTTGGCCAGGAGAGCGGGCTAGGCCATGGCCAGACTGCATACCCCGCGCTGGGCATGGGTTCTCACCGGGTCCGGCCACTTTTTCACGGAAAGCTTCGCACTCATTCACGAACTCGAACATTGCGATATCTTCGTTTCGAAGGCGGCAAACGAAGTGCTCCGCATGTACCGGCTCAAGCTTGACTTCCCAGATACGATGCGCGTCCTGCATGACAAAACGGCAAGTGCTGTGCCTGTCGGAGGCTTCTACCACGGTATCTATCACACGGTAGTCGTAGCCCCGGCGACGTCCAACACGGTTGCAAAGTGCGTGTGGGGCATCTCGGATACACTGGCGACCAATGTCTTTGCGCAAGCGGGCAAATGCCGTGTTCGTTCCATCGTCTTTGCCTGCGATACCGCACCCGAACTCGAAACCATGGCCCCACATGGCCTGGTCAAAGTCTATCCGCGCAAGATCGACCTCGAGAATACGGATCGGCTGAAGGGATTCGAATACACAAAGGTGGTCGAGTCACTCGCTGACCTGGAAACCGCCGTCCGCGAGCGGCGAGCCGAATTGGCCAGCCATGACTGAGCATGTGGTGTTCCTGACCGGCCATCTGGCGAAGCCGCGTCTCGAACGGCTTTTGGTGGGGCTTGGAGAAACGGAATTTGCTTGGGAGATTGTCGATATCGGCGTCAAGGTCGCGGCGCTGATGACGGAGGATATCATCAAGCGGCGGCTGAAACCGACACCGGAGACCGACAAAATCCTTCTGCCCGGCCGGTATCGCGGCGCTCTCGAGCGGCTTACCGAGCACTTCAACATTCCGTTCATTCGCGGCCCCGACGAGATCGCCGATCTTCCCGCCTTTCTTGGCCGGGCCGGGAAGCTGCCCGATCTATCGGGTCACGATATGCGCATCTTCGCCGAAATCGTCGATGCGCCGATGCTTTCCATCCAAGCTTTGATCGCTAGGGCGCATGCATTGAGAACAGCAGGGGCTGACGTGATCGATCTCGGCTGCTTGCCGGAAACGCCGTTTCCGCTGCTCGAAGAGGCCGTCCGGGCGCTCAAGTCGGAGGGCCTTCAGGTCAGTGTCGATTCCGCCGATCCGGCCGAATTGAAGGCCGGAATAGAGGCGGGAGCGGATTTTGTGCTCAGCCTCACCGCCGAGACGCTACCGCTTGCGTACGATCATTCCGTGACACCGGTTCTGATCCCATCTGCCCCTGGTGATCTCAACTCTCTCGGCAGCGCCATCGAAGCTGCCCAGAAAGCCGGTATCTCGTTCATCATTGATCCGGTGCTCGATCCTATCCATTTCGGCTTTGCCGCGTCGCTCGGCCGGTTCTTCGAGGCGTGCCGCCGTTGGCCGGACGTCGAGATCCTGATGGGCACGGGGAACCTGACCGAACTCACCGACGCCGATAGTTCCGGCGTCACGGCGATCCTTACCGGGCTTTGTTCGGAACTTGGCATTCGCAACGTGCTAACGGTCAATGTCAGCCCGCATACGGTGCGAACGGTCGAGGAGCACGATCTGGCGCGCCGCATTCTCTTTGCCGCGCGTAACGACGGCGCGTTGCCGCGCGGCTATCATGCGGGCCTCCTGCAGGTTCATGACCGCAAGCCCTTTCCGGCGGCCCGGGAAGATATCGAGGCGCTGGCGGCAGAGGTGCGGGACGCCAATTTCCGCATCCAGACGTCGGAGGACGGCATCCATATTTTCAACTCCAAGGGTCATAGGGTCGCAAAGGACGCTTTTGAACTCTTTGCCGGACTTGGAGTTGAGAACGATGGCGCGCACGCTTTCTATTTGGGCGCTGAGCTGATGAAGGCCGAGATCGCCTGGCGGCTGGGCAAACGCTACGTGCAGGACGAGCCGCTGGCCTGGGGTGTCGCGGCTCCCGCAGCCGAACAGGACCGCACGCGTCTTGCTGAAACGGGTCACACGCTGCAGGCCAGGAAGAAAGGTTAGTCATGCCTTACATTCGTGAGTGCATCCTCACGACCGCCGACCGCAGCGGCAAGGTGCACATCGCGCCACTCGGCATCATTGCCGAAGGGGATGGCTGGATCATCGCGCCGTTCCGTCCGTCAGTAACCCTCGACAATCTGGCCGAAGTTCCGTTCGCTGTCGCCAACTATACCGACGATGTGAGCATCTTTGCCGGCTGCCTCACCGGTCGCAAGGATTGGCCGACGACAGCCTTAGCGGATGTTCCCGTCCCACGACTGCGGGCGGCGCTGGCGCACTCGGTATTGGAAGTGGTCAGCGTCGAGGATGACGGTGTTCGGCCGCGCCACTTCTGCCGTGTAAGCAGCGAGGAAAATCACGCGCCCTTCACAGGCTTCAACAGGGCAAAGGCGGCCGTCCTTGAGCTGGCTATCCTGGCCAGCCGGCTCGGTATGCTGCCGCGCGAGAAGATCGAAGCCGAAATTGCCTACCTGAGCATCGCTATTGAAAAAACGGCCGGAGACGACGAGAGGGAAGCCTGGGGCTGGCTGATGCAGCGCGTAACGGAGCATTTCGCAGGCGCGGTTCCTGCCAGCGCAGACGCCCATCGCAAAGTTTAGCATACCAGATTGGGAACCGGTTTCCGTGTGGAGTGCGAAAAGTTAGAGCGACCCGTAGATGAGACGGAGGTCGGACCTCTCCCGGCAGGCTTGCGATCAGACCTATTGCGCCGCACGCAACATTGCGACGGGGCATCCAACTGCACTATCGAGACGAGGCCAACAGCGCGACGGCGACGGCCGGTGCGGCGCTGCTCGCATCGTCGCGCACGGCCTCGTCGGTGGAGATGATATCGGCAAAGTCGATGAAATCCCGTTCCAGGCGCTGCGCGAGCCGCTTGATTTGCCATCGCCCCGTTCCGGCTCCTATGACCGGCGCTTGGGTGGCCACATTTCCAGCCACGCGAAACGCGGCGTCATGCACCATGCGAAGCTGCTGCTCACTGAACCATCGCGCAACGCTTAGCCATCCCGAGTGATCGAGGTCGGCCGCGTCACGGCCGACGATGCGGGCGAGCCGCGCACATGATGCGGAAACGGTTTTTTCCTTGCCGTCGGCGGCCGGATGTTTGTCGTCCTGTTCGTCCAGCACGCCCATGATCCGGTGCACGTCCGCCATCGAGGCAAAGTATTCATTCATGAGCGGCGTCAGCCTTCCGCGCACTGGCGCCGAGGATGCCACGCTGAAGAGGAAGGTGCGGGTGAAGCCGGTATAGACGAGTTCCCCGGTGAGGAGGCGCTCGGCATCGGAGTAGCCACGGTTTGCCACCGCGCCGTCTCTGATTGCAATGAGGTCGGTGGTTGTCGAACCCATATCCACAAACAAGCCATTGCCCGCGAGCTTCGCCACCAGTGCTGACGTCGCATTCCAATTGGCGGACGCTACATCCGCGCCGAGCGTTCTTGCCTGTGCCATGGTCACGAAGCCTGAGCGCCCCGCATAGATCAGCTTTTCGTCGCTCGAAATACGTTGCTCGATCTCACTGAGCAGCGATGCCACGCCGGCCTCGCGGGATGGAAAGACATCGGCGAGTTCGCCGGTCATGGTAAAGACGGTCAGATCGGCATCCGCATACAGAGGCTGCGTCTTGTCCAATGCAGACCTAAGTTTGTCGACACCCTGCCAAAGTGGTGTGGCGATCGTGATTGCGTTGACGACGCGACCGCTCTCGATCCGGGCCACTTTCAGATGCGCGCCGCCAATATCGAAACCGGTAACGATGTTCTTTCCTTTTTCCACGCTTCAAGCTTTCATTGGGCCGGCCAAACGGCAGGAAAAGCGTTGCGTATCATTCCCGTTCTCGACTTGAAAGGCGGCGAGGTCGTCAGGGCCCGAAAGGGCCAGCGCGACAGCTACCAACCGATCAAGACCCCGCTCAGCGCCAGTTCCAATCCTGTTGACGTAACCGAAGGGTTGCGCCGATTGCATCCTTTTTCAACATTCTACATCGCCGATCTCGATGCGATAGAAGGGCGCGCGCCAAACCACGATGCCCTTGCTCATTTGCGGGCTATGGACGGCGCGCCGGAACTCTGGGTCGACGCTGGCGTCTCCGACGAAGAGACCCTTGCGGCCGCACTTGCGGAGCCGGGGCTTTGCCCGGTGCTCGGCTCGGAAACGCAAGGTGACGATTGTTTGCTGCGGCGCTACCGCGACCATCCGGGTCTTATCCTATCTCTCGATTTCTTTGCGGATGGGTTTCGTGGGCCTGCCTCCCTCCTTGAAGATCCCGGCCTTTGGCCGCCGACCGTGATCGTGATGACGCTGGCTAAAGTCGGCTCTGCGGGTGGTCCAGATTTCGACCGGCTCGAATATGTCAAGGCAAGAGCGGGCACGCGAGTGGTTGTCGCTGCGGGCGGTGTACGAGACCTATCCGATATCCATGTATTGTCGGCGTTGGGCATTGGCGCGGCGCTGGTAGCCACGTCTCTGCATGATGGCACGCTAACCCCGACGCAACTTGCCTCACTCGGGGCATAGCACTGCCCTTCAGGCGAAGGCTTTTCTGCCGGTGGTTACAAAACGCAAACAAAAGACCCGCACGAAGGCGGCACCATAGATTTTCAAGAACGCCAAAACTTCGTTCCCGAAGCGGAGTTCGTTTCGGGAACGGCTTGGCAGGGCCGCGGCGCATCCATATGGACACGCACCGGGCACCCCAAGTGCTTCCGAAAACCGATCCCGATTTTCGGGTGTCGCGCTAAAGCACGATGACTTTCCTGGAATCGTCACCGTGCTCTAACTCTTTGATTTTCGCATAATCTTTTCCGAAAACCGCTACGCACTTTTCGGGATCATGCTCTAAAGACCCAAGAGCCTTTTCAACCGGCGCAACAGACCATCCGGCTCTGCAGAGGGTTTTGCCTGTGCGGGGCTGTCTCTTGTCTAGGATGCCGCGGCGCTGAAGGGATGCTTCACCGAATCCCGCTGTGCGGTGGCTTCGGCCGCACTCGGCTTGCCCTCGACGGCGCGCTGAATTGCTTCCCTCGTGGCCTGGTAGTTGTATTGCTGGATCTTGGCGTCGTCGTCGGCCTCCCAGTGGATGAAAACACCGACACAGATGAACAGGTCGTCCGCCTCGCTGGCAGGAATAATCCCGTCGGCGACACTGTCCTGAACGGCTTTCGCCACTGCAAACTGCGCGGGTCCGAACATCTGCACGGCCTGTTTCGCACCCTTGATAGTGACCTTGTTGAAGAGCACGGTGTTTGGCTTGCAAGGCAGGTTTGGCGCAATCACCGCCAGAAGCGTTGTGAAGCCGTCCTTGTTGTTGGTGAGCGCGTTGCAAAATGCCGTTTCGACCGGGCTTCCCCGGGGACCGATGAGCAGGTCGACGTGCGCGACCTCGTTGCCTTCTCCAACGAGCGATTCACCGACCATGACTTTCGAGATCTTTGCCATGCCAATTTCCTCCAAGACACAGTTATGGTGTCCAAAGATGCCGCTACCGAGCGGACGCTCGATGGACGACTATCCTTGTTGGCAGCGCCCGGGCTGACCGGGCCGGTTGGCTAGATAGCCGCGGAAGGTTCGTTCCGCTATGGAAATTCAAGCACCAACCATTTCGTTATGCAAGTTCGCTGCGGACATTGTGGACTAAAAGACAAGCCACCGTGAGATCGGCCGATGTTCCGGGATTGATGCCGCGCGCCTTAAGGCTCCGATCGAACTTCGCGAGAAGTCTGAGGCGGTCCGGCTCGTCGGTCGCCGTACCAAGCAAGGCTTGAACAGCTCGGGCTTCCTCCAGCACGACCGCGGCCATTCCAGGGCCGAACTTGCGGTGGACGTGACTGTCCGGAAAGGCGGTGAGAAACGACATGTAGGTGAAGACCGCCGGCCACATGCCACGCTCGCCGCGAGCGATGGCCTCGCTGTGCGCTACGAGCCCGGTCTGGAAAATGTCCTCATAGCTGGTGACGTATTGCCGGGCGACCATGTCGCGATCGGATGCTTCCTGCATGGCCTGAAGCAGCGGAACGGTCGGCGCGTTCCGGACATCATGAGCGCTGGCCGAGCCCAGCCCGCCGGGAGATGCCAGCACGATAGCCTCGAATACAGCGCCGGCATCGTCCATTGTCATGGAGCGCAGAACGGCTTCGAGGTTCTCTCTCAGTTCGCGGGCATCCAGTTGGGCCGCGCACGCCAGAGGGGCACAGAGAAGGATAATTCCCAGATTTGTGTTCATCCCGACTGCTTCTTTTGTCACCCTGACAGCATTGAGGATTCGACGGCCGACGGTTAGTTCGGGATCGGTTAGGGGGATGGACGAGATTTCGGCGCTGTTCAGGAAATGATCGGCTGACATGCGGTGTCCATCGGCGAAAAGATGGACATTGCCTGGCTTCAACGCTTCCAGTTCCTGGCGGCAAGCCGCCAGGTATGCGGCCCGGATCGTTTCCCGCAACATGCGCATATCACGAATTTGGCCGACGCGGAGACGCGGGGAGTCGACGATGTGATTTCCTTCGGGCGTTTCGCCAACGCAAGCCAGCAGCGCTGCGGCAATTGCGTCTGCGACGTCTACGTCGGTGACCGATTGCAGCCCCGACCAGGCTGGCATGCTGTTGACTTCAAGGACAAGCAACCTGCCGTCAACGGACTGCACGAGGTCCACGCCCGCAAAATCCGCCCCAACCACAGCGGCTGCCGCAACAGCCAGTTCGCCGAGCTGGGCTTGTCCATATCCTGCGAACTGCTCCGGCATTGCGCCACGGTTCACATTGGTCACCCAGTCGTCGCCGCATCGGCTCATCATCGCGACAGCTTCGCCCGCGCAGACGAATACGCGGAAGTCCCGGAATGGCGGCCCGGTGCGGGGCACGTAGTGTTGGAGATAATACACACCGTTCACGTCTTCTTCAGGCGGCAGGTCGGCAAGCTCGCGGATCAGCGTATGCCGCGGCCTTGCGCACCGAAAAGCGGCTTCAGCACTAGCGGAGAATGCGGGAGCTCGCGGGCGGCGATGCTCCGCGCCGCGTCCCTCCCTTCGACGGCGAAGGTTGCCGGTGTCGGCAGTCCCGCATGCTGCATCAGAAATGTCGTCATCGACTTGTCGACGCAGCGTTCGATCGCTCTGCGCCGAGTTCCAAACCGGCACCGAAAGCTTCGCAAGAGCGTGAAGGATCCCCAGACGGCGGGTAATTGCTTCGAAGGAGCCAGCGGCGATGGAGCGCACAAGGACGGCATCGGGCAGAACTTCGTCGAATCCGGGGATCGATAGGCCGTGAGGTCCGCTGGTGTCGAAGGCCAGCGCGGCGAGGGGCGCGCTGATCGCATGCGCGCCTCGTTTGCGAAAACTCGCTAGAAGGCTGTTCGATCGAACGTCGGAATTATCATTGATAATGAGAATGCGAGATGTCACGCGGCCTTTCCTTGGTGTTGGTCGTGGGCGGTCGGCCACGCATCGTTCATCCGAGACTCTGCTCGAGCATTTCTTGATCGCGCCCGCCTGCGCGGAATGTATCGCCGGTCTCCACCGCCGTCACGATGACTTCAGCCGGACTGAACAGCAATGGATCGATTGCATAAAAATCACCTTTGAACTGTTTGAAAATACTGGCGAAGGGTTGCCCGTAGTCGCGCGAGGCGCGGCTTGGCAGTTCTTGCGCCAGCGTGCGTGCGTCGTTTGCCGATCCGCGAACGAAGAGTTGGGCGACCCCGCCGTAGATGATGGCGTCGTTGGTACGACCCATCGCGGTCAGGAAGTCAGGGTGCGGTGCGGGAATAGGGGCTGCGCCGATTCCGTCGATGATGTTCTCCAGAGGAAATTTGAGATCATTGGCCTTGTGCAAAGCCACCTCGAGGACGCGCGACACGATCTGTACGGTGCCAGCAAGACTTTGAGTGGGGGCAAACAGGAAGGTGAGCTTTTCCGGAGGCAACGCCGTCGCTTTGGCGACTTTCTCCACGACCTCTTTCGGCGGCGGCTCGGCGGTTTCCAGGATGAGCACGGCTGCCGATGCTGCATCACGATAAGACAGCGTTGTGAACAAGGGCTCGACGCGGGCGAGGGCGCGGGCCGGCCCCGATCCCATCGCAAAATAGCTGCCGCTCGACAGGTTCCAACCGGCATACTGGCTTCCGAGGCACCCAAGCACCGGCTGAGATGACCGAACCTCGACGCTGAAAGGCCATTTCTCTGAAGCGCGGTCCATGACCAGGGCGACGCTGCCCAATCCGCCCATCGCACATTCGGCCATCCGCAGTCCGGCTTCGATGCCGCCGGTGACGTTCGCACCGGCGTCGATCAGTGTTTCGCCGAGGAGCCCCTTGAAGGCCGAGATGCGCAGGCGCTCGGCGTCGCGGATCATGCCGTCGACGATCCGTTGGGCATTGTCGTTGAGGAATGCCGAGCCGTCCTTCACGTTCCTTCTCCTTCCCACAGCCCTCGAAGCTGCCTTGCCTGCGCCAAAACCATCTTCTGGGTCGCCTTCGCGCTCGGGCCACGCGCGAATACCGTGCAGACCGGCTCGCCGGCGGCAAGGCGCGTCCCTTCGGACTGGCGGTCTGCCGTCCAGTACGGCCAATCCATAGCAGGGAAACTCGGCACCGGTCCGGCAGCGTAAGTGATCATCGAAGACATGCTGTCGGCAAAGCGCGGCAGGCGGTATGTCTCGCCCCTTGCGGCCCTCAAATGCGCCTCCATCAGCGGAGCGGCAGGACTGTCGAAGATGTCGAGCGTAGCTCCCGGCCGTGGGTTGACGTCAACGAGCCAGTACTCTTTCCCGGTCCGGATGAAGTCCGCGCTGCAGAGGCCCAAAAGTTCCGTTCGTACAGCCAGGCCCGAAAGCCAACCTTCGATCATTGCCGCCTCTCGCCGGTCGAAGCGTCGCAGGCGCGCCGCGCCGCCATAACGGTAAGGCGCTGTCGGTGTCGGCGACGTCCATTGGCGGCTGAAGCCAACAATCTTCGCCCGCTTACCGTCCCCAATGAAGAAAGCTGAGATACTTTCGCCGCATATGAGTCGCTGGAAATAGCGCCCAGCGATTGGGAGCACCGCACAATCGGCTCGCTTGACGTGGTGGCCGCCGGCCGCACCGATAGTCTTTGCGATCCAGTTTTGCGGATCGGGTTGGGCTTGCCATCGGAACTCGGGATGCAAAATGCCTAGCTCTGCGCAATCATCGGCAAGCGCCTGCGGGTCTTTTACTCTGCGTATTGCGCACCCACGGTTGCCGGCGAGCGGAAACTGGCTGGCAATCTCGTCGACCAGCTCCGGCCGCCGTTCGAAACCGGAACCGAGGACGATGGCCAAAGGTTGGTCTCCGCCTGCAAGCATTCGCAACGACGGGATCAGGCGGGAAGCGTCGATGCCTTCCTGCAGGTTTCCTTCGAGCTTCACAGCGCGCTCCGCCAGCGCGACCGTGTCGGTGTCGCAAAACAGGTCGGCCACGAGGGGACGATAGCCAGCGCGGCGCGCCGCTGCCGCCAGCGCCCGGCCTGAAATCGCCGCGATCAGAATCACCCCGGCGCTACTTGGCAAGCTCGCGTGCAAAGGAGAACGCATCCTGAAAATCGAATGAGACCGTTTTTTCCGCTTCAATCATCTTCTTGAAGAGGCCGAATTCGGTCTTGTACTTCACATTGCCGATGGCAAGCGCACCGATGCCGACAGCTTTTGTCGCTTCAAGCGGATCGCTATCGGCGTCGACCCTCAGCCCCTCGATCCCGGCTGGCGGAACCGCGTTCACGTCTGCGGCAATGAGCAGACTGCCGGCCGCCTTCAGATGAGCTTTCGAGATCACCTGAACACCAGCCCGCGCCGCCGAGAGAATCACTTCGCTGGCGTCGACGATTTCCGCCTTTTTAGCCTCAGTGGAGCCGTCAGTGGCAGCGACGTCCACGTCGAAGCGCGTCTTCATTTCCGCGGCGACCTTGCTCACCCGCGCTTTTCCATCATACCCGGCGAGTGTGACCTTAGAGCCCTCCTTGGCCGCTATCACCGCAGTGCAGAATCCGACCACGCCGGTTGCGCCGAAGATTGATATTTTCGTGTCCTTCAAACCCCGTTCGAACTTCTTCTCCAGCGCCTTCTCGACCTTGGCGACCATCGCCGCCGCCGTGGTGAAGGATCCTGCGGGATCCGCGAACACCGAAATCTTGAATGGTGGCACCATCGCCTTTCTTGCGGCATTGAACATGTCCAACGCCAGCGCAACATCCTTTCCGGCAATAAAAACACCGGTATCAACGCCGGCATCCGGCGGGCGTGAGAAGATCGCATCCTGTACGAGACCGGTAACGTCCGACAACTGCACGCCGACATAGGGCACGACCGCATCGAAGCCGGCGTCGAGAGCCATGTTCACGTCGAACGGGCTCATCTGCCTCAGGGGGGTAAGCATGTGAAGGATATGTTTGCGTGTCATTTCTTGTCTTTCTGCCCCGAGGTGCCGAACGTTGTCATGGACGCGAAAACCGCCACTCACTTTTTGGGATCATGCTCTAACTTCCGACCAGGCCGAGCCCGCTAGCGCGGATCTCCGCGCCGGCATTCCTGCCGCGCACGATTCTCAGTTCGATCCCGTCGGCTGCGTCAGCCACGGCGCCTACCATGCTATGGGCAGCCTCTTCCGAAGGCGCGAAGGCGAATCCGGTGGGTCCCCACGAACTTTGACCGATGCCGACAGCGCCCGCTTCAGCAAGGCGATGCGCTAGCGCGGCCACGCGCGAGGACGTGAAGACGCCGCCTTGAGCTGGTGCGAAATAGTTGCCGACCATGAGCTGGATCGCAGATATGGCGCCGCCGAAGGCAGCGAGGTCGCGTTCGACGAGGGCCGGCATGACACCCATCAAAACATGCCGGCATATTTCACCGATGCCATCTTCGGGGAAAGGGAGCAGGGACCGGAATGCCTCAACCTCCGCCTCCCCGTGCAGTCCGTCCCGCGCCGGATCCAGGATCAGGATAACGCGCCATTCCTTCGGAAATGCCAGCCGGGCGACGACCGGCGGCGGACTGCTGTTGCTGGCTTTGCCTGCATCAATAATTACGCCACCGCTTTCGAAGCTCGCTATGCCAATGCCGGATCGTGCTCCTCGCGCCAGTCTGGTAGCGTCGCCAGCGATGTCCAGCGGGAGGCCATGAAGAGTGCGAAGGGCGGCGGCCACCGCAAGCGCGATCTGCGTGCCAGAGCCAAGGCCGGCATGTCGCGGTATGGCCTGTTCGATCACCAAACGGTGACGGGAGCGGATGCCGAGATGCTCGCAAAGCGTTGTCAGGTGGGAAGCAGCGCGGCCGCTCTCCCGGCCTTCGATGAATGTCTCCTGCGACCGCGATAAGGTCACGATGGTTTCGGGTTCGCTCAACGGCAGGCCGACACTGCCGAACCGGCGTCCGGAATGACCGTTAGGATCGAGGAACCCAAGATGAAGGCGGGCGGGCACTTTTATGGTAACGGAATTCGACATCTGCCCCCAAGTGGGTGCATCATAATGCATCACTGAAGTTTAGGTGCCCAGACTCATGATAGCCGCTTTCGACGACGGAGCAAGCCAGCCGATCTGAAAGATGTTTGGTGCCATGGTCCTGGGCGAAAACGGCGTGCGGAGGCAGATATGAACGAAACCAGCAAGGAAAGAACCTATTCGGAGTCCGAAATTGCGGAGCGTCTCCAACGGGATCTGCCGAAATGGCGCTACGAGAACGGCTGGATCCGCCGTAAGTACAAGACGCACAGCTGGAAGGGAACGCTGATGCTCATCAACACCGTTGGGCATCTGGCGGAGGCCGCCTGGCACCATCCCGACATTACAGCTTCTTATGCGTGGGTCGAGGTACGCCTGATGAATCACGCTGCAAAAGGCGTCACCGACAAGGATTTCGAACTGGCCAAAAAAATAGAGGATGTCGTCCAGTGGCAGCCCGCCAAGGAAGGCGGAGCGCTGGAGGGGACGCCGCCGACTGATCAGCGCTTCGCCTATATCAAGTATGACTGAGGCGACGGCTCAAAACGTTTCCGTCCGCTGAAACCTTGCGGCTTGAAGAGCGGGGGTTCACGGCACATTCGGTTTCGTCTAGAGTCAGGATAGGCACCAGAAAGTAGCATTGTGAATGGCGGTTGCATGGATCGGCAACCGGGAAACGCTGGTGGAGCGGGCGGCGGAACATGCCGCTGAGCTGTTAGCTTCAAGCAGGTGCCCGGTAATCAGCTTCGACACGGATATTCATGGAACGCGCGCCATAATTGCGCTCGCCGAGCGGGTAGGCGCTGCCTATGACCATATAGAGGGCGCGGCTCTTGCGCGGGAGACAGCGCTTTTTACGGACAAGGGTGGGATGATTGTTGCGCCGGGCGAAGTGCGCCGGCGGGCTGACCTTGTCGTCATTGCCGGCGAACTGCCGGCTGTTCACGACAATTTCGTTGCCGAACTGGCAGAGACGGTCCCCGATCTTTCAGCGAAGAACATGCGCGAATTTTTCGTTATTGCCGGAAGGGTCCGTGCCTCGGCTGGCCTCGGCAAGGTCAAGCCAGTGCGACTGTCCTGTGGCGATGCCGGCCTTGCCGCGACGCTGGCAGCCATTCGGGCGCAATGCGCCGCGCGGCAGGTTGCCACCACAGTATCGAATTTCGACCGGTTTGCCGCCTCGCTTGCAGCCGCACGGTTTCCTGTCTTCCTGTTTTCCGGCCACGGAGCCGACGAATTAGCCCTGGAGATGCTGCAGGGGCTGATCACCGATCTAAACCGCAAATCGCGCGCATCGGGCCTTCATTTGCCGGCCAGCGAGAGAGGCTGGGGCAGCACACTTGCGTCGACTTGGATGACCGGCTTTCCGATGCGCACCGGCTTTGCGGGCGGGAAACCTGAGTTTGATCCCTGGCGCTTCGACATTGCGCGCATGCTGGCTGCGGGCGAGGCCGATATTCATCTGTTCGTTGCTTCGGGGCCGAACAAGTTGCCGGTGCGTAGAAACGGCGTGAGGCATATCGCTTTGGCAAAGACCAACGCGCCGGTTCGCGGCGCGAATATTACGATTGCAATCGGCGAACCGGGCGTCGATCACGAGTCGGTGGCATTTTCCAGCCGCGCCGGAACGATGACCGCGGTCAAGGCGGCTTCGGCCTCGGCCATCCCCTCGGCAGCTTCGGTCATCCGGATGATTGGCGGTTATTTGGACTCCGGGACGCCGCTGCCATGCTGACAAGGATCATCGGCGGCGAAATCATCGATCCGGTGAATGGCCGCTCTGGCCAAGGGGACCTCTGGATCCTTGATGGACACATCGCGGATGCTCCGATTGAGGGAGTACCGGACAACACGATCGATGCAGCCGGCTGCATTGTCATGGCAGGTGCGATCGACATTCACTCCCATATTGGGGGCGGCAATGTGAACACGGCACGGCTGCTCTTGCCCGAACATCACGCCGCCCATAGCTCGCGCCCAGCGACGACGCCGCTGTCAAACGCGGGCTGGTCTACATTCGAAACCGGTTGTCTCTACGCAAAGATGGGGTTCACAACGGTTGTGGAACCGGCCATGGCGCCTGGAAACGCGCTCCACACGCATCTGGAACTGGCCGACATCCCGATCATCGATAAGGCGACGCTGGCCATCCTCGGCAACGATGACTTCCTGCTTTCGATGATCCGGGACGATGCGTCGACCCAGATGATCGACGACTACGTCGCCTGGACAGTCGGTTCCACGCGAGCCCTCGGCGTGAAGGTGATCAATGCCGGAGCCGCTGCGGCCTTCAAGGAAAACGTTCGCAAATTTTCCCTCGATGACGTGGTCCCTTCCTACGGGGTGAGCTCGCGCACGATCGTGAAGACGCTTCAAGCCTCAGTCGCGCGGCTTGGCATCCCGCATCCGCTGCATGTCCATTGCAACAATCTCGGAGCGCCAGGCGCAGCAGACACCGCGGCGGCGACGATCGCTGCGTCGGAGGGCGTTCCGCTGCATCTCGCCCATCTTCAGTTCTATGGCTATGGCACCGAGGGCAAACGGAGATTCTCATCGGCTGCGGCGCGGCTCGCCGAATTGGTCAATGATACACCCGAAGTGACCATAGATATCGGCCAGGTGATGTTCGGCCAGACTGTCACAATATCATCTGACGTACTCAGACAGTTCTCGGCCCGCGGTAGCGCGCATCCGAAGAAGTCAGTCATCTATGACGGCGACGGTAACGGAGGGGGCATCGTACCCTTCCGCTACAAGGAAGATTTCTACGGTGCCGTGCAGTGGGCGGTGGGATTGGAGCTTTTCCTCTTGATCACAGATCCTTGGCGCGTTTTCTTCACGACCGACCACCCGAACGGCGCGCCGTTCACCGTCTATCCGCAGCTGCTCGAATTGCTGATGAACCGCGATGCACGCGCCGAGATGGCAGCGAAGTTGCCGAAATCCGCTATGGCGCTTTCAACGATTGCCTCTATCCAGCGGGAATACACGCTCGATGAGATTGCGATCATGACGCGTGCCGCCCCTGCGAAGCTGCTTGGCTTCAAGGATCGCGGCCATCTCGGGCCGGGTGCGGTCGCAGATATCGCCATTTATCGAAAGGACAGGAGTTTCAAAAAAATGCTTGGGCGAGCGGCCTATGTCTTCAAGGATGGCGACCTCGTCGTGAAGGACGGCGAGATCATGCATTACCGGTGGGGTAGGGCGCTCAGGGTCAATCCGCCGGCGGACAAGGCAATGGTCCGACGTCTCGAAGAATATCATGAGCGCCGCTACGGCCTTTCCCTCGACTGGTTTACCTTCCCCGATTCAGCAATCGCGCGCGACGAGCCATTCGGTGAGGTTCCATGCAGCGCCTAGAAGTCAAGGGGGTCGCCGTCGACGACACCTACGCCGAAGCCTTCGGCATGCGGGCGACGGCCATCATCGTCACTGGGCCGAACAGGAAATGGGCGCGGCAGGCCGCTGTCTCGATGACGGGCTTCGCCACATCCGTGATCGGTTGCGGCTGCGAGGCTGCCGTCGATATCGAACTGCCGCCTTCCGCGACGCCGGACGGGCGGCCTGGCTGCAGAGTGATGATCTTTGCGGTGAGCACAGACGAGCTCCAGAAACAGCTTTTAACCCGCGTCGGCCAATGCGTGCTGACATCGCCGGGCAGTGCTTGCTTCGCGGGCCTTGACGGGCCGCTCCAACTCAAGCTGGGCTCCGCGCTGCGTTATTTTGGCGATGGGTGGCAGGTGTCGAAGAAACTGGGAGGCAGGCATTTCTGGCGTATCCCGGTGATGGACGGAGAGTTCCTCTGTGAGGCGACGACAGGGATGACCAAGGAGGCCGTCGGCGGCGGCAATCTTCTGCTTCTCGCCCGGTCGAGCGCCAACGCCCTTGCCGCCGCTGAGGCCGCCGTCGAGGCGATCCAGGATGTTGTCGGCGCGATCCTGCCCTTTCCTGGGGGTATTGTCCGCTCCGGATCGAAAATCGGCGGCAAGTACAAGGGCATGATTGCATCCACCAACGAGGCCTTCGCCCCGACCCTGCGCGGCGTTGTCGAAAGCCGGCTCGACCCGGGCATCAATGCGGTGCTTGAGATAGTCATCGATGGTGAGACAAGCCATGCGATTGCTGCGGCCATGAAGGCCGGCATCAAGGCCGTCGCCGATCTCGGTCCGGAAAGAGGCGCGGTGCGGGTCAGCGCGGGCAATTATGGCGGCAAGCTTGGCAAGTTCCTCTACCCACTGAAGGACTTACTGCCGTGAAACGTTTGACGTTCACTCTGATCGCCGAACCGCCGGAGCGCCTCGACCTTTCGCCGTTAACGCCGCATCGCCTTGCCGGCTTGTCCAGGGCGGACATCGCGCGACTGACGCTTGGCCAATCGAAGCGGGCCTCGCTGGTCGGCGACATCTTCCGCTTCTCCGGCGGCGAACTCCACGACATTGTTTTCGATGGCGGCAGCACACGCTTCGATCGCGTGGCCGAAGGTCTGACGGAAGGCGGCATCCGCGTCATCGGCGACGTGGGGGCACAGTTGGGGCGTACCATGCTGAACGGAAAAGTCATCGTGGAAGGAAGCGCCGGTCCGCATGCCGGATCAGGCATGCGCGGTGGGCATATCGAGATTTTCGGCAATGCAGGCGATCATCTTGGCGCGCCGCTAGCCGGCGAGCTCGTAGGCATGAGCGGCGGCGTTCTGGTCGTCCACGGCAAGGCAGGCGCTCGCGCTGCCGATCGGATGCGGCGCGGCCTGATGGCGATACTGAAGGGCGCGGGTGACTATGCAGGCTGCCGGATGATTGCCGGCACGCTTGTCGTCACTGGCGGCGCGGGAGCAATGCCAGGCTATCTGATGCGGCGCGGTTCGATCCTGCTCGATCGAGCGCCGAAGAGCCTCTCGCCGAGCTTTGTCGAATGCGGCTCGCCCGACAATGTTTTTGCTTCACTTCTTGACCGCCACCTTATCACTGAAGGCTTCTTGAGAAGGCCGGTGCTTGGCAAGGCGCCGCGCCGGTTGGGCGGTGACAACGCCGTTCTCGGCATGGGCGAGATCCTTTTTCCACGATGACGGTGCCTGTCAATTTGTCGCAGCCGACCTGTGGAAAGGCGCGGCAGCGCGGTTTGACAACGGTGCTGGCCGATGGGATCATGACGGCGCTTTAAGACCTGCTTCTATGATGTTGCAGGCCGGGCTTAATTCCCTGATCGCCCATGGGGCGTCACAGGAGGCACGGACATGCCGGGTAGCGGACCGGCCGTCGCAAGCATACCGCTGCTCTCCCCGTTTGATTGCGGGCCGAGCCGGAACCTCTTCTGCGCTTCGTCCTCAGGTAGAGCGCATTTCCTGCCAGATACCGACCTGACCCCAGTCATCTCTGGCATCAGCAAATCCGTGTGCAAGAGATCGTTGGAGAGTTGGTGACGCAATAGGCCTTCGATTCGCGCTTTTAGAGCATCGGACCCGAAAGTGGGAACCGGTTTCGGGTCCGACGCTCCAACAAAGAGATATAGAACGGCGGCACTGATTCACCGGTGCGCCTGCCGCTCTAAAGGCAGGGAAGAACAGGAATGGCTGTAGCGCTCATACTGGTTCTGATCATTGTCGGCTCGGTTGTCTTCCATTTCCTGAGCCCATGGTGGTGGACGCCCATTGCTTCCAACTGGCGCTACATCGACGACACGATCATCATCACCTTCTGGATCACGGGAGTGGTTTTCGCCGCTGTCGTTCTCTTCATGGCCTATTGTGTTTTCCGTTTTCGCCATCGCGAGGGGAACACCGCTCACTACGAACCGGAGAACAAGCGGCTCGAATGGTGGCTAACGATCGCCACAGGTGTTGGCGTTGCGGCCATGTTGGCTCCGGGCCTTGCGGTCTGGCACCAGTTCATAACCGTTCCGGCCGATGCGACGGAAGTGGAGGTCGTCGGCCAGCAGTGGCAGTGGAGCTTCCGTTTGCCGGGCAAGGACGGCAAACTCGGCCTTTCTGACACCCGCGACGTAACACCTGAGAACCCCCTCGGGCTGAAGCCGGACGATCCCAATGGCCAGGACGATCTCATCGTGGAGGCGGCCGATCTTCATCTGCCGGTCGGCAAGCCGGTCAAGATGCTTCTCCGCTCGATCGACGTGCTGCATGATTTCTACGTGCCTGAATTCCGCGCCAAGATGGACATGATCCCCGGCTCGGTGACTTATTTCTGGTTCACGCCGACCCGGACCGGCACGTTCGAGGTGCTCTGCGCCGAACTTTGCGGACAGGGTCACGCATCGATGCGCGGTATCGTCATGGTCGACACTGAGGAAGACTATCTCGCCTGGGTAGGCGAGCAGCAGACCTTCGCGCAACTGTCTGGGCCGCAACAAACGAGTGCAGCGGAACCAGTCGCGCGGTGATGAGGAGGACGCCGGCAGGCGTCACGCCTAGCATATGAGGCTCCATCTGGAGCTTCGGCAGGAAGGAACCAAGGAGGCGTTCCGATGGTCGATGTCACACCCCGCTCGGTCGAAGCGATACCGCCCGCCGAAGTACCGGACGTCGAGCTCTATCATCCCCACAGCTGGTGGACGACCTATGTCTTCTCGCAGGACGCCAAGGTCATCGCCATCCAATACTCCGGCACTGCGATCGCCATCGGGTTCGTCGCGCTCTTCCTTTCCTGGTTGATGCGCCTCCAGCTCGGTTTCCCCGGCACCTTCGATTTCATCACGCCGGAGGCCTACTACCAGTTCATCACCATGCACGGCATGATCATGGTGATCTATCTGCTCACCGCGCTCTTCCTCGGAGGCTTTGGCAACTATCTCATTCCGCTGATGGTCGGCGCGCGCGACATGGTCTTTCCCTATGTCAACATGCTGAGCTACTGGATTTATCTGCTCGCCGTTCTGGTGCTGGTCGCCAGCTTCTTCGCGCCCGGTGGGCCGACTGGCGCTGGCTGGACGCTCTACCCGCCGCAGGCCATCATGACAGGAACGCCGGGCGGGCAGGATTGGGGCATCATTCTGATGCTCTCATCGCTCATCCTTTTCATCATCGGCTTCACCATGGGCGGGCTGAACTACGTGGTCACCGTCCTGCAAGGACGCGCGCGCGGCATGACGCTCATGCGCATGCCGCTCACCGTGTGGGGCATTTTCACGGCCACGGTCATGGCGCTGCTCGCCTTTCCGGCGTTGTTCGTCGCCTGTGTGATGATGCTGTTCGACCGCGTGCTCGGCACCAGCTTCTTCATGCCGGCCATCGTCGAGATGGGAGAGCAGCTGCAGCATGGCGGCGGAAGTCCGATCCTCTTCCAGCACCTGTTCTGGTTCTTTGGCCATCCCGAAGTCTATATCGTCGCGCTGCCTGCCTTCGGCATCGTCTCCGACCTCATCAGCACTCATGCCCGCAAGAACATCTTCGGATATCGCATGATGGTCTGGGCGATCGTCGGCATCGGTGCGCTGAGTTTCATTGTCTGGGCGCACCATATGTATGTCAGCGGAATGCACCCCTACTTCGGCTTCTTCTTTGCCACCACCACCCTGATCATTGCGATCCCGACCGCGATCAAGGTCTACAACTGGGTGCTGACGCTATGGCGCGGCGACATCCATCTGACCATTCCGATGCTGTTTGCGCTCGCCTTCATCGTCACCTTCGTCAATGGCGGCTTGACCGGCCTCTTTCTCGGCAATGTCGTGGTCGACGTGCCGTTGTCCGACACCATGTTCGTGGTGGCGCACTTCCATATGGTTATGGGTGTGGCGCCGATCCTGGTGATTTTCGGTGCGATCTACCATTGGTACCCGAAGATTACCGGGCGCATGCTCGACGAGAAGCTTGGCCAGTTCCATTTCTGGACCACCTTCCTTGGCGCTTATCTGATCTTCTTCCCCATGCACTATCTTGGCCTGATGGGCGTGCCGCGCCGCTACAACGAGCTCGGCGACATGGGGTTGATCTCAGAATCGGCGCATCAGCTCAACGCGTTTATCAGCATCATGGCGTTCATCGTCGGCTTCGCTCAACTTGTCTTCCTGTTCAACCTGCTCTGGAGCATCCGGCATGGCAGGGAGGCCGGAGGCAATCCGTGGCGCGCCACATCGCTTGAATGGCAAACGCCGGAAACGCCGCCGCCGCACGGCAACTGGGGCAAGGAAGTGCCGGTCGTCTACCGCTGGGCTTATGACTACAGCGTTCCCGGCGCGAAGCAGGATTTCCTGCCGCAGAACGATCCTGGCCCGGGGCTGGCCACAGCGGGGCACACATGAGCGTAATTCTGGTCTTCCTGCTGGTCATTGCCGGCATCGCCGTCTGGTGGCTCTCCCACCAGCGGCTGATGGCGAAGCCATGGCTCGAGCAAGGCGTGATCGATACCTTCAACGGCTCGGTCAAACCAGACATTCCGACGGCCAAGATCGGGCTCGGGGTTTTCCTGGCTGTCGTCGGTTGCCTCTTTGCGCTTTTCACCAGCGCTTATTTCATGCGGATGGAATTGGCGGATTGGCGGCCTTTGCCCTTGCCGCGTCTGCTCTGGTTCAACACGGGCGTGCTGGTGCTGAGCAGCGTAGCGCTTCAATGCGCGGTGGCAGCGGCCAGAAAGGGTCAGATCGATACGTTGCGCCTCGGTCTTGTCACAGCAGGGCTGACCGCTGTCGGCTTCCTGATCGGTCAGCTCTTCGCGTGGCGGATTTTGGCCGATGAAGGTTTTCTCCTCTCCAGTAATCCGGCCAACAGTTTCTTTTATCTGATCACGGGCCTGCATGGACTGCATATTCTAGGCGGCCTGGCGGGGCTTGGGCGGACGACCGTCAACGCCTGGAGCGGTGCGCCGATTGCGCGTGTTCGCCTCGGTGTCGAACTATGCGCCATGTATTGGCACTTCCTGCTTTTCGTTTGGCTCGGCCTCTTCGTGCTTTTCGCCGGCTGGGCCGCGGACTTCATCGATATTTGCCGCCAACTGCTGACTTAGGAGGGACAGGCGGATGACCGAGACCACTTTGACGAACACTGCCGCGGTCTCCGCACGACCAGACGGATTGAAAGGCATCGCTGCCGATTGGTCATCCGATCAGCGTGCCTTCAAGAACGTGTCCTGGGGGAAGGCCATGATGTGGATCTTCCTTCTCTCCGACACCTTTATCTTCGGCTGCTTCCTGCTCTCCTACATGACCGCCCGCATGTCGACGCGTGTGCCTTGGCCGAATCCGAGTGAGGTCTTCGCCCTCCATATCGGTGGCCAGAACATTCCGTTGATCCTGATCGCGATCATGACCTTCGTACTGATCTCCAGCAGCGGCACGATGGCCATGGCTGTCAATTTCGGCTACCGGCGCGACCGCAAGAAAACTGCCGCGCTCATGGTTCTGACCGCCTTGCTCGGCGCGACGTTCGTCGGCATGCAGGCGTTCGAGTGGACGAAGCTCATCACCGAGGGGGTCCGCCCTTGGGGCAATCCTTGGGGCGCCGCACAGTTCGGTTCCTCATTCTTCATGATCACCGGTTTCCACGGTACCCACGTTACGATCGGCGTGATCTTTCTCTTCATCATTGCCCGCAAGGTGCTGCGCGGGGACTACGACACCGGCGCGCGGGGTTTCTTTACAAGCCGGCGGGGTCAGTATGAGAGCGTGGAGATCATGGGTCTCTACTGGCACTTCGTCGATCTGGTCTGGGTGTTCATCTTCGCATTCTTCTATCTTTGGTGAGGCAGAGACATGGCTGAGGCAACCACACATCTCCACGCCGCGAATGAAGCGATTCCGCATGCCGCGCATGGGGAGGGACAACAGCACCCGATAAAGCTGTACCTTGTGGTGTGGGGCTGGCTGTTCATCCTGAGCGCCTGTTCCTACATGGTCGACTACCTCGGCATCCAGGGTTACCTCAGATGGACCCTCATCCTAACTTTCATGGTGCTGAAAGCCGGGCTGATCGTTGCGGTGTTCATGCACATGGCATGGGAACGGCTGGCGCTCGCCTACGCCATCATCGTCCCGCCGGTCCTCGTGCTTGTCTTTGTCGCCATGATGGTGCTGGAATCGGAACACACGCTGTTCACCCGTATGACCTTCTTCGGAGCAGGTCCGTAAGCGCTGCTTTGATCGGGTCGCCGTTCCGGCAAGGCATGTATCGCTTGTGCCGGGCGCTGGCCATTCATTGTTGACATCGAAAATGACAGGAGGAGAATGATTGCCCTCGTTTCCCCAGCGTCACCCACTCCAATTCGAAGGGACGCCTCCGATGACGATAGCAAACAGACTCCGCACATTTATCGACGACAAGGGCATTTCCTACGACACCGTCGCCCACCACCGCACAGCAACCAGCAGTCAGACCGCGCAGGCGGCGCATGTTCCAGGCAGCAGGCTGGCCAAATCCGTGGTTGTTCACCACGAGATGGGGTACGCGCTTGCCGTCGTTCCAAGCACGCATCGCGTCGAGCTGGGAACGTTGCAAGACGTCATGGACAAACGTCTGGGCCTCGCCTCGGAAGATGAGGTGGGTGTTCTATTCGACGATTGTGACATTGGCGCAATCCCGCCGATCGGCGCTGCATACGACGTGCCGGTGATCCTTGACGAAAGCCTTGGCAATGCCGGTGATGTCTATTTCGAAGGCGGCGACCACAAGACCTTGGTCCATGTCAGCGGCAAGGACTTCCGCGATCTGACCAGCGGTGCAAGAGTGGCTCGCTTCAGCCATCCGGCATAGCGCGACACCAACACACGTCGGCGAGGTTACTCGAGCGGGCGTTTCGGCTCGCCTCGGTAAGCCCAGAGCCATTCGCGCGGGAGCGGCCCCTTGTTGCGCTCAGCTTGCTGGGATTGTTCCCACGCGTGAGCAAGGATGCCGACGGAGCGAGAAAGCACGAAAAGGCCGCGCGTCAACGGCGGGGGGAAGCCGAGCTCTCCGTAGATCACGGCTGTCGCGCCGTCGATATTGAGCGGTATGCGCTTGCCTTTCCGCGCCGCCACCTCCGCCTCGACCGCTTCCGCTATCGCCGCGAAACGTCCGTCTATCACGCTCCGAGCAGCGAACTCCCTGACAAGCTCAAGCAGTCGCGGCGCGCGCGGGTCTATGGGATGGAAGCGATGGCCGAGACCGGGCACATAGCCCTTTTCCTCGGCGAAGAAGCGATCGAGCCGGGCATTGACGGAGGCCTGTAGCGAGAAGCCCGCGTCCATCGCGGCAGCGATGTCGCCAAAGAACGCCAGCGCCTGTTCACCCGCGCCGCCGTGAACGTCGCCCAGCACATTGATCGCCGATGCCATGGCGCTGTTGATCCCCACGCCGCATGTGGCGGCCATCCGGGCAATTGCAATAGAGGGCGCTTGCGGTCCGTGGTCGACCGCAGCGCCGAGCGCTATGCCAAGAAGCTCCGCCTGTTCCTCGCTTGGCAGTTCGCCGCGAAGCATCAGCCAGATCATCGCCGGAAAGCTCACTCGGCCGATGAGGTCCTGTATCTCATACCCGCGCAGCCGGATCATACCGGGCCGCATCTCGATGATGCCGGTCGACCACCATTCTTCGCCACGCTCACGGCCAGCCGGTGTCTCGCTCATGCGTGCCGCCTTTCTCCGTTTTTTCCTAGCGTGCCCAAGACCTCCTCCATGTGCTCCCCAAGTGTCGGAGGCGGAGACTTCGGCAGTGGCGCTTGCCCGTCGACAAGAAAACCGCCGCGAACAACGGTGAGCGGCTTCTCCCGTCCGGCAACGCCGGCAAACTCCGCCGTAACCTGACGTTCGCGGACTTGCGGCTCGTCGAGCACCTGCGGATCGTGAGAACCCTGCCGGCAGGAACACCGGCGCGATTGAGCTTTTTCTCCCAAACAGATGCCGCTGCGCCTGCAAGCGCCTCTTCGAGATGCAGCTTGAGTGCTGCCCTATGGCGCTTGCGCGTTTCGCGCTCGGCGAAGCGCTCGTCTGTCGCGAGGGCTGGCCGACCGACCAGATTGCACAGCGTGACGAACTGTTCCTGCTTGTTGGCGGCAATGTTGAGCAGGCCATCGCCGGTGCGGAATGTGCCAGACGGCGCGGCGGTCATGTTCTCATTGCCCATCGGATGCGGATCGACGCCAGCTGTCAGATAGTTTGAAACCGGCCATCCCAGCGCGCTCAAGGTGCATTCGAGCATGGAGACATCAAGAAACGCGCCCTCGCCGCTGGACTTTTGACGCACAAGAGCCGAGGTCACCGCAAAGGCTCCAAACAATCCCCCGAGCGTGTCAGCGACCGGATAGCCGACCCGCAACGGCGCTGTCTCGGGTGTCCCGGTGATACTCATGATCCCCGAAAGGCCCTGAATGATCTGGTCGTAGGCAGGGTTATCACGCATAGGCCCGGTTTGGCCAAAGCCTGATATCGCGCAGTAGACGAGGTCCGGGCGTATCCTTCAGGCGTTCGTAGGCCAGTCCCAACCGGCTCATGACTTCCGGCCTGAAGTTCTCGACCAGTGCGTCGGCGGTCGCGACCAGATCGAGAAACCGTGCACGGTCAGCATCCTTCTTGAGGTCGAGCACAACGGAGCGTTTGCCTGCGTTTTGCGCAAGAAACGACGCGCCCATACCGGCCGCGTTCAGTTCCGGCGAGGCGCCGAGTTGGCGGGCAAGGTCGCCTCCGGCCGGCTGCTCGACCTTGATAACGTCCGCGCCGAGCAGCGCCAACTGGTAGGCGCAATAGGGACCGGCCAGAACATTGGTCAGGTCGAGGACGCGAATGCCTGAAAGAAGCTCCGTCATGTGGGGTCTTCCGGTTCTATGCGTCCCCTGGAACGTGTTCAGGCCCGCGGGTCCGCCGGTGGACGATGATGCTGTAGACGCGCGGTCCGAGCAGGGCGAGAAGCGCCAGGATCAGAAGGGTCAACGATAATGGATGCGTGTAGAACACCGACCAGTCGCCATCGGAGATCGTCATCGCGCGGCGGAACTGAAGTCTCGGCCAGCGGACCAAGGATCATGCCGATGATCACCGGCGCTGTCGGAAAATCGAAGCGCCGCATCAGGAAGCCCATGGCGCCGAGAACATAGGTAGGACGAGGTCGAATCGGAGATTGCGAAATGCCATATGTGCCGACCGTCGCAAAGACGAGAATGCCGGCGTAAAGCTGCGGAGCCGGGATTTTCAAAAGCCGTACCCAAAGTCCGATCAGCGGCAAATTGAGAATGACCGAAAAGCACGTTGGCGACAAACAGGCTGGCGACCAGTCCCCAGACCAGCCCAGGCTGGGTCTGAAGCAGGAGCGGGCCGGGGTTGATCCCGTAGCTCTGGAAGGCTGAAAGCATGATCGCTGCAGTGGCGGACGTCGGAAGGCCGAGCGTCAGCATGCGACCAGCACCCCGGCCGCAGAGGCGTTGTTCGCCGCCTCCGGTCCGGCGACGCCCTCGATCGCCAGTCGTGCCAAATTCTTCCTTGTGTTTGAGAGCTTCTTCGAGCGCGTAGGAGAGGAAGGTCGGTATTTCAGCACCACCCGCCGGCAACGCTCCGATGGGGAAGCCGATCGCCGCACCGCGCAGCCAGGCCTTCCAGGAACGGGCCCATTCCTGCGCAGTCATATAGAGCGAGCCTTTGAGGGGAACGATCTCATCGCGACCCGCATAACGACGCGACGCAACATAAAGCGTTTCGCTCGACGGCGAAGAGGCCGACGGCGCTACGATCATGCTGGTTCCGTCGAGCAGTTCCGAAACGCCGAAGGTGAAACGCGGCTGGCCTGTCTGGAGATCGATACCGATCATTCCGAGAAAAAAGCCAACGAACAGGCTGGTCAGGCCGCGCACCGCCGACGACCCGAGCACGGCCGAAACCGATGACGAAGGAGAGCACCATCAGCGCGAAATACTCGGCTGGGCCAAAGGCGAGCGCGAAGCTCACGACAACGGGAGCGAGGAATGCGACGCCAAGTGTGCCGATCATGCCGGCGACGAAGGAGCCGATGGCGGAAGTCGCAAGCGCTGCGCCGCCGCGACCGGAACGGGCCATCTTGTTGCCCTCCAGCGCGGTCACGATCGTCGCGCTTTCGCCAGGCGTGTTGAGCAGGATCGAGGTCGTCGAGCCGCCATACATCGCGCCGTAGCAGATTCCGGCGAACAGGATGAACGATGCTTCCGGGGCCACCTGGAAGGTGATCGGCAGAAGGAGCGCGATGGTCAATGCCGGTCCAAGGCCCGGCAAGACGCCGATCGCTGTGCCAAGGGTGGTGCCAAGCAGACACCACAACAGGTTCTGCCAGGTAAGAGCGACAGCAAAGCCATGAGCGAGTTGGGAGAGCGTGTCCATGGCGTCAGGCTCCCAGCAGTTTTTCGATGACGCCGGCGCCGATATTGACGCCCAGCGCTTTCGCAAAACCGAAATAGGCTGCCAGGGAAAGCACGAGCCCGGTAATCGCATCGCGGATCGGCTGCCGGCTGCCGAAGCCGTGCGCAACGAACACGAAAAGGATCGTCGACGCCGCCGAAAGCCGAGCGGTCCGATCAGAGCGACATTGGCGATCAAGCCTGCCGCCACGAAGCCAACCGACTTCCAGTCGGCCTTCACCTCTCGTTCGTCTTCCGGCTGCCAGCCTCCGCGCATAGCCTGGATAAAGAGAAGGACCGCGAGCACGACCAGTCCCGCCGCTGTCATGTACGGGAAGACGGTCGGGCCGACCTTCGAAGTACATGGGCGAGACCGGCATTGTGGCAGTCTGCCAAGAGCCGCGGCGGCACAGATCAATAGCCCGATGCCGATCAGCGCCTCCGGTAGCGCCAAGCCTTGCTGCGGTTCGAATTCGGGTCGCTGACGCTCACGTGCGAGCTCCTGCGTGGTGCGTTTCCGGGTGAGCGGGAAGCCTTGTCCGTTCCGACGGTCGAAGGCGGCGTTCTCTGCTCGCAGTCGTTGGGCAGCCGGAGCCCGCGCTGCGGGCCCCGGCGCAGCGGCAGCTCAGGCCAGACCGAGATCCTTCAGAATGCCTTCGATCCGTGCGGTGTCCTCGACGAGGAACTTCGCGTATTCGTCTCCCGTGAGAAGGATCGGCGTCCAGTTGCGCTTCTTGACCTCTTCGGCCCAGAGGCGCTGCCGGCCATGGTTTCAACCAACTTCACCATCGCGGCCTTGTCCTCGTCGGAGACTCCCGGAGGTGCAAGACCCCGCGCCAGTTGAAGAGTACGATATCGACGCCTTGCTCCTTCAGGGTAGGCGCGTCGATCCCTCTTGGCGCTGGTCGGCGGATACGGCGAGTATCCGCAGTGTACCGGCCTTCACTTGTTCTGAGAACTCGCCGTAGCCTGAAATGCCGGCCGCGACCTGATCGCCCAGCAGCGCCGCAAGCGCCTCGCCGCCGCCGGCAAAGGGCACATAGGGAGATCGTGGTCGGGTCGACGCCCGCCGATTTGGCTATGAGGCCGAAGAGGATGTGATCGTTACGGCCGCTGAGCCGCGGCAACGGGAACCTTCGCCGGATCTGCTTTCAGAGCGGAACGAAATCCGCGACGGTCTTGAACGGCGAGGCGGCAGGCACCACGAGCGCCTCGAATTCGCCGGTCAGCGGCGCAATCGGCGTCGTCTGGGTCAGGTTCACCGGTGACTGTTCGCGATGATAGCGCCAACCGATCACCATGCCGGCTACCATCAGCGCATTCCGGGTTTGCCTTTCCACTGGTTCACGAACTGCGGCAGGCCAACAGTGCCGCCGGCGCCGCCCACATTGGCTGATCTGGGCGCCGCTGATCAGCTTTTCGCTACGCAGACCTGATCCATCGTGCGTGCCGTCTGGTCCAACCGCCGCCGGGCGCTGCCGCGCAAAAATCTGGACTTGGGCGCTTCCTGCGCAAAGGCCGTGCCCAGCGGCAGGCCCGCGGCCGCGGCGCCACCGGCTGCGACGGTGCTCATCAAGAAGTGCGTCTGCTTAGCATTAATTTTCCTCCCATTACGACGCTTAATCAGTGCGTTCCAATGCGCCTGTTCCCAGGCAATTACAACCGGACTTATGCAGGAGGGGGATGTCAAGCGAAACAATATTGCTTGCTAGACAGAACACGCGCGGGTGAGCCAGAGTTGGACGTACTTTGACTTTACACACAATTGCAGGGATCCGGAGCATGTCATCTGAAATCCTGCACTCGGAAAGTTGCAGGCAAGGCTGCGGCGGATGGCGTGGCAGCAGTTACCGCGCGATCACCGTTGTAACGCCTTTTCGCATTCCGACCGCGCGCTAACACTCGCGCAACTTGCGGCAAGGACCGGTTACGAAAAGCACGATCTCTGAGGCTCGCACAGTCCCTGCTGCGAAGCCAGTTCCTGGAAGCGCCTGGACGACGGCCGCTATCGCATCGGACTGGCAGCGCTTCCGGCTTGGCGCTTCACGCAGCGAGCACTGGCGGAGGCGGATATACTACTGCCATCATGCGCGATTTGGCCGAGCAGATTGGGAGAGTGTCGCTTTTATGTGCGGTCGGGCGATATGCGCACCTGCCTCTATCGAATCGAGGCAAAGCACCTGATTCGTATATGATCCGCGAGGGTGACGTCCTTCCTTTGCTTGCCGGCTCAGGCGGTCGGGGTCCTGCGCGCTTTCTCGGGCGAGCAAGGCGAACCGTATGAACGATCCGCCAGACCTATCGCTATGTCTACAGAGGGCGAGCGACGACCTGAAACAGCCAGTATTTCAGCTCCGTGTTCGGCCGGGGAAAATTCTCATCGGCGCGCTGACACTAGCCGGCCCGCGCACGCGGGTTGACGCGGCATTCCTCGAGCGCATGAAAAAGGCCGCTGCTCGAGCAGCGGCGCGCGCAACGCGCGCCTTCGGCGAAGATGCTTCCATGCTCGGAGAGTGCCGCTCGAACGATGTAGGGCTCCCGATCGGCGAGGCAGCTCAATCGTATCGCGCTCTAGTGGAACGAATCTGACATTCGCATCCCATTTGACATCAAGCGTTCATTGCGAATGTCGAATTCAAAGTTCCACTGAGAACCATACCTTTGCTAGTGGTCCTCTTCTAACATTCGCCCGAATGGCCTGTATCAATGGGATGCGAATGTTAAATCGGACCACTAGCGGCGAAGACGTGCGTAGGATCCAGGCGCAGCTTCCAAAACGGGTAAAGAACCTGCGCTGACAGGTCTCGCCTTAACTTCGGGGCCGCTGTGTTTGGTCAGCCAGGATGCCCATTCGGTCGACCAAGAGCCCTCATGCCGTTCGGCCTTTTCCAGCCATTCGCCGGGCTCGGAGGGAAGGGCGTCGTTGGTCCAGTAGCCGTGCTTGTTCGCAGCCGGTGGATTGATTGTGCCGGCGTTGTGTCCTGAGCCGCCCAGAATAAAGCGTTTCGGGGCCTCGAAACGGGTCGCACCCGTAGGTCTGCTCCCAATTGGCCACGTGGTCGTCCTTGAGAGAAACGAAGCAGAGCGGCGTCCTGATCTTCCTTACGTCGATCGGCGTCCCCCGATCTTAGCCTGTCCGGCTTCGTCAGTGCGTTTTCGAGCAGAATTTCACGTTGGAACGTATCCAGCATCTTGGCCGGCATGCCGATGCCGTCCGAAAACCAGTAGAGAAGATCGGACGCCACCGCTTTCTCCGCGAGCAGATAGCTGCTGATAGCCGAAGACCAGATCAGGTCGTTCGCTCGAAGCAGGCTGAACAGACGGCTGAGATCGGCGCTCTCGACATAGCCTTTGCGGCTGGCCTTGCTATCGAGCGCGCCGACATTGTCCGCATTCACGAAAACCTCGAAATCGCCGAAGTCGGAGAAGTCGGTCATCGTCGCGGCCATGGTTGCCGAACTGACGCGGTCGTCGCCGCGGCCTGCGAGATAGGCAAGCCCTGCGGCAGTCAATGTGCCGCCGAGGCAGTAACCGAACAGGTTGACCTTCTTCTGGCCGGTCGCCTTCTCGATCGCCTCAAACGCCGTCTGTGGTCCCTCGAGCCAGTAATCCTCGAAGTCCTTCCTCGCGTGCGAGGCGTCCGGGTTCACCCAGGAAATCGCGAAAACCGTGAAGCCCTGGTCGACCGCCCATTTGATAAAGCTCGATTTCGGCTGCAGGTCGAAGAGATAGTATTTGTTGACCCAGGGCGGCAGCAGCAGCAGCGGTATCTTGCAGACCTTTTCCGTGGTCGGCTCGTACTGGATAAGCTCCATCATGTCGGTGCGTAGGACAACGGAGCCCTTGGTCGCGGCAATGCTGACGCCAAGCTCAAAGGCTTCCTGATCCGCCCGGCGTACATGGCCGGCGTCGCTCGCCAGGTCATCGAGCAAGTTCGAAAATCCGTTCAGCAGATTTGCGCCGCCGGTTTCGAGGGTTTTTCGAACGACGTCCGGATTGGTCAGTGCAAAATTGGTGGGTGCAGTCGCGTCGATCAGTTGTTCCGCGAAGAAGGCGAGTTTTTTCTGGTCGGCCACCGGCAGGTCGCTGCGGTTGGTGAGCAGTGACCGCAACCAGTCGGCGCCGATCAGGTAGGTGTGCATCAGCGTATTGAAGGCGATGTCTCGTTGCCATTCCTCGCTGCGGAACCGACGGTCCTTTGTCTGCGGCTGCTCTGTTTTGTCGGCCTTCATCAGCCGCTGCCATAGTTCCGCATGACGTTGCCAGAAATTGAACTGCGCGTAGCCCAATCTCGCCGGATCGCTCAGCACGCTGGTGAAAAGGCGGCTGATCGCCATCGGATCGGCGGTAACCGGCATCGCTTCGGGTCCCGGCCCTGAAAGCTGGCGATCAACGAAATGCGTCATGACCTTTTGTGCCTTCTCGGCAATCTCCAACCATTGGCGTCCGGCTTCGAACGGGTCGAGCGCCGCAGGCTTTTGCGCATCAGATTGCTTCGACATATCCGTCCTCCCTGGCCGCAATCGGCATTGCCGGCATCAATGCCTTGTAAGAAAGCCAATGATGGCGTCGATTTCGCCCGCGCTCATCAGCATCGGCATGTGGCCGGTTCCCGCGACTTCATGGCTTGCCATCTGCGGTGTCCGCCTTTTCATCTCGCGGATCAGTCGTTCGGGTGCGAAATCGGACTCCGCGCCGTGGATTGCGAGGATCGGCATCCTGATCTTCTCCCAATACTGCCAAAGCGTCATCTGATAATACCAGAGCCAGCCATAGGCTGTGCCCACTTTCGGGTCGAGGGCCGGAACATATCGGCTTTTGGTTGCCTCGTGTCGGAGAGAGTGGGTCGTGAAGTGACGCCATTGCTCGTCCGTCAACGCGCCACAAGCGGCAAACGCCTTGCGGTTATAGCGTTCCGCCTCCTCTATAGAAGCGAAGGACGTGGGCGCCCCCGCCATCCGAAATCCGACACGGGCGGCCGCTCCGGCGGGAACATCCGGACAGATATCGTTCACGACAAGCGTTGAGATCGGGCTGTTTGGCATGCCCGTCAAGACCATGCCGATCAGCCCGCCCAGCGATGTCCCGATCCAGTGGATTTTTTTCGCACCCAGCGACGCCACAAGTGTCGCCATGTCGGCGCAGTACTGCGGAAACACGTAGTCGAGCACATTTTGCAGCCAGTCACTTCGCCCACGACCGGCGAGATCGGGACAAACCACGCGATAGCCCAAAGCCGCGAGCGCCGAAGCGAGGTAGTCGAAGTCGCGCCCCTGGCGTGTCAGCCCGTGTACGCAAATGACCGTGGTTTCCGCATCCGGCGGTCCCCAATCGGTATAGGCGATCCAGTGAAAACCCGACGTCGACAGGCCGCGCACCGACCCGTTCCGGTCGGGTTCAAGGCGAGCGCCACCGGTCGATTCCGGCCTCGCGTAGTGGTTTTCACCGATATGATCCAAAAGCGTCGCGTCCTTCTCATAAATTCATGCCCAGACCCCGGAGGAGCTGGGCAAGATGATGGGGCGAACGATCCGCGTTGTCGCTGGGAAAATCTGAGGACAGAAGACTATTCAGTCCGAGTAATTGTCCGTTGACGGATCAGGCAGCCACTTGGGTGACTGATCGCGCGTTGGCGACGATGGAGCGGGCCATGGAATCGGCGACAAAATTCGGCGCTTCAGCGCTGGCCTCAGCCGCGTCGAACACCGCTCCTAGCCGCTCTGGAATCTGGCGGACGCGCTGGTCAACCGCCACTGTCGTTTCGCCCATATACTCGGCCACCACGTTGATGATGCCGCCAGCATTCACGAGGTAGTCCGGCGCATAAAGTATCCCGCGCGCGGTCAAGCGGCGTCCGTCTTCGGGCTCGGCAAGCTGGTTGTTCGCCCCGCCGCAGACCACCTTGGCCTTGAGACTGGCGATCGACCGTTCGTTGAGGATACCGCCGAGCGCGCAGGGAGCCACCACGTCGACATCCGCCGAGAGCAGTTCGTCCGGGAGCAACAACCACCGCACCGTAAAGCTGCTCGGCGATCCTGGCGCGTCCCGTCGAACCATCGGCCACGATAAGGTTGGCGCCGTCCTGATGGAGAAGATGGCAGAGCTCCATGCCGACATTGCCGATGCCCTGCACTGCTACCGTTTTGCCGGCCAGACGGCCGCCAAGCCTGCGTTCCACTGCATGCCGCATTGACAAGAACACGCCGAGCGCGGTCCAGGGGGAAGGGTCGCCGCCGGCGTTGCTGCCTTCGGAAGGCAATCCGGCGACGTGACGGGTAATCGCGCATACCGCCTGCATGTCGCTAACAAGAGTGCCCACGTCCTCGGCCGTGATGTAGTCGCCGCGAAGGCTCGCGACAGCATTTCCGAACGATCTGAAAAGGGCGGGTCGGTCAAACTCGCCGGACGGGCGCATGATAACTGCCTTGCCGCCACCGAAAGGCAGGCCAGCCAGCGCGTTCTTATAGGTCATGCCTTCCGCAAGCCGCACCGCGTCCGCTATGGCGTCCGTCTTGTCGTTGTATGACCAGAACCGGCAGCCGCCGGCTGCAGGGCCGAGCGCGGTCGAATGAATGACGATAACGGCGCGAAGCCCGGTTTCGGAGTCCTCAACGAAACGGACTTTTTCCGGCGGCATCGCGCCGGCAGCGAGGGTGGCAGCCAATTAGAAACCTCATCTTTGTTGATGAGGGATTAATATATAGAATTGCCAGAACTTTCCTGCCTATTGTATTGCGACTTAGTGCTGTAAGAGCATAATTGTACCGGAAACTTGCGTACCTAAGAATATTCAATGCAAAATGCCTTAGACAAATTTGACCGCCGTATCCTGAGCCTCCTACAGGAGGACGCATCCCGGTCCACCGCCGAAATCGCAGAACTGGTCGGCATGTCGCAATCGCCGTGCTGGCGACGTATCCAGAGATTGAAGGATGAGGGCTATATCAGCCGTCAGGTGGTCATCGTCGATCGACGCAAAATCGGGCTGAACGCCCAGGTCTTTGCGCTTGTCAAACTCACGACGCACGGTCGGCAGAATTTGGATGAATTTGCCGATACGATCCGGAACTATCCAGAAGTGATCGAATGCCACGTCCTGATGGGCGCATTCGACTACCTTCTCCGCATCGTTGCGGCTGATATCGACGCCTACCAGGTATTTCTCTTCGAGAAGTTGAGCCGCCTTCCAGGCGTCCAGGAGGTGAACTCCGTGTTCTCTCTATCCGAAATCAAGTCGACGACCGCACTGCCGTTGTGACAGAGGTCCGTGCGAGAATACTACCTGTGCTTGACCGAGGCATCCGAATGTAATCGGCTGGGGCCGTCGCGGTCCCCATTGCCGCGATGAAAACAGCGACTGATGTTCGGGAGGGGATTAGCATGTCCGAGGGCTCGCCGCTGCGGTTTCACGTTCCCGAGCCTGCGGTCCGTCCCGGTGGCACGCCGGACTTCTCCAATGTGCCGATTCCCAGCGCCGGGTCAGTGCGTCGCCCGGAAATCGATGCGGATCCGGAATCCTTCCGCGACCTCGCCTATTCGATCATCCGCGTCTTGAACCGCGAGGGCGAGGCCGTGGGACCGTGGGCCGGAACGCTGACTGACGAAGAACTGGCCGAAGGCTTGCGCCACATGATGACGCTTCGCACCTTCGATGCGCGTATGGTGATAGCGCAACGTCAGGGCAAGACATCCTTTTATATGCAGCACATGGGCGAGGAGGCGGTGAGCTGCGCATTCCGTCGCGCGCTCCTGCCCGGAGACATGAATTTTCCGACCTACCGGCAAGCCGGCCTGCTGATTGCTGGCGGCTATCCGATGGTCGAGATGATGAACCAGATCTATTCGAACGAAAGCGACCCGCTGAAAGGCCGGCAGCTGCCGATCATGTATTCCTCAAAGGAACACGGTTTCTTTTCAATTTCTGGTAATCTCGGCACGCAGTTTGTGCAGGCCGTTGGTTGGGCGATGGCCTCAGCGATCAAGGGCGACACCCGGATCGCCGCCGGCTGGATCGGCGACGGTTCGACGGCTGAATCGGACTTCCATGCCGCGCTGGTCTTTGCTTCAACCTACCGGGTGCCGGTCATCCTCAATATCGTCAACAATCAATGGGCGATCTCGACCTTTCAGGGCATCGCCCGCGGCGGTTCGGGAACGTTTGCGGCGCGCGGCCTCGGCTTTGGCCTTCCCGCTCTGAGGGTCGATGGCAATGATTACCTTGCCGTGCATGCGGTGGCCAAATGGGCGGCCGAGCGCGCGCGGAAGAATCTTGGCGCAACGCTCATCGAATACGTCACCTATCGCGTCGGTGCGCATTCGACATCGGACGACCCGTCCGCCTACCGCCCGAAGACGGAATCGGAAGTCTGGCCGCTGGGCGATCCGGTGATCCGGCTGAAGAACCATCTGATTGTTAAGGGACGTTGGTCGGAGGAGCGCCACAAGCAGGCCGAGGCCGAAATTCTGGACACGGTGATCACCGCCCAGAAGGAAGCCGAGAAGCACGGCACGCTGCATGCGGGCGGCAAGCCGTCAGCACGCGACATGTTCGAAGGCGTCTATGCCGAGATGCCTCCGCATCTGAGACGCCAGCGTCAGCAGGCGGGGGTCTAGGTCATGCCGCGCATCACGATGATCGAGGCCATTCGCGGGCGCGATGGACGTCTCCATGGATCGCGACGACAATGTCGTCGTATTCGGCGAGGACGTCGGCTATTTCGGCGGCGTGTTCCGCTGCACGCAGGGTCTGCAGCAGAAATACGGCAAGCACCGCTGCTTCGACGCGCCGATCAGCGAGCTTGGCATTGTCGGGACCGCGATCGGGATGGCGGCCTATGGCCTGAGGCCCTGCATTGAAGTGCAGTTCGCCGACTACGTCTATCCGGCCTATGACCAGATCGTCTCAGAAGCTGCCCGCCTGCGCTACCGGTCGAACGGCCAGTTCACTTGCCCGATTGTCGTCCGCATGCCAACCGGCGGCGGCATCTTTGGCGGCCAGACGCACAGCCAAAGTCCGGAGGCTCTGTTCACGCACGTCTCGGGCCTCAAGACCGTTGTGCCGTCCAATCCTTACGACGCGAAGGGGCTACTGATATCGGCAATCGAGGATCCCGATCCGGTCATCTTCCTGGAGCCCAAGCGTCTCTACAACGGCCCCTTCGACGGGCATCATGATCGCCCGGTGACGCCGTGGTCGAAGCATGAACTGGGCGAGGTGCCCGAGGGCTACTTCACCGTGCCGCTCGGCAAGGCGGCGGTGCGCCGTTCAGGCAGCGACCTTACGGTTCTCACTTATGGCACGATGGTCTACGTCGCGGAGGCTGCGGCGGCGGAGACTGGCATCGACGTGGAGGTCATCGATCTCCGGACCCTTTTGCCGCTCGATATCGAAACGATCGTCGCGTCGGTAAAAAAGACTGGCCGCTGTGTCGTCGTTCACGAGGCGACACTGACGTCCGGCTTTGGTGCTGAGCTCGCGGCGCTTGTGCAGGAGCATTGTTTCTTCCAGCTCGAAGCGCCAGTTGCGCGCGTCGCAGGCTGGGACACACCCTATCCGCACGCGCAGGAATGGGACTATTTCCCTGGACCGGCGCGCGTAGGCCGTGCATTCATCGAGACAATGGAGGCCTGATCATGGGTGAACATGTGATCAAGCTCCCCGATGTCGGCGAAGGTGTCGCGGAAGCCGAGCTTGTCGAGTGGCATGTCAAGGTCGGCGATCTCGTGCGAGAGGACACGGTGCTCGCCGCTGTCATGACAGACAAGGCAACGGTAGAGATACCGTCACCGGTCGATGGCGAAATTCTTTGGCTCGGCGCGGAAATCGGCGAGACGATCGCGGTCGGATCTCCACTGATCCGACTCAAGGTGGAAGGTGAGGGGACCGCAGCCCCTGCGGTTGAAACGAAGTCGGCAGCCGAAGCGGCTGCGCCTCCCACCGTCGAGCGGCCGAAGCCCACCGCTGAAAAGGTGGCAGCGCCGCCGAAGCCTGCAGTCAAGGCTGCTGCTGCGCCAGCTGTCTCAGCCCCCGCCATAGCACCGGCCGCCCGATATGCCGCCGGCGCGCCCCGCGCTGAGGGTGAAAAGCCGATTGCATCGCCAGCCGTCCGGCTTCGCGCAAAGGAGGCGGGCATCGATCTCCGGCAGGTTCAAGGTACCGGACCGGCGGGCCGCATTACCCACGAGGATGTCGAGGCTTTCGTCGCGCGCGGTCCGCAGGCGGTGCGGGTCACGGGACTTGCGGAGAACAACAGTGTCGAGGACATCAAGGTCATCGGTCTTCGCCGCAAGATCGCCGAGAAGATGTCGCTGTCCAAGTCGCGCATCCCGCACATCACCTATGTCGAGGAGATCGACGTCACGGCCCTTGAGGAACTGCGCGCCAATCTGAACAAACAGAAGCGGCCCGACCGAGCCAAGTTGACATTGCTGCCGTTCCTCATGCGGGCGATGGTGAAGGCGATTTCCGAGCAGCCTAACCTCAATGCCCTTTTTGATGACGATGCGGGGATCATCCATCAGCATGGCGGTATTCACATAGGTATCGCCGCGCAGACGCCGACCGGTTTGGTCGTGCCGGTTGTCAGGCACGCGGAGGCGCGCGACCTGTGGGATTGTGCTGCGGAGGTCAACCGCCTCGCCGAAGCCGCCAGGACTGGCACCGCGACGCGCGAGGAATTGTCGGGCTCCACGATAACCATTACGTCGCTGGGCGCCATGGGCGGCATCGCCACGACGCCGGTCATCAACTATCCGGAAGTCGCGATCGTCGGTGTCAACAAGATGGTCGTGAGGCCGGTCTGGGACGGCACGCAGTTCATCCCGCGCAAGATGATGAACCTGTCGTCCAGTTTCGACCATAGGGTCATCGACGGTTGGGACGCCGCGGTGTTCGTGCAACGCATCAAGACATTGCTGGAAACGCCTGCAATGATTTTTGTCGAGAGCTGAGCCTATGAAAGAGATTTCCTGCAAGCTTCTCGTCATAGGGGCCGGTCCGGGCGGCTATATCTGCGCGATCAGGGCCGGTCAGCTCGGCGTCGACACGGTGATCGTAGAAAAGGCAAAGCCAGGCGGCACCTGCCTCAATGTCGGCTGTATTCCCTCCAAGGCGCTGATCCACGCAGCGGAAGAATATGAAAAAGCCGTGCATATGGCGCACGGAAAAAGCCCGCTCGGCATCTCGGTGCAGGAGCCCGAACTCGACCTCGGAAGGACTGTCGCCTGGAAGGACGGAATTGTCGGACGCCTTAACAGCGGAGTCTCCGGTCTTCTGAAAAAGGCGAAGGTCAAGACGGTCGAAGGCGCCGCGAAATTTCGCGACGGCAAGACAGTCGAGGTCGAGACTGAGACAGGACTTCAGGTAATCCGCGCCGAGTTCGTCGTGATTGCCACAGGCTCGGCGCCGGTCGAGCTTCCTTTCCTGCCTTTCGGCCGCCCGGTCATCTCGTCGACCGAAGCGTTGGAGCTGGCAAAGGTGCCGGAGAAGCTGGCGGTCGTCGGCGCCGGTTATATCGGACTTGAACTTGGCATAGCCTTTGCCAAGATGGGTGCATCGGTCTCGGTCGTCGAAGCCGAGGCACGGATCCTGCCGCAATACGATGCCGAACTCACGCGTCCGGTGGCAAAGCGGCTGACGGAACTCGGCGTGGAGGTGATGACCGGGGCGAAGGCTAAGGGCCTATCGTCGAAGCGCGATGCTCTGCTCATTGAGACGGCCGATGGCAAGGAAGCCAAGATCGCTGCTGACAAGATCCTCGTTACGGTCGGCCGCAAGCCCGTCACAGAGGGATGGGGCCGCGAGGAAATTGAGCTGGACATGGACGGACGTTTCATTCGGATCGATGACCAATGCCGCACGTCGATGCGCGGCGTCTACGCAATCGGTGACGTGACCGGCGAGCCGATGCTGGCGCACCGCGCCATGGCGCAAGGTGAAATGGTTGCGGAGATCGTCGCCGGTCACAAGAGAAGCTGGGACAAGCGCTGCATTCCGGCGGTCTGTTTCACCGATCCGGAGATCGTCACCGCCGGCCTGTCGCCGGACGAGGCGCGCACAGCTCGGCCGCGAAATCAAGATCGGGCAGTTTCCGTTCTCGGCCAATGGTCGCGCCATGACGATGCTCGGTGAGAACGGGTTCGTGCGAGCTGTTGCGCGCGCCGACAACCATCTCGTCCTCGGCATCCAGGCGGTCGGCCACGGCGTATCCGAACTCGCCACCGCATTCGGCCTTGCGCTGGAAATGGGCGCGCGGCTTGAGGATATCGCCGGCACGATCCATGCGCACCCGACGCAGGGCGAGGGGTTCCAGGAGGCCGCGCTCAAGGCGCTCGGTCACGCGTTGCATATCTAACGCGACTGGCTCCTCTGTTCACCACACCATTCAGGCCCTCCGATTTTCAACGTAGGCTCTGAGCAAACTGTCTCTGGATCGGCGCACAGTTCGGCTTTACAAACCCCGCCAGCGATAACAGTATCGCGGCTTCGCCGGCATGAGCGCCGGGGCAAAATTTCGCTGCCATGAAGCGTGGGTTAAAGGGAGAAACTCAAAATGCGTAGTGCAACTCGTAAACTTTTGGCCGCATCGGTCGCTGGTGCTGCCATGCTGGCCGTTTCCGCCGGCGCGCAAGCGGCCGACGTGAAGATCGGCTTCCTCGGCGGCTTCACTGGCCCGATCGAAAGCCTGGTGCCGCCGATCCACGAGGGCGCCAAGCTTGCCGTCAAGCAGATCAACGAACAGGGCGGCATCCTTGGCGGCCAGCTCGTCATGGTGCAGGGCGATTCGACCTGCGCTGATGCCGACCGCGGCTTCCAACGCCGCCGACCGCATGGTCAATGCCGAGAAGGTGACCGCTCTCGTCGGCCCCCTCTGCTCTGGCGAGACGATCGCAGCGGCCAACAGTGCGGCCATTCCGGGCGGCGTGGTGATCGTGTCGCCGGCGGCGACGTCTCCGGCCATTACCGCGCTCGACGACAAGGATCTCGTGTACCGCACAACGCCGTCGGATGCCTATAGCGGCACCGTTCTTGCGCATCTGCTGAAAACCAAGGGCCACGACAACATCGCCATCACCTATGTCAACAACGACTACGGCAAGGGATTTGCCGATGCGCTCGAAGCGGCGTTCGTCAAGGAAGGCGGCAAGGTCGCGGCCAAGGAAGCGCATGAAGACGGCAAGGCCGACTATCGCGCCGAGATCGGCTCGCTCGCATCCTCCGGCGCCGAGATGCTCGTGGTGCTCGCCTATGTCGACGGCTCTGGCCAGACCATCGTCCGGCAGGCGCTCGAAGGCGGCGACTTCACCAAGTTCGCCGGCGGCGACGGCATGGTCGGCGATTCGCTGGTCACGGCGATAGGTGAGGGTAAGCTCGACGGCTTCATCGGCACCAAGATCGGCCGTTCGGAAACGCCGGGCACTGCAAAGTATGCCGAATTCGCGAAGGCGGCCGGTCTGGACCCGGCGGCGTCCTTCGCGCCGCAGGCTTACGATGCCGCTTTCCTTCTTGCGCTTGCCATCCAGAAAAACGGCAAGGACGGACGCGAGGGTGTGAACGCGGCGCTGCGCGAAATGGCAACCGCCCCCGGCGAGACGATCTACCCGGGCGAGTGGGACAAGGCGGTGAAACTCCTCGCCGAAGGCAAGGACATCAACTACGAAGGCGCTTCCGGCAGCCAGGAATTCGACCAGGCCGGCGATGTGCCGGGCGTCATCATCGAGATGGTCATCGAAGGCAAGGGCTTCAAGGAAATCGGCCAGGTGAACTGAGCCTGACCAATCATCCAATCACAAAAAGAAGGCCCGGGTTGATCCCCGGGCCTTCTTGTTTGCAGATCTTGCAGCCGCTCCTACTCGTAGTGAACCACTTTCTCCGGCAGCAGGCCCTTGGGTGCGAAGCGCAGCACCAGTGTGATCGCGAGCCCGATGACGAAGACGCGCATTTGCAAGGCGCGGGTCGCGAGGTCGGCTGGCGCCTCCAAGCCGAACAGCCGATCGCCCCAATAGGCCCCCTGCTCGAACAGGAAAAGGGCGGCCGGCTCTGACATGATCCAGACAATATAGACGAGCAGCGCGCCGAGGATCGTGCCGAGATTGTTTCCGGCGCCGCCCAGGATCACCATGACCCAGATAAGGAAGGTGTGGTTGAGCGGCTGGAAGCTTCCTGGATCGAAGATGCTGGAAAAGGTGATGAGAGCCGCACCGCCGATGCCGATGATGATGTTGCCGAGCACCAGCATTTCCAGCCTGCGCCGGTTGATGTCCTTGCCCATCGCGGCCGCCGAGAGTTCGTTGTCCCTGATGGCGCGCATCATGCGGCCCCACGGCGAGGCCCAGGCGCGCTCAAGCAGGATATAGAGTATGACGATGAGGGCGGCGGTTACGCTCAGATAGGCCGCGCGCGACAGCACGAAACCCAGTTCGTTGGGCGTCGGCACCGGCCAGGGCAAAGGCGATACGGTCAGCGTGCCTTTGGTCAGCCAGTCCGCGTTCTTCAGGAAGGCCTTGACGATTTCCGCAATACCGAGCGTCGCAATCGCCATGTAATCGGCGCGCAGGCCGAGCGTGATCTTTCCCATGGCCCAGCCGAGCCCTCCTGCAGCGAGGCCACCGAGAAGCCATCCAAGCCAGACCGGCAGGCCGAGACCACCGACGAAACGGGCCTGGCTCTCAATTAGCGTTGCCGCGGGATCGAGAATGCTCTGTACGGCCAGATAGGTGACCGCGGCGGCGATCAGCGTCAGCAAGGTGCGGTACGTTTTTGGGAGGCCGAACCGATGCGTCTGGCTCAATGTGTAGGTGATCGCGCCGCCGACAATGAGATAGAGCGCGGCCCAGCCCAGCATTTCGGGACCTTCGCTGTCCCAGAACAGAGTGTTGACCGGATAGGAAACCATCATCGACACGAAAGCGGAAATGGCGATGAAGCCCATGATGCCCACGTTGAAGAGGCCGGCGTAGCCCCACTGGATCGTGAGGCCGAGTGCGATCAGGGCATAGCAGCTCGCCTCCACCAGCATGCGCGTGCCGTAAGCGGCGCCCAGCCAGATGAAGACCAGGCCGACAAGGACGGCGATGCTGATGGTTAGCGAGAGCGCGCGCGTTTGATACGAAATCATTTCAGCAGCCTTCCCTTGAAGATGCCGGTCGGCCGCCAGATCAGCACTGCGATCAGGATGAAGAAGGGGACAACGATCTTGTATTCGGTCGGCACGAAGGCGAGCTTCGCCGGCAGCTCGATCCAGTCGGGCAACAGCGGCTGAAGCGGGCGGAGCAGCACGGACCAATTGAAGACGGCGAGTGTTTCGGTAAAGCCGACCAGAAGGCCGCCGGCCACCGCGCCATAGGGCTGGCCGATGCCGCCGACGATTGCCGCGGCGAAAATCGGCAGCAGGAGGTTGAAGGAGAGATCCGGCTTGAGCGAGACATCGAGCGACAGAAGAGTGCCGCTCGCTGCCGCAAGCGCGCCCGCGATGATCCATGTTGTGCGCACGACGTGGTCCGTGCTGATGCCGGAGACGCGGGCGAGGTCCGGATTGTCGGACATCGCCCGCATCGCCTTGCCCATGCGCGAGCGTGTCAGGAACAGATGAAGGGCCACCACCGCGAAGATGGTGAACAGGATCAGAATGAGCTGCGGCTGGGTGAGCACAATATCGCGCCCGCCGAACGCCACACGGTAAATGCCCTTGGCGCCAGCGTCGAGTTGGCGCGCGGTCGTGCCCGCGAAAAGCCGGATCAGACCCTGCATCATCAGCATGACGCCGATGGACGCCATGACAATGACCACCGGCTTGACGTTGGCGGCGCGCAGCGGCCGGTAGAAGACCCGGTCGAGGCCGATCGCCATCACTGCCGTCATAGCCATCGCAATCGGCAAGAGCACAAAGGCAGCGGGAAGGCCCACGGCAGCGCCGGCGTTGGGAAGCAGCAAGGTGAGGATGAGCGCGAAGAATGCGCCCGATGTCATCATGTCGCCATGCGGAAAATGGGCGAAGCGCAGAATGCCGAAGACCAGCGTCACGCCGATGGCGCCCAGCGCGTAGATCGAACCGATGATCAGACCCGCGAGCACGCCCTTGTTGATGAAGAATACGAATTCGTTGATCGGCAGCGCTGCCAGAAATCCCGTCTCGCCCATCGTCTATGCCCCGCCGCCCAGGAAACTCTTCGCCACTTCCGGGTCCGCGAGCAGCTCGGCGCCCGTGCCCGTAAAACGGTTCCTGCCGGTGGCCAGCACGAAGCCGCGATGGGCGATGCCGAGGGCCTGTTTTGCGTTCTGCTCGACCATCAGAATGCCGACGCCGGAACTATTGATGGCGATGATGCGGTCGAAAATCTCGCCCATGTACCGTGGCGAAAGGCCCGCCGTCGGTTCATCGAGGAGAAGGAGCTTGGGTTCAGTCATCAGTGCGCGACCGATCGCCACCATCTGGCGCTGGCCGCCCGAAAGTTCACCGGCCGGCTGCCTGCGCTTGTCCTTCAGCGGCGGGAAATAGCCGTAGACCCGGTCGATCAAATGCCTGAAGTCGTCGCGCCTGATATAGGCGCCCATCTCAAGGTTCTCCTCGACCGACATGGTCGGGAAGACGTTGAATTCCTGTGGGACGAAGGACATGCCTTCGCGAACCAGTTTTTCCGGTCGCAGATTGGTGACTGTCTTGCCCTCGAAGGTCACGTCTCCCTGCGACACTTCGAGCAAGCCGAACAGCGCTTTCAGCGTCGTGGATTTGCCGGCGCCGTTCGGGCCGACAATCACGCCGATCTCATGCGCATCGACGCTGATGTTTACGCCGTTGAGGATGTTGGCGCCGCCATAGCCGCCATGGATGTCGGTCATTTCAAGGAGGCTCATGCGCGCTTTTCCACCGTGCCGCCGCCGAAATAAGCTTCGATGACGCCTTCATGCTGGCGGATCTCCGCCATCGGGCCCTGCAACATCACGCAGCCTGCGGCCATCACGATCACCGGATCACAGAGCCGGGCGATCAGATCCATGTCGTGCTCGATGACGAAGAAGGTCAGCCCCTGTTCGCGGTTCAGCCGCTCGACAGCGGCAGCCAGATCGTTCAACAGGGTGCGGTTGACGCCCGCCGCGATCTCGTCGAGCAGCACCACGCGCGGTTCCGTCATCATGACGCGGCCGAGTTCGAGCAGCTTTTTCTGCCCGCCCGACAGATTTCCGGCATACTCGTTCTTCACATGGGTCAGCCGCAGAAGCTCGATGATCTCCTCGGCCTTGCTGCGGGTTCCGTGCTCCTCGCGTATCACCTTGCCGCGGCGGAAGAAGGCATTGACGACATTTTCACCGCACTGATTGGCGGGAACCATCATCAAATTCTCCAGCGCCGTCATGTTGGAGAATTCCTGCGCGATCTGGAACGTACGCAGCAAGCCCTTTGAGAACAGCTTGTGCGCCGGCAGGCCGGTCACGTCCTCGCCGTTGAGAAGAATGCGGCCTGAACTCGGAGCAAACGCACCGGCGACCATGTTGAAGAGGGTAGTTTTGCCGGCTCCGTTCGGACCGATCAGCCCGGTGATGGAGCCTTTTGCAACTTGCAGTGAGCAACCGTCGACGGCAAGCAGATTGCCGAACCGCTTGCTGACGTTCTGAACATCGATGATTGTCATCATGGCACCCCGCTGAGCGCTTCCCGAAGTGTCCTCCGTGCCGGTCGGAAAATCCGCCGCATCGCGTCACTTCAACCCTCGCCGGTCATAACCATGCGGGAAGGGATTTGACAAGCATTCCCGAATAAAGCGCTGCGGCGACTGGGCAGCGTATGGGACGTGGCGCGCGTTCGGCGCAGCGAATTCAGAGGGAGCTACGGGAAGCAGGTGCTACGAGTCCCGGTTCGTCAGTCTGATATGGCAGCAGCCAGGCCCGTGGCCGGGCTTCCAGGTGACATTCTCGAAGCGTACGCCGGTCGCTTCGAAGAGGCCGCGGTCGAAAGCGCCCGCAATGCGACAGAGCGTGGCAAGCTTCTCGTCACTGACACCCGCTTCCATCCATGCGTCCTTCAGCGGGCAGCGCTTTACCCTGAAGCTGATCGCATTCTCGCTTCGCTCGACGACTGTCGGATACATCCGGCCATCGTCGGGGCTCATGGCCAGAAACACTTCGCCGATGGCGCAGGCGTCGTTTGGCCCTAGGCCGGCGAACACCGCCGCCACTTCCTGGCCGCGCTTCTCCAGGACCTTGACCATAATCGCCTCGGCCTTCCCGGCGCCCAACTCGGCTGAGAGTTCGTGGTAGAAGAGGCGGTAGAGGTCGGCTCGGTTGCGAAAGGCGGAATCGAGTTCGAGGCTGAGTTGTTCTGCTCTCCGTGCGGCGTCGGTCATCGGACGTCTTCCTTTGGCGGGCGATGCAGCAATCTTGGCACGGCAGCGACAAGCGCCTTGCCAGTCGCGGATTGCGGGGCTGCGATCACAGCCCGCGCGTCACCGGTTTCGACGATCCTGCCGGCATCCATGATCGCTACCCGATGCGCCAGGGCGCGAACCACGCCGAGGTCATGCGAAATGAAAAGATATGCTATGGCATCGCTTCTTTGCAGATCGTTGAGCAGGTTGAGGATATCGCCCCGGATCGAGACGTCGAGCGCCGAGACGGCCTCATCGAGTACGATCAGGGACGGCTTTGTCGCGATGGCCCGCGCAATCGCCACACGCTGGCGCTGACCTCCCGAAATCTCATGGATCGAGCGGGATTGCAGCGTGGGAGACAGGCCGACGCGCTCGAGCAGCGCCGCGACAGTGTTCGGCCAGTCGCTTCGGCTGACGATGCCGTGGATCCGCAGGGGATCGCCGCAAACCCGCCCGACGGTTGCACGCGGGTTGAACGCTGCGTGGGGGTCCTGAAACACCATCTGCAGCCGGCTACGGGTCATCCGTAGTTCGCGCCCCCGCAACCGGAGAAGGTCCTGTCCCTCGAACGATATGCTTCCCGTATCCGGCTGCAGCAGACGCAGGATCACGCGCCCGAGCGTCGACTTTCCGCTGCCGGAGGGGCCGACCAACGCCAGCGTCTCGCCCCGGTTGATCGTCAGGCCCACGCCATCGAGCGCAGCGACTGTGCCACCGCCGCGCGAGAAGCGCCTGGACAGGTCGGATACGGTGAGGAGGGGGCGGCTCATGGCGCGCCCGGACTGACGGGAGCGGGCTGTCCGCTGTTATGCCACGGCTCTACCGTGTCGAGCCCCATATGCGCGTCGAGCAACATCTTCGTATAGGGGTGCCGCGGCGAGGCGATGAGGCTTTCGGCATCGCCGATCTCGACCAGCCGTCCATGGCGGAAAACCGCGATCCGGTCGGCAACCTGCGATGCGAGGGCGATGTCGTGGCTGATGAAAAGCAGCGCCATACCGTCGTCAGCCACCAATTGCTCAAGCAAGGCGATAATCTCTGCCTGCACGATGGTGTCGAGCGCGCTCGTTGCTTCATCGGCAATCAACAGCCCCGGTTTCCCGGCGATGGCCGCCGCGATGGCTATCCGCTGCTTCTGGCCCCCTGAGAGCTGATGGGGGAAAGCCCTCAGCGTCGATTTGGTGTCCGGCAGTTTGACGCGTTCCGCCAATTCCTCGGCAAGTGCGAACGACTGCCGCCACGACATGCCGCGATGCGCCCGCGCCACTTCGGCAATCTGTTCGCCGACGGTCAGCACGGGGTCGAGGCTCGCCGACGGGTCCTGGAAGACGTAGCCGATGTCGCGTCCGTTGACCGGAACGCGACCAAGCGAAGGCCAATCGATGCTGCCGCTGGTTTGCGTTCCGGCGGGCAGCAGACCGCAAATTGCCCGCGCGAGCGTGCTTTTGCCCGAACCGCTCTCGCCGATGATTGCTAACCGCTCGCCATCTTCCAGATCGAGATCGACGCCGGTCAGGGCCTCCACCGCCTGCGTGTCGCGCCGGTAGGTTACGCCGAGCCCGCGGATCGCAAGCTTTCTCATGCGATCCCCTTTCTCACCGCCGCAGCCTCGACAGCGCCTTCGCCGGCGAGATAGACGCCGAGTACCGTCAGCACAAGCGCGATGCCGGGAAAGATGGAAAGGTATGGCGCGGATCGCAATACGGTGCGCCCCTCGGCGATCATGCCGCCCCAGGTGACGCGGTTCGGGTCGCTGAGGCCAAGGAAGGAAAGGGCGGCTTCGATCAGGATTGCCTGCGCCACGATCACCGATGACAGCGCCAAAACCGGCGGCAGTGCATTCGGAAGGACTTCGCGGAAGGCGATCTCCAGCGGATGCATGCCGGCGACGCGGGCAGACGCGACATAATCGCGCTCGCGAATGGAGAGCACTTCGGCCCGGGCAATCCGCGCCGGTCCGGTCCACGCGCCGAGCGCAATGGCGATGACGACTGCCGAAAGCGAGGGGCCGACGACACTGACGAACGCTAGCGCAAGCAGGAAGCCCGGCACGGTCTGGAAGGCTTCGGTGATACGCATCAGAACTTCGTCAGCGAGCCCGCCCGCAAAGCCTGCCAGCGTGCCGATGATCGCGCCGAAGGCGATTGCCGCGGCAGCCGCGGCAATTCCCACCGCAAGCGAGGTTCGCGCACCGTGCAGGATGCCCGCAAACACATCGCGGCCGAGGCGGTCCGTGCCGAGCGGCAGCGACCAGTCCTGAAAAGGGCTGAGAAGTGCCGGCCCGGCAATCGACAGCGGATCGCGCGGGAAGGCGAACGGTGCGGAAAGTGCGAGGGCTGCGAAGATGAGGAGAAGACCCGCGCCGGCCAGTCCTTCCGGCGAGCGCAGGAAGCGGCGGACTGCGATCATATCGCGGCCTCGCCGCCGCCAACCCGCGGATCGAGGAAGGCGTACAGAATGTCGACGATCAGGTTGATGGCGATCACCAGAACGGCGCTCACCAGAATGATGCCGAGCAGCAGCGGCGTGTCGCGCGACGCCACCGCCTCTTGCGCCAGCCGGCCGAGACCGGGGACGGAGAACACTGTCTCGATCACGACACTGCCCCCAAGCATGGACGCCGATTGCAGGCCGAGCATGGTGATCGGCGGCAGGAGCGCATTTCGCGCCACGTGACGAAGCACGATGCGGCGGCGGGAGATGCCGCGCGCTCTGGCGGCCAGGACAAAATCCATGCGCCAGACTTCAGCCATGCCGGCCCGCATCATTCTGAGATAAAGCGCCAGATAGATCAGGCCAAGTGCCGCGACCGGCAGCACGAGGTGGTTGGCAATGTCGAGGGCGCGGTCTAGTCCAGATTTGCCCGACGCGATCGTCTCGATGCCGCTCGATGGAAACCAGCGCAACTGCACTGAGAATATGACCGTGAGCACGAGACCGAGCCAGAAACCTGGCACTGCATAAAGTGCGAGTGATCCGATTGAGAGAAACCGGTCACGAAAACTCCCCGGCCGGGCCCCCGCCACTACACCCAGAAACGAGCCGAGGGCAAAGGAAAGCGCCGTCGCGCTGCCCATCAGGAGTAATGTATTGGGCAGCCGCTCCAGGATCACGTCGAGGATCGGGCGTGAAAAGGTGACCGAGTGCCCGAGATCAAGATGCAGCAGAGCCCAGGCATAGGTTGCGAGCCGGGTCATCGGCGACTGGTCGAGCCCCCAGCGTTGGCGTAGAGCCTCGATCAGTCCCGCATCGCCACCGGTCGAAACGGAATAGGCGTCGACCGCGTCACCTGGCGCCGCCTCCAGAAGCAGGAAGGTGCCTATGATAACGATCATCAGCACGGGAATGCTGGTGGCAAGCCGCCTTCGGATGAGAAGCAGGGCGCGTGTCATCTGGGGCTTTGCAGAGTTGGGCTTGTATCAACGGCCGCGCGTTGAGCCGATCTCCCTTTTTGGGGGGGAGCGGCTCGACAAGGCAGAGGGCAGCACGAAGCGGGGCTCACCTTACGAGTTCAACACCCGAAAGCGAGACGTGCAAGAGTTGACGCGCCGGCCTCACGCATCGATCCATGTGTCGGCCCAGTTCGAGACAGCCCAGCGGGGATTGCTGGACACGTTTTTCACCGAGTTCCGAGCGACGGTGATAAAGCCCCATTCGGCAACGTTGATCAGCGGCAAATCCTCGACGACCTTTGTCTGGAAATCACGATAAAGCGCAATCCGCTCTGCCGGGTCCAGCGTCTCGGCTGCCTTTGCGATCAGGGCGTCAAGGTCTGCGTTCTTGTATCCGCCCTGGTTGGAGAAGGGCACCCCGTCCGGAATGCCGCTCTGGACCAGGATCGTGGTGGAAATGGCCGGATCGCCCCGAAAGACTGGCGGAGCAACCGCGAGGTCGAAGGCATGGTCCGTATAGACGGCCTTCTGATGCGCGGCGGCATCGTTGTTGACCAACTCCGCCTCGATGCCGATATCCGCCAGCGCCTGGCGAAGATAGTCGCCGAACTGTTTGGTTTCGTTGAAATAAGGCGCCGGCAGCAGCTTCAGGCTGAAACGCGTCCCATTGTCGCCGCGCCTATATCCCGCTTCGTCCAGAAGCGCATTCGCTCTGGCGAGGTCGAACGCATAGAAGGGAAGGTCGGACGCAAAAAACTCGGTACTGTTGTGCGGCACGGGGCCGCTCGCGGGCGTTGCATAGCCGAGGAAGATCGTCTTGACGACGAAATCCTTGTCGATCGCATGCGCTATAGCTTGGCGCACTTTGAGATCGGCCAGCTCCTTGCGGCGGTGGTTGATCTCGACGACAAGCTGATAGGTCAGAGCTTCGTAGCCCTTCGAAATCACCTCGATACCCGGTACCTGGGAGATGCGCGGCAGGTCGGCAAGCGGCACCGCGGAGAAAGCGGCGAGGTGGATTTCCTCGGCCTCCAGCGCGCCCGCCGCGGCGGCCCGATCCGGCAGCACGCGGTAGACGATCTCGTCGAGATAGGGCAGGCCGTCTCCCCAATAGCTCGGGTTCTTCTCCAGCCGGTAATATTCGCCCGGCTTGTGCTCGGCGAATTTGAACGGGCCCGTTCCGACCGGTGCATTGTTTGCCGGATTCTCGGCAATGTCGCCATTGGCGTAGATGTGCTTGGGCACAACGCTGGTAAGTGCCGGCAGGGCATTTCGGATAAGCTGGAACGGAGTCGGCCTGGAAAAGCGGAATACCGCCGTCTGTGTGTCCGGCGTGTCGACGGCTTCCAGATCCTTGAAGACGACGCGGCCGAGATTCTGAAGCGGCTTCCAGATTTGCAGCGCCGAGAAGGCGACATCTTCGGAGCTGAACGGCTTGCCGTCGTGCCAGGTCACGCCCTCGCGCAGCTTGAAGGTTACGGACAGGCCATCAGCCGATCCTTCCCAACTCGTAGCGAGGCGCGGCTCCAGCCCGTCCTCGCCCGTGAAGGAAGCCTCGGCCAAAGGTTCGACGATCTTGCTGGCAACAAAGAAGACACCGTTCGAGGCGACGATCGCCGGATTGAGATTGCGCGGCTCGGAATCGGCGGCGGCGATCAGCCGCCCGCCCTTCTTCGGTTCCTGCGCCATCGCGAAACTGGGGCAGCGCTGTGGATGCCAGAAGTGATGCCGATCCGGCAAGCACGCCGCGTCTGGAAATCCTCAAATCCTGCATGACGTTACCCACATCCTTTCCGGCGAGCCCTGCGCGTGATCATCGCGCAGATGCGGCAATTATGGATAGGGCTTGGCATTATGCCAGAGAAGGATTTTCACTGCACGGATACTGGAAGAGAAATTCTGTTCTCATCGCGTGTCCCGACGCAGCCTCACATCTGATACGGAGCACGTGCGAGGGGCAGTGACGATCTTCTCAGGATGAATCATCCCGATGGCGTAACTGCCTGATTTTAGGGTATCATTGGCTTTCAGCCGGAGCGCCATCGCGCCCATCGAACGCGTTATTCAACAAAAACCTTCACGCTGGTGGCGCGTCCTGCCGCATCAATGACGGTCAGCGTCGAGTAGCCGGTTCCGTTGGGTAGCCACGTCGCTGTTCGCCTGCGCTCGATCCCCGCAAGGGGTTTGCCGTTCGCGAGCCAGCGGAAGGGGGCCCGACCGCCCTGCAATTTGAGCATCAGCGGCCCCGAACCGGAAAGGTCGACATGCGCGCCGTCCGGCGGGAAGATGATCTGTGGCGCAGGTTCGGTGCCGGTCGCGGCGGTGACCGGCAGCCCATCTTCGCTTGTCGCAAAACGGACCATCGTGACCGGCAGTTCGTCGAGCTTCGGCCGGAAGGTTCCGGCGGGCGCGCGGCCAAGCGGCACCGCGGCGATACCTGATCGCGTAAAGCCCTCGAAAAGAATCGGCGCGGCCGCGACGTAGCCCGCGAGGCCGGCCACCGCGCCGCCATCCGGGCGGCCGATCCAGACACCAAGGACATGACGCCCGTCGAAACCCACCGACCAGGCATCGCGGTAGCCATAGCTTGTGCCGGTCTTGTAGGCGATGCCGCGAGGGGCGGAGCCCTCCGGCGGCTTCACGCCGGAAAGGATATCGGCGATTTGCCAAGCGGCCTGAGGTTCGAGAATCGCCGTACCGACAGACGACGGTGGAATCTTTTCCGTGCCATCGCGCAGCAGATGGCTCCGGCCGCCATTGGCGAGGCCGGTATAGAGCTGGACCAGATCGCGCAGGGTCAAGCCCACGCCGCCGAGCCCGATGGCCAGACCGGGCGCCTCGCCGGGCGGGAGTTGCGGGACCACGCCAGCGCGGCGAAACCGGGCGGCGAGCCGCGCCGGCCCGATTGCGTCGAGCAGACGGATGGCCGGGACGTTCAACGAGAGCTGCAATGCCTGCCTTATGCTCACATCGCCCTGATAGCTCATGTCGAAGTTGCGCGGCCGGTAACCCGAAAAGTTGGCGGGCCGGTCCTCGATCAGCGTTTCCTGCGCCACGAGCCCCTGTTCCATGGCGAGACCATAGATGAAGGGCTTCAGCGTCGAGCCCGGCGAGCGAACCCGCCTGGTCATATCGATCCAGCCCGAACGGCTTGCATCGAAATAGTCCGCGGAACCGACTGCGCCGAGGATCTCCCCGGTCCGGGCGTCCGCCATCACCATGGCCACCGAGAGGCGCGGCCCAAGCTTTGCTGCGGCTTCTCGCGCTACCTGTTCCAAACCTTCCTGGACGCTCTTCTTGATCGTCAGTTGATGGCGCGTCTCTGCTGGCGATGCCCGAAGCGCTGCGTCCGCGGTGTGCGCGGCGAGCGCCGGCAAAGCGCCTCTCTTGTCAGGCACTGCTTCCGCCGCGGCGCGCGACGCTTCGCGCTGGTCCAGCAGGCCAGCCGTCACCATGCGGTTCAGCACCCGGTCGCGTGCGGCGAGAGCCAGGTGACGGTTCCTGTCCGGCCGCCGTCTTTCGGGAAGCTGGGGCAACGCCACGAGCAGGGCTGCTTCCGAGACGCTCAGCCATTTGGGTTCCTTGCCGAAATAGGCTAGCGAAGCCGCCCGCACACCTTCGAGATTGCCGCCATAAGGGGCGAGCGTCAGATAGCGCTCCAGTATCTCGTCCTTGGTGAGACGCTGTTCGATCTGGATTGCCCGAAAGACCTGGCGAACCTTCGCGCCAAGCGATCGGCCCGCCCGCGGCTCGATCAGACGGGCAAGCTGCATGGAGATGGTCGATCCACCCGAGACGATGCGCCCGTTGCCGAGAAGTTGTCCCGCGGCCCGCATCAGCGCAAGCGGATCCACTCCCTGGTGTTCCCGGAAGCGCTTGTCCTCATAGGCGATCAGCATCTCGACCAATTTCTGGTCGACCTGGTCCAGGGTTGTTGCGAGGCGCCAGCGGCCGTCTGTAGTGGCGAAGGCCCGGAGCAGGGCGCCGTCCCGGTCGACGACCTCGGTCGAGACCGGGAGCTTTTCCGGCAGGGGCGGAGGAAAGGCGTGGTCGGCCCAGAGGAAGCCTGCGGCCGAAACGCCGGCCAGCGCGGCGGCGCCGGCAATAGCGAACGCCGTTCCACGCAGAAGCTTCCGAGCCGCCGGCATTGTCTGGTTCTCCGCTTCCTATTGTGCCTTCACCTCAATCATCCCCGTGGAGGTCCGGGCGGAGTATTGCGGCCGGTACATATCCTCCACCGTGGCGGCAGGATGCGCGTAGACGCCGGGCGTCACAGCGCGCACCACATAGGCGAGCGTCGCGGCACGCTGGCCACCCCCAGTAGGGTCGAATGCGGCCACGAAACGGTCGTCGCGGAACTCCAGATGTGCAGCCTGGGTCTGTCCGAGCCAGCCGAAATTCGCCAGATCGGCGCTCGACACCAGTCTCGGATTGTCGATCTCGAAGCCGGCGGGCAGCAGGTCGTTGACGAGAACTCGGGATGGCCAATCGTTCAGTTCCGTGATTTTCAGTACCACCACAAAGCGCTCGTTCTGCACGGCCGCCGTGACGTTGGCCTCTGTTCCGTCGAGCCGGTAATAGGTCCGCTCGATGGTGAAACCTTCGCCGCCGGCCGGCAGCGGCTGCGCAGGCGCTGCAACCGCAGTGATGACGGCCTCAACGGGATCCTTGCCGGAATTGGTCACTGTGATCGGGTTGTCGAGCAGGTCTTTTCCGCTTACCCGCTGCGAGAAGTTTCCGGAATGCGTTGCGCCGTTCACCTCCAGCGAGATCGGGTTGTTTCCCTGGATCGCCCGAGCGGCCAGCAGCATCCAGGCCTGGTCCTGCGTGCTGGTGTAGACAGTGCGGTAGCGCGAGACAAGCTGCACCATGGCGGGCACCGTCGACGGCAAGGGCTTGCTCTCGGCAGCGAGCGCCAGCATCGCGGCGCCGTCGCGCAGCGGGGAACCGTAATCGGAACGATATTGGTCGAATTTCATGTCCGATTGGGCAAGCGCCAGCGCCGCCTGGAACGTCGATTCAGCGCGCTGGTTATCGCCGTAGAGCGCGAGCGAAGCGGCAAGCTGCGCCATGGCCATGGGAACTCTTGAAGGCTTCGAGCTGGGTGTCCGCGTAGTAACGCAGGTCGCCGACCGACGCCTTCTTGTTACGGGCCAGAACGTAGAGCGCATAGGCGATCTCGTTGCCGCGGTCCGTAACATCGACATCGTAGCCAAGGGAGTTCTGCAGGTTATTGAGCGCCTGCAACATGGCTTCCTTCGGAACCTCGTAGCCCTGCTCCCGCGCGCGGGTAAGGAAGTCGCTGACATAGGCGTCCAGCCACAGGTCGCCGGAGCCGGGCGACCACAGGCCGAAGCTGCCCGAGGACGATTGATAGTTGAGCACCCTGTGGACTGCCTCCTGGACCCTTTCACGAAGTGCTGGATCGTCATTCATCCCGGCCAGTTTGGCGAGTTCGGCGACGTAGAGCAGCGGCAGGGCGCGGCTCGTCGTCTGCTCGGCGCAGCCATAGGGATAGCGGTCGAGCGTCAGGAGCAGCGACGGTATGTCGAACGCCGAGGCGGACGAGACGCCGACACTGACGCTTGCGCCGTGAAGCAGACTGGCCGCCAGAAGCTCGCGGTCGACTGTGACGGCCCCTCCGTTTCCTTTGAGGCTGACGACAGTTCGCGAGGTGAGGGGCATGGCCGCCGGCCGCACGGGCAGCGCCAATGCCTGTTCGATGGTCAGGCCGTCGGCATGCGTCAGCTTCACGTCGACCGTGGCGTCGCCCGGCTCATCGGCGATAAGCGGAATGGTTACTGTCGCGCGCTTGCCCGGCTCCAGCGTGACCGCTTCGGGCGCGCCGCCGCCGGCGTGCACCGTGCCATTGGTTTCGACCGTCAACGTGTATTCACCCGCGGGGCCGTCCGTGTTGGCGATATCGAGCCTCACCTGCGCAGCGTCACCGGGCGCGAGGAAGCGTGGTATGCCGGCCGTGATCACGACAGGATCGCGCACGATCACGTCCGTCGAAGCGTGGCCGACCGCGTCCTCCGTCCAGGCCACGCTCATGACCCGGACCGTGCCGTTGAATTGGGGCAGGTCGAAATCGACGACTGCCTTTCCTTCAGCATCGAGCTTCACCGGCCCGGCGAAGAAGGCGACGAGCTTTTCGGTCGGCGGGCTGCCCTGGGCGGACATGGCCGCGCCGTCACCGCCGGTGCGAAGCCGGCCGGCCGCGCCCAGCGAACCGTCGATCAGGCGGCCATAAAGGTCGCGCAGTTCGAGCCCGAGCTGACGCTGGCCGAAGAACCATTCTTCGGGATCCGGAACCTTGTGGTTTGTGAGGTTCAGGATGCCGACATCGACCGCGGCGACCATGACGTAGGCGTCGCTCGCGGGCGCCATCCCGGTAACCGAGACCGGGATCGACAGCGTTTGGCGCGGCCCTGTCTTTTCCGGTGGCGTCAATGCGACATCAAGTTTCTTTGATCCCGGATCGACCTTCAGCCACTTCACGCCGATGGCGCGTGCCGGCATGCGCGATTCCTTTGCCTCGCCGGGACGGTAGAGCGTGGCCGTGACGTAGACGCCGGCGCCCCAGTCGGCGCTCACAGGGATATCGATCGTCGCGCCGCCTTCCGGTACGGTCGCTGTCTGCACTTCCAGCAGGCTTTCCGCACCGATCGTCAGGAGAAGTTCACCGGCAAAGCGCGGCGAAACCTTGAGCTTTGCGGTGTCGCCGACGGCGTAGCTTTCCTTGTCGAGCGCAATCTCCAGCCCGTCCGGCGTCTCGGTTGACGAAGCAGCGACATACCAGCCGGCATCGAATTCGAAGCTCGTGGCCGGGCCGGCGGGATCGTCGGTCTCGATTTCCAGCCGATAGCGGCCCCAGTCGACCGGAACGGCAATTTCGGTTTCGTTGTCCGGACTGGTGTCGACCTTGCCTTTAGTAACCGCCGTGGTGAAGGTTACAGGCTCGTAGTTCCAGGAATTACCGGACCGGTACCATTGATAATTCCGCTCGACCTTCACGAGCGACCAGTTCAAACCTGCCAGCGCCTGGCGCTGGCCGTTCGGATCGACCGCAATCACCTTGAAGGCAGCCTGCGATCCTTGCGGCAGTTGTGCACCCGAGAATTGCGGTGCAAGGCCGATCATTTGCCCTTGGGGCTTAACTGCGATGTCGATCTTGCGCTCGACAGCGCGTCCGTTGCCTTCGCGCATGCGAACGGCGACCTGAGCCTTCAGCATCCGCGTGGTCGCCGGAGGCTGATCGAGCCGAACCGGGAAGTGTGCCTTGCCGTCGTCGCCGATGACCGGCAGACCGCTCAGCGGGATGCGCTTCGCATCGCCTTCCTCCTCGTCCGCGAGGCCGAAGAAATAGCCTTTGTAGCGTTCCCATTCCGTCGCCGTGGAGAGATTGATCTCACCTTCGAGCGCGAGGCCGGCGGCGGGCGCCCCGTACAGGAAGCGACCGTCGACGGTCAGCTCCGCAGTTTCCCCCAAGGCGATCTCGTTCCGGTCGCTGGTCAGGTCGAATTCGATCCGGTCTGGCACGAAGTCCTCGACGAGGAACATCGAGTTGGCAACTGCCGGCTGCTTCGGGTCCGTGTAAAGGCTCACCTGCCACGTGCCGCGCATGGCATTGCCGGCAAGCGGCAGGTTCACTGCATGGCCGCCGAGGGCTGCGCCGTCGCTGACGACGCGGCGCTCCTCGACACCATCCGGCCGCGTGAAGATAAAGGTCAGCGGCAGGTTCCGGACCGCCTTGGCGGATGGGTCTCGTGCAAGCGCCGAGACATGGACTTCCTCGCCGGCGCGGTAGATACCGCGCTCCGTCCAGGTGTAGATGTCCAGCGCGTCCGGAGCCGCACGCCCCTCGACTCCGCGGTCGGTCAGGTCGAAGCCAGGGCGCGTCAGGTCAAGAAAAACAAAATCGGCATCGCCCTGCTTCGCCATCACGACGGCCGGCACCATGCCGCCTTCGCCGCGCGTCAAGCCCGCCGTGAAGGTTGCGCGCCCGTCAGCATCGGTCGTAGCCGTTCCAAGGATTTCGTTGTTTTTGGCGAGCAGCGTCAGCTCGATATCGGCCATCGGCGCAGCGCTGGCGAGCGAGCGCGCAAACACGTTGAGGCCGTCCTGTCCGGTATAGGTGGCAAGGCCGATATCCGAGACGACAAACCACTGCGTGGCGCGCGTTTCCCAGGAGTCTCCGCGCTTATCCAGTGGCTCGGCGGTCAGCACATAGACGCCGGGCTTGCGCTCGGGCAGCGCCTCGTCGATCGGGAAGCTGGTGGTGACTTCCTTGTTGAGCTCGTTGGAAATCTCCAGCTGGCCTTCCCAAACCGGCGCGCCTAGTTGGTCGGACACAGTAGAAATGTCGTAGGTGTCGAGTTGACGCAGGAACTGATAGCCGGAGAGAAGCTGGGCCAGCGAGCGGTCGCCGATCCGGTAGAGCTTCATGCCGGAAGTGTCCATGTTGATCGTCACCACCGGAATGCCGCGCCGCGCGGTGGAGGGCAGCACGAAGCTATCGCCGGTGAAGCGCGCCGACGGCGCACGGTCGCGCACGTAGACGCTCAGCTGAACGGGCATCTCCAGCACTTCGCCGATTGCCGCGGGCAGGCCGCTGCGAAACGCCACTCGATAGTGCTTGCCGTGCTCCAGGCCTTCCACACAGAGCTGCTTGTCCTTGGCCTCGATGCCCTTCGGCGCCTGATCGTCGACCGTGACGAACGGCGCGTAGTCGACGCCGGTCTTGACGAGCTCTTCGGAGAATTGCGCGCAAATGCGCGCCGTGGCGCTGTCGGCATCGACCGAATGATCGATAACGCGGAAGCCCTTGCGCGCCTTGAGGTCCGTGTATTCTGCCGTGACAGTGGCGGAGTTCACCAGCGCGAGGCTCGCTTCATAGGCTGAAAGGGCGGGACGATAGAGGTCGCGGCGGGCAAGTCCGGCCGCGATGGCTGACAGCGCTTCCGCGCGGGCGGAGGCGGTGCGGAGAAGCTGATAGGCGTTCCATGCCGCCGACGTCCCTTCGCGCTGCAGGGCCGGCATACCCTCGCCATTGGCGGGTTGAACGGCGAAGATCGCTTTGGCGAGGTTGATCCAGAGATTGCCGTCGTCCGGCGAGATTGCGATCGCTGCCTTGAAGTTCTGGATGGCAGTGCTCGGGTCGTTGGTGAGCATGGCATAGTCACCGGCCTCGACAAGCTGGGCGAGCCCGCTGTCGCTGGCTGGAGCAACACCTTTGATGAGATTGGTGCGGTACTGACGCGCCTCGTCGGCCACCCAGTCCGGGAAAAAGGTCAATTCAGGCGGCGCACCGATATCCGGATCGCCGGCTTGATCGACGACCTTGCCGGCAATGGCTCCTGCAAAGGGTTTCAGCTGGTTGAAGTCGGACTTGAGGAAGCACCATTGCGCCTTGGTGTTGTAGGTGAAGGCGCGGCAACCCGAATCGCCAAGGCAGACCGCCTTGCACTGGTCCAGCGACAGATTCTGCTCCGACCTGAGGTCAAACCCGAAATAGTCGCCGTTATCGGTAGTCACGACCGTGCGGGCAGGACCGGCCGCCAATGCCGGTGCGAGCAGCCCCAGGAGCGCGAACAGAAAAACGGACCAGCGACAAGCCGCGCGCAATGACATGCTACCCTCCGGGGAACTGCAACTTTCAAGCAATGAGCAAGCTTCTTTCACCTGTCAATCGGCCAAAGGACGAGCTTCGTTGTGAGGCCGGCGCTGTCTCGACGCTCACCGTTGCGGCTGCAGGCCGTTAAGCTCCTCCTTGTTCATCTGCCGCCTACCTTGGAACGGTGGAGGGCATGGGTTGCATCGCTCCGACACCGAGCCTGTGGCTTTGTCGCGCTTTGCAAGGGGTGAGTGGATCGGCCCTGCCGCGATGGTAAACAACGCGGTGAGAGCCGTCAAAACTCGAGCGATGAAGCAGCTGATGTCAGCCGAGTTTCATACGTTTCGGGGTGCATTACCACTTTTGCGTCAAGATTGTCGCTTTCGCGCGGACCGCTCCATATGCAAAGTTGCACATTCGCAATTGGCACCGCATCCGCTTTGACAAGGCGAGTGGGATGCGGAATGGTTAGAAGCGGAATGCCAAAAAAAATAATGGGAGTTTGTGATGACCTTCTACAAGAGTAATGGGGATCGTGTCCCGGATCACATCCGAGACATGGCCGAGAGCGCCAAGTCCGGGGAAATGGACCGTCGTGAGTTTCTGGCGCTCGCCAGCGTTTTCGGCGCTACTACCGCGATGGCCTATGGAATGCTCGGGCTTGCCGCACCAACCGAAGCGCTCGCCCAGGAGCCCAAGAAGGGCGGGGTGATCAGGGTTTGGCAGTTCGTCAAGGAACAGAAGGATCCACGTTTATATGACTGGCCGGAAATGGCGAATGTCACGCGTCAGTTCCTCGAGCCGCTGGTAAAGTACACGGCCAAATTCACCTTCGAGCCGTCGCTGCTCGAGAGTTGGGAAGTCAATGACGACGCCACCGAATATACGCTTCACCTAAGGCAGGGTGTGACCTGGAACAACGGCGACACGTTCAACGCCGACGACGTGATGTTCAATCTGACGCGCTGGTGCGACGCGAACGTGGAAGGCAATTCGATGGCGACCCGCATGGGCGCGCTGGTCGACCCGGCCACGAAGAAAGCCAAGGACGGCGCGATCACCAAGGTCGACGACAACACGATCAAGGTCAAGTTTCCGGCGCCCGACATTACCTTCATCCCTGGCATCTCGGACTATCCGGGCATTGTCGTGCACCGCGACTTCGAGAAGAACGGATCGAACCTCCTCACACACCCGATCGGCACTGGCCCGTTCGAACTGGTTTCCTACGACGTCAGCTCCAAGGCTGTCTTGAAGCGGCGCGAAAACGGCAAGTGGTGGGGCGGCGAGGCCTATCTCGACGGCGTCGAGTTCATCGACTACGGACCTGACCCGTCTGCCGGCGTCAGCGCCTTCGAGGCGGGAGAGGTTGACACCAACTACGAAACCGTCGGCCGACTTTGTCGACATCCTCGACGGGCTTGGCCTGGTCAAATCCGAAGTCAACACGGCGGCCACCATCGTGGCGCGCATGAACGTCAACAACAAGCCGTATGACGACCAGAAGGTCCGCAACGCGCTGCAGATGGCAGTCGACAACGCGACGATCCTGCAGCTCGGCTATGGCGGCCGCGGCACCGTGGCGGAAAACCACCACGTTTCGCCGATCCACCCTGAATATGTGGAGCTGCCCAAGAAGATGCGGGACACGGCGGGCGCCAAGAAGCTGATGGATGAAGCCGGCCAGTCCGACTTCGAATTCGACCTGATCACGACCGACGAGGACTGGCACAAGAACACCGGCGACGCCATCGCTGCGCAGATTCGCGAGGCGGGCCTCAAGGTGAAGCGCACCGTGCTGCCGGGTTCCACGTTCTGGAACGACTGGACGAAGTATCCCTTCTCCATGACGACCTGGAACATGCGTCCGCTTGGCGTGCAGGTGCTGACGCTCGGCTATCGGAGTGGCGAAGCGTGGAACGAGACTGCATTCGCCAATCCGGAGTTCGACAAGAAACTTAACGAGGCCACTGCGCAGCCCGATGTCGAGAAGCGCAAGCTGCTGATGAAGGATATCGAACAGATCCTCCAGGATTCAGGCGTCCTGATCCAGTCCTACTGGCGCTCGCTCTACAATCACTCGGCCGACGTACGTGAAGAACCACGGCATGCACCCGACCAACGAGCACGACTTCTATCGGGTCTGGCTCGACAAGGAGGCGTAAGTCTCGCACCGTGGGCGGGAAGGGGCGACAGCGCTCCATCCCGCCACGGGCCTACATCTGACCCCAACCCGACTGGCAGGGGGGCGATATGCTTGCATTCATTCACGGCGTCTCGGGACCATGGCCTTGACCATGCTGTGCCTCACGCTTGTCGTGTTCTTTCTCATCAATCTCGATCCGAACCTGAAGAAGCTGGCGATCAGCCAGACCGAGATGCGGACGTCTGCCGAACAGCTCGAAAGCTGGCTGCAGAAGAACGGCTATCGGCAGAATTTCTTCGTCCGCTACGGCCAGTGGCTCGGTGTCCTGCCCAAACAACCCAACATCGATCCGGCCACCGGGGCGGCGACGCCCCGCTTCGCCTTCTGCAACGAGCCTTCGGTGCCGACTTATTCCGGCGTGCTGCAAGGCGATTTCGGCTGCTCGACCAAATACAAGGTGCCGGTCGCGAAAAAACTCTTTCCGGCACTCAAGGCGACCGGCATCCTGATGTTCTGGGTCATAATCACGATGGTCCCGATCTCTCTGCTCATCGGCGTTCTTGCAGGGATGCGGGAAGGCTCGCGCACTGACCGGACGCTGTCTGTCGCATCGATCACCACGACCGCCACGCCCGAATATGTGTCCGGCGTCATCTTCACGGTGATCTTCGCGTCATGGCTGGGCTGGCTCAACGGTTCGGCGGCAAGCGCCACCGGGCAGGGCATCACTTTCTACAATTTCACGCTGCCGGTGATGACGATGGCGATCTACGGCATCGGCTATATCGCCCGCATGACGCGCGCCTCGATGGTCGAGGTGATGACGCAGCAATATATCCGCACGGCCCGCCTGAAGGGCCTGAGTTTCGGGAACGTCGTCATGAAGCATGCGCTGCGCAATGCACTGATTGCGCCCTTCACGGTGATCATGCTGCAGTTTCCATGGCTCCTGACCGGCGTCGTCATCGTCGAGACCATGTTCCGCTACCAGGGCTTCGGCTTCACGCTCGTTGAAGCCGCGAGCAACAACGACATCGACCTTTTGCTCGGCTGCTCGTTGGTATCGGTTCTGGTTGTCTTGTCGACGCAGCTGATTTCCGATGTCGGCTACGCCTATCTCAATCCACGCATCAGAGTGCAATAGGGGGCGCGGGTGCAGCTAGAATACATTGGCGGCTTCCAGGTCTTTCTCGGGGCCGTCGCGCGCTTCTGGCCGGTTTGGCTTGCGTTGGCGATTGTGCTCGGCGCGAGCTTTGCGCTGAAGAAGCGGCTTGGCCTTTACGGCCACCTTTTCGACAGCAGCGTCGGCATTGCCGGCGTCGCTATCTGTTTCTTCTGGCTCTTCACGGCGATCTTTGCCCCAGCGATCGCGCCGTTCGATCCGTTGGCGCAGGTGCCGGTCATGAAGGACGCGCTGCCGGGTGCGATCGACGCGACGTCCGGCCAGACTTATCTCTTCGGTGGCGACAAGCTCGCCCGCGACGTGTTTAGCCGCATGGTGTTCGGCAGCCAGATCGTACTGATCATCGCGCCGGCCGCGACCGCCTTCGCGCTGATGGTCGGCATCACGCTCGGCCTGCCGGCCGGCTACTATGGCGGCCGGATCGACACGTTCCTGTCGTTTCTGGCCAATCTGGTGCTGGCCTTTCCGGTGATCCTGCTCTTCTACCTTCTGGTGACGCCCGGCATCATGGACACGCCGATCCCCTATGGGTTGGCGGGATTGTTCTTCCTGTTTCCGATCGTCTTTTTCTCCGTCCTGTTCTACACGCGGTTCAAGAACCGGCCGCAGTTGATCACCGTCCAGCTCGCGCTGACGCTGCTGATCGGAGGCTGGATCTACGCCGGTCTTGTCTTCGACGCCGATCCGCTGGGCATCATCTCCATCGAGCCGAACCAGCTCAACATTTTTGTGGCGGTGGTTTTTGCATCGAGCCCCGGCGTGTTCCGTATCGTGCGCGGCCTCACCATGGACATCAAGACGCGCGACTATGTGGCGGCTGCCCAGACGCGCGGGGAGTCCCCCTGGTACATCATGCTTTGGGAAATCCTGCCCAATGCGCGCGGTCCACTGATCGTCGATGCCTGCCTGCGCATCGGCTATACGACCATCCTGCTCGGCACGCTTGGCTACTTCGGCCTTGGTCTCGCGCCGGAAAGCCCCGACTGGGGCACTGCGATCAAGGATGCGAGCCGTCTGCTGCGCTCCTTCATCCACCCGGCGCTGCCGCCCACGATTGCGCTGATGTCCTTCGTGCTTGGGCTCAACCTGCTCGCCGATGCGCTGCGCGAACAATCGATGAAGGACTGACGAAATGGATGGGCTGAGTTCCTTTTCACCCCCTCGTCCTGCCGGACATGTCCGGCAGGACAGAGGGGGGTGCTCCGGCCAGGCGTCAGCATGCACAGCAGGTATGGAGCGTTTCAACATGAACGAGACCATCCGGAAACCGAGCGAACCGATCCTCGAGATCGAAAACCTCTCGATCTCATTCTTTACGCGGCGCGGCGAAATTCCGGCGGTGATGGACTTCTCCTGCACCGTCATGCCGGGCGAGGCGATGGGCATCGTCGGCGAATCCGGCTGCGGCAAGTCGACCGTGTCGCTCGGCATCATGCGCGACCTCTCCAATGTGGGGAAGATCGTCGGCGGCCGCATCAAGTTCCAGGGCCGCGACATGGGCGAAATGTCGGATGAGGAGCTTCGCCAGATCCGCGGCAACCAGATCGCCATGATCTATCAGGAGCCCATGGCAAGCCTCAATCCGGCGATGAAGGTCGGCCAGCAATTGATGGAAGTGCCGCTGATCCACGAGAAGGTCTCCAAGCAGGAGGCCTACAAACGCTCGCTCGACATTGGTGCGCGCCGTGCGCCTGCCCGATCCGGAGCGGATGATGCGTTCCTATCCGCATCAGCTTTCGGGCGGCCAGCAGCAGCGCATCGTCATTGCCATGGCGCTGCTCTCCAAGCCGGCGCTGTTGCTGCTCGATGAGCCGACGACGGCGCTCGACGTGACGGTAGAAGCGGGCATCGTCCAGCTGGTGAAGGACCTCGGCAAGAGCTTCGGCACCTCGATGGTTTTCGTGTCGCACAATCTCGGGCTCATCCTCGAGACATGCGACCGCATCACCGTCATGTATTCCGGCGAGGCCGTCGAGACCGGTACGGTCAAGGATGTGTTCGACCGTATGCGCCACCCCTACACGCAGGGGCTGTTCCGCTCGATCCCGCTGCCTGGCGCCGACAAGAACTCACGGCCCCTGATTTCGATCCCTGGCCAGCTCCCGTTGCCGCATGAGCGGCCGAAGGGCTGCAATTTCGGGCCACGCTGCCAGCATTTCGTGAAGGGCCTCTGCGATGCGGCCGAGATACCGATGATCCCGGTCGCCGGCCACGACAATCACCACAGCCGCTGCGTGCGTTTCGACGAAATCAACTGGGCCGAACTTCCGGAAGGGGCAAAGAAGCACAAGGAGCCGATCACGCCCGGCGCGCCGGTGCTGAAGATCAACGACCTCAGAAAATACTACCGCGTCGCCGCGAACGAGATTTTCGGCGGCGGCGAAGGCCGTGTCGTCAAGGCCAATGAGACGATCAGCTTCGAGGCGCGGGAGTCCGAGACCGTGGCCATCGTCGGCGAATCCGGTTGCGGCAAGTCCACGCTTGCCAAGGTGTTGCTCGGCCTTGAAACCGCGTCTTCCGGCTCGGTGACGCTTGGCAACACAGCCATTCAGTCGACGCCGATCGAGAAGCGGGACGTGAAGACCATTTCGTCGATCCAGATGGTGTTCCAGAATCCGTTCGACACGCTCAACCCCAGCCATTCGGTCGGGTCGCAAATCATCCGCACGCTGGAAAAGTTCAACGTCGGCAAAAACCCGGCCGAACGCCGTCAGCGCATGCTGGAACTGCTCGACCTGGTGAAGCTTCCCCGCGCTTTCGAAAAACGCATGCCGCGCCAGCTTTCCGGCGGCCAGAAGCAGCGCATTGGCGTGGCGCGCGCCTTCGCCGGCCATGCCAAGGTAGTGGTGGCGGACGAGCCGGTTTCCGCGCTGGACGTTTCCGTGCAGGCGGCGGTGACCGAGCTTTTGATGGACATTCAGCGCCAGTCCAAGATGACGATGCTCTTCATCAGCCACGATCTTTCGGTCGTGCGCTACATCGCCGACCGGGTGGTGGTGATGTATCTCGGCTACATCGTCGAGCAGGGGAGCACCGACCAGATCTTCTCGCCTCCCTATCATCCCTACACGGAAGCGCTGCTGTCAGCGATCCCGATTGCCGATACGAGCGTGGTCAAGAAACACATCGTGCTCGAAGGCGACATCCCGTCCGCGATGAACCCGCCGAGCGGCTGCCCGTTCCAGACGCGCTGCCGCTACAAGCATCTTGTGCCGGATGGGCTTTGTGAGAGAGAGGTGCCGCCGCTCCGCGACCTGGGCGATGGCCACAGAAGCCTGTGCTGGCTGACGGACGATATCCTGGCGAAGATGGAGCCGGTGATCAGCTTCGAAAAGGGCGGCGACAAGGCTCCGGTTCATGACATCGTTCCGGAGGACGCCCGCAAGCCACGGCCGATGAACTAAACGCCGGCAGGCTGCTTGCACCCGTGATGACGTCCGAGTCATTGTGCCCGGAGAGTGTGAAAACATGACCTGACTAGTCATGTTTTCACTTTGAACAACTGCAGCTCATCTCAAAATTTGACCGATTGATAAAAAAAGAAACTGTGCTAGCCTTCGACAAACCATAAAAATGGGGAACTGGAATGGCCGAAGGTCAGTACAAGGAAGGTATCGCCGGGGATCGGCTTTCGCCCTCCCAATACGCTGAGAATTTTGCCGATCTGCACCCGCCGCTGGATCATCACGAGGCGCTGGTCGAGGCCGACCGCTGCTATTTCTGCTACGACGCGCCCTGCATGCAGGCCTGTCCGACCTCGATCGACATTCCGCTGTTCATCCGGCAGATCGCGACCGGCAATCCGATCGGATCGGCCAAGACAATTTTCGACCAGAACATTCTCGGCGGCATGTGCGCCCGCGTCTGCCCGACCGAGACACTGTGCGAGGAAGTGTGCGTGCGTGAGGTGGCGGAGGGCAAGCCGGTGCAGATTGGCCGGCTTCAGCGCTATGCCACCGATACGGCGATGGCCGCCAACAGGCAATTTTACGAGCGTGCGGCGCCGACCGGCAAGAAGGTGGCGGTTGTCGGCGCGGGTCCTGCCGGGCTTGCCGCCGCGCACCGGCTCGCGCGCTACGGCCACGAGGTGACTGTTTTCGAGGCGCGGCCGAAGGCCGGGGGACTCAACGAGTACGGTATCGCCGCTTACAAGAGCACGGACGATTTTGCCCAGGCCGAAGTGGACTATGTGACCGCGATTGGCGGCATCTCGATTATCAACGGCAAGGCGCTGGGCCGCGATTATGCGCTGTCGGAACTCACTGCCGGCTACGATGCCGTCTTCCTCGGCCTCGGCCTTGCAGGCGTCAACGCTCTGCGTGCCGAAGGCGAGGAGAGCGAGGGCGTCGAAAACGCCGTCGAGTTCATCGCCGAACTGCGCCAGGCGGCTGACCTTTCCGCGCTTGCGGTCGGTCGCCGTGTCGTCGTCATCGGCGGCGGCATGACGGCGATCGATGCCGGGGTGCAATCCAAGCTGCTCGGCGCGGAAGAGGTGACCATCTGCTACCGGCGCGGCAAAGAGCACATGAACGCTTCTGAGTTTGAGCAGGATCTCGCGTCCGCGAAGGGCGTTGCCATCCGGCACTGGCTGCAGCCGAAGCGGGTCGTTTCAGAAAACGGCAAGGTCTCTGCCCTCGAACTCGAATACACGGCGATGAAGGGCGGCAAGCTTGTCGGCACCGGCGAGACCATCCGGCTTGCGGCCGATCAGGTCTTCAAGGCAATCGGTCAGACCTTCGAGCCGGCAGTGTTGAACGGCAGCGGGGCATCTATCGCCATGCAAAACGGCCGCATCGCCGTTGACGACGAGGGCCGCACGTCGCTCGCCAAGGTCTGGGCGGGAGGCGACTGTATTCTTGGCGGCGATGACCTGACAGTTTCGGCTGTGGCGCAGGGCCGTGACGCCGCTGAAAGCATTCACCGCGCGCTGGTGGGGTAGGGGTTCGCACCATTGGAGACGACAGTGCCCTACGTTGCCCCCCTCTGTCCTGCCGGACATCTCCCCCGCAAGGGGGGAGATCAGCGGTCCGAACGGCTTTCGCCAATCGCCGACGTTGCAGGACAAGCGGCAGCGCCGAAGCAGCTGATCTCCCCCCTTGCGGGGGAGATGTCCGGCAGGACAGAGGGGGGCAACGTAGAGCGCCGCTCGCTTTTGCCATCGATTGAATTTGCTGAATCTTTTAGCCCCAAGCCCGCTTTCGCCTAAGGGAGACGTACCCATGGCAGACATTCGCAACAACTTCGTCGGCATCAAATCGCCCAATCCGTTCTGGCTGGCCTCGGCGCCGCCGACCGACAAGGCTTACAACGTCATCCGTGCTTTCAAGGCGGGCTGGGGTGGCGTCGTCTGGAAGACGCTGGGCGAGGAAGGTCCGCCTGTCGTCAATGTCAACGGGCCACGTTACGGCGCGATCTGGGGCGCCGACCGGCGGCTTCTCGGGCTCAACAATATCGAGCTGATCACCGATCGCGACCTGTTCGTCAATCTGCGCGAGATCAAGCAGGTCAAGAAGGACTGGCCGGATCGCGCCATCGTCGTCTCGCTGATGGTTCCCTGCGCGGAAGAATCCTGGAAGGCGATCCTGCCGCTCGTCGAAGAGACGGAGGCCGATGGCATCGAACTCAATTTCGGCTGTCCGCACGGCATGTCGGAGCGCGGCATGGGATCGGCGGTAGGTCAGGTTCCCGAATACATCGAAATGGTGGTGCGCTGGTGCAAAGCGAATACGCGCATGCCAGTGATTACCAAGCTGACGCCCAACATAACCGACATCCGCAAGCCGGCGCGCGCGGCTTTGGCCGGCGGCACGGATGCGGTGTCGCTGATCAATACGATCAACTCCATCACCGCTGTCGATCTCGACAGTTTCGCGCCGGAACCGACCATCGACGGCAAGGGTTCGCATGGCGGCTATTGCGGACCGGCCGTGAAGCCGATCGCTCTCAACATGGTTGCGGAAATCGCCCGCGACGCGGAAACCCGTGGCCTGCCGATTTCCGGCATCGGCGGGATCACGACCTGGCGCGACGCTGCGGAGTTCATGGCGCTTGGCGCCGGCAACGTCCAGGTCTGCACGGCGGCGATGACCTACGGCTTCAAGATCGTCCAGGAGATGATCGAAGGGCTGAAGAACTGGATGGACGCGAAAGGCCACGCGACGCTCGACGACATTGTCGGCCGCGCGACCCCGAACGTCACCGACTGGCAGTATCTCAACCTCAACTACGTCGCCAAGGCGCATATCGACCAGGACGCCTGCATCAAATGCGGCCGCTGCCACATCGCCTGCGAGGACACGTCCCACCAGGCGATCACCAACATGGTCGATGGCGTCCGCCATTTCGAGGTGATCGATGAGGAATGCGTCGGCTGCAACCTGTGCGTCAATGTCTGCCCGGTGGAAGGCTGCATCACCATGGAGCCGCTAGCGGCGGGTGCGCTGGACAAGCGCACCGGCCAGCCGGTTTCACCGATCTATGCCAACTGGACCACGCATCCGAACAACCCGATGGCGAAGGCGGCGGCGGAGTAAGATAGCCGCTCGCTGGCGGTCCGCTGCCGGCGCGGATTAATCATATTAGACAGTTTTGAATTTCCGTGCCGGTGAAAACCTGGGGTGGATTTCGCCGAACGGAATGGCACGGCCCATCGCTAAGTGGCGGTGGGTTGAACAGTTTCAGCGCCGCCGACATCGTGCAGGCGGCGCTGTGGAGCGGGGGCGCTCTCCACTGTCTTTCGATTTGAGCCCGAGGTTAAGCAGGGAAAAGTCCTAAGCCACTTTTGTATCGAAGAAGACCAGATCCACGCCGCCGTCTGCGAAGTTGCCAAGATCAGCGGCAGCGGCCTGCCCCTCGGGTGATGTCAGAGCTGCCTTGATGGCCTCTACCGAGTCAAAATGAAGGGTCGCCACGAAATGGGTGTCCGAGGCACCGCCGGGGCCGAACGTTCCGCCCGTGCTCACCTCATACTTGCGAACCCCGGGTATTTTTTTCACCAGCGGTACATGTGTTGAGAAGTAATAGCTCTCGAAGGCGTCGCGATCCTTCGGTGTTCTGTAGAGGGCGAGAAGTCTGGCCATGATATCCTCTCCGCGCGGCCTTGAAGCCTGCGTTTTCGTGCCCTGCCGCATAGTGCTGCGGGCTTATTGGCAGCGCAAGCCCCAAGGCTCCGGAAGTCGTGGAGTAGCGCCTGCTGGCGACCCGAACTCTAGAGCATGATCCCGAAAAGTGCGTAGCGGTTTTCGGAAAAGATCATGCGAAATCAAAGAATTAGAGCGCGGTGACGACTCCGATTGAAATCGTCGCTCTCTAAGCTTGCCCAGCGTCTTTCCGAACGCGCAACCCATCAAGATAGAGGTGCTCCAGGAACCGTGCGGCGTCTTCGAAACGTCCGTCTCCACCACGGTCCGGGCCGAGCACCGCGCGCACCTGGACGTCGAAATCCGCATAGTGCTGCGTTGTCGCCCAGATCGAGAAGATCAGATGCCAAGGGTCGGTTTCGGCGATCTTGCCGGCGCGCATCCAGCCCTTGATGACCTCGACCTTTTCCTCGACAAGGCTTTTCAGTTCGCCCTCGATCAACGGCATGATGCGCGGCGCGCCCTGCAGGATCTCGTTGGCGAACAGGCGGCTTTCGCGTGGAAAGTCGCGCGCCATTTCGAGCTTGCGACGGATATAGCTGCGCAATTCCGTCAGCGGATCGCCGATGTCGTCCAATTCGCGAAGAGGTGCCAGCCAGGTATCGAGCAAGCCGCTGCATCAAGGTCGCGTGGATGTCTTCCTTGCGGCGGAAATAGTAGAGGAGGTTGGGCTTCGACATGCCCGCGGCTTCCGCGATCTGGTCGATGGTCGAACCCCGGAAGCCGTTCGTGGAAAACACCTCGAGCGCCGCCTCCAGAATGAGCTCACGCTTCTCTTGCTGGATGCGCGTTCGCCGTCGCGGGGCTGCGGCCTCCATGGTCATCCGCACATCCCGTGCCGACACACGGCAACAAACCTGGACCAATGGTCTGGACCAGTTTTTACCGCCTTGTGGAGCGCGAAGCCGCAGGGTCATTTCCCTTACTATTCCCTTGACCGCCTTCGTGGCGGTGCTAACGTTTGTCCAATCGGTCAAAATTTGCGTAGCATAGTTGCGCTCGAAAGACCAAGCGTTGGCCGCATTCAAACAGGGGTAAAAGGAAAGCTTGGTCATGTCAGACAGATTGAAAGTAGCGCCGAACGATCTCAGTGCGTACTGGATGCCGTTCACCGCGAACCGTCAGTTCAAGCAGGCGCCGCGCATGTTCGTCTCCTCAAAGGACATGCACTACACCACCACGGACGGGCGCAAGGTCCTGGACGGCACTGCCGGCCTCTGGTGCGTGAACGCAGGCCACTGCCGGCCGAAAATCACCGAGGCGATTAGTCAGCCAGGCCGGCAGAACTGGACTATTCGCCGGCCTTCCAGATGGGTCACCCGGCCGTCTTCGAATTCGCCAATCGCCTGATCGACATCGCGCCGCGGGCATGGAGCATGTTTTCTTTACCAATTCCGGTTCGGAGTCCGTCGATACCGCGCTCAAGATGGCGCTTGCGTATCACCGCGCCAAGGGCGAGGCGTCCCGCTTCCGGCTGATCGGCCGCGAACGCGGCTATCACGGCGTTAATTTCGGCGGTGTTTCGGTCGGTGGCATCGGGGTCAATCGCAAGATGTTCGGCACGCTGCTGACGGGCGTGGACCACCTTCCGCATACCCATCTCCCGGAAAAGAACGCATTCAGCCGCGGCGAGCCGGAGCACGGGGCCGACCTTGCCAACGACCTGGAGCGCATCGTTGCGCTTACACGACGCCGTCGACCATCGCGGCCGTGATCGTCGAGCCGGTCGCTGGTTCGACCGGGGTGCTCATTCCGCCAAAGGGCTATCTGAAAAAGCTGCGCGAAATCTGCGACAAGTACGGTATTCTTCTGATCTTCGACGAAGTCATCACCGGCTTTGGCCGTCTCGGCACGCCGTTCGCGGCGGACTACTTCGACGTCACGCCTGACATCATAACCGCAGCAAAGGGCGTCACAAACGGCGTTATTCCGATGGGCGCTGTGTTCGTCAAGAAGGAAATCCACGACGTCTTCATGACTGGCCCGGAACATGCCGTCGAGTTCTTCCACGGCTACACTTATTCCGGCAATCCGATTGCCTGCGCGGCCGGACTTGGCACCCTAGACACCTACAAGGACGAGGGGCTGCTGACACGCGGCGCGGAACTCGCGCCTTATTGGGAAGATGCGTTGTATTCGCTGAAGGGCGAGCCGCATGTGATTGATATTCGCAACATTGGCCTGATCGGAGCGATCGAGTTGCAACCGATGGCGGGCCAGCCGAGCAAGCGCGCTTTTGCTGCCTTCCTTAAAGCTTTCGAACGTGGGGCGCTGATCCGCACCACGGCCGACATCATCGCGCTTTCGCCGCCGCTGATCATCACCAAGGGTCAGATCAACGAACTGATTGATCATGTTCGAGAGGTGCTGAGACTGATCGACTGAGGCATGAGCCGCACGGGAAAGGCCTGCGACGGGAACCGCGGGCCCTTCTTGAAGATAAATGAGAGGAACAATATGGCCGCGCCCGGCGAAAACCTGCGTATCAATGCCGATCGCCTCTGGGATTCGATCATGGAAATGGCGAAGATCGGCCCCGGCATTGCCGGCGGCAATAACCGGCAGACGCTGACCGATGAGGACGGCGAGGGCCGGCGCCTCTTCAAGAAATGGTGCGAGGCGGCGGGGCTCGAAATGGGCCTCGACCAGATGGGCACCATGTTCGCCCGCCGCGAGGGCACCGATCCGGACGCGTTGCCAGTCTATGTCGGCAGTCATCTCGATACGCAGCCGACCGGTGGCAAATATGACGGCGTGCTCGGTGTTCTCGGCGGCCTCGAAGTTATCCGTTCGCTGAACGATCTCGGCATCAAGACCAGGCATCCGATCGTCGTCACCAACTGGACCAACGAGGAAGGCACCCGCTACGCGCCAGCCATGCTGGCGTCGGGGGTCTTCGCCGGCGTGCATGAGCAGGACTGGGCTTACGACCGCAAGGACAAGTACGGCAAGCGCTTCGGCGACGAACTCGAGCGGATCGGCTGGAAGGGCGACGAAGCGGTCGGCAAGCGCAAGATGAAGGCCTTCTTCGAGCTTCATATCGAGCAAGGCCCGATCCTGGAGGACGAAGGCATCGACATCGGCGTCGTCACCCATGGACAGGGCCTGAAATGGCTGCAGGTAACGCTGACCGGCAAGGAAAGCCATACCGGCTCGACGCCGATGCCGAAGCGGCGCAACGCCGGTCTCGGGATGGCGCGTATCACCGAACTTGTCCACGAGGTGGCGATGGACTACCAGCCCGAGGCCGTTGGCGCCATCGGCCATATGGAAGCCTATCCGAACTCGCGCAACATCATCGCGGGGCGCACTGTTTTCACCATCGACATCCGCTCGCCGGACAAGAAGACGCTCGACGCGATGGATGCGCGCATCCGTGATGGCATCGCGCTGATCTGCGAGGCGCTGGACATCAAGTTCGAAGTGGAGCAGGTCGGCCATTTCGACCCGGTTACCTTCGACAAGGACTGCGTGAAGGCGATCCGCGACGCCGCCAACCGGCTCGGTTACACCCACCGCAATATTGTCTCCGGCGCAGGCCATGACGCCTGCTGGATCAACCGGGTGGCGCCGACCGCGATGGTCATGTGCCCCTGCGTCGATGGGCTTTCGCACAATGAGGCCGAGGAAATCTCGAAGGAATGGGCTTCCGCCGGCTGCGACGTGCTGTTCCACGCGGTGGTGGAAACGGCGGAGATCGTGGAGTGAGGTGCTGAAAGGAAAAGAGGCTGTGCAGTAGCCGGAACGCCGATGCCCTACGTTGCCCCCCTCTGGCCTGCCGGCCATCTCCCCCGCAAGGGGGGAGATTGGCTGTCATGTTGATTTCGCCAGCTTTTGCGGGGCGTTGAAACTGCTGATCTCCCCCTTGTGGGGGAGATGGCCGGCAGGCCAGAGGGGGCGCGAAGGGGCGCAGCATTGCCGTTCCGTTCATTTGAACGCCCCGTGGAAATAGGGAGTGAGCATGTCCAAAGTCATCAAGAACGGCACGATCGTGACCGCCGACCGCACCTGGAAGGCCGACGTGCTCTTCAAGCATGGCAAGATCATCGGCATCGGCCCGGATCTTCATGCTGACCATGAGTTCGACGCCACCGGATGCTACATCATGCCCGGCGGCATCGACCCGCACACGCATCTCGAAATGCCCTTCATGGGCACCTATTCGGCCGACGATTTCGAAAGCGGCACGCGTGCGGCGCTGTCGGGTGGCACCACCATGGTCGTTGATTTCTGCCTGCCTTCGCCCGGCCAGTCGCTGCTCGAAGCCCTGCAGATGTGGCACAACAAGACATCGAAGGCCTGCGCCGATTACTCGTTCCACATGGCCGTCACCTGGTGGGGCGAGCAGGTTTTCAACGAGATGGCGACGATCGTCGACAAGGGCATCACATCCTTCAAGCATTTCATGGCCTACAAGGGCGCGCTGATGGTGGACGACGACGAGATGTACGCGTCGTTCAAGCGCTGCGCGGAGCTGGGCGCACTGCCCCTCGTGCATGCCGAAAACGGCGATGTGGTCGCGCAACTCCAGCAGAAGCTGATGGCCGAGGGCAACAATGGTCCCGAGGCGCATGGCTATTCGCGTCCGCCTGAGGTCGAGGGCGAGGCGACCAACCGCGCCATCATGATCGCCGACATGGTTGGCAGCCCGCTCTATGTGGTGCATGTGTCCTGCGAGCAGGCGCATGAGGCGATCCGCCGGGCGCGGCAAAAGGGCATGCGCGTCTTTGGCGAGCCGCTGATCCAGCATCTGACGCTCGACGAGACCGAATATTTCAACAAGGACTGGGACCATGCGGCGCGGCGGGTGATGAGCCCGCCCTTCCGCAACAAGCTGCACCAGGACTTCTCTGTGGGCAGGGCTGCAGGCAGGATCGCTGCAGGTCGTGGCAACCGACCATTGCTCCTTCACGACGGATCAGAAGCGGTCCGGCATCGGCGATTTCACCAAGATCCCGAACGGTACCGGAGGTCTCGAGGACCGCATGCCGATCCTCTGGACAAAGGGGGTCAACACCGGCCGGCTGACCATGAACGAATTTGTCGCCGTCACTTCAACGAATATCGCCAAAATACTGAATATGTACCCGAAAAAAGGCGCGATCGTTGAAGGCGCGGACGCCGATATCGTGGTCTGGGACCCGAAGCGCAAGAAGAAGATAACCGCCGCCAGGCAGCAGTCAGTGATCGACTACAACGTCTTCGAAGGTATGGAGGTGACCGGTCTTCCGCGTTTCGTGTTCTCCCGAGGCGAACTGACGATTCAGGAATCGGACATCACGGCGAAGCCTGGGCATGGCGAATTCGTTTCACGCGAGCCACACCAGGCGGTCAATCGCGCGCTGTCCAAGTGGAAGGAAATCACTGCGCCTCGCAAAGTTGAGCGCACCGGCATTCCTGCTACGGGGGTGTGAGTTTGGCGCCGTCCGGCTTGAGGCCACGCCTGCCATGCTGAAGGATCGATCCGGCGCAAGCGCGCGAGGCATCGGCGAGGCGTTGTCCGAGGGAACGCCTGCGCTGCAACACGATGACCGCGTTTGGCGGACGCGCTCTACGGCACAAGACCGTCAAGATGCGGCAGCGGCACAACGCTCCCCTGCTTGTTGGGATCGGCGCGGGTGGCCAGCAGGCGGGTTTCGATGATTGAGACTTATAGCGGACTGGCAAACGTGCGAGACGAGGTCGATGGAAATCAGGACGAAGGCGATGGCATTCAAGTTTCGCACGGCGCCGCTTCGGGCCAAGGCCGAAAGCCGCCCATGACCGCAACTTCGCACTCCGTCGTTTCAGCCAGCAAACTCGGCCTGACGTTCCAAACCAATGACGGTCCGGTGCAGGCGCTGACGAATGTCGATCTTACGATAGGCAAGGGCGAGTTCGTTTCCTTCATCGGCCCTTCGGGTTGCGGCAAGACGACGTTCCTGCGCGTCATTGCCGATCTCGAAAAGCCGACCTCCGGCACGATCCTCGTGAATGGTATGACCGCCGAACAGGCGCGGGAAAAGCGCGCCTACGGCTATGTCTTCCAGGCTGCCGCGCTCTATCCGTGGCGCACAATCGAGCGCAACGTCGCCCTTCCGCTGGAGATCATTGGGCTATCGAGGGCCGAACGGCACGAACGCATCAAGCGTACGCTCGATCTCGTCAACCTCACCGGCTTCGAGAAGAAATTTCCCTGGCAGCTTTCCGGCGGCATGCAGCAGCGCGCCTCGATCGCGCGTGCGCTCGCCTTCGACGCCGATCTCCTTTTGATGGACGAACCCTTCGGCGCTCTCGACGAGATCGTACGCGACCATCTGAACGAGCAGCTTCTTGAACTCTGGGAGCGTACGAATAAGACGATCTGCTTCGTTACACACTCGATCCCTGAAGCCGTCTATCTGTCGACGCGTATTGTCGTGATGTCGCCACGCCCTGGCCGAGTCACGGACGTCATCGAATTGACCTTGCCAAAGGAACGTCCGCTCGACATCCGCGAGACACCGGAATTCCTGGCGATCGCGGCGCGGGTGCGGGATGGACTGCGGGCAGGGCATAGTTATGAAGAGTGATCGTCGAGCCTGTGGGGTGTTTGAAGGGGTTTACACCCCCCTCTGGCCTGCCGGCCATCTCCCGCTCAAGGGGGGAGATTGGCTGGCACGACGCTCGCCGTCTTTTCTGCAGCGCTGGCGATCAGCAACCGCGGTCGATGTAGGTTCCATCTCCCCCCTTGAGCGGGAGATGGCCGGCAGGCCAGAGGGGGGTGTAATAACGAGCCGGTTTCGGATCCTGGCGAGCGGAGGCGATCCACGATGGCTGCCGTGACCCTGACCGAACCGACAAACCGCAGATTGGCTGTCACGCGCCTCACCTCAGGCAACACGGTTCCTATCCTCATTGTGCTGACGGCCATCGTCGCCCTCTGGTACGCCTTCGCGATTTACCTCAATGGGCCGTGGCAACTGGACGTCTACCAGAAGGCGGGGACGCAATGGGCGTTCTCGGACCTTGTGCGTGACACACTTGGACAGCAGCGCCCGGTGCTGCCGTCGCCCCATCAAGTTATCGCGGAGATCTGGAAGACGACCTTCGAAATCAGTCCAACCTCCAAGCGCAGCCTTGTCTATCACAGCTGGGTGACGCTCTCGTCGACGCTGCTCGGGTTCGCGATGGGGACCGCACTTGGAATTCTGCTTGCCGTTTTCATTGTCCATAACCGTGCGGCGGACCGCTCCGTGATGCCGTGGATCGTCGCCAGTCAGACCATTCCGATCCTTGCCATCGCGCCGATGATCATCGTCGTGCTCAACGCGGTCGGCATGACCGGTTTGTTGCCCAAGGCCATGATCTCGACCTATCTTTCCTTCTTCCCCGTCGCAGTCGGCATGGTGAAGGGGCTCCGAAGCCCCGAAACAATCCAGCTCGACCTGATGCATACCTATAACGCCAGCCCGGCGCAGACCTTCTGGAAGCTGCGCTGGCCGAGTTCGATGCCGTATCTGTTCACATCGATGAAGGTCGCGGTCGCCATCAGCCTCGTCGGCGCGATCGTCGGTGAATTGCCGACGGGCGCGGTCGCCGGTCTCGGTGCGCGCCTTCTCGCCGGTTCCTATTACGGGCAGACGGTGCAGATCTGGTCGGCATTGTTCGCCGCCGCGGCAATCGCGGCCGTATTGGTCATGCTTGTGGGGATCGCGCAGCGCCTGATGCTGCGGCGCATGGGAGAGGCCGCATGAGGACGGGCATCGTCATCGGTGCGTTCGCCTTCTGGATAGCGGCATGGGCCGCCAACGAATGGCTCGTCCGCCAGAACCCGTCCAATCCATTGCTTAGGCGGCTGTCCCGGCTTGCGGTGCCCGTGCTTTTCGGCGTGACACTCCTCGTGCTTTGGGAAGGCATTGTTCGCGGCTTCAACGTCCCCTTCGTGCTCCTTGCCGCCACCTTCTGCGATTTGGGCCCGCATTGTCACCTCGCTACCGACCCTGGCGGCGGATTTCCGGCAGACCTTCCTGAAGGCTGTGCTGATTGGCTATGCGCTGGGCTGCGGCTCAGGATTCCTAGCCGCAATCGCGATCGACCGCTCGCCCTTTCTTCAGCGCGGCCTGCTGCCGATCGGCAATTTCGTTTCGGCGCTGCCGATCATCGGCGTCGCGCCCATTATGGTGATGTGGTTCGGCTTCGACTGGCCTTCGAAGGCGGCGGTCGTCATCATCATGACGTTCTTTCCAATGCTGGTGAACACGGTTCAGGGGCTGGCGGCGTCGAATACCATGGAGCGTGACCTGATGCGCACCTATGCCGCGGGCTATTGGCAAACGCTTTTCAAGCTCCGGCTTCCGGCTGCCGCCCCGTTCATATTCAATGCGCTGAAGATCAACTCGACGCTGGCCTTGATCGGCGCCATCGTGGCCGAATTTTTCGGCACCCCTATCGTCGGCATGGGCTTTCGCATTTCCACCGAGGTAGGTCGATTGAGTGTCGATATGGTCTGGGCTGAAATCGCGGTTGCAGCCCTCGCGGGTTCGGTCTTTTATGGCGTGGTCACCCTGATCGAAAGGGTCGTTACATTCTGGCATCCGTCTGTCCGTGGTGGGTAGACGCGGTCTTGGGCTAACTTCAGAGGGAAATGAAATGAAAAAACTAATGGTCTCGGTGCTTGCCGGCGCCATGTCGCTTGCGGCGTTTCAGGCTCTGGCAGCGGACAAGGTCACGCTGCAGCTGAAATGGGTCACGCAAGCGCAGTTCGCAGGCTACTACGTTGCCAAGGAGAAGGGCTACTACGAGGAAGAGAATCTCGACGTCGAGATCAAGCCGGGTGGACCCGACATTGCTCCTCCGCAGGTACTCGCGGGCGGCGGCGCCGATGTCATCATCGACTGGATGCCATCCGCGCTTGCCACACGTGAAAAGGGCGTGCCGGTCGTCAACATAGCCCAGCCGTTCAAGTCGTCGGGCATGATGCTCACCTGCCGCAAGGAGACCGGCATCACCAAGCCAGAGGAATTCAAGGGCAAGACGCTCGGCGTCTGGTTTTTCGGAAACGAGTATCCGTTCCTGTCGTGGATGGCCACGCTTGGTATTCCGACTCAGGGCGGCGCAGATGGCGTGACCGTGCTGAAGCAGGGCTTCAACGTGGATCCGCTGATCCAGAAGCAGGCCGACTGCATTTCCACCATGACCTACAATGAGTACTGGCAGGTGATCGATGCCGGCATCAAGCCGGAGGACCTCGTTACCTTCAAGTACGAGGATCAGGGTGTCGCCACCTTGGAAGACGGCATCTATGTGCTGGAGGACAAGCTCAAGGACGAGGCCTTCGTGGACAAGATGGTGCGCTTCGTGCGTGCATCCATGAAGGGCTGGAAATATGCCGAGCAGAATCCGGACGAAGCGGCGATGATCGTTCTCGAAAACGATACCACCGGCGCGCAGACGGAAATGCACCAGAAGCGCATGATGGGCGAGATCGCCAAGCTCACCGCCGGTTCGAATGGCGCGCTCGATGAAGCCGACTATCAACGTACCGTCAAGACGCTGCTCGGCGGCGGCTCCGACCCGGTCATCACCAAGGAGCCGCAAGGCGCCTTTACCAAGGCGATCACCGATAAGGCGCTGCAATAGGCATGGATATGCCAAGCCGGAAGGCTTGATGAAGTCGCGAAAAAGGGGCGGTTCGGCCGCCCCTTTTGTTGATCAAAGAGGCTGATTGAAAAGGCTTCTTTTCGGGATCATGCCGCTCAGGCTGCGTCGAAATCCAGAACCAGTCTGGCGCTGGTCGGTCGAGACTGACAAGCCAGCGTGAAGCCCGCCTCGACCTCCCATTTCTCCAGCGAATAATTGACGGCCATTTCGGTCGAACCTTCGACGATCCGGCAACGGCAGGTGCAGCACATGCCGCCGGCACAGGAATAGGGCAGCTCGATACCTGCGCCGCGGGCTGCGTCGAGCACCGACTGGTCCGCGTCCGCCATCTGGAAGCCGCGCCGCATCCCGTCGAGCACCACCTCTACGGTGACGCCTTCAGTGACTGCCCGGCGGGTGGCCTGCGATGGAACGCTTCTCGGCGCGATATCGCCGGCAGGCGTGAAGCGCTCGAAGCGGATCCTGTCTTCCGGAACGCCGAGCGATTTCAGCGCGCTGGCAACCTCATCGATCATTTCGGCCGGCCCGCACAGAAACACACCGTCGGCGCGTTGCGGATCGATCAAGCCACGCTCGGTCATCGCCCTGATCCGGGTTCCGTCAATGCGTCCGTTGAGAAGCTCGACATCCTGCCTTTCGCGCGAAAGCACATGGATGAGCGCGAGGCGTCCGAGATGCCGGTCCTTGAGGTCCTCCAGTTCCTCGCGAAACATGATGGTGGCTGTCGTGCGGTTGCCATAGATCAAAGTGATCGTGCTCTCCGGCTCATGGCTGAGCACCGTTCGCGCGATCGACAACATGGGCGTAATGCCGGAGCCCGATGCAATGAGAATATAGTCGTGCCTGTCGCCAATGAGCGACGTGAAACGCCCTTGCGGCGGCATAACGCGGATCGTATCGCCGATGCTCAGATGGTCGTTGACGAAGCTGGAAAAGCGCCCGTCCGCAACCTTTTTCACGCCTACTCTCAGGTAGGGTTCGCCGGGTACCGAGCAGATCGAATAGGACCGCCGCGCCTCTTCGCCGTCGATATCAGCCGCAAGCGTCAGATATTGGCCGGGGCGAAACGAAAACGTCTCCCGCAGGTCGTCCGGAATTTCGAAGGCGAGTGAAACGGCCTCGGGCGTTTGCCGGTCGATCTCGGTCACGGTCAGCTCATGGAAGCGGCGCGCCACGGTTCCTGCCTCAGATGCACTTGAAATAATCGAAGGGCTCCGCGCAGTTTCGGCATCGGTAGAGTGCCTTGCAGGCGGTGGAGCCGAATTCGGACAAGCGTTCGGTGTCCGCAGAGCCACATTTCGGGCAGGCGACTTCGGTTTCGCCGAAAAGGGCTCGGATTGAATGCGAGGCCTCTACCGGTGGCGCGATGCCGTATGCCTTCAGCTTGGCGCGACCTTCGGGGGTGATCCAGTCCGTGGTCCACGCGGGCGACATCTGGCGCTCGATCCGCGCATCGAAGCCGGCTTCGCGAAGTGCGGCCTCTACCGCCAGTTCGATCGCCAGAACGGCGGGACAGCCGGAATAGGTCGGGCTAACCTTGGCGATGGCCGCGCCATCATCGATTTCGACCGAGCGGAGAATGCCGAGATCGGCGACGGTTACGCAGGGAATTTCGGGATCGACGACAGACGCAGCGGCCTGCCAGGCCTTCTCGGAAAGGTAACTCTCCTTCGCACCCCCCTCTGGCCTGCCAGCCATCTCCCCCTCAAGGGGGGAGATTACGCCGGCCGCTTGATCCGATGCCCTGTCTGCGACGTTGGCGATTGGCGAAGCCCCGAATGAAGGCTGATCTCCCCCCTTGAGGGGGGTGAGGATGGTTGCCGAAGGCGATGAAAAGCCAACGATTTGGCTTTTCGAACGACGAACGCCCGGAGCCAAAGCGTAGGGCCGGGTCCGGCAGGCCAGAGGGGGCAACGTGGAGCGCCGCCTTTCTCTCCCGGCAGACCCGGCGCGACGAAACGCAGACTTATGCGGCTTCACCCACCACACCGCTCCCGGATAAGTCCGCTGCATGTGTTGCAGTTCGGCCAGCAGGTAACCCATTGCCTCACCGTGACGGCCCTGGCGGCCTCCGCTCTGCGCATGAGGCGCTCGCTCCATTTCGATCCGGGCCTCGGCGAAAATTTCGGCTATCCTTTTCTCGAACGGTTCGCGCAGCGTGTCAGGAGCGGGCGCAATGCCGGCTTCCGCCACCGCATTGGTCACGGCATCCGTTTCGAACAGTTCCTCGATGTAGGGCGCGAGCGCGGCGATTGCTTCGCGCATACGGCGCGCGCTCTCTTCGGTGCCGTCGCCAAGCCGGATGACCCATTCGCCGGCATGGCGGATGTGATAGGCGACTTCCTTGACGGCCTTCGCCGCGATGGCAGTGAGCGTTTTGTCGGACGAGTCCATTATGCCGCGCCACATCGGCTCCATGAAGGCGGCGAAATAGAGTTGGCGGAGCATGGTGTGGGAAAAGTCGCAATTCGGCCGCTCCACCATCAGGCAGTTCAGATATTCGCGCTCGCGGCGCAGATAGGCGAGATCGTCCTCGGTGCGGCCCTTGCCCTCGATTTCTGCCGCATAACTGTAGAGCGCTCGCGCCTGGCCGATGAGGTCGAGCGCCATGTTGGGCATCGCAAGATCCTCTTCGAGCATCGGCGCATGACCGCACCATTCCGAAAGGCGATGTCCGAGGATGAGATGATCGTCGGCGAGACGCACGAGGAAGACAAGCATAGCCTGTTTGTCAGCCTCCATCACATATGCCCCACTTCTTCCGGGATGTCGTAGAAGGTCGGGTGGCGGTAGATTTTCGACGCCGCCGGCTCGAAATTCTCGTCCTTGTGTTCGGGATCGGATGCGATGATCGCGGCGGAGGGAACCACCCAGATCGAAACGCCTTCACCGCGCCGCGTATAGACGTCGCGAGCGGCCTGCAGAGCCATCACCTCGTCGGCGGCGTGGACCGAACCGCAATGTTTGTGCGAAAGGCCGTTGCGCGGCCGGATGAAGACTTCCCAGAGTGGGATTTGGTTTTTGGTCATGGCTGCTTCCTTACGCACAACGCTCTTCCATCCAGCGCTTCAGATTGGGCAGTCCATCCCAGCCGAACGCATGCTCGCTGGAGCCGTTGACGGACAGATGGTCGAGCCGCGCCTTGGCTTCGGCAAGTGTCGGCCGATGATCTGAAGGTATGTGCCACATCACGAAATACGGTTTGCCTGCAGCCGTGAACCATTCGCCGCGCCGACGGTAGAATTGCTTGTGAACGGTGTTCCAGACGAAATGCTCAAGATGTTCGGCCGTTTCCCAGACCGACATGTTGACCAGAGTTTCGGGGTCGTCATCGAAGCGAAGGTCGGTGGCGTTGTTGCCTTCTCCGATCAGTCGCCACACGAAACCGGGGCTGCGCTCGGCAATCGCATTCACGCGATCGAGATTGGCAACGAAATCGGCCATACGTGGGTCGTCGATGCCAAATCGAGGGCGCGCGACATTGAGCTGTGCGAGATGCATGATGCTCACTCCGCCGCGATCCGCGCAGCTTCCCTGCGCACCCGACGCTTCGCGGCGTAGGCAAGCGCCGCCTCGCGCACCCAGGCGCCATCATCCCAAGCCTTTTGCCGGGCGGCGAGACGTTCCTTGTTCATCGGACCACCGCCTTTCACAACGCGCCAGAACTCGTCCCAATCGATCGGACCGAAATCGTAGCTCTGTCTTCCTTCGTTCCATGCCAGGTCAGGATCGGGGATTTTCAGCCCGATGTATTCGGCCTGTGGAACGGTCGCGTCGACGAATTTCTGGCGAAGCTCGTCATTGGTGAAGCGCTTGATCTTCCAATTCATCGACTGGTCGCCGTGCTGGCTGTCGGCGTCATGTGGGCCGAACATCATCAGAGATGGCCACCACCAACGGTTCAGCGCGTCCTGGGCGAGATCCTTCTGCTCGGCGGTTCCCCGGGCGAGCGTCATCATGATCTCGTAGCCCTGCCGCTGGTGGAAGCTTTCCTCCTTGCAGACGCGGATCATGGCGCGCGCATAAGGGCCGTAGGAACAGCGGCACAGCGGAATCTGGTTCATGATTGCGGCGCCGTCGACCAGCCAGCCGATCGCGCCGATATCGGCCCAGGTGAGCGTCGGATAGTTGAAGATCGAGGAATATTTGGCCTTTCCGGCCAGCAGTTCCTCGGTCATCTCCTCGCGTGAAACGCCGAGCGTCTCGGCGGCGGCATAAAGATAGAGGCCGTGGCCGCCTTCGTCCTGGACTTTCGCGAGCAGCGCTGCCTTGCGGCGCAGCGATGGCGCGCGGGTGATCCAGTTGCCCTCAGGCAGCATGCCGACAATCTCGGAATGAGCATGCTGGCCGATCTGGCGGATCAAGGTGCGCCGGTAGCCCTCCGGCATCGGATCGTTCGGCTCGATCTTCTCCTCGGCGTCGATGCGCGCCTGGAATGCTGCGAGGAAGGCTTCATCCTCGCCGGTTTCGGTTTTTGCGCCGATGAGACCCTGGCTGTACATCTCTGCCTCCGCTTGGCTTCGGAAGTCTTCTCGTTCTAGTTATTAGTAACAAAAGATGCGCCGCGTCGCGAGATCGAAGGTTTCCGCTGCGCGTCAAGCGCGTAGAGGCATCAAGATGAAGGAGGTGAGGAGCATCCGGAATGTCGGTGTCCTACGGTGCCCCCTCTGGCTGCCGGACATCTCCCCCGCAAGGGGGGAGATCGGCAGTTTCAGCCCCCAGCACGATTCTGCAATGTTGGAGGGTGGCGAAATCGGAGACGACGCCGATCTCCCCCCTTGCGGGGGAGATGGCCGGCAGGCCAGAGGGGGGCGCGAAGGGGCGCTGAAACTGCCGAACCTGCCTGCGAAGCAGTCATCGCTTCTCCCTGATTTCCGTCAGCGTGCGGGTAGGCGTTATCGCTTCAGGATCGAGCTTGATCTCGATGATTGCAGGTTTCCGGCTGGCTCGCGCGCGTTCGAAGGCCGGAGCGAAGTCGGCCGTCTTCTCGACCGTTTCGCCGTGCCCGCCATAGGCGCGGGCAAGAGCGGCGAAGTCCGGATTTCTGAGGTCTGTTGCAACGACGCGCCCGGGATATTCCCGTTCCTGATGCATGCGTATGGTGCCGTAGGTACCGTTGTTGACGACGATCACAATGATCGGCAGATCGTACTGGACGGCGGTTGCGAACTCCTGTCCATTCATCAGGAAGCACCCGTCCCCGGCAAACGCGATCACCTCGCGGTCCGGAAACAGCGCTTTCGCGGCGACTGCCGCCGGCGTGCCGTAACCCATCGAACCCGAAGTGGGGGCTGCCTGCGTTGCAAACCGGCGGAACCGGTGGAAGCGATGGATCCAGGTGGCATAGTTGCCGGCGCCATTGGAGAGGATCGCACCTTCCGGCAGGACGGATTCCAGATAGCTCCAGATAGGTCCCATCTGGACCGGTCCGGGGCCGGTTTCGGGCGGTTTCGACCATTCCAGATAGCTCTTGTGCAGGCGTTCCGCTTCACCTTGCCAGGAAGGCGGGGCAGCCGGCATCAATATGGCGAACGCTTGGGCGAACGCTTCGGGCGACGCATTGATTGCGAGCGTCGGCCGATAAACCTTGCCCAACTCGCCACTGTCAGGGTGGACATGGACAAGCTTCTGCTCCGGGTAAGGGCTTTTCATCAGCGTGTAGTTGCCCGACGGCACTTCGCCGAACCTGTCCCCAACGAGAAGCAGCAGGTCGGCCTGTTTGATCGCCGTCGATAGCGCGGGGTTTGGTCCGAGCCCAATATCGCCGGCATAGGTCGGATGCAAATGATCGAACAGCATCTGCCGGCGGAAGGTGACCCCGATCGGGAGCGCCCAAGCCTCCGCCGCCTTTTCGATGCGCGATTTTGCTTCTGCGCTCCAGCGCGATCCGCCGAGGACCATGAAAGGGCGCTTCGCCGCGTCCAGCAGTTCCGCCGAGCTTTTGCATGTCGGCCGTCGCCCGGCGACGTTTCAACCGGCGTATAGGGGAGTGCGTCCGGCGCGTCGGTAAGCGAGGTCAGCATATCCTCAGGCAGCGCGACCACCACCGGCCCGGGACGGCCGGAGGTCGCGACGGCAAAGGCGCGGGTGACGAGTTCGGGAATTCGCGCCGCATCGTCGATTTCCACCACCCATTTGGCCAGGTCGCCGAAGAAGCGCTTGTAATCAACCTCCTGCCAGGCCTCGCGTTCCTTGTTTCCGCGAGCCACCTGGCCAATGAACAGGATCATCGGCGAGGCATCCTGCATCGCGATATGGATGCCTGCCGAGGCGTTGGTAGCGCCGGGGCCGCGCGTGACGAAGCAGATGCCGGGCTTGCCGGTGAGCCGGCCCTGGCAATCCGCCATCATCGCCGCGCCCCCTTCCTGGCGGCAGACGATGGTGCGGATCCGGCTCGAATCGTGCAGCGCGTCGAGCACAGCCAGGAAGGACTCGCCGGGCACGCAATAGATGCGGTCGACCCCGTTGGCCTCGAGCGCTTCGACGATCAGTTTCCCGCCGGTCTTCATCCGCCTGATTTCTCCAGTTCCGCAAGGATTTCGGCCGTGTGCTCCCCAAGGCGCGGCGAGGGCCGCTCATAGACGGGCGGCGTCGCAGACATCAGCATCGGCGAGCGCACCGAGGGCAGGGTGTTGCCATGGCCGTCGTCGAGATCGAGCCGCATGCCGCGCGCAATCGTCTGGGGGTCGGCGAACATTTCGCCGATCGTATTGATCGGGCTTGCCGGTACGTTGGCGGCCTCCAGCGCGGCCAAGAGCGGCGCGCGATCGAAGCCCTCAAGCTTCGACACGATTCGCTCGCGCAGCGGCGCGCGGTGGGTAACACGCGCCGCGTTAGTCGCGAAATCCGGATCATCGGCCAGCTCGGCAAGATTGACGATCCGGCAAAAGCGCTGGAACTGGCCATCATTGCCGACCGCCAGGATGATGTGTCCGTCTCTAACCGGCAGCACCTCGTAGGGCGCGATGTTCATGTGGGCATTGCCCATCTGCACCGGCGAATTTCCTGACACCAGATAGTTGAGGTTCTGGTTGCCGAGCGCCGAAATCTGCGTGTCGAAGAGCGCCATGTCGATGTGCTGGCCCTGACCGGTCCTTTCGGCATGGCGCAGCGCGGCCTGGATTGCGATAACCGAGTAGAGCCCGGTGAAGATGTCGGAGATCGCCACACCGGCCTTCTGCGGCTCTCCGCCCGCGGCGCCGGTGATCGACATCATGCCGGCCATGCCCTGAATGATGAAATCGTAGCCCGGGCGCGAAGCGTAAGGCCCATCCTGGCCGAAACCGGTAATCGAGCAATAGACCAGACGGGGATTTTTGGCGCTGAGGCTCTGATAATCGAGGCCGTATTTCCTGAGCCCGCCGAGTTTGAAATTCTCGATCAGCACGTCGGCCGTGGCGACAAGCTTGCGAACTGTTTCCGCTCCGTCCGGCGTCGAGAAGTCGATCGCGACGGATCGCTTTCCGCGATTGCAGGAGTGATAGTAGGCGGCGGAGAGATTCTCGCCGTCATGGCTCATCACGAAGGGCGGCCCCCATTTGCGCGTGTCGTCGCCGCCGTCCGGGCTCTCCACCTTGATCACGTCCGCGCCGAGATCGGCTAGAAGCTGACCGGCCCAGGGACCGGCGAGGATGCGCGCCAGTTCAATGACGCGGATGCCTTTCAGCGGGGGTTCAGCCATGGGTTTCCTCGCCTTTCGCCTGCGTTTTTTCGCGCTCGGCGAGCAGTTTGCGCTGATACCTGCTCTGGACGATCTCTACCACGAGCAGGGCGACGAGCACGAAATAGAAGGTCGATTTCGCCAGTGGCACGATTTCGTAGTCGAAGAAAGCGAGGTGGGCGATATGACCGCCTTCGGACATCAGCATTATGCCGACCAGCAGAAGCACGAACAGGCCCAGCACCTCATACATGCGGTTCTTCCGGAGGAAGGCGGCTACGGCATCCGCCATCCATACCATGAGAATGCCGGAAACCACGATCGCCGCGGCCATGACCCAGAATTCGCGGGTGAGCGCGATGGCGGAAAGCACCGTGTCGAATGAGAAAACGATGTTCATCAGCACGATCCAGATCATGGCGGAAGCGACGCTCTTGTAACTGCCGGCCTGACTGCCATGACCAAGCTCGTCCACCGCGAGCATGTGGTAGATTTCCTTGATGGCGGTGTAAATCAGGAATACGCCACCGGCCAGAACGATCAGCGCGTGACCGGAGAGCGCAGCGTCGATGAAGCGAGAATCGATCGTCAGGAGCGGATCCTGGAACAGTCTGATCAGTTGCAGCACCACGAACAGCAGCACAATCCGGAGCGCGATCGCAACGATGATGCCGATGCGGCGCACTCTGGCTTCACTGTTCGGACCGGTGCGTTTTGCCTCGATGGAAATGTAGAGAAGGTTGTCGAAGCCGAGAACCGTTTCCAGCGCGGTCAGGATGACGAAGGTTATCAAATGTTCGGCGGTGAAAAGTTCGGCAATCATTGGAATTCCCCTAGGTATCGCATCGTGCTTACCGAGGAATATATTCCTCGGTAAGCACGATGCGTAAATTCAAAAGCGATACAGCGTCCCTTGCGCGTTCGAAAGGACGCGCGGCGCTGAAATGGTTCGATGTCTCAAAGAGGCGTGGCAGACGGATGACGACTGGGTCAGGCGGTAATGTCTTTTACCCATGATGCAAATGCCTCGGTGATGATATTCCGATTCAACTCGTTGAGAGATTCGTGGCGGGTTTCCGGGTAGATCGTTGAAACGACATTGGAAAACCCCATGCGGCGCATTCGGGATGCAAGGTCCGCGACGGCCTTGCCGCCGAAGGTTGAGGGGTCTTCCGCTCCGCCGACGAGGTTGAACGGCAGGTCTTTTCGGACAGTCGAAAAATTTGCATCGTCGGCTCCGTGAAAGACAAAACCGAAGATATCGCGCCAAAGCGAGACGGATGCATTCCAGCTGCAAAGAGGGTCGGCGACATAGGCATCGACCTCGGACGTGTCGTGGGATAGCCAGTCGAAGCCCGTACGGGCATTGGGCACCTTGCGCGCCCAATCCTCGAAAGTGAGCTTCGGCAGGATGCGGGATGGAACATCCGAGCCGAGGCGAAATCGTTCGAACGCGAGCACGGTCTGGGCGACACGGCCGAGCAGGCCGGCGGAAAAGTTGGCGTTCCAGACTGCAGCCCCCTTTATCCGGGCGGAATGCCGCAGCGCGTAGTTGAGCGTAACGATGCCGCCCATCGAATGACCGAAAACGATGACGGGCAGGCCGGGATTTTCACGGGCGATCAGGTCATGAACGCAATCGATGTCGGCGATAACCTTGCCGCGGCCGTCCGGCGCGCCGAAGACTCCTTGCGGCGCGTCGGGCGCTTTCGTGTAGCCGTGGCCGCGGTGATCATGGGCGTAGGTGTGAAAGCCCTGCGCGGCAAGCGCCTCGGCAAAGCGACCGTAGCGGGCGGCATGTTCGGCAAGCCCGTGATTGATCTGGATGACGCCACGAGCGTCCTTGTCAGCGCGGCGCGTGTAGAGATTGAGCACGGCGCCCGTCGGCGACGGGTGCGCCCTCTGTTTGTCGAATGGCATGAAGTCCTCCCCTGCGCGGACTGTTGGTGCCTGCGCCTTCGGACGTCAAGGGCGAAACGGTCTGCCACCGATACAATCCGGGCCAGAATTGGCTTGCCTTTGCCCCTGCCGCACAACTCACTTGCGCCAGGTCGGCGGCCAGGTCGGCGCTGGTTACGTCTCTCCATAGTGGTATTGTCAGTCACGATTGCCTGAAAGGCAGACCATGACGGACGACGATAGCTTTTCAGCGTTTCCAGACGAGACGCTCCAATTCCTGAACGGACTTGCACACAACAATACCAAGGAGTGGTTCGAGGCCAATCGCGCCCTCTACGAAGCCGGCTACGTTGCACCGGCGAGGGCTTTCGTCGAAGCGCTTGGCCCGCGTCTGAAACAAATTTCGCCGGCAGTGAAATGCGAGCCGAAGATCAACGGTTCGATTGCGCGCATCAATCGCGACGTGCGTTTTTCGCGCGACAAGAGCCCGTACAAAACACACCTCGATCTCTGGTTCTGGCATGGCGAGAAGCGGGGTTGGGACCGGCCCGGCTTCTTCATGCGGATCACGCCGGACCGGCTGTTTCTGGGCAGTGGCATGCATCAGTTCGCAGACAAGATGCTGGCCGATTTTCGCGCGGCGACTTTGGACGACAAAGCGGGCAGGGCGCTGATTACCGCGATCGATGAGGTGAAGGCGGCAGGGCCTTACGATATCGGCGGCGCCAGCCGGAAAACCGTGCCGCGCGGCTTCGATGCCACGCACGAGCGCGCAGGGTTTCTCCTGCACGAAGGACTTCACGCCGGCGTCGACCTTTCGTCGAATGCCGCGACTGTGCCCGGGTTCGTGGATGCAGCGTTCGCGCATTTCGCCGCGACGTGGCCGATTTCGCGCTGGCTGCTGGACGAGGTGGCATAGGATTGAGCGAACTGGAAAACCGATTGCCGTTTTGCGCCGCTTCGCCTACATAGCGCGCAACCTCCATCAACTTTTTACGGGAAAAAGCGCGCGTGGCACGCCAGTTCATCTATCACATGGCCGGGCTCAATAAGGCCTATGGCACCAAGAAGGTTCTGGAGAACCTTCACCTCTCTTTCTATCCCGACGCCAAGATCGGCATTCTGGGGCCGAACGGCGCGGGCAAGTCGACCGTGCTGAAGATCATGGCCGGTATGGACAAGGAATATTCCGGCGAGGCATGGCTCGCCGACGGCGCGACCGTCGGCTATCTGGCGCAGGAGCCGGCGCTCGACGCGTCGAAGACCGTGTTCGAAAACGTCATGGAAGGCGTCGCCAGGAAGACAGCCATCATCGAGCGCTACAATGATCTGATGATGAACTACTCCGACGAAACGGCGGACGAGTCGGCGAAGCTTCAGGACGAGATGGACCGCCTCAACCTCTGGGACCTGGAACAGCAGGTCGAGATGGCGATGGAAGCGCTCGGCTGTCCGGAAAAGGACGCCGAGGTGACCAAGCTGTCGGGCGGTGAGCGCCGCCGCGTCGCGCTGTGCAAGCTGCTGCTCTCCGAGCCCGATCTGCTGCTGCTCGACGAACCGACCAACCATCTCGACGCCGAGACCACCGCGTGGCTGGAAAAGCATCTGCGCGCCTACAAGGGCGCCGTGCTGATCATCACCCACGACCGCTACTTCCTCGACAATGTGACGGGCTGGATTCTCGAACTCGACCGTGGCCGCGGCATTCCCTACGAAGGCAACTATACCGCCTATCTGGAAGCCAAGGCCAAGCGCCTCAAGCAGGAAGGCCGCGAGGACGATGCCCGCCAGCGGGCGATCTCGCGCGAACGCGAGTGGATTTCGTCCTCGCCGAAAGCCCGCCAGACCAAGTCCAAGGCCCGCATCAAGGCCTTCGAGGATCTGCTGGTCGAAGCCGACAAACGCCGGCCAAGCGATACCCAGATCGTCATCCCGCATGGCGAGCGCCTGGGCAATGTCGTCATCGAAATCGAAAGCCTCGACAAGGGTTTTGGCGACCAGTTGCTGATCGAGGATCTGTCGTTCAAGCTGCCTCCCGGCGGCATTGTCGGCATCATCGGCCCGAACGGCGCCGGCAAGACCACGCTGTTCAAGATGATCACCGGGCAGGATAAGCCCGATGACGGTTCGATCCGCGTCGGCGAGACCGTCAAGCTCGGCTATGTCGACCAGAGCCGTGATGCGCTCGATCCAGACAAGACCGTGTGGGAAGAGATTTCCGGCGGCGCCGAAGTCGTCAAACTCGGCAAGTTCGAGGTCAATACCCGCGCTTACTGCTCGTCGTTCAATTTCCGGGGTGGCGACCAGCAGCAGAAGGTCGGCAACCTCTCCGGTGGCCAGCGCAACCGCGTGCACCTTGCAAAGATGTTGAAGACCGGCGGCAATGTGCTGCTGCTCGACGAACCGACCAACGATCTTGATACCGAAACGCTGGCGGCGCTCGAAGACGCGCTGGAAAGCTACGCCGGCTGCGCCGTGATCATCAGCCACGATCGTATGTTCCTCGATCGCCTCGCCACCCACATCCTCGCCTTCGAGGGCGACAGCCATGTCGAGTGGTTCGAAGGCAACTTCGAGGATTACGAGAAGGACAAGATCCGCCGCCTCGGCCCGGAAGCCGTCAACCCACACCGCATGACGTATAAGCGGCTGACGCGGTAGGGTTGCTCGATAGGCTGAGCTTCCAGGAGCTTAACAGGCCTTGCGGCGGCGAATCTCGGCCAGGCCGCATCGTCGCACCTGAGCCGCCATACCTTTGCAAGCCGGTTAAACTGGCCTAAACCGCTTGCATGCAATCATCGACCGCGGGTCTGTGGGGGGCGGACCGCAATCTTGGCGATTTGCGCCAATGGGACAGATAGAAGAATGAATCGCGTCATCATCAGCGGCATTGGCGTTGAAATCCCGAAAGCCTCGATCAGCAACGAAGATCTGGTCGCGAGCTTCAACGACTGGGTCGGCATCGAGAACACGCGGCGGGCGGCCACGGGTGAGGAGCTGCTGCAAAAGTCGAACGCCGAGTTCATCATCTACGCCTCCGGCGTGAAAAACCGCCATGTCATCGAGCGCGAGGGCATTCTCGACCCGTCCCGCATGGCGCCCCGCATTCCTGCCCGTCCGGATGATGCGCTTTCGGTGGAGGCTGAGTTCGGCGTGGCGTCGGCGAAACGCGCACTCGCGCATGCGGGACGCGAGGCCGCCGACATCGACATGGTGATCTGCGCGGCTTCCCACCACCAGCGGCCTTATCCGGCGATCGCGATCGAAATCCAGCATGCGCTCGGCGCCACCGGCGCCGGGTTCGACATGGGCCTTGGTTGCTCATCCGCTGCCGCGGGCCTGCATGTCGCCTTCAATCTGGTGCGGACCGGAGCGCAGAAGCGCGTGCTGGTCGTGACGCCCGAGATCATCACCGGTCACCTGAACTTCCGCGATCGGCAGACGCATTTCATTTTCGGCGATGCGTCGACGGCAATGATCGTTGAAGCAATCGGCGACGGCGAGACACGGCCCGGCCGCTTCGAGGTGCTCGACACGCGCAACTGGACCCAGTTCTCCAACAACATCCGCACGAACCTCGGCTACCTGACCCGGACCGCCGCCGACGACCCCTACATGATCTCCATGGAAGGGAACATGATCAAGCAGGTCGGCAACAAGGTGTTCAAGGAAGTGACGGTTGCCGGCCACCGCTTCATCGTGAATTTTCTGGCCGAGCATGGCTTAACCCCGGATGGCATCCGCCGGTTCTGGCTGCATCAGGCCAATGCCCGTATGAACGCGATGATCCTGAAACTGGCCTTCGGCCATGACGTTGGCCATGATCGCGCGCCGATGGTGCTGGAACAGCTGGGCAACACGGCAGCTGCCGGGGCAATCATTGCGCTCAGCGAGAACCATGCGGATATGAAATCCGGCGACTATGGCCTGCTTTGCGCGTTCGGCGCGGGCTACTCGATCGGCGGCGCGCTTTTCAGGATGATGTAGGCTCGCCGCCTTCGAATGTGTTAGCAGTCGGTGATATTTCGAGCCGCTTCCGGCGGCCGTGAGGACCTGATCGTCGGCAATCCGCCGACCGGCGGATGTCCGGTCCTCTCCCGCGCAATTATCGTCATGATCGACGTTCTTTCGGATGAACTGCGAAGATTGTAAGCGCGAACCGAACGCTTGTGGGCTAAAAATCCTGGCAGGGATCGTCAAGCATAGCCTATCACATTGATCAGCAACAAGAATTTTCGGTGGCCTCCGAAACGAGGATCGAATTTGTCCACGCTTTCTCAACGGTCGGGGGGCAAGGCCGCCGCGCCTTGTCCCGACTGGGGCACAGTTCTGGTGATCGTTCCATCAGCCGAATTGGCTGGATTCTCGCTGCCATTGTCTGCATTTTTCCCTCTTTCGAGAAGGGAAGACGAATGCTTGATGCTCTGACGCACGACGGTGAAGTGGAAATTCTGTCGGCCCGGAAGCTGGCGGCAAGGGTGGCCGGCCTTTTCGTCGCGCCATTCGACCACTTCGTGACGCGCGCAACGGATGAGCTTCGGCTCGGCTTCGAAGGTATCGAGGGAGACTTCCACGGGGGTCATACGCGACGCTCCGGCGGCCGTGAGCCCTGGTATCCACGCGGCACGGAAATGCGCAACGAACGCCAGCTCTCCATCGTGGCGCCCGACGAACTCGGCCTGATTGCCGAGCGCATGGGCATCGCGGAGCTGAGGCCGGAATGGATCGGCGCCAATCTCCTCATCGACGGTGTGCCACGGCTTTCCATGCTGCCGGCGGGAACGATGCTGTTTTTCAAAGGTGGCGTGACGCTGAAAGTGGACGCGCAGAACGGTCCGTGCCGGTTTTCCGGCCGCTCAATTGCCGAACATGCGGGCATGGCCGATCACGAAGCGGGCTCGCTACTGTTCCCCAAGGTGGCCAAACGCCTGCGGGGGCTGGTGGCCTGGGTGGAAAAACCGGGCGCCATCAAAGCCGGTGAGGAGGTTTCCGTGCGGGTTCCGGAGCAGTGGATTTATCGAGCCTAAGTCGGCAAGGCCATCGGTCTCAAGGGGCCGGCGGTTATTCGTCCTCGTCATCCGCCTCAAGCAGCCGCGTCGCGCGCCAGGTCGTGAGGGTTTCGTTCACTTCACCAATGACAAAGAATCGCGCCGAATCACGGTCGTAACCCTCCGAAAGCAGGCGCTCATAAGCAGTGTGCTCGTGGCGAACATGGGCAATCGTAGCCAGCCAGACGGCAATTGAGGGAGGCAGCGACTTCAGATGCTTTGCACTCGCGCCGGCGCGTATCTTCTCGGTAGCGGCATATGGCGCGAGCGGCAGCAAGGCCGTCAGGGCCTTCGCGATCGCACGCTGGCGGCCGGTGGTCGCGTTCATGCGCCACGGCCCCCACCTGTCGCTTCCGGGATCGAATCGGTCGAAGCAAAATAGGGCTTGAGATCGATCACCGGGGTTCCATCGAGGACGTCGATCGCATCGAGCGTGATGCGCCCTGCCGCGGCATCGAATGCGACGATGCCGGCTATATGCAGGCCAACCGGATTTGGACGCACCGGCGAGCGCAAAGCGAAAACCCCTTTGGCCACAGCGGCATGGCGCGGTTTCTGGAGGATGATATTCCGCGGTGCGAGATCGAGCCAAGTAAGAATCGCGACATGGCTGAAGCTTTCGAGGCCTTCGAGGCCGGCCCTGTAGAGCGGGTCGATTTCGAGCGTCGCCCCTCCGCCACGGGCGCGCGCGGCATCCATGTTCTTGGGACAATCATCGCGTGTCAGCCACGGCGAATGAATGCGTCCGATGAAGACGACACGGCCGTCTCCGGACATGCTGGCTGGGTCGAAGGGCAGTTCCCGCTCGCCGTCGCGTCTCCCGAAATCACTCATATCGAGCACCATCGCGCCATTTTCTTGTTCATCCACGACATGCCGGTTGCATCTCGTGCGGACCTCACATAAAGATATGTTTATATCTGCTGGAGCTTTGAATGGCCTTTCGCCCGCACGCAACACTGGACACGATGGTTGATACATTGAAGGCGGCGGCGGAATCCAGCCGCTTGCGTATTTTGGCTTTGTTGTCGCGCGGCGACCTCACTGTCTCCGACCTCACCGAAATTCTCAATCAGTCGCAGCCGCGCGTCTCGCGCCATTTGAAGCTGCTGCTGGAGGCCGGGCTGATCGGGCGCTATCAGGAAGGGTCGTGGGCCTATTTCCGGCTTTCCGATTCCGACACCGAGCGCGATTTCGTGCATGGGCTTGTCTCTCGCGTCCATCTCAGCGACCCGCAACTCGAACGCGATCTGGAGCGCCTCAACGCAGTGAAGCGCAGGCGGCAGGAAAGGGCGACGACCTATTTCAGCGAAAATGCCGCGAGTTGGGACCATATCCGTTCGCTGCATGCGCCGGATGAAGCGGTCGAAGCCGCGCTGAAGCGGATTGTCGGGAAGCGGCCTTTTCAGGCCATGCTCGACCTCGGCACCGGCACAGGACGGCTGCTCGAACTTTTTGCGCCGATCTATCGGCGCGGCGTCGGGATCGACCTCTCGCGCGAAATGCTGACGGTCGCGCGAGCCAATCTCGACCGGGCGGGGGTCTCCAATGCACAGGTGCGGCAGGGCGACATCTATGCGCCGCCAGTCGAGCGCGATGCCTACGATCTCGTCACCATTCATCAGGTGCTGCACTATCTCGATGACCCGCAACTTGCGATCCAGGAGGCTGCACGGCTGCTGAGGCCGGCAGGGCGCCTGGTCATCGTCGATTTTGCACCCCATGCGTTGGAGTTCCTGCGGGAGGAGCATGCGCATGTCCGGCTCGGCTTCGGCGATCGGCAGATCGCGGAATGGTTCGCGGAGGCAGGGCTCGACCTCGAGGAAACCGAGACTTTTCAGCCGAGCGGCGACGCCGACGCAAAGCTGACCGTGAAGCTTTGGCTTGGCTGCGACCGCCGCATCCTGATCGCCGATCCAGTTGCGACCGCCGTAGCGGAGAAGGAAACAGCCTGATGACCCAGTTCCGCTTTTCCCGCCGGCCGGATATCGGCGACAGGGTCCGCGTGTCGTTCGAATTCTTTCCGCCGAAGACCGACGAAATGGAAGCGCGGCTGTGGGACACGGTAACCCGCCTTGAGCCGCTCCGGCCGCGTTTCGTCTCGGTCACTTACGGGGCGGGTGGCTCGACGCGTGAACGCACGGCGCGGACGGTTGGCCGCATACTGAACGAGACGGGGCTGACACCTGCCGCGCACTTGACATGCGTCGACGCCACGCGTGACTCCGTCGACCAGGTGATTGCCGATTTCACGGGCATGGGCGTTACACATTTTGTAGCCCTCCGTGGCGACCCTGCCGAGGGCGTGGGCGCGCGTTATCGCCCGCATCCGGGCGGCTACGCCAATGGCGCCGAATTGGTCGGAGCGCTGAAAAGTGTGGGCAATTTCGACATTTCCGTCGCAGCCTATCCGGAAAAGCACCCCGAAAGCCCGGATTTCGCGACCGACATCGACATGCTGAAGCGCAAGGTCGACAATGGGGCGACGCGGGCCATTACGCAGTTCTTCTTCGACAACGACCTCTATGAGCAATATGTCGAGCGGGCGCGGCGCGCGGGCATCTACATTCCCATCGTGCCCGGTATTCTGCCGGTGCACAATTTCGCCCAGGTCGCCAGCTTCTCGTCGCGCTGCGGCGCGCTTGTGCCGTCGTGGCTGGCTGAGCGCTTCGATGGCCTGGAAAAGGACCCGCAAACCCATGCGCTGGTCGCGGCGGCCGTCGCGGCCGAGCAGGTGCATGATCTGGTTGAGCGCGGCGTGGCCGACTTCCATTTCTATACGATGAACCGGGCCGACCTTGTCTTCGCGGTTTGCCACATGATCGGCATTCGCGCCGACGGATGCGAAGCGGCCACGGGCGCCGCGCCTGCGGCAGCATAAAAGCGGGTTTCCGTCAGAATCGGAAACCGCATTATGAAAAAACGAAAGGCCGGGTGGGGACCCGGCCTTTCGGAAGTGCTTGAGGGGGCTCCCGCCGCTATCGGCTTAAGGGAGAAATCCCATAATGAGGGCGCCGATAAAGGCGAACGCAGCACACATCATAAGAGCGTTGATAGGCCGTGTCAGTCCCATGGCATAGCCTCCTCTAGGTATCAACGAAGGCTGAATTTAGGGACAATTCTGCAACAGGCAAGAAGAAAATGTGCTGCAATGCGACAAGATTGTGAAGATTCCGACCTTTTTGTGGCCGTTAGCCCTTGTTTTCACTGGCCAAAAGGCGGTTGTCCGGCCTGTGAATTCGCGCATGCGTAATCCCTTCGAGTAGGGTCCGGACGGCTCCCTAGCAAACTCCCACGCGGCTATCGACGCACCAGGCGGCCATCGATCGTGACGAGGCCAAGGCCGATCAATGCCATGCCGGCAAATTCGAACGGTTCCAGCCTCTCGCCGAGGAAAAGCGCCCCCAGAAGAATTGCGCTGACGGGGACGATGAGCGTCACGAGAGAGGCGTTGATCGCGCCAGCGGAAGCGACCAGCTTGAAGAACAGGATATAGCCGAACGCAGTCGACAACAGCGCGAGCGCCAGAACCGCGGCCCAAACCGGCGCGCTGGCGATGAACAGACCGGAACTTCCATAAACGGCGAGTACGATGGGGATCATAATGATCGTGGAGGCCGTGAGCTGTCCGGTCGCGATGATTGTTGGAGGAAGCAATCGGAAGCGCTTTGAAAATACGCCGGCGCAGCCATAGGAGACCGCGGCGCCGATAAGCGCGAATTTCGCCCAGGCGGGGCCGCCGATGCCGGCAAGCAGCCCCGGCCCGATCATAACCGCGGTTCCGGCGATGCCGAGCACAATGCCTGCGACCTTGTTCCACGAGAGCTTTTCATCGCGCGTGAACGCGTTGGCGATCAATACAGTCCAGAACGGCGTGGTCGCGTTGAGCACGGAGGCAAGCCCAGCGCCAAGTTCGGTCTGGCCGAGAAAGATCAGCGAGAAAGGTATGATGTTGTTGAGACAGGCAAGCACGATGAAGCTCGCGGCGCGAGGGAGCGCAAGCCGCAGGGACGGGCCGCGAATTGCAACATAGATATGCAGGGCAAGTGCGGCGATCGCGACCCGGAACAGGACGAGCGCGATCGGGGGGATTTCAGCGACGGCAATGCGCGCGAAGAAGAACGAGCCGCCCCAGATCGCGCCGAGGCACAAAAGCAGGAACCAGTCTCTCGCGCTCATCGTCATTTGAACGGGTTTTAGAACGTCGGTCGTCATCGCTGTGTCCTGCCGAAAAGGAACGCAGGGATAGGCGGGGCAGGGATTCAACGCCACCCGTTTCTTGAACGACCCGTCCATACGTTGCCTGCGCCGGATTGGCTTGGACCACACCACGAAGATTGCTGCAGCAGCGTGTCGGCAGCACAGCCACAGCGTTCCTGTTTTGGGAGTTATGCGCTACAGCCCCGCGCGTCCTTTCGGACGCGCAAAGGACGCGGATCTCTTTCAATCTACCCATCGTGCTTGCCGAAAATCGATTCCGATTTTCGGGCCGATACGATACGTTTCGCGCGCTCGGACCGCGATACGAAAAGACTTTGTTTGGCACTGGATTGCGCTTCGACCTGAACGCATCATCGGTCGCCGAATCAGTTCACCTCGGCGACTTTTTGCCTGGAGGGCTCATGCAACGATTCGAAACCGCGCACGAGGCGGCGCTTGCGCTTCGTCCCGACGATCCCATCTACTGCTTCCGACCGGAGGTGCTGAAGGCGGACTGCCGGCAATTCATGGGAATGTTTCCGGGCAAGACCGCGTACGCGGTGAAGACCAACGGCGAGCAGATTGTGCTTAAGGCGCTGTGGAAGCCGGTGTCACCGCCTTCGACGTTGCCTCGCCCGGCGAATTCGCTGCCGTACGCGCCGTCGCTCCGATGCCGAAATGCTCTACATGCATCCGGTCAAGGCGCAGTCCGACATCAGGCTGGCGCTGGAAAAATATGCCATCCGCGTTATCTCGATCGACCACGAGGATGAGGTCACGAAAGCTGACGCGTGTTGTGCGTGCCCTCGACATCGATCCGGGTCAGCATTACTGTCTTCGTCCGCATCCAAACAAAGGGTTCTGCTGCTTACGAACTGTCGAAAAAATTCGGAGCAGGGCCGGCCTATGCCGTCGAACTTGCCGAACGCCTGCATCGAACTGGCTACAAGGTCGGCATCGCCTTCCATGTCGGCAGCCAGATAGAGGATCCAGACACCTACGAACGGGCGCTGGCGACTGCCGACTGGATCCGCAACCGCATGGACGTGCCACTTGCCGGTCTCGATGTCGGCGGGGGCTTTCCCGCCGAATACGGCCATGATCCCAACCGCAAGAAGCCGGAAATGCCGTCGCTCGGCCAGATCATGTCGCGGCTGCGGAACGACATCAAGGAATACCAGTTCGACAAAGTGCCGCTGGTCGCCGAGCCCGGCCGCGTCATCGTCGCCAAAGCATTTTCGCTGATCGTGCGTGTGCTTCTGCGCAAGGGCCGCCGTCTCTACATCAATGACGGCATCTGGGCATCGCTATCGGATAGCTGGACCGGCAAGATCACACTACCGGCGCGTTTCATCCCTGATCCGGCGATCCGCACCCGCAACGGCGAAGCAAAAACATCGTGCCGTTCAAGGTCTGCGGCGCGACATGCGATTCTGGTCGACATCCTGTCGCGGCCGTTCTGGCTGCCGGAAACTGTCGACACCGGCGACTGGATCGAGATCGGCCACATCGGCGCTTATTCGCTGTCGCTGAGGACCCGCTTCAATGGGTTCTATCCCGACACCTTCGTTGAGGTGGCAACCCCCTTCGACGAAGGCAAGGCCCCGGAAGGCTTCGCCAGCCTGGAGACGATGGCAGACTGAAAAGCGAGTAGGGAGTAGCGAATAGGGTTGACATGACGTCCGCCCGCGAGAACTCGCGATTCGAGCTATTCGCTATTCGCTATTCGAGATTTCGCTATTCCCTCACAAATTCGCCAGCAATGTCGGCGTCGGCCAACCGTCTACCGGCAGGCCTAGACGAGCCTGTTCCTTGCGCACGGCCTCGCGTGTACCGACGCCCAGAATACCGTCGACCTTGCCGACATCGTGGCCCAGCGCCTGCAGTTTGGTCTGCAACAGTTTCATCGTGTCGCCGACCAGTCCTTCCTCGGGGTTGCGCCGTTCAAACGCAGGATCGCCGGCCAGCCGCGCGGCGAGATGGGCCGCGGTCAGCGTGTAGATGAACGACTGGTTCCATTCGAGATAGATGTCGTAGTTGTCGTAACTCAGGAAGGCTGGGCCCTTATAACCCATCGGCAGAACAAGGCCAGCGTTGAGACCGTTGTCCTGTAACGGCGAGCCGTCGCGGGCGGTGACGCCCCATCCGCCCATTTTGACAGTGGCAGCTTGTTGGTGCGGCCGGTTTCCTGCCAAGGGAGTTCGTCGGGAATCCGCACTTCCTGGAGCCACGGCTGATCGCGTTTCCAGCCGCGCGACTGGATCTTGCTTGCGGTGGTCAAGATGACGTCGGCTGCGCTCTTGCGCACGTCGACAAGGCCATCGCCATCGCCATCGACGCCACGGTTCTTGATGTCGCTCGGCAGCATCTGGGTCTGGCCGATCTCTCCGGCCCAGGCGCCGGTCACGTCAGCCGGCAGGTCGCCATGGTTGATAAGGGTCAAAAGTGGCACGATCTGCGGCCGGAACAGCTCCGGGCGGCGGCAGTCGTGAGCGAGCGTCACTAATGCGTTGAGGGTGCTGAAATCGCCCTGCACGGCGCCGAAATCGGTCTCCAGGCCCCAGAAGGCGGCAATAACCGGTCCCGGCACGCCGAATTCCTGATCGGCTCGCGCGAAGACGTCGGCGTATTTCTTCAGATTGGCCGCCCCTTGCTTCAGCCGGTAATCGTTGATCATCCGGTTGGAAAATTCGGCGAAGGTCTGCGTGAAGACGCCCTGCGCGCGGTCGCGCTTCAGCACGGTTTCGTCAATGTGTGCATCAGCCAGAGCGGCGAGGCCGGCTTCGCCAACGCCCGCCTGCCGTGCTTCGTCGGCGAGTTGCTGCTTCCACGCAGCGAAGTCGCCACCGCATTCCTGCGCCCAGACCAGGCAGCACCGTTGTGGCCGCACATAGCGCTGCAAACGCTGTCATCCGCAAAGTCATCGGCCCGGTCTCCGGTCATTTCTTGATTGCTTGCCGGTGCTTTGCCCAACAGCCTGTGGCGAAAAGCGGGCAAGACGGTCAATTGTGGTAGTCGCCGAAAATCGTCATTGATTTCCGGAAGCCCGATCCAATGAATTCAAAGTTCCGGTGTGTCCAGCGCGTCCAAAGGACGCGCCGGGTTATAGCGTATTTGCCCTCAAGAATTTCCGCCAGGAGGCTTCGGTGCCGTTGAACACATTGATGTCGGCGTTGCCATTGATGCCGGGCACAACGCCTGTGCCGGTGTACTGCCAGAACGTGAAGGGGTGACTGCCATACTTTTCCTGCGGATGGCCGGCTACCGACCGCAACCAGTAGGGGTAACCACGGAAGGTCGCGAGCTCGTTATCGTCGAAGAAGTCGACCGAGGTGTAGATGATCGGCTTCTTGCCGTAATGCTTCTCGACGATATCGAGAAAGATGCGCATTTCGCGGCGCACGGTCTCCTTCGGAGGACGCAGCTTGCAGGTCGGCGATTGCGGGTTCCATTCCATGTCGAGAACGGGCGGCAGGGCGGCCTTGTCGCGCGGCACGTTGCGGATGAACCATGCCGCCTGCTCGGAAGCCGGGCGGCAGAAATAGTAGAAATGATAGGCACTGCGCGGCACGCCGGCGAGGCGGGTCGCGTTCCAGTGCTCCACGAAATAGTCGTCGACGCGGTCGCCGCCTTCCGTTGCCTTGATAAATGCGAAGGAAATGCCGCTGGCTTTGGCTTTCGGCCAGTCGATCGAGGTCTGGTATTTCGAGACGTCGGTGCCGTGCACGGCATATCTCCAGGGCGTGCTGCCGGTCCAGTCATGCGGGTCGCTGTCGCTGAAACGCGGATAGGCGCGCGTTACCTTGCTGGTGACGGAAACATCGGTTCTGCTCGCGACAGGGGCAAGATCGTCAATCGTCGTGCACGCCGTGAGCAGCCCCATCAATGCCAAAGCCACTACACGGCGCATAGTATTCCCCTCAGATCGCGCCTGCCCCTGGGCACAGATACCATCCATGACCAGGACCGCTAAGGTCCCACTCCCGGAACGTCACCCAACGAAACAGCCGGCATTCTTGCTTCATCGCCGATCATGGTTGATTTTCGGTTGACGGCGCTCGACAGACAAACAATTGCGTGGGGAATGGCGGCAATTCCATGACCGCCGGGGCAGTGGGGAACCATGCGACTTTTCTTGAAGATGGTGAAATGGCTGGTCGGCTTTCTCGCCTTGGCGATCGTCGGCGTCGCCGCCTGGCTCTATCTGGCACCGCCAGCGCTCATCAGGGTCGCGTCCGGATATTCGGCAAAGATAGTCTGCTCCAACGTTTTCCTCGCTGGCCGCGAACCGAACGCCGTGCTGAGGGTCGATGTGCAGGCGCCCGGGTCATCCCGATCCTGAAATTCATCTCTGTCGAGGCCGACAAGGAAAAGCGTGTCGTCCACGCCTCCTTACTCGGCATTTTCGGCAAGGCGACGGCCGTGGCGCGCGACGGAGTCGGCTGTGCGTTGGCGCCGGATGGCGACATTGAGGGAGCACAAACACCGGCAGCCATGCCCCCGCTGACAGTCAGCCGGACGCTCTGTGGCCGGAAGGCAATCGCGTCGAGCCGTCGCAGGATCCCGAGATCCTGATGGTCCTCAACGATCGCCACGCTGACCGGGCAGGACATGCGTGCGATCGTCGTGGTCCACAACGGCCGCATTATCGGTGAACGCTACGCCAACGGCTTTTCGGCCGACACGCCGCTTGCTCGGATGGTCGATGACCAAGACCGTCACTGCGGCGATCATCGGCACGCTGATCAAGGACGGCAAGCTCGCGTTGGACACAAGGCTCTTTTCGAGCCCTGGCGTGCGGACGCACGCGCCGGTATCAGCCTTGCCGACCTGATGGCGATGTCGAGCGGACTGGAGTTCAACGAGGACTACGGCGACGTTACCGACGTCACGCGCATGCTGTATCTCGAGCCGGATATGGCGGGCTTCGCCGCGACCAAGCCGCTGACCGGCGAGATCGGAAAGACCTGGAGCTATTCGAGCGGAACGACCATGCTCCTGTCGCGTATCTGGCAGAGATGCGGTGGGCGAACCGGCCAAAGCCCTGACCTGGCCCTGGACAGCGCTGTTTGACCCGATCGGCATGTCGAGCGCTGTTCTCGAGGCGGATGCGAACGGGACGTTCGTGGGATCGTCCTACCTCTATGCGACAGCGCGAGACTGGGCGCGATTCGGTCAGTTCCTGCTGCAGGATGGCGTGTGGAACGGAGCGGAAATCCTGCCCGCCGGCTTCGTTGCCTGGATGCGCGAGGAAGTCCCGGCCTCGAAGGGTGAGTACGGAAAGGGGCAACTCTGGCTGCGCGGGTCAGATGCCGGAACGCCGACTGGAGTAAATCCCGATGCCGGTTTCAACCTGCCGGACGACGCATTCTGGATGCTCGGTCATGACGGACAATCGATCGCCATCATCCCATCGAAAAAAATGGTGGTGGTGCGGCTCGGCCTGACGCCGTCAAAGCTCGGCTACAAGGCGCAAGGGTTGGTGCAGGCACTGACAAGAGTGGTGGAGTAAAAGCCGTCGCAAGGCGGCAGCCGGCATCATTGCTTCATCGCCGATCATGGTTGATTTTCGGTTGACGGCGCTCCGCAGAAAGCAATTGCGCCGTCGATGGCGGCAGACATTAGCGCGTGTTCTTGCGCAGTCTGACCCCCAGGCCTTCCCCATTCTCTTCTACGAATATGATGCCAGCAGATTCGAGTGCCGCCGTTATCTTGTCGCCTGTTTCTGTCCTCCCGCCAAGTGCGCCATCGGACGCTTCAAGCCGCTTGACGGTCGGCTCCGACACGCCGGAATGACGAGCAAGATCGGCTTGCGACCATGCTAGCAACGCCCTTGCCGCCTTCACCTGCCGTATCGATACTTTTCGTATTGATATTCCAGCGACTACTCTTTTAATACTTTTCGTACCGATAGAAACCCGGAGGGAACCACAATGCCCAGATCACTATTTGGGGCAGCCGCCGGAGGCTTGCATGACATTCTTCGCCGCAAGGTTCAAGACGATGTGTAAGGTGATAGATGCCGAAGACGTCATGGCGCGCGCGTGCACTTGTCGAAGCGATCTCTATGGCGGCGTCGGAACTTTCGGAGCGCCAGGAGAGTGCAAACGGTCGCCGAACTGGCCATCGACAAACTGATCGAGGCAAGGAACCTGCTTAACAGCTATCGCCAGGACAGGGAGCGTTGATCGTCAATGAGCGACCCGCGCATTTCAGCGGGGGAAAAGTTGCGGCTCATCCCCGCTTTCGCACGACAGCGTGCACAACATAGCCGCGATAAAGCGTTTCAAAAGAAAGGCTTGCGCCGTATCGCTGGCATTCTGATTCCAGCACTTCACGCAATAAATCACGCGGTTCGACATGGAATTTCGCCAGCCAGCCGCGAAGGCCGGTACGGAACCAGCGCGGCAGGCCCTCTTGTTGTCCGAAATCGACGATGTGGAGGGAGCCGCCAGCGCAAAGCGTCGCCAGCGCGGCATCGATCGCCTTCTCCCAACCGGGGATCATCGAGAGCGAATATGAAATAAAGACGCGGTCGAAAGTGGCCCGGCCAAACAACGCTTCCGCGTCAAACCGGGTCGCGTCGCCGCGCGCGAGTCTGACCCGGTCGGAAAGACAGTGGCGAGCGGTGGCTCTCGACGCACTCGCCAGCATCTCCAGTGAAATATCGAGGCCAAAGAATTGGGCATCTGGATAGCGGCGTGCCGCCCAGAGGATATTGCGTCCGGTACCACAACCGAGCTCGAGCACACTGCCGCCAGGAGGTACGTCGAGTCGGCCCAACATGCAGTCGCGGCCCAGCAGGTAATATTTGCGCGTCAGATTGTAGACATGGCGCTGACGGCGGTAGACGCCGTCCATCAGCGCCGCATGCGCCGAGGAATGCCCAGCCGCACTCATCAGCTTTCCTTCTCATAAAGATGGAATCCTCCGTAGATCGCCGATCGGTCTCGGGCGGAAAGCTCACGCGAAAGGTTTTCCTCGTAGGTCCATTGATCAAGCAAGGCCTGAGAAAGGCGGCCCGGAAGCAGGCTCGGTTCCGCCGCGGTGCGAAAGATCACGCGCGCTCCGGCTGCGGCGGTGCGCGTGATTTCCGTCCAAAGCGCATTCAATTGCCCGTCATTCATCCAGTCCTGGGCGTCGAGCAAAACGAAACGGTCAACGCTGGCAGCGTCTTTGCGGGCAAGCAGTTCCGTGAAATTGGCGTGGTGAATTGTGACCCGTTCCACGTTGCGGCGGATCGTGTCGTAATTTTTCGGTTCGAGATAGACCGGAAGTGATGCTTCGCCGGGTTGCGGATAGCGCCGGGCGAAGGCCTGCCACGCAAAATAGTTGTCCTTGAGCGGGAAGTGGCAGGCGAGCTTCTCCAACCGAGCCGACAGTACATCCGCCATGGTGCTGTGGCCTGAAGCGGCTAGGGAGTCATATTGTGCGGGCGGAATCCCGAGACCGAACAGAGAGGCCTTTCGCGCCGTTGCCCAGCGCAGCAGCGGGCGCTCGAAAAGCGGGGCCAGATGGTCCTCGAAAAAACTGCGCTGGTCACGCAACGTGCGCGCTTCCATGATGCGGGAAGGATCCACGCCGTGGAGTTTCGCCACGCGATGGCCGGCCGCGATGAATAAGCCGAGCAGGCCGGTGCGATAGAAATTCTTCTCGAAGACGCCGATGCGGCGCTGCGCCCGCCAGTTGCGGCGCTCCCAGTAGGCGCGAGAAGCGCGATCGAGCTAGGGCGCGATGAAGCGGTCGTAGGCGGCGCCGTTGTGGGCGTTGCTCGTGCTTCCGAAAAACCGGAAGAAGTCGGCTTGCGAAGGCAGATGTTGAATCGCAGCGATTTTCAGACGGTTTAGCGCGACATGGGCGGTATTGAGGTCAACCGCGTCGATATGGGCCGGCGACCGCGTGAGATAGGCAAGCACATTGCAGCCGCCCGACGCGATGGTAACCACGCGATGGCCCTCGCGAGAGCGCCATCGCCTCCATGTCGACCTCGGGATCCTCCCAGATTTGCGGATAGACGAGACCTGAGAAAAGAACCGTAAAGAGCCGCTCGGAAAAGCCCGCTTTCGAAAGAGCCCGGTTTTGGTGGACGGCCCGCCCAAGGCGCCTGTTGCGGACGAAACCGATACCTGAGGAGAGGTCGGTCATGGCAGGCGATTCCCCATCTGCGATCGATGCAGGGGGGTTATCGCAGCGCCATGACAGGCGGGTGACGGGAGGATGACGGTTTGACGGCAAAGCGCCGACCGCCTTTTCCCCAAAGAGCAAGCGGGGAAAGGAGCGGCCGGCGGCTATGCCTTCCCGAATCCACCCGGGGTAGGCGTAGTCACGATCACTGCCTCGCCGGCTTCCAGAACGGTCTGGTCGCAGGCCTTCAGTGTTTCCACGCTTCCATCGAGGCGGCGTATTTCGGTGCGTCCGGCCTGACCATCGCCGCCGCCGTCGACACCGCGCGGCGGATGCGAGCGATGCGAGGACAGGATGGCGCATTCCATCTTCTCGAGGAAGCGGATGGTGCGGCGCGTGCCGTCGCCGGCACTCCACTTGCCCTTGCCGCCGGAGCCCGCACGGATGTGGAAGTCTTCCAGCAGAACCGGGAAACGAAGTTCAAGGATTTCCGGATCGGTGAGACGTGAGTTGGTCATGTGCGTGTGCACGCCTGACGTGCCGTGGAAGCCGCGCCCGCTATTCATGCGACCGGCAGGCGAGCCGGAGCAGATCGTTTCGTAATACTGATACTGCTTGTTGCCATAGGTCAGGTTGTTCATCGTGCCTTGCGCGTTGGCCAGTGCGCCCATGGCGCCGAACATGGCGTTCGTGACATGCTGCGAGGTCTCGACATTGCCAGCGACGACCGCCGCCGGATAGCTCGGCCGCAGCATACAGCCGTCCGGAATGATAATGTTGACCGGGCGCAGGCAGCCCGCATTCATTGGGATCTGGTCCTCGACCATGACTCGGAAGGCATAGAGCACCGCCGCACGCGCCACAGGCTCCGGAGCGTTGAAGTTGTTCTTCATCACCGGCGACGTACCTGTGAAATCCACCGTCGCCTCGCGCTTTTCGCGATCAACCGTGATCTGCACCTTGATGACCTGGCCGGTGTCGGTCGGATATTCGTATTCGGAAATATCCGGCAGGCGCTCCAGCACCCGGCGCACGCTTTCGGCGGCGTTGTCCTGAACATGGCCCATATAGGCGTTTACGACATCGAGGCCGAAGTGCGCGACCATCTTACGGAGCTCCGCGACGCCCTTCTCGTTGGCGGCGATCTGCGCCTTGAGATCGGCAATGTTCTGATGCGGATTGCGAGCCGGGTAGGGATGGTCCGTCAGGAGCGTCTCGAGTTCCGCCTCGCGGAAGTGGCCGCGCTCCACGATGCGGAAATTGTCGAACAGGACGCCTTCCTCATCGACGGTGGTGGCGAGAGGCGTCATCGAGCCCGGCGCGGTGCCGCCGACATCGGCGTGGTGCCCGCGCGAGGCCGAGTAGAAGAGGATTTCCTTACCGGCATCGTCGAAGACGGGCGTGACTACCGTGATGTCCGGCAGATGGGTACCGCCATTGTAGGGAGCGTTGAGCGCAAAGACGTCGCCCGGATGGATGTCGCCTTCATTGAGGCGGATGATGGTTTCCACCGAGCGGTCCATGGAGCCAAGATGCACAGGCATGTGTGGTGCGTTGGCGACCAGCGCCCCGTCGCGGTCGAAGACGGCGCATGAGAAATCAAGCCGCTCCTTGATATTGACCGAATAGGCCGTGTTCTGAAGCGTCACGCCCATCTGCTCGGCAATCGACATGAAGAGATTGTTGAAGACTTCGAGCATAACCGGATCGGCTTCGGTGCCGAGAGCCGCCTGCCGGCGCTTCTTTTCGATGCGGCGCATCAGCACATGGTCCTTGGCGGTGATCTCAGCCTGCCAGCCGGGCTCCACGACGATGGTCTGGTGGCTTTCAATGATCAGCGCTGGGCCGGAAACCTTGTAGCCTGGTTTCAACGACTCGCGACGAAGGATGCCGGCGTCACGCCAGGCACCCTCGGTGAAGATTTTCCGTGTATCAGAAGGTTTTACGGAACTATCCTCAAGCATTGAGTCGCGTTCGTCGCGGCCCTTTTCGGACTTGTCGACGCCCTCAACCCCAACCGCCTCAATGATCATCGGCTTGTTGTCGTAGATAAAACCGAACTGGGCCTTGTGCGCCGCTTCGAAATCACGCCGGGCCTTGTCGATCGCGAGTCCATCGAGATTGACCGGCAGGGTCGTGTCCGTGCCGTCATAACGGATATGCAGAACCGGCCGCCAGGAGACGTTGTTCTCGGCGATCCCCTGGTCGGCAAGCTCCTTGAGCACGGCCGCTCGCAACTGGCCGATCATCTCGTCCATCGCTGCGACGGAGTCGTCCGTCAGCGGCCTCAGCAGCGCCTGCTGGCGCGAGGCAAAGACGGAAGAGAGTCCGATGCCGTAGGCAGAGAGCAGGCCGGAGAAGGGATGGATCAACACGGCTTCCATTCCGAGCGCGTCCGCCACGAGGCAAGCATGCTGCCCGCCGGCGCCGCCGAAGCAGTTGAGCAGATATTCGGTCACGTCATAACCGCGCTGGACCGATATCTTCTTGATGGCGTTGGCCATGTTCTCGACGGCGATGGTGATAAAGCCCTCGGCGACGGCTTCGGGGCTGCGACCGTCACCAATCTCCGCTGCGAGCGCGGCGAATTTTTCGCGCACGACGTCGGTATCTAGAGGTTGGTTCTGCTCGCGTCCGAAAATTGCCGGGAAGAATTCGGGCTGCAATTTGCCGAGCATCACATTGGCGTCGGTCACCGCGAGCGGGCCGCCGCGGCGATAGCAGGCCGGTCCGGGATTCGCGCCTGCCGAGTCGGGACCGGCGCGGAAACGGCCCGCCTCGAAATGCAGGATCGAACCGCCTCCGGCGGCCACTGTGTGGATACGCATCATCGGCGCGCGGACCCGAACGCCCGCAACTTCGGTGTCAAAGGCGCGCTCATACTCCCCGTCATAATGGGCGACGTCTGTCGAGGTGCCGCCCATATCGAAGCCAATGACTTTGTCGAAGCCCGCGAGCCTGGCAGTCTCGACCATGCCAACGACACCGCCTGCCGGGCCGGACAGCAACGCGTCTTTGCCCTGGAACATGTCGGCAGCCGTCAGGCCGCCTGACGACATCATGAACATGAGGCGGGGCGAATCGCCCTCTCTATCCGTCTGAGAGAGGGTGGATGTTATCCCCAGTTCGTCGGCAACCTGCCGCACATAGCGGGCAAGGATCGGCGAAAGATAAGCGTCGACGACAGTGGTATCGCCTCTGCCGACGAGCTTCACTAACGGCGAGACCTCGTGGCTGATGGAGAGTTGACGGAAGCCGATGTCACGGCAGAGCGCGCCAGCCGCGATCTCGTGAGCCGGATGTTTCCAGGAGTGCATGAAGACGATCGCGACCGCGTCGATACCGTCCCGCTTGGCGTTTTCGATCGCCGAGTGGACGAACTCAAGATCGAGCTCCGTCTCAACGCTTCCGTCCACGCGGACGCGCGCTTCGACTTCGATGACGCGCTCATAGAGTTGTTCGGGAAGGATGATCTCCTTGGCGAAAATATCGGGCCGAGCCTGGTAGGCGATGCGAAGCGCATCGCGGAAACCCTTGGTGATCAGGAGCAGGACGCGGTCGCCCTTGCGCTCGAGCAGCGCATTGGTAGCAACGGTCGTGCCCATTTTGATGTCGCCGATCAGCCCGCCCGGGATTGGCGCACCGGCAGCAATGCCCAGCAGGTCGCGGATGCCCTGGATGGCGGCATCGCGATAGGCTTCCGGATTCTCGGAAAGGAGCTTGCGCGGATGCAGCCCGCCGTCCGGATCGCGGCCGATGATGTCGGTGAACGTGCCGCCGCGATCGATCCAGAAATCCCACTTCGCGCTCATTTTTCTCTCCTTGCTCGGAATGGACAACCGGCAACCCGCCGCGTATACGTATATCGAGAAATTCTCGATGTTTTACAGATAAATTATCAATGAAGGAAGAGGCTCGATGAAAAAAGACGATGCAGCCATCGGCCCGGTGGTGTCGGCTGCCCATCTGGCGGAAGGCGCTATGCCTGAGCTTTCCGAAGTGGAATTCGCATTGACCGTGATGGGCAATGCGTTTCAGCGCTGGATCGTCCGCTGCATGGCGGCCGCGGGATTCCCGGGACTTGGCCATATCGACGTGTTGATCCTGCACGCAGTCAACCACCGGTCCCGCGAAAAGACGCTTTCGGACCTTTGCATGATGTTCAATATCGAAGACACGCATGTGGTAACCTATGCGCTCAAGAAATTGGAAAGCCTCGGCCTCGTCGAGGCCGGAAAGCGCGGCAAGGAGAAGACGGTCAAGGTAACTCGGGCCGGGGCCGCTGCCTGCGGCAACTACCGGAATGTGAGGGAAGCGCTCCTTGTCTCCAGCGTCAAGGCTCTGAGCTTCGACGAAGCCGAACTGAGCAAGATCGCCGCCCTGATGCGCGCGCTTTCGGGACAGTATGATCAGGCGGCGCGTAGCGCAGCCAGTCTCTGACTGAGCCAAATTTCCTGCAAACACAAACTGTTAAGCGCGGTTAGCTGATGTGACGCGACCGGACGCTGGCGGATGGTATTCTTTGTGCGAACTCGCCGACCTGCGCGGCGCTGTAGCGCAATCTTTAAGGAGAAGAGAAATGAGAAAGCTTTTCCTCGCCTCGCTGTCGGCGGCGGCTTTGTTTGGCCTGGCCGCTTGCGGCGAAAACACGAAGACCGAAACCCCACCGGCCACTACGGAAACACAGCCGGCTCCTGCGCCGAGCACTGAACCGGCGACGCCGCCCGCACAAGGCACGCAGCCTGCGGAAGGCACCAAGCCTGCGGAAGGTACGCAGCCCGCGCAGCAATAGCATCGCGCTCTCCCATCAACTGACCGCGAAAGGCCGGACCTGTCCGGCCTTCCCGGCTCTCCCGTCACTGACCGCGAGGCCGACCTTTCCTTTCTAGCCCCTTCTAATTACTTGTGATTTCGATATTTTTTGCCCCATGCCGGGCTCGCTTCGGCTCAACTTTGCCTTAATTCAGGTATCGGTTGGCGGCGGCTTTTATTGAGCCTTGAAATGAGGGAATTGCTATGAACAGATTGATTCTTGTTTCTTTGGCCGGCGTCTCGATGCTGGCGCTCGCTGCCTGCGGCGAAAGCGAGAAAAAAACAGAAACGCCCCCAGCAACATCGGAACAGCCGGCGGCTCCGGCCGCACCTGCACCGGCGCCTGCAGAGCCGGCTCCGGCCGCCCCGGCCGCCCCTGCAGAAACGCGCCCGCACCCGCAGCGCCTGCAGAGCCGGCTCCGGCTGCTCCTGCAGAAACCGCGCCCGCACCCGCAGCGCCAGCAGAGATCACGCCGGCTCCTGAAGCGCCCGCCGATCCGGCAAAGGCCGCTCAGGAGGCGTTGGACGCGCTGAAGGCGCAGGCGGCCTCCATGACGGACGAGCAGAAACAGCAGGCGATCGCAGCAGCCCGTACCAATGCGGAGACTTTAGCTAAGGCCGCTGGGCAGAGCGACGATCTCGTCAAGCAGGCCGGCGAGGCGGCGGAAGCCGCCGCGAAGCAGGCGCTCGGCGTCCAATAAGTCCTGCGGTATCGGCGCAGTCGGAATTGATTTTCTGACAGCTCGACGCGCAGATTCAAAAAGACGCCCCGCGTTCAATGCGCGGGGCGACAGTTCAGCCCGATTGTGCCCTGTGCGATCGATAGATCCCGGTGCTTGACCGTCAGGTGGATTCCGCCGGTCCGGGCAGGGGGGCGCTGTTATGATCACCGGATAACATTGGCCGGCGAATGTGCGAAGCGGCGACCCGTGGCATGAAACCGCCTCGCCATTTTCAAGCTTTGGAACTAAGAAACGCCCATGTCGATTTGGGAACGGCTCGGTTATTTCGTCAACAAGATTGCAGCTCCGGTTCGCGCCGGCGCCCTCGATGTTGCGGAAGCAGTTCGAACAATATTTGCGGGCGATCCCGAATTGCGCCGTCGCGTTGCGTTTTCCGTCGCCATGATCGCGCTCTCGGCAAAGATGGCCAAGGCTGACGGTGTCGTGACGCAGGATGAGATCCACGCGTTTCAACAGATATTCTCGATCCCCGCGAAAGAGACGCGGAACGTGGCCCGCCTATACGATCTCGCCAAGGCAGATGTCGCCGGCTACGAAGTCTACGCCGCGCGGATGGCAGGCCTTTGTGGGTCGGGCAGGGCGAACTGCGGGATGCTCGAAGATATCCTCGACGGCCTCTTTCATATCGCGAAGGCGGACGGCGTGATGCACGAGCGGGAAGGCATGTTCCTTCACCATATCGCGCAAATCTTCAAGATCGACGAGGCCCACTACCAGCGCATCCTCGCGCGGCATCTCGATCTTGGCGACGCTGATCCCTATGTCATTCTCGGCATTGACCGCGAGGCACCGTTTGACGAAGTGCGCAAGCACTATCGCAAACTGGTGGCCAGCAATCACCCCGATCGACTGATTGCACGCGGGCTGCCTCAGGAATTTATTGCGATTGCCACGACCAGGCTTGCGGCCATAAACGGCGCCTACGAGCTGATCGAGCGGAGCCTCAGGGCGGTATGAGCGGGTTTTCGCCCGACCACGATGGTGCCGAGGTCAGGGTCTCGCCCAATTTCGCTCCACGCCGCGAAGGAGCGAGGCCGGAAATCATCATCCTGCACTATACAGGCATGGAGACGGGAGAGGCTGCGGAGGCTTGGCTCTGCGATCCCGTGAGCGAGGTCTCGTCCCACTATATTGTTCATGAGGATGGGCGGGTCACCCAGATGGTGCGCGAGAGCGACCGCGCCTGGCATGCCGGAAAAAGTTCGTGGCGAGGGCGTACCGACGTCAATTCGTTGTCGGTCGGCATTGAAATCGTCAATCCCGGCCATGCTTTCGGCTATCGGGATTACACCGTCGCCCAAATTGAGGCAGTGATCTCGCTTTGCCGTGGCATTACCCAACGGCATGGTGTTCCGGCCCACAATATTCTGGCTCACTCGGATGTGGCACCTGGTCGCAAGATCGATCCCGGGGAGAAGTTTCCGTGGAAGGCGCTCGCCGCCGCCGGAGTGGGACATTTCGTCGAGGCATCGCCGATCGGTCGTGGCCGATTTCTGTCCTCCGGTGATCGTGGGCGGCTCGTCGAGGCATTGCAGGCCATGCTCGCCCTTTACGGCTATGGCGTTGAAATCAGCGGTATTTTCGACCTGCAAACCAAGATTGTGGTCGAGGCGTTTCAACGTCATTTTCGGACAGAACAAATAGACGGTATTGCGGATCGTTCGACGATCGAAACACTACATCGGCTTCTCGTCGCACTCCCTGGCAGTCTTACCTAAGCATTTCATTCAATCGGCATTGCGTTACATTCTGTAACCTATTGTGACTTGTTCCGCCCAGATTGGCACAAACTACCCGTCCACACGGGTCTTTGTACAGATGTCGGGTTACGTTTCCGTGTTGCCCGAAAAATCAAGAAAACCACCCGCGAAGTCTTCGCGGTAAAGAGAGAACGGGACTCAATGATAAAATTTAAAGTTGCGGCGGTAGCCTTTGCTACCGGCATGATAACTATTGCCGCCTACGCGCAGGACCAGATGCCGGAAAATCCCAAGACTTCTGGCGGAACGCGCGTCCAAAAAACCGGACGAGAAAGCCGGAACTGCAGGCAAGGCTGGTGCCGAGAAGGCAAGGACAAGTTCGATTTCCGTCGCCGCCAGACCGGACCTGATTTCCAACGCGCGCAAGGAGATGACCGGGTCGACCGGCGATAATCACCGCTTCAGCTTGATCGTTAGCCGCTACGCTGCCTCCTATGGCGTTCCTCTCCCGCTCGCCCATGCGGTGATACAGGTCGAAAGCAATTATCGCGTCGACGCACGCGGCAGCGCAGGCGAGATCGGCTTGATGCAGATCAAACCCGCGACCGCTCGCATGATGGGTTATGACGGCTCGAACTCAGGATCTCTTTAATCCGGAAACCAACATCAAATTCGGCATGAAGTATCTCGGCAAGGCCCATAGACTTGGCGGCGGGACGACGTGTGGGACCGTTCTGAAGTACAATGCCGGTCACAACGCCAAGCGTATGAATCCGGTTTCGGCGGCCTACTGTTCCAAGGTAAAGCGGCAACTCGCCGGCATTTGAGCTCTGCGGTTCGCGAATTCAGGAGAAGCCCGCCCTCCAAGCGGGCTTTTTCATTTGCATTTTCGTCTTCGAGCACCTTTATACGGCTTGCCAGCTGGCCGGGCGGCCGCACCAGCAAAAGCCGAAAGGCAGCGGGTGAGGAAAGTCCGGGCTCCATGGAAACACGGTGCCGGTTAATTGCCGGCGGGGGCGACCCCAGGGAAAGTGCCACAGAAAGCAAACCGCTCACCGCCGCCTGCGGGCGCCGGCAGTGCAAGGGTGAAAGGGTGGGGTAAGAGCCCACCGCGCGACTGGCAACAGGAGCGGCATGGCAAACCCCACCGGGAGCAAGACCGAATAGGGATGGTGCGAGGGGAAACCCTCAGGGCTGTTTCCGGCCCTCCATCCGGGTTGGTTGCGTGAGGCGAATGGCAACATTCGCCCAAGAAGAATGGCCGCCACGTTCTGACACCCGCAAGGGCGTCAGGGCCATACAGAACCCGGCTTACAGGCCAGCTGGCACTTTCGATCTGAATTGGCAATGCGGGCTCAATGGAGAGGTCCCGTGTGGGCCAGAACACGCATCGCCGGTTAGCCGCCTAAGCCGTCAAGCGAAGCCTCGATGGCGTTCCAAAGCTCTTCGACCGGCTCACATCCGACCGAAAGCCGGACGAAGCCCGGGGCCACGGCATCGCCCCATCGTGCGCGACGCTCGGCAGATGTATGGACGCCGCCGAAGGAAGTGGCCGGCTGGATGAGCGCGCAACCGCTGATGAAGTCCTCCGCTTCATGCTCGGAGCCCAGCGTCATGCCGACCAGGAAGCCGAAGCGCTGCATCTGAACACGGGCGAGGTTATGCGCCGGGTCGCTTTCAAGACCGGGAAAGCGCACGGCATGGACCTTCGGGTGCCCGGCCAATCGCCGCGCGATCACTTCGGCCGAACTGCACATCCGGTCGAACCGAACGTCGAGCGTTTCAAGCCCGCGATGGACGAGCCAGGCTTCGAACGGCCCAGGAATGGCGCCAGAGAGTCTTCGCCACTCCGCCACTGCGCTGATGATCTCAGGGTTTCGGCTCGCCACATGGCCAAACAAAGCGTCCGAATGGCCGTTCGGCGCTTTGGTGTCGGCGGCAACCACCACATCCGCGCCGAGATCAAGCGGGCGCTGGCCGAAAGGCGTCATCGTCGTGTTGTCGGCAATCACGAGAGCCCCACTGGCGTGGGCAGCATCGCTGATCGCCGCTATGTCGCAGATATCGAGGCTCGGATTGGTGGGAGTCTCGACAAAAACCAGGCGGTAACCCTCGAAGCCTCCATCGAGAAAGGAAGGAGTAGGGCGCGTCCCAAACCGGATGCCCATCGGCTTCAGGAAACGCTCCGCGAGCACACGTGTGGTGTAGTAGCCATCCGATGGCAGCAGAACGCGGTCGCCTGACTTGAGCAGAGCAAAGAACGTGGCCGAAATCGCCGCCATCCCGGATGGAAAAGCGACGGATGGAGCTCCCTCCAGGTGCGAGAGCAGGGCCTCCACGGCCGCCCATGTCGGATTGTTGAAGCGGCCATACTGGTTGAAGCCGACAGGATCGCCGGGGAAGTGATACATCGCCGCCATGGTAAGCGGCAGCGGCACCGGATCGCCTTTGTTCAGCCCGGCGCGCCTTAGATGGGAGAGCGCGGCAGCGCGCTCGGCATTCTTGTCAGCCATTGGGGGGTCCCGTGGTTGGCATGGTCGTTCGGTGACGCTACCTAATTTTCGGCGGCAATTGCATCCCTGAAGGAATTTGAGCGCCGCTTTGAATGCGATGACAAGTTGCTGTCGGCTGTGATCCCTTACGCATCCAGGTTTCGCCCCAGCAAGGGGAGGGTGATTGACGCCACCTCGATCAGCCGCGCCGACATGGTGCTCAATGGCGCTCCAGATACGCGCCGATGCCGCACGTGGCTAGATCACCACATTGTCCCGATCATCGGCAGCAAGAAACTCTCGGACGTAACGCCCGCCGATGTGGAGCGTATGGCCCGGGCAATCGCCACAGGCAAAACCGGCAAGGCGAGACGCGAGGGGCAGGTTGGTCGTCACGCACGTGGCGGCAAGGGCGCTGCCATCAAGACGATCAGCGTCCTGTCTTCAATCTTCCTTTTCGCCGTCCGACGTGACTTGATGCATGCGAACCCCGTCCACCGGGCAAGCGTACCCCGCGTCCACGGTCGCCGTGAGCGCTTCCTGACGCTGGAGGAAATCGCGAAGCTTGGAACCACCATCGATAATTTGGTCGGCAACCGGCAAATCAACATCAAGGCGGCGAACATCATCAGGTTGCTGCTGTTAACCGGGGCCCGCCGCAACGAGATCAACCGCCTGCAATGGAACGAAGTTGATCTGCAGAACCTCCGGCTCGTTCTGGCCGACACCAAGGCGGGGAAGTCGGTTCGGCCTTTGGCGACCGCCGCAGCGGCCCTGCTGGCTTCGCTGCCCTGCGTCGACGGTGCGCCTTGGGTTTTCCCGGCAGAACGTGGCGACGGCCCATTCGCGGGCCTGCAGGCGGCGTGGGAGAGGATCGTCGAAGCATCCGGGCTCCAAGGCGTATCGCTGCATACGCTTCGCCATACCGTTGGCTCCTTCGCCGTCAGTTCCGGCGAGAGCCTGCCCATGACCGGCGGCATTCTCGGCCACTCCAGCCAGTCCAGCACCTCGATCTACGTCCACCTGCAACGCGATCCTGTCCAGCGCGCCGCTGACCGGGCCGTAGCGCCGATTGCGGCGGCTCTGGAGGGCAAGCCAGCCGCCGATATCGTGGCGTTACGGAAATGACCGTCCACCTGCCCGCCGTCATCGATCCGCACGGCGTCGGGCCGATTATCGCCGCCGTGCGCAACGCCTTTGTCCGCAAGCCGGTGCCGATCAACCCCAAGCTTGATTGGGGGGCTCTGGCGTCCGACATCCGGCGCGCCGTCCTGCGCTACAACATCCTGCGCGACCTGCAGAAAGGCGAATGGAACGAACGCTTCCGGCGTGGGCGAAGGCTCCTTCGCGCCATTGCGCTCAAAGAGGTCGAGGTTCTGCTGCATCAGGACGATGCAGGCCGATGGTGGAAGAAGGCTCTGATCGCGACTGCCACGCAGGATGAGTTCGCGGCATGGCGCGGGTCGCTCCTCCCATGGGGCGTGGAAACCGCCGAGGAGGTCGCCGCATTCCATGACCGCGTCCGGTATCTTCTGAAAGATCGCTTCGTTTCCAAGGGCGATCCGCGTTCCGCCCGTACGGTGCTCGGCGAAGGCTCCGCGCTCGAATGGCTGATCCGGCCCCGCCCCGCCGACCTCCCGGAAGTTGAAAGCTTCTGCCTGCCGACGATCTTCGAACGCCACTTCGGGCTGGAGTCGAAGATCATCCATCGGTCGCGCAAACTGGTCCAGGGAGAATGCGGGACTATACCCACGCGCCATATCTCAGTTTCGTCATCGCCGTGATGACCGCCAACGGCATAAAGGCGAAACCTGTTACGATCAGCGATATTTTCAACCGCCCCGGTTGAAGCTGGAAGAACGGCATTCATCCGATCTCCCTGCGACACTGCGGAAGTTGCATTCTTACGCTACGGCGGTGCCGTTGAGTGTCATTCTCGTGCCCACGTTCAACACGGGGCAAAGAGACGACAATGGTAAACGGATGAACCCGCGGCAGGCTTCTGCCTACCTCCGGGAGGTGTGGGGCATTATCCGCAGCGATGGCACCCTGAAGCGCCTGCGCGTCGATGGCGGCGGTCCTGACTACCTGAAGATGGCGAGCGGCGAGGTGATCTACACCGACGAGAAGCTCGACGCTTGGGTTGAAGCCAATCTCACCGAACATTCGAGCACTGCGTCATACCCGCCTGATTCCGGGTGGCGACGTCCGCGCCGGGCGTACAACCCGGATGGCACGGACAATCCCGGCGACCGGCAAACCACCGAAAGCAGCATGAATTGAAAAAGGCCCCGAAGGGTAACGGGGCCCTTTCTGTAATCACTCGGAACCTTGGGGAGGGTTCCGGCAAGCACTTCAAAATGACCTTTTGGGCGGTCGATATGTATATAGCACCTCCTGCCCCTGACGGCAAAATTCTCATCAACGTCTCCATCGTGGTGGGGGCCGTCTGATGGGTCGCCGGTCGAACTTCCCGCGCATCGACAAGGACGCCTATGACACGCCGCCGGAGGCGGTGTTGCCGCTCCTGCCGTATCTTCACCCAGGAACGCGGTTCATCGAGCCCTGCGGCGGCAAAGGAGCCCTTATGGAGGCTCTGGAGGCTCACGGGCACCAGTGCGTTTATACCTGTGACATAGCTCCCCGCGCCTCAGGCATCGTCAAGCGCGATGCATTGGACCTCGTCGGCAGTGATGTCCTCGCCGCCGACATGATCATCACGAACCCGCCATGGACGCGGAAGGCTTCTCCATCCCCTCATCGACCATCTGCGGCAGCTTCGGCCGACGTGGCTCCTCTTCGAGTTCGGCAACAACGTCCCGGTCTACGATTTTTCGCCGATAGCCTTCACCGGCTCGGCCTTTTCCGACCGGATGGTTGGTAACGACAGTCCAAACACCCTCAAGGGTGGCGCGGGCAACGACTTCATCTACGGCGGCGCCGGCGACGACAAGCTTTACGGCGATGACGGCGACGACCGGCCAACGCATCTGAACATCCACGTACGAGCCAAGTATCGTCAGCCAATAAGCTCGTCTCCGAGACTGCGAGCGAACGGTGATCAGGGCAAGGAACCCAGCTGCCGAAAATCTCGGTAGGGATATTGGCCCCGCAATGGGCCTACACCTGCTGGTCCGCCTTTCTTGGCGGCCTGGGGCTGGGTAGTAGGGATGTCCGACCAGTTTCCGAATATTGGTTGCGCCCCTTGCTATCGAACTCCTTTAGCAGTTCGCCCGCCCTGTGATTGCCCGGGAGCGGTACCAGCCATGAATGAACCCGCTGCTCTCGCAGGCGCAAACGCAGTCCTAGCACCGGTGCCGCCGCATCCGGTGCATCCGGCAGCGGTCGCAATGGGTAGGTCCACGCGGCCGTTTTGTTGTATCCTCCCCGACCATGTCGATGAAGCAAAGACCGTTAACCCAGCGACAGGAAAACTTCGTCAGGAAGGTTGCCGAAGGCATGGCGGCTTCGCGGGCCTACAGGGACGCTGGCTTCGCGGCGAGCAGCGGTAATTCCGCCGAGGTGCTCGCTTCGAGGACATTAAGAAAGGTTCAGGTTGCCGCACGCCTCGCCGAACTCCGTGCCGAACAGGCAAAACGGCACGAGGTGACCGTCGACAGCCTCGCCCGGGAGTTCGATGAGCTGGGTTTTCATTCCCGCCCGCGCTCAGGACAACCCGGCCCTGCTCCAGGCCGATCCGCGCTATATCGACCGCCTGAAGTCTACCGGAAGCCCGCAGCGGGTTCGTGCATGGCTTGAAGGCGACTGGAACGTGGTGGAAGGAGCCTTCTTCAGCGAGTTCTCGACGACGCGGCACGTCATCCCGCCGTTTTCGGTTCCGGCGCACTGGACGAAATTCCGTTCGATGGACTGGGGCTCCGCATCGCCTTTCGCAGTGCATTGGCTGGCAGTCGTTCAGGACAACTTCGAACATGATGGCCGTACCATCCCGCGCGGCGCGCTCGTCGTTTACAGGGAATGGTATGGGGCCTCCGCCCCGAATGTCGGCCTCAAATTGACCGCAGAAGAGGTTGCCGCCGGGATCGTAGCCCGCGAGACGGATCGGGACGGCAGGAGGGAGGATGTCTCGTATGGCGTGCTGGATCCAAGCGCCTTTGCCGTTCTTTCCGGACCCAGCATCGCCGAAACCCTCATGCGCCACGGCGCGGTGTTCCGGCGGGCCGACAACACACGGTCGTCATCCATCTCGCATGACCGCTGCAAGGGTGGATGGGACCAGCTCCGCGCCCGCCTCAAGGGCGATGGCGATGGACGGCCCCTCATCTACTTGTTCTCGACGTGCCGGGATATCATCCGGACTCTGCCGCTTCTCCAGCACGACCAGCACAACAAAGAAGATGTCGCGACCGACGGTGACGATCATTGCGGGGATAGCGTTCGCTACGCCTGTCTTTCACGGCCATATCTGGCGGCGTTGCCGTTCGAAGACGAGAACTCCCGCAACCCGTATCTCGTTGCAAACGCTTTCAGGTTCTCCGAGTTGAGGGACTGAACCAATGCGACCATCAATGGCAGCCCTGACCCGCCAGAAGGCGCAGGCGGAGCAGGGCCTGGACGCCGCGCGGGCTGCCGGTGATGAGGAAGGATTCCGCGATTACTTCAAGCGTGTCTCAATCATCGATGACCAGATCCAATATCTTCCGCATCTCCTGCAACGATGGGTCGACGCCGTCATTGCCGACTGCGATGGCATCGATTGGATCAGGGACAGCTTGCAGGCGACCATCGCCATCGTGCAACGGCAGCGGCTCGATGCCATCACCAGAGGCGACTATCTCGCCGCCGAGCGTGCCGACGATGCCGTCGAGGCTCTGAAGGCGCGACTGGTGAGTCTGCTGCACTGATGATGGTTCCGGACCCGCGCTCGGATCGATCCGGAATGCCCCCCTGTACGCCGTAGTGGCGGCAGACCCCGTTGCACTGGCTTGGACCGCGCCCGACCGGATTGCTCTCAACCCGACGTTAACCATGATCGGAGATGCTTCCTCCGCAGGCAGCTCACGCCAGTCGTGGAACCTGCCCTGAAATGCCCGAACAGGAGGCTGGTGACGACATGGTGACGACACGGAACGTGCTGCCGCCGACATTCTCTAGTCAAGCGTTTGTTTCTGCCACGATAATTCAGCCATGCCGATGCTGTCGTTCATCTGGACGATAAATTCCGCAAGCCGTGGTTCAGCTTCGAAAACGCGTTCAGCGGCCGTCTGTGTAGCTTATTCCCGTTGACGCCCATAATGCCCCATGTTATCCCATAGAACCAATCAAGACTTCGTTCCAGTTAAGGGTGAAGCGTTCGCCAGCCTGGCAGTCGCGACGGCTGTCCGCGGCATGGCCGTTTCATGGGGCTTGAAGGGGCTGCGCTTCGGCGCGGATGGCTGGATGGAGAGGGGCACGGCGGCGGAAGCGGCTGTATCGAGTGATGGACCGATTTCTGTCAAATGCAGTGAACAGGGTAGACGCCAAGGGGCGCGTCTCCGTTCCGGCGCATTTCCGGTCCGTGGTGCAGATGCGCGGCTATTCAGAACTCTATGCATTGCGGGCGCTGGACATTCCGGCGTTGGATGTGGGCGGGCTCGACCTGCTGGACCGCTACGAGCAGCGGATTGCGAAAGAGGATCCGTTCCTGCAGGCGGCAGACGACATGTCGTTCTTTATCCATGGCGATGGAGCGTTCCTGAAGCTCGATCAGGACGGGCGCATAACCGTCAACAATTCCATCCGCGAGCATACCGGCATTTCGACCGAAGTAGCCTTTGTCGGACGCGGTCAATTTTTCCAGATATGGGAGCCAGCCCGGCTGAAGGCCTACACGGCAGAGGCGCGCACCCGGCTTATGAAAATCCGTCAGGTGGCTGCTTCCCTGCAGCTTGCCGGAGGGTCGGAATGACGGCGGGCCACGGCGACGATACCAGCGCCGTTGGCGGACCGGCCCGCCACATTCCGGTTCTGCTTGATGAGGTGATTGCCGCGCTGTCTCCGGTCGACGGGTTGGTGATCGTCGACGGTACGTTCGGCGCCGGGGGTTATACAAAGGCGTTGTTGGTGCGAGGTGCGAGCGTCGTTGCGATCGACCGCGATCCGGACGCGGTTGCCGCGGGTCGCGAACTGGAGGCGCAATCCGCGGGAAGACTCCGGCTGGTGCAAGGGACATTTTCGCGGCTCGAAGACTATGTAGCGGACGCCGATGGCGTTGTGCTCGACATCGGAGTGTCTTCGATGCAGATCGACCAGGCCGAGCGGGGTTTTTCGTTCCGGGCCGACGGGCCGCTCGACATGCGCATGGCAAAAGCGGGGCTGAGCGCGGCGGATGTGGTCAACCACTTCAAGGCCGGCGATCTCGCCCGCATCTTCGGTTTTCTTGGCGAGGAACGGCATGCCGGGCGCATCGCGCGCATGATCGAAAAACGCGCTGCAGTCCGGCCATTCACGCGGACACGCGATTTGGCCGAAGCGATCGAAGCGCTCGTCGGCCGTAATCCAAAGGACAAGATCCACCCCGCAACGCGCGTTTTTCAGGCGCTGCGCATATTCGTGAATGACGAACTCGGCGAACTGGCCCGCGCGCTCTTCGCCGCCGAGCGGATTCTCAAGCCCGGCGGGCGGCTGGCCGTCGTGACGTTTCATTCGCTGGAAGATCGCATCGTAAAACGGTTTCTAGCTGACCGCTCGGGAGGCGGGGGCGGTTCGCGGCATATGCCCGAGGTTCACGTGTTGCCGGCGACATTCGAGAAGTCCGGCGGGGTCATTCCTGCCTCTGAAGAGGAAGCGGCGCGCAACCCGCGCGCGCGTTCCGCCAAGCTGAGAAGCGCTGTGCGCACTTCGGCTGCCGCCCGTGCCGCCGATCACGCGATTTTCGGCCTTCCGAAACTGCCCGACAGCCGGCTGCCGGGGGAGAGGTAAAAGTGTTTCGTACCAGTGATATCGTTCTTATCGCCGTAATGGTTTCGGCGGCGGCCTTTACCTACAAGACCAAGCACGAGGCCGAAAACCGCCTTGATGAGGTGCGCCGGATCGAATCCCAGATCAGACTGGAGGAAGACACGATCGTCTTGCTGAAGGCGGATTGGAGCCTGCTCACCCAACCCTCGCGTCTGCAGAAGCTGTCCGAAATCTATGACGCCGAACTGGCTCTGAAGCCGGTCGAGGCGCATCAGATTGTCGGCCTAGACGAGCTTCCGATGCGACCGGTTGGCATTGAGGACTTATCCACCCAGCGTCTCGGCGGCATGGCCGACAACGGCCGGGATCCAACTGTTACCGGGGGCATCGTCCAATGATCGGCAAATGGCGGAGCCAGAAAAAGCTTTCGGCAGACGCAGCCAGCGCGATCGTCGTTGAAGGTGCAAGGAAGGCGACCGGCGGGCGGACGCGCAATCGCGTCCTGATGACGATGGCCGTATTCTTCGGGATCTATTCGGTCATTGGCGGCCGACTGGTCTATCTCGGCATGCAGGACCCTGAGGCGTCGGGCGGCCCCGCAAGCCGTGTCACGGCTTCACGACCCGACATCATCGACCGTAACGGCGAAGTGCTCGCCACCGACATCAAGACCGCCTCGCTGTTTGCGGAGCCTCGCCGTATTGTGGACGCGGACGAGGCGCTCGAGAAGATTTCGACGGTTCTGCCCGATCTCGACTATGAGCAGACCTACAACAAGCTGAAAAGCGGCGCAGGATTTGTCTGGCTCCAGCGCCAGCTGTCGCCGAGACAGCAGAACGACATCATGCAGCTCGGTATTCCGGGCATCGGCTTCCGCACGGAAAAGCGCCGTTTCTATCCGGGTGGCGCGACCGCTTCGCATATTCTCGGCCTGGTCAATGTGGATAACCAGGGCATCGCCGGACTTGAGAAATTTATCGACGAGCAAGGCCTTGCGGACCTGCAAGCTTCCGGCCTTGCCATCGCTACAGACCTCAAGCCCGTGCGCCTCTCCCTCGATATCCGCGTACAGCATATCGTGCATGACGAACTCGCCCGGGCGATGGAAAAGTACCACGCGATTGCCGCTGGTGCGGTGGTGCTCAATGTCAAGACCGGTGAGGTCGTCGCCATGGCGTCGCTGCCGGACTACGATCCCAACAATCCGTATAACGCCCACGAAAAGGATCGGCTGAACCGTATGTCGGCCGGCACTTTCGAAATGGGATCCACCATCAAGAGCTTTACGACAGCGATGGCTCTCGATTCCGGCAAGGTTACGCTCAAAAGCCGGTTCGATGCTTCGCGGCCCATCACGATCGGCCATCAGACGATCAGGGACTTCCACGGCAAGCGTCGCGTCCTGTCAGTGCCCGAGGTGTTTATCTATTCGTCGAATATCGGCTCGGCGCGCGAGGCCGATGTCGTGGGCATCGAGGGTCACCGCGAATTCCTGAAGCGTATCGGCCTGCTTGACCGGCTGAAGACCGAACTGCCGGAAGTCGCGCGGCCCACCGAGCCGAAGGTGTGGAAAAAGGTTCACTCCATCACAATCGCCTTCGGTCACGGCATGTCGACCACCCCGTTGCAGACCGCAGTGGGCGCGGCGGCGCTCATGAATGGCGGTAAACTCATCCCTCCGACTTTCCTCACCCGCTCGCAGGCTGAGGCGGATGCGGTTGCGGAGCAGGTGGTCAAGGAAACGACCAGCGAGAACATGCGCTATCTCTACCGGCTCAACGCCGAGAAAGGCTCGGGCAAGAAGGCGGAGGTTCCAGGCTACCGCGTCGGGGGAAAGACCGGCACTGCCGAGAAAGTGGTCAACGGCCGATATTCGAGCGACAAGCGTTTCAACGCCTTTCTCGCCTCGTTTCCGATGGACGACCCGCAATATGTTGTGCTGAGCGTCATTGACGAGCCCAAACCCGAAAAACCGGGGATGGGCGCCACGGCGGCATCGAATGCGGCGCCGATCGTTGCAAATGTTATACGCCGCTCCGCTTCATTTCTTGGCGTGAAGCCCGAATTCAGTCATGAAAGAGAGGCAACGCTGGTCTCCTACCAATGATTCTCATCGCGTGCTGGGGACATTCGAGGGACGCTGACCGATCTGAACGACTGGAACTCGATGAAACTTAGTGATTTTTCCGGGATACTGCCTATCGACGGGGCGCAGCTCGGCGATATCGCCATTTCCGGTGTTTCTTCGGATTCGCGCGAAAGCACCCTTGGCATGCTCTTCTTTGCGGTGCCGGGCAGCAAGACCGATGGAGCGGCCTATGCTGACGACGCAGCATCGCATGGAGCCGCGGCAGTCGTTGCGGCCAAAGGCGCGGTTCGCGGTGATCTTCGGGTTCCGCTGATCGAAGTCGAAGATCCGCGCCGGGCGCTTGCGTTGTCGGCGGCGCGCCTGTTCGGCCGTCAACCTAAAACGATGGTTGCCGTGACTGGTACCAGCGGAAAAACGTCAGTCGCATCCTTCACACGACAGATCTGGGAATCTGCCGGTCTGGCGGCCGCAAGCATCGGCACGACAGGCGTCGTCGCTCCTGGCCGCAACGAGTACGGCTCGCTGACCACCCCCGACCCAGTGGCCCTGCATCGCCTCCTCGCCGATCTGGCGGCTTCGGGCGTCACCCACGCGGCGATGGAGGCGTCCAGCCACGGTCTGGACCAGCGCCGCCTGGATGGCGTGAAGCTTTCCGCCGGCGCGTTCACCAATCTCGGGCGCGACCACATGGACTATCATCCGACGGTCGAGCACTATCACAATTCCAAGCTTCGGTTGTTTGACACTCTGCTGGCGCGCGGCGCCCCCGCGGTCATCTTCGCCGACGATCCGTGGTCGGAGCCGACGCTACGGGCAGCGCAAGCGGCTGGGCTCGACGTTCGCACGGTTGGGCGGCATGGAACGTTTCTTCAACTGAAGCGGGTTGAGCATGAGCGATTTCGCCAGCGCGCCGAGATCGTGGCCGATGGCCTGATCCATGAGATAGACCTGCCGCTGGCCGGTGATTTCCAGATTTACAACGCGCTTGTGGCCGCCGGACTGGCGATTTCTGTCGGGACCCCGGCCACTGTCGCGCTCAAGGCGCTCGAACGGTTGAACGGCGCGCCGGGCAGGCTTGATCTCGTCGGCACTACGGCGAATGGCGCGCCAATCTATGTCGACTATGCGCATAAGCCCGACGCGCTCGAGAACGTACTCGCCTCCGTGCGGCCATTCACGACGGGACGCGTCATCATCGTGTTCGGCTGCGGCGGCGACCGAGATCGCGGCAAACGGCCAATCATGGGCGAGATCGCTACGCGCCTTGCCGATATCGCCATCGTTACGGACGACAATCCGAGATCCGAAGTGCCGGCGGATATTCGCTCGGCTATCATGGCGGCAGCGCCGGGCGCCATCGAGATCGGCGACCGTCGCGAGGCAATTCACTATGCGGTGTCGATTTTGCAGCCAGGCGACACGCTGATCGTGGCCGGCAAAGGCCATGAGGAAGGCCAGACGATCGGAACGGAGACGTTTCCGTTCTCGGATCATGAGGAGGTGCGAAACGCACTTACCGCATCGCCCCCAAGATCGGCATCGATTTTCGGAAAGCACGATGCGTAGATTTAAAGAGATACAGCGTCCTTTGCGCGTCCGAAAGGACGCGCGGCGCTGTGGGGAGCGCACCGCATGACTCTGCTGTGGACGTCCGACGACCTGATTGCCGCCACTGACGGGAGACCTTTCGGCCATATGCCTGCCGGGGTCAGCGGCATATCGATCGACAGCCGCACCCTGCGGCCGGGAGATGCGTTCTTCGCGATCCGGGGCGATCGCTTCGATGGTCACGACTTTGCAACCGCAGCGATCAAGGCGGGGGCGGGCATCCTTGTCGTCGCCGAGGGCAAGCTGCCTGCGCTGGGACGCCTGACGGCGCCGATGATCGTTGTGCCGGACGTGCTGAACGCGCTCGAGAAGGCGGGTGCTGCGGCTCGCGCGCGAACCAGGGCGAAGATTATCGCGATCACCGGCTCGGCCGGCAAGACCAGCACCAAGGAGGCACTTCGGCAAGCGCTGTCCGCTGTCGGAAGGGTCCATGCGGCCGACAAATCCTTCAACAATCATTGGGGCGTGCCGCTCACACTGGCGCGGACGCCGCGAGATTGCGACTATGCGATTTTCGAGATCGGAATGAGCAATCCGGGCGAAATCCGGCCGCTTGCGAAGCTCGTCCGGCCGCACATAGCGATCATCACGCTGATCGCCGAAGCGCATCTTGGCCAGTTCCGCGACCTCGACGAAATCGCTCGGGCCAAGGCCGAAATTTTCGACGGCATCGAACCCGGCGGCTATGCGATCCTCAACCGTGACGATCCGCGCTCGAAACTGCTCGGTAAGCTGGCGCGCGAGGCGGAGGTCGCGCATGTTGTCGGCTTCGGCGAAAATCCGCGCGCCCATTTCAGGCTGACTGGCTGCAACCTGCATGGTGACCATTCGACCATGACCGCCAAGATTGGCGGCGTCGAAGTCTATGCCAAGCTCGGAATGCCCGGCCGCCATGTGGTGCAGAACGTTCTGGCGGTTCTGGGGGCGGCCTATCTTGCGGGAGCCGACCTCGAGAAGGTCACTCCTGGGCTCGCCAATCTTGCCGCCGAACGCGGGCGGGGCAAGCGATATCTTCTGCCGCATCCCGAGGGCGTGATCGCGCTGATCGACGAAAGCTACAACGCCAATCCGACATCAATGAAGGCTGCGCTCGAACTGCTTGGCGCTACGCCGGTCAACGGCGGTGGGCGAAGGATCGCCGTGCTCGGCGACATGCTGGAACTTGGCGAACAGTCGCGCCAGTTCCACGCTGGGCTGGCGGAGACCGTTCTGACCGCAGGCGTGGATACGCTTTTCCTTGCCGGGACGGAGATCAGCGCTCTTGTGGACGCGCTGCCGCCGGGCTTTCCGGTGGAGCATCGCGCAACCACGGATGAACTGGTCGGACCGCTGACAAGGGGGGTCGGTCCCGGCGATGCCATCATGATCAAATCGTCGAACCTGTTGGGATTTTCCCGGCTGGTCGATGCGCTTATCAATCATTTCCCGGCGCAAGCCGCGAGAACGAAGCGTGCCTGAACGGGCGCGAGGGGACCAAATCGCATGCTGACGCTGCTCGTTGAATTCGCCGACCAGATTTCGGTATTCAACGTCTTTCGCTACATTACCTTCCGGACCGGAGGCGCGCTGATCACCTCGGCGCTTATTGTATTCATGTTCGGTCCGATGATCATCGACTCGTTGCGGATCAGGCAAGGCAAGGGCCAGCCCATTCGCGCCGACGGGCCGCAGACCCATTTCAAGAAGGCGGGTACGCCAACCATGGGCGGCCTGATGATGCTTTGCGGCATCATCGGGGCCACGCTGTTGTGGGCAAACCTTTCCAGCGTCTATGTCTGGGTCATCCTTTTGGTGACGTTGAGCTTTGGCGCCATCGGCTTCTATGACGACTATCTGAAGGTGACCAAACAGTCCCATCTGGGTGTTTCAGGGAAGGCGAGGCTTGCGGTGGAGTTCGTGATCGCGAGCATTGCGGCCTGGGTGATCATGCGCAACGGTCAGGCCCCGTTTTCGTCATCGCTGACTTTTCCCTTCATCAAGGATCTTATCGTCAATCTCGGCTGGTTCTTCATACCCTTCGCAGCCTTCGTGATCGTCGGCGCGGGCAATGCCGTCAATCTGACCGACGGGCTCGATGGCCTTGCCATCGTGCCGATCATGGTCGCTGCGGCTTCTTTCGGGGTGATTGCGTATCTTTCAGGCAACGCGGTTTTTGCGGAATATCTTCAGATACACTTCGTGCCGGGCACCGGTGAACTGGCCGTGGTACTCGGCGCGGTGATCGGTGCAGGATCTGGGCTTCCTCTGGTTCAACGCGCCGCCCGCCGCGATCTTTATGGGCGATACCGGGTCGCTCGCGCTCGGGGGGCTGACCGGTACTGTCGCCGTCGCCACCAAGCACGAAATTGTCATGGCAATTATCGGTGGTTTGTTCGTCGTCGAGGCCCTTTCGGTTATAATCCAGGTCAGCGTATTCAAGATGACCGGCCGGCGCGTCTTCCTGATGGCGCCGATCCATCATCATTTCGAGAAGCTTGGCTGGACCGAAAGCCAGGTCGTGATCCGTTTCTGGATTATCGCGGTTATCCTGGCCCTGATCGGTCTTTCCAGCCTGAAGCTGCGCTAAGGAGACGTGATGATCCCCGCGCAGGCATTTGCCGGAAAGAAAGTGGCGCTCTTTGGTCTCGGCGGCTCGGGTTGCGCGACCGCGGACGCGCTCAGGTCGGGCGGCGCCGATGTCCTTGCCTGGGACGACAATCCGGAAAGTGTGGGGCGGGCTGCCGAGACCGGAATCCCGGTTGGCGATCTGAGAGCGGCCGATTGGGGAGGCTTTGCATCGCTGGTGCTTTCGCCGGGCGTGCCGCTGACCCACCCCAAGCCGCATTGGTCGGTGGAACTTGCGCGCGGCGCAGGTGTCGAGATCATCGGCGACATCGAACTTTTCGCGCGCGAACGCAGAGCGAGAGCCCCTGAAGCGCCGTTCATTGCGATTACCGGGACCAATGGCAAGTCCACAACCACCGCCCTGACGGCCCATATGCTTTCCTCTGCCGGGCGCGACACTCAGATGGGCGGCAACATAGGTCGCGCGGTCATGACGCTCGACCCGCCGCAAGACGGCCGGCACTACGTGGTGGAGTGCTCGTCGTACCAGATCGACCTTGCCCCATCGATCAATCCGACGGCGGGCGTCTTGCTCAATCTGACGCCGGACCATCTCGACCGCCACGGCACAATGCAGCATTACGCCCTTATCAAAGAGCGGCTCGTCGGCGGCAGTGACACAGCGATCATTGGCGTCGATGACGTATTCTGCGCCCAGATTGCCGACAGGCTGCAGCGCGCCGGCAAGGACGTGATCCGTATTTCCAAGCGCCTGCCGCTGACCGACGGCCTCTTCGCGGACGCGACTAGCCTAATGCAGGCTGACCATGGCCGCTTCAGCCGGATCGCGACACTGGAGGACATCGGCTCGCTACGTGGACAGCACAATGCGCAGAACGCACTCGCGGCAGTCGCAGCCTGCATGAAGGTCGGGCTGAGCTTGCGCGAGATCCAATCCGGTCTCGATAGCTTTCCCGGACTGGCGCATCGTATGGAACAGGTCGGACGCAGGAACCACGTGCTTTTCGTCAACGACTCGAAGGCGACTAATGCCGATGCGGCGGCGCCGGCCCTGTCGAGCTTCGGCCGTATCTACTGGATAGCCGGAGGCTTGCCCAAGGAAGGCGGCATCGAACCTCTGCGCAGTTTCTTCCCACGCATCGCCAAGGCCTATCTGATCGGTGAGGCGGCTCCCGCCTTTTCCGCGACGCTTGGTGAAACCGTGCCGTATGAGATTTCTGGCACGCTTGAAGCCGCCGTCGAGCATGCGGCAGCGGAAGCGGCGCGCGACGAGGCAGAGGAAGCGGTGGTCCTGCTTTCGCCCGCCTGCGCGAGCTTCGACCAGTTCAAGAATTTCGAGGTTCGCGGCGAGGCCTTCCGTGCGGCCGTCAATGCAATCGAGGGCCTTACGGGGATCGGAGGGGCGCGCTGATGTTGAGTTGAGTTGACAAGAGTCCGGTGGCCAATTGGTGGTGGACCGTGGACCGATGGTTCCTGGCCGCCTTCCTTTCGCTGATGGGTTTGGGGATCGTGCTCTCCTTTGCAGCCAGCCCGGCAGTCGCAGAGCGTATCGGCCTCGATAGTTTCCATTTCGCTACAAGACAGATCATCTTCACGATCCCGGCTCTCCTGGCGATGCTTTCAGTGTCGTTTCTCGACGCGCGGCAGATCCGGCGGCTGGCGATGGTCCTGCTGGGTGTTATGCTTGTGCTTCTTGTGGCCGTTCTGTTCCTCGGCGCGGAAGCAAATGGGGCGCGGCGCTGGATTTCGCTGGCCGGTTTTTCTCTGCAGCCTTCCGAGTTCATGAAGCCGGCGTTTGTCATCGTCTGTGCCTGGCTCTTCGCCGAACATGCGCGACAGCCGGACATTCCGGGCAATCTCTTTGCATTGATCCTGCTGGGGTTGGTTTTGGCCCTGCTCGTGGCGCAGCCGGACCTTGGACAAACGATGCTTGTGCTCGGCACCTGGGGCGTGATGTTCTTCATGGCCGGTATGCCGTGGCTTTGGATCATCGCGCTCGGCGTGGCCGGCGTCGGCGGCGGCTTTGCCGCCTATACGGTCTTTCCACATGTGGCGGGCCGTATCGACCGGTTCATGACCGGCGAAGGCGATACCTTCCAGGTCGACATGGGCCGTGAAGCGATGATCAACGGCGGCTGGCTGGGTGTCGGTCCGGGTGAGGGCACTATCAAGCGGGTCATCCCGGACAGCCATACGGATTTTGTTTTTGCGGTGGCGGGCGAGGAATTCGGCATTGTCCTTTGCTCTGTGATCATGCTCCTGTTCGCCTTCATCGTTCTACGGGGATTGCGCTTTGCATTGCGCGAACAGGACGACTTCACGCGCTACGCCGTCACCGGGCTGGTTGTCGTGTTCGGCCTGCAATCGGTCATCAACATGAGCGTGAGCCTGCAGCTGATGCCTGCCAAGGGCATGACGCTGCCTTTCATTTCCTACGGAGGCTCGTCGCTGATCGCGATTGCGATTTCGATGGGGATGGTGCTTGCCCTCACACGCAAGCGGCCGGAAAGGCGCAAGCAGCCTGGAGTTCTCACTTTTGCCCAACGGACTGTCGCGGCCGAATAAGATGACGGAGCGGATGATCCTACTTGCCGCCGGAGGAACCGGTGGCCACCTGTTTCCAGCCGAGGCGCTGGCGCATGAACTCATCGCGCGAGGCTGGAGCGTGCAACTTGCCACCGACACGCGTGCCGAACGCTTTGCGGTCAACTTTCCGGGCTCGGTGATACATCCGATTTCTGCCGCAACGATCGGTTCGCGCAATCCCGTTGCCATATTGCATTCCTTCTGGAAAATCTGGCGCGGCGTTCGGCAGGCCTCGGCGGTGATTGCAAGAAACAGGCCGGCGGCGGTGGTTGGCTTTGGCGGCTATCCGACGCTGCCGCCGCTCTATGCAGCGACGAGGCGAGGCGTACCTTCATTGATCCACGAACAGAATGCCGTCATGGGCCGCGCGAACAAGGCGCTGTCGAGCAGGGTCGATGCCATTGCAGGCGGCTTTTTGGAGGAGCGGACGAATGGGGTCGGCGCCAAGACGGTGGTAACAGGCAATCCGGTTCGCCCGGCTGTGATCGAGGCGGCGAGCACGGCCTTCGAGACGCCGGCGAACGATCAGCCTTTCCGGCTTCTCGTTTTCGGCGGCAGCCAAGGAGCGCAGTTCTTCTCCGACGCCATTCCTCTCGCCATCAAGGCGCTTCCGGAAGCGGCACGGCAACGGCTTGAGGTCACGCAGCAAGCGCGCGACGACGACGAGGCTCGAGTTCGCGCTGCCTATGAGGAGATTGGTGTCGAAGCGGAAGTCTCGCCGTTCTTCAGCGACATGGCCGAACGGATCGCGGCCGCTCATCTGGTCATCTCCCGGTCGGGCGCCTCGACCGTTTCCGAAATCGCCGTGATTGGACGGCCCGCGCTGCTGGTGCCGTATCCGCACGCGCTGGACCATGATCAGGCCGCTAATGCCGCGACCCTTGCGGCCGCCGGTGGTGCGGAAGTGCATCCACAAGCGACGCTCTCGTCGACGCGCCTGGCTGAGCTTATCGGCGGGTTCATGAATGATCCCGAAAGGCTCACCGCCATGGCCGCAAGCGCCAAGTCGGCTGGAAAGCCGCATGCTGCGCAGTTGCTCGCCGATCTGACAGAGGCTATTGCGTCCGGCCAGAAGATTGCGGAATTCAAGGAAAGGGCGCGGCCATGAAGATGCGGCAGACGATTGGCCTCGTGCATTTCATAGGCATTGGCGGGATCGGAATGAGCGGCATCGCGGAGGTGCTACACAATCTAGGCTACCGCGTGCAGGGGTCCGACCAGGCTGACAGCGCCAATGTGCAGCGCTTGCGCGACAAAGGTATCGAGTGTTTTGTCGGGCACCGCGCCGAGAAATCTGGGCGAGGCCGAGGTCGTTGTCGTCTCTACCGCGATCAAGAAAACCAATCCGGAATTGATTGCCGCACGCGAGCGCCTGTTGCCGATCGTGCGGCGCGCGGAAATGCTGGCTGAGCTGATGCGCTTCCGGCAGGCTGTCGCGATCGGCGGCACGCATGGCAAGACCACGACAACGTCCATGGTAGCGGCGTTGCTTGACGCAGGCGGGCTCGATCCCACGGTCATCAATGGTGGGATCATCAACGCCTATGGCACCAATGCGCGAATGGGCGCCGGCGAATGGATGGTGGTCGAGGCCGACGAAAGCGATGGTACTTTTCTGAAGTTGCCGGCTGAGATTGCGGTCGTCACTAATATCGACCCGGAGCATCTCGATCACTACGGCACGTTCGACAGGGTTCGTGAAGCCTTCCGTCAATTCGTCGAGAATGTCCCGTTCTACGGCTTCGGCGTGATGTGCACGGACCATCCCGAAGTGCAGGCACTCGTGTCGCGCATCGAGGACCGGCGGTTGATCACCTATGGCGAGAACGCTCAAGCGGACGTCCGCTATACACGCCATAGGGCCGACGGCGCAGGTTCTCTGTTCGATGCGGTCGTTCGCAACAGGAAGACTGGCAAGGAGACGACGATCAGCGATCTTCGCCTGCCGATGCCGGGCCGACACAATGTGTCGAACGCCACGGCAGCGATTGCTGTCGCCCACGAGCTTGGCCTGTCTTCTGATGATATCCGGAAGGGTCTTTCGTCCTTTGGAGGCGTCAAGCGGCGGTTTACGCCGACGGGAAGCTGGAATGGCGTCCACATCTTCGACGACTACGGACATCATCCCGTTGAGATCAAGGCGGTGCTCAAGGCAGCACGGGATTCGACCGGCGGGCGCGTGATCGCGATCGCCCAGCCGCATCGCTTCACCAGGCTCCGTGACCTTTTCGACGAATTCTCGGCCTGCTTCAACGATGCGGACACGGTTATGGTGGCGCCCGTCTATCCGGCAGGCGAAGACGCAATCGATGGCGTTAATTCGGAGGTGCTGGCCGCGCGCATCAGGGCCGGCGGCCATCGCGACGCGCGCTATATTGAAGGACCACAGGTGATCGCGCCCGTGGTGCGCGATCTAGCCAAGGCCGGAGACTTCGTCGTGTTCCTTGGCGCGGGGAATATCACGCAATGGGCCTACGCACTGCCGAAGGAACTCGCCGGGGAGCAGGCATGATCCGAAGCAGGGAGCTTTTAGCCAAGCTCGACGGGCGGTTGGGGCAAGTGCGGGGGCGCATTACCCCCAATGCCGAGATGGAGAAAATCACCTGGTTTCGCGCGGGTGGAGTTGCGGAAGCGCTTTTCCAGCCGGTCGACGAGGACGATCTGGCGACTTTCCTGCGGGCGGTGCCAGAAGAGATACCGGTCACCGTCGTCGGCATTGGTTCCAATCTTCTTGTCCGAGAAGGCGGCATTCCGGGTTTCGTCATCCGTTTGTCCGCCAAAGGGTTCGGCGAGGCGAAAGCGGTTTCCGATACCCGGATCAGCGCCGGCGCCGCCACGCCGGACAAACGGCTTGCGGCGATCGCGCATGAAGCCGGTATTGGTGGTTTCCATTTCTATTACGGCATTCCCGGCGCAATCGGCGGCGCGCTCAGAATGAACGCCGGCGCCAACGGCGTCGAGACGCAAGAACGGGTGGTCGAAGTGCGCGCGCTCGACCGGAAGGGCAACGTCCATGTCCTTTCCAACGCGGATATGGGTTATGCCTACCGTCACTCCGCGGCTCCCGCAGGCCTCATTTTCACGTCGGCGCTGTTCGAGGGCTACCCGGAGGACAAGACTGAGATCAAGGCCGCGATGGATGCCGTGCAGCATCACCGCGAGACGGTCCAGCCGATCCGGGAAAAGACAAGCGGCTCGACCTTCAAGAACCCTCCAGGCTCCTCGGCGTGGAAAGAGGTCGATAAGGCCGGCTGTCGCGGTTTGATGATCGGGGGAGCGCAAATGTCCCCCATGCATTGCAATTTCATGATCAATACAGGCACCGCCACCGGCTACGATCTCGAATATCTCGGTGAGACCGTGCGCGCGCGCGTTCTTGAGCACTCCGGCGTCAGGCTGCAATGGGAGATCCAGCGTATCGGCGATTTCAAGCCCGGCCACGAAGTCCAGGAATTTCTGGGCCAACTGCTCTGACGACTGGTCCGATTTTTGTCTGAGATGCAACTTTAGACCAAAAAGTGAAATCATCCTAAATCGTCGGGACTTGTCATGGAATCAACTCTCTGATTCTTTGGGCCCATAGCGTTTCCTGATTTGAGTCGTGCGACGCGTCCGCCGCGTTTCGGTCTGGGGGTTGGCCCGCCGGAGGACTTGGACTCAACTCGTAGAATCAGCTACTTATTCAACCCTGCCGAAAGGGGATGTCAGGGAATGCCGAAGAAGCACGTGGCCGTATTGCTGGGAGGTTTTTCGTCCGAGCGGCCGGTGTCACTTTCATCCGGGAATGCATGTGCCGACGCGATCGAGGCGAAAGGCTATCGGGTCACGCGGGTCGACGTTGGTCGCGATGTCGGTCAGGTGCTGGCGGAACTCAAGCCGGACGTCGCCTTCAATGCGTTGCATGGTCCCTTCGGTGAGGATGGAACGATCCAGGGCATTCTCGAATACCTCGCCATTCCGTACACGCATTCTGGTGTGCTCGCCTCTGCGTTGGCAATGAACAAGGAGCAGGCGAAGAGGGTGGCCAAAGCGGTCGGCATTCCGGTAGCCGAATCCAGGGTCCTGAATCGCTTTGCCATCCGTGACAAGCATCCGATGCAACCCCCGTATGTGGTCAAGCCGGTCAATGAGGGGTCGAGCTTTGGCGTCGTTATTGTCAAGGAAGATCAGTCGCATCCGCCGCAAATCATTGCTTCCTCCGAATGGAAGTATGGCGCCACGGTTATGGTGGAGCGCTTCATCCATGGGCGCGAACTCACCTGTGCCGTGATGGGCGACGTGGCGCTTGGCGTGACAGAAATCATTCCCGTGGGCCACTCCTTCTACGATTATGATTCAAAATACGTCGCGGGCGGATCAAAACACGACTGTCCGGCAAAAATTTCACCGAATATTTACCAAAAAATACAGACACTAACCCTCAAGGCACATCAAGCGATCGGCTGTCGGGGCGTTTCCCGGTCGGACTTCCGTTACGACGACCGTCATTCCGAGAATGGCGAGGTCATCTGGCTCGAAGTCAACACCCAGCCGGGCATGACGCCGACATCACTGGTGCCGGAAATCGCCGCGGAGGCGGGACATTCGTTCGGCGATCTCATGAGTTGGATGGTGGAGGACGCGTCGTGTTTGCGTTGAAATCGGGACAAGATGGGCGAGCCGGCGCTTTGAAGCCGATCGGCCAGTCCCTTGCCGCGCGCGGGTTCGTATTGCCTCGGTGGCTTCGCCGTCCGGCGCGTTTGCTCGGGCGCATGAACGATGGAGAATTTGCGCCGCCTCCCTTTGCGGCCACCATGGCGTCGGCCGTCCTTCTCGCCTCGTCCGGGCTCTATGGCGCCTATGTCGGCGGTCATTGTCCGGCCCTCATCCAGAGCATTACCGCGCGAACTGGTTTTGCCGTCGATCAGATTCGGGTTTTGGGCCATCATGAGACGTCCGAGATCGATATTCTCGACCGGCTTGAGCTCGACGGCTGGACCTCGCTGATCGGCTTCGACGCGGAGAAGGCGCGCGAGCGTATCGCTGCCTTGCCTTGGGTTCAGTCTGCGGCGGTCCGCAAGATCTATCCCGATGAGATCGAGGTCCGCATTGAGGAGCGCAAGCCGTTCGCGATTTGGCAACATGGCCAAGATCTGAGCATTGTCGAGAAATCCGGTACCGTAGTCGCGCCGCTCGCTGGCTCTCGCCATGCGATGCTGCCGCTGGTTATCGGTCTCGGCGCGCCCGAAAAGGCGGCCTCATTCATCGACAAGATCAAGGGCTATCCGGAGCTTGCCTCGCGGGTCAAAGGCTACATCCTCATCGGCGAGCGCCGTTGGAACCTTCGCCTTGAGAATGGCGTGACAATCAAGCTCCCCGAAGACGGCGAAACCGAAGCCATCGAAGCAATTCTTGCGATGGACAAGGAAAGCGGCGTGCTTTCCCGCGACATAGCGGCGGTGGACATGCGGCTCAATGACCGCTTGGTCATCCAGTTGACGCCGGAGGCGGCGCTTCGGCGCGATGCCGCGCTGAGCGGTAAGTCCAAGTCGGGCAAGAAGCCGGAGCAAAGAATATGAGTTGGCTCGGCGGCAAGGGAGACGCTGCAGCGCGTCGTACAGGCATAGTCACGGTGCTCGACGTCGGCTCGAGCAAGGTCTGCTGCATCATCGCGCGCTTGAAACCGTCCGAACAGAGCCAGCTTCTGCGTGGCCGCACCCATAAAGCGCAAGTGATCGGGATCGGCCACCAGAAATCGCAGGGCGTAAAGTCGGGCGTCGTGGTCGAGCTCGATCGGGCAGAGCAGGCGATCCGGCTTGCGGTCGATGCTGCCGAACGGATGGCCGGTCTGACGGTGGACTCGCTGATTGTCAATATCAGCGCTGGACGGCTGAAGAGCGAGACGTTTTCCGCGACCATCAAGCTTGGTGGCCATGAGGCCGACGAGGCCGACATCAAACGCGTGCTGGGCGCCGGCGCCAAGCAGGCGCTGAAGGCCGAGCGGGAGGTGGTCCATTCGCTGCCAATCGGCTATGCGCTCGATGCGGAGCGCGGTGTGCGCGATCCGCGCGGCATGGTCGGCGATACGCTGGGCGTCGACATGCATGTGCTTACTGGCGATGCTGCCCCGCTTCGCAATCTCGAGCTCTGCATCAATCGCTCGCACCTTTCGGTCGAGCGCATGGTGGCGACCCCCTATGCCAGCGGCCTGGCTGCCCTGGTCGACGATGAATTGGAAATGGGCGCTGCCTGCATCGACATGGGCGGTGGCACGACCACGATTTCCGTCTTTGCCGACGGCAAGTTCGTCCATGCCGAACTCGATCCCGATCGGCGGCAGCCACGTGACGATGGACATGGCTCGCGGGCTATCTGCGCGCCTGGAGGATGCGGAACGCTTGAAGGTGATGCACGGCTCGGCGCTGCCGGGGAGCGCCGACGACCGTGACGTCGTATCGATCCAGCCGATCGGCAATGACGATAGCGAGATGCCCTTGCAGGTGCCGCGCTCGGTTATGACGCGCATCATTCGCGCGCGCATCGAAGAGACCTTGGAAATCCTGCGCGACAGACTTAACCACTCCGGTTACGGCGGTTCGGTTGGCAAGCGAGTCGTGCTGACCGGCGGGGCAAGCCAATTGGCCGGCCTCCCGGAAGCTGCCCGGCGCATTCTCGGTCGCAACGTTCGGATTGGGCGCCCGCTCGGTGTGGCGAGCCTGCCGGAAGCGGCAAAGGGGCCGGCCTTTGCAACTCCGGTGGGCATGCTGATCTATCCGCAGGTCGCCGAGCTCGAAAACATCCAGGCGCGCGGGAGTTCGCATTTCAGGATGACCGGCACCGGCGGCACATTCAACCGGATGGGCCAGTGGCTGAGGGATAGTTTTTAGTATCACGAGTTTGACGGGGACAGCCCCATAGGCAGCCGCAGCGGCGAGCGGCGGAAAAGGCGAAAAGGACGAGGACAATGACCATAAATCTGCAAAAGCCGGACATTACCGAGCTGAAGCCACGCATCACCGTGTTCGGTGTTGGCGGCGGCGGCGGCAATGCCGTCAACAACATGATCACGGCGGGCCTGCGGGGGGTTGAGTTCGTCGTGGCCAATACGGATGCCCAAGCGCTAACGATGTCGAAGGCGGAGAGGCTGATCCAGCTTGGCGCTCACGTCACGGAAGGTCTCGGAGCAGGTTCCCAGCCGGAAGTCGGCCGGGCGGCAGCGGAAGAATGCATCGACGAGATCATCGATTATCTTTCGAATACCCATATGTGCTTCGTCACGGCCGGCATGGGTGGAGGCACCGGAACGGGGGCCGCGCCTGTGGTCGCACGCGCTGCACGCGAAAAGGGCATACTTACGGTCGGCGTGGTGACCAAGCCGTTCCATTTCGAAGGCCAGCGCCGTATGAAAACGGCGGATTTCGGCATCGAGGAATTGCAGAAATGCGTCGATACGCTGATCGTGATCCCGAACCAGAACCTCTTCCGCATCGCCAATGACAAGACGACTTTTGCCGACGCCTTTGCCATGGCCGACCAGGTTTTGTATTCGGGTGTCGCCTGCATCACGGACCTTATGGTCAAGGAAGGCCTGATCAACCTCGATTTCGCCGACGTCCGCTCGGTCATGCGCGAGATGGGCAAGGCGATGATGGGGACGGGCGAAGCGTCGGGCGAGGGCCGCGCCATGGCCGCCGCCGAGGCAGCCATCGCCAATCCTCTGCTCGACGAAACCTCGATGAAGGGCGCGAAGGGCCTGCTGATCTCGATCACCGGCGGACGTGACCTCACCCTGTTTGAAGTCGATGAGGCTGCGACCCGTATCCGCGAGGAGGTCGATCAGGAAGCGAATATCATTCTCGGTGCGACGTTCGACGAAGATCTGGAAGGTGTGATCCGCGTATCGGTGGTGGCAACCGGTATCGACAAGGCCGCCTCCGATATCTCGGCGCCGCCGATTGCCATCCGCCAGCCGATGAAGCAGCCGGTGGCCCGACCTGCAGCCGAAGTTCGCCCCGCCCCTGAGGCGGCGCGCGAGGTGCGCACCGCGGACCCGGTTTCCGACGCAATCCGTGCCCCAGAAATGAGCACTGGGGAAGTGGCGGCTCATGCCCGTCCGATGGTACAGCAGCAGCCGGCGGAAGAGTTCCGCCCGCAAAGCAAGTTGTTCCAGCCGGCGCCCGGCACGCAGCCAGTCCAGCATGTGCAGCCGGTTCAGCCGGCGCCCCAGCCGGCCCCGGCGGTTCAGCAGCGCGAGCCGCAGCCAGTTGTCCAGCAGCAGCCGAGGATGCCCCGCGTCGAGGATTTTCCGCCGGTCGTGCAGGCGGAAGTGCAAGCGGCGCGCGCGCCCGAACATCATGAAGATCGAGGACCGATGGGCCTGCTCAAGCGCCTCACCAACGGCTTGTCATCGCGGCGCGAGGAGGACCCTGCCAGGCTGCAGCCGGCACAACCACGCGAGCCCAAGCTGCGCCAGCCGGCGCCTGATACGCGTCGTCTCGCCAGCCAGGACGCCCAAGTTTACGCGCCGCGCCGCGGCCAGCTTGACGAGCATGGCAGACTGACGCCGCAGCCGAGGGCCGCGCAGGAAGACGATCAGCTCGAAATTCCTGCATTTCTTCGCCGGCAGGCCAACTGAGCGGCTACCGCATCGCAGCATGTGCGTCCCAAGGACGCAGCGCTGTAACGGATCGTAACATGAGCGGAAGCCCTGGCTTCCGCTTCATCCTCATTTGAAAACAGGTAAAATCAGACGCTTATAAGTCCGGGCTCACGTATTTTCACAGTTACATGGGGAAAGAAACCGTGATTTGGCGACTCACCGACGGCACCCTATTTTTCGCGACGGGAAAAAATGTGCCGATCTTGGGGAAGATTCTGGAGGCGCAGGGGTAAAACGAGAGCTGCGGCCTGTGAATTCGCGAAGCGGACAGTGGCCGGCTTGTAGGGGATCGAGTTGCAGGACCATCAGACAACAATCAAATCACGTGTGACCCTGTCGGGCATTGGCGTCCATAGTGGAAAGCCGGTCACGATCCAGTTCAGCCCTGCCGATCCGGACACGGGCATCCTGTTTCATTGCCTTGACGCAGATACTGCCGACAATGAGCTGAGGGCGCTGGTTTCCGAAGTCGGCGCCACCGACTTGAGCACGGTTCTCGGCGATCCGTCGAGACATCATGTCGCCACGGTCGAACATCTTATGGCGACCCTCTTCGCGCTCGGCATCGACAATCTGTCGATCGACATCGATGGCAACGAGGTGCCCATCCTGGACGGCAGCGCTGCGATGTTTGTCGAAGCCTTCGACCAGGCCGGCATCGAGGTGCTTCCGGTCAAACGTCGGTATATCCGTATCCTGAAACCGGTTCGGGTAGAAAACGGCGCCTCCTGGGCAGAGTTCCGCCCCTATGGCGGAACCCGCTTCGAAGTCGAAATCGATTTTACGAGCCCCGCCATTGGTCGCCAATCCTATGCTGGAGATCTAAGCGGAGAGATGTTCCGCAGCGAGATCGCCCGCGCGCGCACCTTTGGCTTCATGAAGGATGTCGAGCGTCTCTGGGCGGCAGGTTATGCGCTCGGTTCCTCGCTTGAGAATTCTGTGGTGATCGGCGAAGACCATCGCGTCATCAACATGGAAGGTCTGCGCTATCCGGACGAATTCGTTCGCCATAAAGTGCTGGACGCGATGGGTGATCTGGCGTTGGCCGGCACACGTTTCATTGGCTGCTTCCGATCGCATCGTGGCGGCCACAAGTTGAACGCAACGGCGTTGCGCACTCTGCTAGCCGACCATTCGGCCTTTGAGATCGTCGAGGCCGGCAAGCGCGAGCGTGGCCGGACGGCCGAGATGATCGCGGTGAATGCGCCGAGCTATGCACCCTGGATGACTTGATCCCGGCAGCAGTCCTCGTTCTGCTCACGGCTGCTGGCGGCACGAAACAGTGTGGACAGACAGGTCCGGCTGCTATGCTCTGCCACAAAAATGCGCCATTGCAGGGGGATAGCGTTGCCGATAAGGGGCAGTTGTGATTTATGGCTGCGCCGAGCTTCCAATTTTGGCCACGCCGGAGGGGCGGGAACTGATCATGGTCTTTGAACGAGCAACGCAATCCGTGCGACAGGCCCGGATGGCATTTCTGGTGCTTCCTGTTCTGGCAACGCCTCTCGTCATCTCCGCCTGTGCGTCGGATCAAGACATCGATCTGGCGACCTATGTCGAGCAGACCGATCCGGCGGACGTGCTTTATAATCAGGGCCTTGCCAACATGAACGCTGGCCGGCTCAAGGAAGCCAGCAAGAAGTTCGATGCCATCGACCGCCAGCATCCTTACTCGGAATACGGCCGCAAGGCCCTTGTTATGGGCGCGTTCGCGGACTACCGCCAAGGCAAGTATGAAGAAGCCATTTCCGCCGGCAAACGCTACGTTCAGCTTTATCCGACCGATCCGGAGGCAGCGTACGCTCAATACATCGTGGGCTTGAGCTACTTCCGCCAGATTCGCGACGTGACGCAAGACCAGAAAGAGTCCCGCCGCGCCATCGAGGCGATGGAAGAGGTCGTGCAGCGCTGGCCGGATTCGGAATATGTGGAAGACGCGAAGACAAAAATCCGCTTCGCGCGCGACCAGCTTGCCGGCAAGGAAATGCAGGTCGGCCGCTACTATCTCGAACGCCGCGAATATATTGCGGCCATCAAGCGCTTCCGCTTTGTCGTCGAGAACTACTCGAATACCCGCCATGTCGAGGAAGCCTTGGCGCGCTTGACCGAAAGCTACTACGCGATGGGGCTCACATCCGAAGCGCAGACTGCTGCTGCAGTGCTCGGCCACAATTATCCAGACAGCGAATGGTACAAGGAATCCTACACGTTGCTCCAATCCGGTGGACTTGCGCCTCGCGAGAACAAGGGGTCGTGGCTGTCCAAAGCTGGCACCCTCATCATGGGAAGCTGACGGCCGCCTCGGTTCATGCTGTCCCAACTGTCGATCCGCGATATTGTCCTGATCGAACGGCTGGATATCGATTTCTCGTCGGGGCTTTCCGTGCTGACTGGCGAAACAGGCGCAGGCAAGTCCATTCTTCTTGATGCGTTGTCGCTTGCGCTGGGCGCGCGCGGCGATGCGTCGCTTGTCCGGCATGGGGCAGCCCAGGGGCAGGTGACCGCCGTCTTCGACGTGCCGATGAACCATGCCGCCCGCGCTCTGCTTGCGGAAAACGCCATCGACGATGACGGCGACATCATCTTGCGCCGCGTGCAATCGGCTGACGGCCGTACGCGCGTCTTCGTTAACGACCAGCCGTCCAGCGTCTCGCTGATGCGCGATGTGGGACGCGCGCTTGTCGAAATTCACGGCCAACACGACGAGCGTGCACTGGTTGACGCAGCCGCCCACCGTGATCTGCTCGATGCCTTTGGCGGACTTGTCGGCGAGACAGCCTCGATATCCGAGGCATGGCGGCAGTGGCGGAATGCCGAGCAGGATCTTGTCCGCCACCGGGCAAAAGTCGAGGCAGCCGCCCGCGAAGCCGACTATCTAGAGCCTCCGTCGCCGAGCTTTCCCGGCTCGACCCGCAGCCCGGCGAGGAAACGGAGCTTTCCGAACAGCGTGCGGCCATGATGCGCTCCGAAAAGATTGCCGCCGACATTCACGACGCTCAGGAAGTGCTGTCCGGTCCGAATGCGGCGTCGCCGCAACTCGCCAGCCTCCTGCGGCGCCTGCAGCGTAAGTCGGCCGAAGCGCCAGGGCTGCTGGACGAAGTCGTGAAGTCGCTGGACGAAGCGCTCGTGGCGCTCGACGCCGCACAGACCGGCGTCGATGCCGCCCTTCGGGCCTCGGAATACGACCCGCAAAGGCTGGAAAAAACAGAAGAGCGGCTGTTTGCCTTGCGCGCGGCCGGCCGGAAACATTCGGTCGCGGTGGACAGCCTGGCGGAACTGCGAGATCGGATGGCCGAGGATCTTGCGGACCTCGATGCGGGCGAGGAGAGGCTTCATCTGCTGGAAAAACAGGCTGCTGGCGCTCGTGATCTTTATGATAGTGCGGCGGCGAGACTTTCGGAGGCGCGAAAGACGGCGGCGGTTCATCTCGAGCGCGCCGTTTCGGCCGAACTGCCTGCGCTGAAGCTCGAGCGTGCCGAGTTCATCGTCGAAATGGAGAGCGAGCCGCAAAATCGTATGGAAGAGGGCATCGACCAGATCGCGTTCTGGGTCAGGACAAACCCCGGAACCCGGCCAGGCCCGATGATGAAAGTCGCCTCCGGCGGCGAGTTGTCCAGGTTTCTCCTTGCGCTGAAGGTGGCGCTTGCCGATCGCGGGTCTGCACCGACGCTGGTCTTCGATGAGATCGACACGGGAGTTGGCGGCGCCGTCGCGGATGCGATCGGGCAGCGCCTCTCAAGGCTTTCCGAACGAGTGCAAGTGCTGTCCGTGACGCACGCGCCGCAAGTCGCGGCGCGTGCGCATACCCACTATCTGATCTCGAAGTCAGGGGGCCCCGACCGTGTCTCCACAGGAATAGCCGAGATGAATCGCAAGGCCCGTCAGGAAGAGATCGCCCGGATGCTCGCCGGCGCGACGATCACGGAAGAAGCACGCGCTGCCGCCGAGAGGCTACTCAGCGAAAACACGGCCGCTGCGTCTTGAGCCGAATGAACTCTCAGGTAGTGTAGCGCGTCCGAAAACCCGCCGGATTCGCGCATGTCTGACACCCAACTTTCTGTCGAGCAACTTACTGCAGAGCAGGCCGCCGAAGAACTTGCATGGCTCGCCGCCGAGATAGCTGAGCACGACCGCCGCTATCACGCGGAGGACGCGCCGACGATTTCGGACGCGGACTACGATGCGCTGCGTATCCGCAATGCCGAGATCGAAGCGCGCTTTCCGGAACTTGTGCGCGAGGATTCGCCTTCGCTGAAAGTGGGGGCTGCGCCATCGGGGACATTCGGCCCGGTCGTCCATGCCCGGCCGATGCTATCGCTGGACAACACGTTTTCCGACGACGACGTGCGGGATTTCGTCGCCAGCGTGCGACGCTTCCTTGCCTATCCGGCGGATCAGGAACTTGTATTTACAGCCGAACCGAAGATCGATGGGCTGTCCATGTCGCTCCGCTACGAAGGCAGGCGGCTGGTCACGGCGGCTACGCGCGGCGACGGCACCACCGGCGAGAACGTCACGGCCAACATCCGAACGATCAATGAAATCCCCGAGCGCCTGCCGAAGGATGCGCCGGATGTCGTGGAAATCCGCGGCGAAGTCTACATGCGACGCGACGACTTCATGGCGCTGAACCAGCGCATGGCGGAGACCGGCCGGGTCTTCGCCAATCCGCGCAATTCCGCAGCCGGAAGCCTTCGCCAGCTCGATCCTGAAGTGACCCGGTCGCGGCCGCTGAAATTCTTCGCTTATGCGTGGGGAGAAACCAGCGAGCCGCTGGGCCAGACCCAATATGACGTCGTCCGCCGTTTCGGCGACTGGGGCTTCAAGATCAACGACCGCATGGTGCGTTGCAATTCTGTCGACGCGATCCTGGCGCAATACCATGCGATCGAGGCAGAGCGGGCGGAGCTGCCCTACGACATCGACGGGGTCGTCTACAAGGTGGACCGGCTCGACCTCCAGGAACGGCTCGGCTTCCGTTCTCGCAGCCCGCGCTGGGCGACCGCGCACAAATTCGCGGCCGAGAAGGCGATGACCGTGCTCAACGGCATCGACATTCAAGTCGGCCGCACCGGAGCGATGACGCCGGTCGCCCGCTTCGAGCCCGTGACCGTCGGCGGCGTCGTGGTCACCAACGCCACGCTTCACAATGAGGACTACATCAAGGGCATCGGCAACAGCCGGCCAGCCGATCCGGGATGGCCGTGACATCCGTGTCGGTGATACGGTGATCGTGCAGACGGGCAGGCGACGTCATTCCGCAAATACTCGATATCGTGCCCGAAAAGCGGCCGTCGGACGCCAAGCCTTATGTCTTCCCGGATCGTTGCCCGGCCTGCGATAGCCATGCGGTGCGCGAGGACGGCGAGGCGGTGCGCCGATGCACAGGTGGTCTGATCTGCCCGGCGCAAGCCGTGGAACGTATCCGGCACTTTGTTTCGCGCCATGCGTTCGACATCGAAGGTCTCGGCGAAAAACAGATCGAGTTCTTCTTCCACGCCGAAGACCCAGCGCTGAAAATACGCACGCCTGCCGACATCTTCACACTGAAGCAGCGGCAGCAGGCTTCGCTTACAAAACTGGAGAATATCGACGGTTTCGGCGCTGTTTCGGTGAAGAAGCTGCTCGACGCCATCGATGCCCGCCGCGAGGTGCCGCTGTCGCGGTTTCTTCATGCGCTCGGTGATCCGCCATATCGGGGAAACCAACGCAAAGCGTCTCGCTCGCGCCTATCTAAGCTTCGATGCTTTACGGCACGCCGCTGAGGCGGCGAAGCTTCCGGGCGAAGGCGGCGAAAAGGGAAATGCCGCCTGGCAGGAGTTGGTGTCCGTCGGCGGCATTGGCGCTGTGGTCGCAGAGGCGATTGTTGAATTTTTTGCCGAAGAGCACAACCGCCAAGTGGTCGACGCGTTGCTGCAGGAGGTGACACCGCTTGACGAAAAACCGGCGGCTGCCGTGTCGTCGCCCGTCGCAGGCAAGACGGTCGTTTTTACGGGAGCGCTCGAAAAGATGTCGCGGGACGAGGCGAAAGCTATGGCCGAAAGGCTAGGGGCAAAGGTCTCGGGCTCGGTGTCGAAGAAAACGGATCTGGTGGTGGCGGGGCCGGGTGCGGGCTCCAAGCTGAAGCAGGCCAGCGAACTCGGCATCGAGGTGATTGATGAGGACGCCTGGTTTGAAAGGGTAGGGCAGTCCTGATGCCTTCAGGCGCCGACATCGAAGCTGCCGGCAAGGCAGGCCTGAACGAGTTCTGGAGCGGCGCGCGCGCCGGTTTTCCGGTTATCGTCGCGGCGCTTCCATTCGGCCTTCTGTTCGGGGCTCTCGCGGTGGCCAACGGGTTCACCGTCTTCGAGGCCATGCTGATGAGCGGCACGGTCTATGGTGGAGCCAGCCAGATGGTCGGCATCGAGCTGTTCGGTCAGAAGATCGCGCCGTGGCTGGTGGTCTTCTCGATCTTTGCGGTCAATTTCCGCCACGTGCTTTACTCCGCCGTCATCGGACGGCGCATTCGTCACTGGTCCTTTCATACGCAAGGCGATTGCCTTCTTTCTGCTCATCGATCCTCAATTCGCGGAAACCGAACGCAAAAGCGAACGCGACGGCGGGGTGACGTTTGCCTGGTATGTCGGCTTCGGCGCGCCGATCTGGGTCGCCTGGGTTGCCGAAGCCGGCCTCGGCGCGCATTTCGGCGGGCTGATTTCCGATCCGCATGCGCTCGGGCTCGATTTCCTGCTGCCAATCTACTTCCTTGGCCTGGTGATGGGTTTTCGCAAAAGGCCGCTGTGGCTGCCCGTCGTGATCGTAAGCGCAGTCGCATCGATGATCGCCTATAAGACGATCGGCTCGCCCTGGCATGTGTCGGTCGGTGCAGTGGCGGGCATCGCCGTTGGCCGCGATTGTTACCCCTGCCAAAGAGCAAAGCAGGATCGCGGTCATGAGCACGACGGACTGGATCATTCTGGCGGGTGCGGTGCTCACCTATCTTACGCGCATCGGTGGACATCTTGTCCTGTCGCGTTTCAGCCGTATCCCCCCGCGCGTCGAAGCGGGCCTCGACGCAGTGCCCGCGGCAGTGCTGACGACGCTGGTCGCACCGGCAATCCTCTCTGCCGGACCGGCCGAACTTGCCGCGCTCGTCGTCGCCGGACTGGTGGCGCTGCGCGGTGGCATGATGTCAATGTTTCTATCAGGCGCGGCTGTGCTGGTCGTCCTTCGCAACGTGATCGGCTGATCACATCACCGCGCGTTCTTCTGGAGCGTGCACGCAGTCGCTCAGCTGCCTTCAGCGGTGCACGTTGCCCTCTTCCAGCCACTGCGCTCGGCACCTTCTCCGCGGAGAAGAGACGCGACGGCTCAGCGTCTCGCCGAGCGTCGACCCGTCGGACCGATTTCGCTCAGCCCACAACCCGCGCATGGTAGGCGTTCAACCATTCGAGTTCATCCGCCCTGAGCAAGTCGGTCCTGATCAACCGGCGGTCGATCGGCACCAATGTCAGCGTTTCAAAGGCGTGCATCGCGATCTCGCCGCCAGGGATCTGTTCCGCTGGTGTGACGAGGATCAGGTTCTCGATGCGAATGCCGTAGTGGCCTTCCTTGTAATAGCCGGGCTCGTTGGAGAGGATCATGCCCGCAAGCAGCTTTTCCGTCCCGGTCTTGGCGATACGCTGCGGCCCCTCATGGACAGAAAGATAGGAGCCGACGCCATGGCCGGTGCCGTGGGCATAGTCGAAGCCAGCCTGCCAGTGGGCGTGCCGCGCAAAAGCATCGATGTCGGCGCCACGGGTGCCCGCCGGGAAGCGAAGCGTCGAGATGGCGATCATGCCCTTGAGCACCATCGTGAAGCGCTCGCGCATTTCTTCGGTGGGGGTACCGATCGCCATAGTACGGGTGATGTCGGTGGTGCCGTCCTGGTACTGCGCACCGGAATCGAGCAGAAACAGCTCGCCGTCCGAAATCTTGCGGTTGGTCTTGCGCGAAACACGATAATGGATGATGGCGCCGTTGGGGCCGGAACCGGAAATCGTGTCGAAGGAGATATCGCGCAGCGGCATCTGCGTCTCTTCTCCCACCGTGCGGCGGCTCTCCTCTAGCTTAGTCACCACCGCGATTTCGTCGAGCGAACCCGGCGGCTGTCGGTCGAGCCAGCAGAGCAGTTTGATGACCGCCGCGGCGTCGCGCCGGTGCGCCGCGCGTGTGCCCTCAATCTCGGCCTGGTTCTTTGTCGCGCGCGGCAGGCGCGCGGGATCCGGCATCGGAAACGACTGTGCCGCCATTATCCTCCACCAGTGCGCGTAGGCGGTCGGCCGCAAGCGCTGAATCGAGGGCGATCCGTGCACCGGATTTGGCCAGCCTTGCCACCTCGTCTTCAAGCCTGTCCGGAGCGTAGAGATCTGTCAGTTGAGTGAGATAGGCTTCCGTTTGCATGGGAAGCTTCCGCTTGTCCATGAACAGCATGCAGCCCCCCTCAGCGGAGAGGATCGCAAAGCCAAGCGCGAGCGGGGTGTGCGGAACATCGTTGCCGCGAATGTTCAATGCCCACGCGATCGATGAAGGATCGGTGACGACCGCGTGGGTGGCGCCTTCCTTTGCAAGGGCGGCGGCAAGCCTAGCAAGCTTTTCGCGGGCAAGCCCACCAGCGAAGGCGAGTGGATGGATCTCGACTGAAGCCAAGGGCTGTTTCGGTTGGTCCGTCCACAAAATGTCGATGGGGTTCCTCTCGAGCGGAACCAGGGCTGCCCCCACCTTTTCCGCTGAGGATTTCAAGGCCTTCACGTCGCCGATCGTGTGCAGCCATGGGTCTAAGGCGATACGGGCCCCCTTGCCGATATTATTCCTGATCCAGTCGGGCAGCGGCGTTTCGATAAGATTCTCGACAGTGAAGATCGACGGATCGACCTCGCTTCGAACCTGCAGCTGATAGCGTCCGTCGACGAAAATATGCGCGCGGTCCCGCATGATTAGCGCGATGCCCGCGGATCCCGAGAAGCCGGTCAGCCAGCGCAGCCGTTCGGAACGCGCCGCTACATACTCGCCCTGATGTTCGTCGGCGCGCGGCACCAGAAACCCGTCGAGCCCGTTGTCGCCCAGCCATTTCCGAAGCTCCGCGATGCGCGCGACACTACTGGTCGGATCGCTTTCGGTATCAAAGGTCTGGAACATCGGAAATCGTCCTTTTGAAACTCTTCGGGAGTCGCGCGACGCTAAACGCCGTACGCGCCGGTTGCAACGTTGCGCCGTTGTGCCAGCAAGAACAGATGGGTGTCATGCATGAGCCGCACTGACAAAGGGCTTTTGCAAGACTTACCTTGGCTTCGGGAGGAAATGACATTCTGTTTGGAGAATGGCAATGACGACCAAGGCACGTGGATACTTCGCAGGCGCATTCGAAGCTTTTGTGGCAGCGCGCGAAGCACAGGGTGCTCGCTATGCAAACGCAGCCCTCCTCGGGTTGGATGACGCTACCCTGAAATCGCTTGGCTACAGTCGCGAAGAGCTCAAGAAGCGGGCGAGCGCTTACCTCATCTGAATGGTGTTGAGTTCGTCGGTTCCGCAGTTTGCGATGGGCAGTGCGGCTGACAGTGCTTCGTCTCAGCGCTTGAGGTGAAGGGTGACCCAGCCCTCCCGTTCAAGGGTGCGGACGTGGCGGAACTTCTGTCCGACATAAGCGGCGATCACAGCATCGCGCTGGCGCTCCAAAATGCCGGACAGGATCAATGATCCGCCGAGCGAGACATGCCGGGCCATTTCGGGCGCCAAACGCATCAGCGGTCGCGCCAGGACATTGGCAACGATCAGGTCGAACGGCGACCGCTTCGCGAACACCGGATGATGGAAGCCCTGTGCGGTTTTCGCTTCCACATAAGCGCCGACGTGATTGAGCCGCACATTGGCTGCCGCCACGGCCGTTGCCACTGGGTCGATATCCGTCGCAAGCACCGGAATCCTCGCCAGCCGCGCCAATGCGATAGCCAGCACCGCGCTGCCGGTGCCGAGGTCGAGCGCATTGCGGAGATGCTCGCGCCTCGCCACTTGCCAGATCATGTCGAGGCAGCCGGACGTCGTGCCGTGATGTCCGGTGCCGAAGGCGAGGGCCGCCTCGATCTCGATCGAAAGATCGCCGATGCGGCGCTTGTCGCGGTCATGCGCGCCATGTACGAAAAAACGCCCGGCGCGAACAGGCTTCAGCCCTTCGAGTGAGAGCGCGACCCAGTCGGTGTCGGGCAGGACTTCGCGGTCGATGGCGATTTTCTGGGCAAGCGGCCCAATCGCTTGCCGGAGACGGCCTTCCACCGCGTCGATGTCCCCATCGGCATACAGTGATATTTCGTGGATATCTTTCGCCTCGTCCACCTCGCGCAAAGCGAGCGGAAAGCCGTCATCCTCGAAGGTGGCTTCAAGCGCGGCATAAATGGCGTTTGTCAGGGCGCGCGTGCCGGTGAGATGGAGACGGGTCTGCGTCTGCTGTTCATCTTCCATCATAGCTCCCTGTGCCCATCTTTGCCGAGCCATGGCGGCGGTGGCGTGTCGAGGCCGAGTGCGCTGGCCTATGCCCCGACGGCGCAGCCATGGCATTGCTGCGGCAAGCGGCATGAACACATTTCTCAGCCAAAGCGCAACGGGATTGCGCAAAAGGATCAGACGCGTCCCGCGCCGACCACGAGGACGCTGGGCGGCGCCGAGCCGTCTGCCAGGGACGCGCCTTCAGCCTTCAGTCGCCAGTCGCTTGAGCTTCGCTAATGCCGTGTCCGGGTTTTCGCCATAGGCGATGGTGCCGGCGAAGTCGCCGCCTTTGGACAGCAGTAGGATCGAGGCCGTGTGGTCCATCGTGTAGTCGCCGCCTTCCAGCGGCACTTTTTTCGCATAGATACCGAAGGATTTCGCCATGGCGGCGATCTTCTCGGGGCTGCCGGTAATGCCGGTGATCCGGTCCGAAACGTTGGAGACATAGGCGTTCAGCACCTCCGGCGTGTCGCGCTCGGGATCGACCGATACGAAATAGGCGCGGATGTTCTTGCCGTCGTCCCCCAGTTTCTTGAGCCAGCCGTCGAGTTCGAAAAGCGTGGTCGGGCAGACCTCCGGGCAATGCGTGAAGCCGAAGAACACCGCCGATGGCTGGCTGCGGAGCGCCGCCTCGGTGATCTCGCCGCCTTTCTGGTCGACTAGCGTGAAAGGCGCTCCATACGGCTCGCCGCCGTTCATGGTGCGATACCACTGGAAGGTTATGAAGCCGACCCCGGCCGCCATGAGAACAAGTATGCCGACGAGGATGGAACGCATCATGGGAAATTTGATCCGGCTGAATGGGGGGTTGGCAAGAAGGTCAGAAGCACCAGGAAAGGCCTGTTTCAGCCATGGACAAGAGAATGGCGGGGCCATTCTCCACCCAGGCTGCAAGGGCAAGCCCCGTGGCTGCGGCCAGTGCGACTGCCGCGAGGCCAATCCGCGCGATCGACGGCAGCATCTCTCTCATGGATGGTTTCATGCATAAAAGATAGCGCGCGCAGCCGCCATCCGGAAGACGTCTCGTTGCCGCGCCTTCCGTTGAGCGCGGTGGCCCATCCTCGCGTTCTTGCAAAGGGCGGACGACGGTCCCATTTGTCTGGCGCGTCTCTGCCGCGCCAGGAGGAAATCATGTGTAAGTTCGCTGGAATTGCCGCCGCCATCTTGTTCTGCGTCGCTCCCGCTGCGGCACAGCAGGTCGGCGAAATCGGCGTAGACTGGTTCGGCAACGACATCATTGTCGAAGCCATCAGGGATCCGGCCGTCCAGGGGGTCACCTGCCATGTGTCCTATTTCGAACGCGGCATGGTGGATCGGCTCCAGAAGGGCAATTGGTTCGAGGATCCGTCGGATACCTCGATTTCCTGTCGCCAGACCGGGCCGATCAAGAATCGGCGAGATCGCACTCGGCGAGGAAGGCGAGGAAGTCTTCAAGCAAGGCATCAGCCTGATCTGGAAGAAACAGGTCGTGAACCGCGTCTACGACAAGGCCAATGATACGCTGATCTACCTTTCGCATTCCCGGCAGGTGCAGGACGGCTCGGCCAAGATGTCGATAACGACAATCCCGCTGTTCGGACAAGACGTCGTTTGGGAAAAGGGCAAGCCGCAGTAGGGAGGCTGTCTTGCCGCTCGCGGCCATGCGAGGTAAAGCGCGCCGATGGACGAGCAGGCCGATCTCCGCTTCACCGATCCCGCACCACGGATCCATCCGACCGCGGAACTGAAATCCTGCCGGCTTGGATCCTACGCGGCAATCGGCGAGAGGGTGATCCTCCGCGACGTCATTGTCGGCGATTTCTCCTATTTCGAGAGGCACGCCGAGGCCATCTACACGACGATCGGCAAGTTCTGCTCGATCGCCGCAAATACGCGTATCAACGCGCTGGAGCATCCGCTCGAAAGAGTGACGACGCACAAGATCACGTATCGGCCGAACGAGTATTTCCGCTATCTCGGCGTCGACAGTGACTTCCGCGAGCGGCGGCGCGCAAAGCAGGTCATCATCGGGAGTGATGTATGGGTCGGCCATGGCGCCGTCATCCTGCCTGGGCTTAAAATCGGCAATGGGGCGGTGATCGGCGCGAATGCGGTCGTTACCTGTGATGTTGCGCCGTATGAGATCGTTGCCGGTGTGCCGGCGGCCGTTTTGCGGCTGCGGTTTCCGCCGGAAATCGTCGAACGCCTGCAACGGCTGGCCTGGTGGGATTGGCCGGTCGAGCGCCTGTTCGAAGCAATTCCGGAGATGCAGACGCTGCCGATCGAGACATTTCTGGATCGCTGGGAAGACTGAAGCCGCCCGCGCCGGGTTCTGCGGTTCAGGGCTTACTCCTTGAGAAACGCGGCAAAGGCCTCCGTGTATTCCTGATGCCAACGCGAGAGGGCGGGCCGGTTCTCGATGATGTCGCCTATTGCCCATGCCATTCGGCGCTCGTCGGTTGCCCGCGTGGTCTCATTGTCCGGGCAGAGAATATAGAAGTCGCCGCGCGCAAGGCACTCCAGCATGAATTCGGCCACTTGATCGGCAGTCCAGGCCCCGACGGGCTTTTCCGTCGCGCCGGTGGTGAGGCCGGTGAAGGTGAAACCCGGAATCAGGAGATGCGCTGTAATCCTGGCGCCGGCGGTATTGCGCAGCTCGTGCGCCAGCCCTTCCGTGTAGACCTTCAGCGCTGACTTCGAGGCATTGTAGGCGAGATTTCCCGGCGGCGTGGTGATGCCTTGCTTGGAGCCGGTGTTGACGATGATGCCGGTCGTGCCTTGCGAAAGCATTCGTGGCGCAAAAGCTGCAACGCCATGGACCGCGCCCCAGAAATTCACCTCGAGCAGCTGCTTCCAGGCGTCGGGATTTTCCCACGGTTTTCCCGGGTTGTTGCCGACCCCGGCATTGTTCATCAGGAACGAGACCTCGCCGAAGCGCTTGTAGGTCGCGTCCGCGAGACGGAAGAGGTCATCCTGCTTCGAGACATCGCAAACGACCTCCAGAACGTCGCCGTCTTCGCCAGAACCGCCAAGGGCGATCGCGGCCACTTCACCAACGGCACGGTCAAGCTGCGCCTTGTCGCGGTCGGCAATCACCACCTTCATGTGCCTGGCAGCAAGCTGCTTCGCGACGGCAAGGCCGATGCCGCTTGCGGCGCCCGTGATCACGGCGACATGGCCGGGTGCGATAGCGGCGGGTGCGGGGTCAGCGGTCATGGGCATGCTCCGTGATAGGGCTCCAAGGCTGCAGTTTAGCCGCATGCGTTGCGTTTGGCACGCGGCGCGCGGGCTCTGGCACGGGAACCCAAACTGTGCTCCGGAAGTTGTTGTCGGGATTTCGTCATTCGCTGCCCGACCATGCTGTTCGAACGGTCGTTAAGCCCTGCCGCCAGCACAGCCGCCACATCCGGCCAAGTCACGCAAATACAAGGATTTGGCACTCGATGCTAAATGCCCTTTCTCAAGGTGGTGATAGCCCTGCCGGGGGTATTGAGCCGCAAGGGGCATGACGATGGCAATGACCTTAAAGGTGACCTCTAAGAAAACTCAGCGGTCCGCTTCCGAATGGGTTGATCAGGCGGTGGCTCTGAGCAGTGCCGGGCGCACGCAAGGAGCTTTGGAATGCTGCGACAGGGCAGTATCCATAGACCCAGGCCAGGCGCGCGCATGGAACATTCGCGGCACGATCCTCCACCAGCTCGGCCAGCAGACCGAGGCGATTGAGAGCTACGATCGGGCGGTTGCGGCCCAACCTGCCGATGCCGATGCGTGGCATGGTCGCGGCACAGTTCTGCTCGCATTGAATCTCTTTTCCCGTGCCCTCGATTGCTTCGACAAGGTTGTCTTGCTTCGACCCACCGATGCGCATGCATGGTATTGGCGGGGCTATTGCCTCCGGATGCTCCAACGATTTCAGCAGGCGCATTCGAGCCTTGGCCGTTCGATCGCGATCCGCCAGGATATTGCGCCCGCATGGCTCAACCAGGGGCTCGTTGAAGTCGCGCTCAACCGGCTTGCCGACGCGGCGGCGAGCTTGGACAAGGCAATCGGGCTGGAGCCGAATTCGGCGGATGCCTGGCACAATCGCGGCGTCGTGGCGATGCGGGTTTGCGACCATCGCAAGGCCTTGGAATGCTATCGACACGTCCTGAAACTTCAGCCGGACCGCGAATGGCTCCCCGGCACGCTTTTCCTGTTGCAGCTGCAGACCGCTGAATGGGACGACTATGCCGACACTCTCGAACGGATCGGCGCGCAGATAGCGGCCGGGGCGCGAGCGGCAAATCCTTTCGACGTGCTCGGCATGTTCGATGACCCGGCGCTGCATCGGCGCGCCGCGGAGACATATTCCCTGGCGAAATATGCGGCCGACAACTCGCTTGGACCGCTGGAAGAGTGGCCGGCCAACCGTCGAATTCGACTGGCCTATTTCTCCGCGGATTTTCACGATCACGCCACTGCCAATTTGATGGCGGGGCTGTTCGGGCAGCACGACCGGGCGGTGTTCGAGGTCTTTGCTTTTTCTTTCGGCCCTGACCGGGACAACGAGACACGCCGCCGAATGGCGGCGGCCGTCGACCGGTTCATCGACGTGCGGCCAATGTCGGACGTCAGCATCGCGAAAATGGCGCGCGATCTGCGCGTCGACATTGCCGTGGACCTGAAGGGATATACCCAAGACAGCCGTCCAGGAATCTTTGCAGCCAGGGCTGCACCTGTCCAGGTCAACTATCTCGGCTATCCCGGCACCATGGCGGCTCCGAACATCGAGTACCTCATTGCCGACCGGATCATTATTCCTTCCGCGAGCCGGGAGCACTACTCCGAGGCCGTCGCCTATCTTCCGGAATGCTACCAGGTGAACGACAACAAACGCGCAATCGCCGATCAACAATTCACGCGAGCCGAAATGGGCCTGCCGGACGACGGCTTCGTTTTCTGCAGCTTCAACAACATTTGGAAGATTACGCCGACTGTATTCGATGCATGGATGCGCATCCTGAAGCGTGTCGAAGGAAGCGTGCTCTGGCTGTTGGAGGACAATCCGGTTGCGACGGAGAACCTCGAGCGCGAGGCGCAGCGGCGAGGAATCGACCCGCAGCGGTTGGTGTTTGGCAAGCGTCTTCCGCTGGCTGAGCATCTGGCGCGTCACAATGCGGCAGACCTGTTTCTCGATACGCTGCCTTGCAATGCTCATGCAACCGCCAGCGACGCGCTGTGGTCGGGGCTCCCGGTGCTGACGTGCGAAGGCCGCAGCTTCCCGGCCCGCGTTGCAGCCAGCCTCTTGCATGCAATACGGCTTCCGGAATTGGTTGCGACGGGCTTGGCCGAATACGAAACGCTTGCGGTGGAGCTTGCGGCGGACCGATCGAAGCTGGAGGCGATTCGTGAAAAGCTCGTGGCCAACAGAGCGAAGTCGCCACTCTTCGATACAACTCGGTCCAGGCGTGCGATCGAGGCCGCCTACAGGGCGATGTACGATCGCCATCGCGCGGGTCTTTCGCCGGTTGACATCGACGTGACTTCTGACGCACTGCCTGCCGCAGGGCCAGCGGTCATAAGCAAGGTGCGTGATACGACGCAAGGAGCGGCGGCAGTGTAGCCGTATGCGGCTCGCTTGGCACGCGGGCATCTGGCTCTCGTTCTGGAACCCAAACCGTGCTCCGGAAGTTGTTGTCGGGATTTTCGCCATTCACTGCCCGGCCATGCTGTTCGAACGACTGTTCACAAGAACCGCCAACCGTGTGGCCCATGCCGCCGGCACGCCCGCCGCTTTCATCCTCTGCTGCCTTGTGATCGCGGTGTGGGCCATCAGCGGTCCGATCTTCGGCTTTTCCGATACATGGCAATTGATCATCAACACCGGCACGACCATCGTGACTTTCCTGATGGTGTTCCTCATCCAGAACACGCAAAACCGCGACGGAGCTGCAATCCAGGCCAAGTTGGACGAACTGATCCGGACGGGTAAAGCCCATAACCATTTCATCGGCATCGAACATCTGACCGAATCCGAAGTTGAGGAGTTCCGCAAGAAATGCGAGACGGCCGCGAAGGCGCACGACGCGCGCGAGCGGGCCAAGAAGCCTTCCACCTCCAAACGGCAAAGCCGGGCCAAGGTGGTCGCGGGGTGAGGGCCATTGAGCACAAGCTTCTCCGTTGCCACGCCCCGTTTCCGGTCTGGCCGTTGAATGAAAGTCGGGAAGCGGTGCGCTGGGTCGGCACCTCGTAAAGTAAATATATGGCGCCTTCCCAGCCCTCCGCTATGGCTCCGGGCGTTCATCGCTCGAAAAGCCAAATCGTTGGCTTTTCGCCGACCTGCGGTCGACCGCTCTTCACCCCCGCCGGTGTTCTTGCCCGCTCGTCGGGGCCCCCACGGTGGCCTTCGCCTGGTGTGGGGGAGCCGGGAACCCGGGCCTGGGCCTCGGATGACAATCTCCAGCCGCGTTTCCGCCACGCGACCGGCCCGGCACCGCCGCCTTCCCTGATACCCGGTGCGCACCAGGTTCCCGTGAGAGCGATGCGGAGGATTATGGGAGCGGCCGAAAGGACGTGGATGAACGATTCGTTGGTGAATGTGCCAAGTCATTGAAATCGAACGAAAGATTTCTTCGGTCGAAGGTGAGAAACGGCGGAAAGCGAGGGGAATTTGAATGACCCCCTCTCTAGCAAATTCTAAGGACTTGGCTTCGCGTAGCCCAAGAATTTGCGTTCTCCCCCGCAAGGGGGGAGATAGGTGCGCAACCGCTGCCCTCTGCGTCAATCGTTTAGGTTTGCCACTCGGCTCTCCGCCGACTGTCTATATTCTGTGCACCATTGTCCTGTTCGAGAAACGATGAGTACGCCACGCCACGAGATCAGGATCAAGCGCGTCTACAAGCCGGCGGAAAAGGCCGACGGGTTTCGCGTGCTGGTCGACCGGGTCTGGCCGCGCGGGATTTCAAAGGAGAACGCTGCGGTCGAGCTCTGGATGAAGGAGATTGGGCCCTCGACCGAACTCCGCAGATGGTTCGGACATCGGCCCGAGCGCTGGGAGGAATTCCGCATGCGGTATCGGGAGGAGTTGAAGGGGAAGCAGCCGTCAATCGATGAATTGCGCGGCTATGCGGAGAAGGGTCCGTTGACGCTGGTCTACTCGGCGAAGGACGAGGAAAGAAACCAGGCAGTGGTTTTGAGTCAGATATTGAAGGGGCTATGAGCGGGTCTACAGTGTTTGCCTTCGATCTCACTTTCGACAGGCAAGAAGCCCTCACACCCCGCTCACAAAACTATCCAGCACCTTCTTTTGTCCGGCCTTGTCGAAATCGATGGTGAGTTTGTTGCCGTCGATTGCCGCGATGTTGCCGTTGCCGAATTTCTGGTGGAAGACACGGTCGCCGAGTTTGAACGGGGAGGGGTCTGTGGAGACGGATTTGGCGACGAGCTCGCCTTCTATGGTTCGGCCCTTCACCGAGCCGCGGCCTGCGCCATAGCCTGAATCGACTTCGCCATAGCCGATGCGCTCGACCGCGTGGCCCGAGCGCGTGCCCCAATTGCGATCCGTCGCCTCGGTGCGGTTCTGCTGCGCGCGCTGCCAGCCGGGCGTCGCGTAAGTGTTGGAGAACGAGCCGGTCTGGCCGACATTGTCGAAGCGCGAGGCGCCGTAGGGGTTTTGCCGGCCTGCCCCGCGTTCGCGCGCGCCGCTGCCATAGCCGAGCCCGTAGCCGCCATAGGAGGAGCCGCTTTCGGCCACGTCGACATGGGCCTCCGGCAGCTCATCGAGAAAACGCGACGGAATGGTCGATTGCCAGAGACCATGGATGCGCCGGTTCGACACGAACCACAGGTGCAGGTTCTTCTTGGCGCGGGTGAGGCCGACATAGGCGAGGCGGCGTTCCTCCTCCAGGCCCGAGCGCCCGCCTTCATCCAGCGAGCGCTGATGCGGGAAAAGCCCTTCCTCCCAGCCTGGCAGGAATACGGTCTCGAATTCCAGCCCCTTGGCCGAATGCAGCGTCATGATGTTGACCGCGTCGAGGTTCTCGTTCTGCTCGGCATCCATGACCAGCGCCACATGCTCGAGGAAAGAGCGCATCGATTCGAACTCCTCCATTGAGCGGATAAGCTCCTTGAGGTTTTCGAGCCGGCCGGGGGCTTCCGCCGAGCGGTCGTTCTTCCACATTTCGGTATAGCCGGACTCCTCGAGGATCACCTCGGCCAGCTCGGTGTGCGGCTTGCTGTCGAGCGCCCTTTGCCAGCGTTCGAAATTGGCGGCGACCTCGCGCAGCGACGACCGCGGCTTGGGCTTCAGCTCATCGCTTTCGGCAAGTTCGGCGGCGGCCTGAAGCATCGGAATGCGGCGGGCACGCGCGGTGTCGTGGATCTGGCGGATGGTGGCCTCGCCCAAACCGCGCTTCGGCACATTGACGATGCGCTCGAAGGCCAGGTCATCGGCGGGCTGTGCGACGACGCGGAAGAAGGCCATCGCGTCACGGATTTCCAGCCGCTCATAGAAGCGGGGGCCGCCGATGACACGGTAGTTGAGGCCGAGCGTGACGAAGCGGTCCTCGAATTCGCGCATCTGGAAGGAGGCGCGAACAAGGATCGCCATGTCGTTCAGCGCATGGCCCTTACGCTGGTACTGCTCGATCTCCTCGCCCAAGGCGCGGGCTTCTTCCTCCGAATCCCAGGCGGCGTGGACGTTGACTTTGGGGTCTTCGGGGTTGACCGCATCGGTGAACAGCGTCTTGCCGAGCCGTCCTTCATTGTGCGCGATCAGGTGGGAGGCCGCACCCAGAATATGCGCGGTGGAGCGGTAGTTCCGCTCGAGGCGGATGACCGTCGCGCCCGGAAAATCCTTCTCGAAGCGCAGGATGTTGTCGACCTCCGCGCCACGCCAGCCATAGATCGACTGATCGTCATCACCGACGCAGCAGATGTTGATGCGGGAGGCCGGGCGAGGCGCTCCTGTTTGGCCAATCTCTCCCCTTGAGGGGAAGATGCCCGGCAGGGCAGAGGGGGGTGTCTCGCGCTGCGTATTTCCACCCCCCTCTGTCGGCTTCGCCGACATCTCCCCCTCGAGTGGGGAGATTGGGGGCTGTGTCTGCGGCCTCTGCGCCAGCAGGCGCAGCCACATATATTGCGCGGTGTTGGTGTCCTGATATTCGTCGACCAGGATGTATTTGAACTTGCGATGGTAATCCTTCAGCACATCCGGGTAGGCGCGGAAGATGCGGATAGGGTGGCAGAGCAGATCACCGAAATCACAGGCGTTAAGCGTCGTCAGCCGGTCCTGATAGGCTTGGAAGAGTTGGCGGCCCCTGCCATTGGCGAATGCGCGCGCATCGCCCTCGGGGATCTCCGCTGGGCCGAGACCCTTGTTCTTCCAGCCGTCGACCATCAGGGCGAATTGCCGCGCTGGCCAGCGCTTGTCGTCCAGCCCTTCGGCCTGGATGAGCTGCTTGATGAGCCGCACCACGTCGTCGGTGTCTAGAATGGTGAAATCGCTCTTGAGCCCGGCGAGTTCGGCATGACGCCGCAGCAGCTTGACGCCGATGGAATGGAAAGTGCCGAGCCAGGGCATGCCTTCGATGGCTTCGCCGACAAGAACGCCAATGCGGCTTTTCATCTCGCGGGCTGCCTTGTTGGTGAAGGTGACGGCGAGGATCTGGCTCGGGAAGGCGAGCCCGGTGGCCAGGATATGGGCGATGCGCGTTGTCAGCACGCGAGTCTTGCCGGTGCCCGCGCCGGCCAGAACCAGCACGGGACCTTCCGTCGTCTCGACCGCGAGTCGCTGTTCCGGGTTGAGGCCCTCGAGATAGCGCGGCGTAGCGCCTTGGCGGGCGGCGATGGCGCGCGCCGCAATGCCGGACGGCCCGCCTGCCGGACGCGCGGACGCAACACGGGGAGGCGCATCCTCGTCGAAGAAGGGCATGTCGTCCGGAAAGCCTGCCATCACAGGAACCGAATGTAGTGATTCGGGCCGGAAAGGCCAGAAAAGACCGATGCGCTCGGCGGTTTTGGCTCAGCCTGCCGGCTTTTCCAGGCGTGAAATTCTCCGGTCGGCCAGATTGAGCCGTCCGGCGGCGATCGGTGCGACGATTGCCGCGAGTGCCTTGTCCTTGCCGGTTAGCTTGTCGAGTTCGGTGATCTGGTTCATGGCGATCAGGTGCAGGATATCGAGCCGTAGCTTGCCGCTCTCGTCGCGGGGGAGCGCCGCGACGGCTTGAATGAGATCGGCCGTTCCGGCGTTTGTCGAAAGTGCGGAAGATGCCGCGGGATCGTCGGTCTCGACGAAGGCATAGATGCCGACGCCCTTGCGCGGCAGGGGATAGACGGTCAGGGCGACCTCGCGGACGCCATCACAGCGCTGCAAAGCCTCGACGATCGCCGGGCCCTCGCGGCGTATGCGGCCTTCTGTTCCTTCCGTATCAGACCAATGGAAAAGACCGCGCGTGATCAGATTGTAGACCTTCTTGCCGGACGCCATCCAGAGCCGCGAGGGAAGCGAGCGACGCGCAAGTATGCGGCTGGCGGTGGGGGTCATCAGATGTGGCGCGAAGGCGCGCTTCTGCTTGAGCAGGTGGCGGAAGTCCTCATAGGCCATCAGACGGTAAAGCGCGCCGCGCCGCTTGTGGCGGGAAGCGAGCTGGAAATCGATCACCGCCGCGCGCCCTTCGGGCGTCATCAGCCAGTTCTGCGGCTTGGCAAGGTCGTTGTGGGTGATGCCGGCGCGGCGGAAAGCGCGCAATAGCCGCTCCGCGTCCCGATACCATTCCGCCCGAGCGGGCCGCGCCAGATGCAACGGCACGCCCTCGGTCCAGCTTCGGATGAGGCCGTGTGCATCCGTGGCGATCAGTTGCGGCGTGCCGACGATGCCCTTGACCGCGCGTAGCGCTGCAATCTCGCGCTTCGCCAGGATCCAGCCCAAGGGACGCGACCACCACGGCGCGGCGGTGACGACCCGGCGAATGATCGGCGTCCCGGTGTCGGCCGCCATGTGCCCCTTATGCGTCTCGGAGAAGAGGTCGCGCTTGAGCACGGATTCGCTTATGAAATCAAGCATGACTGACCTTTTTCGCACGTCCTAGCGGAAGCGGCGATGCCGCGCAAGACCACGGTCCGTCAACCATAGCTGTGCGCCAATGCCAACCCCGGCTGCTCACGTGCAGCGCCGCACGTCCTTTTGGACGGGCAAAGGACGCTGCATCTCTTTAGAAAGAATCCAGGCATCGTGCTTTCCGAATATCGGTTCCGATTTTCGGGCCGATGCCGTAGGCGTGACTGGACCGGTCGGCGCTGCGCCCTATTGTGTTTCTCCATAACCATTTCGAACGGGAGCGAGACATGACCACGCAAGTCATCACCCAGGCGATGATCAACGCCTATGACGAATACACCCATCTCACGCTCGACCGGCGCGGCTTCATGGAGAAGCTTACCAAACTTGCAGGCTCTGGAGCCGCCGCTGCCGCGATCGCGCCGCTGCTTGCGGCAAATTCAGCGCAGGCCGCCATGGTTGCCGAAGACGATGCCCGCCTCAAGGGCGAAGACATCAAATATTCCGGAGATGGCGGCGACATGATGGGCTATCTCGTGCAGCCGGCCGACCGGAGCGGAAAGCTGCCGGCTGTGATCGTCATCCATGAGAATCGCGGGCTCAACCCGCACATCCGGGATGTGGCGCGTCGCATGGCGCTGGAGGGCTTTGTCGTGCTCGCGCCGGACTTCCTGTCGCCGCTCGGCGGCACACCTGCGGATGAGGAGAAAGCACGGGAAATGTTCGCTCAACTCGACGCAGCGAAGACCATCGGAAATGGTGTCGCCACGGTGGCGTTTCTGAAGGGCCACGAAGCGTCGAACGGGAAGGTGGGCGCAGTGGGCTTCTGCTGGGGAGGCGGCGCGGTGAACGATCTTGCCGTCAATGCGCCAGACCTCGCCGCCGGCGTCGCCTATTACGGGCGACAGGCGAAGGCGGAGGATGTCGCGAAAATCAAGGCGCCCTTGCTGCTGCATTATGCCGGACAGGACGAGCGCATCAATGCGGGTATCGACGCTTACAAGGCGGCGCTCGATGCTGCCGGCAAGCCGTTCACCATCTATGTTTATGAGGGTGTGCAGCACGCCTTCAACAACGACACCTCGGCGGCCCGCTACAACAAGGAGGCGGCCGATCTTGCCTGGGGCAGGACGGTGGCGTTCTTCAAGGAAAAGCTGGCTTAGACATTTCGCCCGGCAGCGGCTTGTGGATCGCCACGCCGAGCACGACCAGCGCTATCCCTAGAATATCCGTCGCGTCAGGAAACTGCGCGAGGACGATGATCCCGATCACGGTCGCACTGACCGGGAGCAATGAAAGCAGAAGCGCGAAGCTTGCCCGCGGCAAGCGGGACATGGCGAGCTGGTCGCAGATATAGGGAATGACCGAGGAGCAGACGCCGACCCCGACCGCCGCCGACAGAAGGAGAGGGGACGAGAAGGCCGCAGCGGCTTCTCGCCAGCCGAAGGGCAGCACGAAAACCAAAGCGATGGCCATCGCCGCGCCGAGATTGGCGACGCCGTTCGAAGCGCCGGCGCGGGCGAGCCGGTGGCCAAGAACAATATAGAACACGAAAAGCGATCCATTGAGAAACGCCCAGCCGAGCCCGATCGGATCGCTTGACCATTTGATGTCGATCAGCAGGAACATGCCAGCGACAGCAACCAGCAACGCCGCAAGATTGCGGCCGTTTCGAAGGCCGAACAGCGCAATCGCAATAGTTCCAACGAACTCGATCGCGGCCACAAGTGAAATCGGCAGGCGGTCCAGCGCCAGATAGAAGGAGCAGTTCATCGCCGCCAGACAGCCGCCAAAGGCGAAAAGGAGCCGGCGTGTTTCAGGGCTTGCGCGCACAATCGTCCGCCATGGCCTTGTGACAGGTGCGAAGATGATGGCGGCCGATGCGATGCGAAGCCATGCAACGCCGAGCACGCCGACATGCGGAAAGAGCAGCACCGCGAAGGCCGGGCCAAGATAGTGGAAGACAGCGCTGACGCAAAACCAGACATGCGGCGGCACTGCACCGGCGGCGTTCGAAAAGGTAAGGGATTTCGCCTGCATGTCGTTCTCGCTTGAATGTGCATTGTTGCAGGCAGATGGCCTGTATTCTATAAAGGTAGCGCAACAAGAGTGCCTGTTTCTCCTGCGAATAGAAGGTGAAATCAATGAAGCGCCTTCGATATGAAGATGGCGATCTGGATGGAATAGACCTCCGCATACTGGGTATCCTGATCGGAGATGCGCGGGCCAGCGTCGCCGAAATCGCGCGCGCCGTCGAAATGTCGTCGCCAAGCGTTTCGGAACGCCTCAAGCGGTTGCAGGAGAATGGCACGATCCAGGGCTATGCGATCCGCATCAATCCCGCGGCTTTCGGGTTGCCGCTGGCTGCGTGGCTGAGGATAAGACCAGTGCCAGGCCAGCTTGCGACCGTCACAGAGATCATCAAAAGCATTCCGGAGATTGCTACTTGCGACCGGGTGACCGGCGATGACTGTTTCATTGCTCGCGTTCACGCCGCTTCAGTGACGGACCTGGAACGGATCATCGACCGGATCATTCCTTACGCGACGACCAACACGTCGATCATCCAGTCATCTCCGGTTGCCGAGCGGTTGCCTATGCCTGGATGATCAAGCCGCTTTGGCCTGGAAATCACGCGAATGGCACGGGTCGCGTGTCCAAGGAGCAACGGATGACGATGCAGGACATAAATGGCGAAACCCATATGTTTGAGCCAGCCGGCGGCATTCCGAACAGCCGCCTGCCGCTCGTCATGCGGAAGAACGGGCTACCGGAAAGCGCCCGCTCAGGAAGTGCGGCGTGCGCGCTCTTCCGGCGCAATGGTTGGGGCGGCACCTGGGTCTACACGGTATTTCCCTATTGGCATTTTCACACAAGAGGCCATGAGGTTCTGGCGTGCGTTTCGGGAAGCGCGCAGATCGCATTCGGTGGTGATCAGGGATTGAAGGCAGACGTTTTGGTTGGCGATGTTTGCGTCATTCCCGCCGGGGTTGGACACAGAAAACTCGACGCCTCGCCGGATTTCCGGATGGCGGGTGGTTATCCACCGGGTCAAGAGGGAAACATCGTGCGGCCGGGCGATCTGGATGATGCGCGGATCACACGCGAAATTTCAGGCGTTGGTCTGCCGCCGACAGACCCGATCACCGGAAGGGACGATGGTATCGTTGAGATATGGCGGTAGGCCAAAGGTGGTTAAACGAGCCTGCCTTTTCGCTGTTCAGCCTACTGTTGGCGGGGTGGCGTAACCATTTTCCTGAAATTACTCCTAATAACCAGACAGTTCGACAAATTCCTTCAACTGCTTGGTTCGCTCTTTTGTCAGCTCAGCCTTGCAGCTCCAGACCAGCAACGGCTCCATCGAGCCACCATGAGCTTCCCAGCCGGCGAGCTCGCAATGGCCGTCGCGATAAGCAATCCAGCCGCGTTGCGCCGCCAGCAGTGCGGCCTCGGCGCCTTTCACTTGGGCGCTGCTCTCCTGCTCGTCGAGCTTGCGGGCGCTTTCCTGAGCCGTTTTCCAGACGGTGTTCAGTTCCTTGTCCGCCGCTTCAAAATCCATGCGGGCGCAATCGTTCATGTCGAGCTGTGTGATGGCGTTGGCGCAATCCAGCTTTTCCTCGGCGCTCGCGTGGGAGATCGCGGCAAACATGAGAAGCGTTGAAAATATGAAAGTCCGGTTCCGAGTTCATCTTTCTGCTATAAGTAGTTGATTTTGTGCTTTTTTAGGAAACTAGCCGCGCGTTTTCCGGAATCCTTGACTTCAATGTCGACAGTGCCGATCTGCTTTGGTTAGGCAGGTTTGCGCCTTATCTCGATCGAACGCCCGGCGCGCTCGGGCATCGGCAGGCCTGCGTGCGCCGCGCGCATCGCCTCGACCCTTGCCAGAATGTCGGGCGGGAACGGGGCGACCCGGGGGCCGGCCATATCGACATGAAGCGATAGCGACTCGGATGTGGCAGCAAGCCAGCCGTCCACATGGCGGATTTCCTGGTAGGCGCGCATCCGCTTTTCGTCGTTGTCGAGCAGGTGGAATGTGACGGTCACTTTGTCGCCGAGATGCAGTTCCCGGACGTAACAGACGTGGATTTCCGCGGTGTAGAAGGTGAGACCGCGCTCGCGGGCGTAGTCCGGGCCAAGGCCGATCAGCTCGGCCGCTTCGTCGGAACAGCGATCGAACAGGACATTGTAATAGGCCATGTTCATGTGGCCGTTATAGTCGATCCAGTCTTTCTCGACCTCCATGACGCGGGAGACGAAAGGAGCCGCTGCGGTCATCGTTTATTCCTGTGATCGGGTTGCGGGAACGCATTGAGTGGCTGCCGCGCTGGACAAATCCAGCGGATCGGCAGATTACGCGAGCAATAGAGCTTCACAAGGGGGCGGCGCTGGTCCATTCGCGGAGGAAAACATGGCTCTGAGCGACCTGAAGCGGGTCGAACGCAACGAAGCGGGTATCCAGACCGTACTTGGCATATTGAAGCAGCGCTTTGGCGAACGCTTTCAGACCGGGCAGGCAATTCGCGAACAGCACGGGCACACGACGACCTACATCCCCAACCAGCCGCCGGACGGCGTGGCATTCCCGCAATCGGCGGAAGAGGTGCAGGAGATCGTGCGGGTCTGTGGCGGCCATCGTGTTCCGGTGATTGCTTTCGGCACGGGCACATCGCTCGAAGGGCACATCAACGCGCCGGGCGGAGGCGTTTCGATCGATACGTCCCGGATGAATCGCATCCTTGCGGTCAATCCCGAAGATCTCGACTGCACCGTGGAAGCGGGCGTGACGCGGGAGGATTTGAACACGCATCTGCGCGACACCGGGCTGTTCTTTCCGATCGATCCGGGCGCGAACGCCAGTCTGGGCGGCATGGCGGCGACGCGTGCGTCGGGCACCAATGCCGTCCGCTACGGTACGATGCGCGAGAATGTGCTGAGGCTGACGGCGGTGATGGCTGACGGCCGGCTCGTTACGACGGCGAAAAGGGCGAAGAAATCGTCCGCAGGCTACGACCTGACGCGGCTCCTTGTCGGCTCGGAAGGCACGCTCGGCATCATCACCTCGCTGACGCTGAAGCTTTATGGCATTCCGCAGGCGATTTCGGGCGGGGTCTGCCCGTTTCCGGATGTGGAATCGGCGTGTAACGCGGTCATTGCGACGATCCAGATGGGCATCCCGGTCGCGCGGATCGAACTCGTCAACGCGCTTCAGATGCGGGCGATGATCCAGCATTCGAAACTCGACTATCCGGAGAGCCCTTGTCTGTTCGTGGAATTTCACGGCAGCGACGCTGGCGTGAAGGAACAGGCCGAAAGCTTCGGCGAGATCGCGGAAGAGTTCGGCGGTGGGCCGTTTCTGTGGACCGCGGTCGCCGAAGAACGTACCAAGCTTTGGAAGGCCCGGCATGAGGCCTATTGGGCGTCGCTCACGCTGCGGCCCGGCGCCAAGGGGCTTTCGACCGATGTTTGCGTGCCTATTTCGCGCCTTGCCGAATGCATTGCCGAGACCGAGGCCGACATCGCTGAGATGGGATTGATCGCGCCGATCGTCGGCCATGTCGGGGACGGAAATTTCCATGTGCTCGTATTGATGGACATCAACGACAAGGCAGAAATTGCGCGCGCAGAGGAATTCGTGGCGCGGCTCAATCTCAGGGCGATCGCCATGGATGGGACCTGCACGGGAGAGCATGGCATCGGGCAGGGCAAGGTGGCCTTCCTCGATCGCGAACTTGGCGCGGCCGTCGATGTCATGCGGACGATCAAACAGGCGCTCGATCCGTTGGATATCCTGAACCCCGGCAAGATCCTGAGCGATCGAACGGGTTAGGGGGCGGCAAGCGAATTGCCACTTTATAGACACGCTGATGCGGGTAATCTGACGGTGGGCGTTACCGAATCTCGAGAGTAGGGTGCTGGCGAGACTTTTCGTCATTGTGGGAGGACTGATCGTTCTGGCGCTGACTTTGGCGCTGGTCGGTCCGTATTTTGTCAACTGGACCTCCTACAGGGCGGATTTCGAGCGCAACGCGAGCGCCATCCTGGGCCGCAAGGTCACTGTCGAAGGCGGAGTGTCCGCCAGGATCCTGCCCTTTCCGTCGCTGACGTTTTCGAATGTCGTGGTCGCGGGCACATCGCCGGGCGTACCGGCGCTTACCGCCGAGACATTCTCTATGGATGCCGAACTGGCGCCATTCCTGCGCGGCGAGGTTTTGATCTTCGATATGAGGCTGGTTAGACCGATAGTGTCGATCAGCGTCGCAGCCGACGGCACAGTGGATTGGGCGATGCGGCCGTCTGCGCCCTTCAAGGCGTCGCAGATTTCATTGGAGCGGCTGACGGTGACCGATGGCCAGATTGCCATCCAACATGGCGCGAGCGGCCGTACGCATCTTGTTACGGACGTCAGCGCCCAGATTTCCGCGCGGTCCTTTGCGGGACCCTGGCGTGCTGACGGAACGCTGAAAATCGATGGTATGCCGACCGCGCTGGCGATCTCCACCGGCAAGGTCGATCCGACCGGCGCGATGCGGTTGAGGATCAAGGCGGAACCGGCGACGTTTTCGGCTGCGATCGAGACCGATGGTGACGCTCGTTTCGAGAAAGGCGCGGTGCGCTACGCGGGCACATTCCGGCTGGGCGCCGGCGCTCCGGGCCAAAGAGAATTGCCCGGCGGCGCGGCCCGGCCGGCGGACGCGGCTGCGGGGAAGCCTGCGAAGGATGCGCCACATCCATTTCGGATCAATGGCAAATTTTCCTTCGACCATCAGCGTCTCGGCCTCGACGAATTCCGTTTCGAGACAGGCCCGGTCCAGGATCCTTACACGGCCGACGGAACCGCATTCGTCGAGCTGGGCGCGGAACCACGCTTCTCAATCGAGGCGAATGGCGCGCAGGTGCGCTTCGATGAAGCGGTCGGCGCGCGCCAAACCGTCAACGGCCTCACACTGGCTGGCCGTATCGCGGCGGTGGAGAAAGCGCTGGTCAGCCTGCCGAAGCCGGCGATCCCCGGGTTGATTGACATCAACCTTCCAGCTGTGGTTGCGGGCGATACGACGATCCGTGAGGTGAGGCTCTTGGCAGAGCCAGCGCCAGAAGGTTGGAACGTGAAGTCCATGGCGGCCACACTTCCCGGACGCACTACGCTGGAGGGATCGGGGCTGCTCAGGACCGACGGGGAACTCGGCTTTGCCGGCTCGTTGCTGCTTGCGGTCAACCAGCCTTCCGGCTTCGCGGCATGGCTCGCCAGGGATGTCGACGAGGCGATCCGGCGCATTCCCGCCGCAGGCTTCGGCGCCAAGGTCGACATGACGTCGAAACGGCAGCGTTTCGAGGACCTGGAACTGATCCTCGGCCCGGCAAAGTTCCGCGGGCGGATCGACAGCCGGCAGCCGGACGACGCCAAGCCGTCAATGCAGCTGGAACTTTCAGGCGACGCGCTCGATCTGGACGGGATGCTGGCCTTCGCCTCGCTGTTCGTCAGCGAAAAGGGTGTTAACCGGCTGGCGGATCACGACCTCGATTTCAACATCAAGGCTGGACCGGTGAGCGTTGCCGGCCTAACCGCCGAGACCGTCGATACCGCGCTCAGGCTGCGTGACAAGACTTCTGGAGATCGATCGCCTCTCGGTCGTTGGCCTCTCCGGCGCAACGATCAGCGCGACAGGAAGGGTCAGGGATTTTCCGCAAAATCCATCAGGCAATCTGGACGCGTCGATCCTGGCGGTCGACCTCGCGCCGCTGATATCTGGTTTGGCGCAGCGGTATCCATCGAGCGCACTGGTCGGCGAACTGCGCAATCGCGCGGATGCCTATCCCGGTCTTTTCGCGGACTCCCGGATCGACCTAGTGGCGAGCGCGGTTCCGGTCGATGGCGGCGGCAGTGACGTCGCCGTGACCGCCACTGGTGTGTCCGGCGGGAGCGAGTTTTCGCTGACAGCGTCCGGCGCAGGCAAAGCGGATGCACTGGAGACGGCGGAGATTTCCCTGCTGCTCACGGCGAAGAACAGCAATGCTGAAGGGCTGATGGCGCTTTATGGCTTGCCTGTGCTTCCGCTCGGTGTAGCGGGAAGCGGCGAAACCAGTCTGGAGGCGAGAGGAACGCTAGCGGGCGGTCTCGAAACCACGGTCGGGTTCACGGGTCTGGATACACAGGCGAGATTCGCGGGCAAGGTCACCGCGCAAGACGATGCGCTGGCGACTACGGGCACGATTCGTCTGGAGACGACCGATATCGAGCCCTGGCTGATGACGGTCGGGGCCAGCCTGCCCGGCATGGGTCTCGGGCTGCCGGTGGCGCTGGCTTCGGATATGCAATACGTGAAACGTATCCTTCACCTGTCGGCGATTTCGGGGACGGTCGAGGAGAGCGCAGTGAGCGGCGACCTCCGTGTCGAGCTAACGGAAGGCGTGCCGCACCTGGCGGGCGCGCTGGCGGTGGACGAGCTCGAGCTCGCTCCCGCCGTCGCCATGGTGCTTGGCGAAACGGCGCTGGAGCATGGCGGGGAAGGATGGCCGACAGCAGCATTCCAGGCCAAGGTGTCGGCGCCTTTCACCGCCGAACTCGACCTTTCCGCGAGCACGCTTTCGGCGGGCGCTCTGGGGTCGGCCAGCGATGTCCGCATGGCTGTGCGGTTGAATGGCGAAGGGATGCGTCTCAGCGACCTCTCGGGCAAGGCTTATGACGGACAACTGAACGGACTGGTCGAGCTGAAGAACACCGACGGCACGGGCCTTTTTTCCGCGCAGCTTAAATTGACCGGCGCCGATCTCGGTACAGCCCTCTCCGGGACGGGGCTTTCGGGACGAGGTGACCTGACAGCGACCGTTTCGGCATCAGGCAAGTCGGTCGAGGGTATGGTGGCGGCTCTTTCGGGATCCGGAACGGTTGCCTTGCACGGTCTGACGATGGCCGGCATCAACCCCAACGCCTTTCCGGTAATCATCGCGCGCGCGGACGAGATCGGCAGCGATGTCGATGCGGTCAAGACTGCGGCGTTCGTTCCCTCGATCGCAAGGGCAGGCGAGTTCGCCGCCGCAGATGCGGAACTCGCTTTCACGATTGCGGGAGGTGTGTTGCGCGCACCGCCGCTGTCGCTCGACAATCCGGCGGCGACGCTCGCGGCGGAGGTCGGCGCGGACTTCAACGACGGGACGCTCAAGGCGGCCGGCGCGATTACCTACCGGCCAGGCGACGAAAGCCTGGTGGGTTCGGAGCCCATGGTGCGGTTTGCCGTCACGGGACCGATTGGCGACGCGATGACGGGCTCTCTCGATACGCAGCCCATTGCGCAGTTCCTGACCCAGCGTGCGCTCGAACGCGAACAGGCGCGCGTCGAGGCCATGCAGGCCGTGCTGCTCGAAAGGCAGCGGCTCAGGCGGGAGGCGCGCTACTATGCCGCGCTGCAAGAGGAACGCGAGCGGGTCGCGCAAGAGGTGCGGCGCTCCGACGAGGCGCTCCGCGTGAAGGCGGAAGAAGAGATACGCCGGAAGGCCGAGGAGGCCGTGCGCGCAAGGGCCGAGGCCGAGGAAAGGGTGCGGGCAGAGCAGGCAGCGCGCCAGAAGGCGGCCGACGAGGCGCTTGACGGGGCTGCGGAGGAGGAGCGGCGCAAGGCGGCGCAAGAGGCTACGCGGCTGAAGGCGGACGATGAGGCTCGCGCCGGGGCAGCAGAGAGGCAACGCCAGGCAGTAGAGGAGGCGCAGCGTGCTGCCGAGGCGATCAGAACTCGCCGAACGGGAGCGAGCTCGGGCGGAAGCTCAGCGCAGTGCAACGGAAACGCTGCCGGGTGTAGAAAGCACCCCGCTCCCACCTGTCGGGTCGCGCAATCAGCCTCTTTCGCCGCGACCGGGCCGCCAGCCGTTCAGGCCGATCGAGAATTTTCTAAGATCGCTCGGTCAATAGCGGGTGCCCGATGACGTTTGGCCGCAGCGGCACCGGAACTGCGGCCTTGCCCTTCGACGGCGCTCCAGGCGTCCGAAAGCCAATCGTTGGCCTTCGAAGAGCCAATCCTGATCTACGACAACAGTGGAGAAGTGTTCTTCTTAAGAACTGCGAGCAACCTCGGGATAGCAAAATCCCGAAGGGATCAAACGTGGGGTGGCCCTTTTGCCCAGGCGAGGACCTGGATGCGCAGCGCGGATGACGAGATTCGCGTCGCGTGGACGGGCCGCATCGATCTCGCCGACCAGTGCCGCAAGCGACAGACCGCGCTCGTCAGCCATGACCAGTAGGTCATCATAGAAAGGCTGTTCGAGCGAAAAGCTGGTGCGGTGCCCGCGAATGGTGACGGAGCGCTTGCGAACCAGACTCAACGACGATCGTCCTCGCTGGAAGGGCTCCGCCTATGGCCGTCCAGAAAGGCCTTCGATTTTTCGGCCACGTGTCGATCACGCAGCTTTTCGGCCTTCGACTTTCCGTGCAAAAGACGGTTCTGCTCGGCCTCTTGCTCCTTCACAGATCGCGCCTTCTGCTTGCGCGCCCGACGAAGGTTGATGATGTTGGCCATCTCTATTTCTTGCGGAAAGCGTCGAGCGAGACGACATCGGCCCCTTTGTTCGGCGCATCCGCCGATACGGTTTCAGGCGTCTTTGTCACCGCTTTCTTGCGGGGTTCGGGTTTCTTTGCGCCTGAGGCCGGCGATTTGGCGGTGTCCTCGAGTTGCTGGGGCGGCTGCTCGGCAGGAAGCTCATCGACCTCGTCCTGCTTCACATCGAACTCGAGCTCGAAGTTAACTGACGGATCGTAGAAACCACGCACCGCAGAGAATGGGATCTCAAGCCTCTCCGGCACATCGGAGAAGGAAAGCCCGACTTCGAACCCGGTGTCGCTTACCTTGAGGTCCCAATACTGGAACTGCAGGACGATCGTCATCTGTTCCGGGTAGCGTTCGCGCAGCCTGCTGGAAACGCGCACGCCCGGCGCGCCAGTAAGGAAAGTGATGAAGAAATGATGATTGCCGGGCAGACCCGTGCGCGCGACTTCGGCCAAGACCTTGCGCATAACACCGCGCAATGCCTCCTGGGCGAGAATGTCGTAGCGGATGTGGTCTTCAGCCATGTCGGGGCGCCCGCCTCGTGAATCTGTGCCCTACCTGTAATCAAGCTTACTGCCGTCGTAAACCGGATATAATACGCATATCGCGATTGCAAAACGGACGATCAGCCGGTGGTCCGGGCCTCGCACAGTCAGGGAGCGCCGGCCGAGTAGTCCGGAACTTGGAATGCGCTGTCGGAAAAAGGAAGTGGAGGCTTCTGTTGCCAGGTGCCTCCGAACCCCGCCTAGAAGTGCGAACCCCTAGGGCTTGATTTGAAGCTATCGCACCGCATTAAGCGGCGAGATGTGCTTCCGCATAGTTGTCGTTGGCAACTATAAGCTTAGCCCGATAACGGTGGTACAATGCCGGGCAAAAGTCCGATCTTTACACCCTCGTCGATCCTATTTCGCCCCCATCAAAAGCCGCCAAACAAGACGAGCGGCGGTTTTTGGTGGAGGCGCCGGGTACCGCCCCCGGGTCCGAATGGCTTATTTCATCGGCCGTTTATCGCCATAGTCAGACAGGCTGACGGCGCGAATATAGGGAGGGCGCGGGCAAATTGGAAGGGCGAATTGGGATTGACTTACCGGCATTTGCCAAGGAAAGTTGCAACCGGTGAGGAGGGCTTGAACGCCAAGTTGTACCCGTAAGGGCAGAACTCACCGATTGTTCTCATCTATCGTTCCACGGGGAATTTTTGACATGGCCGACTATCTTGCCGATGTGAGGAAGTACGACGCGACGGCTAACGCCGATGTGGTCAACAAGATCGTGAAACATCTCGGAATAGCGCTTCGCAATCGCAACTCCTCGCTGGTGTCGTGCCAGGATCCGAAGGAACTCGGCCGCGTGCGCGACAACTGGGCCGGCAAGAAGCTCGGCGTTTCTGACGGCGCAAAGGCGGATTCGGCGATTGAGAAAGTCTGTCAGACCATGTCGGCGGACAATACGAAAAGCCGTGTGACGTTCTACTATCTGGTGGCAAAGCACCTCGGCAAACTCGGCGATCTCTGACGTTTGCTGCGGGCGCGGCACGCCGGTGTCCGCCCGCCCATCGGCGCGAAAATCGGGTCGGATTTTCGCAAAGTACGTCATGGGCAGGATCAAACTAGGTGCAGCGTTACTTGCGCGTTCAAGGACGAGGCATCCCTGCCGATGCGCAGCAATTTGCTGTGAGCGGCGGGGAACAGGCATGGCTCCTGTTTTCCTGCTCCGCTATGATCGGTGGAGACATCGAATCGCCGTGAGCGTATGCGCCAGTATCTCGATCTTCTCAGCCATGTGATCCAGCACGGCTCGGACCGCAGTGACCGGACCGGGACGGGCACACGTTCCCTGTTCGGCTATCAAATGCGGTTCGATCTGGCGCGAGGCTTCCCGGTCACAACGACCAAGAAGCTGCATCTGAAGTCGATCATCCACGAGTTGCTCTGGTTTCTGGCCGGCGACACGAACATCAAATATCTCAACGAGAACGGCGTCACGATCTGGGACGAATGGGCCGATGAGAGCGGCGATCTCGGTCCCGTCTATGGCAAGCAATGGCGCTCATGGCCGGCCAAGAACGGTGGCGAGATCGACCAGATCGCAAATCTTCTGAAGGAGTTGCGGAGAAATCCTCATTCGAGACGTTTGATCGTGTCTGCCTGGAACCCGGCGGAAGTAGATGCTATGGCGCTGCCGCCCTGCCATTGCCTGTTCCAGTTCTATGTGTCGGAGGGCCGGCTCTCCTGCCAGCTTTATCAGCGCTCGGCGGATGTCTTCCTGGGCGTGCCGTTCAACATCGCGTCCTATGCCCTGCTGACGATGATGGTTGCGCAGGTGACAGGCTTAAAGCCGGGCGATTTCGTCCACACGCTGGGCGACGCGCACCTCTACGCGAATCACTTCGACCAGGCCCGCGAACAGCTTGAAAGGATGCCCAAACCGCTGCCGACCATGTGGATCAATCCTGAGGTTACGGATCTTTTTGCCTTCCGGTTCGAGGATTTTCGGCTGGACAACTATGTGGCAGACGCCACGATCCGGGCACCGATCGCGGTATGAAGCGAACGCTGGACGAACTGGCAGCTAGAGCTGATTCTGCCATAGAAGCCGGATTGCGGGCGCGCTGATGGACCTTGCGATCTATGTCGCGATTGCCGGGAACGGTGTGATCGGGCGCGACAACGGCCTGCCGTGGAAGCTGTCGACGGACCTCAAGCGGTTCAAAGCCACGACAATGGGCAAGCCGATCATCATGGGCCGCAAGACGTGGCAAAGCATTGGCCGGCCGCTGCCGGGCCGGCTGAACATCGTGATCACGCGCGATGCCGGCTTCCAGGCGGAAGGCGCGGAGGTCGTTGGCTCGCTGGACGAAGCGATCAAGCTGGCGGCCGCGCGCGGTCGGTGCATGGCTGGCGCGGACGAGGCATGTGTGATCGGTGGCGGGGAAATCTACGGGCAGGCGCTGCCACTTGCTGACAGGCTCTACGTCACGCATGTGCTGGCGATTTGCGACGGCGACACCGTTTTTCCGGCGATCGACCCGGACGTCTGGAAGCCGATCAGCACCGAGGAATTTCCAGCCGGCGACCGAGACACCCACGCGACACGCTATACCGTTTACGAGCGGCGTGAAGCTGTACATTGAAAAATATGCGAAAGGGCAAGTTTCGTCAGTGAAAGCGGACAATGCGGACGCGCCGCGTTGAAAGCGGGGGCGGGCATCCCTATAGATGGCAACAGGAGAACATGCGCGCGGCGGCAAGGCTGCGCGCTATGTCCAAACTGAAAGGATTTTCATGCCCTGGAATAATCAGAGCGGCGGCGGCGGTGGCCCGTGGGGTGGCGGAGGCGGCGGCGGGCCGTGGGGTCAGGGCCCACGCGGACCGAGCGGCCCGCAAGGATCGCCGCCGGATCTCGAAGACATCATCCGGCGCGGCCAGGACCGCCTGAAGAAGGCGCTGCCTGGCGGGGCAGGCGCCAGTCCGGCATTTCTCGGCCTTACCGCCGCAGCGGTGGTCGCGCTCTGGGTTTTTCAGGCCGTCTATACGGTACAGCCGGACGAACTCGCGGTGGAACTGCGCTTCGGCAAGCCAAAGGAAGAACTTTCCGAACCCGGCCTGCACTTCCATTGGTGGCCGATCGAGACGGTGGAGAAAGCCAATACCGCAGAGAAGCTCATCGATATCGGCGAGGTCCGCGGCGGCACGTCTTCGGGCTTGATGCTTTCCGGCGATCAGAACATCGTCGATGTGAAATTTTCGGTCGCTTACCAGGTTTCCGATCCGAGGGCGTATCTCTTCAACGTGTCGGGACCGGATGAAATGGTTCGGCAGGTTGCTGAAAGCGCCATGCGCGAGGCGGTCGGCCGGCGTCCGGCGCAGGACATTTTCCGCGATGACCGTCAAGGCATCGCCGACGCTGTTCGCGGCATCATCCAGTCGACGCTGGATTCCTACCAGGCCGGACTGACGATCAACGCTATCTCAATCGAGGACGCTGCGCCGCCGCGTGAAGTGGCGGATGCGTTCGACGAGGTGCAGCGTGCCGAGCAGGACGAGGACCGCTTCGTGGAGGAATCCAACCAATATTCCAACCAGAAGCTCGGACAGGCGCGGGGCGAAGCCGCGCAGATCCGTGAAGACGCGGCCGCTTACAAGAACCGCGTGGTGCAGGAAGCCCAGGGTGAAGCGCAACGCTTCATCTCGGTCTACGATGAGTATGCCAAGGCGCCGGATGTCACGCGCAAGCGGCTTTTCCTCGAAACCATGGAGAAGGTGCTGAAGGATTCCAACAAGGTAATCGTCGAGCAGAACGGCCCGGGCGTAGTACCGTATTTGCCTCTGCCTGAGTTGCAGAAGCGGGCGACGGAAGGAACCAAGTGATGACCAACCGCCTTCCCGTCATTGGCGTCATCGCCGCCCTCATCCTTTTCCTGATCTATTCGTCGGTTTTTGTCGTCAACGAACGCGAACAGGCAATCGTGCTGCGCTTCGGCGAGATCGTCGACGTGAAGACCGAGCCCGGCATCTATTTCAAGGCGCCGTTCGCATTGTTTGGCGCCGACAACGTGCAAATCATCGAGGATCGCGTCATGCGCTTCGACCTCGACGATATCCGCGTCCAGGTTTCGGGCGGCAAGTTTTACGAGGTCGACGCCTTTGTCGCCTACAAGATTGAGGACCCCCGCCGCTTCCGGGCGGCCGTTTCCGGACAGGTGGAACTCGCCGAACAGCGTCTGCGCACCCGTCTCGATGCGGCATTGCGCAGGGTCTACGGCTTGCGCGGCTTCGAGGCGGCACTTTCGGAAGAACGCGCCTCCATGATGCGCGAAGTCCGCGATCAGCTTCGGCCGGATGCGACGTCGCTTGGTCTGAAGATCGAGGACGTCCGCATTCGCAGAACCGATCTCACGGCGGAGGTCTCGCAACAGACTTACGACCGCATGAAGGCGGAGCGCCTTGCCGAGGCGGAAAGATTGCGGGCCCGTGGCCGCGAGGCTGCGCAGCGCATCCGCGCCCGCGCCGATCGCGAGGTGGTCGAGATCGTCGCGGAAGCACGCAAGGAATCGGAAATCCTGCGCGGCCAGGGCGAGGGCGAACGGAACGCTACCTTCGCGGATGCTTTCCAGCGCGATCCGGAATTCTTCGAGTTCTATCGGTCGATGGCCGCCTACATGCAGGCTCTGGAAGGTGGTGGGACGACGATGGTGTTGTCGCCGGATTCCGAGTTCCTCCGGTTCTTCAAGGACTCTGGCGGCACGGCCGCGTCCAAGCCCGGCGCTACGCCGCCTGCGCCAGCCGCGGACGGCACGGCCACCACGAACGACGGCCGGTAGGCAGTGGCCGATTTCCTGGCGGCGATGGGCCTTGTCCTCGTCATCGAGGGCTTGGTCTATTGTGGCTTTCCTAGCCTTGCAAAACGCCTGGCGACCGAGGTGCTTTCCACGCCGGAAAATGCCTTAAGGATCGGCGGGTTGGTGGCGATCGCCATTGGTGTGGGTGTCGTCTGGCTGGCACGCGGGTAACACAGGTTTTATCCTCCTGATGCTCGAAAGCCGCAAACGCGCCTTATTTCTTGACAACAAAACCGTTTGAGCCGCCTTAGGTGGCTCAGACGAATCCCTAGAAAAGCCGGGAGGCATACCGCATGATACCGACCTCGACCCATCTCGCGGTGCGCAAGGTTTTTCTTGCCTCGACGACGGCCCTGCTGCTTGGTGCGCTGGCCCTTCCGGGCACAGTAACAGCATCTCATGCGCAAACGGCTGCGCCTGCTCAGGATGCGCCCGCCGCGGTTGCTCCGGGCACTCCCGCTGCGCCGGCGCCAGGCGCCGTCCCCGCGCCATTGCACGGGCCGGCGTCGGTCGCCGATCTTGCCGAAGGCCTGCTCGAATCGGTCGTCAACATATCCACGTCGCAGACCGTGAAAGGCACGGAAGGTCCCGGCGCTGTGCCAATGCCGCAACTTCCCGAAGGCTCGCCTTTCCAGGATTTCTTTGATGATTTCTTCAAGGAACGCGGTGGCGAAGGCCCTAGCGGATCACAAAAGGTGCAGTCGCTCGGTTCCGGCTTTGTGGTGGATGCCGAACAGGGCATCGTCGTGACCAACAACCACGTCATTGCCGACGCGGACGAGATCGAGGTCAACTTCTCAGATGGCTCGAAATTGAAGGCCGAACTGGTCGGCAAGGACACCAAGACCGACATTGCGGTGCTGAAGGTCGACCCGAAGCTGAAGAAGCTGAAGGCGGTAAAGTTCGGCAATTCCAGCGTCATGCGCATTGGCGATTGGGTGATGGCGATCGGCAATCCGTTCGGCCTTGGGGGCACCGTCACTGTCGGCATCATCTCGGCGCGAAATCGCGACATCAACGCCGGCCCGTATGACGACTTCATTCAGACGGACGCTGCGATCAACCGCGGCAATTCGGGCGGTCCGTTGTTCAATATGTTTGGTGAGGTCGTCGGCATCAATACGGCTATCATTTCGCCATCCGGGGGCTCGATCGGCATCGGGTTCTCGATCCCTTCGCAGCTTGCCGTCGGCGTGGTCGATCAGTTGCGGGAGTTTGGCGAAACCCGGCGCGGCTGGCTCGGCGTGCGGATCCAGCCGGTGACCGACGAGATCGCCGAAAGCCTTGGCATGAAGAGCGCCAAGGGCGCTCTGGTGGCCGGTGTCATCAAAGGCGGACCGGTCGACAATGGCACCGTCCTGCCGGGTGATGTCATCATCAAATTCGATGGCAAGGACGTGAGGGACATGCGCGACCTGCCGCGCGTTGTGGCCGAGAGCCCGGTTGGCAAAGCCGTGGACGTCGTCATCGTGCGGAAGGGTGTCGAGCAGACCGTGAAGGTGACGCTTGGCCGTCTCGAGGACGGCGAAAAACTCGCCGCGACCGAGGAGGGCAAGCCGGACGAAGGTACGCCAGACAAGGATAGCGCAGTTTCGACCGCCACCGTGCTCGGCATGACGATCGCCGAACTCAATGAAGTAACGCGCAAGAACTTCGAGATATCGGCCGACGTTTCAGGCGTGGCCATCACGGAGGTCGCGCCGAACTCGGCCGCGGCCGAACGCGGTATCCAGCCGGGCGAAGTGATCACCGAAATCGCGCAGGAATCGGTTTCCTCGCCCAAGGACGTGATGGACCGGATCGCGGCGCTGAAAGAGCAGGGCCGCAAGAATGCGCTTCTGATGCTGGCGTCTAAGACCGGCGAGCTGCGCTTCGTGACCGTCCGGATGGATTGAGCGGCAGGCTATAAAGCCAAGTTTTAAAGGAGGGCCTTCAGCTAAGGCTGAGGGCCCTTTTCTTTTCGCCAATCCGCGCCCGTCAGCCGGTAGACGACATGCCGTTTGAGCTCAGGATGTGTGTCAGGCACATTTGGGTGGTCGAAATCGCCGGCGGGGTCGGCACGCATCCCCAGGCGCTCCATGACCGCCGTTGACCGGCGGTTGTCCCGGACGGCGAAGGATACGATCTCATCGAGGTCGAGTTCTTCGAAGCCGAAGGCAAGTAAGGCCTCGGCGGCCTCGGTGACATAGCCGTGGCCCCAATACTCCGGCGCTAGCCGCCAGCCGATCTCAATTGTGCCGTCGGGAAGGAACGGTTCGAGATGGGTTTCGACAAGGCCGACGAAGCCGATGCATTCGCCCGTCGCGGCAATTTCCACCGCCGTGAAACCATAGCCTCGTTCGGCAATGCCGGCGCGCAGGCGGTCAAAGAATTCATCTGCCTGTGCGCGGTCACGGCGAGACGGGAAAAACTCCATGACCTTCTCATCGGAGTTTATGCGGAAAAACAGATCGCGGTCGCGCTCTTCCCAGTTGCGGATAATCAGCCGCGCCGTTTGAAGCGGTTTCATGCTGCGAAATCCTGCCTGCGGTAACCCTGGATGTAGAGCAAAGCGGTGAGGTCGCCATGGTCGATCCGAACGTCGGCTTCAGCAGCGACCGCCGGCTTGGCATGAAGGGCAACACCCGTTCCGGCAAGGCGGATCATGTCGAGATCGTTTGCGCCATCGCCCACTGCTATGGCATCGATCGGAGTGAGGCCGAGACGCGCAGAGATTTCCAGCAGGGCTTCTGCTTTTGCTGCCCGTCCCAGTATCGGCTCCGCAACCGCGCCCGTGAGTGTTCCGCCAGCTTCAAGCAGGCGGTTGGCGCGGTTCTCGTCAAAGCCGAGTTTTTTCGCTATGCGCGTGGTGAATACGTCAAATCCACCCGAGACAAGCGCAGTTCTGGCGCCGTCCTTTTTCATGGTAGCGACCAGTTCGCGGCCACCCGACGCCAGCGTGATGCGTTTGGTGATAATTGTCTCGACCACGGTTGCGCTGAGCCCCTTCAGCAACGCCACGCGCTCGCGCAGCGCCGGTTCGAAGGCGATTTCGCCGTTCATCGAGCGTGCGGTGATGGCGGCAACGTGGTCCTTGATGCCGACCTCGTCTGCCAGTTCATCGATGCATTCCTGATCGATCATGGTGGAGTCCATGTCGGCGATCAGGATTTTCTTCTGGCGCAAGGTGCTGTCCTGAACCACGATGTCGACCGGAACAAGTGCAAGGCAGTCGCGCAATGCCGCAAGTGTCGCTGGTGCATCGACCTGTCCAGGCAGAAGCAGGTCGCAGGCGACATCCTCCGCGAGCCAGTCGATCCCTCTTGCGCCAACAGCCTTCGAGGCCATATGCGCGACCTGCGGGGTGAGAATGCGCGCCGCCGGGTGAGAAATAAGCGTGGCGATAAAAGACATGACACAATCCGGGGCAGGCGAGGGCGAGAGGCCGATCAAGAATGCGATTCTGATAGCCGGGCCGACCGCCAGCGGCAAGTCGGCTTTGGCCATTGAGATCGCGCGCCGGACCGGCGGTTGCATCGTCAATACCAATTCCATGCAGGTCTACTCCGTGTTGAACGTGCTGACCGCCCGACCGGGACCTGCCGATTTGCAGACGGCGCCACATCATCTCTACGGCCATGTAGAGCCAGGATCCCACTATTCGGCCGGACACTGGCTTGCCGATGTCAGGCGGCTACGGGACCAGGGAGCGTTCCACGAGCACTGCTCGATCTTCGTCGGCGGCACCGGGCTTTATTTCCGTGCCCTTTCGGAGGGGCTGTCCGAAATGCCGGACATTCCGCCAGCACTCCGTAACCTGTGGCGAGATCGCCTTGCGGAGGAAGGGGCGGGCCAGCTTCATGCTGTGCTGATGCGGGATGATCCCCGTGCGGCAGCGGCGTTGCGCCCCTCGGACGGCCAGCGGATCGTGAGGGCGCTCGAAGTTCACCATGCGTCCGGCCGTTCCATCGTCGACTGGCAGGCGGGCGGGGGGCGGCCACTGATCGACCGTGATTCGGCCAGGCGCTTTGTCATCGAGGCGGACCGCTCAGCCCTTATCCCCCGGATCGACCGGCGTTTCGACGAGATGCTCGACAACGGTGGGCCGCAGGAGGTGGAGGCACTGGTCGCGCTCGAACTTGACCCCGATCTGCCTGCCATGAAGGCAATTGGTGTTCGCGAATTGCAGGCCGCGATTGCGGGAGCCATTGCCTTCGACGAGGCGATCGAACGTGCGAAAATCGCCACCAGGCAATACGCGAAGCGCCAGGCCACCTGGTTCCGGCATCAATTGGGCCCTGAATGGCGACGGATTTCAGCAAAGGATCCCGCGGGTCTCGCCGAACTCGCCGACCTCGTCTTGTGAGGCTGCGCCTGCGCGGCGGCCGCCGATTAACGTCCCGTAAGCCGGCTGATGTCATAGTGCATCAAACCTGCGGGCGGGCGGTGTATGCGTTTCCACAAATCGGAGTCGGCGTTCTTTGTCTTCATTGCGGCGATCTTCGCCGCCTGCGCCTTGATCGTCCATGCCTACGGCATAGTCTCGCAGCCGATTTTCGAGCCAAGGCAGGTCGAGCAGGCCGAATATCTCGCGCGTGTGCTTTTCATCGCCGGCGGTCTTGTCGTCACTGCCTTGCTTTTCGGCACGTTCTTCATCTATCCGCTGATCCGCACCCAAATAAAAGAGGAGGGGAAGCTTCGAGCGATGACAGTGTCGCTCAGCACACGCTCCGAGACGCTCGAGCATGCGGCGCTCACCGACGCTCTCACCGGGATGCAAAACCGGCGCTACTTCGACGATGCTTTGCGGGAATACATCGAGGAATTCCGCCGGATCGACAAGCCGATCGGGCTGATGATTCTGGATCTCGACCATTTCAAGGCCGTGAACGATACGCATGGGCATGACGTTGGAGACGAGGTGCTGAAAGCCGTGGCAAGCTGCCTGCGGGATATGACGCGCTATCACGACGTTGTCGCGCGCCTTGGCGGCGAGGAGTTTGCTGTCGTTGCGCCAAACATGAATGAAGAGCGGCTGGTCAAGTTTGCTGAGCGTATCCGCAAGGCGATCGCAAGCATGGCCATACCGTCCGGCAATGTGAGCTTGAAGGTGACAACCAGTGTGGGCCTGGCCGTATGGGACAAGCGAGAATCGGCTGGAGACTTCTACCGCCGCGCTGACCGGCTCCTCTATCAGGCAAAGCGCATGGGCCGAAACCGGATCTGCGCCTGACAAGTTAAATCAGCATTTTTGCGGTACCAAGCGCGACTTGCTGCGATCAAGGCACGCCGGCGACGCGGGGGAATTCAGATCGCCTTTGAACGGACACCAAAACCGAACTGCCCTTGCCGGTCAGGCGCGTGAACAGTTCGATTGACAGCCGCGAGGATCAGCCATTATTGTTCGCGCCATGAACGCAAACCTCATTCTCGTAGTAGGAGGGCGCATGGGCAAGGCGGTGTGACCGCCGGGCGATGTCCTCCCATGCGCAAACAGGCTCCCTCGGGGGCCTTTTTTATTGGCTTAAACAGGACTAAACGACCAGCAGCGCCCGCGGGCGGAAAAAACGGGACAGATCGATGAACAACCGACAGGATGAGAGCGGACGGCGCGAAATGACGGGCGCCGAGATGGTCGTGCAGGCGCTGAAGGATAACGGCGTCAAGCACATCTTCGGCTATCCGGGCGGCGCGGTTCTGCCGATCTATGACGAGCTCTTTCAGCAGGAGGATGTACAGCACATCCTGGTCCGCCACGAACAGGGTGCCGGTCATGCGGCGGAAGGCTACGCCCGCTCGACCGGCAAGGCCGGGCGTCATGCTGGTGACATCGGGGCCTGGCGCGACCAACGCGGTAACGCCGCTGCAGGACGCATTGATGGATTCCATCCCGCTCGTCTGCATCACAGGCCAGGTGCCGACGTCATTGATCGGTTCCGACGCCTTCCAGGAATGCGACACGGTCGGCATCACACGGCCCTGCACCAAACACAACTGGCTGGTGAAAGACGTCAACGAGCTTTCATCTATCATCCACGAGGCTTTTCATGTCGCCACGACCGGGCGGCCAGGGCCGGTGGTCGTCGACATCCCCAAGGACGTCCAGTTCGCCAAAGGCATGTACACGCCGCCACAGACAGCTCCGCGCACGAGTTACCAGCCTAAGGTCCAGGGGGACCTCGATAAGGTGAAAGCGGCCGTTGCGCTGATGGCCGAGGCGAAAAAGCCGATCATCTACAGTGGCGGCGGCGTCATCAACTCGGGCACAGAGGCCAGCTATCTGCTGCGGGAACTGGTGGACCTCACCGGATTTCCGATCACGTCAACGCTGATGGGCCTTGGCGCTTATCCGGCGAGCGGGAAAAACTGGCTCGGCATGCTCGGCATGCACGGCACGTACGAAGCCAACATGGCGATGCATGATTGCGACGTGATGATCTGCATCGGCGCACGCTTCGACGACCGAATTACCGGCCGGCTGAACGCCTTTTCACCAAATTCCAAGAAGATCCATATCGATATCGACCCCTCCTCGATCAACAAGAATGTTCGCGCCGACATCGGCATTCTCGGCGATGTGGGCCGGGTCTTGGAAGATCTGGTGCGTCTGTGGCGTGCGACCGGGCGGGCCGACAAAAAGGCGCTCTACCCCTGGTGGGAGCAGATCGCCAAATGGCGCGCTCGCAATTCGCTGGCCTACAAGCCGAACGACGATGTGATCATGCCTCAATATGCGGTGCAGCGGCTCTATGCGCTGACCAAAGAAATGGACACGTACATCACCACGGAAGTCGGCCAGCATCAGATGTGGGCGGCCCAGCACTACGGCTTCGAAAAACCGAACCGCTGGATGACCAGCGGAGGGCTGGGCACGATGGGCTACGGTTTGCCGGCGGCACTCGGCGTGCAGATCGCTCATCCGGAGTCGCTGGTTATCGATATCGCCGGCGATGCCTCGGTGCTGATGACGATGCAGGAGATGAGCTCGGCGGTTCAGTACGAGGCTCCGATCAAGATTTTCATTATGAACAATCAATATATGGGGATGGTGCGCCAGTGGCAGCAGCTTCTCCACGGCAACCGGCTCTCGCATTCCTATACCGAAGCGCTGCCTGATTTCGTGAAGCTCGCCGAAGCCTATGGTGGGCATGGCATTCGCTGTGAAAAGCCGGGCGATCTGGACGAAGCGATCAAGGAGATGATCTCGGTGAAGAAGCCGGTGATCTTCGACTGCCGGGTGGCGAACCTCGCCAACTGCTTCCCGATGATCCCCTCAGGCAAGGCGCACAACGAGATGCTTTTGCCCGACGAAGCGACCGATGAGGCGGTGGCAAACGCCATCGACGCCAAGGGCAGGGAGCTGGTGTAGGCTTGCCTCGGTCGCTTTCAGGCAGCGCAGCGCCCGCATGAAGCGCACAGCTGTATGCAATAGGAACATGCTTGCTGGCGTGCGCGTCGGGCTGGCGGCAGGTGCAGTGCTCTTGCTGCTCGGCGTTGTCGCCAGTGCTCAGACGGTGGACTTTCCCACGGCCGAGCTTAAACCTGCGCCGAAACCGTCATCTAAGTCACCTCAGATCGATGCGATCGAAGCTGCACTGCAAGCTTATGATTTTGCTGCCGTGCGAAACAAGGTGGTGCCGCTGCTGGAGGGTGACTTTCGAGATCGCGAGCCCAAGTTGGCAGCGCATGCAGCGTATTTGCTGGCGCAAGCCGAGACCCGTGCGAAGAACTGGCAAGGTCTTTGCGAAACGCTCGAAAAGCACTCGGATTTTGTAATCGCGAACCTTGACGAAGCCAGGTCTGATGAATTTGTCCTCCTGTTAGCCGCTGCATTCGGCCAAACGAACAAGTATGATGCGCAGGACAGGCTGCTTGAACTCTATGTGCAGTCGATCAGTCACCGCCACGGACAAGATTTGCAGGCGGCACTGAAGGCGCGTGTCGACGCGGCCCTTTCTCAAATGACCGTTGGACGTGGTGAGATCGCCGGCAAGAGGTTGCTCAGCGTGCTAAATGCGATCGAATTGCAAGGCTACGCCGATCTGTTTTTTAACGTCGCTGGACAAGCAGCAGAGCATTTCGCCGCCGTCGGATACAAGGCGATTGCCGCCGACATACTCAATCGTGGCCTGCGCTCGAACCTGATGCAGACCGACACAGGGCCAGGAAAGGGCTTCCTGCAGTTCAACGTCGCAGCCTATATGCGCGATCAGGGCAGTTTCGTGGAGGCAGAGAGACTTAATTATCGAGCTTTGACTGTGTTTGCCGAGCATTTTGGCAAAGACAGTGCGGAAAGCTTGTTGGCGTATGATGGACTGGCGCAGACTATGCACGGTGCGGGCAAACTGGCTAACGCCGAGGCCGCCTACGAGTATATTTACAACCAAGGCCTGAAAGCACTCGGCGAGGATAGTCCCGACCTGTGGAGCATAATGAACAACCGAGCCGCGGTCTTACGGTCCCTCAAACTGCCGATTGAAGCGCTGGAATTCGACACGTTTGCCTATAAAAAGCGCTATGAGGCATTGGGTGGTGGAGCGAACGACACCGTCGTGTCGGCGATGAACATTGCGCATGACCTCTTCGAGGCCGAACGTTGGCAGGAGGCAAAGGACACCTTGGCGGGAATATCAAGGGTTGTTGCTCAACCATGGTTCGATCCCCGCTACCGGCTCAGAATCGAACGCTGGCTGCTCTACGCGGACTATCGGCTTGGCGCCAAGAAGCTCACTGAGAACGACATCAGGGCGCTCGACATCACTTTCCTTGATGGCGCCGATATTGAGCAAGTACTTTCTTTCCTCGATCTTTACGCAGACGAGGCTGAGAAAATGGGGTTACTGGAACAAGCGGCTGCATATCGCGAAGACGCGCTTACCCAGGCAGCCGGGCATCTGGGTGATCCACATCCGATAGCGCTCGACGCTATGCTCTCGTTTACGCGGCTTCGCGAAAAGGCGTATCCGAAGGCCGCAATTGCCCGTTATAGAGCACTCGACGCCATAATGTTCGATACGGCGCGGTCGAGCGTTTCGGGATCGGGCAGTTTGCGCGCGGCCAAGGCGATGCGTGTGCTGGCCGACGACATGCTGGGATCGCTTGCACGGTTTTCGGTCACTAATGCGGAAGCCGCAGAGATTTTCGCAGCGGCGCTCGACAACTGGAAAACCATGATGCGGCGGACCGAGCGCCAATTGCGGGAGGATGCAGAGACCACCGACGACCCAGCGTTCCGCGAACTCATCGAGCGCTATTTCAGTGCGTTTGGCCGTTTGCGTGAGATCGTCACCACGACTCTTTATTCGAATGAACTGGCCCCGCTGGATATGGCCATGAGAAACGCGCTCGAGGCTTTGAACGTCGAGTTGCAGAAACGAGGCCTAGAGCCTGTCACAGCTTGGTACAACAGTTTCGTCGAAGAGGTGGTGCCGCTGAAAAAGCCGGATCGAGGCGACGTGATCGTTGATCTGGCGATCATCGGCAGCTGGTCGTCGGATCGCAGCGGGGAACCACTCGTAAGCCATGTCTACGCAGCCATTTCCCGACATGGCGCGCCGGTCGAAACCGTTCTTATCCAATCGATCAAGCTAAAGGGCACCGAACCGGAGAACCCTGATTGGGGTCAGGAGTTTAGAGCAAGACTCGCGTCAAGCCTCGCAGACGCAGCAAAGGGTGCCAAGGCGCTCTATATCATTCCCGCCGATTTTCTTTATCAGGCCGACTTCGCCGAGCTCCCGCTGGCCGATGGCAAGCGGCTGGGAGAGGTAGTGGATTTGCACATCGCAACGAGCCGGCAGGCCTATGAATTCCGCAAAAATGAGGACCGGTTCAAGAAAGACGAAGGTATTCTGGCAGTGGGTGGCTTGACCTATTCGGATCCGGGCGCAGCAACGTATCTTCCGGGGTCGCTTTCGGAGGTTGAGAAGATTGCCAGTTTGGCCAAGCACAATGGCCGGAACGCGCTATTAATGACCGCTGCCGAAGGTGCGGAAAGTACCGTTTTGAGTGCCGCGGCCGGCAAGGCGGTGCTGCACTTTGCAACGCATGGCTTCTTTGTGCAGGATGGAAATCTGTCGGAAAAGCTGTTGGATGCTGGTTTTTCCTTGTCCGGTGCGAAGCCGGAAGCGGAAACCAAGGAAGATGCAGCCGACAATACGGTCTATGCGCGCGAACTTCTTGGCTGGAATCTTCGCCAGTCTCAGCTGGTCGTCATCTCAGCTTGTGAAACCGCGCTTGGCGGGACTGGCATTACCTCAACGGTACGCGGTTTGCCGCTGGCGTTGGCTGTCGCGGGCGCACGGCGTACCCTGCTGACCGTGGATCGGGTCGATGATACTGCAACCTCAAAGTTCATGATCCGTTTCTACGAGAATTTGCTCGGTGAGGATATGTCTTATGCCGATGCCTTTATCCGGACCAAACGTGAAGCTTGGGCCGGTAAGATCGAAGGCATGCCTCCCGAACTAACCTACGCTTACATCCTTTACGAACATTAACCATAGAACCGCCTTCGTTGGCGGCACGTCTCGCAAGACAGGGATAGATATGAGCGCCCACCTTCAACCGACCGGTTCAGCCTATTTCATCGCCAAGGAAACGGAAAAACCGGAAATTCACACACTGTCAGTTCTTGTCGACAACGAACCCGGCGTGCTGGCGCGCGTCATCGGCCTGTTCTCCGGACGAGGCTACAACATCGAAAGCCTGACCGTCTCAGAGACCGAGCATGAAAAGCACCTGTCACGCATAACGATCGTGACACGTGGGACGCCCCATGTGCTCGAGCAGATCAAGCATCAGCTCGAGCGTATCGTGCCGGTGCATCGGGTTGTCGATCTCTCCGTGCGGGCTCTGGAGCTAGGGCAGGACAAGCCGCTGGCGCGCGAACTGGCGCTTGTGAAAGTGACAGGCAAAGGTGAGACTCGCGTGGAGGCTCTGAGGCTTGCCGAAGCGTTCCGCGCCAATGTGATCGACGCCAATACCGAGCATTTCATCTTCGAAATCACCGGCAAGGTGTCCAAGATCGAGCAGTTCATCGCCATCATGAAGCCGCTCGGGCTCGCCGAGGTCTGCCGTACCGGCGTGGCTGCGATGAACCGCGGTCCGCAGGGGATGTAGCTCTCCGCCTAAATTTGTCACCGAAACAAAGGCGTAGGTGACTTCCGCGCGAAAATAGGTCAAGGTTCCTGTCATAAATCAGGAACCGTGCATGTCTTCCGACGTCTTTCTTGCGCTCTTGCTCTATGCCTTTGTCACGTCGATCACACCGGGTCCGAATAATTTCATGCTTCTGGCGTCCGGCGTCAATTTCGGCTTCGTTCGCACCATTCCGCACATGCTCGGTATTGGTATCGGTTTCCTGACGCTGCTGGTCGGCGTCGGTCTCGGGCTAGGTGCGCTGCTGACAGCGTTTCCGATGCTGCACGGCGCGCTCAAAGTCGCCGGCGCCGCGTATCTGCTCTATCTTGCCTGGCGCATCGGCACTTCACGCTCTCTTGGCAAGGACGGTGAAGAGAAAACGCGTCCAATGACCTTCATCGAGGCAGCCGCCTTCCAATGGGTCAATCCGAAGGCCTGGGTGATGGCGGTGACGGCGATGGCGGTCTACACCAATCCTGACCGGCCATTTCTGACGACGCTGCTCGTCTCCGGCGCGTTCGCGGCGGTTAATCTGCCCAGCGTGTCGTCATGGGTAGGCTTCGGCACTGCGCTGCGCGGCTTCCTTTCCGACCCCGTGCGACTGAAATGGTTCAACATCGCAATGGGCGTGCTGCTGGCCGCGACGCTGGTACCGATGCTGCGCTGATCCTGGCCTTGGTCGCCCAGTCCGGCGCATGGATGCGGCGATAGGCGGCGGAACGTTGAGGCGCTGGATCGAACGCGCGCAAACCACCTAACTGACGTCGCCCGAATCCCCTACTCTTGCTCTTCCTGCGCGAATCCTGTCTCTCGGTCGAATGGACTTCTCTCCGCAGCAGGACGAAGCGTTGAAGGCAGTGGCGCGCTGGCTGAAGGCCGGCAAGCCGCAAGTCTTCCGGCTTTTCGGCTATGCCGGCACCGGAAAGACAACGCTGGCGCGCTATTTCGCCGAACACGTCGATGGGCAGGTCCAGTTTGCAGCCTTCACCGGCAAGGCCGCGCAAGTGCTGCGCTCCAAGGGCGCGGTGAACGCCCGCACCATTCATTCGCTGATCTATCGGCCGCGCGGCGAGGAAGCGGTCGCGGACGAAGCGACAGGCAAGACTTCGATGTCGCCGACTTTTTCACTGAATCGGCAAAGTCCGGTGGCGCGCGCCAAACTCATCATCATCGACGAGTGCTCGATGGTCGACGAAGAGCTTGGCCGCGACCTCATGTCATTCGGCACGCCGATCCTCGTGCTCGGCGATCCAGGGCAACTTCCACCGATTTCCGGAGGCGGCTTCTTCACTGAACACGAGCCGGACTTCCTGTTGACCGAAATCCATCGGCAAGCACGCGATAACCCCATTGTCCGCCTGGCGCTGGATGTACGGGAGGGCAGAGAGTTCATGCGCGGCGACTACGGTACGGCGCGGGTGATCGGTAAGGAGGAGGTGACGCAGCAACTGGTGCTGAAGGCCGATCAGGTGCTGGTCGGAACGAACCGGACGCGGCGGCGCTACAACCAACGGCTCCGCGAACTGAAAGGCTTTACGGCTACGTTTCCGGAGGTCGGCGACAAGCTGGTGTGTCTCAGGAACGACCCTGCCAAAGGGCTGCTCAACGGCTCGCTGTGGAAAGTCATGACGTCCTCGCGCGAGACCGTGAAACCCGGCATCAACCTCCTCGTCTCGCCGGAAGAGGACGATCCCGATCGTGGCATTGCCAAGATCAAGCTGCTGAAGGCAGCATTCGAGGAGCCGGACGCCGATATTCCATGGAACCAGAAGAAGCGTTTCGACGACTTCGACTTCGGCTATGCCCTGACCGTGCACAAGGCACAGGGATCGCAATGGAACGAAATCGTCCTCTTCGACGAAAGCTGGGCATTCAAGGAAACGCGCCAGCGCTGGCTCTATACCGCGATCACGCGGGCGGCGGAGCGGCTGACGGTCGTGCGGTAGGCCTTGTCTCTTAGGTCTCCGACGGTTGTTCACTGCCCCCGATCCACTCCCACGCGGCGCCTTCGTCGGAGCTACGGAAATGCCTGGTTTTGACTGCCGTTAGCGGGCCGAAAACGGTGAGCACGGCCCGCATCCAGGACGGGCCGCCCACCACCGCGTATTTGCGGATGTGGCGAAGCGCCTGCGCTTTGCCGCGGATGGTTCCTTCGTCGAAGACCGCGCCCCAGTCGAAGCCGTCATAGTGCTTTATCCGGACCAGCAGATCGACCTTGTCGTGCTCCGCGTAGGCGGCCTCCAGCAGGCCGTAAGCGTTTTCAAGATCGTTCGCCGTGAAGTGCCCGACGATTTCGAGCGCGCACAAATCGCTTCGATTGGTGTCGATCCGGCGGATCGCTGGCAATGGGTCCATTGCATTCATTCTTGAACCTTCGAGGCTCCAGGCGCTTCGTTGACCGCAGCGACAAAATCAAGCTGTCCGTTCCTGCCAAAGCCATTATATCTGCGTCCGCAATCCTTTGTCGCCAGGTCTGATCAATGCCCGCCAAACTCTCCGTCAACCTCAACGCCATTGCCATGCTCCGCAATCGCCGCGACCTTCCGTGGCCGAGCGTGATCAGTCTTGGGCGCGTCGCGTTGGCCGCAGGCGCGCATGGCCTGACTGTGCATCCCCGTCCTGACGAGCGCCACACCCGACATTCGGACCTTCCCCAGATCAGGGCTCTGATCGATGACGAGTTCCCGAACGCCGAGTTCAACATCGAAGGCTATCCGACCGAGGATTTCCTGCGTCTTGTGGAAAAGAACGAACCCGACCAGGTGACTCTGGTTCCGGATGATCCGACGCAGGCGACTTCGGATCATGGATGGGACTTTCAGACGCAATCAACGTTCCTGACGCCTATCGTGAGAAGGTTGAAGAAAGGGGGCTTCCGCGTATCGCTGTTTTCCGATCCCGACCCTCACGGGGTCCAGGCTGCCGCGGACACGGGCGCGGACCGAATCGAACTTTATACCGGCCCCTATGGTTCCTTTCACAACGAATCAGCAAAGGCGGCCAAAGAACTGGAAATGCTTGGAAAAACTGCGGATGCTGCTTTTTCGGCGGGGCTTGCGGTCAATGCCGGCCACGATCTCACGGTCGCCAATCTGCCGGCGCTGGTAAAGCGGATTCCGGCCCTTGCCGAGGTGTCGATCGGCCATGGCTTGACAGCCGACGCGCTGGTATATGGGATGGCGGAGACGGTCCGGCGGTTGCTCAGGGCGTCAGGGTGGTGAGCGCCCCAAGCGCCGTGCTTAACGACGAATGCAAGGAAAGCCCATTGCTTTTGCGTTGCAACAGGACTATCGCAGCCCGCCAGTCCTGGATGGAGTAGTCGCATCATGGCCAATCCCGACGCGGGCAGCCGCGCTGAACTCAGCGCGCAACCGGCAGTTCAGGATTCGCCCCGTCAGCACGGCCTGCCAATTTTGTTGGTTGGCGCACTGGGGGTGGTTTACGGCGACATCGGCACCAGCCCGATCTATGCCTTTCGCGAGGCGTTGCATGCCTCGTCGGGTGGTGGGGTCGCAACGCGCTCCGACGTGCTCGGCGTGCTTTCGCTGATCGTCTGGGCGCTGACGGTGGTCGTCACGATCAAGTATGTCGTTTTCGTGCTTCGGGCCGACAACAAAGGCGAAGGCGGCACGCTATCGCTGATGGCTCTGGCGCGAAGCGCCTATCCGCGCGCGTCCGGTGCAATCCTGGCGATCGGCATTTGCGGCGCGGCACTGTTTTTCGGCGATGCAATCATAACGCCCGCGATTTCCGTCCTGTCGGCCGTGGAAGGCCTCAAAGTGGTGACGCCGGCCTTCGATCCTTACGTCGTTCCGATCACGCTGGTCATTCTCGCCGCGCTGTTTGCCGTTCAGCGTCTCGGGACGGGTAGCGTCGCCAGCGTGTTTGGCCCGGTCACGGGACTATGGTTTGTGGCTATCGGACTGGCCGGCCTTTCCCATATTGCGGACGATCCGACTGTGCTCTTCGCGGTCAATCCCTACTATGCGTTCGCCTACCTGGTGGAGCAGCCCGAAGTGGCGTTCATCACGATTGGCGCGGTGTTCCTCGCTGTGACCGGTGCAGAAGCGCTCTACGTCGATCTTGGCCATTTTGGCCGCCGGCCGATCGTGATCGCCTGGCTGGCGATTGTTTTCCCCAGCCTGTTGCTCAACTATTTCGGGCAGGGCGCATTCATCCTTTCCCATGGCGGGACGCCGCATAATCCATTCTTCGAGATGTTGCCGGGCTGGTCGCTGGTGCCGATGGTCGTACTTGCGACCGCCGCTACGGTGATCGCCAGCCAGGCCGTCATCTCGGGCGCCTATTCGCTGACGCGGCAAGCGGTGCAACTCAGCATCCTTCCGCGATTTGAAATTCAGCACACGTCGGAAATGCAGTCGGGGCAGATCTATCTGCCGCGGGTCAACCTGCTGATCGCCGTCGGCGTGATGCTGCTGGTCGTCGGCTTTGGCGAATCCAGTGCGCTCGCGTCGGCGTATGGCATTTCCGTTACTGGCGAGATGCTGGTGACCACCATCCTGCTCTTCGTGGTTATGCGTTGGCGATGGAGATGGACCTTGTCGGTGGCCATTGCTCTGGCCTTGCTGTTTGGCATAATCGACACCGGTTTCTTCCTCGCCAACGTAGTGAAGGTTGCCGACGGCGGCTGGGTGTCGATCAGTGTCGCGGCCATCATGGGCCTGGTCATGATGACATGGGTCAGGGGCACACGGATGCTCTTCGAAAAGACCCGCAAGAGTGAGATACCTCTCGACTTCCTGACCGAGCAACTAGTCAAGAAGCCGCCGCAATTGGTGCCCGGGACGGCCGTGTTCTTGACCAGCGACCCGACCAGCGCGCCTACCGCGCTGATGCACAGTCTGAAGCATTACAAGGTGCTGCATGAGCGGAACGTCATCCTGTCGGTGGTAACGGCGCAGGAGCCGACCGTACGCGACAGCGAGCGGGTGAAAATGGAGCCGATTAACGACCTTTTCATGCGGGTGACGATGAAATTCGGCTACATGGAGCAGCCCAACATCCCCAAAGCCATGGCAATCTGCCGTAAGCAAGGCTGGAAGTTCGACATTATGACGACCTCTTTTTTCCTGTCACGGCGCTCCTTGAAAGCTTCTCCGAACTCCGGAATGCCGCTCTGGCAGGACCGACTTTTCATCGGCCTTGCCCGAACGGCGGCCGATGCGACGGAGTATTTCCAGATCCCGACTGGGCGTGTCGTCGAAGTTGGCACACAGGTTACTGTCTGAAAGCAGCGCACCGGGAATCGTTTTCGCGGAAAGGCTCGCGAGGTCCTGGCAACCTTAGCGCGTCCGAACCGGGGAAGTACAGCGACGGCGCTTTCGCCGCCGCTATTTTCGAAAGCCGCTTGAAAGCGGCCAGGGGGTTTTAGCCCTTGATCGAAGTGATCATCTCGTCATACGCCTTGCAGGCCTCAGTGCTCGTCGTGGCGCCCTGAAACTTGGTGGCAATCTCCTGGACTTTGGCGAGAAGCTCCGCACCCTTCGCCGGATCCTTCGTGACGGCTTCCTGAACCGCGGTGGTCAGTTCCTGGGCCTTCTTGGTGAGGAGGTCAGCGGTACATTCGGGCGCCTTCGAGCAGCCGGAAACGGAGAGGGCGCCAAGGATGGCGGCAGCAATCATTGCTTTCTTCATGATATGTCTTTCTGTTGAAGGGCGGCGTCGCGCCGGTCCCTCTGATGGTGTTCTCTCGATATCGATCAGCAGGCCAAAAAAGACCGTCGCGGCGATTGGCCGGACGGTCCGAACTGCTGCCGGTAAAATTAGCAAAGGTCGGATGCGGCGACCTTGATCCTCAGTGCAGAAAAATTGGCGCAGGGGACAGTTGACCGGCGGAGGGCTTTCCGATGTTGCGGGTACCGTCCGAATTTCGCCCGCAGTTTATAAATCCCGCAACGCGAAACACTTCACCTGGTTCGTCCGGTCATTCCAGGTTGCCGAACCTGCCGCCAATTGCTGCAGCATGCTTCGATGCGCTGATCGCGAAAGAGGTTGCGGAACGACAGGAGTTGCGGCATAAAGCAGAACCGTAACGTACGGTACGGATGATCCTCAATAGGACCTCCGTTCTGCAGGATGGGATTGTCTACGTGCAGGCTGCGGAAGCACCAGGCGAGGAATTGACAGCGCGTCAGCAGGACGTGCTTGACGCCGCGCTGCGCCTGCTGGTCGAAGAGGGCGACGCGCTGACCATGACAGCTGTTGCGCGGCGCGCAAGCTGTTCCAAGGAGACGCTGTATAAATGGTTCGGCGACCGCGACGGCCTGCTCACCGCGACGGTGAAGTGGCAGGCATCCAAGGTGCGTGTGGAGGCGATTGACCGCGCGAAGCTCGACCTCCATTCGCTAACTGCCAGCCTGGAGCAGTTTGCCTCGAACTGGCTTAGGGTGATTTCCAGTGAGACATCGATCGCCCTGAACCGCGTTGCAGTGAGCCATGCCGCATCCGACAAAAGGAACCTCGGCGCAATCGTGCTGGAAAATGGCCGCCTGGAAATGGGGCGCCGGCTAAAGCCGGTGCTGGAAGCCGGGCGCGGTGCAGGCCTCTTGGCATTTGACGACGCCGAGGAAACATTTCGCACCTTTTTCGGGCTGATTGCCCGGGATGTGCAGATCCGGCTGCTGCTTGGCGACCGGCTCAAACTGACCGCTGCGACGATTGCGCGGGACTCCGTGCAGGCGACACAGCAGTTTCTTGCCCTCCACGGGGCGCAGAACCGGCCGGCAGGCGCCGGCCATTGACGGCAAAGGAAGGAAACACGACATGCGCGTTTATTACGATCGGGATGCCGATCTCAATCTGATCAAGGGCAAGAAAGTCGCTATCATCGGCTATGGCAGCCAAGGCCGGGCGCACGCGCTCAACCTCAAGGACTCCGGCGTCAAGGAACTCGCCGTCGGCCTTAAGCCCGGCTCGCCGACAGCCAAGAAGGTCGAAGCCGACGGCCTCAAGGTGATGAGCGTGGCGGACGCAGCGAAATGGGCCGATCTGATGATGATGGCGACGCCGGACGAGCTGCAGGCCGACATCTACAAACAGGAGATCGCGCCAAACATCCGCGACGGCGCAGCGATCGCTTTCGCGCACGGTCTGAACGTACATTTCGGCCTGATCGAGCCGAAGCCGTCCGTTGACGTGTTGATGGTAGCGCCGAAGGGCCCCGGCCATACGGTGCGCGGCGAATACCAAAAGGGCGGCGGTGTGCCTTGCCTCGTGGCGGTCCATCAGGATGCCTCGGGCAATGCGCTCGATCTCGGTCTCTCCTATGCTTGCGGTGTTGGCGGCGGCCGGTCGGGCATCATCGAGACTAACTTCAAGGAAGAGTGTGAAACCGACCTGTTCGGCGAACAGGTTGTGCTGTGCGGCGGCCTGGTCGAGCTGATCCGCGCCGGCTTCGAGACGCTCGTTGAAGCGGGCTATGCGCCTGAAATGGCTTATTTCGAGTGCCTGCACGAAGTGAAGCTGATCGTCGATCTGATCTACGAGGGCGGCATCGCCAACATGAACTATTCGATCTCCAACACTGCCGAGTGGGGCGAGTATGTGACTGGACCGCGCATCATCACGGAAGAGACAAAGGCCGAAATGAAGCGGGTTCTGAAGGACATCCAGAGCGGCAAGTTCACCTCCGAGTGGATGCAGGAATATCGTTCGGGGCTCGCCCGCTTCAAGGGCATCCGGCGCATGAACGACCAGCATCAGATCGAGCAGGTCGGCGAAAAACTGCGTGGTATGATGCCTTGGATCGCCAAGAACAAGCTGGTCGACAAGGCGAAGAACTAAGATCGATCCAAGGTTTTTCTCTTTGCGCGTCCTCGGGCCTTGCCCTGCGGTCGCGGGGGTCGCCAAAGCCACGCAAAACGCCACCGGTCGGCCGACGGTCCGTGGCCTTTCTTTTTTGCTAGAGTCCGATTCGTCGGGCAGGGGCGCGCGTTGGAGGCCGATATGAGATTCGAATCCGCGCTTGAACTCCAGGCACGAATTTTTTCCCAGTTATTCCAGTTTGTTGAATTGCCGGTGGCCGCTGGAATGGAGCAGCCGACGCCTGGTCTGTTCCTCGATCCTGAGCTTCTAGAGACGAAGTCGGCTCGACCGAAAAAAGCAAAAAAACGCGCCGTTGAGGACATCGCGCTTGGCGTCACCGAGGGGAATGATGACGAGAGCGCCAAGCTGGCGGTCCTGGTGCAAAGCCGCAACAAAATCAAATGCGCTCTGGTCGATGAGATCGTCGATATCGCCAAAGGCGAGGCCGAAGTCCTGTACATTGGCCGCCAGAGACCGCTCTGGACCACTACCCGCAACGACCCGATCAGGCTCGGCTGCAGCATTTCCCCAACGACGGTGCCCTATGCCGGCACGCTCGGCTGCTTCTGCCGCGACAATCTGAGCGGCAGAGAGGGGATTCTTTCGAACAATCATGTTCTGGCCGATGTGAACTGCGTCCCGATCTCGACGACCGTGATGCAGCCCGGCGCGCGCGACGGCGGCAAACCGGGCACGGACGATATTGCCGAGCTGATCCGGTTCGTACCGATCCAGTTCGGCGGTTTTCCTAACCAGGTCGACGCGGCGGTTGCCGCTCTCATCGGTCATGGGCGGGCCGAAGATAGGGATACTCTCTACGGCGGTTCGGAGGAGCCGCAGCCCGTTTTGACGCTGCAGCCCGGCACGTTGGTTGACGCGGTTCCAGGAATGAGTGTTCTCAAGACAGGGCGCACGACCCGCAACACCCGCGGCCGGGTCGTTGCAGTGAATGTGAATAATTTCCTGGTTGATGTCGGAGTCGGCACGGCCCGGTTCGACGGTCAAATCGTGATAGAAACGGAGACGCCGCCACAACCTTTCGGAAGGCCGGGCGACAGCGGTTCGCTCATCGTCGACGATCAGGGCCGGCCCGTTGGGCTGCTGTTCGCAGGCTCGGCGTCGGGCGGCGCTGGAAATGTTGGAATTACGGGGGCAAACCCTATATCATCGGTGACAAGCCAACTCGGGGTGACGCTCATCTAAGGTTCTGGAATGGCTGGCACCAAACATTCGATGAACGAGGCGCTGGAAATCCAGAAGGCCTTCGAAGAGCAGTTCGGCCACAAGGACGGCCTGCTGGGCGTCGGCATTGGACTGAACCGGCAGCGCGACGACCTTGCGATCAACGTTTACGTGGCCCGCGAACGGGAAGCGGAGAAGCTGCCGAAGAAATTCGACGGCCTGGATGTGGTCGTTGACGTCGTGGGTGGGATTCGCGCGTTCTAAGCATGATTCCGAACCGAAGGTCAGCGAAGCAAAAAGTGCGTAGCGGTTTTCGGAAAACGTCATGCGAAAATCAAGGAAATCAGAGACAGTGACACTCCTCCAGGAGAAATCGTCGTGCTCTAAGGAGCTTCGCTGCCACCCGTATCAGCCGTAGTGCCAGGCTGGCTTGGGTTCGGTGCCGGTAAACATCACGCCAATGCGTCCGTCCTTGCGCCAGCGCACCGTCGCCCTGTAGGCAATTCCATCCAGCGGCACATACAGCAGAAACTCGTTCGGCACGCGGGCATCGCCTTCGACCTTCAATTCGGCGCCGTGCAGATGCATGTTGCGCACTGCGCATTTGACTTCCGAGTTGGCGATGCCGGTCAGGATCGATGCGCCCTTGAGAACGCGTTGCCGGTGAACATGTCTGTTTTCCGGTAGGATCATCGCCAGAAACCCTTGCCCTGACTGACCTTACCCGGAAGAAAGATAAAATGGGTAAACCGAAACAGTAAAAATGGAACTGTTGCGTGAACCATAGCGGAGAACGGTGCCATTTATGGCTCCGTTCTCTCCTGTCCTTGCAGTTATCCCCTACGTTTGTTGCCGACTTCGCGTCCGGATTCATCCGCCGTAGGGAGACAAGCACTGGCGGCGCGGGCCGTAGTAGGGCTGGAAGGTGTCGTCATAGGCCCGGTACGATCGATAGCGGTTGTAGCACCACGCTTCATGACTGTTTGAGTATCCGGGCGAACGGTATACGCGTGGCTGATAGTATCGCGGCGCGTAATAGCTCGGTCCATAATCCGGCCAGCCAAGACCAAAACCATAGAGCGGAATCCCGATTCCGAAGGAGATGCTTGGCCGGTAGCGGTAATAATTGTTGTAATACGGTCGGTAGTAATTTCGGTACGGTCTGTAGTAATTTCGCGAATAATTTCCGTAATGTCTCCCGTAATGCCCGCGGTTGTTCCAGTTCCTGTAATAACTACGCCCCCGATGATGCGAGGAGCGGGCGAGAATTACGTTGCGGAGGCTTTTTTGCGCTCCGTCATTGAGGATTGTTTCGCTAGCCGGGTTGTTTGCCAGGCCAATCGGCGCGCCGAGTGCCGGCAATGAAAGGCCGCCAATCACGCCCAAGGCAAGCAGCCCTGAGCGAGCCAAGGAGCGGAGTTTCGGTGTCATCGTTTTTCTCCAGAGGTCGAAAACCGTAAATAGGCCCCGCGCCCGGATTCCGAAGGAGAATCTGCACATTGAGCCTTGACGCATGAACGGGGGATGAACGGAAAAGTTCCTGCGGGGACCGCACCGTTCCGCTCCAGCGAAGAGGTCTTGTGTTCGCAGGCGCTTGTGGGCAAAGCTCGGCCCATGTCGCTTCGCCTTGCCACCTTCAATGTCGAAAACCTGATGAACCGGTTCGATTTTTCCGGTTTTCGTAATCAGCTGAATCAGGACCGCAGCCTGGCGCTTTTTACGATCAGGAACGAGGCGGAATACCGGTTGCTCGAACAGGCGCGCGCGATCGCGCATACCGATGATACCCGCCAGCTGACTGCGCTTGCTATCGCCGCGACACGTGCGGACATCCTGTGCCTGCAGGAGATTGACAATATCGAAGCGCTGAAGGCATTCGAATACGGCTATTTGTTCAAGATGGTCGGCGAGGGCTACCGCAACAAATATATTTCGACGGGCAATGACAGCCGCGGCATCGACGTCGCGGTGATGATGCGTGACCAGACCCATCACGGCCAACCGATCGAATTCGTACGCATGACCAGCCATGCCCATGTCACGTTCGAGGAGTTCGGTCTGCATACGCCGGAGCTTGCCGCGCTTGGCAATGAGCCCTTCGAGCGCATCTTCCGGCGTGACTGCCTTGAAATCGATATTCGCATTGGAGGGCAGCCGCTCACCCTCTATCTCGCGCACTTCAAGTCTATGGGTTCGCCGCGCAACGGTCTGCCTGGCCGCGATGCCTCGATGCCGATCCGCATGGCGGAGGCGCAGGCCGTGCGGCGGATCATCGAGGAGCGCTTCGGCAAGGACCATGCAGCCAACAAGAACTGGGTGATCTGCGGCGATTTTAACGATTACCGGGAGCGCGTCGTAATCAGCGGCGACGCCCATGCCGGTTATCAATTCGAAGTGACGAACGAAGCGCAGTCCTGCCTCAATGTCCTGCTTGCCGGCGGGTTGTGCGAGAATATCGTCGAGCGCCGGCCAGCACTCGACCGGTGGACGCTCTATCACACCCGCGGACCCCAGGAGCGCCATCTCTGCCAACTCGACTACATTCTGGTTTCGGCCGCGCTTGCCAGAAGGAACGCTGGGAGCGTCCCTGACATCATCCGCAACGGGCAGCCTTGGCGCACGCTGTTCCCGCCGGGCCAGGAGGTCGAACGCTATCCGAGAGCCGGCTGGGACCGGCCGAAGGCTTCGGACCACTGTCCTGTCGCTGTAACCCTCGACGTCGCCTGAGGAACGCGCGGTGGCTTTCGACATACCGCGCGATGTGATCTTGCCGATCGAGCGGGTCGACGTGCGGCTTGCACCCGGGCCGCACCCGTTCGAGCTTGCGCATACAGATGCGATCGATGAGAACTGGCGCTACGAGCAGACGGCAAATCCGGCGCTATACGACGGCCAGATGGTTCTGCTCTCCAGCCTTTCCCACCATGGGGCTCGTCTTGAGGGAACGAGCCATGCCATCCGCTTCGCGACATTCCTTTATTGGCGCAAGCACCGGACCTATTCGAGCGCGGAGCATGTCTATGCGCATGCCGCGCTGGTGACGGCCGACAATGCGCTGATGGCAATCCGGATGGGCGCTCACACCTCCAGCCCGGGACAGGTCTATTTCGCGGCCGGGTCTTTCGAGCCGACCGATTTCCGAGTTGGGTTCGTGGACCTCCATCTCAATATGGCGCGCGAGGTGCTGGAAGAGACAGGGATCGACATCAATGGCCTCTCGCGCGACACCCGCTACCACGCCCTGTCGGAACGCCGGGGCACGGTGATCTTCTGTCGTTACTATCTCGAAGAGGATGCCGACACGGTCGCGTCGAAGATACGGCAATTCGTCTCCACCGATCCCAACCCCGAAATCGTGGGGCCTGTCATCATCAGGCACGCCGCGGATTTTCCCGAAGGCCTGGCGCCGCATATGTTTCCCATCGTCGCGTGGCACTTCGCCAATCAACGGATTTGAGTTGTAGTAGGCGAGGGGCGGTGTCTTCGGACCTTCTGCCTACCGGCACATCCGAACCGCGCGTCCTCGGTTGGCGGCGCATAAATCGCGCTTCTGCCGTCGATCATTACGCCTGGCCGTACACACGACATTCAAGCCGGAAGGCGAACGTCGGATCAGAATGGGTCATTCGCACCTACGGGCCGAGCCGCATACAATGAGCGCATTTTTACGCTCAAAACTCGCCGATAAGCTCGACGCGCTATCGAGAGTGGCGCCGTCGCCGGCGGCAAAATACCGTTCACGGCTGCGGACCTTCCTGTCGCGTACATTCGTCGCCGGTAAGCCCTCTAGAAGTTCAACGAGAACAGGTTGCGCTACTCCGCCAATCCGACCTTGCGTAGGCCGTCGAGCAGAGGATCGAGCGCCTCTCGACGGGCGTGAGGAATCACGGCGATCAGTTCCCGCACTGAGATGCTTGGTCTGAGTTCGCGAGCCTTCGTCAGCGCCTGCGTTGCGAGAGATTCATGGCCGAGATGGGCATGGGCGGCCGCTAGCTGGAGCCATGCGAAGTGATCCTTTTGCGGCATGTTGTCGAAGGCCTCTACTGCTTCGCGATACCTCGTCAACTCCAACAGAATGCCGCCGCGAACCCTCCAGAACCAGTTCGGTGGAAACGGACTTCTCTGCAGCGCGTCGTCGATCGCTGCCAGAGCCTCTTCCGGATGGCCAGCGTATCGAAACCAATTCGCGCGGTCGGCGCGAATTTGTGCATCGACCGGATTGAGAGCAACGGCGCGGTCGAAATGCATGCCGGCCCGTTCGTACTGGCGGAGCCATATCATGACCATGGCGTTGGCGTGGTGGACGGTCGGATCGTTGCTGTCCAGTTCCAGAGCTCTTTGCGCAGCAAGTGAAGCTTCGTGTAGCGTTCGTGGGTCGGCGTCGAACCAGTAGCGGCCGACGAGAGCGATCGCCAGCCAGGCGTGAGCGTGCGCAAAATCGGGATCGATCGCGGCCGCGCGAGAAAAAAGCGGAACCGCTTCCTTCTCCATGTTGGCGTCGGCGAGTTCTCGGCCTTGCAGGAAAAAGTCATAGGCCGTCCAGCTCGATGTCGGCCTCTTGCGCACCAGCATAGCGGCTGCGGCCGCCATTCGACCCTCGAGCGTCGTCACGATTGCTGCAACGACCTCGTCCTGCACCGTGAAGATGTCGCGGGACTCGCGATCATATCGCTCGGCCCAGACGTGGTTGCCTGTCCTGGCGTCGATCAACTGTGCGGTAATGCGAATCCGTTCGCCGGCCTTCCGCACACTGCCTTCGACGAAATAGTTCGCGCCCAGATCGCGCGCCGCCTGCACGGGGTTGACGCCCTTACTGGCAAGATGAAACGAAGCATGACGCGCCGCGACGGAGAGATTCCTGAACCGCGACAACTCGGTGATGATGTCCTCGGTGATGCCGTCCGAAAGGTATTGCTGGCTGGGATCGCCGCTCAGATTGTCGAATGGCAGAACGGCGATGGAGAGTTTGGCCGCAGGCGTCGCGGCCTGCGGCGTTTCCGTCTGCCCAATGACCGTTCCCACGCGGTAGATCCGCACCGGTCTGGCGATGTTCTTGAGTTCCATCTCGCCCATGTCGTCGAAGACATAATCGCCCTTGCCGCGCAACTCCTCTGCCACCTTGGCGGAGACGCAAACCCCGCCTGGCTCTGCCAAGGCTTCGAGACGCGCGGCGATGTTGACGCCGTCGCCATAGACGTCCGAACCCTCGCCGATGACGTCGCCGAGATTGATGCCGATGCGCAACACGAAGCGGCGGTGCTCGGGGAGAGGCTCGTTGGCCTCGGCCATTTTGCCCTGCAATTCCAGCGCCGCCTTGACCGCGTTCACCGCGCTCGCGAACTCGATCAGCACCCCGTCGCCCATGACCTTCACGATGCGTCCACCATGGGCGCCCACCGTGGGCTGGAGGATCGTCGTCCGTCGCCCCTTCAGCGCCGCCAGCGTGCCGGCCTCGTCAGCTCCATCAGCCGCGAATAGCCGACGACATCTGCGACCACGATCGCGGCAAGGCGGCGGTGGACGCGATCTTCGGCCATTCGGGGTCATTGCCTCGGTAAGCTGGGTTCCATCGATGGTAGTTAAGCCATGCTGCGAAGTCGAATTGGCCAATTCCCTTGGAGTGATTTCGTCAGGGTCGTTGGCTCTGATGGGAAAGAGGCTACCCAGCCCTGAAAGGTCAATGACGGGCTCGGGTCACGATTTCGCGTTGAGCAATGACGCGATCCCGCCACAAGCGAACTATCCAGTGAAGCTAAGCGTAGGCCTACTCTTGGCCAAAAACGAGCATTTGTATAATGCACGAACGCCAACATACTGCACTGACAGATGCGCGCAACATTCCGCGAGAGCCGCTATCCTCGGCTTGTGCTGGCACCTCGTTGCCCGCGACGGCGCTCCACCGTGATTTCGGCAAGGATGGACAAGGCGATTTCTTCGGGCGTGATGGCGCCGAGATCGAGACCGGCCGGTGCCTTAACGCTGTCCATGGCCGCCGGCTTGACACCTTCAGACAGGAGCTTTTCGCGCAGTGACGCCATCTTGCGGCGGCTGCCGACGAAGGCCCGGTAGGTGGCCTCGACGCCCAGCGCCGCCTTGAGCGCAGCTTCATCGCCCTTGCCCTGTGTGGAAACGACGAGGAAGCGCCGGGCATCGTGGAGATGTTCGAGTATGAAGCCGTCGATCAGGACGTCTGCATCCGGAGTCGTCGGCATGTCACCTGCGGGCACAGCGACCGTCACGTGGTAGCCAAGCGGCCGAGCCTGCTCAGCAAGCGCCAGCGCTACCGGGCTAGCGCCTAGGATGACCAGTGACGGATGCGGCAACACGGGCTCGACGAAAATGTCCATCGTGCCTTGGCTTGGGCACATGTTCCTTGCGAAATTCACGCCGAGGCGGCTTTCCCCAGGCTTTACGCCAAGTTCAGCCAGCAGATTCTCCGGCTGTATCGACACCAGCCGCGACTCGCCGTCGGCGAGCGCCTCGCGCGCGGCCTTGAGCACCGCGCCCTTCGCACAGCCTCCGCCGATCCAGCCGGCCGCGATCGTGCCGTCCGCGCGTATCACTGCCTTGGCGCCGGCTTTTGCCGCGGTCACCGAAACCGTTCGCACAACGGTGGCCAGCACGAAGGCTTCCTCGGCGGCCTTCAGCCGTGAGACAATATCCATCACGTCGACATGGGCGGTCATGGCCAAAAAACGCCTCCGTCAGAGTTTCGTCAGATAGGGTTCGAGGGCGGCGAGGGTCTTCAGTGTATGCGCCGGCGCATAAAGGTCGACATGCGGTAGTGCTGCCTTGATTCCGGCGGCCTCAGGCGCATAGCCTTGCCAACCGATCATCGGGTTCAGCCACACGATGCGTCGGCAGCGCTTTTCGAGCCGCGCCATCTCGCGCCCGAGCAGCGCTGCGTCGCCGGTTTCGTAGCCGTCGGAGACGATCATCACGCAGGTGCGCGAATGGATGACGCGCTCCGCGTGCCATCGGTTGAAGGCCGCGAGGCACTCGCCGATCCTGGTACCGCCTCCCGCCCCCTGCGCCATCATCGATAGACGGTCGAGCGCGCGCTGCGCGTCGCTTTCCTTCATGGCGTCGGACACATGGACCAGCCGCGTGTGGAACAGGAACGCCTCGGCCTCGCGGAACTCGTCGAGCATGCCGTGGATAAACCGTAGGAATACCGCCGTATACATGCTCATCGAGCCCGAGGCGTCGAGCAACATCACCAGCCTGAGCGGCTTCTCCGTGCGTTGCCGCTTCACCAGGCTGATTGGTACGCCACCATGGCTGATGTTGCGGTGGATGGTACGACGCAGGTCGAGCCTGTAGCCGCGACGGCCGGCGAGATCGCGGCGGGTCAGTCTTGCACGCATCGCTTTGGCCAGCAGCGCCGCGACGGCATGGGCCTCTTCCATCTGCTGTGGGTCGGCGATTTTCCTGAAATCCATTTCGGCGAGGTTTTCGGCCCGTGAGGCACCCTCCATACGACCTTCGCCGTTTCGCTGTTCGGCGTCGGGATGATCACCGGCGGGAATCTGGTCAAGCATGGCCCCTTCGGTGACTTGCGCCGCCTGATCCCGCAGGCTCTTGACCGATTGGTTGCTCTGCCGCGTGGCCGAACTCGAGGCCGTCGACCGCGAGCGGACACCCTTGCCGAGCCAGAAAGCGTCGAACAAACCGTCGAACTGCTCCCAATCCGCTTTGCGCGCCGAGAACAGGTGCTTGAAGGCAGAGCGCAGCAGGCCGGGTTTTTGCGCATAACCGGACGCCATCAGCGCCGCGGCATCCTGGCCTTCGCGCAAGCCTATGGCGAAACCACTGTCGCGCAATGTCCGCAGGAACGCTGCCAGCTTGGCCGAGACCTGCCGCGAAACATCGTCAAGCTCGTCGGTGGTCGGAGGCAAGCCACAGCAGGTCATGCGACCTTCCCCAGCAAGCGTTGCGTGACTTCCGGCTTGAAGCGCGCCTTGTCCTCACGCGTCTTGAGCAGACACATAAGAGTTCTCGTGCACGATTTCCGGCGCTTCGTGCAGGTCGCGCACGTCGAGCCCGACCAAAGCCGCCGCCCAGTCGAGCGTTTCGGCGACGCCCGGCACCTTGCGTAAGTCCTCCTTGCGGATTTTCTCCAGCATGCGCGCGATCTGTAGAGACAGTGATGCGCCGGCCCCTGAAATCCGCGCGACGATGATGCGCGCTTCGCGCTCGACATCGGGATAGTCCACATAGTGGTAGAGGCAGCGGCGGCGCAGCGCGTCCGATAGCTCGCGCGTGCCGTTCGAGGTCAGCACGACATGCGGGATGGACGTCGCGGCGACGGTGCCGAGCTCGGGAATCGAAACCTGGAAATCGGACAGAAGCTCCAGCAGGAAGGCTTCGAACTCCTCGTCGGCCCGATCGACCTCGTCGATCAGCAGCACCGGCGGCTTCGCGCGGCGGATGGCCGCCAGCAACGGTCGTTCGAGTAGATACTTCTCCGAGAAAATGTGGTCTTCGATCTCTGCCGCCTTCATCTTCTGGCCAGCTTCGCCCTTGTGGGCCTCGATGGCCAGCAGCTGGCGCTGATAGTTCCATTCATAGAGGGCCGCCGACTGGTCGAGGCCTTCGTAGCATTGCAGACGGATCAACTCGGTGCCGTGGGCTGAGGCGAGCGCCTTGGCTACCTCGGTCTTGCCGACGCCCGCCTCGCCTTCGAGCAGCAGCGGGCGTTTCAAGAGCTGCATCAGCGAGACCGCGGTGGCGAGTTCGCCGTCAGCAATATAGCCGGCCTCGGCGAGGCGCTCCGCGATCTGCTGGCGCGACAGGGTCATCAGGCCCTACCCGACCGCACCCAGGTTCTTCGCTGCCTGCCAGTTGCGCCAGAAATCATGCGGCATCTGTATGTGCGTCGAGCCGAGGAAGGAAAAGGCGTCGTTCACGGCGTTCGAGAATGCCGGGACGCCGCCGACATTCGGGCTTTCACCGACGCCCTTGGCACCGATCGGATGGTGCGGCGACGGCGTGACCGTGAAATCGGTCTCCCAATGCGGCGTCTCGACTGCAGTTGGCATGAAGAAATCCATGAAGGATCCGGTCACCACATTACCGGTCTCGTCGTAGCGGATTTCCTGGCCCATCGCGATGGCGAAGGCCTCTGTCAAGCCGCCATGCACCTGGCCTTCGATGATCATCGGGTTGATGCGCGTGCCGCAATCGTCGAGCGCATAGAATTGGCGCACCTTGTAAACTCCGGTGTCGATGTCGATGTCCATGACACAGATATAGGCGCCGAACGGGTAAGTCATGTTGGGCGGGTCGTAGTAGCTCACCGCCTCGAGCCCCGGCTCCATGCCCGGCGGCACCGAATTATAGGCCGCCCAGCAGATGTCCTTCATGGACATAGTCTTCTCCGGCAGACCTTTCACCCGGAACCCGTCAATGTCCCATTCGAGGTCGTCCTCGTGGACTTCGAGCTTGTAGGCCGCGATCATCTGCGCCTTCGCCTTGATCTTGCGCGCCGCCATCGCGATGGCCGCGCCTGCCACCGGGGTCGAGCGGGAGCCGTAGGTTCCCAGCCCATAGGGAGCGGTGTCTGTGTTGCCTTCCTCGACCATGATGTTGTCGGCCGGAATGCCGATCTCGGTGGCGATGATCTGCGCCCAGGTCGTCTCGTGTCCCTGGCCGGTGCTCTTCGTGCCGACACGAGCGATGCCAGCGCCGGTCGGATGCAGCCTGATTTCGCAACTGTCGAACATGGCGATGCCGAGAATGTCGCAGTTCTTCGACGGGCCGGCGCCGACGATCTCGGTGAAGAAGGAGACACCGAGCCCCATGATTTCGCGGGTTTCGCCGCGCTTAAATGCGGCGCGCTTCTCGGCTTGCTCCTCGCGCAACTCGGCGTACTTCACCGTCTCCATCATCTTCTTCATGGCGGTGGCGTAGTCGCCGGAATCATATTCCCAGCCGAGCGCCGAGTGGTACGGGAACTGCTCGGGCTTGATGAAGTTCTTCAACCGCAACTCCGCCGCATCCACGCCGAGTTTCTGAGCAAGGATGTCCATCGCTCGTTCGATGCAATAGGCAGCTTCGGTCACCCGGAACGAGCAGCGGTAGGCGACGCCGCCCGGCGCCTTGTTGGTATAGATGCCGTCGACGGAAAGATGGGCAGTTGGGAAATCGTAGGACCCTGTGACGATGTTGAAAAAGCCGGCCGGCCATTTCGACGGATCGGCGCAGGCGTCGAAGGCGCCATGGTCGGCCAGCACGTGGACGCGCAGGCCAGTGACCTTGCCCTCTTTGGTGGCCGCGATCTCCGTGGTCATGTGATAGTCGCGGGCAAACGAGGTCGCGGTCAGGTTCTCGATGCGGTCCTCGACCCATTTCACCGGCTTACCGGTGACGATCGATGCCACGGCTGCGCAGATGTAACCCGGATAGGCGCCGACCTTGTTGCCGAAGCCGCCGCCGACGTCTGGCGAGATCACATGGATCTTCTGCTCTGGCAGGCTGGCGATCAGCGCTACCACAGTGCGGATGACATGAGGGGCCTGGAAGGTGCCCCAAATTGTTAGCTCGCCCTTGATCTTGTCGAAGGAGGCGACGCACTGGCACGTTTCCAGCGGCGACGGATGGGTGCGGTGATAGGAAATCATCTCCTTGATCGACACTTCCGCCTTGCGAAAGGCGGCGTCGGTCAGGTCCCTGTCGCCCACCGTCCATTCGAAGATGTGGTTGTGGTGCTTACGAGGGCCATGTGCGCCACTGGTCTTGCCGACGAGGTCCTCGCGCAGCACCGGCGCATCCGGGTCCATCGCCTTGAATGGGTCGATGACGACCGGCAGCGCCTCATACTCGACCTCGACGGCATTGATGCCGTCATCGGCGGCGTAGCGGTCGGTGGCGACCACGAAGGCCACTTCCTGGCTCTGGAACAGCACCTTGCCGTCGGCCAGCACCATTTGAACATCGCCGGCCAGCGTCGGCATCCAGGCGAGGTTGACCGTCTTGAGTGTTTCGGCCGTGATCACCGCCAGCACACCGGGTACTTTCAGCGCCTCCTCCGAATTGATCGACACCACGCGGGCATGGGCGTACGGCGAGCGGACGAAGTCGCCATGCAGCATGCCTGGCAGCTTCAGGTCGTCGACATAATTGCCCTTGCCCTGGGTGAAACGCGCATCCTCGACGCGCTTACGCTTGCAGCCCATGCCTTCCAGTTTTGCTTCGCGCTGTTCCCGCGTGGGAGTCTACGTCGTTCATTCGGCGGCCTCCTCGAATTCCGTGCCATTGTTCTTTGCAGCGGCGTACTGGATCGCCTTGACGATATTCTGGTAGCCGGTGCAGCGGCAGATGTTGCCGGAGATACCCAAGCGGATCTCTTCCTCGCTGGGCGACGGGTTCTCCTGCAGCAGTCGTTGCGCGCGCAGGATCATGCCCGGCGTGCAGAAGCCGCATTGCAGCCCGTGCATCATGCGAAACCCTTCTTGCAGCGCCGACAGCGTTCCGTCGGCATTGGCCACACCTTCGATCGTGGTGATCTCGAAGTCTTGGGCCTGCACGGCGAACATCGTGCAGCTCTTCACCGACATGCCGTCGATGTCGATGGTGCAGGCGCCGCAATGCGTCGTCTCGCAGCCGATATGGGTGCCGGTCAGCTGCAGGTTCTCACGGATGAAATGCACGAGCAGCGTGCGCGGATCGACGAGACCCTCGACCTCGGCGCCGTTCACCTTCATCGTCACATGGGTCTTGGCCATTGTTCCTCCTCCCTCAACCGGCACGTGCTGCGGCGCGCGTCAGCGCGCGCATCACCATGATGCCGCCGACATGTTTGCGGTAATCGACCGGGCCGCGCCCATCGGCCGCGGGCGACATGATCTTCTCGGCCTCGGCAGCCGCTCTCTTCAGCGCCGCTTCGTCGAGGCCAGTACCGATTACGGCGGCGGCCGCATCTTCCGCCAGCAACGGCGTGTCGGAAAGGTTGGTGAGCCCGATCGCGCATGTCGCGACCTTACCGGCCGACATCGTCAGCACGGCAGCGGCGGCGGCGGTGGCATAGTCACCGACCTTGCGCTTCAGTTTCTCATAGGCATAGCCGTGGCCCTCGGCGGGCGTCGGGATCGAGATGCCGGTCAGGATCTCACGTTGGTCGAGCGCGGTGGAATAGGCGCCTTGATAGAAGTCGCTGGCCGCGACGGAACGGGTACCGGCCGGCCCTTCGAGCGTGTAGCTGGCGCCGAGCGTTATCATCACCGCAGGCATGTCGTTGCCCGGGTCGCCATTCGCCACGTTGCCGCCGATCGTGCCACGATAGCGGACCTGCGGGTCGGCAATCTGCAGGGCGGTCTCATGAAGGATCGGCAGTGATTTCGAGATCATGTCCGATACCAGCAGTTCGTGCTGCGTCGTCATGGAGCCGATGACGATCGTGCCGCCCTCGCGACGGATGCCCTTGAGACCGGCAATGCCGTGCAGGTCGACCAGATGGTCCGGCGTCGCAAGGCGCAGTTTCATCAGCGGGATCAGGCTGTGGCCGCCGGCCAGCGGCCGGGCTTCGTCGCCGAGCGAGGCGAGCAGATTGACCGCATCCGCGACGCTCGACGGCCTATGATAGCTGAATGGGCCCGGGATCATCGTTTCCTCCATTCGCGCCTGAGACGCCGACCACCAACGCGCAGATCAGGAAGGAGACGATGGTCGGCAAGACTAGGTAGCTCGCATCGCCCAGGATCGGCGTAGCCAAGAGTCCGATAAGATGCACAATCCAGGTTCCGACTGCCAGGAACCCGGCCGCACCGCAGCCGCGCCGCCAAACCAAAGCCGGTATAGCCCAGAACGGCAATCGCCACCGAGAGCGCGACCAGATATGGGTTGTGTCCAGCGAACATCCCAACCGGCACCGCCGCTTGCCTCACCGGCGGGCCATCTCCCTGGTGTGGAAGTCTACATGCACGACTGCGAGTTTGACAATGTCGGGCAAGAACGCGTCGACTACTCATAAGTAGGTAACCTTTTGGCAACTGTGACCGATCGGTCACCTGACGTCCGATCGCGCGTGTCCTTCTATGGGCGCGCCTCAGACCTTCGCAAACATCGACGCAAGGTGATGGGGAGCTCAGACGCCTCTACGTCGAGGAACTGAAGCAATTCAACTCGCTGGATCCGGTGTGGCTGTTAATGGCAACCTTGCGTTCACCGGTCGGCATCGGGACGACTTGCAACCTTGGCGGTCCGTCGCACTTCGTCGTCATGGAGGCGCTTATCGAGCGGCACCAACGTGTGGCGAACGATGACCTTCGGGTTGCAAGTCCCGTGCAGTCGCCGCCTATCGCGCAGAAACGGTGAAAAGACGACGCTCAACTAACGCATTCTGCTATGTTCATGAGAGCCGGTTACACCAACGGTTGCAATTTCTGGAGGATTCAGAGACCATTGCCGGAAAGCAACAAGAGTTGCTGATCATTTCAAGCAGGTGACGCTCAAGGATCGACACGGGCCGAGATGTTCCAACGCAATGGCGCTCGTGCTTGAGGCACCGTCTCAGGTTGGCTCCCGGCGGTTGAGGGATGCAAACGAGGAGGAGAAGCAGTCATGAGACAGAAAACCATCCGAGTTTGTCGAAATCCCGAGTTTGGCCAAGGCGTCACGGTCACTTGGGGCGACGGTGGCGAGATCGACTATCCGGGGATTACGGAAGCCGCCACTGCACTCGGATGTTCGCAGGAATGGCTGGAGGAAAACCTGCAAACTGCCTTCCACGCGAACATCGGCGTCTCCCTGCTCGATCTCTATTGGGACGACGGCACCTGGTGGCCCGACCATATTGGGAGGAAGTTCAACGAAGGGGACCTGATCAGTGTGCTCGGTGAAATCACCATAGTCCACGATGACAAGGGCGAGGTCACGGTCCGCATTTTTGGCGTGGCGGATACAGTTACCCTACCTTCCGGGAATGTTGAGTTGATCGAGCACCGGGTCAGTTCCAAGGGGCCGCCGCCGGAGGGCTAGTTGTCGCGGCTCAGGCGGGGGTATCCAGTTAAGACGTAGCATGGGGGATTTGATTGATGCCTCTCTATTCGTTGCGTGGAGCCGTGTGGCTTATCGTTTACCTGCTTTTCATCCTCGCACCTCTGTTCGCGCTTCTGACAGGCTCATGGCCGCCGGCGCGCGACTTCTGGACCGAGTTCGCCGTCGCGCTCGGCTATTCTGGCCTGGCGATGATGGGCCTCCAGTTCGGCATCACGGCGCGATTCCGGTACGTCACCGAACCTTGGGGCGAAGACGTCATCTATCACTTTCACCGCCAAATTTCGTTGATAGCGGTTGGCCTGGTCGTCGCGCACCCGCTCATCTTGATCGCCGCCCGCCCGGATTTGCGCGTTCTGCCCGATTACGGTGAAGTGCCTCTGGGCGCTGTTTTCGCCGTCCTGTCCCTGTCCTCGCTGATCGCTTTGGTGGTCATGGCGCTGTGGCGGGCAAGGCTGAATATCCGATACGAAATATGGCACGTCACCCATATCGCGTTGGCGCTTGTCGCGGTTACAGGCGGTCTCCTACACATGGTGGGATGGGGTTTCTACCTGACCGAGCCTTGGAAGCGGGCGCTGTGGATCGGTCTGACGATCTTCTGGATCGGGCTGCTGCTCTATGTGCGCATCATAAAGCCGCTGTTCATGCTCCGGCAGCCGTATCGAGTCTCGGAGGTGCGCCAGGAGCGCGGCGACACTGCGACGTTGGTGATGCAGCCGGACGGCCATTCAGGCTTCCATTTCAGGCCGGGCCAGTTCGGCTGGCTGAGCGTATGGGGGAGCCCTTTTAAAATCACGGGGCATCCGTTCTCGTTTTCATCCAGCGCCGCGGTTACCGACGGCCGCGTCGAGATGTCGATCAGGAATCTCGGCGACTTCACGAGCGCGATTCACAAAATACCGGTGGGGCAGCGTGTCTACCTCGATGGACCGTATGGCGCGTTCACCATCGGTAACCCGGCAGACATGCACGTTTTGATCGCCGGTGGCGTCGGCATCACGCCGATGATGAGCATGATCCGCACACTCGCCGACCGAGGCGACAAGCGGCCGGTAATCTTGCTCTACGGCAGCAAGGACTGGGAATCGATCACGTTCCGCGAGGAGCTGGAGGAACTGAAGGAGCGGCTTAACCTGACGGTCGTCCATGTACTTGCGAATCCGCCTGCCGACTGGACAGGCGAAAAGGGCTTCATCAGCGCCGAAATGTTCAAGCATCACCTGCCGGCGCCATACGCCGCTCATGAATACTTCATCTGCGGGCCGGGCGTGATGATGGACGCAATCGAGAAGGCTCTCGGCGAGATGCGCGTGCCGATATCGAAATACCATTCCGAACGCTACAGCTTTGTTTAGGGAGGTTCCGATGCGCCGTTTGCTGGCAGATCGACTGGTTCTTGTGACGGCGGTGGTTGTGGTTTTGATGTCGCTCCTGTTCGCGCTCGGGCGCGTGCTCGGGTAGCTGAAAGGGCCGCTACCTGCCGGTCACATGCATGTGCTGAGCAGCAGCGGCGGGCCAAGGGTGACCACCGTGGTGACGATGGCGGCGGCCAGTGTCCAGACACCCACGGCATACATAAACGTGCCGGTCGGGCCAAAGGCGGGTTCGGGGCTCGCCGATGCGAAGGAGCGCCAGAGCCAGGCGAGGCTCCCCAGGCAGGCGAGCAGCACCAGCACCAGTGCCAGGCGCAGTGAACCGGATGACCACGCAAAGGCGCAACCGACGGCATGGAGGGCATAGAGCGCGCAGAGTGCAATGGCCCGAATGCCGAAGCCGAGCACCAGCCACCAGAGCTGGCGGGGTGGGGCTGGACGCGGGCTCATCGTGTTGTCCCCAGCATGCCCACAAGCGCTGGCAGCGCCAGGACGAGGGCGATAGCGACCGTCCCGGTTACCGCAGTGTAGTCGAGCCAGAGCCGCGTCAGGCGCAGGTCGATCAGCCGCCGCGGCGAGACGTAGCCCGAGGTAACGCGCAAGAGATTGCTGACCAGGAAGAGCAGCCCGATCCCAGCGTGCAAGGCGGCATAGCCGAGCAGTGCGGCGGCTGTCGCGCCCAGCGCGTGCTCGCGCGGATCCGGTATAATGCCGCCGATCAGCGCCACGATCGCAACGATAGCGGCCAGGAGCGCGACGGCGGCCAGCCCGATCCAGCCCCGCGGCGCGCTGCCGGCGGCCACGGCGCGCAGCGATCCACGCCCGGCGGCTGTGGCGACGACGAGCGCCGCGACGGCAACGAGTGCGAGCAGGTGGTCAGGCGTCGGGGTTGCCGCAGGCGGCCAGTTCGGTGCTGAGATCCAAAGATAGAGTGTGCCGAACAGCAGCGAGGTGAACAGCGTGCCGTCGGCGACCAGCGCGAAGATCAGCGACCACCACGGTGGCCCATCGGCCACCTCGGTGTGGGGCGGCAGGCTCAGGCCGCGTCCGACGGGCAACGGCCCATAGTCGCGCGGGAGCCCGGCGCTCTGCCCGGCCAGCACGAACAACCCGGCGGTCACAAGCGCCGCCGCGACGGTCAGCAGGTATAGCTTGAACAGCATCGTCAGCACCGCCACGGCGGTGGCAAGCGCGGTAAAGAGCGGCAGATAGGTCGGGCGCGGCAGCACGATCAGCAGCTCGGGTTCGCCGGATGTCATATGTACGCCCAAAGTTTCCTGCCAGCCGTTGCGCGTGAAACCGAGATATCCCTCGCCACGCGCGAGCGACACGGCGAGCTCGCTGGGCTTGATCCGGTCGGCGCGCGCTTCGACGCTCGGGAGCGAGGCGAAGGCATAGGGCGCAGCCGGGAGAGGCATCGCCCATTCCAGCGTCGCCGCTTGCCAGGGATCGCGCCGCACCCGGCGCCCATAGCGGATCTGCGCGACGAGGTCGATGACCACCAAGCCGAAGCCGATCGTCATGACGAACCCGCCCACCGAGGACAGAAGGTTGAGCCAGACCCAGCCCTCGTGCCCGGGATAGGTATAGATGCGCCGGGGCATGCCGAGCAGGCCGACCAGATGCATCAGGAAGAAGGTCAGGTTGAAGCCTATGAAGACCAGCCAGAAGGCGGGAACCGACAGCCGGTGAACCGCCGTGCGCCCGGTCAAGAGCGGGAGCCAGTAATAGAGCGCCGCCAGCATCGGGAAGGCGAGGGCGCCGGCCACGACGTAATGGAAGTGGGCGACGACGAAATAGGTATCGTGGGCCTGCCAGTCGAACGGCATGATGGCGAGCATCACGCCGGTGAGGCCCCCAATCACGAAGATGAAGAAGAAGCCGAATATATATAGCATCGGCACGCTCCATCGCGGCCGCCCATGTGCCAGCGTAGCGAGCCAGGCGAAGATCTGCACCCCTGTCGGCACTGCGGCGATCACACTGCCTGTCGAGAAGAAGGCGAGCGCGAGATGCGGGATGCCGACCGTGAACATGTGATGGACCCAGATGCCAAAGCTAATGAAGGCAAGCGCAATGATCGCGACAACAATCGCCCGGTAGCCGATCAACGTCCGGTTGGCGAAGACCGGGATCATTGTCGACAGCAGGCCTGCCATGGGCAGGAAGATGATGTAGACGTCCGGATGGCCGAAAAGCCAGAACAGATGCTGCCAAAGCAGCGGATCGCCGCCACGCGTCGGGTCGAAGAATGGCAGGCCGAAGGCGCGTTCGGTCTCGAGTAGGATCGAGCCGAGGATCAGCGGCGGGAAGGCCACAATCATCATCAGCGTGGTGATGAGCATATACCAGCCGAAGATCGGCATGCGGTCGAGCGACATGCCCGGTGCGCGCATCTTGAGGATCGAGACGACGATCTCGACCGCGAGCGTCAGCGCCGAGATTTCCACGAAAGTCACCCCGAGCAGCCAGACATCGGCGTTGATGCCCGGCGTGTAGACGTTCGAACTGAGCGGGGTGTACATGAACCAGCCGGTGTCGGGCGCGACGCCGGCGATCAGCGCCCCCGTCAGGATCGTGCCCCCGAAAAGGTAGCACCAGTAGCCGTAGGCGGTCAGCCGCGGGAAAGCGAAGTCGCGCGTGCCCAGTATCTTCGGGGTCAGGTAGACCGCGATCCCCTCGATCATCGGTATGGCGAACAGGAACAACAGCATCGACCCATGCATGGTGAAGATCTGGTTGTAGGTCGCCGCATCCAGGAAGGCCGCGTCTGGGGTGGCGAGCTGGACGCGGGTCAGCATGCCGAGCACCCCGCCGATCGCGAAGAATACGAACGCCGTTGTGATGAAGCGACGGCCGAGAACGGTATGGTTGACCGCGGCGAGGCGCTGCAGTCCAGGCCCGGTGGCCCAAATGGCTGAGAGTTGCCGGTGTAACCGCAGCGCCGGGCTACCCAACTGTTCGTCTGCACGCGCACTCATTCGGTGGCCTCCGTCCGTGCAGTCGCCTGCGTCAAGGCTGCGGGGAACTCCTCGACCGGGTGCACGATCACATCGAAGCGCATCCGGGCGTGATTGAGACCACAGAACTCGTTGCAGAGCCCCTCGTAGCGGCCTGGCTTGTCGGCCTGTATGCGCAGGATGTTCACGTGCCCCGGAACCGCATCGATCTTGCCGGCAAACCGGGGAATCCAGAAGGCGTGGATGACGTCGCGGCTAGTGACCACAACGTCGACCGGAACACCCGCTGGCAAATGTATCGTGCCCTTGGTCTCCATTGCGCCATAGCTCGGGTAGCGGAAGGTCCAGACCCATTGCTGTCCCTCGGCCTCGATCCGCAGCGGCTCGGTGCCGCGCAGCGGCATGAGCCGCTCGCCGGCGATCAGCCCGTAGGCGATAAGCGGTGTCAGCACGACGACCGGCATGGCGAGGCCCCCGAGCACGATCCAGCGCATCGGCGTCACGTTCGAGCCCCAGCCGGGCCGCCGGATCACCAGCGCGAAGAGGACCATGACCAGCGCGAAAATCGCAACTGAACCGAACAGCATGACCCACCACAATGTCGCGATCGACGCTGCCGCCGGTCCGGAGGGATCAAGCGTCGACAGCGGTCCGCTGCAGCCGGCCAGCGCCGCAGCCGACCCGAGTTGGACGGACACGCGCAGGATGCTATGACTTGAACATTGGGCATAGGCCCGGCATCGAGGATGAAAACCATGGCGAAGTCTCAGATCGATCCCGTCACGCACACCGAGAGCCCGGTCATGTTGGAGCTGCTCCGGCTTGATGTTGGCTCGGCGGTCGCCCTGGTCGGGCATCCGATCCACGTCATGATGGTGCATTTCCCGATTGCGTTCGTTATCGCGACCTTCGGCGTCGACCTCTTCTATTGGTGGTCTGGCGACCCGTTTTGGGTGCGGGTCGGCCTGTGGGCGGCTGGCTTCACCTTCTTGACCGGCGTCGCGGCCAGCATCGTCGGCACGGCGGAGCTCTTGTTGGTGCGCGGCATCCGGCTGCGGGCGGCGAGCTGGTCCCACGCCGTGGCGGCGATGACGCTGGTTGCAATCGCAGGGGCTAACTGGGGGTTGCGCCTGGTCGATCCGGAATTGGTGCTGCCGCACGGACTCGCGCTCTCGGCTCTCGCCTCGGTGATGGCGGGTTTCGCCGGGTGGCACGGAGGCAAGCTGGTGTTCGATCATGGCATTGGCATTCTGGTTTCGCCAAAGAAGTGACGCAGGCCGCCAGGCGCGAACAAATCGGTGGCGAACTGGTTCGAAATCGATCTGGGGCTTGGCCAGCACCATCCAGATGATCGCTGTGATCAGCACGAGATAGGCGCCCGTCAGCGCGATGAATGAGAACCGGCTGAACCGGCCGCCCGGCTCAAACAGGTGCAGGAGGACGAGACCCGCGACGACGTGCAGCATCACCATTCCGCCCACGAGGAGCATCTTCAAGGTGAACCACTCGTGGAAGGTGGCCTGTACGAAGATCAGCCCAGTTCCGCTGCCAATGGCGAGGAAGGCAGCGGGCGAGGCCATTTCCACGTAGACAAAGCGTGTCATCCGGTGCAGCCGGTCGAGGTCCGGCCCCGCCTCGATGCCCCGGCGCTGCCAGAACAGGAAGGGCAGGACGATCAGTCCACCCGACCAGATTGCGATCGTGGCGAGATGCAGGAACTTCAGGAAGGTCGTCACGTGGCCAGCCCGCCAGGCCGTAGGTTGGACCAGGCTAGCCAAAGGCCAGCACCGAGGTAGGGCAGGATCGCGGGTACCCACATCAGGAGCCCGGCAAGCTGCTGGTCGGCGAGCGGCTCGAGCCCCCAAGCCGCCGTGCTCGCGAGATGCACCAGGTAGAGCGGCTGCGGCGCGAATACGATTAGAGCGCCCAAGAGCCCCATCTGCCCGATCGTCGCCACTAGCGCGATCAACGCCGAGCCCGGCTGTCCAGGGGGCGCAAGGATCGCCCGCCACAGCAACCAGGCGCTGCCAAGCAGCGTGGCCTGCATCAACGAGTAGGCCGGCACGCTGGCGAGCCCCCAGGAATAAACACCCGGGGCGTGCCAAAGCCACAGGACGATCGCGTTTGCCCCGACCAATGCCGCGAGCGGCGGTGAGCCCAGTCGCCGCAGGGGAAAGGCCAGCGCTAGCAGCGGTGCAACTGCAGCGATCAGCAGAACATGATGCAGGACCCGCACTGAGAACAGCGCCGAGGAAAGAGCGCAGAGCGGCGAGATGAACACGACGAGCATCAGCCCGATCGCTCCCCAGCCGGCCCGGGCATCGGCAGAGTGGCCTCTGCCGACCGCAACCGCCATGCCGGCAAGCATCGCCAGCATCAGCGGGTCACCATTCCAACGGGTCCACAAATCGTCGGGAATCGCGGCAGGGCCGCAATAGGCAATCAAGGGATACGGCATGACACTTCCCCCCTCGTCTGCGAGCCCGCGCTGCAACGCGTAGCCAGCTTTCTATGGAAAGCAGCCATCTTTGACTCTTGAAATTACTAGCAGAATGAACGGCCGAGGAAAAGCCGGGAACGTTGGGCAAACAGAGTTATGCAACATAACTGAAGTGCCAGACAGTCTGGTCGTTCGCGCTACAGCATCGACCCAAAAATCGGAACCGATTTTCGGCGTGTCCGATAGGACGCCCGTCGCTGTAACACGCAGGGCAAAGACATATGCCGAATTGTATGCGGCCATTAATTGCAGTCGGTATCGCGGAGAGAAAACTAGGAGCCTTGTACCGCTGTTTCCCCGCTTACAGGCCGTCTTATCGGGCGGTCCAGCCGCCGTCCACGTGGAGCGCTACACCGTTGAGTTGCGCTGCCGCGTCCGAGCAGAGAAATGCGGCCAGTGCGCCAAGCTGTTCTGGCGTAGTGAACTCAAGGGAGGGGTTGTTTCTCGCCGAGCAACTTCACCTTCGCTTCCTCGGGGCTGAGGCCCTCCGGACTGCAAGGGCGTCGAACTGCTTCTTCGCCAGCGGCGTCAGCACCCAGCCGGGGCAGATCGCACCAGATCCGTTCGACGGCCGCGTGGCGATTTTTATCAGATGGAGCGGGGCGCATTTTACGGTCATTCTGCGGCTGAAGCGGGCGCGGATCCTCATCAATTTCTCCTCGCAGGCGGAGGATCATGATCCGGTCACCCCTCCCCGGGGGCTTGTACCGCTTAGGGGGTGAGAGTGCCAATGAGGGTCCACCGGAGCGACGCTCTCTGGGAACCTTGGTTGGTCCCGGATCGTGCGGGCGTGATTTGTGAGGCCACCCCCTGAGACTTGCCCAGTGGCTTAGCCTAGTGCGAGCCGGCGTTCGGCGAGGCGACCGGCCCGTTCGATTGAAAAGTTGATCAGGAAATAGATCAACCCGGCGAATATGTAGAAGTCGAGGGTGAGAAACGTCCGGCCGATGATCTCCTGGGTTTTCAGGAGCAGCTCGCCGACACCGATGATCGACAACAGCGTCGAGGCCTTGACGATTTCAACCGCCGTGTTGATCCAGACGGGCAATGCTTGGCGCAGTGCTTGCGGCAGGAGGACGAGCAGCAATATCTGCCGCATCCTCAACCCGATGCTTTTTCCGGCCTCGATCTGCGTGAGGGGGATGGCCTGCAAGGCGCCGCGAAAGATCTCGCCGAGATGGGCCCCGCAGAAAAGCGAGAGCGCGAAGACGCCCGAACCGGTCGCCGTGAACTGCACACCAAAGGCAGCGAGTATGTAGAAGGCGGCAAGGATGAGGACGAGCACCGGCGTGCCGCGAACGACGTCGACATAGGCGCGCAGCGGCCAGCGCACCGGGCGGCTCCCGAAGGCGAGGCCGATACCCACGAAGAGCCCGATGATCGTTCCGGCGACGATCGCGGCGATCGAAACCTCGACGGTCGTGATCAGCCCCTCCACGAGCTGCGAGCGCATGTTCCAGAGTTCGATGAGGAAGCGTTCCATGGCGCCTCAGAATTTCGGGAAGCGGCGCTCGAACCGGCGCAGCCCGGCTGCGATCAGCAGCGAGGTGGAAACATAAAGCACACTCGCCGCCATCCAGGCCTCGACCACGCGGAACGTATCGACATTGATGCGGCGCGCCTGAAAGGTGAGTTCGGGGACTGCGATGGCCGCCGCGAGCGAGCTGTCCTTGAAAAGCGAGATGAAGGTCGAGCCGAGCGCGGGCAGGGCGTTGCGCAGCATGATCGGGAAACGGATCAGCCGAGCCACCTGAAACCGTGTCAGACCGACCGACAGCCCGGCATCGATGAGGCCTGAAGATATGCCGGTGAGGCTGGCGCGAAACACTTCCGTCAAATAGGCGCCCGCATAGAGTGCAAGCGAAGTGACGAAGCTCTCGATCTTGCCCATCCGGATGCCGAGCTCGGGCAGTGCGAAATAGGCGACGAGCACGATGACGAGCAGCGGCGTGTTGCGGACGAGGGTGACGTAAGCGGCCGCGCCTTTGCGCAAGGCGCGTGAACCGTCGATCGCCGTGAAGGCTGCAACGAGCCCAATCACCGCGCCGATCGCGATTGCAAGAAGGGCGAGCGCCAGACCGAGAGCCAATCCGCCGAGGAGGTTCCCGGCATTGGCCCAGATCACGTCGAAGTTGAACGCATAGGTCATGGCGCCCGCTGGTCGGCCTTACCGCAATTCGGCAGGGAAGCCGATCGTCGGCGCGGGCGGCGCCTCGCCGAACCATTTCTGGAAGGAGGCGCTGTAGGTCGCGAATTCGACGCCGGTCATCGCCTCGTGCAGGGCGGTGTTGACGAAGTTCAGCCAATCGGCTTCCCCGCGTTTGACCGCGCACGCATAGGTCTGCGGGTTCCAGCCATAGCCAGCGTCCAGATATTTGTCAGGGTTCTGGAGCATGAACCACTTCAGCGACGAGGCATCTGTCGCGGCCGCGTCCGCCCGCCCCGAATTCACCGCTTGGTACATGAGGTCGACGCTCTCATACTGGTCGACCTTTGCCTCCGGCAACGCCTGATGCACCATATCCTCCGCGTAGACGTTTTGAAGCACTGAGACCGTGACAGCGCTGCCCGCCGCCTTCATCTCATCGTGTGACTTGTACTTACCCCCCTTCGTGAGCAGCAGGCTGACGCCCTCGCGGTAGTAGGGGATCGTGAAGTTGACGAGCTGAGCGCGTGCAGCCGTCACCGTCATGAACTGGCAGGTGATGTCGACCTTGTCGGTGACGACATTCGGAACGCGGGCGTCCGAGGCCTGGGTGACGAACTCGATCTTCTCCGGATCATCGAACAGACCCTTAGCGACAACCTTGGCGACGTCGATGTCGAAGCCGGCCAGGTTTCCGGCCTCGTCGCGGAAGTGCCATGGAGGGTTGGTGCTGCCTGTACCGACGATTAGCTTGCCTCGCGCCAGCACGTCGGCGAGCTTGTCGGCCGAGGCGGCGCTCGGCGACAGTAGTGCTACACCGGCAAGGCCGATGACGATTGATTTCGTTCGACTGCTCATGCCTTCCTCCCGTTGTTGCCGGCCGGCCTCTTCGAAGCCAGGCCCGGCGATTGGCTTCTCACCGCACCTTGCCTCGTGCCGCGACAGGCCAGACGTGCTCGACCGCGCCATCGCGCAGGCCGTAGACCTCGTCGACCATGTTGGAGAAGATGCAGCGGTTGGGGACGATGTTGATGACCTCGCCGACCTGTGGCTTGCGGGCAGAGGCCGAGAGATCGATGATGCCGTGCTCCTCCGAGAGATTGACGACAGCGGCGTCGGGATGTTCGACGACATGCCCGAAATTCCGCATGTACCATTGCTCGCGCGTCAGCACCTTCGAGCCGGCGTCGACGATCGCACGGTCATCGGTCGGTCCGCTCACCACCGTCGCGCGCACATGCACGGCGCAACCGTCCCAGCCGGCGACGCCCGAATACACCATGATCACGTCGTTTGACGCCGGGCCGTTCGCGGAAGAGCGAAACTGCGATCTGGCAATTGGTTTTGATAATCCGCAGTCGGTCACTGCCGGGTTTCCGTTTGAGGGCAAGAAAAAATGGCCTTCCACTTCGTTACAGTCGGGTCGCTTCCGGGGCCCATGCTATCGCTAGATACATAGTCGCGTGAAGATGCTGTATGTCCGGCATCAATTCTGAGATCGACCTCGACATCTGTCCCAGGCTGACCGCCATTCCAGCGGGTGCAGGAAGTATGTGCCGAGCGCGGGCGATGTCGAACCCGAATGAACCTCTCCGACTTGAAAGCTATCACACGTCCCACCCTTCCTGTCCTCGCAAACGGGGCGCGGAGCGCGTTTCTGGCGCCGGATACAGGGCATCACCGGATGCGGATCTACTGAACGGTGTAAGTCTGTGTTGTGTGCCGTTGGCAGACATGGCGACATAACTCACCTCGGTCGGATCCGCTGCGAAAGACGCTCGATGGACCGTCAATGCTTTTTTCACCGTATCGTCGCAAGCTGCATGGGCGCGGCTCTCTCTGATGAGCCATCGTCAGCCCCCATTTTCTGAGCGAGATCACTATGACAGAAATCGAGTTCAAAACCCCTGTCCTCGTTGTGCTGGGTCCGGGCAGAACCGTTCGCTCTGTTTCGAACGCCGCCGAGGCGATCGCATGCCTTTCCAGCATCTACTGGCCGAAGGTTGGCAAGCAGCACTGGCGCGAGGCGGCCCATGTCTGCATGCAGGCCTGGCGTGGGTACCGGACGGCGGAGAACGCCCGCCTTGCCTTCATTGCCGCCGCAGAGGCCGCTGACGTTTTGATCGTCGGCCATCGTGATTCCGCAAGCCTGTTGGCGGCGGAAGCCTGAGACCGACAAGAAGTCGAAAGCCCGCAACATGGCCGCCAGGCCCTGTGCTGCCTGTTCGAGATCGCAAGTCGGCTATCCCCCTCCGGCATCATCGGACGGCCACGGCGGCGTGGTCGATGAGGGGCACACCGAATGGCGCTCAGGCCTGTTCCCCCGGTTGTCACCGGTGTAACCGCTAGGCCACTAGGCCGAACTAAGACTTGCCACACGAGCCCGCCGAAATTCCGAAGGGCTCTTGCCGGTCCAGCGCCGGCACGCATGGCTGAAAGCGCTGGGCTGCTGAAAGCCGAGCCGCCACGCGATCTGTGAAGCTTGGAGGTTTTCTTCGAGATATTGTACAGCGAGATCGCGCCGCATTTGGTCGAGGATCTCTCCAAAGCTCAACCCTTCGGCTGCCAATCGGCGCGCAAAGGTCCTTTCGCTGAGGCCGAGCCGGTGGGCGACCGTCTTGGCTCGCGCTTCAGCGTGCGGCAGGAGCGGTGCGATGATGTTCTCAACCTCTGTTCGAAACGGGCTGATGTTGGGTGCGCGTGCCGCAATGGCGTCCTCGCAGTTCTTCACCATCAGGTCGTTGAGATACGGGTCATAGCCAACCAGAGGCAGGTCCATCACACTCGCGTCGAAATTGATCGCGTCTTCATCAGCGTCGAAGCTGACGTCGCAGCCCAAAATGCGCTGGATTTTTCGACCGTCCGAACGATGGTGCACGAAACTCGCCGCAAGCGGCACGATTTTCTTTCCGACAAGCTGGCGGCAGAGCCGCAAGAGCGCGACCGCAAAGGCCTCCATCAGGTGTCGGTCCACGTGCCGGGTCACCCCCTTATAGGAAAGCGCGATACGGCAGTCCGTACCTTTGACTATCCGCAGGTCTAACGCTTCATTGGCAACGCGCTCGTACCGATCCAGGCGTTTGAGGGCGTCGCCAAATCGCTCAGATGACGCCGCCACGTAGTAAAGCATGCCGATTTCGCGCAGGTCGAAATCGGCCGCCAGTGTAAGCCCGAGCCAGTCGTCCCCGACGGCGCGGGAAACACGCTCGAGAAAGTCGATCACCGACTTGACCTTGACACGTTCGCGCTTCGCGACGGCAGCCTGCGACAGGCCAGACTGCGCAAGAAGGGGAGCAGGGTCTATGCCGCGACGTTCAAGCTGAGCGACCGCCAAGTGAGCAGCCAGGCCTATCGACGTTGGCACCGCCGCTGCCTCCAAAGAACTGGTCGGCCCTGATCGATCACAGTTGATCAGCCTTACGGACCGTGCCGCATATGAGCCTCTGTGGCAGCTCAAGCGCAAACATTTGTCCGGACGCAGCAAGACACTTCCTGATCAGGTCGGTTATCAGAGCCTCGCCGAGACGAACTCGTTTCAACGTGTCAAAGCCCGGCACTGCGACCGATCGGGGCGGGGGTCCCGGTTCTGCAGTGCCGGCTCTCGTACCGGCCAGGCGCGCGACGCGCCACAAACCATCTCAAAAGCGACAAGCACCGAGCCTGCCTCACTCGTTCTATGCGGCCGTCATTGGGGTCGCGAACCGTTGTCAACCTCAGGCATTTCCAACAGCCTCGGCCACCAACACAATTTATAGCCGCCACGGGCCTGCGACGGTGCCAGCCCCACAGCTAGGCCTGGGATTGGCGCTTCGATGAAAATGCTGAGCCAGACACTGCCATTAGGACGAAGCTATCTGGCCTGTTCCTTGTGTGCCTGCAGGCACGGGGCCAGCGCGCCGAGCTTGACCTGCACGCTACCAAGCTTCTCACTTGCGAGGTCGAAGACCTCCTCACAGGCACTCGCTGCCCGTCGTTGAAGCTCTTGAAGATCAGTTTGAGTGCCTGGAAACGGAAACGGGCGGGCATGAGCTCGTCCTGGATCTCGATGAGCAGATCGTCGGTGCTACGGTCGACCTCGGTCATGATGCGAACCTCTTTCGTTATGACAAGCTGCCAGGCTGGCTCTGCCAGCTTTGGTCCGGCCACCTAATTGTTCACCATGCCGGTCTGGTTCGTTCGGATCCACGCTGCCGGACATAGGTCAGCGCCTGGTGTTTGGTACAGTAGGAGTGGCCGTCAGTGCTGCGGCCGCAGAAAAGGTAGCTGCCGATCACGCGCACATCATACCTGGCCGGCCACTTGCACTGGCCTTCCCTGAGTCGGACGAGCGGCACCAGCTTTCTTTTCTTGAACGGCGATCCTACCTCGGTCGGCATTTTCGTCGGCTCCCTGGAAGCCTCCCTCCCATCAGGCATTCTCGCACTGTCTCGCGCAGAAGGCGATTACCCTCCTGGCTGTCTGGTTTGAGTGCTGATTGCCCGGTGCAGTGTCGTCCGGGTGTGACGCACCCGCTCGGCCCCCCGCAGGGCACGCTGCGCGGCGTCCTCTTGGCCAATTCGCTCGCCGAACATCTTCCGTTCGAGGCGGCGCCGCATTGCCCCGATCGCCAGCAGCGCGGCTGCCTCGACCTTATCGCCATCGCGGAAGGCGACACAGCGGAAGCCGTCATATTTGGCTCGTAGAGCCATTCCTTCCGAGCGGCACTCCTCCACCGGCTAAGCTTCCATCGACTTGAGCGACAGCGGAATCGAAAGTGTGGGGGTCCGCGCCACGTATCCTTAGCACGGCGACCAACATGGCGCCGTCAGCGTAGCTCACTGGCACCTAAGCAAGCGAGCCCTTTCAAGCGGGCCCTTGGTTGTCAATTGGCGACGTGGGCCCGGATCAACTCGTTGACCCTCCCGGCAGCTTCCATCATCGCCATGTGACCGACGGCGTCGATGATCTCGACCTTTGCTTTCGGCAAAGCTTTCGCATGCGCCGCCGGAATAACTGCATCCTCCGCGCCCCACACGATCTGAATAGGAAGCGGCGAGGCCTGCAGTTTTTGCACGAGCTGGGGCATCTGCTTGCCGTTCCTGAACATCGACGACGCCAGGCCCCTGAGCGTCTCGGACACGCCGTCCAGCCGTTTGAACTTCAACAGGTCATCGACCATCTGGCGGCTGACAAGGTCTTCGTTGGCGAAGAGGTACTTTAGCACCGGCTTGAGATCGCGGCGGGATTCCGCCGCGACGAAGCCGTCGATGTAGCTTGAGTTGATCTCCTCACCGAGACCCGCGGAGCTGATCAGGGCAAGCGATTTGACCAGATCTCCCCCGCGCAATGCGACAGCCGCCGCCGCCGCGCCGCCCATGGAATGGCCGACCAGGTGAACGCTCTTCAAGCCCACTGCCTGCAGGAACTGTTCAACCGCATCGGCGAGCGCATCGAGTCCCGGATTGGCGATCGCCTTCGCCGAGCCGCCGTGCCCCAACAAGTCTAGCGCGTAGACAGGCCCGGCACCGGCGACGCCGTCGATGTTAAACATCCAATTGTTGAGATCGCCGCCGAAGCCGTGGATGAAGACGATCGGGTCGCCTTCGCCCGGACGCTCCGCATATCGCAGACGGCCGCTGGCTGTCTCGGCAAACCGATAGGCCGGACCCTCATCCGCGTCGTCATTGCCAGCTGCCGGAACCTCGAAAGCAGCCACAAAAGCGTCGATCTCGGCGTCGCTCACATCTTCCGGGGCAAGAATGGCGAGCAGTGCTTTGACCGGATAGACCTGACCGATCTCACCCACTCGTCGCCGAAGCAGGCCGCCATCGGCCGCCTCAACTGCATTGGCGATCTTGTCGGTTTCGACGTCCATGATCTCCTGACCAGGCACGATCGTCTGGCCCTCCTCGACATGCCAGGCCGACAGGGTACCCTCCTTCATGGAGAGTCCCCATTTCGGCATGACGAGCGGCGTGATGCTCGGGTTCTGCATCTCAAGCCGCCTTTCGTGTGCTACCGACGGTCTTGCGCACGGCCTCGGCGATTACGTCAGCAGTGGGAACATAGATGTCTTCGAGGGCAGGGGAGAACGGTACCGGCGTATGCGGGGCGGTCACCATCCGGATCGGCGCCTTCAGTGCACCGAATGCCTCCTGCGCCACAGATGCCGAAATGTCCGAGGCGATGGAGCAGCGCGGATTGGCCTCGTCCACGCAAATCAGCCGGCCAGTCTTCTCGACGCTTTCGATGACCGTATCCATGTCGATGGGCGATAGGGTGCGAAGATCGATGACCTCGCAGTCGATGCCCTCCTTGGCCAGCGCGTTCGCCGCCTCGGCTGAGCGGTGGACGGTCTGGCCGTAGGTCACGATCGTCGCATGCTTGCCATCTCGCACGATGTTCGCCTCGCCGAACGGGATTGCGTAGGATTCCTCCGGTACTTCGAACTCATGCCCGTAGAGATTCTTGTGCTCCAGGAAAATCACCGGGTCGTTGTCGCGGATCGACTGGATCAGCAATCCCTTGCAGTCATACGCATTGGAAGGGCAAACAACCTTCAGTCCGGGAATGTGGGTGAAAATCGGGGTAAGCATCTGGCTGTGCTGAGCGGCCGCACGGAAGCCGGCCCCGCACATTGCCCGGATTACCACCGGTGTCTCGGCCTTGCCGCCAAACATGTAGCGGAACTTTGCCGCCTGGTTGTAAATCTGGTCCAGGCAGACGCCCATGAAGTCGACGAACATGAGTTCCGCGATGGGGCGCAACCCGCATGCCGCCGCGCCGATGGCGGCGCCCACATAGGCACTCTCCGAAAGCGGTGTATCCATCAGCCTGTCGCCGTGCTTGGCGTAGAGGCCCTTGGTCACGCCGAGCACGCCACCCCATGCGTCTGCCTCGCCTGGCGATCCCGTACCGCCGACGATATCCTCGCCCATCACGATCACGGTCGGATCACGGCGCATTTCCTGGTCGATCGCTTCGTTGATGGCGTCTTTCATGCTGAGCTTGCGAGCCATTTTTTCCTCCGCAAATTCATCTGATGTCAGTTTCAGTAGGCGACGTAGACGTCGGTCAGCAGATCCTTGGCGGAAGGCAGCGCTGCTGCCTTGGCATCGGAAACCGCATCATCAATCAAGTGAGCAACCTCCTTGTCGATTGCCTCGAACTCCGCAGCTGAAATGACGTCGGCCTCGCGTACCCGGGCCTGGAAGAACTTGATGCAATCCTTGTTGGCGCGGATGTCTTCAAGTTCGCCCTTGCCGCGATAGGTTTGTGCGTCGCCCTCGAAGTGGCCGTGGAAGCGGACCATCTTGCATTCTAGCAATGACGGCCCGCCACCTTCGCGCGCCCGCTTGATAACTTCGCCCGCCGCCTCGTAGACGGCAAAGAAATCCGTTCCGTCGACGGTGATGCCGGGAAGGCCGAAACCGCTGGCGCGGTCGACGTAGGAATCGACTGCCACCGCCCAATCGACGGATGTCGATTCCGCGTATCCATTGTTCTCCACCACGAAGATCGCGGGAAGGTTCCAGACAGCGGCCAGGTTAAGGCTCTCAAGGAACGTGCCCTGGTTCGACGCGCCATCGCCGACAAAGGAAATGCCAACGCCGCCATGGCCGAGCTTCTGGGCGGCAAGCGCTGCACCGCATATCAAGGGCGCACCCGCACCGAGAATGCCGTTGGCACCCATCATCCCCTTGGAAAGATCGGCGATGTGCATGGAGCCGCCCTTGCCTCGGCATGCGCCGGTGCTCTTCCCGTAAATTTCGGCCATCATCTCCTTCACGTCGACGCCCTTTGCGATGCAGTGGCCATGGCCGCGGTGCGTCGAGGCGATACGGTCATTGTCATTCAAATGCATCATGATGCCGGCTGCGGACGCCTCTTCGCCGGCGTACAGATGCACGAAGCCGGGAATGTCGCCGCGCGCAAAGTCGACATGCAGCCGTTCCTCGAACTCGCGGATCGTCCGCATGGTTCGATAGGCTTCGAGCAGCTTTTCCTTGCTCAAGGGAAATGGGTTGTTGCTCATCTTACGATCCTCCCTGCTGGTGGCTAAAGAGCGGTAGCTTCCCCGCCGGTTCGACAAACCGGCCTTTCGCCGCGGCATGCGACATGCAGGCCGCGATGTCGATGGTGCGGAAAGCGGCGTCGTGCAGCGTCACGCAGACGTGGTCTCTCTCTGAGAAGGTGACCTCGCGCTCGCCGTCCAAAGCAATCGTGCCGGCGGGGACCGTGAGCATCGTCGGCATCTCGAAACTGATCGTCTCGACACGTTCGATGCCGACCCGCGCAATCAATCCGGGTGCGATCGGCGCCATGAGGCGGAAGGGGGCCGTCTCGGATCGCTCGAAGATCACCCGCCGCCCGAATGGCGACGAACGTTTGAGCGGAGCGAGCAGGCCTACGATCGAGGACATGCCAACGCTGCCGGGCTCGCCGAACGTGACGAACAGTTCCCGGAACCCGTCGGCCTTCCAGATCGCACGGGAGCCGACGAAACGCTCGCTCACCACTGCGACATCGACGAGGGCGATTTCCCGTCCGCCATTGATCGTCACTTCGAGACGTTTGTTGTCGACGAAAGCAACCTTGGCTGGCACGGCGCCGGTCACGGCGAGGCCGACAGCCAGCCCGGTAATCGTCGGCTCCCTGTGATCGGGAAAGGCATTGTTGGTGCCCGTCGAAACGCCGGCTATCGGGACGCTGCCGCATTCCGACACGACAACGCGATGCGTTCCGTCTCCACCCAGCACGATGATGGCCGCGACCTCCATGCGGCGCATAAGGCGCGCTGCGGAAGCGCTATCTTCCGCCTGGCTGGTGACTCTCATTTGCAGGAAGCTGAGTTCTGGAAACCGAGCTTCTCCGGCGCTTTTTGCGCGCATCATGGCGCGGCTCAAATGCAGGCGGATACCCGCATTTTCCGGCATCATAACGACTTCGTCTACTCCGGCTGCAGCAAGGCCCGAGAGAATACGCAGCACGATATTGGCGCGATCAGTGATCTGCAGGCTTCCCGCGTACGCGATGATGCGGCGTATGTCTCGGGCTGATACCGGATTTGCAATGATGCCAACGACGGGGCCGGGCACGCTATTCCTCCGCATCGAGACATGAAAAGAAACAATCAAGCCCCTCGCGCCGCATCCGAACAATGCAGCCATTCAATGCGCTAGGCAAGCCGCATCAGACCCTGCGTGTGCCGTCAGCGCTCTTATTTGAGGGCACCAACGAATGGTGCTAAACTAACCCCCAGTTCCTCGCAGGAATGGCCGAGGTTAAGCCGGCTTCTGACCCGAAAGTAAACTCCCAAGCGATCTCTCCGGATTGGCCGCTCCTGGCGCAACGGAGGCACCTCGCAAAATGCGGTCTAACGACAGCTTTGACGTGTTGAACAGCCCTCTAAATGGGGAACCGGAACGTCCGTTCCTGGCAGATTCGGCTAAGCCCCATTACGGCGGAAACGTGAGCTTCGCCTCAAAAACGCCGTGCCTTTTTGTTCAATGGAAACGACGTGAGTGAAAGATGGGCCGCTTGCGGTAACAGATTTTCAAGGTTAACGAAATTAGCGTGCAGCCGTGATCAACCCGAATGGCAGCCTAGCCACGAACAGATGACGCGTGTTTCCATGGTAGCCAATATCGCACGTGACAGTTTGTTGGTTGCGGCCATTGCCTTGGCCGGCTGCACGGATACGACATTGCGCGGGGTAAACCCCAACGCGGAAAAGCAGCTGCCTCAAAAGATCCTCGCCGAGATGAAGGCGAAGGGGATGACCCGCTCCTCGCCCGTCATGGCGCGCATCTTCAAGGACGAGGGCAAGCTCGAGATCTGGAAGCAGAAGAACAGCGGGCGCTACGACCTCATAGCGGACTATGACATCTGCAAGTGGTCGGGCCAGCTCGGGCCGAAATTCACCGAGGGCGACCGGCAGGCGCCGGAAGGTTTTTATGCGGTCCGGCCCGCGCAAATGAACCCCTGGTCGAATTATCACCTGGCGTTCAACATCGGCTACCCGAACGCGTACGACCGTGCGCAAGGCCGCACGGGGTCGAACCTCATGGTCCATGGCGCCTGCGCCTCGTCGGGTTGCTATTCGATGACCAACGAGCAGATCGAGCAGATCTACGCCTTTGGGCGTGACGCCTTTCGCGGCGGCCAGAGAGAGTTCCAGATCGAGGCGTTTCCCTTCCGGATGACGGCGGCCAACATGGCGCGCTATCGCAAGGACCCGAACTACGAGTTCTGGAACATGCTGAAGGAAGGCTACGATTATTTCGAGATCACAAAGGTGCCGCCAAAGGTCGATGTCTGCGAGAAGCGCTACGTCTTCAACCAGACGGTCGGCGCCGGCGCGACCTTCAACCCGACTGGCGCATGTCCCCTCACGACGCAGCCCAATTCGCTGAAGATTGCCTACCAGAGCTACCAGAAGACCTACGATGCGGCCTTTTCGACCGCCGTCGGGTCAAGCACGCCTCAGCCGAAGGCGACGATCGGCGGTCCCCGGGAAGCGGCACTGGTCTCGGACTGGACCCGCAAGCGCGCCCGCGGCGAACGCGTGCCGATCGAGCCGCCAGCTATGACGGATGACGGGCCGTGAGCGTGACCGCGCGGATGGGCCACATCGTTGTCGCGCATCCTCGAGCAGTATCCGGCGCGCGCCGATCTCACACCACTTCGACCAGATTTATGAGTTCACGGCCTAGCGCCAGAAGCGGTCATTTGCTGGACAATTCAGCGCGCAATTGCGAGTCAGGGCTTCGCCAACCACCTCTTCTCGATGCGGCAGACCATAGTGTAGGCCGGATCATAAACGTTGCCCACATCGTAGCGGACGACTTGTCCCATGAGGTGACTGGCCGCCGTGGGGCTCAGGCCATAGTCGCTCGTCAGCCAGTTGAACATATCGGTCGTCGCGTGCTGCAGCGCCTGGTCGAGCGGCCTTGCGTTGCCTACCGAGAAGATGTCGGCGGCGCTCTCGCCGCGCGGCCATACCAGATTGCGGTCCTTTTCGACCGTCAGGCGCACTTCCACCTCGAAGCAGGTCTCGATGCCGGTACCAACGATCTCGCCGTCGCCCTGGGTCGCGTGACAGTCACCGAGGAAGAACAGCGCGCCCGGCACCGCGACGGGGAACCAGACTGTCACGCCTGGACCGAAGCTCCGGTAGTCCATGTTGCCGCCGTTCTCGGCGCTGGTCGCCGTGGAAAACGCCTGACCCATGGCCGGCGCTACCCCGAAACAGCCGATCATCGGTTCGAGCGGCAGCACAAAATCTTCAAGGCCCGGCACAGTGGGTTCCAGTGTTGCCGTCAGTCCCTGCCGGTCGATCCGCCAGTTTACCTTTTCCCGTGACGGCAAGCCGCGGACGAATTCAGGGTCGACGACGTTGCCGGCCAGGGACGCGCGGGTCCAGCCGGTCGCCCGGATCGGCGTCATGCGGAGGATTTCGACCCTGAGCGCGTCGCCTGGCTCGGCTCCGGTCACGAAGATTGGGCCATTCATCGGGTTCGGTTCCGGTGCGCGCTGAACGCCGTCCTTGTCAATGCCGTGGGCATCGATGGTTTCGGTGATCACCGTGTCGCCGGAGGCGACGGTGAGGGCTGCAGGCAGGGTGCCCAGAACATTGTGCCAGTTGGTGGCGGTAAACCGGTGTGTTGTCATGTTTGAAGGCGTAGCCCAGCGCCTTAATCGTAGCAAGCTGTGTGGCGTTTTCCAGCGGGTCTGTCGCAATGAGACCCGCACCGTCAGATGAAACTTGGAGACGGAGCCTTGGATCACCGCGTCCAGTTTGCGCCGGGTCCGCTCTCTAAGCCATTCACTTGGCGAGGACAGCTTCGGTCATGACCCGGCCCCGAACGGTGTGGTTGTGCCATTTGCGAAAGATCCGGTTTGTCAATTGAATGTCCGCATTGTGGCAAAAGCGACGTGGACTGCGGATCCGTGATGCCATGATCTTGCTTAGACGTGATCAGGGGCGCAGGACTCCCCCCTCGGTTATCCATACTTCAGATCCCGGATCCATCGAGTTGCTCAGTGTCTTCACCCTCCCACGGGGGTGGCATATTTGAAGTTGTGGAAGTCGAAGTCTTATCCAACCTCGCGTTTGGGAGCGGCATCCAGCACTTCAGCTCTGGTTCCGCGTATCCGATGACGCATCCCGGATAGGAGTCGGCAGCGCGCCACCCTTCGAGTCCGAACTGGTCAGCCCTGGCCCAATAAGCTACGTCAACTTCCGCAGGCCCCTGTTCGACGGGCCGTACCGTCACAAGAATCCTACTGCCATCCCTCGGTGCGCTTGACATGTGACGCCAGCTGTCAGGCTGTCGATCCATCACCGTTCCTCCTGCGATCCGTTGCAGCAAGCGTTGCGTCGGCTAGGTGCGAGCGTCAACCGCAAATCTAAGGATCCTCAAATGTTGATGTATGGCAGGCTCTAGGAGCCACGATGGCATTTCTGCCAAAACCACGGAGAAGGCTACGGATCGGCTTTTGTACCAGCCATGACGTCTAACCGCACCGACGGTGGTTGGCGCCTCGGTACGCCACTCCTGGAGCAGCACGACTGGCGCACGACGAGGTCGCACTGCAGGACGATCCTTCGACTGCGCACACCGGCCTTACCCGATATGCGCTCGAGCAGAAGCTGTGCTCCCAGGCTGCCGAAGGTTTCGGCTGGCTGGTCGATGACGGTTAGGAACGGCGACAGCACGGCAAGATGCTCGACGTCGTCGAAGCACACGAGGCCCATGTCGTCGGGAACCGACATCCCCCGTTCACGCAGCGCCTGCATGGCGCCGACGACCGTCATGTTATTCACGGTGAAGATTGCGGTCGGCAGGCAGTCGAGCATCAATATTTGCTGGGTGGCGCGATAGCCGCCGATCTGATCCACAGTGGTACGGGCGACCAATTCCTCGCGATAGGGAATGTCGGCCGCAGCGAGTGCCTCTCGATACCCCCGAAGCCGTTCGCGTCCGGTGGACGTATCCTCGGCGTCAGTTACATGGGCGATTTCGCGATGGCCGATGGCGACGAGATGTTCAACCAGCCGCCGGGCGCCTGAGGCGCTGTCGCTGACGACAAGATCACAGTCAAGATCGGGCAACGCTCGATCGACCAGGACCACCGGAAAGTTCCTGCGCAGCAACGGAAAGACACTGTGACGTGAATGATCGCTTGCGGGCGCCAGCAACAGCCCATCCACCCTATGTGAGACCAGGTCTTCGATATACTCCCGCTCAAGCCTGAGATCGCCCTCGCTGTTGCACAGGAGCATCCTGTAGCCCGCCTTCCGGGCAGCAGTTTCGGCGCCCCGCACAACCGGCGAGAAGAAGGGGTTCACCACATCGGGTACGATCAGCCCGATGGTGGCCGTCCGCTGCGAAACGAGCCCGCGGGCGATACGGTTCGGCACGTAGTCGAGGGCTTCAATAGCCTCCTCAACGCGGCGTTGCGTTTCTTCATCGACACCCGCGCGCCCGTTGATGACCCGGGAGACGGTCATTGCAGACACTCCCGCACGCTTTCCGACATCGCGAAGCGTAATAGGCACTACTGGCTCCCGTTAACTAACAATGATGTCTTGTTACATACCAATGAATATTGTGCAATCCTCCGATTTGCAGCTTGATACTTAGCATATGACATGCATTGTTATCGATAACAATAATGCGTAGAATCTTTGGATGGGAGGAAAGCATGAAACCGAAATCGCAATGGATTCTTGGATGTGCCTCACTGACAATCGTGGCGGGCCTGACGTTAACCACTGGGTTGGCCGCAGCCGAAGGCTCTTGCACCCCGGGCAAGACCAAGAAGATCGCCTTCATGCTGAAGCAGCAGACTGCGTTTCGTTATCTGAATGCCGACGTACCTTTCTTCAAGAAAACGGCGGAGGCGGCCGGGTACGAAGTGATTGTCCAGTCTGCCGAAAACGACGCCCAGAACCAGATCTCACAGGCCGAGAATGTCATCACCCAGGGCGTCGACGCCATCGTCATCCAGCCGGTCGACTTCAATGTCGCGAGCGGCATTGCCGAGATGGCAACCAAGGCCGGCATCCCCCTTGCATCCTACGACGACCTGATTCTTGGCGCCGCCCAAGCAGGATATATAGGCCGCGACCCGAAAGACGGCGGTGCGGAAGCTGCGCGCGCCGTCGTCGCAAAGGTGCCGAAGGGCAACTACGTGCTGATTGGTGGCGATGCCGGCCAGACCGGATCGACACTGATGCAGGAGGGCTATCACGTCGTGCTCGACCCCCTGGTCGAAAAGGGCGACATCAAGATCGTCATGGACCAGTTCACGCCGGCGTGGAAGACAGAGCCCGCACAGGCCAATGCCGAGAATGCATTGACTGCCAACAACAACGACGTTCACGCATTTCTCGTATCCTATGACGGCATGTCACTTGGGGTATTGCAGGCGATCGAGGCAGCAAAGATCGAACCCGGCAAGATCCTGGTCACTGGCCAGGACATGGAATTGTCGGCCGCCCAGGCGATCGTTGAAGGTCGCCAGTTTGGGAGCCTTTGGCCAGCGCCGGATGAAATGGCAGTCGCCGGAGCCAAGGCAGCGGTTGCAATGGCAGAATGCAAGGATATCGGGGCCACCACGACCGCCGATAATGGCTCCGGCCAAATCCCCTGGGTCAAGACGCCAATCTATCTGGTCAGCCAGGATCAGATGGCCGACTTCGTTTGCAAGCACCAGTTCTGGCTGAAAGTCGACGAAGTCTACAAGAACGTGCCGGACAAGAAGCCGGCGTGCCAATAGCTGGCCGGCGGCATGGCCCTCGGGACCAACTCGCCAGGTCGGCAGCGGTCGGCGCCCCCCGCCGACCGTTCTGATGCTGTGCCGCTTCTCGAAGCCTCTGGGCTGACCAAGGTGTTCCCCGGCGTACGAGCGCTGGATAACGTCGATTTTTCGATTGCGCCTGGGGAAATCGTTGCGTTGCTGGGGCAAAACGGGGCAGGCAAGTCGACGCTCATCCAGATCTTCGCCGGCGCGCACGCGGCGGGAGGTTATGCCGGTATGATCACCTTCCGCGGCGATCCCTATCGTCCCGAAGGGGTTGCCGATGCCGAGGCCGCAGGGATTGCGCTGGTGCCGCAGGAGATTAACGTCCTCTCCGAATTGACCGTCGCGGAAAACATCACCCTGAACGACGAGCCGACGCGCTGGGGAGTGATCGACGTCGCACGCCGTCAGCAAATCGCGAAGGAAGCTGTCGCAGAATTTGAGCTCGTCGTGGAGCCCAGTGCCCCGATGGCGTCGCTCGACCTTGCCACACAACAGCTCATAGTGATTGCCCGTGCACTTGCAAAAAAGGCCCGCCTGCTCATCCTTGATGAGCCGACGGCAGCGCTGACACAAAATGAATCGTTGCGTCTCTTCGACAAGATGCGCGCCCTGAAGGCGCGCGGCGTTGCCATCATCTTTGTTTCCCACCGGCTGGCCGAGATCTTTGCGATTTCCGACCGGATCGTGGTCATGCGAGATGGCCGAATACGTGGGCGGCACGTCACCGCCGAAATCTCTCGGCAGGAGATTATCGCCGAAATGATCGGGGAAATGACCGGCCTGCCCCAGCGTTCTCCAACCACGGGTTTTGGCGAAATCGCCCTCGACGTGCGGAACCTACGCGTTCTCGATGCGGAGGGGCGCCCCCGTGTAAACGGGCTGGATGTGTCGGTTCGGACGGGCGAAGTCGTCGGCTTGTTCGGCCTTCTCGGCGCAGGCTGCATTGAAGCTGCGCTGGCAATCTTTGGAGCGTATCAAGGCAAGCGTGAGGGGCAGATAATTGTCGAAGGCAGGGAAGCCTTGATTGAGGGGCCCGAAGACGCGGTCGCGCTGGGACTTGGGCTCATGGCGCAGGATCGCCGCGACTGCCTGATCGCGGAGCATTCGGTTCGAGAGAATGTTGGCATTGCCAGCCTGGATAAGGACATCCGCAACGGAATCCTCGATCCCGCTCTGGCGCAGCGTCGCGCGCAGGATCAGGCTGATGCACTGATGATCAAGGCCGCCTCGGTAGAGGTCGAGGTGCAGACACTGTCAGGCGGTAACCAACAGAAAGTCCAGATCGCGCGCTGGCTGGCAGCCGATACCCGCATCCTTATCATGATCGATCCAACGCGCGGAGTAGATGTCGGCGCTCGGCGTGAGGTGAAGGCCATCTGGTCTGAACTGAGCAGGAGAGGACACGCGCTCCTGCTGGCTTCGACGGACGTGGAGGAACTTGTCGACGTCTGTGACCGGGTCGTAGTGATGAACACCGGCAGACCCGTGGGCGTACTCTCCGCCAGCGAACTTACGGAGCGCAACCTTGTGCGGGTGGCATCGGATGGCTGAGCAGGATCTGCAATTAGCTCAGCCCGAAGACGCGACCATAGGCGCCGAGGAAAGCCCACTAGCGCGTCTGCTGCGCATCACTGCCCTGCGGAATTCGATGCTGTTGCTGGTTCTTGCTGCAGTCTGGTTGTTCTTCTATTTCAGCACCAACGGCATTTTCCTCAGCCAGCGCAATCTCGTCCTGCTGGCACTGCAGACCTCAATCGTGGGTCTGGCGGCGATCAGCGCCGTAATGCTTATCGTGACGCGGAACTTCGATCTATCGGTGGGGTCCGCTGTAGCCTTGGTCGGCGTTGTTCTCGCGCTGCTGACTGTCAAGCATGATGTCGGCCCCGTTCCTGCAGTCGCTGTCGCCATCGCAAGCGGGCTTCTCATGGGAGCATGGCAGGGACTTTGGGTCACACGCGTGGGCGTTTCCTCTTTCATTGTGACGCTCGCAGGGATGCTATATTTTCGCGGCGTCTCAATGATTGCCACTAACGGCGCGACCGTTGCTCCGCTGCCGCGCACCTTGACCGGCTTCGCCACCGGATTTCTGCCGCCTGCGCTGTCGATCGGAGCGATTGTTCTCACCCTCCTCGGCTATGCCGCGTTGAGGCTTTCCGAAGTCCGCAGGGCGCAGGCTCTGGGAGTCACGCAGAACGCAGCCCAGGACTTAGCGCGTTCTATTTTGCCCGCCGCTTGTGCAGCCATGATCGCCACATGGGTCGCGTCGCTCCAGGGGATTCCCTACCTTGTCCTTCTCGTGGCGATTTGTGCGCTTGCGGCGGAGTTCGTGATGCGGCGAACCAAGTTCGGTGCCCAACTTTATGCCATCGGTGGTAATCCGGAGGCCGCCCGGTTGTCTGGCATCAACGCAACCCGGGTGATTTTCTGGAATTTTGTCATCGCGGGCCTGGGATATGGCATTGCGGGCGTCGCTCTCACAGCCCGTGTCAGCGGCGCGATTGGCGGAAGCGCGGGACTGTTTCTCGAACTTGATGCAATTGCGGCGGCAATCATCGGCGGCACATCGCTGTCAGGGGGGCGCGGGCGGGTGCTCGGCGCGCTGCTAGGCGCCGTTTTGATGGGAAGCCTCAACAATGGCATGAGCCTGATGAACGTGCCAACCTTCTACCAAGACACGGCGCGCGGCGTGGTTCTCCTGCTCGCCGTGGCCCTCGATCAGTTGAGCCGGCGGCGCGCTGGCGGCGTCCGATAAGGACAGCTTGTGTTGGGAAGCGGCGATAATGCTTCGCATCCGCAATGACCGACTCGGGTCATGATTTCGCGTTGACCAACGACGCGATTTGCGCCCTTTCTGGAAATGACATCTAGAGTCAGGCAACTGCGACCCTCCCGGTCGAAGACATGGGCGTCCGCCGGGTCGAAGCGGAAACGGACGGACGAACCGATCGTAGCGGCAGGTTTGCCTTGCAGTTCCACCGTCACGAGTTGGGGCAGGCCGTCGACCCTCAGGTAGAGCAGGCTCGTACCTCCGAGCCGCTCGACGAGCACAATTTCGGCGGTGATACCCTCATATTCGACAAAGGAAATAGCGTTGGGGCGCACGCCGATTTCCACACATTCGCTAGGTTGGAGGCGCAGGCCCTCGCGAACCGAGAAAAGCTGCTGGCCATTCGCAGCAAGACGGAAGCTGATGGTATCCCCCACGCGCTTTGCAACAGTCGGCAGGAAGTTCATCTTCGGCTGGCCAAGAAAGCCGGCGACAAAACGGTTGACCGGCCGCTCATGGAGATCGAGAGGGGTGCCCTCCTGCACGACCCGTCCCTTGTCTAGAATGACGATGCGGTGGGCCAGCGTCATTGCCTCGACCTGGTCATGTGTCACGTAGATCATCGTGGTTCCGAGCTGTGCATGGAGTCGCGCGATCTCGACTCGTACCTGTGCGCGAAGGTCCGCGTCGAGATTGGAGAGCGGTTCATCAAAAAGGAAGACGTCGGGCTTGCGCACGATCGCGCGGCCGATGGCGACGCGCTGGCGCTGGCCTCCCGACAGCTCTCGCGGCCTGCGCGCCAGCAAGCTCCTCGATCCGCAGTATGGCCGCTGCCTCCGCGACCTTTCGTTCAATTTCGGCCTTGTCCGTGCCGATCATCTTCAGGGCGAACCCCATATTTTCGGCCACGCTCATGTGCGGATAGAGCGCATAGGACTGAAACACCATGGCGATGCCGCGGTCGGCCGCCGCCACGTTGTTCATCGGCTTGCCGCCGATGCTGAGCTCGCCTGAGCTGACAGATTCCAGACCGGCGATCATCCGCAGCAGCGTCGACTTGCCGCAGCCGGATGGGCCGACAAACACGACGAGCTCCCGGTCCCCGATCGTCATCGAGACCTCGCGCACGGCCTCGACCTTGCCGAAGCTCTTTGACACATTTTTCAGTTCGACAGATGCCAAGTCAGGATTCCTTCGCAGCGACGGCCCACATTTCGATCTCCAACAGAAAGCCGGGCAGCAGGACAGCCTGCACCGCCGTGCGCACGGGCAGCGGCTCAACCATCATCTTCTCGTAAACCGCGTTGAAGCGCGCCCAATGGCCGAGATCGGAGAGGTAGATGTTGACCTTGAAGACGTCACGAAGGCCGCAATCGGCAGTCGCCAGCTGACTCTCGCAGTTGCGAAGCGTCACCGCCGTCTGCTCCTCGATCGTGTCTCCGACCACATTGCCATCCATGTCGACCGCCACTTGGCCAGAGATGACGACCAGGTGGCGAGCGTCGACCTTGAGCACCGGTGAATAGGGCCCGGCGGTTACATGCTGGGTCGCACCGCGCGGGCGGGTCTTGCGGGGATGCTGGACATCGTCGCCGATTCTGTCTTCCACGATGCTACCCTTTGACTGCCCCGTTGAGCAGGCCTTCGACAACAAAGCGCCAGACGAGCACGACCAGCACAATGGTAGGGACAATCGCAATGAAGATCGCCGCGTTCAGCAGGCTCCACGAAACATCGGTGTTGCGCGCCAGGGCCGCCATCACCACCGACACTGGTCGTGTGGCGGCATCCCCCGATAGCACCATCGAGAACATGTACTCCGAGTAGGAGAGCATGAAGGCGAACAGGCCGGTTGCTCCAATTGACGGCAATGCAAGCGGCAGCGCGATCCGCAGGAAGGTCTGCAGACGGCTGCAGTGGTCGAGGACAGCGGCTTCGAAAAGCTCCTGCGGCATTTTTCGGAAGAACACCGAGAGGATGAGAACGGTGAAGGGCAGCGCCTTGGCCGTGTGAACAAGGATGATTCCGATCCGGGTTCCAGTCAGGCCCAACCCCTCGATCATCATGTAGATCGGCGTAACCAGCGCTACCGCCGGGACCAGCGGCGACAGGATTAGGAACATGAAGCTGAGCTTCTTTCCGGGGAATGAGTAACGCGCGTAAATGAAGGCGGCCGGCGCGCCAAGAAGCATGTTAAGCATCATCGCGCTGAGCGCGATGATCGAGGAGTTAAGCAGGCTGCGCGGCACTTGACGTGCGGCGTCCGAAATCATCGCTCGGTTAGCGCTCTCTTGCCGATAGGACGCCGGCAACTCGCCGAAGAACACATAGCGGTAGCTCTCAAGGCTTGGCCCTTCAGAAAATACGCTCCGGCTAGGATCGAGCAGTATGCGATCGGGAACAAGGCTGCCGTACAGCGAAAGCGCCACCGGTCCACCGGTGAAGAGCAGGATCATCGCGGCGAACACGAGGTTCAGTATCGGATTGCGATTGCCGGACATCTCAGTCGCCCCCGAACAGATCGGATGGCAGGGCCCGGGTGATCGCAAGGATCATAACAGCCGAAATCGCCACGACGATAAAGGCGACCGCCGAGCCGGCGCCGAAGTCGTACATTGAAAAGCTTTCCTTCCAGATCTGGAAGGACAAGAGCGTCGTCGCCGTACCGGGACCGCCGCCGGTCATTGCATAGACAAGATCATAGGTGGTGAAGGCCGCCAGCGCATTATAGATTAGCAGGATCACGATCATCGGCTTGATCTCGGGAAAGATCACATGCCAGAAACGCCGAACCGGACTGCGGCAATCGAGAGCCGCGGCCTCGAGCGTCTCGGAATTGATCGCCGACAACGCCGCCATGGTGAGCACCACCGCAAATGGTATTTGCGTCCAGACATGCGCCACCACGACCGAGATCAGAGCGAGCTTCGGCGAGATGAGCCAAGGGATGGAGCCGTCGATCAGCCCCAAGGCGCGAAGCGCGCCGTTGAGCACGCCGAAGCTCGGGTGGAATACCCAAATCCACAGCACGGCGCTGATTGCTCCCGGCAACACCCACGGCAGGAGGACGATCGACCGGATGATCTGGGAGCCAAGGAATCTCTGCTGGAGGAACAAAGCTGTTATGGTGCCGAGCACCACCACCAGTGGAGCGGCAATGACGGTGAAGACCAGGGAATTGTAAAGCGCGTCGAGGAAATATCCGCTTGTTACCACGCGGACGTAGTTGTCGATTCCGGCAAACGGTGTGTCCGGAAAGAGCAGAAGCACCGAGTGCAGGCTGATCCACAGCGCGTAGCCGATCGGGTAGACGGTCATTAGCGCCACCGGCAGCAGCGCCGGCAGGAGCCATGAGACGGGGAAGCGTGGCGTGGTCCACATGGGCAGGGCCGCTTTAGGTGGACCGCGAGCGGCCGACACCGCCACTCGCGGTCGTTTGTCGAGGACCTAATCTAGTGGAACGAATTTGACATTCGCATCCAATTTGACATCACGCGTCCATTGCGAATGTCAAATTCAAAGTTCCACTAAAATCATATGGTTGCTAGTGGTCCTTTGATTCTAACATTCGCTTGAATGGCCTGTATCAAAGGCGAATGTTAGAATCGGACCACTAGCGGTTGGCGAATTGTTCCCTCATCTGGTTCCAACGCTCGGCCCCGTCCTTCATGACCTGCTCGACGGGCGCTTCGCCAACCATGGCCTTGGCGAGCAGCGGGCGGAAATAGGCCGACCATTGCGCGCCCCACTCCGTCCAGGTTCCGGCCCGCGCCGTTGCCGCCTGCTCCTTCAGCGTCGGCACGTCGATCCATTTGCCCCATGCCGCGATGACGGCCTCGTCCTCGAACAGCGGAAGCTGCCCGAAACCGAGACCTTTCTCGGCGGCCCAGCGCTTGGCAACTGTGTAAGGCTTGCCAGCCATGAAGTTGATGAACTTCCAGGCCGCTTCCGCGCGCGCCGGATCGGCCGCCGTCTTGGCCGTCACGGCATAAAATTTCGAGAAGCCGAGTGTAGAATGGGCCTCGCCGGGCATCGGCGCCAGTGCAAACTGGCCAGCGAGCGGCTGGTCGGCTGTGTTGTTCATCGCCGCCAGGACGTAGTTGAAGACGACGGTAAAGGCATGTTTGCCCGTGTTCATTGCCGGAATGATCTTCGATTCATGCGTTTCCGGCTGCACCAGCCCCTTAGAGAAGGCGTCGGCCAACCACTGCAGTTGCTTGTAGGCGCCGTTCTCCGCATTGTCGAAAACCGCCTTTTGCTCGCTATCGAAGAGTTCCGCGCCACGACCATAGGCTTGCGCCACGAAGGCATCGAAGAAGTTCGGAAGCTCCTGAGCGTATTCATAGGAGATCGGATGCTCCATTCCACCCGCCTTGAGTTTTTCTGCAGCAGCGGTCACTTCATCCCAAGTCTTGGGTACGGCGATCCCCGTATCTTCGAGGATCTTTTTGTTGTAGATAAAAGAGATTGTGTCGGCGTAGTAAGGCAGGCCGTAGAGTTTACCCTTATAGGTCATGTCGCTTAATGCAAAGCCGGCAATATCTTTCTTCAGGTCCTCAACCGCGCCCGTAGGCGCAATATCGTCCAGCGGCGCCACGAATCCGCCCGCCGCCCAAGCCGGCAACCAATCCTGACCGCCGTAAATCACGTCGGTGGGCGTGTCGCCACGAAAACGCAAGACGAGACTGTCGTGATAGTCCGGCCAAGTATAATCGGTGACCTTCACCTTGATGCCCGGATTGGCGGCCTCGAACTGCTTGACATTATCCTGGATGGTTTCCAGCGAATAGTTCCAAACCACGAATTCCAGCGTGATGTCCTCGGCCAGGGCCGGCCTGGTCAAGAAAGCGGCGGAAACCAGCGCGGCAGCGGTCAACAGCTTGCGAAGTTTCATCGAGACTCTCCCTTCCGTTCGGCGCCCTCGGTAGTGGATCTCCCCATCAAATGGTCGTTGACATAGGGCGTTGTGGCGGAACAATATGAACCGATAGAGATCATTTGCAACCGTTTTTGAATAACTATTGACAGGCAGTAAACTCACCGGGATTTTGTCGGTGCGTGTGCCGCTCGACGATGGGTATGGAAGTGCACAATGCGATGGGAAGAACTGACTTCTCAGGATGTCGCAGCGCTTGACCGTGAGCGCACCGTGGTCACGCTGCCCCTCGGCTCGGTCGAGCAGCACGGCAATCATTTGCCACTCGGCACAGACACGATGCTCGCCCATGCCGTTTCCCTGGCGGCAGCGGCACGTGTCGGCGACGCCTTCGTGCTACCGCCGCCCTGGTTTGGCTTCTCGGCGCACCACATGCGTTTCGCCGGGAGCGTCACCCTAAGGGCCGAAACGCTGATCGCAGTGGCAGAGGACATCATAGGCTCGCTCGTGCATCACGGTTTCCGCCACATCCTGATCGTCAATGGCCACGGTGGAAACGCCGGCGTCATCGACGTGCTGGCTTCGACGCTCGGACATCGGCACTACGGTGCCGCCAGGATCGCAGCCCTTACCTATTTCCAGTTGGCTCGTGATGCGATCGCAGAACTGAGGCGGTCGGAGCCTGGCGGGATGGGCCACGCTTGCGAGTTCGAGACCGCTCTGGTCCGACATTTGCGACCCGACCTGGTGAAGATCGAAAAGGCCGAGGCGATCTATCCGGATCCCGGGTCGGCCTACCTGACGACCGATCTCTTGGGATCGTCAGCGATCCACACCTATCATGACTTTGCGGACCTCTCGGCGCATGGCACTTTGGGCGACCCTCTCCTAGCAAGTCCGGAGGCTGACCCGGCTTTCTTCGAAGCGGCCGTCGGCGCGCTTTCGGCCTTCATCGCTGATTTTCGCAATTGGCGGATTCCCGAGCCACGCAAATGACGGGGCCCCCCAAAGATCGGTGTGATTGGGCTTGCGCCATGCCGGGATCTAGGTCTACCCGTTGATGGGAAGTCCTGATCGCGCCAGATTGCGCACGAATGGTTGACTTTTTTCGGTTGATTCTGCTTCTTGCCGGGGATTCACGGGACATGTCGTTTGATGACCTACTCCGCAGCACTGCCCGAACTGGCGGCGATATCGACCAATGACCGGGCGACGCCGTCGCTGGTCTACCGTTCGCTGCTGCGCGGCATCAAGGACGGTCTCATGGTCCCCGGTGCGAAACTGCCCAACGAGCGCGAGCTCGCCCAGCAGCTCAAGACCAGCCGCACTGCAGTGCGCAGCGCTCTCGCCATGATGGAGCGGCAAGGGCTCGTGCACCGGCGAGTCGGCAGCGGCACGTTTCTGGCTGACGATGCGCGCGACGTATTCAGCCGCATGGACCAGACCAATGCCACGAACCATGAGGCGATTCCTTCCTTTGCCGAAATCGTCGAAGGCCGGCTGTTGTTCGAGCCGGCCATGATGCACCTCGTGGTAACTCGCGTCGACGAGGACGAAATCGCGGAGATGCGGCGCATCCTGGGCGAAATCGTCTCCGCGCCCAGCTGGGAGGATTTCAAGGAGAGCATCTATGCGCTGCATCGGCAGATATTCGCCAGTACCAAGAACAGGTTCCTGGTGCAGATCATGAACAGCATTTTGGATGACCGCCGGGCTGTGCACTTTGACGGCCGCGACACCGATAAGCCGGCGCCGGAGCCGGTGCGGAAGCAGACCCACAAGGATCTGCAGCTCATCGTCGATGCGATCGCCCTCGGCGACGCGGCGCGCGCTGAAGAACTGGTCTCTGACCATCTGATGCGCACGCTCGCGACGGTCAACATCTGGCAGTAGCATATTTACGGGCCGAGCGCTTCGCTGCTGCAGTTTCAAGCCGTCACTGGTTGCTCCGCGACGTCATAAATGCGCCAGATTTCGGCCATTGCCGCTGCAATGCGGGTACGTCGCGAGGTCATACTTTCCCTTTTAACTAAGTGCTGCGACGAAGCTCTTGAAGCTACTCCTATTCGGGCAGATAGCGACCTGCAGCCCAATCGCTGACACCGCCATCAGCGGCGGGTTGCCCGCTATCTCGTAGAGAATGGCTATCCCGCCGAAGCTCTCGAAGAGCTGGCGGCCGTTGCCCTGCGCGAAACGGAGATGGCGCGGCGCGCGATCGGCGCGCGGCGGAACGCGATCCACTCTCCCGCCGGCAGACTGGTTACGTCCAACGCCATGAGCACGCCTTGGACAGTCTCAGTCAAAATGGCGGTCCCGATTTTTCGTACCAACTAGGCTAACAAACTCGGCTTTCGCGGTCGGGCTGTCCTGGGCGGTTGCGGGCATAGCAACCGCCAGCGCCAATGCAATGGCCGCAAGTAGTCTGTTCATTGACGTTATCTCCGATCATCCAGGCTGAGCGAAATACTATGAGGCACTCGCGCGATCACAACACGCCCCGAAGCCACCCTGACCAACTTTCCTGCCGACGCTCTGGTGCGCCTCCACGCCCGCAAGATCGAGGCTGCGGCGGTGGCAGCAACTGACGCGTATCTGCAATCGCTTTCCGGATCGCTCTTCAGAACAGACGGAATCATCAAGCTGGGCCTGATTGGCCGCTCGCTTTCCCGACGATCCCGTTGCAACCAGCCTTGCGTTACATCCTCGGCTTCTGATGTGGTATATTGCGTAGATTGCCTCTTATTTCCTTCAGGGGAAAACAAATGGCAGTTGCATCAGCCGCGACGCGAAACACTATTGGCGCTGCTCTTATCGGCTGCGCGCTCCTCCTGACGTCCGTTGTCGCAGCGGGCGATACCGAAGATGTCGATATGGCATCGCGGCTGGCCGAGCTGCTGCGCTCAGGCCGAAGCATCGTCTCGAACCACCAGGCTCTTATCAACGATCCGACGATCGGCGACAAGCAGATCGACAGCACGCGCTTCGTCAAGGAGGCGGTGGCCCTTTATGCCGAGCGCATGGGCCAGGAGCCGTTCTCGGGTGAATTGACCGAACGCGACCGGCGACTTGTCCAAGCTCAGCTCGATGCGATGAGGGAAGTCCTTGATGAACACCAGGACGACATCAATCGCGAGGGGATCGGGTTTAAGGGCTTCGTCCCGGCCATCTTCGCCCGCCTGATCAACGAGAAATTCGCCGCCAAGGTGGGCCAGGAGGCGCGCGTACGCGTGACCGCGCCGGAACAGCTCGTGCGCAACCGCAAATCGCTCCCCGACGCGTGGGAAAGACAGATTATCCAAGACGTCTTTTCCGATCCCAAGAGAGCGAAGGGGGAGGCGTACATGGAGGTCGCGGCGGAAGTCGATGGACGGCCGGCTTTCCGGATGCTGCTGCCCGAATATTACACGGACTCGTGCCTGACCTGCCATGGTGAGCCGAAAGGCGAGATCGACGTGACCGGATACCCGAAGGAGGGCGGCAAGGCGGGTGATCTAGGAGGGGCGATCAGCATCGTCCTGTTCAAATGACCGCCGTGGAACAAGCGCGGCGCCGGATGACTCCGGCCTCCGCCCCGGCGAAGTCGCTTGCAAGCCGCATTGCCAGTCTGCCCATCTCGGCGCGCATTGCGGCCCTGACGGCAGCGGGGCTCATCAGCCTCATCCTGTCGTCAATCTTTCTTACACAGGCCCTTTATCGCAGTGCCGAACGAACCGCCGAGACCAAGGCTCTGTTTGACCTCGCGGGCACTGCGGCGGCCGCACATGTGTCCTTCGGCGAACTGCGGTATTGGCTTACCGACCTCTCGGTTAGCCTGCTGATGAACTCAGAGCGAAATGCCGAGGAGGCTCGAAATCGGCTGATAGTCCACATGGACCGCCTCTCCAAATCATCCCCTGAGGCGGTCAGGGGAATCCGTTCCGAAGTGGACGCCTATGTCAAGACGGCCTTGGAGGCCGCCGACAGCTACACCCAGGACAACCGCATCATCGGTAATGCACTGCTCGCCGAGGCCCGCACCCACAGCACCAACGTCGACGCCGCGCTGAACAAGCTCGTCGCCGACGCGAGCGCCAAGGCGGAATCTGCGCGCGACGAGGCGGTGAGGCAGACGCAGGAGACGGCCAAGGCCTCGGCCATCCTGGTGGCTGTTGTGGTGCTGATTGGCACGCTTCTCACGATCCTCGTCCTTCGTTCGATCATCGGCCCGCTTCGACGGCTGAACCGAGTCATCGGCGAACTGACCGAGGGACGCTACGATGTCGAGATTCCCGCTGAGAGCGGGGACGAACTCGGCGCCATGGCGCGCACACTTAGGCTCTTCCGGGCGAGCGCCATCGAGAAACAGAGACTGGAGGAGGAGGCGGAGCGGCAGAGACGCACGATCGCGACCGCCTTCGAGACGATTTCTGACGGTTTCGTCCTATACGACCCCGAAGACAGGATCCTGCTTGCCAACAGCAAGTATTGCGAAATCTTCTCCGACCAGGAACGAGGCGAGCTGATTGGGCAAAGCTTCGAGGACATCCTGAAGCGACGCCTGGCAAGCGGGCAGGTGGACCTCGAGGGCGAGCGGCCGGAGGACTGGATGGCCAAGAGCCTGCGCGTCCACAGGGATCCGGCAGGCTTCGTGCGCGAATGGCGGTATGGCGAGAGATGGGTTCGTGTGAGCAAACGCAGAACCCCCGACGGCGGCACCGTCGCCGTCTACACCGACATCACCGAACTCAAGCTCAGACAGGCCGAGCTGGAGCGGGCCAAGAGCAATGCCGAAATCGGCCAACGAAGCAAAAAGCCGCTTCCTCGCGTCGATGAGCCATGAGCTTCGCACACCGCTGAACGCGATCATCGGCTACAGTGAGATGCTGATCGAGGAAGCGGCCGACCAGCAGAGGGAGGGGTTCGTTCCGGAATTGGACAAGATCGCGGGCGCCGGCCGCCATCTCCTCGCGCTCATCAACGACATCCTCGACCTGTCGAAGATCGAGGCCAACAAGATGGAGCTGTTCCTCGAAACCTTCGATGTGGCCGAGCTGCTCCGCGACGTGCAGGCGACCGTCACGCCGCTGATCAACAAGAACCGCAACAGCTTTGTGGAGGATTTCCAGAGCGATCTGGGGACGATGCATTCGGACCAGACCAAGCTGCGTCAGAATCTCTTTAACCTGCTCAGCAATGCGGCAAAGTTCACCGAAGGTGGCCGCATAACGCTTACCGTCAGGCGCCAGAGCAGGCCGGACGGAGACTGGCTGGTGTTCAAGGTGTCCGATTCCGGGATCGGGATAACGCAGCAGCAGCAGGAGCGGCTTTTCAACGCTTTCACCCAGGCGGATGCCTCCACCACTCGAAATTATGGAGGGACGGGGCTGGGCCTGAGCATCACCCGGAGTTTTTGTCGGATGATCGGCGGCACGGTGAGCGTCGACAGCGAGCTCGGGAAGGGCTCGACCTTTACGATGGAAATTCCGGCCGAGTGCAAGGAGAATACCCGGGATCGACGGCCTGCCGAGCGGCTGCCGCCGGTGCCGGCAGGCAAGACGGTCCTCATCATAGACGACGAGCCCGCCGCCCGGGATGTCATCGCCAAGGCGCTGGCAGAGGCAGGGCTCGCGTCGATTGAAGCCGCGAGCGGAGCGGAAGGACTGGCGGCAGCTCGAGCGCATCGCCCTGCCGCGATCATACTCGACATCATCATGCCGCATCAGGACGGCTGGTCCGTGCTGCGCGCGTTGAAGAACGATCCAGAACTGTGTGAGATTCCAGTGATCCTTGCGACCATACTGGCGGATCGCGAACTCGGCCTGTCGCTCGGCGCGGTGGAATATCTGACCAAGCCGATCGATACCGAGAAGCTGGTCCGCACGATCGAGGCCTGCGGCAACGGCAAGCGCGATGTGCTCATCGTAGACGACGACCAGGCCTCGCGCGATTTCCTCCGGCGTATTCTGACCAAGAAGAACTGGCGGGTTCACGAGGCGAGCGATGGAGTGCGCGGTATCGAATTGATGAAGCGGCTGTCACCCCGCTTGGTCCTTCTCGACCTGCTGATGCCGGAAATGGACGGCTTCGAGACGTTGAGCGAGATGCAGCAGATTCCGGAACTGCAGAACATTCCCGTGGTCGTGGTCACCTCGAAGGACCTTTCGGCGAACGAGCTCAACTGGCTGCGTGACAGGGCGGTCGCCGTCGTGACCAAAGGCGCCAACAGCAGGTCCCAGCTAGTGGAAGCCCTCGAGCGCCAGATCGCCGCACGGGACGCGGTCGCCGACGGCATCGGCCATGCTTGAACTGCTGCCCCCCGGCTGGAGGAATTCGGAAAATGGCAAGGATTCTCTTGGTGGAAGACAACGAAATGAATCGCGATATGCTCTCGCGGCGGCTGGCGCGGCGCGGCTTCGAAGTGCTCATTGCTGAAAACGGGCTGGCAGGCGTGGACCTCACCGTTTCGGAAAGGCCGGATCTGGTCCTAATGGACATGAGCCTGCCCGTGATGGACGGCTGGGAGGCGACGCGGCGGCTGAAGGCGGATCCGAACACGTCGGCGATCCCGATCATCGCGCTCACGGCGCATGCGATGGCGAGCGACCGGGAAATGGCGCTCGAGGCCGGCTGCGACGACTACGACAGCAAGCCGGTGGACCTGTCACGGCTCGTGCGCAAAATCGAACAACTGCTCGCCGCCACCCATTGAGCAGCGATCCGGTGGCTCCATTTAGATGAGTGTTGAGAACAACTTCCAGCGCCAGGCGATCGTCGCACACGTTGCGCAACAGCTCGCCGGGCCAGCGCGCGCGATCACCGGATTTCAGGAACTGGTGAAGGAACAGGCGCGCGACCTCGGCCTGGCCGACCTGATGCCGGATCTCGAAAGAGTCGGCGCCGCTGCGCAGCAGTTGAACGTCCTCATCGACAGGCTGATCGCCGGCCAGTCGGAGTTTCCGACGCGCGCCGGTATCGCAAGCGAGGCGAAGCTACGGCACGATTTACGCACGCCCCTAAACGCCATCATCGGCTATTCCGAAATGATCTTGGAGGAAGCAAAAGACCGGAACCACAATGCGCTCGCAGAAGATGTCAGGGTGATGTTGGCGGCTTCCGGCGAATTGCTGGCGCATGTTGACGCCATCGCTGGCATCTCGCGCAACGGCGGTATTGAGGAGGTCCACGTTGCGGATCGGGCCCGCATCGACGCGGCAGGGCTCGAACGGGCGCTTAACAGGACGGAAGGTGACTTGCCCACGGCTCACAACGGCAGGATTCTTGTCGTCGATGATATCAGCAGCAACCGCGACCTCCTTTCGCGACGACTGCAGCGGGACGGCCATCAGGTGGTCACGGCCGCCACTGGCCCGTCTGCCCTCGAGCGGCTTGGGGAACAGGATTTCGACCTCGTTCTCCTGGACGTCCTGATGCCGGACATGAACGGTATCGAACTGCTTCTGCGGCTGAGGGCTGACCGCCGATGGCAGCGTATCCCGGTCATCATGATTTCGGGGCTGAGTGAAGTCGACGCGGTGGTGCGCTGTATCGAGGCGGGCGCCGACGACTATCTGCCTAAACCTTTCAATCCCGTCCTGTTGCGCGCACGGATCAATTCAACTCTGGAGAAGAAGCGTTGGCTCGACCGCGAGCACAGCTATCTGCGCCGGATCGAGGCGGAGAAGCAGCGGGCGGATTCGTTGCTGCGCGCCATCCTGCCCGGTCAGATCGTCGCGCGGCTACAGGACGGCGAGCAGATAATCGCCGATCGGTTCGAGGAGGCGACAATCCTTTTTGCCGATATCGTCGGCTTCTCTCCCATCGCCGCCAGGCTGCCGGCATCTGACCTCGTGAAACGCCTTGGCGGCATGTTCAGCCTTTTCGACGCGCTGGCAGAGGCACATGCCGTCGAGAAGATAAAGACAATCGGCGACGCCTACATGGCCGCCTGTGGCGTTCCCGAGCCCGCTCAAGACCATGCCGACCGGATCGTGGCGCTCGGGCAGGCAATGCTTGAGGCATTGAAGGAGCAGCCCTTAAGCCGCGATGCCTTTCGTGTGCGCATCGGCGTGCACACTGGGCCGGTGATCGCTGGCCTGATCGGCCGTAGCCGCTTCGTCTACGATGTCTGGGGCGAGACCGTAAATGTCGCCAGCCGGCTCGAATCGCAGGGTGTCGCCGATCGGATGCAGATCTCGGATGCGACCCGGCGCGCCCTGCGATCGTCCTTGGCGCTCGAGCCGCGCAGGATCAACCTGAAGGGCGTCGGCCCGATGGAGGCCTACCTAGTGGTCCGATTCTAACATTCGCATCCCATTGATACAGGCCATCCAGGCGAATGTTAGAATCAAAGGACCACTAGCAAACATATGATTCTAGTGGAACGAATTTGACATTCGCAATGGACGCGTGATGTCAAATGGGATGCGAATGTCAAATTCGTTCCACTAGTACGGGATTGATTGAGAAATGGTTCCGGCTGCCTAGGTTATAGTACTCCAAAGCGCGGGCGGGCTTTGCTGATTGGTGTTTGGTTCAAGTTGCTGGCGCTATCTATCAGTTTCGGTGCCGCCTTCCGACGAAGATCTGGCGAAGGCAATTTCGGAGGTCCCGATAGGGATGGATTGCCCGCCCTATTCGATGAACAATTTGAGCCACTTGCGGCTATCGAGTTCAGCTTCGCGTCAATTGACACCGCGCGGAACGTTTTCGGGCGGCACAGTGTCCACCGCATTCTGGCGGTGAAATATGAATAGGCCGGCGAGCACGATGATGCAGGAGCCGATCAGGATGCGGGCGCTCGGCACGTCCCCGAAGAAGACGAACCCGAAAACCACCGCCCACAGAAGCAGGCTGTAGTGCAGGGGCGCCAGCGTCGAGGCCGGCGCCAGCTTTAGCGCACGGGTGATCATCAGATGCGCAACGCACGAAACGACACCGAGGAGCAGCATGGCGCTCCAGTCGAGAATGCTCGGGTTGACCCAGTCACCGAACGCCATCGCGGCGCCAACAACGAGCGAGCCTAGGGTCTGCCAGGTCACAAGCGTGGTGTCGCTGGTGCCGCGCAGGCGGCGACCGAGGATGATGGCGAAGCCGAAGGCGATGCTGCCGATCAGGGCGAAGAGAGACGGCAGCGAGAGTGCGGCGGAGGACGGATTGAGCATGATCAGCACGCCGCAGAATCCGAGGAGAATGGCGATCCACCGCCGCCAGCCGACCTTCTCGCCAAGCAGCAGGTGCGACAGTGCGGCAACATAAATTGGTCCCGCCATATAGAAGCTCATGACATCGGCGAGCGGTAGATAGACGACGGCAGCGTAGAAGAGAACCGTGTCGAGCGTGGCCATGACCACGCGCATTAGCTGGAGCTCCGGACGATCGACGTGAAGCAGGTTCTTGGCGCCCTGCCCGGCGATCATCGGGCCCAGCACAATGAAAGCGCCTATCGAACGGATCAGCACGACCTGGCCGACAGAGAAGCTCGCGACTAGCCATTTGCCCATAGCGTCGTTCAGGGCGAACATGAAGTCGCCGCCGAGCATGAGCAGGACGCCGGCAAGAACAAGATTTTTCGAGGTCGAGAACCGCGTTTGAAGCACGCCCGTGATTTCCTCAGCCGAGTTCACCCGGCCAAAGCGTGTTAGCTGCCGGCGCACGGCATAGCGAGGAAAATCAATTGACCCAGGACGCGGGGCGGCATGGCAACTTGCGTCATTCTTTGCCGCTTTGCCCACTGTGGACAGCTGCCTTGGCTCGGGCGAGTTCCTATTTCGCCAAGGAAAGGTTGTTGATGTCTTCGAGGATGCGCCTGAAGTCGTCGCTTGGAGTGACGCACATGGTTCTATAGGTATTCAAAAGGGCAGGAGGATGCCTTCGGCGTCGGGTAAGAGGTCAAGTCGCTCGGTATAAATCGCCCGGATCTCGCCCGAAGGCTGTCATGGAGGGAGGCCGTTATAGCCTTTCGTCTCCAACCTAGGTAGGCTCCCGGTTCTCGGCCTTCCGGTTTCGCCTATCGGCTTGCATCCACGCGGAACGCGGGACGCCACTCGCTCCCAACATCCTACGCCTATTCGACCCTTCAACGGTGTGACTGCTCAACTACGCCTTTCGAATCAATGATCGTCATCACCCGAGGCCATCCCGACCTCGGCTCCCCGATCGAGAGACCAACGTCCAACATCCAACGCCGCCGGGTTGGCCGACCTAGACAGCGATTTCCGGCGCTCCAGCTCGAGTGCCAACAGTTCGGCCTCGAGGCATGCCTTGCGCGCATCGATACGAAGCTGCTCGAGCATGATCCGCTCTTCGGCCTCTCGCACGGGCTCGCAGGATGAGCAGTGCGCCAGCTCGGCCTCATACAACGTGCCATCGGTCGGCAGCGTGACCTGACGCCTGTCGCGAACCATCGTTCCGGGCTTTGGCGCCCGCTGAATTTGGTCCTCAACCAGCTTGCGCAACGCGTCCGGCAACCCCTCGAGATCCTTCGCGGAGCGCCATGGGTTGTCGCCAATTCGCCACTCGATTCGATTCGACGCGCGTCGATGCCTCGTAGACCTCGTTCACCCGACGAACGAAGTAGGTCACTGCGAAGCAGTAATTCATGTTTTTGATGACTCGGGCGGTAGCCGAGCGATGTTCCTCATCCTCGAAGCGACTCACCACCACCGATCGCTCGGCCTCGGTCGATTGAGACGCCGTGATTGCGAACTGGGTGAACTGATCGGAAACGTTCGACACCGACCCGCCGGAAGCAATCGTCGACTCCGTGTCCGTTTCAAACTCCGATTTGACGGTAGGAAGACCGAGGAAGCCAGCCAGGCCGCCACCCGCCGCGACGGATGTGTCCGCGTGAGTGCGAATATCGGTCAGCGTATCGAAGTAGGCCGACGTCCGTGTCGTCCGACGATTCTGAGAGAGCGCGCTCACCGTTTGACGGAATGACGTGTGGACGCTCACTCGCTCCGTCCCCGATCGCACGCGGCGGAACCGATCGTACTCATACAACTTGACTTCTTCGCCGGGCAGGAGCGTCGTGGTGTACAGTAGCGGTCCTTGCTGCCGACCCTGCAGGCTGAGGCAATGCTCGTATGTCACACGGAGCCGAATTCGCCGATCCTGGTTCGGATCAACTGCGAACTCCCGCACCTCGTAGAAGAACAAGCAGCGATCATAGCGTAGCCAGGGTACCGGCTCCGGCCCTCGACACTCGTTAGGCGTCGGCTCGATGCAATCCCTGCCGCAGCCACTGCAGTCGCCTTCCTCACCAGCCGCCGTCGCGCACGCCGCGAGGAGAGCCCGCTCGGCGTTGACCCGGCCATACCCGACTTCTTCGTTCCAGGTGCCACTGGGCTTCGACCCGACGTTGGAGTAGGTGTATATGGCAGGGGAAATCTTTTCACACGAGCTCTCGATCAGCCGCCGCACGTCAACATTCGTGAGCGACGGTTGGAGGGAGACCGCCAGCGCCGCGAGACCGGCGACATGCGGAGTGGCCGGCCGACGTGCCGTTGAAACGATCATAGTAGTCGCCGGCGTTGTTGTAGCCATCACCTGCGAGTCGATCGGTGGTGGGAATCTCCAGGCACGGAGCGACCACGTCGACATCGGGACCGTAGGATGCGCCCCACCAGGCTTCACTGGAGCTATCGCCAACTCTCTTGCGCTCATCGCTCCGGTTGCTGCCACCAACGCAGAGCGTCCGAGCATCGCTGCCTGGGAATCGTGATTGATTCCAGTCTTCGTTGCCCGAAGCCGCGACCAGCACCAAGCCACGATCCTGTGCATGCTGGAGCGCATCGCGAATCAGATCGAAATCCCAAGCCATCCAGAATGGATAGACGCCAAAGCTCATGCTGACGACACGCGCCCCATGATCGGCGGCAAAGTATAGTCCTTCGGCGACATCGATATCGGCCCACGTGGCGGTGGCGATGGCCATGACTTTCACGCCAGCCGCGACGCCTGCGACACCAAGACTGTTGTTGAATCGCGCGCCGATGATCCCCGCGCACGCTGTCCCGTGATTTCCAGTTGGGCTGCCGTCGGGGGTATCGGTCGATGCGTTCCACGACTGCGGATGAAGATCTAGATCGGGATGTCCCAGTTCCACACCTTCGTCGATCACCGCGACCGTGACCGACGCCGATCCGCGAGCAATCTCCCATGCGCGGGGAACGCCGATCCGTTGGAGACCCCACTGAATCCCGAAGCGCGGGTCGTTAGGTGTGAACTCCGACATCGGCGGCTTGCAGGAAGGAGTGGACGACTTCGTGCTTCGACGATCCTCCGCATCCGCAGCAGGTTGGTGAGAAGAAAGGGATCGTCTCCACCTTGACCGCGGTCGACGTCGCTCGACCGGCGGTCGTGAGCGCCTGAGTCAGAGCGGCCACGACGTCCAGTGACGTCTTGCCACTTTGGAACTTGGCATCACCGACCGCGAGGGCGACGTACCCTGGAATGCCACTTGGCCGATCGGCATCTGGACTCGCCCCAGCCAGGGCCTCAGCCCCAGGACCGTTCTCGAGTTCGCTCTCCTTGACGTAGAGGCGGGTCGGGTTGACTGCGTACAGGCTTGCTCCTTCCTGTTTGCTCCGAAACGCCGGTGCCACCCACTCGATGACTTCCGACTCCTCGAGACGGCGGGGTATCGTGTCGTCAGGAATATTCTTGGCGCCCTTCGATTGCACCCAGGATAGGCCGAGCGTTTGATTCACCCGAACCTGCGGTGGCTGCTCCTTCCCCTCCGTCTTCGCCAACTCCAAGCCGGCGGAGCGCAAGAGCGCCGCTTTGTCCTCGGCGGTCGCGCCACTGCGCCACCGAATCGCGAGGTAGCGTGGATCTCGGTCGCTCTCGCCGAGGACGGGATGAACGAAGGGTGCCGTTTTCTTTTGCTGCGGCATAGCTCGTGCTCCTCTCGAGAACGTCGGTTCTGCTCCTTGGTTGTTGACGAATATCGACGGGAGCGGTTCGCGGCGATGTGAGGGGGGTCACACTCTGATCGATTTTTTTAGGCGATGCGACCTCCGACGCTTGAGGACCTCACCCCCAAGTTCGATCACCTCGCCGGAAAAGAGTGGAAACAGCGACCAAGCGCCTGGACGCTGTCCGGGGCGCATGATTCCGGTCAGTTGGTCCGCGTCAGTTATGTCCATTGCAATAGGAGGCACTGGTACATTCCCGCTGACGTGCGGCGGCTTCTCGGCGACATTCCGGCAGATGCCATTCGGATGCGCTGCGAACGGTGCAAGAAGACCGAATGGACACGCGCAAGCTTCGAACGCCCGTTCGCCGCAGAACGGCAGGCAATCAAGCTCCGCCGCCTGGCCGAGGTCAAGACGGTGCGAAGGGTGATTTGGCGGGATGAGCGATGACAACGACTTTAGCAAGGCGTGCTCGCCAGCGGCTTCGTCACCGCCGAACTACACGACCCGCGGGGCACGACCGGTGAAATGGCAAACGACAAGCGAAGCGCGTCTGCAACTCCAATGGAGAGAGATGAACTGTTGCAAAGCGGACGCGCGAACATCGCGTGGTTTTGGTTCCACGGTGCTGGAGCGCATAGCTCCCGAGGCAGTGAGCGGAATCGGGCGAATTGGTTTTTGAGGAAGGCGGCCTTACATGGACACTCGACGCACCAATGGAAGCTGTCGAAGCCGCCCCTGTCGCCCAATGAACGAGCCTGTTCTTCTCGATCGCACGGACATCCCAATTCCTGACATTTGCTTTGGCGCAGGGAAAGTCACAACGGTGCGGTTGGCTTGACCCTTACACTGGGTTGTGAATGGCCGCCTGGCGGTAGCTTGCGGTATGGCGCGAACAAAGCCATTGCCGCCGAAGGGGCCGCAATGGATAGCGGACAGGACTGTTAGAAAAAACGTTAGAAAATCCGCGTTTCGGGTTCTCACCGCTGTCACAATATACCGATAAGGCGTTGATTTATTTGGTGGGTGTGGACAGGATCGAACTGTGGACCCGCTGATTAAGAGTAGGCGGAGCCATTAAACCTTTCAAACACTTGGTCTACATAAGTTTTTGATTTCATTACCTGCGATATTTGCACATGGTATCAGATAGTCGCGTATGTTATGGCGATGCTGTGCCGAAATTGTGCCGAAAAATGGATATTCCGCTGACGATGAAAAAACCGAAGCTCACAGCCGTCGCGCTACCTTCGCTGGCGCCCGGCGAATATACCGACCATATTCTACCCGGCCTCAACCTGACCATCGGGGCCAGGCGCAAGACCTGGACGCTGCGCCATCGCATCGGGGGCAAGCAGCGCCGCGATACACTCGGCCATTTTCCGAGCATGGGCCTCGCGGCCGCGCGCGAGGCGGCGCGCCAACTGAGCGAACGGGTGGAAGCCGGTGCGCCGATCGAGCCGCCCCCTTCGCATCCGCGTCAGGGTGGTAAGACGGTAGGCGAAGTGATCGACCTTTATGAAAAGGCGCGGCGCAAGAAGGGCGGCCGCATCAAGCGACTGGACGCCGCGCTGCGCACCGTGCGCAGCGGCCTGGCCGATTATCTGAAGTTGCCGGCAAAACAATTCTCCAAGGCGGATCTGCGTGAAGCGCGGGACCGCATCGGCAAGCGCGCACCGCAGCAGGCCGACCGCTTCCGCGCCTATCTCGCGCCGATCTGGAAATGGGCCAGCGCCGAGGACCATATCGACGTCAACTTCGTTCCCGACGTACTCAAAATTGCCTCGATCACCAAACGCGAGCGCACCTACCATGACGAAATTCAGCTGATTTGGGAGGCCTGCGGCAAGCTCAACAAGGGCGATTCTGCGCGTGCCTTCGGTCGGCTGGTGAAGTTTCTCCTCATTACCGGCCAGCGAAGGGACGAGGGCGCGTCGCTGAAGTACGGGCACATCCTCCATGGCACATGGCGCCAGGCTGACAACAAGGCGTCGCGGCCTCATGCGTTAAAGCTGCCCGATTTGGCGCTCGACCAGATCGGGAGCGGCGCCTCGGAGGAATTGCTGCTTCGCCGGCGTGTCCGGCAAGATCTCCGGTTTTTCGAAAATCAAGCGCGAACTCGACAAGGTGTCGGGCATCTGCAGCTGGCGCCTGCACGATCTGAGGCGAACCGCCGCTAGCGGCATGCAGGAACTCGGCGTTGAACAAACCGTCATCCACGCCGTTCTCAACCATTCGCTGGGTGGTCTCGCCGAAGTCTATATGCGGGCCGAGCTGGAGCTGGCGAAGGCCGACGCTTTGCGCCGCTGGGCCGACGAATTGCAGCAAATCACGGCGCGAAGGATGGCGGCCGGTCACTGACACAAAAAAGTGAAGAAGCAAGTTGTTTCAATAAGACATAAGAAACAAACGTTCCTTAAGGTCTTATTGCTTCCTTGTCAAGTGGCGTCGAAAAAATAACGCTGAATAGAGCGAAGTATGATTGTAAATAGTTGTTACGCTTGAATCGGAGGGCGTAACAATGGATCTGCACTACCAATTCTATCGTTTCAAGGATCTTCTGGCGGCGAACATCGTCACCAGAAACCCGATGGCTCTGGATTCCATGGCGGTTGCTCCTGAGTCCGCACCTCTCCGGAGGAAACTCGCAGCGTAGCATGCAAGGCGGGCTGCAGATAGTCAGTTGGCTCTTCTCCATCCCGATCGCCCAAGCAGGCGACAGGAGTCTCCGGCAAGCCAAGTCCGGGCCAACGACAACGGGGCTCCCAACGACCGTAGATTGATGGGTAGACAAACACCCGCTCCAGACGCGACTTTGCCGCTCGTAAATGCGAAGAATTGACCCGAACCGGTCATTGCCGTTGCACGTCGGCAATGTCGCGAAAGGGTGGAAACGGGACGCTGCCAATCGCCAGTCCGAACGTCTCAGAATGGCGGATACTTGAAAAAAGCACGATCGCGGACCGGGGAAGGCGCCGACGGCAGACATTCGATTTCTCGCCGAGTTTTTTCACGAATCCCGTTCCACGATCCAAGTCCTCTGCTCTACCGGCTGCCAATCGCCAGTCCGAACGTCTCAGAATGGCGGCGCTACCCGGCCGTTCGCCTTGGTCGTGATTTGGACCCTTCTGCGACGTCCCAGGTGAGAAAACAAACGGCTGCTTTGGAGGGCGAATGACGCTAAATCAAGCAAGAGGAACAATCTGATAGCGAGCCCGCACGCCCAACTTGCGGGTCGCCGCGCCCCTCTCTACCTCGACACGACGGGCACCGCTCCGGGATGAACTGCAGAGGCTGAAGGTTTGTCCATGCTTCAGCCGCTGCCTTCGCGTCTCGGAGGCGTCAGAGCGTGCCAGCCGACATTTGCTCTGCGATGTGATCGGCTTGGCGGATGGCCAGGGTGACGATGGTTAGCGTCGGGTTCTCCGCACCTCCCGTGGTAAATTGGCTGCCGTCGGAGACGAAAAGGTTCTTTATGTCGTGGGTTTGGCCGAACTTGTTGACTACGCCGTCCTGGGGCTTTTCGCTCATCCGGTTCGTGCCGAGATTGTGTGTCGACGGATAGGGCGGTGTCGGAAAAGTGCGCGTGGCACCGACCGAGTTGTAGAGCGCCTGGCCCTGCTTGTAGGCATGGTTGCGCATGGCAACATCGTTGGCATGGTCAGTGAACCAGACATCCGGTATCGGCATGCCGTATTTGTCTTTCAGTTCTCCATGCAGCTTTACCGCGTTCTGCTCCTGCGGCATGTCTTCGCCGACGATCCACATACCGGCCGTGTGGTCGTAGCGGTCGAGCGCCGATGTAAAGGATCGGCCCCATGCCCCAGGATCGAGGAAAGCAGCCATGAAGGGCAATCCCAGCGACAGGGTCTCAAGTTCATAGCCGCCCGAGAACCCGCGCGAGGGATCGTGCTTCGCCTCATCCCGGATGATGCCCGCCATGACAGTGCCGCGATAGAAGTGGACCGGTTTTTCAAAGATCGCATAAACCGACCCCGTCGTGTGACGCATGTAGTTCTTACCAACTTGGCCGGACGAATTGGCCAAGCCGTCGGGGAACATGTTCGAAGCCGAGTTGAGCAGCAAACGGGGACTTTCGATTGAGTTTCCAGCAACGCAGACGATGCGCGCCTTTTGGCTTTGCAGCTTCCCATCCTTGTCGGCATAGACGACGTTCGTGACCTTGCCGCTTTGGTCGTGCTCGATCTTGACCACATGGGAGTTTGGCCGCACTTCCAGTTTACCGGTTTCCTCACCTTTCGGGATCTCGGTATAGAGCGTCGACCATTTGGCGCCCCATTTGCAGCCTTGGAAACAGAAGCCGGTCTGCTGGCAGGCCATGCGTCCGTCGCGTTCGGCCGAGTTGATGGCCATGTTGCCGGTATGGCATTCCTTGTAGCCGAGCTTGTCTGCCCCAGCCTTGAAAATCTTGAAGTTGTTGCTGGCTGGAAGGCCTTCGATGCCGTTGGTGCGGGTAACGCCCATCTTGTCCTCGGCCTTGGCGTAGTAGGGCTCGAGATCGGCAAGCGACAGCGGCCAGTCGAGTAGGGTGGCACCCTCGATCTTGCCGTAGTTGGTCAGGGCCTTGAATTCGTGGTCCTGGAAGCGGAGGGACGCTCCTGCCCAATGGGTTGTCGTCCCGCCGACCGCCTTGACAATCCAGGCCGGCAGGTTGGGAAAATCTTTGGAGACGCGCCACCCGCCTCCAGTGGTGCGGTTGTCCAGCCAGGCGAGCTGGGAGAAACTGTCCCACTCGTCATTGATGAATTCGTCGTATTCGATGCGCGGTCCCGCTTCGAGAATGACGACGTCGATGCCTTTCTGCGCGAGCTCATTGCCGAGCGTGCCGCCACCAGCACCAGAACCGATAATGACGACCACCTTGTCGTCGTTGAGATCATATTTCGCAGCCATGGTTTCCTCCCAAGGGCGGTGATTTGCGATCGATGGCGATCAGAGCCACTCAATGTCGTTGAAGCCGCGTTCCATGTAGCCGCCCTTGGAAAAGGACTCGCCCTCGTAGCCGAAGATTGGCCAAATTTCCTTTTGGTTGTAGAGACCGACGACGAGACCGCCACGGATCGCCTGGAAGAATGGCGTGCCTTCGATCTGGGTAAGCAGCTTTACACGATCGTCTTCCCAGCCGATTCCCGTGTAGCCGCCAGTGCCGGCGCTTGCGTTGAGATCGGCGACTCCCTTCTCGATCAGCTCTTTGTGAGCCGGATCCTCAGCTGCCTTTTCGTCGTGGGATTTGACCGCAATGGCATAGTATTTGTCGGGAACCTGGTCATGCGGGTAGATGTCGCGCGCCATTTGGATCAGCGTTGCCATCGTTTCCGGCTTCAGCGCTTTCGTTTCAAGCCCCCAGGCCTGCTCCGGATTGATCACCGCGCTGCCGCTGATGACAAGAAGGGCGCTCGCGCCGAGCGCTCCGCCGCGTCGCAGCACCTCGCGCCGTGACAGCCCGCGTTTCCGTTCATAGACTGTGACCATTCCATCCTCCCTTGCTTGCTTCGCGTCCGAGGACGCCGTTGGCTGGCTGGGTTAGCGCCTTTCGGTGCGCCACGCTATTTGTAACGGCCGTGTCGCTGCAGCACCTCGATCTGGTAGCCGTCGGGGTCAGCTACAAAGAAAAACCGCGCAAGGAGACCACCTTCGCGGTTCAATTCGACGATCTTTCGCGGATTGAAGCCGGACGCTTCGAAGCGCTTGTGTTCCACGTCGAGATCGGGAACGCAAAAGGCAAGGTGCCCATAACCGTCGCCAAGCACGTAGGGTTCTTCCCTGCCTTTGTTTATCGTCAATTCGAGTTCGAAATCGGCTTCCGGATTGCGCAGGTAAACAAGCGTGAAGGAGTCGAATTCCAGCCTGTCCGCAACTTCCAGACCGAACGCGCTTTGATAGAACAAGCACGAGCGCCGTTCGTCCAGAACCCTGATCATCGAATGGATCGTTTTTGCCATCGGATCTCCATTCCGCCCTATGCGAATGACGTCACTCCCGGATTCCTACTCGTTGACAGCGTCAAACAGCCTGCTCGCCCCCTAGCTTAGCCGCGGCGTCTGCTAGGTGCGTCAAGCAGCGCAAGGACTGCTGCATCAGCGGATTTCTGACCGGACCTCGACCAAATCCGCTCGCAAACGCAATCCCGACAATGATGTCCTGAATAAAGGCATCAGACAGCGACGCCAGATTTGTGGCCATGGCCTAACCTTACAGTTGCCACTGCCACCCGCAGTTCAGAACTTACTGCAAAACGCCGAAGGTGGCGAGGCACGGCCACCGATTTTCTCGCCCCTCGTTGATGAAGTATGCTTCGCAAGGCGTGGCGATGAGGCAGCGATTCTGATTTGATCGATTGCCGGGATATCACTCCGACAGATCCAAACACTAAGCAACTTGCGCAGCCTAATGTCAGGAGTGGCGCAAAGCGGTCGTGCAGGCGCACGATCGCCAACGGTGCACCTCCCGGCAATTAGGAACCTCCGGGCAATGCCAAGCGTTTATGGCATCCTGAGCCGGCGCGTGGCGGCTTTTTAGCTGGAACGCAGGCCTAGCCAGTCTAATTGCCGTCGATCGCCGCACCAATGCGGGCGATCGCCTGCTGATAGACACTCGCGGAGTTCCAGCCCGCGATGGCGCCCATGTTGCCTTGATAGCCCCCGCCGGCCCGCCAGCCGTGCGCCCTAAGGAAGTTGGCCGTGGATATCAGCGCGGTACTCTTGTCGCGCAGGTTCCTGCTGCCGACGCCGTATTTCAGGACGTTCCCGGGCAGGAACCCGGTCTGGCCGATCTCGCCGTGCATGGCGCCGACCGAGCCGGCACTCAGCGCGCCGCTGTCGACCAGCTTGAGCGCTGCGATGGCATGCGGCGCGAAGAATTGCGGGCGGCGGCAATCGTAGGTGAGCGTCACGATTGCCGAAACAGTGTTCTGCTTGCCCATGGAAGCGCCGAAGCCGGTCTCCATACCCCAGATGGCGAGCAGCACCCCGGCGGGCACGCCGTAGTTACGCTCGATCTTGTCGAAGAGTGCTGCGTTCGCCTTCTTGAGCGAACGGCCCTTGGAAATAATCGCGGACCCACCGCGTCGTCTCATAAAGGCGTCGACCGAGCCGCTGAACGCCTTCTTGGCGGAGCGGTCTGCCTGGATGGTCCCTGCGGCGTATTTCGCGCCGGCAAGCGCTGCAAGGCCCTTCTTCTTGACGCCGGCGGCCTTTGCCGTCTCGGCAAACTCCACTTTCCACTGTTCAAACCCGGCGGCGCTGTTGCCGCATGAGGCCGCCTGAGCAACGCACGTCAGAAGGCATGAGGCGAGAGCGCCCGCCGCAGCCATCAACTTTCCTTTAGCAAAGAATGCCATGTCGCTCTCCTAATAGGTCTGAACCATCATGCATCCGGCCGCATGGCGCGGGCCGGACGCAGCGTGAACAGACGAAGTCGCCGTGATCACCGTTCCGGATTGGCCATGTCCCACTCTCATCGCACGAGCTCAGCGCGCGCCGCGGAACCGAAGATGCGTTCAGCTTGCCAGTGCATAGATTTCCCAGCTATCGGCAAGTCCCTTCACTCTCCTTCGCCCGACCGACCTGAAGTTCAAGCCAAGAGCCGACGGCCAGGTCTCAAGCACCACCTGCCAATCCGCCAACACAAGTCACTCTTGGCCGAAACGGCCGGTACCGACCCGACCACTAAAGCCGGAGAAAGTCCTTCAAACCCGTCAGTACAAACTGCATTCCCATCGATGCCACAATGAGGCCCATGAAGCGAGTGACCCCGCTCTGCATGCTTCCACCAGGATGCGACGGCATCCTGATAAAAAGAAGCAAAACAGCGAATGTGACTGCTGCGCCGACCACAGCTGCGACCATCGCAGTCACGGGGAATCCATCGGGCGTGTGGACGGCCGCCAATGTTACGACGGCCGTAATCGTCCCGGGACCGGCGGCAAACATGATCAGCGGGGCAAGCGAACTCCCCAAATTGGCATTGGCGCCCGTCGGCGCTGCTTGACCGACTGTATGATGGCCGCCGAGCATACCAAATCCCATATAGGCGACGATCATCCCACCTACGATCCGGAACACATCCAGTGAAATACCGAAAACGCCCAAGACTTTGAGCCCGACCAGTGCAGATGCCACCAGGATGATGAGGATGCTGAGTGCAACTTTGACGGCCGCCCGGCGTCGCTGTGCCGGCTCAAGCTTTGGCGTTAGCGTCAAGAAAATGGCACCGCATACCACCGGATTGATGACGGCTAGAACGGTCACAACAGCCTGCACCATCTGGTGAAGGCTGGCGTTTGCTTGCGGATCGGTCGCCATTCGAATTGGACACCAAGCTGGTTCCCGCTCCCTCTATAGCGGGCCTCGTGTCGTTGTCGAAGCTAGTTACCCTGGCACACTTCGCCAGTTCTCTGCTTTTGCCATCTATCTGCCTCCTGGGCTGCGTGGCGTTGCTGCTCACACGAACAGTAGCGGCAGAGTGCCGGAGACGGCTCAATAATGCAATCGATTGCATCGCCAGTGGTGCGCGGCGTGTTCCGCCTTCCGACTTTGGTGTTGCAGGTGACCTTGGCCGGCGCGAACGTGGCGACGTCCGTGATGGCTGGGTGCACGCTATCCCTGAAGCGCGCCATCGGCTCGCGGCCATGCTGACGCTCAGCACGCCCACGCCATCGCCAAGGCTCCAACAACCTCGGCTCTTGTCGACCTCTCCGGCCAAGGATTTGACGGTTCATGGTCGCCGTCCCGGCGAGGTATCATGCTCGACATGGTTCGAGCGCTCAGTTGAACCATGCGATCACAGGCTTGCCAATTTCCATCCCCGCCGTCAATCTTGCCCCCGGTGAGCCTCTGATTCGGCGGATGTCGGGTTAAAGCATTGCGCCGAAAAGTGAACGCCGGTTTTCGGCATAAAGATGCAGAAACAATAGGCCGAAGCAAAGTATCCGATGCCCCGAATTGGGCAGTTTGCCTTAGCCGCGGTATCTTGAGGGCGCTGTATGATTTCGCAGCAAGAGATGCGGCCTGCTGCGGTCATCACTGGAGCGTCTGACGGAATTGGCCGGGCAATCGCTAGATGCATTGCGCGGGAGCGTGGTGTGGTCGTTCTGGTCGCCCGCTCACCGGAGCGATTGGCGGCGGCCGCTGACGAGTTGAGGCAGGCCGGCGCAGAGCCGAAGACGCTCGAACTGAATCTCGTGGCGGACAATGCGGTGGTTCGCCTTGAGGAGTTTCTCAGTGAGCAGCGGCTGTATTGCGACGTGCTTGTTAACAGCGCGGGCTTTGGCCTGCGGGGCGCGGCAATTTCCCTGCCGATCGGCGACCAGCTCGCCATGATCGACCTCAACGTAGGAGCCGTTACCGAGCTGACACTGCATTTTCTGCCGGGGATGGTCAGTCGGGGCAAGGGCGGGGTGATAAATTTCAGTTCGGTGGCCGGCTTCCTTCCGGGGCCGCATATGGCCCTGTACTATGCGAGCAAGAGCTTCGTTCGCCTGTTCTCGCTCGCTCTTTCCCAGGAACTGCGCGGCAGCGGCGTCACCGTTACTTGCGTTGCACCGGGACCGGTTCGGACGAACTTCCTGGGCCGAGCCGGCGCTCGGCGGGCGCCACTCTTTCGCATACTCCCCAAGGCCGACGCGGAGATGGTTGCCGAGCGCGCGTGGCGCGGTTTCAAGGCCGGCCGCTGTCTGGTTGTACCAGGCATTACTGCCAAGCTGACCGCTCTCGGAGCGTCACTCGTGCCGTCCGCAATTCTGCTGCCGTTGATGGATAGGTTGCAAAGGCAAACGCAAACAAATGCCTTAAATATGCTCCCGAGATGTTCGGTTGTTGGGGGGGGGTCTCAACTCCAACCTGCACGCGCTCGAGGACGGCGCGGACGAACTGAAAGCCAGCTCGTATCGCTCACAGAGGGCGCTGAACTGACCGAAGAAGGATGCAACAAGCTACCAATGTCACGGCGGACATCGAAACGCCTATGGCAACGCGCTAATCGGCTTTTTCTCGACTATTACAGGCAGGAGCGTCCAGTTCGATAACACGCACGTCCTCGATCCGATGCAGGCGGCTCAGCCCGGCACCCTCACCGCCTACCTTACGGGCAACTTGATCGGCTTCCGCCGGGCAGCCACTGCATCGCCAACGCCTACACCAGCAATCACGACGCGGTGGGGCTCGTTCATGCTGCGATCCTTCGACTTCAGGCGCTACTGCCGGTGCGTACGCTGGTCCTGGGTGGCGGGCATTGAGCCGCAGCAAACTTCGCTGGCTGTCGCGAACTCCTTATGAATGCGCACCCACCAACGGCCTGGTGGCTGCCAAGCAGGGCCGCTCATGGTTGGACACGAAGTGATGCCTGCACTCTGGGATGTAATGGGTACACCTCGCCATCACTGGCGATACGTATCGCTGGTCCAAAGGCTGGAATTCAACCCACACGAGATGGCGCGTCTGCTTGGCGTAACCGGCCACGTGTCCACGGTACGGAATTGCGCAACCGTCTTCCGCCGCCTGGATCAGGACTTCCTACAAACTGGGCTATATCTCGCCGACGATACCTGGCCGGATGGCTCCGGGCATTCGTGCGTCGTAATTCTCTCAGACACACGGAAAGATTGAGCGGCGGCGCTTTGGCTTGAGGGGTGCCGCCCTTCCCATGCTGACTGTCTTTGATCCGCGAAGGTATGGGCCTTTGGTCCAATAGATCGATCGCAATGGTCCGCAGGAAGTCAGCGCTGGGAACGATCGCTTGATCCGCGAGTTCGTTAGCGATTAGCCTTGGAGGCTTCATAACAAGACGCCGGTCGCTGAAGCCGTGGCGCGCTCGCTCCGACAACGAGGAAGTCAATGAAAACGATAAGCGCAATATTCGACAGCTGTACCGAGGCAAGAAGCGCCGTTTCGGTACTGGAAGAAACAGGCATTGCGTAATGAAATCAGCCTCGTTAGCTGGAATGTAGGGGAGTTGAAAAAAGTCCGGACTTTGGAAGGTGCATGCGTCAGCGCGCGCCTATCGGCCGGTCTCGACGCAATCCGGAACACTTTGACGCGCATCGAACGCTCGACGGTGTTCCGCAGCCCCCGTGACGAGGGCTGAGACAAAAGCAGAATTTGCACAATCGGAGACGAGCAATGAGGAGCAATGAAATCCTTAAGATCGGCGCGACAGCATTGGTGCTGTTGATTGCCGGCCCCGGCATGCGGCAACCCGTCTTCTCCCAGGAACAGGTGCCTGCGGCTGTCGCCACGGATACGACCTCGCCAGCACCGTTAAGCGCTGATGAAATGGAGGTTCTGGTCGCGCGGATTGCGCTCTATCCGGACGAGTTGATCGCGGTGATTACCGGCGCATCGCTCTATCCGCTGCAGATCGTGGAGGCGGCGCGCTATCTGGATAAATACGCGAAGGACAAGAGCCTGAAGCCGAATGAGAACTGGGACGGCTCGGTTGTGTCGCTGCTCAACTATCCGGACGTCGTCAAGATGATGAGTGACGATCTCGCCTGGACACAGCAACTCGGCGACGCCATCGCCTATCAGCAGAAGGACGTGCTGGTCGCCATTCAGCAACTGCGCGACGAGGCGGTCGCCAAGGGCGTGATCAAGACCGACGACAAGATGGAGGTGGTCGAGGAGAACGACAACGTCATCATCAAGTCGACGAATCCCGAGGTGGTCTACGTTCCGCAATACCCGCCGGAGATGCTCTACGAGCCGGACTATGCGTGGCAGCCGATCAGCTATTATCCCGATCCGTACCCAAGCTATTACTATCCGACCGCAACCTTCTTTGCCGCGGCGGCAACCGGTGCGATCTGGGCCGCGGCGGTCGACTGGGACGACTGGGGCGTGTGGGGCGGCGACTGGGACGGCGGCGACATCGACATCGACTGCAACGACTGCTTCAACAACCGCGACTTCAACGGCAAGGTCGATTTCAAGGACGTTGACTGGAAGAATGTCGACCGCAGCAAGATCAACATCGACCGCGACCAGCTGAACAAGCTCGATCGCACGAACATCAAGAACAATCTCGAGCGCAATGGCAACAACGCAATTCGCGACCGCGCCCAAAATATCAAGAAGCGCGATCAGGTCACCAACAGGGTGCCCGGCAAGACCGCCGGGACAAGAGACGTTCGCAAAAGCACCCTCGACGGGCTGAAGGCCCAGGGCGGTCAGGCTGCGAACAGGCCGGCCAACAGGCAGAACGTCAACCGGCCCGACGCCAGGCCCGCCACCGGCAACCGCCCTGGCGGCAAGGCTACAAACGTCAACCGCAAAGCCGGCAAGCCTAAGCCTGCGGCAAGGGCCGACAATCGTCCGAAGAAGTCCTCGGGGGTCGGCAACATCGATCGCGGCAAGGCCACCAAAGTGAAGTCCAACCGCGGCCACCAGTCGATGGGCGGTGGCCAGCGCGGCGGTGGCGGCCACAAGCAGGTCAGGCGCCACGGCGGCGGCGGCGCGGCGGTGGGCGCGGCGGCGGTGGGCGCGGCGGCGGTGGGCGTGGCGGTGGTGGACGGCGTTAACGGAACGGGAGGACGGCACAATGACAAAGATATTTGCCACAAAGCTTTCCCGTAGCGTCTGCGCCATCACCTTTGGCCTGGCTTTATCGCTTTCGTCGGCCGCCTCCGCGCAGGAGGAGGCCGGGACGCCGGACGTCGCTATCCCCGAAATCGAGTCGCTCGCGGCGGACGTCGATCCGCCGATCTTCGACACGCCGGAGGCAGCACTCGATGCCTTTAGCAAAGCGCTGAAGGTGGAAGGTTCGGATGCAGTCGCCGTCGTGCTCGGTCTCGACCCGGCAAAGCTCAAGGCCGACGAGAATACCGCGGACGCACTCGCCGCGATCAAGGAGGGGGCCGCAAAGCAGCTCGCTGCTCAACGGCGAGGGTGACCGCCGCTACGGTGCAGATCGGCGCAGAAGCTGTGGCCGCTGCCGTTCCCGATCGTCAAGGGCGACGACGGCAAATGGGCTTTCGACACCTTTGACGGGCTCGAAGAGATCGTGAACCGCCGAGTCGGCGAAAATGAACTGCAGGCGATCGAGACGATGCGCGCCTATGTCGACGCGCAGGAGGACTATGCATCCCAGGATCGCGATGACGACGGCGTGAAGGAATTCGCGCAGAAGCTCGTCAGTTCGAAAGGCACGACCGACGGGCTCTACTGGCCGACCGACGACGTCAATGGCGAGAGCCCGGCCGGCGACCTCGACCAGTCCGAGCTCGACGATGCCACCAAGGGCGAAGGCTATTTCGGCTACAAGTTCAAGATCCTGACCGGCCAGGGCGACCAGATCGCCGGCGGCGCCTACGACTACGTCATCAATGGCAACATGATCGCCGGCTTCGGCCTCATCGGATGGCCAGCCAAATATGGCGAGACCGGCGTCAAGACCTTCGTCGTCAACCAGCACGGCATCGTCTACGATATCGACCTTGGTCCAAGCTACCGAAACAGTCGTCAAATACATCGACCGCTTCAATCCCGACGAAAGCTGGGAGGTCGTTAACGACTGAGTCCCTTTCGACGGCGAGAGGTGTTCGCTAGCATGCTTGACGCTCCGAATAACCGCGGGAGCAGCGTCAATCTAAGTTGCCCTTTGCTCAAGTCTCACAAAAAGGAGGTTGCCATGATGTCCAAACTTGTATGCGCCGGGTTGGTTGCACTGGTCACAGTTGGATCATCCTCATTGGCCCATGCCCAAGTCTCTCCTGCCGGAACCGCACGAGAGGGGCCGAGCGCTGCCGAACTGGAGACGTTAACCGACGCACGGATTTCAATCGTGAAATTCGCCCTGCAAATGACACCTGACCAGGAAAAACTTTGGCCGCCAGTAGAAGAGGCGATACGCTCCAGGGCGGCGGGGCGGCAGGCGCGCCTGGCCGAACGGGAAGCACGGATTGCTGAGTTGCGCGACCGCAATGCCATCGAAATCTTGCAGGACCGCAATCCAGTCGACTTCTTGCGTCGACGCGCCGATGCCCTCGGTCAAAGAGCGGCGGAGGTCAAACGACTCTCCGAAGCATGGCAACCGCTCTATGAAACGCTCAACACCGACCAGAAGCGGCGACTTGGGGTCGCCGCCATCTTTGTGTTTCGGGAAATGAGGGACGAAGTTGAAGACCGTCTTCTGACGAACGGCGACTATCTGGATTGACGGTAGCCACGCGGCCCGGCGAGGCCACCAGAGATGATGTTCTCCTGGATGACGTACGAGAGATAGCGGCCCTGATCCTGAAGCGGCGCGTCTTCAGGGGCATTCAGGGCACCTACATTCGCCGGAAAGTGCGTCGCGATGGGGATTTGCAAGTATGACTTTGCGACGCATTTAACTTTGACATATCGCATGGCCCGCATGGTTATGCGTTTCTCGCCCGGTGCAACGCCATCCAGGCCTCGCGCACCCCCTCGGCAATCTGCCGGGCACGCTGGGCGGCGTCTTCTTCGCTGATATCCTCGCCAAGCATCAGCCGCTCGAGGCGGCCCTGCATGACTCCAATCGCCAGCAGCACCGCTGCCTCGTCAGGCTCGGCCATGATGGCCACCAGTTCGGCCAGAGTGTCGCCGTCGACCAGGTCGCCGAGCATCTGCATCAGGGCGGGCAAAGGGTTTTCTGGCTTGGTCACGGTCGTGGGCTCTTTCCTGCCATTGGCGGTCTGGCAGCGCAACAGGGTGGAGGTCGATGAACGAAGCGCCGCATTTTCTGCCATAGGCAGGCCCCACGAACTCGCTCTGATGAGCATGTGGCAGGCGCTTGGCCATTTTCATGGCCGCACCTGCCACGCGCCGGAACAGCGCTTATTTTCTAAGTACTAGTTTCTGGGCACAAACCCGTGTTTGCCACCTACCGAGCGTCCTGGCAGGCGCGCAAAGCCTTTACCGCAGCGTCGGTTCCGGCGAGGCTCACCACGATCGGATCACGGCCTTTCGGAGTGATCGTCATCGACTTCTTCTTTGCCAGATCGTAGATAAAATCGGGATTATTGAAATGGACATAGGCTCCGTCGAACCCCTCCATCTCAACACCGGTAGCGTCGCCCGTGAACTTTTGGCCATCGATGTCGAATAATACGGAGACCTTTTCGCCGGCGCTGACTTCTGCGCCTTTCTTGGTGTAGAGCGCCATATAGCCGCGCAGGTCGGTGGTCTTAGAGACGCCCATCTGGATCTGTCTATCCGTGCCGACGCCCTTTGCCATCAGGCAGCCGTTCGTGTTCTCATTGACATAAATGTCCCACCCGGCTTCCGACCCTACTTTCTTATAGGTGGCCTGCGCAGCCGCGCCCGTCGCAGTCAGAGCCGCAATGGCCAGAGCCGTGCCGATCTGAGTAAATATATTCATTGTATTCTCCAGTTGATCTGCTAGCCGCCCCGACGGGGCGACCATATGTGAAGCGCCGTAAAAACAAAATCCCATTCTCCAGCGCGAGCCAGGCGCATTATCGTGGCGTTCACACGGGGAGCACAACTGATGGTCGTGCCTGAGGTGGCGTAAAGACCGTCGAGGAGTTGAAGTTCGGCGCCTGCCGACCTTGGCGGCCAGATGCTCGATCTTCAGGTAGGTCTCATGTAGCAGCTGCCGGCCTGCCGTTGGCGGCCGAGCAGCCCATCTCCAAAATGGTCGGCGTTTAGCGTCAAAGTCGCAGGAAGAGGGTGATTGCTGCCATGTTGACCAAATCAACGAAGAAGGCGGAAACCAGAGGCAGGATTATGAAGGCGTTCGGCGCCGGCCCGTAATGCCGCGTGATAGCCGACATGGAGGCGATCGCGGTCGGCGTCGAGCCGAGCGACAGCCCGGTGAACCCGCCAGACAAGACCGCCGCCTGATAGTCGCGGCCAAGGGTCGGGAAGACTACCAGAAGAATGTAGGCCGCTGCCACCACCGTCTGCACGGCCACGATGACGAGCAGCGGCCCGGCGACGCCGGCCAGCGTCCAGAGCTGCATGCTCATTAGCGACATCGCGAGAAAGATCGACAGCGCGTAGCTGGAAATCAGCTCAAGGGAGGCCGTGCGCGCCGGCCAGTTGAGGCGCGGAAAGAGGATCGGCACCGTGTTCGACAGCACAATGCCCATGATCATGCAGGGCACGAAGAGCGGCAGCTTGATCGAGCCCAGGCTCGAAATCCAGCTGTGCACCAGATAGCCGAGAATAACCGCGACGTTGACAACAAGCATCGCGCGCATGATCCCCATCTTGTCGATCGGCGCCGTGTCAGCCTCCGGCGGCAGGTCCCCGCGCGGTAAATCTTCGGGCGAGGGCGTAAGACCGTTTCGCTCGATCAGGAGCTTCGCGATAGGCCCTCCGAGCAGGCTAGCGATGATCAGCCCGAGTGTTGCGACGGCGATGCCCATCTCGAGCGCGGCGGGAAATCCGTGATCGGCAGCGATGGTCGGACCCCAGGCGATTGCGGTGCCGTGTCCCCCGACAAGGGCGACCGAGCCGATCACCACCCCCGCCGATGGCGGCAGACCGAACGCCACCGCCCCTATCGTACCGACGCCGTCCTGCAGGAAGACAAACGCGACGGTGATCAGACAGAGCATCGCTAGCACCCGCCCCCCAGCAGCCAAATCGGCCAAGCGTGTGTTCACCCCGACGGTGGCGAAAAAGATCACCAGCAGTCGGTCGCGGGTCGTCATGTCGAAGCCGATCTCCAGGCCGAAGACCTCGTAGACCGCCCAGAAGGCCAAGGCCGCGACAAAGCCGCCGGTGACCGGTTCCGGAATGTTGTATGTGCGGAGGAACGATACGCGTTGGGTGATCAATACGCCGACGAAGAAGACGACGATGCCCACCGTGAGGGCCAGGAAGTCCGGTGCGACGAAGGTCGCTGTGGTCTTCGGCATGTCAGACCTCTTTCGTTTCCGTAGTGCAACACACTGCATCCGATCGCCCGCGTTTTGTTAGCGCCGCCGATCAGCGATGCATAGTCACGCAGAGCTAGATGGATATTGGCCTCTGCGCAGCGATGACTGCTTGGCCGATGAACCGTGAGCGAAGATCGGAAAAACCCAACAGGTTCTCGAAGGTCCGCACCGCCACTATTGGCGGGCCAGATCCTCCTCGACGAAGCGCAGGATCGCCTCGAGCAGAGCCTCGCGCGGATAGGCGTTTCGAGTGATGAGGAAGCGGCCGAGGGTCCGGTGCGACCGCGCCAGGGGAACCGCGATCGCCCAGTGATCCGCGTTGAGATATCCGAGCAATGCACCTGCGGGAATGACCTCATCATAGAACAGGACCTGGCTGTCGTTGCGGGCATCCACCTGCGCCAGCTTGGCGTAACTCGGCCGCAAAATTGCCGAGACCTGCTTGGGTCAGGCAGCGCCACGAGCGAATAGTAGCGGATTCCCTTCGGAAGCGGGTGTTGTGCCAGCCAAGTCTGGCGGATGTTCGGGCGGAGGCTTTCGACCGCGCCGCCGTCGCCCTCCGTACAGCGGGCCCCCGGCCACTTGCGGAGCATGGCGAGATCCGACTGCTTGGCGCCGTTGGCGAGGGGCGAACCTCCAATCGCCCCCGCGACGCTCACAACCGCCGCCACCCGCGATCGGATCTCGGGGTACTCGGTCACCGCTTCGAGAATATCGGGCGCTCCCTTGGAATAGCCCATGAGCACGATGCGCGGGGCGCCCGCGCTTCGGCGTCCGGAGCACGGCGTCCCGGATCTGGCGCGCATTCGCGGCGCTACTTGAAAGACTGTCGACCGCAATCGTCTCGAAACCGAATCCGAGGCGGCGGACGTGTTCTCCGACGGTGCCCGTCGGCTCCAGCCAATCGGCGAAACAGTCCCAGCCGATCCCGGGCACGAAGTAAGCGGCGAGCCGCCGGCGCGACGGCCCGAGCCAAACCGGCCGCCCCTCTCCGGCCGGCTCGGTCCCCAAGCGGGTCAGCGCGTCCTCGCACGGGCGATAGTCGGGCAGCGCCTCGCCACGGGTCTCGAGAACCTGACAGAATATCTCCCGGAACCGCCCCCTCTCGTCGCTCACGCCGCTCGCCGGTGCCAGCAGCAGCGGTGGCGTGTTGGTGCTGAACGGCGCCAGTGGCCGAGAGGCGCAACCAACCAGCACAGCCACCATCGCCGCCGAGACGAGATCCCTTGCCGACCGCCGCCACCAGCGGGTGGCAGCGCGCCCGACCCGTCGCATGGCCGCGCAGTGGCCGACCGAAACGCCCTTCCCGACGGGCGCCTTTAGGCTCCCATCATCAACCGGGCGGCCTCTTCCTGCAGTGTGCTCTCGTTGATTCTGTGACACGGCTCCCCGAAGTTTGCGCGCCGGTTTCGTCGCGTCGGCGCCGTTGCGCAGAATGCGCGAAATCTGCCGTGTTTAAAAGATTGCCGGCTGTAGTATAGAATGGTCGCCGATCATTCCCGTCTCGAGGGGAAGATCGTGAGAGGGTGAATGCCAAGCCTCACGCGGCCTCGCTTTGCGGGCGTCGCTTCAAGGTGGCGCGCGACGGCTTTGCTGCTTGTCGCGATCGCTACACTTGGACAGGGCTGTGCGACATCCGGCGTGGACCCCGACAGCATCCCGTCCTACAGCGAACGTACACAGACCGACGCGCAGGGCGACCTTAGTGTGACCGTCGCGGTCCCCACGGCCGCGGAAGCCAAGACCATCTACGGCGTCGACCTTGCTTCCCGTGCCATCCAGCCAGTCTGGATCGAGGTCGAGAACGGAAGCTCAAGGACCTATTGGATGCTCGACGCCGGGCTGGACCCCGACAACTTCTCGGTCTCCGAGGTCGCTTATGCTTTTGGCGGTGCCGACGGTACGGATAATCGGCTGCAGGCGAGGCTCTACGCTCAGCGCTTCCGAAACCCGGTGGAGCCGGGACGGACCGTCGCCGGCTTTGTCCTCACGAACCTCGACGAGAACCTCAAGATCGTTCAGGTAGACCTGATTGCGCGCGGCGATCTCAAGACGTTCAGCTTTAATGTCACCGATCCGACCGCCGAGCTCACCAGCACGCACGTGGACTTCGCCAATCTCTACGGGCCGGGGCAGATCATCAAGATCGAGAGCGAAGCGGAATTGCGCGTCGCGCTCCAGCGGCTCCCGTGCTGCACGACGAACCGCAAGGGGACCGAGTTCGGCGACCCGCTGAACCTCGTGCTTGTGGGCGAGCGAGAGGCGATCACTTCGGCACTGCTTCGCCGCGACTGGGACCCGACCGAGGCCCTGCGCTCGGACTCGCTCTGGCGGACGATCGGGTCGTTCGTTTCCCGCACGCGTTACCGCTCGTCGCCGATCAGCTCGCTCTATGTCTTCGGCCGCCGCCAGGATGTCGCCCTCCAGAAGGCGCGCGCCACCATCCACGAGCGCAACCATGGCCGCCTCTGGCTAACTCCGATCCGCTACCAGGGCGCGCCGGTGTGGATCGGACAGATCAGCCGTGACATCGGGGTCAAGTACACGCTCAAGTCGCCGACCATTTCGACCCATGTGATTGATCCGGACGTCGACGAAGCTCGATCCTATTTCGTCGAGGACATGGCCTATTCGCAAACGTTGGAAGAATTCGGATATGTCGCCGGCGTTGGCGCTGTGGAGCGCAATGCACCTCGCTTCAACCTGGTCGGCGATCCGTACTTCACCGACGGCCTCCGCGCAGTGCTGTTCATGAAGGCGGCGCCCCATTCCCTCGACGAAATCGATTGGCTCGACTGGGAGGCATTCCGGCTGCACGGCGTGGAGGCGCGGTAAGATGATCGTGGCGCGAGCCTGCCGGGTTCTGCTTGCGTTGATCGCCGGAGCGCTTGCCGTTGCGCTGCTTGTGGCTTGCGCGGGAACGCACGGCTCTCGAGACGTTCAAGGTTCCCGCCGGCATCGACGAGGACGACCTGCGCGCCCGCGCCGTTGTGAAGGCGACAGGATCGCATCCGAGTGGCGGCGGCGGTGCCGAACGATGCCGAGACTCAGGCGATGTTCGGGGTCGACCTCGCGGCGAAGGGCATACAGCCGCTGTGGCTCGAAATCACCAACCGAGGTGACAGGGCATTCGTGTTCCTGCCGACCGGTCTCGACCCAGAATACTTTTCGCCGCGCGAAGCCGCGTTTCTCTTTCAAGGGCGGGCTCGGCGACCGCGGATACCGAGCCCTCGCCGACTACCTCGAGTCGGTCAGCCTGAACAGCCGGCAACCGATCCGGCCCGGCGCGACCGTCAGCGGCATCGTGTATGCCAATCGGGAAGTTCCCACGATCGCCGCCGCAGTCGAACTCGTCGGCGAGAATTGGAGCAAGAGGATCAATCTGCTTGTGCCCGTGCCCGGCACCGAAAGCGTACAGCGCCGGCTCGAAGAGCTTGGAACGATCGTCAGAAATCAGCCGACCAAAACTATCGCGGACGAGGCGGCCCTGCGACGGGCACTCGAGGCCTTGCCCTGCTGCGCCGCTGCCGAAGACGGCACAACCGACGGTCCGCCGCTGAACCTCGTCGTCATCGGCGACCCGGGCGACGTCATCTCGAGCTTCGCGCACAGCCTCTATCGCTACCGCCCGGTTTCTCCGATGCGCGCGTTCGGACGCGAGCAGGACCTTTCGGGCAAAAGAATCAGCCGGTGGGTGGCGCCGAAGCCGCTGGTGATCCGCGGCTGGATCGCGCCGCTGCGGTTCCGCGGCGAGCCGGTGCTGGTCCTGCAGGCCTCGACTCCACGCGGCGGACGCTTCGCGCCGGCCGATGCGCTGGCGGACGACATCGACCCGCGTGTGGACGACGCACGTGACGCAGTCATCCAAGAGATGCTCTATTCACAGTCCGTCTCGAAACTTGGCTTTGTGCGCGGAGCGAGCGGCACCCGCGGAAGTTTCCCGACCGACGGCCTCCGCGCGGTTGTCCTTATTGACGCGATGCCGGTTTCGCTCTCCCACATCGATTTCTTCGACTGGGAGCGACCAGGCGATGTCAGCGAGCATCGATCCGAAAGCGGCGAGTAAGGGCACTGAGGCCGGCGATCGACCTGCTGCGCCGAGATTTGGCGGGCGGCGCAGCTGCCTGTTTTGCGCGGGCGTTGCTTGGACCGCTGCATTTCGGACAACATTCTGCGCGCCTGAATTGAGACGGGTGCGCAGATCTCCCGCCGTTGCTGGGGATCGTCAACGGGCCGCGCCTAATGCTATTCTTGCATAGCTTCTTCGCTTTCCCGTAGGAGGCTGACAACATGGCCAGCAACCATTCCGCTGTGGTCGCCGCCGACAGGGCTTCCGGCGGATTGGGTCTCGCGATCTACGGCGCAGGACCCCGGACCGTTTTCCTCGGGTTCCTGTTCGTGCTGGCCGGAATTCCCGTCCACGTCTGGACCAAATGGCGTAATGCCCGCGCCGGAACGCTCCGGTCGCAACCAAGGGAGGTCTGACAATGCAGCTCGGCGTTCATTCGGAGATCGGCAAGCTTCGCAAGGTAATGGTGTCGCGCCCATCGCTCGCGCATGAGAGACTGACGCCTGGGAACTGCCACGATCTCCTCTTCGACGACGTCATCTGGGTGCAGAAAGCGCGTTCGGATCACGCCGATTTCGTGCTCAAGATGGAAGACCGCGACATCGAGGTCTATGACATCCAGGATCTCTTGACCGAAGTCTTCAATCAATCCCCCGAGGGCCGCGCCTTCGTGCTCGATCGTCGCATCACGCCAAACTATGTCGGCCCAACCTTGTCCGGTTGCTACGCCCCTGGCTCGACGAACTTGATGGACAGGCGCTCGCGCGCCATCTGCTCGGCGGCATCGTCATGGAGGACCTTCCCAAGGACATGGTGACTCCGCTGATGCGCGAGGTGCTCTCCGAGAGCGAGTTCATCCTCCGCCCGATCCCGAACGCGCTCTTTCAGCGCGATCCATCCTGCTGGATCTATGGAGGCGTGACCTGCAATCCGATGTTCTGGCCGGCACGCAAGCCTGAGACGCTGGTCCAGCGCACGGTCTACAAGTTCCACCCGCTGTTCACCGGGAACGAGTTCGAGATCTGGTGGGGCGATAGCGACGAGGATTGGGGCAATACGAGCATGGAGGGTGGGGACGTCATGCCCATCGGCAAGGGCGTCGTGCTCATCGGCATGGGTGAGCGCACCACGAGGCAGGCTGTCAACCAGGTCGCCGACCACCTCTTCGCCAAGAAGGCAGCGGAACGCATCATCGCGTGCGCCGCGCGACAGCAGTTGGTCGAAGCTGGCTCGCCGGTGGCAGAGACATTGCCGGTGGCGAGCGCTGCCCAGATGCCCTTGAGCAGCAGAAGACCGGCGGCGTGGCCAGTAGCCGGCAAGAGCGACGACCCGTTCGGGGGCGATCAGCAGGGCAAGCAGGCCGCCGGCGAGCGCGCCGAGAAAGACGGTGACGAAGGGCGGCCAGCGGAGAAGTGCGAGCACCAGCACCAGCACGAGCGGCAGGAAATGCACGAGCGAGGGATGAAACGCCGCTTCGATCCGCACCATCACCGCCGACGAAATCAAAATCGCCGGCCGAGCCGAGGCTCCAGAAGAGTGCGAGGGCGATGACAAGTGACGGCACCGAAGTCCACAGGGACTCGCGCACGTGATCGTAG
>CAVTKY010000017.1:0-102925 GCA_963735385.1 uncultured Alphaproteobacteria bacterium | reverse complement strand
CGTGGCAGCTGATCGGCAACGGCGACGATTCCACCGACCGTATGGCCGAGGCGATCAACGGGATGATGCTCGACATGCTGGTCGCGATCGCCGCAAGGACTACGACCGTCGTCGCCGTCAGGCGCAAGGGATCGCGGCGGCCAAGGCAGCTGGCAGAATTCGGGCCGTCCGATACTCTATCGCAACGCGGCAATCCCGACGTTGGCCAAGAGAATGTCTTGGCTTTCCATGTTCACGCGCCACGAAATGCTCGCGCAGCACAATTCGCCAAAGTGCGAACGCGAATCGCTTTGATGTGCGACAGCAAGGGTGACGGCGTCGAAGCGCGAGAAGGCTGCGTCGAAGATCGCCGGCGCGGCAAACCTGGTAGCCCATCGTCGGCATAACGAACTCTGCCTCGGACCGCACGCCCGTCGGCCAGCGCGTGGTAATGGTTTTAAGCCGGGTGTAGAAGCGCACCCCCTCGGGCCCATGCATGTGATGGTCACCGAAGAGGGACGCCTTCCAACCGCCGAACGAATGAAATGCCATCGGCACCGGAATCGGCACGTTAACGCCGACCATGCCGACCTCGATGTCGTGGGCGAAAGCTCGCGCCGCGTCGCCGTCCCGGGTGAAGACCGCGACGCCGTTGGCGTATTCGTGCGCGGAGATCAGGTTCACCGCGTCGGAAAAGGTCTTGCGGCGCACGACCGACAGGACCGGTCCGAAGATTTCCTCCTTCCAGATCGACATTTCGGGAGTCACTTCGTCTATAAGGGACCCGCCGAGATAGTAGCCGTTCGACAGCCTTGACGCTCCATTCGAAACTGCCGGCCGTCAACGACGATCTTCGCCCCCTCTCGGCCTCGCCCGCGTCAATGTAGCCGCGCACCTTGGTAAGATGCTGCGCCGTCACGAGCGGCCCGACGTCGAGCCGATCGGTCCGCAGCCGGGCCGACCTTCAGCGCCTCGATCTTCGGCACCAGCTTCTCGATGAGCGCGTCGGCAATCTTGTCGGTGATCGGCACCGCGACCGCAGATCGCCATGCAACGCTCGCCGGCCGAACCGTATGCCGCACCCATCAGCGCGTTGGCCGCCATGTCGAGATCGGCATCTGGCAGAATTACCAGTGCGTCTTCGCCCACCCGAACGCCTGTACACGTTTGCCGTTGGCAGTACCTGTCTGGTAGTGTAGCGCGCAATCGGGGTCGAACCGACGAAGCTGATCGCCTTGACGTCTGGGTGTTCGAGGAGCGCATCGACCGCCTCCTTTCCGCCCTGGATGACATTGAAAACGCCCTTTGGAAGTCCGGCCTCGGCATCGCGATCAGCAGTGACGGTGAGGGTCACGCTCAGGCGTTTGAGAATAAAGCAATTTCCGCAGGCGATGGCGACCGGGAACATCCACATCGGCACGATGACGGGAAAATTGAACGGAGTGATCCCGGCCACTACACCCAGAGGCTGGCGCAGCGAATGGCTGTCGACACCGGTTCCGACATTCTCAGTAATCTCCCCCTTAAGAAGATGCGGCGCGCCCACCGCGAACCGCCACCCCTAGTCCGCGCGTCACCTCCCCCTTTGGCATCGTCATGGGTCTTGCCGTGCTCGGCCGAGATCACCTCGGCGAGCTGATTCAGCGCGCTCCCAGAGGATCGTCTTGAACCGATCGAGGATACGCGCCCGACGAAGCGGAGCGGGTTCTGGCCACGCTGGCCAGGCGGCGACAGCGGAAGCGACGGCCCTACTGACCTCAGCGGAAGCGAGCGCCACGGTCTTTTCGGCGGCCCGCCGGTTCGCGGGATTGTAGACCGGCTGTGACTGTCCAGAAGTGCCGGCCACACGGGCGTTGTCAACGTAATGGGCGATTTCGGTCACGGCTCTTTCCTTCTTCCGGTCTTGTTTGGCAAAGTCTTTTCGAACTCAACCGGCTCCAGGCGAATTCCTTCAGAGCGCGCGTCGCAGGTAGGCAATCGAAGCCCGCGATGGGTGCTTTTAGATCGTCGCGGCGCTCGCGGACACTGGGTGCGGTGCATTCGAAGGAGAAGGGGTCGCGATAGCCTGCCGTAAGCAGGCGGCGCATCTGGCCCAGAGTGTCGGTCCTATCGTGTCGCCGACGAGATACGTTCCGCATCCTGCGCGTCGGCCAGACCGCCCGAACCTCCTGACATACCGGAAATATGAACCACGCGGATGTGCTGCACGAGAATGTCTTCGTCCTTCGCCAAACTCTTCCGAAAGATGTCGTGCACAATGCCGAAGCGGCGCGCCGAGGTTCAGGTACTCGATCGCTGACGCAGCCTCGCGCTGGAACCTCATCGAGCAGTTCGCGAAACCGATCGGCTCGAGCAGGGCGATGACGTGAGTGCCGGCGAGCATCGACGCGATCTCCGCTACGACGGCGCGGAGAGCCGCCGCGCGCGCGTTTGGGTCCGGGTCGCGGACATCCACACGGGAGTGAGACTGATTGTCTCCGCGCCGACGGCTTCCGCCGCATGGATCAATGCGGCCACGGCGGCGCGACGGTCGGCGTTCCAGTCATCGAACGGATACCTCGCTCAGCCCGATCAAGCGCAGTCCGCGACAGTTGCTCGCCATCTCAGCCGCGCGTCCGGGAGCGACACCGTCGAAGAGCGGGACGACCGAGGTCGTTGCGAGCCTCGACGCCCACGCAGCCGAGGTCTGCGGCGAGGTCGAGGAAGGCCGCGAAGTCAAGCCGAGACGCCGTCTTCTGGTTCAAGGCAAAATCCAATGGGCCGCACCCCTTCGTTGGCCACACCAGGTGCTGCGCTTTATGATCGATTCAACCTCGGGAGCGGGAACGAAAACGCCATTTCCTGAGGGGACCCGCCATGACATTCAGGTAGTACATCTCGAAGCCATAGGCGTGCCGCAGGGATGGTGACCGCGTGGAACCAGCACGACGTCGCCATCCCGGACCGCCATCGTTCCGGTCCAGCCAATCCGTCGTCGGTATAGACCCGCTCGGATGCCCGAAGCCGTCCTTCGGGTTCAGGCGATGGTAGTAGGTTCTTCTTCCAGAGCGTACTCGTCGGAAGTCATCCTCGTCGTCTGCCCGGTGGCTCGGGTAGGAGGACCAGTGGCCCGCCGGTAAGACCCTAACGAGGAAGGCGCACCAATGGGTAGTCCTCGTCCTCCATCGCAATGTTGTTCATGTGGCGGGTGTTGGTGCCCTTGCCGCGCTCGGTCAAGTTGATACCGTCTGGCCCAATCCAGCGAGCGGAGTGACCTCCGCCGCCCGGCGCAGAGCAGATAGCTATCGAACAGTCGGTTCCAGCGACGGCTCTCCAATCTGAGCCGTTGGGCAAATAGAGGCAGGCCGCCACCTTTCCTCGAAGACGTCCATCCGCTCGCCAAGGACGCCCCAGTCGTGCCCCGCGCCCGAAAGATGCGCCTTGTCTCCGATCATGACGAGGATCACCTCACAAGAGCCGGTCGCCTCTGCGACGATGTCGCCTTTGCAGAGCCGCCAAAGCGACACCGACGTAGCGCCACCCCGCCGAGGTTGGGTTCGTATCTCGTGGACTTTGCCGTGGGTGCCAAAGCCTTGCGGAGTAGCTGCGGCATGTCCGTCCTTTCCAGGCGAATTAGGAGGCGACCGGAGCCGAAGACTTCGGCCGTGATCAGATGAAGCAGCACGCCGCTGCGCGGCGTTCTCGTGGTAGCGCTCGCGAGCTTTCTCCAGCCGCTCTGGGCCACCGACCTGTGGGCGACATCCCCACCAATGACCGCCGGCGCCGGTGCCCGGCACCGCATCGGTGTTGATCACAATCACTGACGGAACGCTCCGGTCGCGCGCGGCGACGATCCGCGCCTCGAGGTCAGCGATGTCCACGGCCTTCTCGGCATGGGCACCCATCGAAGCGGCATGCGCCACGAAATCAATCTCGGGCTGCACCTCGACGTTGCTGTCCTTGTACATGTTATTGAACTCGGCGCCGCCGCACTCGATCTGCAGCCGGTTGATGTAGCCGGGAATGTCCGCGGTTATCGGTCAGCACGATGGTGAAGGGCACTCGTCGCATACCGGCCGTCGCGAGCGGAGTTGGCGATCATGTAGGAGCCGTCGCCGACGAGGAACTGCATTTTCCTTTCGGGCGCGGCAAGCTTGATGCCCATGGCGCCGGCGACCTCGTAACCCATGTAGGGTAGCCGTACTCCATGTGGTAGCCGCCCTTGGCCGACTGCCAGAGCACGTCGAGCGGTCCGGCATGGTGCTGGTGATCCCCAACGGTGTGCTGGTGTTGCTGACGCGCTGCACCGTGCCGATCACCCGCGCGTCGCCGGGAGCGCGTTGGAATCCCTTTCCGGCGCCGCGGTGACCCTTGCCACCGCCGTGTGCCAGTCGGTGCGTCTGGCGTCGGCAGCCCGAAAGCGCAAGTCTCCGAGCTGAGCATCAATCCGCTGGAAGCGTTACTGGGCATCGCCAGGTGGCCGGTTGCCCCATGCTTCAGCGCGTCATAGCCGGTGCATGTTGACGCTGATGAGCTTGCAATCGGGATTGGACAGTTAACCAGCTGCCGTGCTGGTGGAAATCCTGGAAGCGGGTTCGAACTGCTGATCACCAGATCGTGGCCTCGCACAGCGCATTGGCACACGCCGAGCCTGTCATGCTGGGCGAGCCGAAGTTCATCGCGTGGTCCCAGCTCTGGGCGCCCTTGCCGGCCTGCGTCTCAACGAAGTGGACGTTGCGCCGCGCCGCGAAGTCGGCGAGCAGGTCTTCGGCCGCGGAGTAGAGCACGCCGCCGCCGGCGACGATACCACCGGGTTTTTCGCAGCACGAATCGCCGCGACTACGTTCGCGACTTCGCGTAGATCGTGTCGGCTGCGGATGCGCCATATCCGGCAGTTCTTCGAAGTAGCTTCGGCACAGTCCAGCTCCGCCGACGTCCTGCAGAAGGCGAGGCAGACCGGCCCGCAGTCGGCGGGGTCGGTCAATGTCCGCATCGCCCGAGGCAACGCCGTCAGCAGATGCTCGGGCCGCGAGATGCGGTCGAAATAGCGTGTGACCGGCTTAAAGCAGTCATTGGCCGAGACGGTGCCGTCGTCGAAATCCTCGATCTGCTGCAGCACCGGATCGGGCCTGCGTTGGCGAAGACGTCGCCGGGAATGAAAAGGACCGGCAACGGTTCACATGGGCCAGCGCCGCCGCCGTCACCATGTTGGTGGCACCCAGGCCGATCGAGAGGTCGCCGCGTATGCCCGTCGCCGGCGTTTGGTCTTGGCATACGCGATCGCGGCATGTGCCATCGTCTGCTCGTTCCGCCGCGCCAGGTTGGCAGGGCATCGCCGATCCGATGGAGGGCCTCGCCAATGCCAGCGACATTGCCGTGACCAAAGATCGCCCAGACGCCTTCGATGAAGCGCTCGCCATCCTCGTCATCTGAACACTCAGCCAACGCATCATGGCCTGCGCGGTGGTCATACGAATGGTTGCGCCCATGGTCACCCTTCCACTCCTTTGTTCTCCTGCGAGCTCAAGCAACAGCTTTCCGCGCAGCGGCCCGCGACTTGTCCCAGATTGCTGAGAGCCGCGTGAATCCCCGATGTGTCACCTGCGGCGACCGCCTCGGCGTCCGCTCGTGCCGCCCATCATCCATGACCTTGGCGACGTCGCCGAATATCGTCCGGCCGACGGCGAAGCCCTACTCGATCGAAGCTCGCCGCAGTCTCGAAACTTTGCCGCAAGCTCCGCCTCCGGCGCGTCGAGGCCCAACACGACGCTGCACGCGGGTGGTGCGCGGTCATCGTTCTCGACCACCGCGATCGCGTTGGCCCAGGCTGCAGGCGAGGTCATCGGTTCGAGCTTCCACCAATCGGGCCAAATACCCGGCAGCATAGAACTGGCGGATGAGTGTCGCCGTGGTGTTGTCGTCAACTGGACCAACCTTTGACGGGATGATTTCAAGCAAGAACTCGAGCCGATTGCGCCGCGATGCCTCCCAAAGTCGTCTGACGGTCGCCTCCTGTTCGGCACGCATCTCAACTGTGTCGTCGGGATGGCAGAAGCAAAGCACTTTGACGACGTTTTCCTTCGCCCACTCGCTAAGGCCCCCACAGTCGCTCCCCAGCTCAGGCTCGAGTGTCAACGGCCGCGAGCCCGGCCATTCGCAGGGTCGGCCGATCCAAAGGCCGGTGCCCGAGGCCGCGTGAAGCACGGCCCGGCCGAGCCGGTTGTCGCAGAGGATGCCGTAACCCGGACGTCCGTCCTGGACCCGGAGCGCCGCCTGCAGGCACAGCTTCTTGAACGCGTCGATCTTCTCGGCCGTGGCACCCTCCATCTGCTCGAGCTGCATCCGGTGGTCAAAGGCGAAGATCCGCATCTCGGACCAGTCCCCGGGACGGTTCGTCGACCAGTGGATCTGCTCGAGCGCCTGGTCGTGCCGCAAGTCGGGCCGGACGATGCCGCGCTGCGAGAAAGAACTCGAGCTCCGTCAGCGACGGATAGGCCGGCGTGCATCCGTGGCGCGACACGGCGAAGGCGCCGCAGGCGTTGGCGTATTTGAGCGCGGTCGGCCAGTCCGTATCCTCGAGCCAGCCCTTTAGCAGTCCGGAAAAGAAGCCGTCACCGGCGCCGAGCACGTTGAAGACCTCGATCGGGAAGCCGGGACCGGTCTGCCCGTCGTCGAGGGTGTCCGGGATCGCACCCTCGAAGGCGACCGCACCCTTGGCGCCGCGCTTGCAGACGAGCGTCGCGTCCGAGACCGCCCGCACCGCCCGAGCGCCGCGATCGTGTCGGTCGAGCCGCCGGCGATATGGAACTCCTCCTCGGTGCCGACGATCAGGTCGAAGAGATGCAGCGTCGACTGCAGCTTCTTTGTCACGGCCGCGCTTTCCACGAAGCGGCTCTCGCCCTCGCCGTGAGCGGCGACGCCCCAGAGGTTGGGGCGATAGTCGATGTCGAGCGCCGTCCGGCCCCATGTTCGGCGGGCAAGCTTGAGGGCCTTCAGCACCGCCGCCTTCAGTTCTGGGATGGCTGAGATGGGTCCCGTAGCCCAAGAACCGCCCGGGCCTCGGCGATGAAGCCCTCATCAATGTCATCCTCGGACAGGCCCATATCGGCGCAGTTCTCGCGGTAGAATATCAACGGGAACTGTTCGTCGTTGCGGATGCCGAGGATCACGAGGGCGGTCAGGCGCTCGGGGTCTACTTTTACCCCACGTGTGTCCACGCCCTCGCGGGCGAGCTGCTCGATGATGAACCGGCCCATGTGCTCGTCACCGACCCCGGTGATGACCGCGGATTTGAGGCCCCAGCCGCGCAGTGCCGCAGGCGATGTTCGTTGGCGAGCCCCCGATGTACTTCGAGAACGAGCCCATGGCCTCCAACCCGTCCGCCAATTTGATCCCCATAGAGATCAACTGATGACCGGCCGATCGTTATGAGGTCGAGCGTCTTCATCCTGCCAATTCCTCGTCTCGAAGAACCGCTCTCGCGCAGGAAGTCCCGGCTCGCGGCGAGGTCCGCAAGGATGCTGCCGGTATTACGCGGGTCACGCTCCTGCTCGATGGTGATGTAACCGCCGTAGTCGATGTCGGTGAGCAGTGTGCGGACAGCCGGATAGTCGATGCGGCCGCGCCCGATCGGGCACATGACGCCCTCGCCGCAGGCCTCGAAGAAGCGGATGCGGCGGCCCATGACGTCGACGTATCTCGGCGTCATCGATGTCCTTGAAGTGGATGTAGTCGGTGCGATCCGTATAGCGGCGGATCGTCTCTGACCGGGTCCATCCCCGAATAGTCCAGATGACCAGTGTCGAGGCAAAGTCCGCGCGAGTTCGCTGGTACGTCGGCGGCGATCCGGTCGAGCTCGTCCTCGAACTCGATATAGCCGCCGGCGTGAGGATGGATAACCGCCCGAACCCCGTAGCGATCGCGTGCCACCTCCGAGATCGCGCGGATATTGTCGACCATGCCCGCCCAGGCTTCGGCATTGAGGCGCGGGGCGCGCTCGGAGTGGCCAGCGGCATAGTCGCGTTCGTCATGGCCCCAGTCCATCACCGTCAGAAACGGCGCGTCGAAGCGTTGTCCCGGATGGCTTTCGGGCCGCGGCAGGGAGGTGATGAGCAGCACATATCGTCTGTTTGGCGGCCGAACAGGTTCTCCCGCTTCTCCGGGCTCACCAGATCGTCGAAGATCGTGCCCGCGACGATGCTGAGACCGCGCGCGTCGAGCGCGGTGCCGAGGCGGTCGACGTCGAGCGGCATATAGCCGTAGGGACCGAGCTCAAGGCCGCCGAAGCCGGCTGCCGCGGCCTCATCCAGAACCCTTTCCCACGGAGGCAGGTGCGGGTTCCTCACATCGTCCACCCCCCAGCAACAAGGTGCACAAGTGATAGTAATCGGGTTCTGCATCGCGATCTCAGCGGCTGATCGTGGCCTGGAGTGCATCGATCGAGGATCTGAATGCCGGCCTCAGTGGACATGGTAAAATCTTCCATCTCGAGGCTCACCCAGCCGTTGTAACCCATCATGCGGACGACCGAGAAAAACTCCTTCCACCATTGCAGGTCGCGACCTGCGCCGACGGCAACGTAATTCCAGCTCCGGTTCGCGACGTCATCGACGCCTTTCAGCTCCAGGAGTCCGTTCACATCGGCCAAGCCACGCTCGATGCGCGTGTCCTTGCCGTGGCAATGATGAATCGCGGGCCCAAGCGCGCGGGCGGATGCGATTGGATCGGCTCCCATCCACATCAGGTGGCTAGGATCGAATTCATCCCTGACCGTTGGGCCCCACTCGTCGCGGAGCCGGAACAGCGTCTCGGGATTCCAAACAAGCATCGCAGTGAAATTCTCGAGCGCGTATTTCTCGATGCCCACCTCCTGTCGGGCGAGCTTCACAAGATCCTGCCAAAGCGGAAGGCGCGATCTTCCCACTGATACCGGTCGCGTTCGGGCATCTCGTCGGGCCAGGACTTGGTGTACACCAGCCAGTTCGGCACCTTGTCGCCCGGCGCCGCCTCGGGCAGTCCCGACATGGTGACGATGGTCTTCACCCCGATCTCGCCGGCGAGGCGGATGGTCTCTTTCATCTCCTTGCGATGACGCTCGCCCATGGGGCCGGGGTCGAGCGGATTGGCCGAGCAGTTGAGCGCGGCGATTTCGAGGCCGCGCGCCTCGATTTCCTTCAGAGCGGCGTTGAGCGCGCCTTTGTTGGCCAAGAGACTGTCCGCTCGGAAATGCGGCGCGCGCGACCAGCCGCCGCCAGTCATTTCAACACCCTCGACGCCGAGCTTGACGCATTTGTCGAGCATCTCGGTGAAAGACAGATTGCCCATCACGTCAGTGCAGATGGAAAGTTTCATATTCCCTGAATCCTTGCTTGCAGGCAGTTACCGGTAATCAATCCAGACCGAGCCGCCGTCCGCTGAGTTGACGCAGTTCTCGAGCCAACGCACGCCCTCGGTGCCGGCCTCAATGCCCGGGTAGTGGTGAGTTTTCAGGAAGGTCTCATCGCCGCGCTTCTTCGCGTCGATTGCCTGGGCGATCCAGAGGTAGATGTTGGCCCAGCTGTCACCGAGTCCCTCTGTGTGAAGCGCCCCCATGCGATCCACCGCAAGGCTTTCCTCTTCGAGATAGGGCATGCCGTGGTGCATGATTTGGGGCGGCTGACCCTGGATCTCGTATATCAGTTGATCGGGATGCGCGTCGGACCATTCTACCGATGCCCTGGAACCGACGAAGCGGTAGCGCTGGCTACCCATGTTGCCTGCGTTTACCGAAGACACCCACAGACGGCCGACCGCACCATTGTCATAGTGCGACAGGACGTAGGCGTTGTCCTCGAGCGGGGCGCGCGACTTGATGAACGACTGCCGATCGCAGAGCAGCTTCGCGATCTTCATATGTGGCAAAACGATTTCCGAGAGGTAGTAGATGTGAGTGCCGATGTCGCCAAGCACGAAGGTCGGGCCCGAGGTCTTCGGATTGGTTCGCCACTTCTGCGCCTCGGAGGCATTGGCATCATCGCCGGAGTTGAAGCCGTGCGTATATTGCAGATCGACCATGCGGATGTCGCCCAGCATCCCCTTCTTCACCATCGCCGCCATCTGGTGGACCAGCGGGTGGCCGGTGAAGCCATATGTGACCCCGACGATAACGCCCCTGTCTTTGGCCAGGGCCGCGATCTCCTTGCACTCCTTCACGGTGAAGAAGAGCGGCTTCTCGCAGACGACGTGAAGGCCGGCTTCAAGGCAAGCTTTGGTGATCTCGTAGTGAGTGAAGTTCGGTGTCGCGATGGTGACAACCTCGACCCCGTCGGTAAGCTTTCCTTCCTCGGAAATCAGGGTCTTGTAGTCAGGATAAAGCCGGTCCTCGGCGATCCCGAGGTTCACGCCAAAATTCTTTCCGCGCTCAAAGTCGAGGTCGAAGGCGCCGCAGACCATCTTGTAGGTAGTATTGTCGCGCAGCGCACCGGTGCGGTGCTTGTAGCCGACCTGGCCCGTGCGCCCCCCTCCGACCATTCCCCAGCGCAGGGGGCGATCGATCAGTTTCTCTCCGTTGAGCATTCTCGTAATCCTCACATGTGCTTTGGGTCGCCCATCCTATTGACGACCGATATTTCATTGCAGGATGAGCCCGTCAGTCGACGGCGCCCAAACGACCGTATGTCTTGCTTTCCGTCGTGGCGGCGATGATCCAGAGCGTCATGTCTCACGCCAATACTTGTCGACGTAGCGCTGCATCTCGCTACGCATAAAGAGTCCGGATTCGTCGGCCCTGTCCTCCCATGCGAACACGCAAGCGGTCATGATCCCGTCAAAGCCGACCTCGGCGAGGGTGCCGAAGAAATCCTCCCAAGGAACCTCGCCCTGGCCGATATTGAGGTGCTGATGCACGCGTGCCTGAGTGCCCGGCGGGTTCAGAATGTACCTGAGGCCGGAACTTGCCTTGTGGTTGAATGTGTCACCGACGTGGACGTGCGCCAACACGTCCGCGCACTGCCGCAGCATCGCCTTCGTATCCTCGCCGAAGTAGTAGGTGTGTGGCGCGCAGTAGAGGAACTTGACGTTTTTCGAGTTGACCGTGCGGATAATGTCGACCGCGGGCTGTAGTGTTTCGCACCAGTCCTCGGGGTGGGGCTCGACGTGGAGGTTGATCCCCTCACGCTCGAAGATGGGCACAAGTTCTTCCATCGAGCGCCACCATGCGTCCTCGCAGGCTTCGATCATCGAGCCGGTGTGGCAGCAGTAGCAGGAGCCCTTATCGGGGTGAGGGCCGCGGCCGAACTCCGAGTTCATCGTGTCGACGCCCAACTCGGCAGCGACTTCGACGGCCCGCTTCCAGTGCTTAACGGCAGCTAGGCGCTCATCTTCGTCATTCGACGCCCAGCGGTACATCGGCAGGAGCGAGGCGATACCGACATTGGCGTCGCTAAGCGCCTTCTTGAAGGACTTGATCCGGTCAGGAAAAACGCGAGGGGCCTTGAACCATTCGAGAAAATCGGCGCGCGGGCTGAGTTCGATCCACTCGTATCCGAGTTGGGCCACTTTCGAGGGAAGCTCCTCGAGCGAGAGATGGCGGTGCATGAATGGGTCGAGCGCAATCTTCATGACGTAGCTCCTTGCTGCGCGGGGGTAGCGTTCACAGGCGGTGTCTATGACCGGCGCCGGACCTGGGAGGCGGGACCGGCGCCGGTCGGCGTCGGGCGAGTAAATGCGCCCTTCGCTCGGGTTAGCTGACGGGCGGCGGATGCCCCTCGTGGGTCTCCATGTAGCTTTCGATTTCGTTGCCAAGATCGGCTAGGGCTTCCCCGCCGGCCATCAGGTCGGTCAGCTCCTCGCGGGTCTTTTCTCCCTTGCGAAAGCTGGCGGCCACGGCGCCACGGATCAGAACCGCGAAATGGTCGCCGACTGCCATTGCGTGGGTGACCTGGTGGGTGATGAAGATCACCGCGAGCCCGCGCCGCTTCGCCTCCAGGACGATGCGCAACACGTGCGACGCCTGTTTCACGCCGAGGGCGGCGGTGGGCTCGTCGAGGATCAGCACCCGGGCGCCGAAATGGACTGCCCGTGCGATGGCGAGCGACTGCCGCTCGCCGCCCGACATGCCACCGACCAGCCTGTCTCCGTCGTCGATGCGGGTGATGCCGAAGCTCTGGATCGCCGTCACCGCGATCCCGTTCGCCGTCGCCCGGTCGTAGACCTTCAGCGGCCCCCACTTCTTTGTCGGCTCGCGGCCCACGAAGAAGCATCGCCCGACGCTCATCAGCGGGAAGGTGCCGCCGAATTGGTGGACGGTGGCGATCCCCACGTCGCTCGCCTCGCGCGGCCCTGCGAAGCTCACTTCCTTGCCGTCCATGAGGATGGTGCCGGAGGTCGGCTTGTGGACACCCGAAAGGGTCTTGATCAGCGTCGACTTGCCGGCGCCGTTGTCGCCGAGCAGGCAGAGGACTTCGCCCGCGTCGACCTCGAGCGAGATGTCGTGCAGCACGTCGATCGGGCCAAAGGACTTGTTGACGTTGCGGAGTTCGAGGATCGGCGTTGCCATCACTTCTTTCCCTTCTTCGGGCTGTAGGAGAGCGCCATCTTGCGGAAGGTGTTGTTCATCAGCACGGCGAGCAGCAGTAGGATGCCGATGATCAGGCTCGACCAGTTGGCGTCGAAGTTCGTGAAGTAGATGCCCTGGTTCACGATCGAGAACGTTAGCGTACCGAAGACGATGCCGATCACCGAGCCGAAGCCGCCGGTCAGAAGCACGCCGCCGACCACGACTGCGATGATGGCGTTAAAGATGAACGACATGCCGCCCGAGACCTGCGCCGAGTTGTAGAGGATGGTCTGGCACATTCCGACGAAGGCGGCGCTGGTCGCGGAGAGGACGAAGAGGGTGATCGTCACCTTGTCGGTCGGAATTCCCTCGTTGCGGGCGCTGACCTTGTCGCCGCCCATGGCGAACACCCAGTTGCCCCAGGGGTTGAGGTGCATGAGGAAGGCGTAGACCGCCGCGATCACGATCCACCAGAAGATCATCACCTGGAACGTCCCACCGATGAAGCTGCCGAACAGGAACTTGGCCCAGCCCGGCGCATAGAGAGCGACGCTGGTCGTGCCGGTGAGGAGCACCGAGAGCCCGAGGACGATGCCCTGGACGGCGAAGAGCGTGCCGAGCGTGACGATGAGCGATGGGACCGCCGTCCGCACCACGAGGATGCCGTTGATCAGCCCGACCAGAACTCCGAGCGCCAGGGACGCGGCCATGCCGACGATGATCGGCGCGCCGAAGTGGCCGGAGACGATCGCGACCGTCATAGCGCCGGCCGGGATCATCGAGCCGATCGAGATGTCGAGCTCGCCGGCGATCATGAGAAGGCCGATCGGTAGCGCGACGATGCCGAGGTTCGCGGCGACGTTGAGGTAGCTGGCGGCCCCCGTTGGCGCGATGAAATTCACCCCGCCGAAGATCGTGAAGAACACGAAGACGAAGAAGAGGCCGAGGAAGGCGCCGGTCTCGGGCCGGCGAAGCATGCTGCCGAACGAAAATTCACCGGACGCAGCCGCCAGTGGCGAGGTGGTGCCGGATTTCTGTAGGGGCTGGGCCATTGTGGGTTGTCCTTGCGTGCAACGCCCGGTGACGGACTACGCGAGCGCAGCCAGTCAATTTAGGCTTGCGGAATGAGGGGACTAGTCCGCCGGAGCGGACCGGAAGGCTGGATCTCGGCGTTCAGCGCGCGCCGAGCTTCACGCCCGCGAGTGTCTGATCGACATTCGATGCGTCAACGATGGCCGGACCGGTCAGAACCGGCTTCGTCGGCAACTCGGTGCCGAAGTTGACGTGGCTGTCGAGCAGGGAAACCGCGAGGAAGCCTTGTAGGTAAGGTTGTTGATCGATCGAGAAGAGCTGATCTCCGCCCTTGATGCGGTCGAGGTTGGTCTGATTCATGTCGAAAGTGCCAAGTTTGACACGGCCCGGTGTACCCGCCTGGACGATGCCGTTGGCGGCGCTGTCGGCGTCCCCGGCGCTGATGGTGATGATGCCGTTGACGTCGGGGTTCTTCAGAAGCTGCGCCTTGATTGCCTCGGCGACTGCGGTCGGATTGCCGAAGGATGTCGGGGGCAGCGGCAGCTGCTCGGCGGTGCCGCCGGCGCCGGTCACGCCGTCGATGACGCCCTTGCAGCGCGCCTCTAGGTTCGCCGCGCCGGGGATGGTGTTCACGCAGAGCACCTTCGTCGCACCGTTCTTCGCGATATATTCGCCGCCCGCCTTTCCGGCGAGATACTCGTCGCTGCCGATGTAGTTGAGCGCGCCGAGTTCTTGCGCTTTTTCGAAGCCGCCGGCGTTGAAGATCATCACCGGAATACCCGCAGCGATCGCGGCCTTGATGGCCTCGTCCTCGGCTTCGGGCACCCAGTTCGGTACCGCGATGGCGTTGGCGCCCTGGCTCATGGCCGTGCGGACGAGATTCGCCGCGTCGGGACCGAGGTTATCGTAGGTCTGCGGCTGCAGGTAGGACGCGGAGCCTCCGTGCGCCTGGGCGACGAGCGCCGCATCGTCAACACCCTTCTTGACGATCGCCCAGAATGGGTCGTCAGCCTTGCCGCCGACGACGAAGATCTTCGCGCCGTCCTGCGCCACGGCGCTGCCTCCCGCCACGGCGAAGGCGGCCGTGGCCATGAGTGCTGCTATAATGCGTTTCACTTTCGTCATGATTGCTCCTCCCATTGCCGTCCGGCAAGATCTCATTTGGTGAATTGATTTGTACCATCGCTTGATGAGATAACTGAACGTCAAAACGCTGCACAGCTTGACATTTCGTATCAAAGGTATCTTGACACAATGACACAATCAGACTCGATGAACCGACCGACAATTGCCGATCTCGCGAAGGCGGCGGGCGTCAGCCTGTCCACCGTCAATCGCATTCTCGGCGGTTCGACCTCCGTGCGTACCGCTACGATTCAGCGGGTTCGGAATGCCGCCGATGAAATCGGCTTCTATGGGCTTGGTGTAATCGACGCGCGCAGGAAGGAGTCGATTCCGCACTACCGCTTCGCTTATTTGCTCCAGCAGTCTACGCGGGAGCTCTATCAGCTCATCGCCGAGAAGATCCGCGAGGCGGCCGGCCAAAGGCGGGACGAACATATCGAACCCGTGATCGAGTTCGTCGACAAGCTTGAACCTGAGAACATAGCGGCGCGCCTGATCGCCCTCGGCGACCACTGCGATGCCGTCGCTGTAATCGCGGCGGATCATCCACTGGTCGGCCAGGGTATCCAAGCGCTTCGGGCAAAGGGGAAGCCTGTCGTCGCCTACATCACCGACCAATCCGCTCCTGGTCGCGCAGGATACGTCGGCACTGACAACTGGAAGCTTGGCCGAACCGCCGCTTGGTTCATTGCAAATACCACCCACGGTCCTGGCCGGGTTGCCGTTTTCATCGGCAATCACAGGTACCAATGCCAGGACATTTCGGACGCGAGCTTCCGCTCATATATCCGCGAAAACGCCGGTCAACTGACCGTTGACGACAGCCGTCCGACGCACGAGGACCCTCAAGAGGCCTACCGAATCGTATCCAGCCTTCTTACGGAGCTGGATGATTTGGTCGGGATTTTCATCATTGGAGGCGGGATCTCAGGTGTCTTGCAGGCTTTGCGAGAAGCGCCGGAGGAGAAGCGCCGCACAGTTCGTCTGATCTGTCGGGACATTGGCCCCGAGACGCGGAAGGGTTTGGCCCAAGGACTAATCACCGCTGCACTGTGTCATCCGTTGGAGCAGACCTCGGGTCAGCTCGTCCAAACTATGCTCGATGCCCTCCAGCAGAAGGGAAATGGCGTCATCCTGCAACGCACGATCCCCTTCGAGATCATTACGCCGGAAAGTATTTGATGCGACTTTCATCGGCGCCCGCGGAGCACTGCGCGTGGCGGTCGAGTGGGAGCGATGAGCGTGTCGACGAAGTTCGTCGACGAGCCCTCAGACGGCATCGCCACTTCCATCTAGTGGGGTTCCTCAGAAGCAGTGACTTCAAATCGTCCGCTACCTTCCCGAGCAATTAGGTTTTTTTGCATTAGGTTGAGCGGCAAGGACGCTGTGAGACAGCCGTTTTGCGGGAAGAACGACGATCGACGATCCTGGTTGCGAGCAGCTGCGAGAAGCGGTCGCCCGCTTGGCCCGCTGAAAACGCCTGTAGGGGAACCCCCCAAAAAAATTCTACGTTGTGTGTGTGTTTTCCTTGCAGAGACAAGGGGTAAGAAAAAACACACACACGGAGAGAAAAAATTCGGGAGGCCCCTTTGGCCACAACAGCGGGCCGAACGGGCGACCACCCAGCTTCAGAAAATCCTCATCATCATAGTCGTTTCGGGCCATGCCGGCTCCCGGCAGCCCGAGACCCGTCTCTCGAAAGCAAAGAAAAGAGAATACATATGAGCGGTCCTGAGTTTTTCGTGATGTGGTATCTGATCCGCGGAGGCCTCGCCGTCGGCCTCTGGCTCTTTTTCGTCGGTGACCGAAGCTGATCCGGGCAGAGAGGCTGGAGGCTTCCGCAGGCGAATGCCCGTAAACCGGCCTCAGCGCCCGTCTGGCGCCGTTTGCTTGGCGCGCCCGGCAGGCGGCAAAGCGGGACGATATTGGCCAAACGTTGGACAGTCCGGGACGCGATTTCCGCTAACTGATTGAAATATCTGGTACGCCCAAGGGGAATCGAACCCCTGTTTGCGCCGTGAGAGGGCGCCGTCCTGACCGCTAGACGATGGGCGCGGAGACCTTGGCCATATAGGCGAGCCTTCCGGAAAACGCAACCGCGATTCGCGAGCGCGCCCTCGACGTCCGCGCGTCGTTACCGGCCGTACGAAAGCGGGGAATTCCGCCAACAATGTCTGTGCAGATTTCGCGCGTGGGCGGTGAGCGGATTGTCCAGCATACTTGGAGGGGCGCCCAGGGCTTCCGATCAGAACATCGCGTTACCGTGAGGCCTGCCAAGCTGGAGCTAACAAGCTATGATAGGCAAAGCGGACACGGTCAGAGTTTCTCAATTTGGCTCGATGAGGTCCCAGAGATTTCCATAAAGGTCGGCGAACACGGCCACGGTTCCGTAAGTCTCTTGCCGCGGCTTCTCCTGAAATTGCACGCCACGGTCTGCCATCGTTTTGTAGTCACGGGCGAAGTCGTCGGTCTCGAGAAAGAGGAAGACGCGACCGCCGGTTTGATTGCCGACGCGTGAGCGCTGCGCCTCGCCGTCAGCCTTGGCAAGCAGCAGCCGCGCACCGCCTTGCGCCTCGACGACGACCCAGCGTTTGCCATCCCCCAACGCGATGTCCTGCGCCAGGCTGAAACCGAGCTTTGCCGTATACCAAGCGATCGCCGCATCGTAGTCGGCGACCATGACCGCCACCGTCGCTATGCGCCGGTTTTCCGGATGCCTTGACGCCGCGCTCATCTCGACTTTACAGCAAACTGGCCGATGATCCGCTTGCCGGCGATATCGTAGAGGAAGATCGTCCGGGTGCCGTCGGCCAATTCGGCATCGAGCGTCAACCGGTCGCCGGACAGGCTGTGGGACAGAAGTTTGGCTCCCGCCGGCAGTTCGATCTCGCCAATAAGGACGCCACCTTCGGCGGGCGATGGTATTGCCGACGCAGCGGCCCCTTGCGGTGTGGTCTGCCCGCTCTTGTAGACAAGTGCTGCGACCACCGCCATAAGGGCAATGAACAGCAAGCCGAGATTGATCGCGACGAAACGCACCAGCTTTCGGCGCACGCGCTCGACGGCCGGATCGAGCGGCTTGTCTTCGCTATCGTCGTCTGCCGATCGGGCCATTGGTGAGATTTCCAGTTGGGAAGAAAATGAGCGCCTCTGATAGCGAAGCAATGACTGGATTGAAAGTGCTGGAAGCCGGACCCGAATCTGCTGGCACGCGCCTCGATCAGTGGCTTGCCGCGGCACTTGGCGCTGATTTTTCGCGCAACCGTGTGCAAGTGCTGATCCGTCAGGGCGCGGTGCGGATCGGCGAAAACGTCGCCTTTGAAGCGAAGCGCAAAATGGCCGAAGGCGATCGCGTTTCGGTTGTGCTGCCGGAGCCGGAGCCAACCACGCCACAAGGCGAAGCGATAAAGCTCGACGTTCTTTATGAGGATGCCGATCTGATCGTCATCAACAAGCCGGCCGGCCTTGTTGTGCATCCCGGCGCGGGCAACTGGACCGGTACGCTCGTGAATGCGCTGATCCATCATTGCGGGGAAAGCCTGTCCGGCATCGGCGGGGTAAAGCGGCCGGGCATCGTCCACCGGCTCGACAAGGAGACCAGCGGCGTCATGGTCGTTGCCAAGACGGATGCCGCGCATCGCGCTCTGTCGGAAGCCTTTGCCGACCACGGCGCCTCTGGTGACCTGGAGCGCGCCTACGTCGCGCTGGTCTGGGGCATTCCCGCGCGCATGGCCGGCACCGTCGACGCTCCGCTCGGCCGTGCGGCCGATCGCGTCCGGCGTGCAGTCGTGCCAGAAAACCGGAACGATGCACGCCACGCCATCACCCATTACACTGTGCTCGAACGCTTCGGCGAAGGCCGCGCCGATGTCGCGCAGGCCTCGCTCGTCGAATGCCGACTGGAAACCGGGCGGACGCATCAAATCCGCGTGCATATGGCCCATATCGGCTACCCGGTGATCGGCGATCCAGACTACGGCCAGGCGTTCCGCACCAAGGCGAACCGATTGCCCGAAACACAGAGGGAGCGCGTCAAGGCGTGTCCGCGGCAGGCGCTGCATGCCTGGCTGCTTGCGTTCCGGCATCCTCGCACCCATATGACGATGCGCTTCGAGGCGCCGATGCCGCAGGATATGGCCGAGTTGATCGAGGGGTTTCGTTCCCTGTAACGGCTCCGACACGTCTTAGTGGGAAACTTGACTATAAGAGTTCACTTTCACGTGACGGACTGTCTTGCCTTGGACAATCCTTTTTCTTTTCCTGATCTGTTCCTATATAACTGAGTTGCGCGGCGCAGCGCCAAGGCTGGCTGCGCCTCATGCCTGCCTGTTTCAGGGGGCAAATTTTTGAGAGGGAGGGTGCTTTATGGCCCAGACACTACCCAGCATCGTTTCCGGAGAAGGCGGCCTTAGCCGCTATCTGGAAGAAATCCGCCGCTTTCCGATGTTGCAGCCGCAGGAAGAGTATATGCTCGCCAAGCGGTATCAGGAGCATCAGGACACTGGTGCGGCGCACAAGCTCGTAACCAGCCATCTGCGCCTCGTCGCCAAGATCGCGATGGGATACCGGGGCTACGGTCTGCCGATCGGCGAAGTCATCTCCGAAGGCAATGTCGGCCTCATGCAGGCCGTGAAGAAATTCGAACCGGAGCGCGGCTTCCGCCTGGCGACCTATGCCATGTGGTGGATCAAGGCGTCCATCCAGGAATACATTCTGCGCTCGTGGAGCCTCGTCAAAATGGGCACCACCGCGAACCAGAAGCGCTTGTTCTTCAACCTGCGCAAGGTGAAGGGCAAGATTCAGGCCCTTGATGATGGCGACCTCAAGCCGGAACAGATCACCGAGATCGCCACCCGGCTGAATGTGAGCGAGGAAGAGGTCGTTTCGATGAACCGGCGGCTGTCGGGCGACGCGTCGCTCAATGCGCCGATCCGCGCGACCGAAGGCGAATCCGGCGAATGGCAGGACTGGCTCGTCGACGAGCACGACAGCCAGGAAGAAATGCTGATCGAGCAGGACGAGCTGGAAAACCGCCGCGCCATGCTGGCCGGCGCTATGTCGGTGCTCAACGACCGCGAGCGCCGCATTTTCGAGGCGCGTCGCCTCGCAGAAGAACCGATGACGCTCGAGGAACTATCGTCCGAGTTCGACATCAGCCGCGAGCGTGTGCGGCAGATCGAGGTTCGCGCCTTCGAGAAGGTCCAGGATGCGGTGAAGGCCGCCGCCAAGCGGCAGGCACAGTCGCTTCGGACCATCGAAGCCGAAGCGCGTTGATCGCTGCGAACGCCATCCGCGTTCTGACAGTGGTTCAAGAAACCGTCGAGGAGACGCGGCGGTTTTTTTCAGTGCCCGTCGTGCGATGGAACGGAGAAGCATCGGCCGGAGATGAGGCGAAACCCTACCGCCGAGTTTTCTTACCGATTTTCAGGCTGATGCGTTAACCCGAAGACCCGCTGGCAGCTGTCTGCCAAGCCTTCATCGCTTCGTCGAACACCTTCTCGCCGGGAATGCCCTTTTCCATCGTGATTAGCGCCCGGCGACCCGATTTGTAGACCAGCGGCACGTCGATCCACTGTTGCCTGCGCAACAGGTTCAGATTGGCGTCCATTTCCGGCTTTGTGTCATTCAGCGCGACGAGGAAGAAGCCGTCAGCGATCTTGGCCGGAATTCCAAGCAGCGCGCTGCCGGCCGCCTGCTCGGAGTTCTTCAGCGAGACGCGCAAGATGTTCTCAATGCCGCCGCCCTCGAAGCCTTCCGGCGTCAGGAAGATCATCTCGATGATATGGCTCGCTGGCAGTGTCGGATCAGCGTTGCGCCGGATCGTCATGCGCAGCTGAAGTTCCTTGCCCGGGATCGTTGCTTCGGCGCGGATGGCGGGCTCGGGCGGCAGGTCGCCTCCCGGCGATTCCTGAACGACCGACCACACGATGGAGCCGGTATCGGCGGAGCCCTGCGCAACAGTGGTGCGCTCTTCATAAAAGATCGCCTTCTGACCGACCGCGACGGCGGGTTGTTCGGTTCGTTGCGGCTCGGGGGATCCGGGCGACGGCTGAGCGGTCGGCTCTCCGGGCAACGGCTGAGCGGTCGGCTCTCCGGGCAACGGCTGAGCGGTCGGACCTTCGGGCGCCGGAGTACCATCCGGGCTGTCGGGGGAAGGCGGCGGGTTGGCAGGCTCCGGCTCAGTCGGCGCTGATTCAAGCGGCTGCGTGACCGCAGTGACGGACGTTCCCTCGCCGATTGTCTGAGCGCCCTGCCCTGGGCCTTCATCGACTTCCGTGCCGTCCGCGTTCAGCCGCTGGGTGAATTTTTCCGGCTGGGCTGGCGCTGCCGGCGCGTCAGGCGCGGCTGGCTTCGAGGGGGCAGGTTGAGGCGCCACAGCCGCCGTTTCGTTCCCGGGCTTGGCCGGTGAGGCGGAATTCTCCGCTGGCCCGCTTACAAGCTGCTTGAGCTTGTCCAACTGGACAATGTCCTGGAGCTCATTCTTATTGAGCCACGCGGCATAGCCGCCGCCGGCGAGCAGGGCGAGCAGGACCAACGCCGCAATCAGGCCGCCCATGCTGCGTCTGCGCTGCAACGGCTCCTCGAATTCCTCGTCGGTGTCTTCCTCATCGTCCTCTGCGCCATCGTCGGCGTCTTTGTCATCCGGGTAAGAGTAAACCGGCCGGCTTTCAGCCTCCGGCGCGTCCATCTCAAAAGGCTCGGCCCTAGCCGCCTCAAAAGGCTCGGCTGTGGCCGTCTGCTGCTCCTCTACGGGCGTTACCTCGAAGCTACTTCCGGCTGTCTTTGCGGGCGCCGCTTCCACCGGTTTCGATCCGTCAAGGGAAGCGAATACCTCCTCGAGATCGTCTGCCGGCTCGGGATCAGCCGGTGGAGGGGGCGCATAATCCGCCTCAACCGCCGCGATCGCGTCTTCGAGAGACTTCTTCTGCCGTTCGATAACGGCCTCCGCAGGAGGCGGGCTGATGGCCGCCAGCTTGGCCGCAACCGTCGCACGGGCTTTCGCGTATACGCGTTCCCGCGTCTCGGGAGTCGCGTCGCCGAGCCCGTCGATGGTTTTCTTCAGAACCGCAACGAAATCTGCCATGCCTTTTTCGACCTGTACTTTCCGTTCGCTGCTTCAACGCGGGCTGATCCAACCGGGTAGACCTTCGCCTTAATGCACGTTGACGCACCTTTTGTCATTCAAACATGGTCTAATCTTGAAATGGATCGGTCACAAGTATCGTGTCGTCGCGTTCCGGACTTGTCGAAAGCAGGGCGACCGGGGCGCCGATCAGTTCCTCGATGTAGCGCACATATTTTACGGCTTGCGCGGGCAGGTCGTTCCAACTCCGCGCGCCGCGTGTCGTTCCCTTCCAGCCTTCCAGCGTTTCGTATATCGGCTCGACCCTGGCTTGAGCCCCTTGGCTCGCCGGCAGATAGTCCATTTCCTCACCATCGAGCCTGTAGCCCGTGCACACCTTGATCTCCGCCAGTCCGTCGAGAACGTCGAGCTTGGTCAGTGCAATGCCGTTGATGCCGTTCACCGCCACGGCCTGACGCACCAGCACCGCATCGAACCAGCCGCACCGGCGCTTGCGCCCCGTGACCGTTCCGAACTCGTGCCCGCGCTCGCCCAAAAACTGCCCGGTCTCGTTGTCCTGCTCGGTCGGAAATGGTCCTTCGCCGACGCGGGTCGTATAGGCTTTGGTGATGCCCAGCACATAGCCGATAGCGCCGGGGCCGATCCCCGAGCCGGTCGCGGCCTGCCCGGCGACCGTGTTGGACGACGTGACGAATGGATAAGTTCCCTGATCGATGTCGAGCAAAGTGCCCTGCGCGCCCTCGAACAGAATGCGTGCACCGGCGCGCCGCTTGTCGTCCAGGATTTTCCAGACCCGGTCCATATAGGGGAGTATCTGCGCGGCCACCGACGTCAATTCTTCCATCACCGTGTCGTGGGACACTTCCGGATGGCCGAGGCCGCGGCGCAAGGCGTTGTGATGCGTCAGCAGCCGGTCCACCTTCGTGGGCAGCGTATCGAGGCTCGCGAGGTCCATCACGCGAACAGCGCGGCGCCCAACCTTGTCCTCATAGGCGGGCCCGATGCCCCTGCGCGTGGTGCCGATCTTGGTTCCGGAGTTCGATGCCGCGTCCTCTCGAAACCCGTCGAGCTCGCGATGAAGCGAAAGGATGAGAGCTGTGTTCTCTGCGATCTTCAGACGTTCGGGGGAAACATCGACTCCCTGCGCCTTCAACTTGCCGACCTCCGCGACAAAGGCATGCGGATCGAACACGACTCCATTGCCGATGACGGACAGCTTTCCTTCGCGCACGACTCCCGATGGCAGCAGGGACAGTTTGTAGACCTTGCCGTCGACGACCAGCGTATGGCCGGCATTATGGCCACCCTGGAATCGCACCACGACATCGGCGCGTTCCGACAGCCAATCGACAATTTTGCCCTTGCCCTCGTCGCCCCATTGTGAGCCGACGACCACCACATTCGCCATGCGATTTTCCCTTCATGCAACGCCGACGGCGCGCAAAGCGCCCAAAATGACAGGCTTCTATAGCGTCAAGCAGCTGAAAGCGCGACCATTCTTTCTATCCGGATTCCGCCGTCGCGGTGAATTTTTAGCCCTGCGGATGGGGTGAGCCGGGTCTAAATTGCGTTCAGCTCGGGACTTGAGCAATACGCCGCCCTGCTTTCCAATGATTCTCGAATTTCCAGAAACCGGTTCCTAATCTCAGGTCCGGTACTCTAGAGCACGATGATTTCTCCTGGGGTCGTCACCTTGCTCTAACTCTTTGATTTTCGCATGATCTTGTCCGAAAACTGTTACGCACTTTTCGCATGCTTTAGAGAGGACGTCTTGCGGACGGGCAACCGGGTCCAGTCGCTAGACACAGAATTACAATCCCATGCGCCTTCGCAATGCCTACGCCCTGCTTCTGCTGACGACCCTTTTCTGGGGAGGCAACGCCGTCGCCGGGAAGCTGGCGGTCGGCCATGTCTCGCCGATGCTGCTCACAGCCGCGCGCTGGGGCTTCGCCCTCATGATTCTGCTGGCAGTAGGCAGGAAGCGTCTTGTCAAGGATTGGCCGGTCATCCGAAAACACCTGCGGCTGCTGACCGGACTCGGTGCGCTCGGCTTCACGGGATTCAACGTTGCGCTCTATTCCGCCCTGCTTCACACGACGGCGATCAATACCAGCATCGAACAAGCGGCTATACCGATGCTGATCTTCCTCGCAAACTTCCTCCTCTTCCGAACACGTGCGACCTGGGCGCAGATCCTCGGCTTCCTGATTTCCATCGTCGGGGTCGCATTGACGGCAAGCCATGGCGATCTCGCCCGGCTTCTCGAACTCGACGTCAATTTCGGTGATGTGCTGATGCTTCTCGCCGTGCTGGTTTACAGCGTCTATACGGTCGCGCTGCGTTTCAAACCGGTGGTTCATTGGCAGAGCTTGATGATCGCGCTGTGCGCAGGTGCGTTGATCAGCTCGATCCCGTTCGTCGCGATGGAGTTCTGGTACGGCGCGGGGATTGTTCCAGATGGGCGGGGTTGGGCTGTGGTCGTCTATACCGTCCTGTTCCCCTCAATCCTGGCGCAGGTCTTCTATATTTGCGGCGTGGAACTGATCGGACCCAACCGGGCAGGGTTGTTCATCAATCTGGTGCCGATTTTCGGCACACTGCTGTCGATATTGGTGTTGGGGGAGGATTTCCAGCCATACCACGGCGTGGCGATAGTCCTCGTTCTCGGCGGTATTTGGCTGGCTGAACACAGTGGGCGGAAGTTGGCGGCTTGAAATGAGAATGATGTCGCTGCCGCAGGAGCATCCCGGAAGGGCGAATGGGGGCGCGGAGGAGGAGACTCAGATTATAAAGTAGCACCCTCCTTGCACGCGCCCCTCGCTGCGCCGATCACGGATTACCCGCCTGAACCCAGGATTCGGCATAGGCTTTTGCAAGCAATGAGGAGTTTACGCCTTGTGGTGGATTCTAGCAATGCCGGAGCGACGGACCGTTCTCATCAAAATGAGGAGTGTCCGCCTACGCCTATCGGTGGACGACCCCTAATACATTTTAGGCCCAGCGCCTGCAGGTATCATTCCGGGCGGCCCGTCATACGTTCGGCGCCCGACTGCAAGGAATGCGGCGAGCGAAGCGAATGGCGGGTGAGCGTTCCGCCCGCCCTGTCAAAGAGACAGACCGGAAGTTGCGTAGTGTCCGGTGCAAGCAATTGAGACTATGAGATTTTTCGTTGCGCCGAACAACAATTTGGAAGAGGTACGCCGCTAGTTCGTGAAGCTGCTCGAAGCCCTCACTTTACGCCTATTGGGCGGGGCGTCTCCACCAGCTTGAGAGGTTTGCCCTTTCTGAACCCTCCGCAGGCTAGCTCATGTTCGACAGTCCGACGTAACCGCGCCATTTTTCTTGGGAGGCCTGCCATATCTGGATACAGCGTGAAGATATCCGAGCTCGCTCGGTCGGCGTCGCCGGTCAGATATGCCAGAGCCAGACGGGGAGAGAGCCCGTGCGTCCGCGAATCCGGGTCTCCATTGGTCCCGACAGCACGCCGGATTCGATGAGGCCGCCTTCATGGCCGGCAGCGTTCAGCAGGTCATCGCTGATCGCGACTTCCGCATCAGAAGCCGCCGCGACCTCCATCAGCCGGCTGGCGACATTGACCGTATCGCCGGTGGCTGCAATGTGCTGATGGCCCCCTCCGCCAAGGCGCGACGCCACGACGGCGCCGAAATGGGCCCCGATCTTGAAGCCGATCCGGGATCGGGTCGAAGCGGGCAGGGAGGAGAGCCAGCGTTTGGTTTGGTGGGCCAGACGAACGCAGCAGCGCATCGCATTGGCTGCATCCTGAGGTGCGGGTTCCGGCAGGCCGAACACGATCATCGCGCCGTCGCCCATGAAGCTCGTGACCACGCCGCCGCAAGCCACAACCTCGGTTTCGATCACCTCATGAAACGAGTTCAGCAATTCGCGAATGGCCGATGGGCCGAGAACTTCGCTCGCCCCAGTGAAGCCCGAAAGGTCGATGAAAAGGACGGCCACTTCCTCGCGGACCGGTTCTGACAGAAAATCGGGGTGAGCCGCGAGGAATTCACCCAGGCCTGGCGCCTGGACCCGTTGCAACAATGCGCTCTGGCTTGCGTAATATTGCGCGCGGCGCCGGCCCAGCCACAGCTGCGCGGCGCCGAACAGTATGGCCGGAGGCACTGCTGCGGCAACCGGCAGCGACGCGCTCAGCCAAATACCATGCATGAAGGCGGCGACATTGGTTCCGAGCCAAAGCAGGATTACGGCGATTATCGCCGCTAGGCCTGCCGCACTACTTCGCCATGCAAGCAGGCCCACGAGAGTGGTGGCGAGCAGCACGGCGATGCATCCGTCCGCGAGCCGAACGGTGCTGTCCCGCACGATCCCATCGCCCGCCAGGAGATGGGCCACTGCCGTGGAAATAACCTCCACGCCAGGTAGCACCGGGTCGAACGGTGTAGGAAAGACATCGCCGCCGCCCGTGACCGTCGCGCCGATGACCACGACATGGTTCTGAACCCGCTGTCGGTCGAGCAGGCCTGCTAGGACTTCTGTCGCGCTGATGGTGGGGATCGCGCCTCGGGAACCATAGAACGAGATCGGCAGAACCTGGCCGATATCTGTCCGGATCGCTCGATCTCCGAGTGTGAGGCGGCTCTCTTCGATGACCGGGCTTTCGCCGGTCGCAAGAGAGGCAACGCGGAGCGGCAGCGATGCCTCGATTGTATCGCCGGACCTGAACAGCATGGGAAACAGACGCGGCGTGCCCGTCAGGTCGGTCGCCACATTGACCACCCCGATCGCGGCCGCATCCGCAAATGTCTGTAACGGCAGGAGAAAACGCTCGGCGATCGGCACGTGCGTTAGCGGGCCGTCGCCATCCGCCGCCATGCGCTGTCTTCCTTCGGGAAAGACCGCGGCGGCCGCCACCACGCTGGGTCGTCGGGAAAGCGATTCCGCCAGCTTCCGATCGCCGTCGCCCGGCCCAGGTTCGACCAGAAGCAAGTCAACCGCGACGACTTTCGGGTCCAGCCGCGTGATTGCATCAATGATACGAGAGAGCGTCATGCGCGTTAGAGGGTAGCTGCCTTCCTGCGCTACGATTGCGTCATCTATCGCGACGATCGTCACCAGATCGGGAGGCTTTTTCGGCCCTCGGACGAGCGTCCGGAGGTCTGTCATCGTCGCCTCGATGCGGTCGACAAACCAGATTTCGCCCTTCATGTGAGCGACGCCCAGCGCGATCGCCCAGGTAGCCGCCAGGACAAGCGCTGCCAGTGTCTGGAAGGTACGGCCGCTCATTCGTCCTACTGGCCAAAGCGGGCCATCAGCGCAGCCACCCGAGGGGCTCCCCAACGCCGAACGGTCAACGGTGCGGTGCCCTGTTCTACATCGACCCCTTCTCCCGGCCCAAGGACGATGCCCCTGCCTACGGCCGGTCTGCGCACGTCAACCCGTCCCCTCACGACGAAAACAGAAGTCTTTCTGCCGGCAACATCGACTGCCCATCTGGTTCCGCGCACCGCTGCAATGGCTTGCGGGGTGATCACCTCGAAATCTGCGCCGGCCGGCGCATCCAGCAGCAGCGCTTTCTGCCGCAGTACAACCGCATCCGCCGTACCGTCCGAATCCCGGTCGATCAGCTTGAACCGCGCGCCGGGCTCAACGAGGATGGTCACGTCTCCGCAAACAAGCGTCTGCTGAGATGTTCCTGCTGCTTGCTGCAACAGGCATCCCGCCTGTGTTGTTTGTGCGGAGGCCGCGTCAAGCCAAATCAAACAGAGAAATACCGCAACAGCCAGGCTGCGAAAATGACCGAAGGCCGCCAAGATCATTTGTCCTCTCCCGTGGCGCTATCATTAGGATTTTCTCATATTACCTTCCGATCGCTGCATTGCTTCAGAAAAAATAAGCCGGTTGCACACCGTGGCGGACGCCCGGGATTGGGCTGTCCACCGGCGTTGCCGATGCGACACAAAACTGTCATCCAACTGTAACACACGGAGTTTAGGGCTCTCCCGGACGCCGCGATGGCGTCGCGACCATTTCCGCACAGGAGTAGGCCAAATGAAGAAAGTTTTCCTCACGGCGTCGGCCGCAGCGCTCGCGCTGGCCGCGTCGGCCGGTTACGCCGCGGCGCGTGACCAGATCCAGATCGTGGGTTCCTCGACCGTGTTCCCGTTTACCACTGCCGTTGCCGAGAAGCTCGGCCAGGGCGGCAAGTTCAAGACACCGGTAGTCGAGTCGACCGGCACCGGCGGCGGCATCAAGTTGTTCTGCGCCGGCGTGGGTGAAGGCACGCCTGATTTCGCCAACGCCTCGCGCGCCATCAAGGATGCGGAACTCGAGACCTGCAAGGCCTCCGGCGTAACGCCGGTCGAAATCAAGATCGGTTTCGACGGTATCGTGCTGGCCAACGCCAAGTCGGGCGCTGCAGTCGATCTGACCAAGGAGCAGATTTTCAAGGCGCTGGCCAAAAATGTTGCGGTCGACGGCAAGGTTGTCGCAAACCCCTATGTGGAACTGGGCTGATATCGACGCCTCACTGCCGGCGACCAAGATCGAAGTGCTCGGCCCGCCGCCGACCTCCGGCACCCGCGACGCTTTTGTCGAGTTGGTTATGGCCGAGGCTTGCCAGAAAGAAGTCAAAGCCACGAATGAAAAGGCTTGCGGCGAGATTTGTGAGGACGGCGCCTACGTGGAAGCCGGCGAAAACGACAATCTGATCGTGCAGAAGCTTGAGGCCAATCCGAATGCCTTCGGCGTCTTCGGATTCTCTTTCCTCGATCAGAACGCCGACAAGCTCCAAGGCCACAAGGTCGATGGCGTCGAGCCGACTTTCGAGAACATCGCTTCCGGTGACTACAAGGTTTCGCGCTCGCTCTTCGTCTATGCGAAGAAGGAACATGTCGGCGTGATCCCCGGCATGGAAGAGTTCATTGCCGAATACACCTCGGACGCCGCCTGGGGTCCTGAGGGCTATCTCGCGGACAAGGGCCTCATCCCGCTGCCGGATGATCAGCGTGCCAAGTCCGCGGAAGATGCAAAGGCTTTGAAGGGTCTCGGCTCCTAAGGGCATCCTCCCGATCCGGTCCGGGCAACGTTTGCCCGGGCCGGATGTTCAATGCGCAACGGGAACGCTATGATTTCCTGATGCGTCAACGAAAATACGGGTTTCCGAGGCGTCCATAGATGGTTGGTTATCTTCTCCTCGCTCTGGCCGGTCTTTTCGTCGCCGCATATGTCGTGGGTCGGGCGCGCGCGCTGTCGGTTGTCGATGGCGAGGTGTCGCGGCTTCATTCACTGCCCGGCCAGCACGGCATGTTCCTGGCCTTGATGGTGGCAGGCCCGGCCCTGATCGCGGTGCTGCTATGGGGCCTCATCACACCTCGCATCGAAGCCTCGATCGTGAAGAGCCGCTTTGCCGGCGAACTTGGGAGTATGGGCGTTCCGCAGGTTGAGGCTTTCATCCGCGACGCCAAAGCCATCGCCTTCGGCGGCGTGGCCGGTTTTTCCGATGCGACCAAGGAGGCTGCTGCTTCTGTCTATCGTTCGATTCATTCGACCAGCATCTGGATCATCATCGCGACCGTGGCCCTGCTTGCCGCTGCTGGGTTTTTCCTGAGCTACGGCAAGATCGCCCCCGCCTTCCGCGCCCGCCACATCGTGGAGCGAATCCTGCGCGGCTTGCTGATCCTGTGTTCGGTCGTAGCCATATTGACCACGGTTGGCATCGTGCTTTCGCTGATCTTCGAGTCCCTGCGCTTCTTCCAGCAGGTGCCTGTGTACAAGTTCCTTTTCGGAACGCACTGGAGTCCCCAAAGCGCCTTCACCGGCGCGGGCACCGAGGCTGGCGCTGTCAACCCCGACATTTTTGGCGCCATCCCGCTGTTTGCCGGCACGCTGCTGATCACGCTGATCGCAATGCTCGTTGCTGCCCCGCTCGGCCTGCTCTCGGCGATCTACCTGTCGGACTACGCTTCCCCGCGCATCCGGGCAATCGGCAAGCCGGTGCTGGAGATATTGGCCGGCATACCGACCGTCGTCTACGGTTTCTTCGCCGCGCTGACGGTGGCGCCGTTCTTCCGCGGCGTGGGGGAAAGCGTTGGGCTGAGTGTCGCGTCGGAGTCGGCGCTGGCAGCGGGCATTGTCATGGGCATCATGATCATACCGTTCGTGTCGTCGCTGTCGGACGACGTCATCAACGCCGTGCCGCAATCCCTGCGCGACGGCTCGGCGGGGCTCGGCGCGACGAAATCCGAGACGATCCGCAAGGTGGTGTTGCCGGCCGCGCTTCCCGGTATCGTTTCGGCGATGCTGCTCGCGGTGAGCCGCGCCATCGGCGAGACCATGATCGTCGTGATGGCGGCGGGACTAGCGGCAAATCTCACCCTCAATCCGCTCGAGGCGGTGACCACGGTGACGGTGCAGATTGTCACGCTGCTGGTCGGCGACCAGGAATTCGACAGCGCCAAGACGCTTGCAGCATTCGCGCTCGGGCTTGTGCTGTTCTGCATCACCCTCGCTCTCAACATTGTCGCGCTTCGCGTCGTGCAGAAATATCGTGAGCAATATGACTGATACGGTCTCCGCCCTCGACCTGCCCAGGCGTGTCGTAAGCGTTCACACGGACGATGCCGCACGCAACCGCCTGAAGGCGCGATACGCCGCCGAGCGACACTTCAAATGGATGGGCGCGGCGGCAATCGCGGTTTCCGCGATTTTCCTGGTGCTCCTGCTTTCGACAATTGTCAGGCAGGCCATGCCGGCGCTGCGCATGAACTATCTGACGCTGCCGCTTGACCTTTCGCAGGCAAACGTGAACCCGCAGGATGCGGCCGGCGCGGCTTACGACAAGATCGTACAGGACGCGCTGCTCGCGCACTTTCCGCATGTCACGGACCGCCAGGATCGCCGCCGCGCACGAGGCCTCATTTCGACAGGCTCGGGAACGCTCCTTCGTCGCGGCGTGGCGAATGGCGATGTGGCGCTCGGCGGGACAGTCGAGTATCCCGTGCCGCTGGATGACTTTGCCGACCTTTACATGAAAGGCATGCTGGCCGGAAAAGGGTCGATAAATCCGGTCCAGGCCATGGTTACGCCTTCAGCGATAAGCGGCGACATCGAGCTTACCTTCGACAATGACGCCATCCTGGCCCTCGCCAAAGGGAATGGCGCGGCGGCTGGCGAGAACGGTCTGCTGCGACTGACAAGTGGCGCGGCATCCTTCCTGTTGGGCATCGATGGCGGTGTCGTCAAGCTCACTGAAGTCGGTCCGGGTGCCGACGGCAAGACGGCAGCGAAGGGAACCGTCCTCGGTCCTTTGACGAGCGCTGAGTCTGCGCCGTCCGGTGCTGCCTCGCTCAGGATCATCGACCTGCCGGAAGGCAGCCGCAAGATCTCCGACAAGGAGATCGTCTGGCTCGACGGCCTCAAGCAGCAGCAACTGGTTCAGAGCCGCTTCAACGCCCTGTTCTTCTTTACGGGCGCCAGCCGTGAGCCGGAACTTGCCGGTGTCTGGGGGGCGGTGGTTGGCTCGTTTCTGACCATGCTGGTGACGCTCGGGCTCTCCTTCCCGATCGGCGTTTCGGCGGCAATCTATCTCGAGGAGTTCGCCAAGAAGAACCGTTGGACCAATCTCATCGAAGTCAACATCAACAACCTCGCGGCCGTGCCCTCGATCGTGTACGGCCTGCTTGGCCTTGCCGTGTTCCTGAATTTCTTCGGCCTGCCGCGTTCGGCTCCACTGGTTGGCGGCATGGTGCTGGCGCTGATGACGCTGCCGATCATCATCATCGCCTCGCGCGCGGCGCTCCGCGCCGTGCCGCCATCGATCCGCGAGGCAGCGCTCGGGATCGGCGCCTCCAAGGTCCAGACCGTGTTCCATCATGTGCTGCCGCTCGCCATGCCCGGCATCATGACCGGAACCATTCTCGGCATGGCGCATGCGCTCGGTGAAACGGCGCCGCTGCTGATGATCGGCATGGTCGCCTTTATCGTCGATGTTCCCGGGGGCTTCACCGATCCGGCAACGATCCTGCCGGTTCAGATATTCATGTGGGCCGACTTCCCCGAAGCAGGTTTCCAGCAAAAGACGGCGGCGGCGATTCTCATCCTGCTGGCATTCCTGATAATGATGAACGCGGTGGCTGTGATTGTGCGCAAGCGCTTCGAGCGCCGCTGGTAACGGGATACAAGGATATGAACATGCTGACGGAAGCAGCCGTGGAAAACGCGATAAGAGCCGGCGTGGACGAACCGGATGTGAAGATGCGCGGCCGGAAGGTTTGTGTCTTCTACGGTGAAAAGCAGGCGCTCTACGACGTCGACCTCGATGTCCGCCAGCGGCAGGTCACGGCGCTGATCGGCCCTTCCGGCTGTGGGAAATCGACGTTCCTGCGTTGCCTCAACCGCATGAACGACACGATCGATATCGCGCGCGTCAAGGGCGAGATCACGCTCGATGGCGAGAACATTTATGACCCCCGCATCGATGTGGTCGAATTGCGCGCACGTGTGGGAATGGTGTTCCAGAAGCCGAACCCCTTCCCGAAATCGATCTACGAGAACGTCGCTTATGGGCCGCGCATTCACGGCCTTGCGAAAAACAAGGCCGATCTCTCCCAGATCGTCGAATCGAGCCTTCAGAAAGCGGCACTGTGGAACGAGGTGAAGGATCGCCTTCATGAGCCCGGCACCGGGCTTTCCGGCGGCCAACAGCAACGCCTGTGCATCGCGCGGGCGATCGCGGTCAGCCCGGAGGTGATCCTGATGGACGAGCCGTGCTCGGCGCTCGATCCCATCGCCACGGCCAAGGTAGAGGAGCTGATCGACGAATTGCGCGAGAACTACACGATCGTCATCGTTACGCACTCCATGCAGCAGGCCGCGCGCGTATCGCAGCGTACCGCGATGTTCCATCTCGGCTATCTCGTCGAAGAGGGCGCGACGGACAAGATGTTCACGAACCCGGACGACAAGCGCACGCAGGACTATATCACCGGCCGGTTCGGCTGATCTGGCAACCGACGACGAGGAGAAAACGATGCGCGAGCATACCGTCGTGTCCTTCGACGAGGATCTCGAACACATCGACCGGCTGATCCGCGACATGGGCGATCTCGCTGGCGAAATGGTCCGGTCGGCGACACAGTCGCTGCTTACGTCCGACAATCCGCTGGCCCATCGCGTCATCTCCGAAGACGCGATCATGGATGCGCGGCAGCGTGAACTGGACGATCGCGCAATCACGCTTATCGCCAAACGCCAGCCCATGGCGCAGGATCTGCGCGCCGTGGTCGGCGCCATTCGCATGGCCGCGGACCTCGAACGGATCGGCGATCTTGCCAAAAACATTGCCAAGCGGGTCGGCGCTGTCGGGCAGAGCGCTACGCCGCGAAACCTGTCTCATTCGATCGAGGCGATGGCCGATCTGGTGCTGGCGCAGGTGCAGGCTGTGGTCGAGAAGTATGTCGAGCGCGACGCAGAGGCATTGAAGCCGCTGAGAGCCGACGATGAAAAGATCGATATCCAGTACACGGCGGTGTTCCGCGAACTCCTCACCTACATGATGGAGGACCCGCGCAACATCACGGCGTGTACGCATCTTTTGTTTTGCGCCAAGAACCTTGAGCGGATCGGCGATCACGTCACTAACGTCGCCGAAAACGCCTACTTTGTGATGACCGGCACACAGCTGCCACCGCACAGGCCGAAGCTCGACGAGACCGGCATGACGGTGCTCGCCGAGTAGACTTCACCAGGGATGACAGCCGCATGATCGCTCCGAAAATCATGGTCGTGGAGGACGAAGAGCCGCTATGGGTTCTTCTCCGCTACAATCTCGAAGCCGAAGGCTACCAGGTCGAGGTGGTGACGCGCGGCGATGAAGCCGAGATCAGGCTTCAGGAAAATGTGCCCGACTTGCTCGTGCTCGACTGGATGGTGCCCGCGGTTTCCGGCATCGAGCTCTGCCGGCGGCTCAGGATGCGCCCGGAGACGGAGCGTCTGCCGATCATCATGCTGACGGCGCGTGGCGAAGAAAGCGATCGCGTGCGCGGCCTTTCGACCGGCGCGGACGACTATCTGGTCAAGCCGTTCTCGACGCCCGAGTTCGTCGCCCGCGTGCGGGCGCTGCTGCGCCGCGCAAAACCGGAAGTCTTGTCCAGCGTGCTCAAGGTCGGCGATATCGTGCTCGACCGCGAGGCCCACCGCGTCTATCGCAAGAAAAGCGAGATCAGGCTGGGGCCTACCGAATTCCGGCTGCTCGAATTCATGATGCAGCATCCCGGCCGCGTCTTCTCCCGTGGCCAGTTGCTGGACAATGTCTGGGGCGAGACGATCTACATCGATGAGCGAACCGTCGATGTGCATGTCGGACGGCTGCGCAAGGCGGTCAACAACGGCAAGATGCCCGATGTGATCCGCACGATCCGGGGTGCGGGATACGCGATCCGCGAGATTTAGAGCGCGATGATTTCAATTGGAGTCGTCGCCGCGCTCTAATTCTTTGATTTCGCATGATCTTTTCCGAAAACCGCTCCGCACTTTTCGGGATCATGCTCAAGCAACGTGCTTGCCGATCCCGGCGGCCAGAATAGCGTTGCCGGGCGCGAAGATTTCCTGGTCGACGAAGGTCAGGGCGCGCATCGCGCAGCCCTCGCGGATGAGGGGCATCTCATCCGGCTCGGTATCGAACGAAATTGCTTTCGAGTGCTGGCCACCCGCTGTCTTGGCTATGGCTTCGCGCAACGACGGCTCAATGAGATCAAAGGCCAAAGCGCCCCGGCCCACGATCGCCACCGGCGCGGGATCGATCAGGGCAAAGAGCGAGCCGAGGCCAAATCCGATCGCTTCGCCAGCCTTTCGGAATGCCTGGCGCTCCGGCCCGTTATGGGCGCGGGCGCGCGCGGCAAGGTCCAGCATCTCGGCATCGCTTATATCGGCGGCCGGCGTTTCGTCTTCGCGATGCTGTGTGGCATTGCGCCAGATCGCGTAGTTACCCGCATAGGCTTCCACGCAGCCGCGGCGGCCACAGCGGCAGAGCGCGCCATCCGGCCTGTGGATCATATGGCCGAATTCGCCGCCGGAGGACTGCGTGCCGGTGAAAAGCTCGCCTTTCAGGACCATTCCCATGCCGATCCCGTGCGACAGCAGGATGGCGATGAAATCCTCGCGGTAGCGCTCCGGCTTGTGCGAACGCAGCGCGACCGCGATCATGTTGCAGTCGTTCTCTACGGGGGTCGGAATGCCGAAGGCCAATTCGAGAATAGCCCCGAACGGAATGTCGGTGTGCGTCGTGATCGGCGACCACAGCAATGTGTGCGCGCCGGCGTCGGTGATTCCCTGGACCGCCAGAACGATCCGCAAGACCGGCCGCGCCTTACCCTTTGATCCGCCGATCAGCCGCCCAACCATCGCGAGCAGTTCTGCAACGAGCTCGTCCTTCGAAATCGTAAGGGTCGGCAAATGCTGGTGTTCGTCCTGAACCAGGCCACCCGCATAGTCGATGAGGGCTGCGGAAAGATAGTTCAGCGAAAGGACGACGGTGACGACTGTCCCGGCCTCCGGATTGAGGCAAAGCGCCACCTGCGGCCTGCCGCGCTTGACAGCCGGCGCCTCGCTGCCTTTGTCCTCCAGGAGGACGCCTTCGCCAATGAGATCAGCCGAGATCGCCGAAATCGTCGAGTGACTGAGGCCGGTCGTGCCGGCAATCTCAGTGCGGGAGGGCTGACCGTCACGGCGGACTGCCCCAATCACCATCGCGCGATTGCGGCGGCGCAAATCGTCGTGACGGATCCCGACCGTCATCTTGTGCATCCCTCCCGGACCCTGCTGCGGTTCCTCCATAGGTTGCGGGGTCCGTCAACAGCGCGCATCGCGCTCGGAAATGAATATTGACACGGTTATCACGTTGAAGTCATTCTTTTTTCGAGACTCGAAAAAAAGAGCTTCTTTCGCATGTAATCTCTACGGCGCACTCAATGCCGCGCCAACACGCAATGCACGCTGGATGAACTCCTCGGCCAGGTGGATGGTGCAGCCCGCACGGAGGATGTCACCAAGGATGAAGTACTGGGCATGATCATCCTCGGGAAGTGCCCGCCCGGCGCCGTTCCCGGGCCTGGCGCGCTCAAGATAGCGGCCTGAACTTCCGAGATTATCTTACCTAACGTCAAGCCGGCGACATGGACAAGCTGTATCGCCGCGCGTTGGACGTGGTGCGCCATGGCATTCGGAACGCGCATCGTCAGCGTCATTGCATTAGCTGATTCTGTTGCTAAATGTTGGTCGTCTCGAGCGCCAGGTGCGGCCATTGAAGAAACTTTTTCCGTTTGCCGTCTTCCTTTCCGTGACGCTCGCCAGCCTGGCGATGGCGGGTTTCGCCTATTTCGCGGGCGAGGACGCAGGCCGTATCAAGTTCGCGGCGGCAGCCGATGATGCGCTCGCGCGCATTCACGGAAGGATTGATCTTCATTTGTCGCTGCTGCGCGCCACGCAAGCCTATCTCGAGGTTCGCGACGGAGATGTTTCCCGGAGAGAATTCGAGTCCTTCATTGACGGGCTCGACTTCGACAAAACCTATACCGGCCTGCGAGGCATAGGGTTCCTTCGTTTTGCCGGCAGAAAGGACGATGTGGCCATCGAAGCCTATCTCCAGGAGCAATATGGGATCACCCGGAAAATATGGCCTGAAACCGGCCTCGCGCGACGGTTGCCGGTAGTTCTTTTCGCGCCGCTGTCATCTACCGACGGGATTGGCTACGACATGTACAGCGATCCCCTTCGCCGGCCGGCCCTTGACGCCGCGATAAACGAAGGCGGAGCGCGCGCTACGGGCCGTGTTCAGCTTGGCCAGGTCATTGGCGGAGAGCCGTTTCCGGGCTTTCTGGTTTTTCTGCGACTGAACGATCGAGTGCCCGCGTCCATGGCCGAAGAATCAAGTTCTTCGGTTTCCGGTGTTCTTTACGCGGCCTTTCGGGCCAACGAAATTTTCGGAGCCGCGCTTGGCCAGATGCCGCTGCTGCCAGTCAACGTCGAGGTCTATGAGGACAGCGTCGAACCGGAAAATCTGCTGTTTCGCTCGCAGGTGAAACCCAAGTCGAACCTGGCTCAGTCTCATATGGTGACACGGGAGCTGGTCGTCGCCGGTCAGCCGTGGATCGTGGTTTTCCGTCCGACCGACGCGTTCGTTCTGCCCTCGTCGCCGGTCCTGCCGATCACCTTCGGGCTGCTTGGCCTTGTTCTGGCCGCCGCGATTGCGATGCTCGCCCGGTGGCAGAACCGAGCCTATTCGGCAGTTGAAAAGCTCCAGAGCACGACCGAGAAAAGTCTGCTGGAAAAGGAGCTCATGCTCCAGGAAATGAAGCATCGCATCAAAAATTCCATCAGCCGCGTTTTGGCCATGGCCCGACAGACTGCCACTCACTCAAAGAGCATCGACGAGTTTTCGGCATCGTTCGCTTCGCGGCTGCAGGCTATGGCTGCTTCTCAGGACATGCTGACGCGGTCGCGCTGGCAGAAGGCCGATCTCAAGGAATTGCTGACGATCGAACTCGAGCAGGTATTTGGCAAGAACCTCGACGCCGGCACCCTCTCTGGTCCCCCGGTGAAACTCGACGAAACGACAACGCAGGCGCTTGGCCTGACGTTCCATGAACTGGCGACCAACGCGCTCAAATATGGCGACCTGGGCCGTGGGAAAGGCGGTCTGAAAGTCGACTGGCGCGTCACAGGCACCCGCACCGCCAAAGCGCTCCAGCTCACCTGGGTTGAAGTGAGCGAGGAAGCGTTGTCCGTGCCCGAAAAGGTCAGCTTCGGCACGAAGCTGATCGACATGAACATTACGCGGGAATTGGGCGGGAAGATCGCGCGGGAGTTCCGCGCGAATGGCCTCAAGGTTGAGATAGAAATCCCCCTTGGCGACTAAAGCGGCGGCGCTGGGGACAGCGCCGCCGCTTCTAACAGTTTCGAGACGATGCTTAGCAGCGCTCAACATACTCCCGGCCGGTATTCCGGTCGCGATAACGGCAGTAGCCAGGACGGTCGGCCACCCTGCCAAGCAGATAACCACCAACTGCACCGGCGGCAGCGCCGACGGCTGCGCCCTCCCATGTACCGCTTGCGATACCGCCGATCGCGGCGCCTGCGGCGCTGCCGGCCACCGCCGTCTTCTCGGCCGTGGTGCAACCCGTCACAGCAATCATCGCGGCGATCGCGAAAAGAACGTTCCTCATGCTTATTCTCCTATGGTGATTACGTCCCTACCGGTCACATATCACGCCGGCAGGTATTTGCCTCAAGTAAATTACTCTCGCTCAATGCCCGTTCTCCGTGAGCCCAGAATTTGACGCAACCGTGACATCGGACGCTGTGATTGACGCATTGAGTGTGCCGTCCGGATTGACCTGCCAGGCGAGCTCGGCGTCTTCTTCCTCGAGTGCGGGATCAACGGCTACGCATTGTGCGAGGATCCGTAAGTCCTTACCTCTAAAAGAGGAGACGCTGACGGGGAGTTCCTCGTCGCATTCTTCCGTTGTCTCGAAAACCGGTACGGGTGCCGGCAACTCCCGGCACTCTGCAAGATCATGCGAACAGCCGATAATCAATAAAAGTGCCGCGATATGTTCCATGACGGCCTCTCCATTGTGGAGAGAAACGAACATGGATGGGTTCCGGTTCCAGAAATGGTGTTTCCGAGCTGTGAGCCGCGCAGCGCAATACTTGTTGCAGATGGCGTTCTTGCTAAGAATCGCGCACGGTGTAGACCATCACCCGACATCGATCTCGACGTTTGCGAGAATTGGTTCAGAATCTTTTCGCTGCGATGGAACCTTTTCGCTGCTTCCATGTTAAGGTTGCGTGACGTCAACAGGCCGTTGCCCAACCCCCACCCCCAAACGGCCGTTGGCGCACACGTGGAAGACGATCCCCCTCCGTCTTCGACATTTGCACAAGCCGGCCGAAAGGCCGGCTTTTTTTCTTGCGGGGATCGAACTCAGTCGATTTCGAAATTTCCCCTGGGTACGGCCAGCCGGTATTCCAACCGTCCCTTGCCTGCCGAAAGTGAAGCCTTGCCATTGAGGGACATGGGAACGACGCGCTCCAACGCCACGCTGCCGAAGCGCTTCTCCTTGAGCGGGTTGGGATGTTGCGGGATAGCCTCGGTCCAGTTGAACGTCAGCGACTGGTCGGAGTCATCTAGGGACGAAGGTTCGGCTGAAATCGTCACAAGACCGTCCGGCTTCGACAAGGCCCCGAAACTGACCGAATTAACGGCCAGCTCGTGCAGCGCCAGACCAACGTACAAGGCGGCATTCGGGTTGAGATAGGGGTTGGCGCCCTCGAACCGGATGTTTCGTGCCGGATCGGCGCAAAATCGACCTACCTGGCCCAAAGCCAGGCTCTGCAGGTCGGCGCCGCGCCAGTTCGACATCGTCACCAAATCCTGCGAGGACGCGAGCGATTGCAGCCGGCTCCGAAAGCGATGGAGGAAATCATCCAGCGTGCCGGAGTAGCGGCTGGTCTGCGTGGCAACGCTCTGGATGATCGCGAGCAAGTTTTTCGAGCGATGGCTCACCTCGCGCAACAAGGCGCGCAATGTTTGCTCGCGTCTTTTCTGGTCGGTTATCTCAACGGCCGTGGTGACAACTCCGCAGATGGCGCCATCGTTTGTCCGGTCCGCATCTATCCAGATGTCGAACCAGCGTGCGCCCTCGTCGTTGGGAATGGAAATCTCGAGCCTCTCCGGCTTCCCGGTTTCAAGTACGGAGCGCTTTCTGGCAGTTATGCGCTCGGCCTCCGATTCAGGCAGGAAATCGTGGTCGTTCTTTCCGTAAAGGTCTCCGGGTGCCCAATCGGGGACGTTCTGGGCCCAGATGACGCGCAACGCTTTGTCCTGATACAGCACGGAAATCCCGGTGTGGCGCAAGGCGCGCAGGAGACCGGCTTCGCGCCCGGGTTCCGATGTATGCGTATTCATCGGGGCAAAACGCCTTTTCTTGCTTCCTCCTGTTTGTTGATTGTGGTCCGGAAACATGGATAGCTCTTATGCGCCGCGATCGCGCTCAAGCGCTCAACGATTCAAAATGTGATGAGTTCCCCAACGAAGTTCCGCCGGACAGCGCAACCCTGAGGGAAGGCGATCCGGCGGAGGCTGAAAACCGCTTGAGGGAAGCCGGTTTTCAGGGTCGGAAGCGTCCGACGACGTTCATCGCGCTCTTCGGAAAAGTCCTGCGAGCAAAGATAGAACAAGGAATGCCAGGAAAATGAAGAACAGAATTTGAGCGATGCCGGCAGAAGTCCCGGCTATGCCGCCGAAGCCAAGAGCTCCGGCAATGATCGCGACGACCAGAAATACAAGAGCCCAATAAAGCATGGTTCAACTCCTTCGAACGACTTGCTTCAAAAACGTACGGACGCGTAAATTGTTCCTTAAATGTGTGGGCCGCCCAAAGCGGCCATTCGTGCTCGTTTCAGGCTGCCGCCTTCGCCTGCCTGTCGAAGAACAGTGCCTGGCTGATCAGTGCCTTTACCATCTCCGGATTGAACGGTTTCGTAACGAGAAATGCCGGTTCCGGCCGGTCGCCCGTCAGCAACCTTTCGGGGAACGCCGTTATGAAGATCACCGGCAGCGGGGTCGAAACGAGGATTTCGTTCACGGCGTCGATGCCGGAGCTGCCGTCGGCGAGCTGAATGTCGGCGAGGATCATTTTTGGATTATGACGGGTAAAGAGGGCGGTTGCCTCCGCATGCGTGCGCGCCGTCCCGACAACGCGATGACCCAGGCTCTCGACCATTTCCTCGATATCCATCGCAATCAGCGGTTCGTCTTCGATGATCAGAATATCGGTTGCGACCTGTCGCGAAATCTCGCTGCTGGCCTGATGCAGGAGCGACGCGAACTCCTCCTCGGTGACATCCAGAATTTCCGCTGCGTCTTCCTCGGAAAAGCCTTCCACGGCGACAAGGAGAAAAGCCTGCCGCGGGCGTGGCGCGATGGAGCCAAGGTTTGCTGCCGCTCTCTGCTCCCAGGCCGAAACCGGTACTTCCTGCGGAATTCGAATCGAGATTGACGTGAACAGCTTGGCGAAAATCTTGTACAGCGCGATACGTTCGTTGGTGGCCTGCGGAAATATGCTTACATCCTCGATGATGGCCTCGAGCATCGCTGCCACGAGCGCGTCTCCGCTCGCTTGTGACCCGGACACGGCGCGGGCGTACCGCCGCAGGAAAGGCAGATGCGGTGCAATGGTGGCGGACAAGCTCATGGATAGACGTCTCCCTCAAAGGACGCATGATGCGGGCGAATAGCGCATAAACGAAGGCATTGATAAAAAGTTCCATTTCAGCGGAACGAATTTTGCAGTGCAGCGTTTGAAGTCGAGTTGGGCGTTAAAATGGTAGCCCGGACAGCGGCTTGGGTAGATTGTGTGGCGCGGGATCGGGAGTTTGTCGGGGGTTATGCATAGAATGACAAAGGACCACCAAGGGGCGCCAGGCGCCGTCAGGGCCGGGCGGGACGGGACTTCGGACCTATTGGGTGCGAACACCGAGATCGGTCGCAGGCTGAAGCAATACTATGATGAACTGGTATCGGATGAAGTGCCGGAACGGTTCGCGCTGCTTTTAGGTGAGCTTGAAAAAGCGGCCACCGGCAAAGAAAAGGACTGACCCTGGCATGTCCGCTTCTACCGGGTTCAAGGACGATCTTCTCGGGGCGATCCCCAGCCTGCGCGCGTTCGCCGTGTCGCTTGCGCAAAATGCAGACAAGGCTGACGATCTCGTGCAGGAAACGCTGGTGAAGGCGTGGGACAAACAGACGAGTTTCCAGCCCGGCACCAATCTCAAGGCGTGGCTCTTTACCATACTGCGCAACGAGTTCTATTCGCAAATGCGCAAGCGCGGCCGGGAAGTGCAGGACAGCGACGGCATCATGACGGGGCGGCTTGCCATTCACCCCAGCCAGCATGGGCTGCTCGACCTCGAGGATTTTCGCGCGGCGCTCGAACTCCTGCCGGAGGATCAGCGCGAAGCCATCATCCTGATCGGAGCGTCCGGTTTTTCCTACGAAGAAGCGGCTGAGATCTGCAATTGTGCGGTCGGCACCATCAAGAGCCGGGTGAGCCGCGCCAGAACGAGGCTTCAGGAAATCCTGAAGATTTCCGGCGAATCCGATTTCGGCCCCGATGCCATTGCCACCCAGATCATGGGTTCATCTCCCGCCGCCTAGCATCGCCGTTCGCTGCAGTCGCAACGGCGCCGACCAGCTCCTCTCCGCCATAGGGCTTCCTGACTACCGCGACACCAGGAAACCTGGCGGCAAGCTCGTCGAGGTCGCTATGGCCTGAAGCAAAAACGAAGGGTATGCCGCTTTCGAAAAGACGCTTGGCGAAGTCGAGCGTGGAGACGTTGTTCAACATCAGATCCAGAATTGCGACATCAAAGGCCAAAGCGGATCCGTCGAATTCGTCGAGGTCGCGCACGATCGCGACATCTTCCGCCCCGCTGTCGCGGCAGAGCTGTTCGACGTCCATCGCGATAAGGAACTCGTCTTCGAGGATGAGAACTCGAAGGCCCGTAAGTGACTTTGACAACAAGGAGGCTCCTGTCGGGTATCTATGCTAAATGAACCTACATTGCGGCCTCTGTCATTTAAAAAAGACACGAAACGCTTGCCCGCCATTCGTGGACCGTAGCCGGTTAAGCGCCAGCAGGCCTAAGCAGCAAGGAAACAAGCCGTGACGAGCGAAGGAGTGACAACGGAACGCTTTCCTTGCGAACGCTGCCCGCTAAGGAAGCTGGAGATTTTTCGTGCGTTCGAAGATCAGGAGCTCGAGTTCGTCAAAAGGTTCAAAAAAGGCGAGCTGACCGTCGAAAAGGGTGCGACGATCCTCACCGAAGGATCGCGCAGCACACACCTTTTCACCGTGCTGACCGGATGGGGATTCCGCTACAAGCTTTTGCCGGACGGTCGCCGGCAAATCCTGAACTATGCCATGCCCGGCGACATGATCGGTCTGCAGGGAACCCTGATGGGCGAGATGCAACACTCCATTGAGGCTCTTTCGCCCATGCGGCTGTGCGTTTTCGAACGGGACCAACTGCCGGAACTTTACAGGTGTCATCCGGGGCTGGCCTACGACATCACGTGGATCGCGTCGCGCGAAGAGCAGATGCTGGACGAAAACCTGTTGAGTGTCGGACAGCGAACCGCGCTGGAGAGGGTGTCTTATCTGATAGCTTTGCTGTGCGCGCGCGCCGTTTCCCTGGGTCTAGACACAGAAAAACCGCTCAGGATCCCAATAACGCAACAACATGTTGCCGATACGTTGGGCCTCTCGCTGGTCCACACCAACAAGACCATCCGCAAGCTTGTCGATCGCAAGCTTGTCAGATGGGACCGAAGCTGCGAAGCTCTTGATTTCGAAGGCTTGTTGGCGCTTGCACGGTGGGAAGGTTTGCCGGAAGGCCGCAGGCCGCTAGTATAGCTAGTGGAACGAATTTGACATTCGCATCCCATGTGAGTCTGGATCTGTGGAGTTCTGACCACGCCAGGAATTTCCGCGGTGCCGCGTCGGTCGGAACAAGGTATCGAACTCGGACGTTGAGAGCGACAACTGCAAGGGGAAGTCTACCATGGCCACAGCAGCGAGCAGATCCGAGAAATCCGAAAATGGCGGTCGCGTGTCGACGCGGGATCTCGAGACGGATATTCAACAGTTGAGAGACGATATCGCCAAGCTTGCCAAGCAGATGACTGCGACCGGCGAGCATTCTTATAGCGCAGCCCGCCGTGCGGCCACCGAAGGGGCCGACCAGCTTCGCCTGCAAGGGGAGGCGGCGCTCGAAACGATCCGGGCCAACGCAAAGGACATAGAACAGCAGGTGTTGACAACCGTGCGGGAGAAGCCGGTAACGGCGCTCGCCGTGGCGGCCGGCATCGGCTTCCTGCTTGCCTTGATGACACGACGTTAAAGTCGGCGGCCATCGCATGCTCGCAACGTTGCTTGCTGCTTTCGCTTCAGGTGAAGCCGTTTATACTGCCCGGCAGGTCCGCCGGGCGGCGATTGCATATTTGGTGGCCGCGGTCGCTGCTCTGACCGGCCTCGGATTCCTCGTCGGCGCTGGGTTTGTGGCTGCGGCGGATCGCTATGGCGCGATCAATACAGCGCTTGCCTTCGCAGCCGGGTTTTTTCTGTTGGCCATATTGATCCTGGTCATACACCGAATAGCGTCACGGGCTCGGGCGAGATCGATCGCCAGCAAACGTCCCACTGAATTGAAGGCGATCGGTACCGCGGCAGCCCTGACTGTTTTGCCGATGCTGCTGCGCAGCAAAGGTAGCTTGGCCGCGCTTCTCGCACCTGCTCTGGCGATCGCTGCCTATGCCATCTACCTCGAGAATCGGAAACCCGACGACAAGGATCCCGGCGCGCAGTAGGCCACTGACGCACTTGCCCAGAGCTACGGAACCATGACAGTTCGAGCGCATTTGTCCGTGGGATCGGATTCGCGATGTCGCGGGAGAGAAGTCATTCAGGACATTTTCAAACGACAGAGCGCAGCAGGGACACTGGGGCACACAAGTCCTGGTCGTTCTGGTTGCCGCGCTGGTGCTCGCTGCCGGCGCACGGGCCGTTGCCGAGTTTTACGGCGAGGCGACCGATCCACAAAATCCCGGCCAGCCGGAACAGACAGATCAGATCGCGCCGCGTCCGACCGGCTGACCATCCATTGCTGCCGCTGCAGAAAAAATTTGCCCCATGAATTCGCAACCGCGAACAAATGGCTAATACATTGAAAAGCCAACAAAAACGGTTGCGCGGCTTGGTCGTGTGCGAAAATAGCGGGGCCGAAGTTTCGGAACCAGAAACCGTGCGCGGCGTTGTGAAATTGTGGAAGCCGCACCCGATCTCCCTGCGACGGTTCGTTCGGGCGCGGCAGTGCACCGAAATCCATGCACAAGGAGAAGGTAGATGATCCGCAATCTCTTGGCTACTACTGCAGTAGCGACGCTGCTCGCCTCGGGCGCGTTCGCCCAGACGCAGCCGGCTCCAGCCGAGCCTGTTGCTCCGGCCCCCGAGCAAACCGCGCCTGCGGTTGTTCCGGCCGAAGGTCATCTTGCTACAAATCTGATCGGCGAGACGGTCTACAACGGAGCGGGCGATGACGCCGAAAACATCGGCGATGTGAACGATCTCGTCATAGGCAAGGAAGGCGACGTCGAATCCATCATCATCGGCGTCGGCGGCTTCCTCGGCATTGGCGAAAAAAACGTAGCGATGGAATTTGACAAGATCGAGTGGGCCGAAAAGGACGGCGACCGTTGGATCGTGGTGGCCGGAACGAAGGATGAGCTTAACGCGCTTCCGGCATTCGACCGCAAACCTTACGACCCGCAGCTTCCAGCTACGACAGCAACCGATACGATGGCTCCGGCTCCAACCGCTCCTTCGACGGCTGAAGCTCCAGCCACGCCGGACCAGCCGGCCACGGCCGAAGCCCCGGCTACGACCGAACAGCCGGCGGCCGAGGCTCCGGCGGCTTCGGATCAGCCAGCGACGGCTGACGCTCCCGCTGTCGCGCCAACCGACGAAACGAAGACTGCGGCGGTCGACAAATCGCAGCTTAAGGAACTTCCCGCTGCGGAAATCGGTTCGGAAGCACTGGTCGGCACCACGGTCTATGGAGCCAATGACGAAAATATCGGCGAGATCGGCGATGTCATGCTGACGACGGATGGTAAGGTTGACTCCGTAATCATCGACGTCGGCGGGTTCCTCGGCGTCGGCGAAAAGGAAGTTGCCGTCGGCATGGATAATCTTGCCTTCATGATCGACAGCAGCGGCAACAAATACCTCTACACCAACTTCACCAAGGAGCAGCTTGATGCTACGGCTGCCTTCGACAAGGCGACCTATACAGAAAAGCGCGACCAACAACGCTTGATCATGCAATAGCGTCGATCACGCTATCTTAGCAAAAGGCCCGCGCCACGCCTGGCGCGGGCCTTCTGCGGTCCGGGTTCTTCCAGCCTCACGCAGACTTCATCCATCGTGACACCCCTGGCCGCCCGCATAGGGTGACACGTCGAGCAGAGCCGTTGTAACATCGATTGGCAGCCGCGCTGGGTGCGGCATCACAGCTGGCCTCAAGGTTCACCATCCGGAGAACGTGCGATGAGCGACGCACAGGATCAATTCCGGTTTCTGAGAGAGACAACGGACGCTGAGCCGGCGGTCGTCGATGCGATCGAGCGGCTTGTCGCAGAGGGGGCCGACCGCAACCTTTGCAGAATCAATGCCCTTGCCTTCGCGGCAAGGAACGGCCTCGACGAAGAACGCGTCATCGCCACCTTCCTCCACGCAGCTCGCATCGGCATGTTCGACATTTCATGGAATGTGCTCTGCCCGGGTTGTGGTGGCGTACTTGAAACCAACGCCACGCTGAAGACTGTGCAGAAGGAAGAGTATGTCTGCGCGCTGTGCGCGGAAGGCTATGAACCGACGCTCGATGAAATGGTCGAGGTAACGTTTACGGTTAGCCCGCGCGTGCGCAAGATCGCGGGGCACAGCCCGGACGAATTGCCCGTGGCCGAATATCTTCGTCAAATGTACTGGGGATCGGGCGTCGAGCTGCCGGAAGAAGGCTACGACGAAACGATCGATCGTTTCGTGATCGAGAGCGTTGAGTTGCCGCCCGGCGAGAGAGCCATCCTTTCGAATTCAGCTCCCACAGGAATTCATCATCATCTTCGAACCCGTCACGCATTCCGCGCAGTTCATTGATGTGAAAGGCGAGCCGACGCGCGAGCGACAAAGCCTGTCGATTGCGTTCGACCATGAGCATACTCACAGCCAGACACTGGAAATGCATCCTGGCCCGCTGCGCATTACGCTGGAAAACAGGACCGACACCCGCGCTCTCCCCACGGTCTGCATTGCGGGTGATGTGCTTCACGAACTGCTTGGCCAGCGCAGGCCGTTCCTCACCGCTAAGCGGCTGCTTACCAACCAGACGTTCCGCGATCTTTACCGAACGGACACGCTCGATGTCGATCAGCGCCTGAAGATCACGAGCCTGACCTTTCTCTTCACGGATTTGCGCGCGTCGACCGAGCTTTACGAACGTGTGGGCGATCTCGTTGCGTTCGACATGGTGCGTGAACACTTCCAGGTACTGCACGAAATCGTGGCGGGCGAGGCTGGAGCGGTGGTCAAGACCATCGGCGACGCCGTCATGGCGACATTCCCGACGCCGGATAGGGCGCTTGCGGCGGCGTTGCGGATGCGCGAAGCCATGCGCACACTCAACGAGAAGAGCGGAAGGGCCGATCTTGTCCTCAAGATCGGCGTTCATGCCGGACCCTGCATCGCCGTGACGATGAATGAGCGGCAGGATTATTTCGGACAGACCGTCAACATCGCTTCACGGGTCCAGGGTCTTGCCACCTCGCAGGCTATCTTCGTGACGGGCGCCGTGGTCGATGACATCAAAGCGGCCGATCTGCTTCAGTCGAGAGAACTCACCCCACTTTCGCACGAGGCTTCGCTGCGTGGGATCGAGCGGGAAATCCCGGTCTACATGATCCCTTGAGTGCCGCCGTTGCAGGGTGCCGCCGCCGACACGAGCCCGATCACATCCGGCGATAGAGGAAGTAGCGCCCTTCCGGAACTGAACGCGGAACGGGAAGGGGCTCCAGTTGGGGATGGACAAGGGGCAGGCCGCTGGCGGCGATACCGCCGGTCCGCAGGAGGTTTGCGGTCAACTCAGGAAGCCAGGTCAGTGTGACTGCATCACGATCGACGTAACCAGTGCCGATATCGGCATGAATGAGGGCAGCGCCGATCCCCTCAAAGGCAACGGCAGTCTCACGGATATCTCCGACAATGAGGTCTCCGGAGGCGGGTGTCGAACTGCCATACGCCGCGAGCGCGCGGTCGAAGGCGATTATGCGCCGCCCCGGCAGGTGCTCTCGCAGATGGTCATAAGTTCGGCCGTTGCCAAGCCCCAACTCGACGACGGGACCTTCCATGGCCGCCACATCCGGCAAGATGTGGTTGAGGACGTCACGCTGGGCGGTAAGCCGGCGGATGAAGCTGTCCAGGCGGCTCATCGATCCGTGCGATCCCGATCTTCCAAACCGGCATAGTGCCTGAACCAATCCACAAAGTCGGCGATGCCTTCTTCTAATTGGACCTTCGGTTTGAAGGCGAGGTCCCGTTCGGCAAGCGAGATATCCGCAAATGTCCGAAACACATCACCGGAGGGCTTCGGTTGCTTTTGCATGATCGCCTTACGTCCAGTAGCCTTTTCGATTGCCGCGATGAAATCGAAGAGCCTCACCGGCGAACTGTTGCCGAGATTGTAGATCGCCTCTGTGCCTTCCGGATTCGCGAGAATTCTGTCGGTGGCTGATACGACACCATCAACAATATCGCTGACATGTGTGAAGTCGCGCAGCATTTCTCCGTGGTTGAAGACGGCGATTGGCTTGCCTTTCAGGATATTCGCGGTGAACAGCCAGGGTGCCATGTCGGGGCGGCCGTAACGGCCATAGACGGTGAAAAGACGCAGTCCGGTAGAGCGAATTTTGTGGAGGTCGCCATAAGCGTGCGCCAGCAATTCGCCCGCCCGCTTCGTGGCGGCATAAACGGAGACCGGCCTGTCGGCGCGGGCGTCTTCGCAAAGAGGTACCGTTTCACTGATTCCGTATACCGACGATGAACTGGCATAGACGACCGGCGGCCGCTTCGGGAGTTTGGCCGCCAGTTCGAAAATCGCGACCTGACCGGCAACATTGGCGTCGACATAGGCAAACGGATTGCTGACGGAATAGCGAACGCCGGCTTGCGCGGCGAAATGCACGATCACATCCGCATCGGAGGCACTCTCCGCGAGCTCTTCGATGCTCTTCGGCCGGACGATATCGAGCTGCCTGAAGCGAAAGTTCTCATGCTTGAGAAGCTGGGCCAGGCGATCCTGCTTCAGGCCGATGGGGTAGTAGTCGTTCAGGCTGTCGACCCCGAGCACCAGGTCCCCGCGAGCAAGAAAGCGATCGGCGGCATGATAGCCGACGAAGCCGGCGGCCCCCGTCAGTAGAATTTTTATCGTCCCCTCCATCGCCGCCCCTTTGTTCCGCCAGTCCTGAGTTCGGCGCTGCCATGCCAGGTAGAAAATTAGCTACGGGGCATATATCAAAATTAGCTGCTACGCATATATCTAGAACGACGGACAGGACCGTACGACGACATTTCAATAATTGCCAAGAGCCACGCGCAGCTGTTTCGCTGCTTGTAAGGACGCTTCCATGAAACTAACGATTTTTGGAACGGGCTATGTCGGGCTGGTCACCGCGGCCTGCTTCGCGGATGTCGGCCACGAAGTGCTCTGTGTCGATATCAACCGCGACAGGATCGACACGCTGCGGCGGGGGGAGATGCCGATCTTTGAACCTGGCCTGCGGGAACTCGTTGCCCGCAATTCTGGTGCAGGAAGGTTGACGTTCTCAACCGATGCTGCCGCTGGCGTTCGATTTGCCGATCTGATTTTCATTGCTGTCGGTACACCACCGAATGGCGACGGCTCAGCCGATCTCCGCAATGTTCTCGATGTCGCAAGGACGATCGGCGATCACATCGACGGCTACAAGATCGTCGTGGGTAAATCGACGGTCCCGGTTGGCACCGCCGACCGGGTTCGCGCTGCGATAGCTGAAGCAATGAAGAGACGCGGGGCGGGGCATCCGTTCGATGTCTGCTCCAATCCGGAATTCCTGAAGGAAGGCAGCGCGGTCGAGGATTTCATGAAACCCGCGCGGATCATCATCGGCACCGGGTCCGAAACCGTCCTGAAAACACTCCATGATTGCTATGCGCCCTATAATCGCAATCACGACAAGATGATCAGCATGGATGTTCGCTCGGCGGAACTCACAAAATATGCCGCCAATGCGATGCTGGCCACGAAGATCAGCTTCATGAACGAGATGGCCAATATCGCGGAAAGGCTCGGCGCCGACATTGAGGAAGTGCGTCAGGGGATCGGCTCAGACCCGCGGATCGGCTACCAGTTCATCTATCCGGGGTGCGGCTACGGCGGATCGTGCTTTCCCAAGGACGTTCGCGCGCTCGCCAATGCGGCGCGACGGGCCGGTCTCAGCCCCGATCTGCTGGAAGCGGTCGAATGCGTCAACAATACGCAGAAGAACGTTCTTTTCCAGAAGCTGTCGCAGGCTTTCGACGGCGACCTGCAGGGCAGGACCATTGCGCTTTGGGGACTGGCGTTCAAGCCAAACACGGACGACATGCGGGAAGCGCCGAGCCGGGTGCTTATGGAGGCGCTGTGGAGCGCCGGGGCGACGGTTCGGGCCTTCGATCCCGAGGCAATGAAGGAGGCTCGCCGGGTCTATGGCGACCGGCGAGATCTTATATTGGCATCGAACCCGCAGGAGGCAGCCGAAGGCGCTGACGCCTTGGCGATCTGCACGGAATGGAAACAGTTCAGGGTCGCCGATTTTGCCTGGCTGAAAGCAAACCTGCGCAGCCCGGTGATCGTGGATGGACGCAATCTCTACGAGCCGTCGCAGCTGCGCCAGCACGGACTTCTCTACTACGCCGTCGGGCGGGGCGATTCGGTGCGCGCGAACGATTTTGCCAGGGAAGCCGCTTCGCACGCATAGGGCTATTCGGGGTCAGTCTTTGGGGTTCGATCGTCGACCGTGCGGTTCTGACCCTACTTATAGGGATCAGCCGCGTCGCGCAGCCCGTCGCCGAGGAAGTTGAAGGCGAGGATGACGAGGATCACCGGGATCATCGGAAACAGCAGCCAGGGATAGAACGCGATCACGCTCACGCTGCGCGCTTCGGTGAGCAGGATGCCCCAACTCGTAATGGGCGGCCTGAGACCGAGACCGAGAAAGCTTAGCGCCGTCTCGCCCAGGATCATGCCGGGGATCGATATTGTCGCGGTGGCGATGAGATGGGACATGAACCCGGGAATGAGGTGCCGTCCGATAATGCGGCTGCTTCTGGCCCCCATGAGTTGCGCCGCTAGCACATAGTCCTCCTCCCGCAGCGCGAGAAGCTTCGAGCGGACGGCGCGCGCAAGGCCGGTCCAGTCGAGCAAGCCGAGGATGATCGTTATACCGAAGTAGATCAGTATCGGGCTCCATGTCACTGGCATGATTGCGGCCAGAGCCATCCAGAGCGGAATGCTTGGAATGGACTGGAGAACCTCGATCACCCGCTGCACGATGAGGTCGAACACGCCGCCATGATAGCCAGCCAGCCCGCCGATGATGATGCCCAGCAGGAAGCTGACGGCGACGCCGACAAGTCCGATGGTTAGGGAGATGCGGGCCCCGTAGATGATGCGTGACAGGACGTCCCGACCAAGCCGGTCCGTGCCGAGGAGGAACATCTGGCCTCCGACGGCCGGACACACAAGGTGTAGATTGCCCCGCACAAGCCCCCAGAATTTGTAGTCATCGCCCCGGCAGAGGAAGCGCAGCGGCTGAACGTTATTGCGGTCGGCGGTGTATTCGCGCTTCAGCGTGTCCATGTCGAGTATCATGGTACGACCGTAAACAAACGGACCGACAAACTTCCCGTCATGGAACAAATGCACACGCTGCGGAGGCGAGAAGATGAAGTCCATGTTCCTTGTGTGGAGATTGTAAGGCGCAAGGAACTCGCTGATCAGGATAGAGAAGTAGAGAACCGCCAGGAATATGCCCGAAGCCACAGCAATCCTGTGCCGCTTGAACTTCCACCACATGAGCCGCAACTGCGATGCCTGATAGACGCGGGATTGCTCCTCGGTCATCGCTTCGACCGATTGCGGGTCGAACGGAGCGGTCGAGACGTAGTGCTGGAGTGGTGCGCCAGGAAGAGGGAGCGGCGTGTTCATTTGGTGCTGCCGCCCTGCAGCCGGATTCGTGGATCGAGAAGCGCCAGCGCCAGATCCGAGATCAGCACGCCGATGACCGTCAGGAACGCCAGAAACATCAGGAACGAACCGGCCAGATACATGTCCTGGCTCTGCAGCGCCTTGATCAGCATCGGCCCCGTCGTTTCAAGTGAAAGGACGATGGCCGTGATTTCCGCACCGGAGATGATGGCAGGCAGGATCGAGCCGATATCCGACATGAAGAAGTTGAGCGCCATTCGGAGCGGATACTTCACCAGCGTTCTGAAAGGGTGGAGGCCTTTGGCGCGTGCTGTCATGACATATTGTTTCTGCAGCTCGTCCAGCAGATTGGCGCGCAGGCGGCGGATCATGCTTGCCGTGCCCGCAGTTCCAATGATGAAGACCGGGATCCAGAGGTGCTCCAGGATCGATTTTGCTTTGGCCCAGCTCATCGGCTCGCCAAGGAATTTCTGGTCCATCAGATGTCCGATAGAGGTTCCGAACCAGAGATTGGCGAAGTACATCAGGATCAGCGCCAGCATGAAATTCGGGATCGCGATGCCCAAAAGGCCGAGGAAGGTCAGTCCGTAGTCGCCCCAGCTGTACTGGTGGGTCGCCGAATACATCCCGATGGGAAAGGCGATGATCCATGTCACTAAAATGGTCACGAACGACACCAGAACCGTCAGCCACATTCTGTCGCCGATGACCTCGCTGACCGGCAGCTGGTATTCGAACGAGTATCCGAAGTCGCCGTGGAGCATGCCGACGACCCAATAAAAGTAGCGCACGATCGGCGGCTTATCGAAACCATACTCGGCGCGGAGTGCTTCGAGCTGATCCAGGTCGACCCCTTCGCCCTGCGCCCGCATTTCAGCGGCAAAGCTTTCGAAATAGTCTCCCGGCGGCAATTCGATGATCGTGAACACCAATGCCGAAATAATCAGCAGCGTCGGGATCATTACGGCGATGCGCCAGATGATGTATCGCAGCACGCTCAGGTATCTCCCGCCTGCCAGAACGTGTCCGGCATGTAAATGCCGAAATAGGAGGTCGGGTCGAAGCCCCAAAGCTGTCCGTTAGGCACGTTCCGCAGCCGTGTGGAGGACAGGATCGGCTGCAACGTGGCGTTGACGATGCCGATCGAAAAGACCTGGTCTGTGTAGAGCGCGAGCATGGCAAGCCACGCTTCGGTCCGCTCGGGTAGTTCGGCCGACTGTCGCCAGCGCTTGAGAAGCGAAATCAGTTGGGCTGCTTCGGGAAGATCCGGTGCTGTGCCCATCTTGCCATGAGATACGTAATAGGCGCCCCAGAGCGGCCATTGCAGCTGGTCGTCGGCGGTCGGCGCCAATTGACCGGGGTTCATGTTCGCCGTCGGAACGCCATTGTCGATGCCCGACCACATCGACATCATGATCTGCCCGCCCATCGCGCGGCTGCGAAATACATCGCGTTGAGAAGTGCGGATAAACAAGGCGACGCCAACGTCGCGCCAGTGGTCGGTCACCAATTCGAGGGCGTCGGTTTCGATTGTGCTTTCGCCTGCGGTTTCGACGACAATCTGTGCCGAGCGGCCGTCCGGCAGAACCCGTATGCCATCGTCGTCGCGTACATTGAGACCCGCTTCGTCGAGCAGCGCATTGGCTTGTGCCGGGTCATGAGAGGCCCAAGCTTTGGCGAATTCCTGGCGGAAAAGCGGGCTCTCGGGCAGGACAGTGTCCGCGCTCTCCCTGGCAAGGCCGTAGAACACGGCCTTGTTAATTTCCTCCCGATTGATCGCGAGCGAAAGAGCCCGTCGGACGCGGACATCACGGAGCAGCGGCCGCCACACGTCGTCGGCCGTGTTGAGGTTCGGAAGCAGGGCAAGCGCCGACCCCTGCGTCTTTTTCCACAGACTGACCCTCACCGGATAGCGTTTCTCCCCGTCTTTGAGGAACGCATAGTCCGTGAAGCTGAGGCCAACAGCCTGGAGATCGCTTTCGCCGGACCCAGTCTTCGCCGGAATGATCGAGGATGAGCTGACGTTCAGGACGAACTGATCGATGTAAGGCAGTTGCAGCCCGTTCTCATCAACCCTGTGGAAGAAGGGGTTGCGGTCGAACACAAACTGCTCGGCCGGCGGCTGTGTCGTGTTCTTCCAAGGGTCAAGCGTCGGCAGCTCAGGATTCTCGGGCCGGTATTGACGGGCCATGCGAATGTGGAGAGCGGTCCACTTCTTGGCCTTGTTTTTCTTCATCAGCTCTTCAAGCTTGGATGGCTCCTGGTGCGTCTTGTGGAATTGTTTGAGATATGCGGCCGGAACAACCATGCTCAAGGACTGAGGGGCCGCGAGACTGGGCAGGAAATCCGGGTTCGGCGCTTCCCAGGAATAACGAACCGTTCGGTCGTCGACAATCTCGAACAACGGCGGCTTGCCGTCGACGAGCAGGGCGGCCGCCGGTCCGCTCGGCGTGAGGTCTTTGTTGAGCCAGACGTCCTCCCAGCAGTATCGGAAATCGTCAGGCGTCAGCAGGCTCCCATCGGACCACTTGTGCCCTTCGCGGATGCGGAAAGTGAAGATCCGGTCCTCGACGGCTTCGAAGCTTTCGAGGATATCCGGCTGAAAGTTGAGCTTTTCATCAAAGCCGACCAGCCGGGCATATCCGTAGATGGTCATCAGACGGATATCTTTCTGGCTGCCGATGAGGCTACGCACCACACCGCCGTGGCGGCCAGGCTGCCTGCCCATCGCGGCGACGTTGACGACGCGCGGAGTGAGCGGCAGACGGTGGACAAGTTCGGGCAGGCTCTTGGCTTCAAGGAGAGATCGGAGAAATTCGGGCTCCAGATCGGCGGCGCGTAGTGTCCCCGGCACAAGGGCGGATGCAATGGCGCCAAGGGCCGTTCGGCGGTTCATCATGGGCGTAACTCCCGGACATCGGCCGTACGCCGGGCAAGTACGAAATGACCGCTGCCAAGGTCAGCCGGCGCCAGCACGTTTTCTTCTCCGTCATCGCGAAACTGCCGTCCCCAGGCCTTTGTGTCGGACGCCCCGCTCAACTGAAGCGTCTTGAAATCCAACGGCCGGTCGAGGTCCGGAAACGGAACCGCTGCAAGCAGCGATCGCGTGTAAGGATGAATGGGCTTGCGAAGGAGAATCTCGCGGGGCGCAAGTTCGACGATGCGTCCTCCGCACATGACCGCGATGCGGTCGGCCATGTAGTCGACCACCGCGAGATTGTGGGAAATAAAAAGGTAAGTCAGGCCTAACTCTTTCTGCAGGTCCTTGAGCAGGTTCAGGATTTGGGCCTGAACAGATACATCGAGCGCCGACACCGGTTCGTCGCAAATCACGAGGTCGGGACCCAGCGCCAAGGCGCGCGCAATGCCGATGCGCTGGCGCTGTCCACCCGAAAAGCTGTGCGGGTAACGGCCGATGAAACGTGGGTCCAATCCGATTGCCCGCATCAGGGACTTGACGGTTTCCAGGCGGGTCCGGGAATCGCCGCGCCCATAAATCTCCAGCGGCTCGCTCAGGATGTTCTGCACGGTCATTCGCGGTGACAGCGAAGAAACCGGATCCTGGAACACCATCTGTATTTTTGCGCGAAGCGTACGCAGTTCGGCGCCTTCGGCCGCAAGCACGTCGATTGGACCGTTGCTGCCGTTGAATACGACCGACCCACGCTCCGGGGTCAGCGCTCGCATGAGGATCTTGCTGACGGTCGTCTTTCCACATCCGCTTTCACCAACGAGCCCCAGACACTCGCCGCGCTTGATGTCGAAACTCACATCGTCGACGGCGCGAACTTCGACTTGATGTGACTTGCCGAACCAGCGCGACTTCCTCGTCGAGAAGGATTTGGTCAGATTCCTGACGGAGAGGAGAATGTCAGGCCCTTGTTGCGGGGCGCGCTGTTTTCCTAAAAGGTCTTCTACGTCCACGGGCACTTCCCGCAGCGCCTTTAATCTCTCGCCCGGCTTCATGTCGAAGTGTGGAACTGCGGCCATCAGGCCTTTGAGGTAGGGGTGGCTCGGCCTGCGGAAGATGGCGTCGACGGGGCCTGCTTCCATGATCTCGCCGTGATAGATCACGACGACTTCGTCCGCGACATTAGCGACGACACCGAGGTCGTGGGTGATCAGCAACATGGCCATGTTGAGTTTGGTTTGAAGGTCGCGCAGCAACTGCAGGATCTGCGCCTGGATCGTTACGTCGAGCGCCGTCGTCGGCTCGTCGGCTATCAGCAGCGCGGGATGGCATATTAGGGCCATCGCAATCATGGCGCGCTGACGCAACCCGCCGGACAGTTCGAACGGATACATGTCGTAGGCCCGGTGGGAATTCCGGAAGCCGACAAGCCCCAGCATGTCCTCGGTGCGTTCCCTGCGTTCGGAAGCTGGCACATCGCTATGTATCTGCAGGACTTCGGCAACCTGGTTGCCGATCGTGTGGAGCGGTGACAACGAGGTCATGGGTTCCTGAAAGATCTTGCCGATACGGCTCCCGCGAAGCGCCCGTATTTCGGGTCCATTGCGCGGCATTTGCAGGATGTCGGAGGTATGGCCAGGATACTCGGGATCCGAAAACAGGATATGGCCGCTCACATGCGCGGATTTCGGCAATATTCCCATCACGGCCTGGCTGATCACCGACTTGCCGGAGCCGGATTCGCCTACCAATGCCGTCACTTTGCCTGGCAGCACGCGCAGGTTTGCGCGCCTGACAGCGTGAATCGGGCCACCGATAATGGCAAAGGAGATGCTCAAATCTTCGATGCGCAGTAGATCGGCGCCCAAGTCCATTTCTTCTTTGCCCCCCAATCTGGCTTGGAGCTTCAATTGAGCTCTGCCCTACGGGACGACACTATCGCACCGTCCGTTGCCTGCCTAGACTATGTTCAGTTCCACTACATTAGAAATTGCAGACGGGCCGCTAGGGCGCGATGATTTCAATCGAAGTCGACGCCGCGCTCTAATTCTTTGATTTCGCATGATCTTTTCCGAAAACCGCGACGCACTTTTCGGGATCATGCACTAGGGCAGGGGGCACGGACTGTTGGTCAGAACATCAGCGCAACGGGGCGATCGTCGAAAGTCGTCATAGTAGAGGGTCCAATCGGTCGAGTGTGCTGCCCGATAGGGACCAAATTTGAAATACTGGTTCTTGCCCAATCCTTTGTCCGCGTGTCCGATGTGGCCCTTGACGGTCACGATCGGCTTACCGTTCGCGAAGAGCTCTATGCGGCCCGAACCGTCCGGTCCGGGTTTCGTATACACTGCAAAATCGATCCAGCCGGAATCGGGCGCAGGCAGCTTGTTGCCGTGCTCCGTGACGGTGATTGCGTTCGTGCACGCGTGAAAGAGGTCGTTATCGGCCGATGTCCAGGTTTCGTCCGTGGCCACCAGCGCACGCATTTGGTTTGTTTCCGGACGAAGCCAGACCGGAGTTCCTCTACAGCCAGACGCCCCGCTTTTGCTGTTTCCGTCGGCCGGCGGCAGATAGTTGGTCTCCACCGTTGCGAAGAGTTTTCCCTGCTGCAAGCGCAGCGCGAGAAAGGGACTGAAGTCGCCTTCTGCGCCAGGACCTATCTCGCGTTTCCATTGCGCAATGAGGTATCGGTGATCGTCACGCGGAACTGGATCGGCAAACTTGACCGCAAAGCCGTACCAGACGCCTTCGTTGTAAGGCACACGGAGCCTGGTCTTTTCCCAGATTTCGGCGCGTTCGCTGCAGGAATCGTTCTGCGGCGAACAATGAGGCTTCACGCTGAGCTTGAGTGCGCCGCCATTGCGCGCGACCGCCGTCTGGAACTCTATCGTGCCGGCGCTCTGCTCGAAATTATCCCTGTAGTAGAGGCCGCCGGCTTCCGAAAAATCCGGCCCGTCGAAACCATCCTTAAGCACCTGCCCGCCGTAGCTGGTCGCTACCTGACAGCATGTGCAAATTACAGCCGCCAGGCCCGCCGTTTGGATGCCTGGTCTCTTCATTGGAGCTTCCTTTGATCCGGGACAGGTTGCTGAGACTTTCCGGCGTCACGGTGGAGCAGCATCACTCTCTCGGCATCCGACATGCGATCGTAGATGACCTCGGTTCCGGTATCGTCATCCACCGCGATAGCGTCGGACATTTCGGGCGACAGGATCGTCAGCTTCTGGCGCACGCCGGCCAACTTTTCCTTGCCGATCGTCGTCCAGCCGCTGCCACCGCAATAGGTTGCGAACTCCTTGCTGGCGATCAGGCGATGAGGATATTTCTTGGTCAGGTTCTGGAGCCGCTGCACCTCATTCACAGCCGAACCGAACGCCGAGAATGTAAGGCGGTCGGAAAGGCCCACATTTCCGAACATCACATTGCCGACATGCAGGCCGACCCCGTAGCCGATGTCGCTCAGCCCCTCTTCTTTGCGGCGGGTATTGAGGTCAGCCATCTTTTTGGCGGCCTTGAAGGCCGCTGCAAGTGCTGCGCGGCAGGCAATTTCGGACGGTGCCCGATGCCTTTCGCAGGGATAGACCGCAAGAAAGCCGTCGCCCAGAAAGCTGAGGATCTGACCACCTGCGCGGTTGAAAGGTGCGGCGATGGCATCGAAGAACTGGTTTAGTGTGTCGATGTAAACTTCGCGGCCGGTTATTTCGGCGAGTCTGGTCGAGCCTCGCATGTCGGCCATCACCAACGCTGCGCGAATTGTTTCCCCTTCGCCGCGTTTGATCTGCCCATTCAACACACGCTTGCCGGCATCGCCGCCGAGATAGGTCGTCAACATGTTGTCGGCGAGCTTGTTGAGCACGGCCATTTTGGTTGCGACCGCGAGATGGTTTTGAAGGCGCAGCAAAGCCCCGATCATGCTCTCGCTGAAACCGATAGCACTGTCGGTCGTCCACGATCCCATCATTCCCTGGTCGGAATTACCGCCAAAGGAGTGGACGAATGCCAGGTAGTCGGTCGCGCCCAAAAGCTTCAAGTCGTCGAAGATTGGAAACTCGGATGGCCGAGAACTATCGATGCGCCGGCGCAAATGATCGAGCTTGTTGCTGAGCAGGTGGTAGTAGGGACTTCGCAGGAACCGCTCCGGCGGAACGCCCGCCGCTCGGCGGAAGCTTTCTATTTCCATACCGCGTCCGCGCTCCCAGGTGAACCCAAGCGCATCGTAAAGTGGGTGCAGCATCGAAAACGTCAGATGCACGCGAACGAGGGGAGCGCCTGCGGCCGCTACCCGCTCGCAGAAGCCGCGCACCATCGTTTCCAGATCGTCGCCGGCCAGCGAGGAGTCGGTCAGCCAGTCGGCGACCTTGTCCATGAGTATCTGGGAGATGTCGGCGTGCTCTGCAGTCATGATCGCCTTCGGTCGCGTTTTAGGGCAGGATATTGTTCGAACACGACCTCTGCTCCCTTCGGTTTGCGGCGAAACAGCACGTCCCCAATGACGTAACGCGCAGGGCTGCCAAACTTAGCGAAACTGGGACCACGAAGAAAGCCGCGGAACAACTGCCCGAATTGCCAGGTGGCCCATGCCGTTTTCAGCCGTCGAACAATGCGGTTCCCCTTGAGGGCTTTTTCGTAGAGTTGCGGATGCACGGCGATCTGGATGCCGTGAACAGGGTAGTTGCGAAGCTTTGCGATCTCGTCGCGTATCGCGAATTCATACCCTTCGATGTCGATCTTCACGAAGACAGGGGAGTTTCCTGCATGCCGCAGGATTTCGTCGAGGCAAATCCCGCTGGCGGTCACGCGTTCACCATCACCGATGTCGAGGATGCTTGTCTCGGAGCTCCCGAACTCCCCCACCGCATTTATGACGACTTCCGGATCTGGGGAGAGAGCGCCCTCAAGGACCGTGACGTTCGTAGCGCCGCAGGCGAGGGCCCTCAGGACTTCGGCGCATTTTGGGTCGGGTTCCACAGCCACGACAGCTTTGGCGATCTGGGCAGCCCACATCGGCGTCACGCCGATCCATGCTCCAATGTCCACATAAACCGTGTCAGGGTCGATATTTCGCAACAGTGTTTCGAATGTGCGCGGCTCCCACTGCCCGCTTGAAAGCTTGCCATAGAATTTCCGGTATTCCTGCAAATCCGGCAGTGCGACAGTTCGTCCGGCGTAGCTGATATCCACCGTCCGCATGGGATATCCTAGGCCTTGACCAGCGCGTGATGGTTCAGCCCGAGACGGGTGAACACATTGCGCGTATCGACGACCAGCGGCGCCCATTTTGCGAGCGCCGTATAGTCGACAGCATCATGATCGGTCGCGATCAACACGGCGTCAAAATCATTAAGTGCCGTCTCGGTGAGGTCGACCGACTTTCGGCCTTTGAGGGCGATATGCTCGCGTGTTGCCGGAATCTCGTTCACGTGAGGATCGTGGAAGTCCGCCTTGCCGCCTCGCTCTTCGATGAGTTCGATCAGCCGCAGCGAAGGACTTTCCCGCGTATCGGGAACATTCTTCTTATAGGCTAAGCCAACGATCAGAACCCGCGAACGGCTGAGCGCCTTGCCCATGTGCAGGTCCAGGGCTTCTGCGAGTTTGCCGACGATATGACGGGGCATGGCCGAGTTGATCTCGCCCGCCAGTTCGATAAAGCGGGTAGGCAATGCGTACTCCCGGGCCTTCCACGTCAGGTAGAACGGATCGATGGGAACGCAGTGACCGCCGAGGCCCGGACCTGGATAGAACGGCATGTAGCCGAAAGGTTTGCTCTTTGCGGCCTCGATCACCTCCCATATGTCGATCCCCATCGCGCCGTAAACCACCTTCAACTCGTTCACGAGCGCGATGTTGACTGCGCGGAAAATATTCTCGGTCAGCTTGACCGCCTCGGCGGTCGCGTTGGTGGAAACAGGAACAACCTTTTCCACCACCCTGCCATAAAATGCTTCCATCAGCGCCGCTGCTTGCGGCCCGTCGCCGGCCACTACCTTCGGAATGGTGGAAACTTCGAAATTGCGATTTCCCGGGTCTTCCCGCTCTGGCGAAAAACCGAGGAAGAAGTCGCTTCCCGACTTAAGCCCGTCCTTTTCAAGGATGAGCTTCACGACACCGTCCGTGGTGCCCGGATAGGTTGTCGAACTCCAGCACCACCAACTGGCCCGGTCGCAGGTTTGCGGCGACGACGCGCGCAGTGTTCCTGACGAAGGAGAGATCAGGTTCGCGATGTCTGGTCAGCGGGGTGGGTACGCAGATGATGACGACATCGCAGGCGCCGAGTTCGCTGAAATCGGAGGTTGCACGGAACCGGCCGGTGGCGAGTTCCGTCCCGAGCGCATCCGACGGTACCGCCTCGATGTAGGAACGGCCATCATTCAACGAGGCGACTTTTGCTGGATCGATATCGAAACCGCAGACCGGAAAGCCGCTGTGCGCGACGGCAATCGCCAGTGGCAGTCCCACATATCCAAGTCCGATGACGCCGGCGCCGGCGTCGCGCGCCGAAATCTTCGCAACAAGCTTGTCAAACGTCGAATGCGATGCGCTCAAATGCCTGCTTTTCTTACAAAACCGAGGCGACGTTTCTGTTTTGAAAGCTAAATTACGAATATTGCGGAAAATGTAATCCCGCAAGCGGGTTGCAGGCGATCGTCCCAAAATCAGGCCGTTGATTTGGCCTTCAGGCTGGCGGCTGCCATGGCATATCCTCCCGCCGCCCCATCGACGAAGTGGATATGATCGCGCTGCAACGGCGAGGGTACGATGCACGTCATCAAAGCCGAATCCTGACGATGAAGCCCGTAGATGCAGATACCGGCTCGCTCTGCTTCCATCAGCCGGTCTTCGATCTTGTGGAAAACGCTCTGGTCGACATCAATCGTCATCTTCAGTCCGTCGTCGAACTTCCGGAAATCCGAGTTCTGGGCAACGTCGCGCCGGTATTGTCGGGCGTTAAATCGCCCGAGCCTCGCGTTGGAGAAATCGGAGAACATGGCAAGCGCGAGTTCCGTCAAGATCGAAAAGGTGGGCCGTAGGCGATGCCCTTTCGGGGCGGCGGCGCGGGACTCGTAGCCTATGCCGCGCGCGGATAGCTGGAACCCTGGACCGGCCGCTGGCACCGGATGTCCGCCGCGCTCCTGCTCGCCGGCCAGCGCGACGATATCCGCGACCAGTTGCCTGAACTTCTCCATGGCTGCGCCGGCAGCCGGTACGGCGATGATCGACACGATCTGTCCGTTGCGGGCCTCGATCGGGTTCCAGCGGCAGGAAAGCCCGGCGAGGTCGGGCCGCGTGCCAGACGGTGCGGGATCGATCCGATAGCGTCCCGTCTTCATTTCTCTTTCCGCCCAACTGGCGCCGCCACCGGCGAACATCGCGTAGAAGACTTCGTCCGAGGCCTGGAAGCGTGCAACGCGAACATCGAGGCCTTGTGCACGGATGTCCTTCATAGGCACGATCGCAGCGCGCATGGTCAAATCCAGCTCATCCGCCACCCATGCCTGCACGGCGGCGAGCGCTGCGCGCGTTTCCTCCTCAGCCGAGCTTGGAAATGCGACTAGCGCCCCGTCTCCGCCGAACACAAAGGGAAGGTCCCGCCGACCCAGCGCATTGAGGAGCGCGGAAATGACGCTCGCGCCCGCCATGTTGACAGACTTATAGCGCCCCGCCTCGATTGCTTTCGTGGAACCCACGATATCGGCGGTCGCCAGCGCCCAACTGTCCGGCAGCGGCCTGTAGTTGCCGACATCCGCAACGCCTTCGAACTCCGCGAAGATTGGCAGCGTGCCAAAGAAAGTCTCGTCTGTGGCCGTTTGCATAGGGCAGGATTAGCACGTTTCGTCATCGTCGGTCCCTTGCCGCTCCCTTACCGCCGCGAAATTGACTTGAGCGGTCTTTCGGACGAAAGCTTCGCGACTGATGAGGATTGCTTTCTACGCGCCCATGAAGTCGCCAGATCATCCGGTACCCTCGGGCGACCGGCAGATGGCGCGCCTGCTGATTAAGGCGCTTGGGCACGCTGGCTATCGCGTCGATACTGCATCGGAACTGCGGAGTTTTTCCTCCCAGCCGGAGCAGGACCACTATGCCGCCTTGGAGGAAGCGGCCGCGGCCGAGGTCGAACGGCTGTCGGCGGCTTGGAGGGAGGAGGGCACGCCGGACCTTTGGTTCTGCTATCACCCCTATTACAAAGCTCCTGACTTCATTGGCCCGAGGCTCACCCGCGCGTTCGGCATCCCTTTTGTCACCGCCGAGGCATCCTATTCGCCCCGACGCAATAGCGGCGCGTGGGCGGGAACGCAGGCGAAGGTCGCGGAAGCGGTGCAGGGCGCAGCGCTCAACATATGCTTTACGCGCCGGGACCGCGATGGGCTATCAGCGGTTGCCCCGGACGCCGAATTCGCGATGTTGCCGCCTTTCATCGACACCTCAGCCTTTGCCGCGCTGCCGGTAAACCATCCAGCGCGCCTCGTTGCTGTCGCGATGATGCGTCCGGGTGACAAACTTGACAGCTACAAGATGCTCGCGCGCGCTCTGGAGTGCGTTGTCGATCTGCCGTGGATAGTGACGATTGTCGGCGACGGGCCCGCGCGTGCCGAGGTTGCGGCGGAATTCGCACGGTTGCCGGCGGGGCGCGTCGAATGGCTTGGTGAGGTAGCGCCGGGCGAGGTCCCTGCCGTCCTTGCGGGAGGCGGCATCTATGTGTGGCCAGGTTGCGGCGAGGCTTACGGTCTGGCTTATCTGGAGGCGCAGGCGGCGGGTTTGCCGGTGGTTGCGCAGCATACGGCCGGTGTGCCGGAGGTGGTGTGCAGTGGCCGGACGGGCGTGCTGACCCCTGAGGGCGACGTGGCGGAGCTGGCCGCCGCTGTCTCGCGTCTCCTGACGGATCATGGACAGAAAAGAGCGATGAGCGAGGCGGCGCGGCGCTTTGTGCTTGACGAACGCTCCCTGAGCGCAGCTGCAAGGCGTCTGGCGGCGCTGCTGCCGAAAGTGGTTGCCCGATGAGTGTCGACGAAACCTGGCAGCCCTTGTCGAGCGCGCTTGACCGCTTGAGCCTAACTGGCCGGAGGGCGGAGTTCTGGCTGAGGGACGACGACGCCGTAGAGCCGACGGAGCCGCTTGACCGGTTGCTCGCAATCACCGGTGAATTCGGTGTTCCCGTTACACTTGCGGTTATCCCGGCCTTCACGGGCGAGCTGCTGGCGAGACGGGTCGCCAAGGCGCCGCATGCCACGGTCGCTGTCCACGGATGGTCGCACCGCAACTATGCTCCCGACGGCGAAAAGAAACAGGAGCTTGGCCCGCATCGGCCGCGGGAGGCTGTACTCGGAGAGCTTTCGCGGGGCCTATCCCGGCTTGTGCTTCTGCACGGAGAACGCGCCATACCCATGCTCGTGCCGCCGTGGAACAGGATCGACGCCGCCCTGATACACGAGCTTCCCTCGATTGGCTTCACCGCGCTTTCTGTCTATGGATCCGCGAAGCGGGCGCCGCTTCTCCGGGTGATCAATACCGATGTCGACCTGATGGATTGGCATGGCACACGCGGCTGCCGCGACCACGCCGACCTGGTTCGCGAGATCGTTGCCCATCTCGATCTCACCTTTGACAAAAGCAGCGAACCGGTCGGACTGCTTTCCCACCATCTCGTGCATGACGAGCCGGCCTGGGCCTTTCTCGAACGGCTGTTCGAGATCACGTCCCGGGATGGATGCCGTTGGCGATCCGGAGGCGAATTCACGGCCTCCGACGCGGACACTGGCGCATAGCGCGGCTCACGTTTGCCGCCCTAGAGCACGATGATTTCTCTTGGAGTCATGACCGTGCTCTAACTCTTTGATTCCGCATGATCTTTTCCGAAAACCGCTACGCACTTTTCGGGATCATGCTCTAGTAGTGACGAAGGAGGAAGTTGCGTCGGCGCAACTTCCTCCTTCGGGAGTGGCAAAGCGAAATGGGTGGACGCTATCCCGCCAGTTTGCTGTTTTATGTCGGCTCTATCGGCGTGCGCCGTAGATCTGGTCCAGCAAGGCGCCGGACACCAGATGTTCGGCCCTCACTTTCTCCCAGCCGCCGAAGACGTCGTCGACTGTGACGAGCCTCACCTCTGGGAACTTGTCCTTGAACTCGGCCGCCACTGTCGCGTCGTTCACGCGGTTTCCGTTCTCGGCAATGATGCGCTGGCCTTCTGGCGTATAGAGGAAATCGAGATACGCTTTCGCGACATCGCGGGAACCGCGCCTGTCGACTACCGTGTCCACGATCGCCACCGGAAACTCCGCCAGCAGGCTGATGGAGGGGACCACCACATCGAACTTGTCATTGCCGTATTCCCGCGCAATTCCAAGGGTCTCGGCTTCGAAGGTGATCAGGACGTCGCCGATCTCACGCTGTACAAAGGTCGTGGTCGCCGCGCGGCCGCCGGTGTCGAAGACCGGAACGTTGGCGAAAAGCTTGCTGATGAATTCGGTCACTTTGGCCTGATCGTTCTGGAACGCCTCCTCGGCGTATGCGACGGCGGCCAGATAGGTGTAGCGAGCGTTTCCGGACGTCTTGGGGTTCGGGAAGATCACCTGGACATCCTCGCGGACGAGATCGCTCCAGTCCTTGATGCCCTTGGGATTGCCTTCGCGTACGAGGAAGGCCGGGAAGGAATGGTAAGGCGAGGAATTGTTGGCGAAGTCCTTCTGCCAGTCTTCCGAGACGAGGCCGCCCTTCACCAATGCATCAATGTCGACGACCTGATTGAACGTGACGACGTCCGCTTCCAGCCCTTCCAGCACAGCGCGGGCCTGCGCCGATGATCCGCCATGGGACTGTTTGACCGCGATGTCCTCCCCATTCGCTTCTTTGTACTTGGCGATGAAGGCGTCGTTCACCTTGGAAAAGAGCTCGCGGGAAATATCGTAGGACGCATTGAGGATGGAGTCAGGCTGCGCCCGGGCGCTTCCGGCCAGCGTCGCGGCCAGTGCAGCAACGGCGAAAAACAGTCGTGTCATGAAAAGGCTCCTGAGAATAACCGCGCAGAAGCTACCGAACCGCTTCAGCCGATCCGAGGTACAGAACTGCTCCGGATAGAGCCGCGTTAGAAAACCGATCCTGCTAATGCCGTTTTGCAGGTTTGATCGTCTACAGTTTCTGCCGCCGCGCGGTCTGTCCCAGCCGCATTTGGGTGACGCCAACGGGATCCGCTTGGCTTCGGCGGGGAATGTCCAGCGTCTGGCCGTCGCGCGCGGCAAACGCTCGCCGATACCGCTTGACGGCGCGCCGCTCGATGATCCCCAGTTCGGCGTCGGTCCGTGCCGGGTCGTGATGGAACAGCGCGAGGCTTGAGGCGCCTGCGGCTTCGCACAGCTTGACGCCCTGCTGCCACGTGGAATGGCCGAAACCGCGCCGGAACGGCATTTCCTCTTCGACATAGGTGCAGTCGTAAATAACGAGGTCGGCGTTTTCGATCAGGCCAAGCACCGCGGCATCGAGCGTGCCCGGTTCATGTTCGGCGTCGCTGATCACCGCCACCGCGCGGCCAAGTGCTTCCACACGGTAGCCGATGCAGCCGCCTGGATGATTGAGGCTGGCTGTCCGGATCGCGATGCCCGGCCGCGGATGCAGGACGTCGCCCGAAACAAAATCCCGGCATTCGAAGCTGGCCCTGCAAATATCCAGTTTCACTGGAAACCAGGGCGGCCTCATGAACTCGCCGAGCATCTCCCGTGTGCTCATCAGGCCGGCAAGGTGCCCGGACCAGAGCACCACTCGGGTAAATGGGTCGTAGAGAGGCGTGAAGAATGGCAGGCCGATAATGTGGTCATAGTGACAATGCGTGAAGAACAGATCGAAATCGGTACTGGCCGCAGCCTTCACTGCCTCGCCGGCCGGCCGCAAACCAGAGCCTGCATCGAAAAAGAGCCTGTGCGGGCCGCATTGCATTTCGATGCATGCAGTGTTGCCGCCATACCGCTGGAATTGGGGGCCTGAGACCGGCAGGCTGCCGCGTACGCCCCAGAAATGAACACGGAAAACATCGTTATCCATTCTGCCTGTCGCCGGCGCCTCCCTTTGCTGCCACAATAGCCAATGCGCTACCGATAGGCGAGACACATATTCGTTAGTTTTTTAGTATCAACTAATGAACATCTATTCGTTTCGTACGCAAACCAGTAATATAGTAGTATTTCTCTCAGTGTTTATTGCTCCGTGCGTCAATCAATTCCGCGGTGGTGTTGCTTAATCTGTCGGCAAGCACTCGGACGATTTCGATGGTCATCTCGGGAAACTCCCTGAGGAGTCTCAGGAAGTGATCCTTGCGGATACGCAGGGCCTCGAGCTGACCGGTAGCCCGCACGGTTGCAGTCCGAGACACGTCGCAGAGGATCGCAATCTCTCCGACGATGGAATTGGGCTCGAGTTCAGCGACCTTGATCTGGCCGCCATCCAACTCGACCAGAATGTCGGCGGTGCCTGAGAGGATCACGTATGCGGCGTCGCCTTCGTCGCCTTGGTGGAACAGAATTTGGCCCGGCGTGTAACTCACGCGATCGGACGTAAAGGCCAGCAGCTTGAGCTTCGATGGCTCGACCCCCGCAAAAAGGGGTACCTTCCGCAGCATTCCGACTTCGTCCTTCAGCAACATAGTCCCAACCTAGCCCAGTCCGTTTCCCGCCGTTACTGTGTCAGCAACGCCTTAAAGATATCGTTTCCTGCCTGAAGTGTCTCGTATGTTCCATCTCCCACGAGCTCACCAGAATCGAACACAATGACGCGGTCGAACGAATTCGCCATCCACGGGTGAGGCAGAACCCACATGACGGCCGGCGAACGGTCGCCCCGTCTGGCCTCTTCGAGCACGTTGCGGAGAATCTGATCCTGCAGGCGCGTATCGAGCGCCAGAAGGGGACGATTAAGGATAAGGAAATCTGCGCGTTTAAGGAGCGCGCGCGCCAGATCGAGTTTTTGCCGCTGAGCGCCTGTCAACCGTCTCCCACCCACGCCGATATTGAAATCCAGACCTATGTCAAGGACGTCGTCATAGAGGCCAAGTTCATCCAGGATCAGGCAGACAATCGTCCGGATCCGTTCAGGAGCATCCGGGTGGTTGTGACCTATGCGGCCAAAAAGAACGTTGTCCATCACGGTGGCTGCGACGGTGTAACGCATCGGGTCGTAAGGCTCGATTGCCCCCTTCAATTCGGCCGGGAGATCTTCGTAGAAGCGGTTTCTGGCGGCAACAATCCTTTCCATCAGTTCATCGCTCAGAAGTCCGAAGCGGTGCCGGGGCTCGATATAGGCAAAGCTGAGTGTAATGATCGGCGCTCGATCCTCTTCTGCCACGGCCTCGAACGGTCGGCCTTTCAGTCTTTGCAGCAGCGATTGATAAGTCGGTATCTCCTCGGCGGTCATGAAGGCGAGCTGCTGGAAGAATGGATGGTCCGGGGGCAGGTCGCTAAACAGCTCGATTGCCTGATCGGCAATTTCCAGGCCCATTTCATAGAGCGCCCGGTCCAGACCTGCCTCCTTCAGAACCGAGGAGAAGTACGGATTTGCGGCGAGAGCCTTGTCGGCGAGTATCGGCCCCGTGGCCGCGCCGAAAAGCAGGTTTTCGCCGATGGTTGCTTCCCGGTTGTAAGCGCCAGGCTCGAAAGGCACTACAAGTCCGCTCAGCCCTTCCTCGTCGAGCTGCTTGCGCAGAGCTGCGCGCAATTCGACGATCCGTCCGGCCAGTTCTGTCTCGCGGCTTCGGTCGCTGGAAGACCGCAGGCCGAGATCGAGAATGTCCCGTGACAGGATCACCGCCTCGAGAACGGGACGCAGGACAGTGAAGAGATCGCCCGGGCCGGTCGCGCCCGCCGCCGCATAGTCGATCCAGTCGCTGTTAAGGTCGAAGTCCGGATTTCCGGCCTTGCGAGCCTCGTCGACATTCCAGTTGCGAACGCTCAAACTGTCCCCGTCGTAAGTGGCTGGTATGAATGGTGCATGCTTCAGCCCGTAGAAGAGATTGTCACGAATGCTGCCGTGAAAGAGATGTGCGTCCGATGAGGCATAGGACAGCCGCCGGCCAGTGACTGACTTCCGGAATTTCGAGAAGGTCGTTGCCGCCAGCGAGGACCTTCCCGCTGCTCGGCCAACTCAGGCGTGCGAAGGCCTCGGCGAGCGTTTCGGCGCCACCGGTGGCGGTCCCCACCAGAGCGACGGTTTCGCCCGGCTTGATCTGGAATGAAACCCGCTCGACAAGCGTCGCGCCGCTATCATCGACAATGGACAAATTGACGGCAGCCAGGGAGCCGCTCAACGGCGGCGGCGGCTCCGCCGACACCGCCTGAATCTCAGGTTCGATGACCCGGTCGATGCTGAACGCCTCGACGACTTGGGCGTATTTCACCTGAACGTCCTGACGCGCCTGGTCCCAATCGATCAGTTCCTTCAATGGTCCAGGCAAATCCTTGTAGGCGGCGATGACGGCGATCAGCTGCCCGACATCTAGCCGCCCCTGCAACGCGAAATAGCCACCGATCAGATAAAAGAGGAACGGCGTGACCTGGGCGAGGAAGTTGTTGAGGAACTTGACCAGGAATTTCCACTGATAAAGGTCATAGCGGATCTTGAAGATGCGGCCCAGCCTGACGGCGATGTCGGCCCGTTCATAGTTCGAGGTATCGTGGATATGAATGGCGCCGATCCCGTCGACAATCTCGCCGACACGGCCGGAGAGTTCGCGTGCCGTCAATTGCCGTTCGCGGCCGAGCCGTATCAAACGTTTGCGCATTTGCGGGATAATGATGATCTGAATAGCGACGATGACGGCAGCGATGAGTCCCAGCCAGAAACTCTGGATCATGATGAAAACCAGAGCGGTGAGCGCCTGGCCCCCGAGTAACGCTGGCTGTACGAAGGCGTCGCCGATGAAGCCACCCAGCGGCTCCACTTCATCCTTCACCATTGTCGCGACTTCCGCCGACTTCACCCGCTTGAACTGGTAGGGTGGGAAGCGCAGGACACGGTCGACCAGTTCGAAGCGAATACGCCGCAGCATCCTTTCGCCGAGGCGGCCCTTGAAGGTGTTGATATAGAATTTGAACAGGCCATTGATCACGACCAGGAAAAGAAACATCAGGCTGAGCCCGATCAGCATCTGCTGCCTGTCGAGCTGAAGGCCGGAAAAGAGTTCGATCGGTCCAACCCCTGGCAGGCTGAAGCTGATGTTCATGAACGGCTGCGTCGCGCCCGGCGTCTCGAAGCCCCTGCCTTGAATTGGTCCGTTGACGATCAGCTTCGGCAGATCGAACGCGAGGAAGTATGGGATCATCGAGGCGCCGACGACGAATAGAATCCAGAGCTGCTGCCTCCAGGTGTGGGTCCAGATGTAGCGGGCTAAGCTTTTTTCCATGGGCGGCTGCGGCCACTTAACCGGCGGGCAGCAAGACGTAGAACTGCCGCTTGGCATAGGGCGAACCGGCAATAGCTTCGTCGTCGAGAAGCAGTTCAAAACTGCAGTATATTTTGACAGTTGGCCGGCTGATGATCGCGGGCACCTGCGAGGTTGCCCGCTCCAGCGCCGGTGGGTACTCGATCACCACCGTCCGGGCGTTGTCGATCAGGGAGAAGAGCAACTCGCCCAAGGGGTCGCGATTGCCGAAGGGCTTCAGCGAATAGCCGAGCAGAACCAGACCATAGCTGCCTGGCGCGTGATCGTAGGCGACCTGCTGGAACTTTTTCGCGATATGCCGCACGCGGCAGGGATAGCCGTTCAGCTCATCCGCTCGGAACGGTTCTGTCTTGGGATCGACGGAGAGCACCGACAGCGGCCGATGGGTAAGATAGCCGGTGATGGGCCTCGCATGTCCGCCAATTTCAATGACGTTCGGGCAGTTTCGGACGAAGTGCGCGGCTAGGACCTGGCGGATGGCAGAAGCCGGTCCCGCCAGGTGCGGCAGGTCCTCACGGGCGCCTGCCGGCGGCGAGGCGGCTTCAAACGTCTTCGGATCCATATGGCCAGAGTGCGTTGTCTTGCCCAGCATCTCAACATACAACACGCTCATGAGGGAAGCTACCCAACCGGATAGTGCCAGCGGCAAATGGCGCGAGCATGCCTTCGACCTTATGCGCGGCATTGCAGCTTACGCCGGCAGTCCATTGATAGAAGGGCTTGCCCGCGTCATTGCCCAGCACCCGGAAGCCGATATCGCCAACGCTTTCAATCACAAGCAGGTCGCCTGCAAGATGTGGGCGCGAGACAAATTGTTCGAAAGCTGCGGCGGACGGTTCGCGCGCATCTGGGTACTTGGAGGCTGGTACGGCGTGTTCGCCGCAATGCTGTTCGATGACGCCCGCTTCAACATCGACCGGATCGACAGCATCGATATCGATCCTTCGGTCGGGACGGTGGCGCAAACGCTGAACGAGCCGGCAGGCAGCAAGTTTCAGGCCCTGACCGGCGACATGTATCTGCTCGACTACGTGGGTGGTCGCCCCGGTCTCGTGGTGAACACGAGTTGCGAGCATATCGCTGACCTGTCCGGCTGGCTCGCGTTGCTGCCTGAGGGCACTCGGGTCCTTCTGCAATCCAATGACTATTTCAGCGAACCGGCGCACATCAACTGCTGTGCCTCGCTCGACGCTTTCGCCGAAACGGCATCACTGGGGACGGTGCTGTTTGCCGGATCGCTGCCGATGAAAAAATATACGCGCTTCATGTTGATTGGGACCGTCTAAGGCAGTGCCGAAACCGGCAGTGTCGCGGCCAATTGTCTACCGTGGCCAAGCCGTTCGCGCAGAAGTGCCGCTGATCGGCGGGCGCCATCCAGGTCCAGTACGTGCTGCGGAGGCTTCGGCCCTGACAGCGCCTTCTCGATCGCCGTCGCCAGCGCTGACGCACCTATGTCTTCCTCGGAGAGAACGCTCGCCAGGCCAAGTGCCTGAAGCTTGGTGGCGCGGACCGTCTGCTCCGTTTCGCCGCCGGATGCGAAGGGGATGAGCAGCGATCGGCATCCTGCGCGGAGTATGTCGCAAACCGTGTTGTAGCCAGCTTGGGAGACGGAAAGACCTGTGCCGGTCAACAGACTTGCAAAGTCTTCACGGAACCTGAACACGGACATTTCCCGCGGTGCGTCCGCGCAGAGTGCTTCAAATTCAGTTTCCGGCAGATTTGGACCGGTGATCAGGCACCAACTTCTGTCTGTTAGGAGCTTCGCCGCCACTACAGCCGAACGCAGCAACCGAGCTCCTGCCGCACCACCGCCGGCGGAGATCAACACATCGAATTTCTGGATTGCTTGCGCGGGGCGTGGCGCCGCGACCAGTCCAGTATAGGCAATCTTGTTCTTGATTGCGCCGGCCATCGGAAAAGTGTCCTCGATCCGCGTGAAGGCGGGATCGCCGTGGATCATGACCAGGTCGAAGTAACGATTGACCAGATCGGCCGTTTCCTCGTTCCGCCCTGGCTTGACGCGCTCCTGCAGAATGTCGCGGACGGATGTCGCCAGAAGCGGCTTGGGGACGGATTGATTGATGGCCTCAAGCAGCGGCAAAAGTTCGAAACGCATCTGGCGACGGCCGAACGGAAAGGCTTCCAGGATGACGACATCGGGATTGTAGTCACGGAACGCCTGCAGCAGGATTTCCCGGCGGCGCTCCTTGAACGCTTCATCGACTGGCTGGCCTTGAAAATCGATCAGCCCGGAAAATCCGCTGTCGCCCGCGGCCACAGGCGGCAATGAAAGCACCCGCGCCGCGGGAGCCGGAAAGGCGGAGACCGGCGCACCGCCCGTGACGACCGTCACGTCGAAGCCATCGTCGCCAAGCGCCGAGGCAATCCGGCTGGCGCGCGCCAGATGCCCGATGCCGAGCAGATGCTGGACATAAAAGAATACGCGCGGCCCGGTCATGACACCGCCCGCCACTCTCGCTCGAATAATTCCTTCAGCTGGCCAATGCTCGACATGTGGTCGAAATGGCTGCGTACGCGCGCTTCGGCGGCCTCACCGAGGCGCCTTCGAAGCGCCGGCTCGCGGATGGCGCGCGCCAATGCCGCAGCCAGGGCCGATGGATCTTCGGGAGGAACGACCAGCCCGTTTTCCTCATGCGTTAGCAACTCGGGCACTCCGGAAACGTTGGTCGACACGCATGCGAGTTTCTGGCTGGCGGCCTCCACCAGGACGTTGGGCAGGCCGTCGCGATCACCATCGGCGGCAATGCGGCAGGCGAGCGCAAAAATATCCGCGCCCCGATAGTGCTCCAACACGTCTTCCTGAGCCAAGGCGCCTTTCCATGAAATCCGGTCAGAAATTCCGAGCTTGTCGGCCAAAGCAGTGAGAGGGTCCAACTGATCGCCTCCGCCGATGTGCTCGAAGCGCCATTGCAGATTATCGGGAAGGATCGCGAGGGCCTTGAGCAGAACGTCATAGCCCTTCTTTTCGACGGCACGGCCAACGCTAAGGATGAGAACCGGATCGCTGCCAAAAGCGCCGTCACGCAGGGGGCGCAGGTTCTCGAAACGTCCGAAACGCGTCAGATCAAGCCCGTGATAGCTGAGATGAAGCGATCCATTGCCATTCGCCAGGCTTTTTAAATGGTCGAAGCCGGTTCTGGTGCAGGTCACCGTCCAGCGGGCGGATGACAGCTTGTCAGCGAGATCCCAATTGGGCGAGGTCCAGATATCCTTGGCATGCGCCGAGCAGGTCCAGGGTAGGCCGCGCAACAGGCTTGCATAGCGGGTGACAGAGGCCGGGGTGTGGGCAAAGTGGGCGTGCAGCCATTCCGCGTCGCCTGGCCATTCGGCAGCGAGCACGAGCGCCTGACCGAAGCGCCGTACGCGATTTCGTGTCGGGTCGCGAAGAAAATCGGCGGCCATCGCGCGGCATGCCCGCCAGAATCCACGTCGCGGAAGACAGGCGATCAGCGAGCGGAAAACACGAAGCGGTTCCTCATGCAGATATTCTGGCAGATAGTGGACTGGAGCCTTGATTTCGTCGTGCACGGGATGGCGCTTACCGTCGGTCGGCCGACGAAGCGCGAATATGACGAGTTCGAAGCCGGCGCGCTCTAGTCCGAGCAGCTCCTGCGCGATGAAGGTTTCCGACAGCCGCGGATAGCCTTTCAGAACAACGGCGATCTTTCGGTGCTTCGACAAGGCTCGACTCAGCCTTCGACAACGGACAGGTGGCGCCGCGACCGTTGATCAAGCCAATCGCCGACGATCTCGGAGATATGCACCAGTCCTTCAAGCCTGAGGTCCGGATTGCTTTGCGAGGGGCGCGGACGATCGGGCAGCGCCTTCAGGGCGGCGGCAAAACGCAACGCGTCTTCGGCCTCCTCCGGCAGCAACATCTCAATCAGCCCGAGTTCGGCAGCCCGACGCGCGCGGATAAGCTGCTCCTCGCGGGGTCTAACCCTCGGCACGATGAGCGCGGGCTTATCGAAAGAAAGAATTTCGCAATAGGTGTTGTAGCCTCCCATAGCCACAACGGCTTTCGCGCCTGCGACCAGGTCCTCCATCCGGTTATCGAACTCGATCATCCTGATATAGGGAATGTTAGCTCCCTTCTTGATCAGCTTGCGCCGCTTCTTGGCAGGCATGTAGGGGCCCAGCACGATCAGCGCCTTGTGCTGCAGGCCGGAATCCTGCTGATAAGCGTGGATCACATCGTGGATCAGATCAGCGCCGTCACCCCCTCCCCCGGTTGTGACGAGAATATACTCGCCTTCGGGCCTATGGCCGGGAAGTTCGTCGTGCGACAGACCGCGCTGCAGAAAACCGACGAACTTCATCTTCGCGCGGATTGCGGCCGGGACTTCCAAGCCGGTAAGCGGGTCGTAGAAATCAGGCGGGCCGTAGGCCCAGATCATGTCGTAGAACATGCCGATCTTGCGCATCACGTCGTTGCGCGCCCATTCCGCTTCGAGCAGATGCGGAGCATCCATGACCTCGCGCAAGCCGAGTACAAGCGTCGTCCCGCGTGTCTTGAGATAGGAGAGCGTTTCCTCGATCTCGTTGCGCAGCCCGAGCGGTTCCTTGTCGACAATGAAGATGTCCGGTTGGAAGGTTTCCGCGGTGTGCCGGATGATCGACTGCCGCATCGTGAGGGTTTCCTGCAGGTCGATATGGCGTTCGAGCGGCGTGTATTCACCGTTGCGCAGCTTGATGATGCTGGGGACTTTCACGAAATCGACGCGCGCGCGGTAGTCGAAAGCGCCGGCGATCGTTGCGCCGGAGATGATGAGGATGTTGAGCCCGCGATAATCCTCGACCAGCGAATGGGCGATGGTCCGGCAGCGACGCAGATGGCCAAGGCCGAACGTGTCATGACTGTACATGAGGATTCGAGCGTGTTCGAAGCGCCGCATCATCGTCAAATCATCCTGAAACTTGCACTCTTTGACCGTTCACATTGGAAGCGCCGGACAGGTATCTGTCGGGAACTCGTTCGCGGGAGGCGTCGCACCTATGAACTGTCCACATGCTGCTCCGAGGCAGTCTGTCACGTCGCATTGCCGCCACCCGGCTGTAACTGGCGTTCATCGTTGATCGCCGGCGAACATCAGCACTTCGATCCGGCGGAAGGGCGGATCGTCTGGCATGGCTGATTTCAGGCGCGCGGGGCAGGGTTTTTCATCCGCTGGGAAAGCAGCACCGAAGCACGCGTGCAGGTCGCGTTGCGAGCTTCGCAAAATTCATAAAACGGCGACCGGCAAGCAATCCAGATCATAGGATACCGTTCCTTGCTTGCGGAGCGCCAACTCGACAACGCCCCCTGATTGCAGGGAGCAAATCTAGCCCACCATTAGCTGTCTGGCCAGTTTATCCTAATGTATTAGTCTCTAATTGAATGATTTCAAGAGGGGATTTTGCGCGACGATGCCCTTACCGTTCCTCGAACAGCTCCAGGAGCACAGCCTGGTCGAAAAGGACCTGACGTCTCAGATTTCCTAGAGCGGATCACCGTTTTTTTGGAATCGATGATCCGCGCTAAGTGTTTGTTTTTCTGCAATTCCGGACGGAAAACCGGTTCCCACTTTTTCCTGGAATTGCCCTAGTTCACAACTCGTGAAACTGCGGACATCAACTCCTCCGGCGTCGGTGCCCCGAACATATAGCGGCCGTCCTCAGGGACTTCGGTGAAAGCCCATCGCACGATGCCGTCCCGGTCGAGCAGGAACTGTCCAACCAACTGGCCATGTCCGGTAGCGATCATCTGCTGGTCTGCGTCCGTGATCTCGTAATTGTCTTTTTTGTCGAGAAAATCAGCCGCCAAGAACGGGTCCATTGGGCCAGGCAGCTCTCCTGGGACATCGACGAGCATGGACTTGGCGGCATCGACCGAAACCTTGTACGGCCAGACTGTCTCGTTCTCGGTGAATTCCAGATTGGGCAGGCCGAACGCTCGATGCGAGGCGCGTTCCGGATCGGATGCAGCGAGCAGTGACGGCATTGGATGGTAGCGGAAGTAGAGTCGCGCGCGGTCAGTTGGTGTGTTCACAACCGCCAGGCTTTCAACCCCTCTCTCCCTGAGGGCGGGATCGAGTTGCGCAAGAGCCGCGATATGACGGCGGCAGAAGGGGCAGTGCAGACCGCGGAACAGTCCGACCAAGACCGGTCTGTGGCCGCGAAAATCATCGATGGCCACCTTGCCGTCGCGTGTCACCGCATCGAGCACGACATTGGGCGCGCGGTCGCCCGGCTGCAATGGTCCATCGGCTTGTTGCGCGGACATTTCAATCTCCTCGTGCTAGTCGAGAAACGGCAGGACGATCAGCGCTTCCGGGTCCAGCCCGTGCTCAGCGCAGACGTTCTGCGCCAAGGCAAAGTACCGTTCGGCCTCCTGCAAATCATCAAGGTCGAGATTCAGCGTCGCCAAGCCATCATAGCATGGAAAAAGCATCTGTGGCTCGCCAGTTTCGCGGGCAAGTTCGAGCGCATCCTTGTAATAGCGCGCGGCAAGTTCCGGTTGACCGTGGCATTGATGGATTTGCCCGAGCACGATCATCGGCACAGGAAGGTGCTCACGCTGATCGAGCGCGCGGTCGAGTTCAATTGCCCTTTCCGCCGCCGGAACACCTTCGCCCGAACACCGGTCGGTGAAGGTGCAGCTTGCTACCGCCAGATTGGCGAGAAGCCGCGCCTGGAACCCCAGGTCTCCAATACGCTGCGCCACCTCCAGGCCGCGGCGGCAGACGTCCATCGCCTGTGCCGGATCCATCGTCGTATAAAGCACCGCGAGATTGTTGTAGCCCCGGCAGACTGCACCCAAAAGGCCGGCCTCTTCGGCAACCGAGACACTTTGCTCGACGTCGCGGATCGCTTCCTGGCCGCGTCCCAGCCGCGCCAGCGCAACTCCCTTGGTGTTGAGCGCCTCGGATATGGCCCCTGCAGCCTCGAGAGCGTCGCTATCGGTAGGCGCGGATCGGGCATGGCGAAGTGCTTCTTCGGCGTATTGAACGGCAGCGGCATGGTCGCCAAGGCGGAACGCCAACCGCCCACGCTCCTGCAGGAGATGAGCCCGCTCGACCAGCGCGTCCGTTCCTTCCAACAACGCGGCCGCTTCAGCATAGTTTGCCTCCGCCTTTGTTCGCTTGCCGGCGTCCCAGAGAAGCCGCCCCCGCTTGCGAAGTATCCGCGCGGCGGCTGCGTGATCTCCGGTCGATCGGAAAGCATCAAGAACGGTTTGGTAATGTTCTTGCGCGGTATCGCGCCGTCCGGCGCGGCCGCACAGATCGGCAATGCGTTCGGCAAGCTGGAGCCGTTCCCGTTCCTGACCAGTGATCGTGGACAGAGCTGCGAGCGCTTGTTGGTAGAAGCGGAGCGCATCGTCGTTGGCATAGATCATACATGCGCGGTCGCCAGCCGCTGCCAGATAGCGGGCGCCTTTCGATCTGTGCTCGCTGAGACTGAAATGATGTCCCAGCGACACAAGGTCTTCGAGTAGTTCGGGAGTCTCGCCAAGTGAGCGCTCCAGGGCAGATCCGATTGCCCCGTGCATTTCAGTACGCCGTTGCAGGAGAAGATTCTGGTAGATCACGTCCTGGAGAAGCGTCTGCGTGAACCGGTAGGACTGCCCGGAGAGCGAGCCTACCCCGGCGATTTCCTCCACAATTTCTGCGTCGCACAGGAGTTCCAGGCGGGGTTCCAGTCTGGCCGGTTCGGCGGCGACAGCGCTTAGCAAGCTCACGTCAAAACGCGGACCGATAACCGCGGCCTCTTGCGCCAATTTGCGCACGTCCTGCGGCAGCCGGTCCACGCGTGCGAGCAGCATTGCCTGAATGCTGGCTGGGATAACCGCTCCCGCATCATCCGAAACGATTTTCCAACCCGTTTTCTCGCGCCGCAATGTCCCTACCTCGACAAGCCCGCGTACGATCTCCTCGAGAAACAGGGGATTGCCGCCAGCGCGCTCCAAAATCTTGTCGCTTAGCCGCTCGGACCATCCGCTCCAGCCCTCTCCAAAGAAAGCGGCCAGCAGCTTTTTGCCTTCGGTGGGGTTTAGCGGTGACAGACGCAAGGCAGTATGACTGACCCGGCTGGAATCCAGATGGTCGTTTTCGGACGCTGGGCGCTGCGTGACTAGGAGCATGAGTCGCGTGCGTTCCAGCCGGTCCATGACGAAATGCAGCGCCTCAAGCGACACAGCATCGGCCCAATGCAAATCCTCGATGACAATCAATAGTGGCGACAGCGCCAAGCGCCGTTCAATGATCGTGCGGATCGAATAGAGGATTTGGCGCCGCAGTTGCTCGGGTTCGACATGCTGCAGGGTCACTTCCGGATCCCCGATGCCGAGGACGTGATAAATCAAGGGCGTCAATCGCTCTGCCTCTTCGCCGAGCACGCCAAGCTCGGCCAGCAAAGCTGCAAGCTTGGCGCGCGTCTCGCCCGGCGGATCATTCTGACCCATCCCCGCAGCCACTCGCACAAAAGCAGCAACCGTGCCGTAAGAGCGCTCGCCGAGTGGGGAGCAGGCTGCAGTTCGAACCGCCACATCCGCGAAGCTCGGGTCATCGCGAATTCGGCCGATAAACTCGCCGACAAGCCGCGATTTGCCGATGCCAGCCTCGCCGACGAGCCTCACCAGTTGCGCTGCGCCGCCACGCGCCAAATCCAGGCAGGCTAGCATCCGGGCAAGCTCGACGTCGCGGCCGATCAGGGGCGCGCTCAGACCGAGGGCTTCAAGCCCGCGCGCGGCCCTCGGTGCTTCCAGAGGTCCGGTCAGGCGGTGAACGAGAACACTGCCTGCCTTTCCGCGCAGTACGACGTCACCGAGGGATTCGTAGGAAAACGCGTGCCGGGTCAGGCGGTAAGTCAGCGGCCCGACAAGGACTTCACCGGGCGCTGCCGCAGACTGCAGTCTTTGCGCAGTATTCACGGTATCGCCAGTCACAGAGTAGGATTTGGCGCTGCCGGCTCCGAACCCGCCGGTAACGACCGGCCCGGTGTTGATGCCGATATGCAGCATGAACGGCAATCCGGAACGTTCGCCCAACTTCTCGGTGCGCGTGATCATTTCGAGCGCTGCATGCAGCGCGCGTTCCGGATCATCCTCATGGGCCGCTGGGGCGCCAAATAGCGCCAGCAGCGCGTCGCCGATGAACTTGTCGACGAACCCGCCGAATTCCTGCACCGCCGCTGTCAGCTCCTCGAACAGCTCATTTTGCAAAGCCTGCATGACCTCGGGGTCGAGTTGCTCGCTCAGCGTCGTGAAACCGCTGAGATCGGCAAATAAGACCGTGACCGTACGGCGATCGGCTTCCGACTGGAGGGGATTTGCGGCGGCTGCACGCGCAGGTGTGGAAGGTCCGGCCGTGTGCGTCTGGGCCTTGTGCGGAACAGCCTTTAGAGCGCCTGATCGTCGATTGTCAGCGGGGAAGAGGCTCCCCACTTCAGCGCCGCATTTCGGGCAGAAGGCGAAGTCGGGCTCGCATTCGTAGCCGCAAGCTTGGCACAGGCTCGGCTGCTTTGCGCCGCATTTCGGGCAAAAGGCAAACCCGCTCTGAACCTCAAACCCGCAACTGGTGCAGTCCATCGACCAAGACCCCGCATAGTCCCGATGCACTAGAAACCGTTAGCTTTGCTCTGACAGCTATGGCTCCGCCGGACAATGGACCCGCACCGTCGCGCGGGCAAGCTCTGCGAATAAGGTAGCTCCTCCCGGCGTTCTGCGGGGCCTGACCCAGCCGCTTCCCAAGCCGCGTATTCACTGCTGGTGATAACGGACAGTCTCGTACTGTTCACGCTGAGTAGACAATCTTTCCCTCAACCGGTCCCTTTCTTTTCTTCGAAGGCAGACGACATAGGGCGGCAAAGGCGGCATCATGCCGTGAACGGAAACCGCAAAGGAGTTCCAGATGCTCGACCAGGTCAAGGGACTGCACCACGTCACCTCCATGGCGAAGGATGCGCGCCAGAATAACGAGTTTTTCACCAGGAAGCTCGGTCTTCGCCGGGTCAAAAAGACCGTGAACTTCGATGCGCCGGATGTCTATCATCTCTACTATGCGGACGAATTTGGCACGCCGGGGTCGGTGATGACGTATTTCCCGTTTCCCAATATAGGCACGGGCCGTCACGGTGTCGGCGAAGTTGGGACGACGGTGTTTTCGGTACCGGAAAGATCGCTCGCTTACTGGCAAAGACGACTGGCCGAACAGGGTGTGACCGGGCTGAAGCGTGAGGAGACTTTCGGCGAAAAGCGTCTCCGTTTCGATGGTCCGGACGGCGATGGCTTTGCGCTTGTGGAGGATAAAGGCGACGGCCGCGCGCCGTGGTCAAAGGGCGGGGTGCCGGGCGACGACGCGATCCGCGGCTTCCACTCGGTAGCGCTCCGTCTGAAGGATGGCGGCCGCACCGAAGAACTCCTTAAGTTCATGGGCTATGAGGAGGTCGATCAGGCAGGCGAAACCAAGCGGTTTGCCGTCAAGAATGGGAATGGCGCTGAGGTCGTTGATATCGAGACTCTGCCCGCCGCGCCGTTTGCGGATATCGGCGCCGGCTCGGTGCACCATGTCGCCTTCGCAGTCGAGGACAGGGCGAAACAGCTCGAAGTCCGCAAGGCGCTGATGGATACAGGTTATCAGGTGACGCCGGTGATCGACCGGGACTATTTCTGGGCGATCTATTTCCGCACGCCGGGCGGTGTCCTGTTCGAAGTGTCGACCAACGAGCCGGGCTTCGACCGGGACGAAGATACGGCGCATCTCGGCGAGGCTTTGAAACTGCCGAAACAGCACGCGCATCTTCGATCCTATCTCGAACAGCACCTGCAGCCGCTGGGCAACTGAGATAGGAGGAACGATGTCGAAAGAAACCTACACCCACGCGATTGAGGCGGGCGCACTAAAGGGCCCGCTGCTTTTCACATTCCACGGAACAGGCGGCAACGAACATCAACTCCTGCCGGTTGGCCGCCATCTTCTGCCGGATGCCGAAATTATCGCGCCACGCGGCGACGTGTCCGAACATGGCGCTGCGCGGTTCTTCCGCCGGACCGGCGAAGGCGTCTATGACATGGTTGATCTTGCTGCCCGGACAGCGAAGATAGCCTCCTTCGTTCGAGCGCATATCGAGACGCGAAAGCCTCCGGCAACGATCGGACTCGGTTACTCGAACGGCGCCAACATTCTCGCCTCGATGCTGTTCGCTGACCCGGGTCTGTTCGATGCAGTGGTGCTGATGCATCCGCTGATCCCCTTCAAGCCTGAAAGCACGGCAAGCCTGTCCGGTATCGATGTTCTCATCACAGCGGGCTGGCACGATCCGATTTGCCCGCCCGAACTGACGAAACGCTTGGAGGCCTATCTGAGAGAGATGGGCGCAAACGTTGCAGTTGAGTGGCACGATGGTGGCCACGATTTGCGGCAAAGCGAAATCGACGCGGCGGCGAAGTTTCTCGCGCGGTTTCGTGCCATGACGCAAAGCGGGGTGGATCAGCCATGACCGATGAGACGGCTGAAATTCAGTTTGAGGAGAGCGCCTCCAAGGGGCGTTACTTTCTTAGGTCCGTAGGCGGCGATGAAGCTGAAATGACCTTCAGCAAGGCTGGCGATCACCTCGTCATTATCGACCACACGGAAGTACCGGCGGCATTTCGCGGACAAGGCGCTGGCGTCAGACTTGTCGCACGCGCTGTCGAGGATGCCCGCGCGACCGGCAAGAAGATCATTCCGCTCTGTCCTTTCGCAAACGCCCAGTTCCGGCGGCACCAGGAATGGGCGGATGTTTTGAAGACGTGAGGAGCGGCTTATCGGTGATGGCGGAACTTTCGGGGGTATTGCCGGTTTCTCCGATGAAGGCGATCTCGCGAGGCGATCATGGGTGACGCTACGTGCGATATCCGTTTGGAAAGGCGAGGGCAAAGAGGGCGCTACGTTCTCGAAATGCCAAACGGTGAGCCGGCGGAACTGACGTTCGTTGAGAACGGCCCTGGCCACATCATCGTTGACCACACATGGGTGCCACCGGACTATCGCGGCCGCGGCGTGGCGGAGCGACTGGTGGTCAAGGTCGTAGAGGATGCGCGCGCCGCCGGGCTCAAGATCACTCCGCTCTGTCGTTTTGTAGCCACGGAATTCCGCCGCCATAGGGGTTGGAGTGACGTGCTGAAAGAGCCGGTGTCTTGAGTAAGGCGACAACGGGCGCGCATTGCAGTTCCCGACCATGTCCAGGGACGCTGCAAGCGCCGGAAGACAATGACGGTCGCGGCGACGCGCTCAGCGCGAAGGATGCTCGGCATCGACGCAATTGACGGCGCCTACGACCTCAGGCGGGTCTGTTTCAAGGCGGATACATCAATGTGAGGTATTTAACATCGGCCTGAAACAAACGATGACTATGTTGCCGTAAGGGAAGGGAACAACAAAGGCAGCGACAGCAATGCGCAAATCGAAGGCTCCAGAACTCGACCGGCCATTCCGGACCCCAAGTCGGTATGGTCATTTCCCGCGCATCGCACTGCGCGAGCGCAGCGACAATCATCCAATGGCGATGTTCGTAACTCTTGTGACGGCGTCGTTCCTGTCCATGCTTCTGTCGGGTCCTGAAAGGGTCACATTGGCGGCTGCGCACGACCCAGCGCCAAAACTGGCCGATCATGGCGGAGCTTCCGACAAGACTTTCAGGCTGCCTCCGATCTCGGATGCCGGGCGTGCCTGCCTCGGCCAAGCCTGGGGCGCCGAGACGGAAGACTGCTTGCGTGCGATCGTGAAGCGGAGCGGAAAAGGCGAAGTGCGCCGGATCCGGATGATCGCAAGTGCTGAGCCGATGCGGACGAGCCCCAACGTCTTTTGACATGTTTCTGTGCGATCCTTGTCGCACACCTCGCCCTCCCTTGGTATGCCCCTTCCAGGGGAGGGTCTTTTTCAGGCCAAAGTGCTAGGCTAGTTAGAGCATCGCCGCGCGTGCCGGAGGTTGCCGCCCTGCGCAGCAACCACATTGACCTGGACTGCGGCTTCCGCAGTTAAGCCTGGATATCAGAATGCCCGCCAACAGTTTGCCTGCCCTATCCGCCGAGCTCGATACGCCCTGCGTCACGATTTTGCTCGACCGGCTGGAGCAGAACATCGATCGCGTTCAGCGCATGGTCTCAGCCAGCGGAATGGCCAATCGTCCGCACATAAAGACCCACAAGATCCCCGCAATTGCGAGGATGCAGATCGAGGCCGGTGCGGTTGGGCTGACCTGCCAGAAGCTTGGCGAAGCCGAAATCTTTATCGACGCAGGCGTTTGCGACGACCTGCTGATTACCTTCAACATAATCGGCGATGCCAAGACCGACCGCCTGATGGACCTTGCCCAACGCGTGAAGCGTCTTGCCGTCGTTGCCGACAACGAAATCGTGCTTGGCGGTCTTTCGGCCGCGGCACGCCGTCGCGGGCGCGACTTAGCCGTGCTGATCGAATGCGACACCGGTTTCAGCCGCAATGGCGTGCAGACGCCAGCCGCTGCGGTTGAGCTTGGGAAAATGGTCGAGCGGCTGCCCAATCTCCGCCTGGAAGGACTGCTGGTCTTTCCGAACACCGCGCCACGCACAACTGAATTTTTTAACTCGGCGATAGACCTCTTTGCGGCGTCCGGGATTTCGTTGCCGACCCTTTCGGGTGGAGGAACGCCGGCGCTTCGGAGCCTTGCCGACTATCCGATGATGACCGAGCACCGCGCCGGCACCTATGTCTACAACGACGTGATGATGGTGCATTCGGGCGTGGCGACATGGGAAAACTGCGCGATGCATGTGCGCACCACCGTGGTCAGCCGTCCGACCGAGGACCGGGCTATCGTCGATGCCGGGTCCAAAGTGCTCACCCGCGAACAATACTACGTCCAGAACTTCGGGCATGTCGTGGAATATCCCGACGCGGTTGTCGCGAACGTGTCGGAAGAGCACGGCATGATCGACTTCTCGGCTTCAGTGAAAAAGCCAAGCGTGGGGGAGGTCATCAACATCATCCCAAACCATTGCTGTGTAGTCTCGAACATGGTCGACGAGGTCTACGGCTTGCGTGATGGCCGGGTGGAAGTGGTCTGGCCGGTCGCGGCGCGCGGCAAGGTGCGGTGAACTACCGCTGATTTGCCTTTGCACGCGGTAACTTCCGACGCGATCTCGCGTCCACATTCCCATGCTGCAATGCAACACATGCAATGGTCTCATGCAAAGGTGAGAGTTCAACGCGGGCAGGCGCGTACCTATCTGTCGGTCAACAGATCAACACGGAAATGGAGGGTACAATGAACCTGGTCCGCAACTACCGGAACTGGCGCCGCTATCGTGAAACGGTCAGCGAGCTGAACCGTCTTTCAAATCGCGAACTCAACGATCTCGGCATCCATCGCGGTCAGATCGAGGCTGTGGCCAAGGCGCTTTAAGTCATCAGCGAATTCCCGGCAGGGTTCCTCCTCCCGATCCTTGCCGCTTCCCTGAACCCGCCGGTCATTCCGGCGGGTTTCTTTTTGAACCCTGCCTGCCTCTATGCTGTAAATCACGCCGGCATTGCTGGCGAAAGCCCGCTACTGGTTAATCTCCGATTCGCTTTGCAGGATCTCGTCGAGCCCGGCCTTCTTGGTTGGGGCCGTGCTGGGCTCCAGTACGGTGATGGGGGCGGACACGGTCGTAGCGGCGATTTTGCCAACGGTAGTGGCTGTTCCGAGAAGCACAGCGCCGATACCCTCGCTCAGTCCGATATCCGTTGACGTCAGGGCCTGGCCGGTAACGAGACGCTGCCCGATCAACTGAACGATTTCGGGACTTTCCGCAAACTTGCCGTGGTTCAGGCGGTCACCCGTCCTGAGTTTCGTGAGATCGACGACGGTGATGCCGGCGCCCTCCAGGGCACTGCGGTACGGCTCCTCGGCCGGATTGATCGAGCCGACACGCTTTATGCCGCCCGATATGAAGCTCGACATTGCGAGCGCCTTGTCGTCCTGCGAAACAAAGATCGTGAAGTTGGGGCGTTTGTTGCCCATTTCTGTCCATTGGCGCGCGAACACGTCGACGTCGATATCTGGCGACGCAAGGATAACATTCTGGATCTTGGAGGGAATGTTGTCCTCTCGAATGGCCATTTGCCTGAGGGCTTCGACAGTTACCCAGGTTCCCATCGAGTGAGCGAGTACTGTGACGTCCTTCACCGTGGGGTCGGCGGCCAGTGCCTGCAGGGTGCGCTCAAGGGCCGTGCGCGAGAAATTTGCGCTCTCCCTGTCGTAGACATAGTCGAAAACACTGCCGCGCGACGGCCAAGTAAAGAGGATCGGAGCGACATCTGCGCCCAGAGTTCATGCACGATCTGGGCAAAGCGGAACAAGGCATCCGCGAAGCGGTTGTTGAAACCGTGCACGAAAACCAGCACCCGCCCGCTGCCGGTGTCGCGCTGATGAAGCCATTGCCGCGCTTCCGCGGGCGTTCGTGGCTGAACTCCGGTCACGGCGAATTCCCTACGTGGGTCAGGCGGCAGTCGTCTCGGCCACTGCACTGTTCCTGCTTTCCGTGCGCTCTCGGGGGGAATGGATATGTCAATATTGGCCAGTGAGAGCAGCGGACTGCGTTCGCCGGAAAACAAGGTGCCGGGATCGCCAGTGGGCTTGCGGCTTGTCGCCACCAGGATCGTCAATTCCGATGCATCCGGCGGCACAGTCTCCAGAGCGACCGGCGTAAGAACCTCGCGGGGAGCGGTGGCGCAGGCCGTCAATAGAATGGGGATCAAAAGAGCGAGCAGTCTACGGAGTACGAAAGTCGACATGCAGTTGATGAATCCCGTTGGCAAAGTTCGGCGAATATCCTGTCATCCCCGGAGGCGACAACAAACATGGTTCGTTGCGCTGATGCAAGGCGCTGCTGATTGTCAAGGAAGGGCACAGGGGACGCTGAAGCGGCGCATTGATGAGCCGAGTGGAGTGCGTCTGGATTTCGCCAAGTCGTTGAGATCGGACGTGGCCATCGGCAAATTGCGCCAACTCCTGTATCTTCACTGGAGACGATCTCGTCGTGGCCGGAGTGAGATTTCCGGCCGCGTCTCCCATTTCAACAAGATCGACCGGCGATGCTCGTGGAGGACAGGATGGACCTTTTCAGGTTGGACGGAGAGGTCGCGTTCGTCACAGGAGCGGGCAGCGGCATCGGCCAGGCCATTGCGATCGGTCTCGCTGAGGCAGGAGCTGATGTGGCATGCTACGGCCATGCCTCAAACGGCGGACTCGCGGAAACGGCCGAAAGAATCGTTGCACTTGGCCGCAAGGCGGTGGCGCTAATCGGCACGGTGACATCCGAAACTGATCTGACCGACGCCGTCGAGAAAACGGAAGCGCGGCTCGGTCCATTGTCGATAGGCGTCAACAATGCCGGGATCGGCGGAGCGGGGGCAGCCGAGAACTTGCCGCTCGAAACGTGGCGGAAGCTCTATGACGTGAATGTCAGCGGCGTTTTTCTGTCCTGTCAGGCACAGGCGCGTGTCATGCTGCCGCGGCGCAGGGGTTCGATTATCAACATCGCCTCCATGTCCGGCTCCATCGTCAACCGCGGGCTCACGCAGGCGCATTACAATTCCTCGAAGGCCGCTGTGATCCACATGTCGAAAAGCCTAGCGATGGAATGGGCCGATCGGGGGGTGCGCGTCAACGCCCTCAGCCCCGGCTACACACTGACGCCCATGAACAGGCGGCCGGAGGTGGCTGAGTATGTGAAGATTTTTGAGCGTGATACGCCGATGGGGCGGTTGGCAGTGCCGGAAGAAATGGTCGGCCCGGCTGTGTTCCTGGCAAGCCGCGCCTCTTCATTCGTGACGGGCATCGACCTGATCGTTGACGGCGGCTTCGTCTGCTGGTGAATGGCTGAACTGCGGACTGGTCGCATTCGCTTTCAGAGCTGGACATACGACCAAGAATTGCGTTGACCACTCGCGTCTTCCGCGCTTGTGGGTGGTCATGAAAAACGCTAGCTCTGTCACAAATCTGACGTAAAACGTCACATGCGCGAAATCGAGCTGAAGTTTCTCATCGACAAATGCACGACGAGCGAGCTTTGGCCGCGGGCGAAGTCGCTTGGCCTGACGACCGGCAAGCTGACGACGAAGACCCTCACCAGCATCTATCTTGATACGCCCAGCCATGCGTTGAAGAAGGCTGGAATCACGCTGAGGCTCCGGCGCGACGGGCGGCGCTGGGTGCAGACGGTCAAGACATCGGCGGAACTTCATGGTGGTCTGTCGCGCGTCGGCGAGCTGGAAAGCCCTGCCCCGCGCGGGCATCTGCATCTGGAGGCAATTCCCGACACGGCGGTCCGCGACGAGATCATCAGCCGCGTGGATGGTGCGCCGCTTCAGCCGGTCTGCGAGACCGTCATCAAACGCAGCTTCGGCCCATTGGCGCTTGAAGATGGAACTCGGGCGGAACTGGCGATTGACAGCGGCGAGATCCGTGCCCAGGGCCGGTCGGCGCCACTTTGGGAAGCTGAGATAGAGCTTGTTGAAGGCAGTCCACGAGGACTGTTCGATCTTGCGCAGAAGTTGCTTCCAGACGGCGGCTTCAGGTTCTCCCGTCTGTCCAAAGCAGCCCGCGGATACATGCTCGCGGAGGAGGGGCGGATTGGAGCTCCGCCTGCGCCGAAATATGCCGAGGCGATCGCACTCGATTCGGCCGAGAACACCGAGCTGGCAGCTCGCGATATTCTTCGCGAATGTCTGCAGCAGATCGCCATGAACATGGAAGTTTTACGGGAACTGGACGACCCGGAAGCGCCGCACCAGTTGCGTGTGGGACTACGACGTTTGCGAAGTGCGTTTTCCGTCTTCGAATCTGCATTGGAAAGCCCCGAGTTGGCGAAGCTCAAGGAGGAGGCCAGATGGCTTGGCCAGGAAGTTGGCCGCCTGCGAAATCTCGATGTTATGGCGAATGAGATCGTGGGGACCGAGGCGCGGGCACATGCTGATGAGCCTGCACTGGCCGCGCTGACTGGGGCCCTAGCGCAACAATCCGCAGAGCTGCGCAATGATGTCCGGGCACTGACAACCGGGGGTCGGGCGCAGGCGTTCATTATGGATTTGGCGCGGTTCGTTGAAACGCGCGGCTGGCTCGTACCTGAAGATGCAACCCAGACAGGCCGCCTCGCAGCGCCGGTTGCCGATACTGCCGACGCAGCGCTCAACAAGCGTTGGAAAAAAGTGAAAAAGCAGGCACGCGGGCTCGAGAAGCTGGATACTGACCAACGGCACGAGCTCAGAAAGGAGCTGAAGAAGCTTCGCTATGCCGCCGAGTTTTTTGCGCCGCTGTTTCCGGCAAAGCGGGTCGATCCATTCGTGAAGCGGCTCAAGCGATTGCAGACGATCTTTGGCGACTTGAATGATGCGGCGATTGTCAAAGCGCACTTTTCCGATTCGAAAGTGCCGAGCAATGATCCCGGCGCACAACGCGCGATCGGATGGGTAATCGGGGCCAGCCAGGCGCGCGCGGAATTTGCCTGGGCCCATGCAAGAGCCTCATGGCGAAAGCTCGAACGGGCTGACCCGTTTTGGAAATGAGAGTGTCACGTAGCCGTCGTCTCAGTGGTATTATCGAATGACCAACGGCCAAGAGTCACTCGACGGACAGCAGCGAGCATTATAGTCTGCTGGTTGTCTTGTTGGGTTGTCCTAGACCAAACGTAGAAAAATGGGGAGCTTCCGAATGGCCGACTATGGCGGAAAACCTCACCTTATGATCCGGAAATCTCAGCGGGCTGATACTACTCATACTCGGCTTTCTGCTGTTGGCGGCGGGCTACAGGGACAGCTCGACCGGCCTCATGACGGCCGGGATCGTCTTTCTTGCCATAGGCTTGGTCATGCTCGTGCTGAAGATCGTTCGGCGCAATCAAGGCCAACTCTGACAAGCGGGGTAGAGGGTCCGCCAGAAGAAGACCTCGCCTTATCCCCGGTGGCGGCGGAGCTGCGGAGGCAGCCGTTTCGTCATGCGGCGTTTGCGGCTCCCGAACTGAGCATGACACCTGCCATTTGACCTCGACCGAAACAACCCTCCGTATGAAACTTTCCCTCTTTCTTCACACGCGAGGTTGTGACAATAATCAGTACTATTGAAGGTTGGTACAACGCAGGCAGAATTAGGAGGATACAGGAATGGACTCCAGATTTTTCCGACAAAGGGTGGTGGCGGCAGCTGCGGCGTTGTTGTTGCCGACCGCTGCGTTTGCTCATACGGGCGTAGGCGAAGCAAGCGGATTCATGCACGGCTTTAGCCATCCTGTCTTCGGGTTGGATCATGTTCTTGCCATGGTGATGGTTGGCCTGTTTGCATTCCAGCTTGGCGGGCGAGCCCTCTGGTTCGTACCGGCCACCTTCGTTCTGATCATGGCGGCCGGCGCGGCGATTGGCAGCGTGGGAGCCAACGTTCCCTTTGTGGAAGTGGGCATTGCCTTGTCCGTGATCGTGCTGGGCGCAATTGTTGCTGTCAGCGTCAAAGCGCCCGTTGCGGCAGCGGCGGGGATCGTTGCGCTTTTCGCGACCTTTCACGGATATGCTCACGGCGTCGAAATGCCTGAAACTGCCAGCGGGCTTGTCTATGCCGCCGGTTTCATGGTTGCGACCGCGCTGCTCCACATGCTTGGCATCGGAACGGGCTTCCTGATTGGCAAATTCGGAGAACAGCATGGCCCGATCGCATTCGGGTCGGCGGGTGGTCTTGCGGCGGTTGCCGGCGTCGGCGTTCTTACCGGGATGCTCTGAGAGCAGCGCGGGCTAGAGCAATTTCAGGAAAAGTGGGAGCAGGTTTTCCGTCCGGAATTGCGGAAAAACAAATACTTAGAGCGGATCAACGATCCATGAAACGGTGATCCGCTCTAGTGTGGTGGATTTGAAGTTCCTGTCATTTCCATGGCATCCGCGTTCAGGAACTTCAAATCCGTAAACCACACGAGATTCAATAAGTTGCTAGTGTGGCTTTTGAACCCGAAATTCGATACGAGCCTCGCTCCAAAGTGATACGAATTTCGGATTCGCCACACTAGCGGCTGACTCCGTAGGCCCGCAGCCATCCCGACGGTGCATCCTTCGGCGACCGAGCGCGGTCGCATGTCGGTTTGTCAGTGTCAGCTGTGGCGGTGAGCAGAATGCTTTTTGATCGCCGCGACCCCAGCCGGCATTATGTGGAGATTTCCGTGGCGTACGCCACGCTGTGAGATCACGCCATCGGCAAACTCTTTCACCGCCTGAACGGTACCTTTGAGGACAGCTATTTCCAGGCAGTCACGATTGTCGACATGGACATGAAGCGTCGATACGGACAGGTCGTAATGGTGATGCTGGACGCTGGTTAGCCGCTTCGCCAGATCCCTCGTCTCGGGTTCGTAAATGTAGGACAGGGTCGCGAGGCAGGGCCCGTGGCTATTGCCGGAAGACTGGTCGCGTGTCACGGCCTCGCGGACAATATCACGAAGGGTCTCCGACCGGTTTCCATATCCGCGGCGCTGGCTGAGCGCGTCGATCATCCCAAGCAGGTCGTCGTCAATGCTGATCGTGATGCGTTGCATTGTCGCCACTCCCGACTGTGCTTACAGCGCTGCGCGTCCTTTCGGACGCGCAAAGGACGCTGTGTCTCTTTAAAACCTACGCATCGTGCTTGCCGAAAGTCGATTCCGATTTTCGGGCTGATGCTGTAGCCCGCCAACGAAAGCTTGGAGCTCCAGGAAAATTCCGCAGTCGCTCCTGGCTCCGGCCTGTCGGCCAGACATGTGTTGTCGTCCGGTCAAACTTACCATGATGTCGATCAGAGCGCATTGTGTTGCGACCTGTCCGGGATCATCGCAAATGCGCGCAAATGGAGCATTCAGGATTTTTGACCGGCTTCGCCCGCCGGGTCCTTTGACATCAAAACAGCGATCCAACGTAGAGACGGCACTTCGGCACAGTAGACGATAAGCACGATCAGGATCGGCACACCGATGAACGCTCCTGCAATGCCCCAGACAAATGCCCAGAAGAACACCGCGAAAACGACGGCAAAAGGCGAAATCGCCAGCGATGCCCCAGTAAGCAACGGCTCGAGGTAACTGCCGATGATGAACTGGATCAGGTTAAGGCATGCGAATACGAGGACGGCCATCTGCCAGGACTCGAACTGCGCGATGGCAAACAGCGTTGGAAAGACCGTCGCAATCAATGGCCCCAGAAATGGGATGTAGTTCAGCGCGAACGCAATCGCGCCCCAGGCCGCGGCGAGTTCAAGTCCTGCCATGGCAGCAAAACCCCAGACGACAAAACCCGTCAGCGCGCTTGCGAAGCTGCGAACAACCATAAAGCGCCGCAGTTTTCGCGCGATCTCCCGATTTGCCAGCAAGAGCGTCTCGCCAAATGGCTGAACGGAAGGAGAGCGAAGCCTTTGATTGAAGTCTTCGACCTCAAGCAGGCCGAGCATGACAAATATGAACAAGAGCATCGCAAAGCCGGCAAAGCTGTTCAGCCGGCCTGCTATGGTTTGCGTGGCCCCGACAAGCCACCGTACATCGAAGCGGTCCGCAAGCGGGCCAACGATGGAAATACCGTGCCCTTCGAGCCATTCCGTCCAGTCGAGATAAATTGCCTGGAAGCGCTCCGCATTCAGGAGAAGCCACTGCCCTAGTTTGCCAAACCCCCAGACCACCGAGGATCCGACCACCACGATCACCGCAATCGTCACGGTCAGCGTGATCAGCAGTGCTAGCAACTGCGGCATCCGTTGCTGGAGCGCAGCCTGCACGGGCCAAACAAGCGCGACGACGAACAGGGAGAAAACGAGCGGCACGAAAATCGACTGCGCGAAGTACATCAGGCCAACAAGCAGAATGATTGCGGAGACTGCCCCTGCCGATCGGCTGCCGTTGGTACCGGTCATTATCTATCCCTGCGGAAATGCGTGCAGCGTCGGGCAGTGAATCTCCGACACTCGTTGCGAACAGCCGCCCCGAGGGGCCGGCAATGCGCCGCTCGAACGAATGGGCAGTCCACCCTCCCGGAGCGATGACCCTATGATGTGGCAGCGTTTTTGAGCGCGTCGCGAAGCACTTGCTCCTTAGTTTCGTCGAACGACGTCTTAAGCACGACACCGCCATAGCCCTTGATCGCCGTCAGCACCTTGTCGGTCGTTATTTCCTGAACCAGCACGAAGAGCGCAGCACTGCCGGGCTCGATACTTTGCGCAAGTTTCTTCATGAAGGCGTCGTTGATGCCGACGTCGGTCAGCGCCCCGCCGAGCGCTCCCGAAGCGGCGCCCGCGGCGACCCCAACCAGCGGATTAAGGAATAGCACGCCAATGAGCAGACCCCAGAAACTTCCTGCCGCAGCACCGGCAGCGGTCATGTTCATGACCTGGTTCAGTTTGACGCGGCCTTTCTCGTCTTTCGTGGCGATCACCGCGTCGCCCATCTTGATGAGGTACTCTCCCTGTAGTTCGAACAAGCGCTTGCGCACCTCCTCGGCCTTTTCCTCGGACGAATAAACAATCACGACAAGATCAGACATGACATCTCCTTTCATTCGCCTAACCGGCGACTCAACATGACCTAATGCACGTTTCCTACACCTCCTTCGCGCCAGGGATTCCTTCTGATTCAACCCAGCGCGGAAATGCACTCTCATAGACGCTGACATACAGCACGGGCAGAAGAATCAATGTCAGCACAGTTGCAACGAGCAGCCCGCCCATTATGGCAAAGGCCATTGGTCCCCAGAACAGTGTCGGAGCAATCGGGATAAGACCCAGCACGGTCGAGAGGGCCGTCAACAAGATTGGCCGCAGGCGATTCGATGCGGCCTTCATGGCCGCGTCCTGCACCCCAAGCCCCTCGGCACGCTCGTCGGCGATCTGGACAAGGAGAATAACCGCGTTCTTCGCGATCATTCCAATGAGCGCCAGTATGCCGAGGATCGCTACGAAACCGAGAGGGCGCCCGAAGAGCAATAGAGCGCCCACGACACCGATCAGACCAAGCGGCAGCAACAGAACCACCAGGGCAGTCTTGGCGAAGCTTCGCAGCTGGATCATCAGCAAGGTAAGCATGATGAAAATCATCAAGGGCACGACGGAGAAGACGGCCGCCTGAACTCTCGGCACTTGTTTCGGCCGTGCCGCCGAGTTCGATCGCGTAGCCAGGCGGCAGTTCCGCGGCCAACGCCGCGATTTTTTCCTCGACACCGGCCACGACGGTTTCGGGGGTCGTCCCCTCTTTAACGTCGGCGAGAACAGTCAGTGTTGGTACTCTGTCTCGCCTCCAGACGAGAGGCTGTTCTTGCTCGAAGGAGAACGTCGTAAACGCGCTCAACGCTACCGTACGGCCGCCCGGAACCGGAACCTGCATCGTCGAGAGGTTGTCGAGCGAGACGCGATTTTCTGAATGCGCGCGCGCGGCGACGTTCACCAGATAAATCCCGTCGCGCAACTGCGTAATGGGCGCACCCGACACCGCTGTTTGCAGGATGGCCGACAGGCCTTGGCTCGTCAGGCCCAGGCGTCGTGCCTGGTCCTGGTCGATCTCTATCCGCAATTGGCGGGCTGGTTCGATCCAGTCGAAGTGGACCCGGTCGGCTCCCTGGTGACTTGCGATCGCCTCCGCCAGTGAGAACGCCTTGTCCCTCAGCACTTCGACGTCTGGCCCGCTTAACCGCCACTGCAACGGCCAGCCGATCGGCGGTCCCATTTCCAGAGGACTGACGCGGCTGATTGCCTCCGGGAACGTATCGGTGAGATACTTTTCCAGTTCCTCCTGAAGCCGCACGCGGGCATCAAGGTCCTCTGCCATGACAACGATCTGCGAATGATGGTTGCTTGGCGGAAGGATGGCGAGCGGCAGGTAGAAGCGGATCACATTGCGGCCCACATAGGAGCTCCAGAAGTTCACATTTTGATTTTTTCCCAGCCAGTCCTCGATCCGTTCGACGGCCCCTTCGCTGGCGAAGATCGAGCTCGATCGGGGCAATTGGAAATCGAGGATCAGCTCGTTGCGGTCGGATGGCGGAAAGAACTGCCGATCGACCCGAGCCATGCCGAGGAAAGCCAACACGAGCAAAGCAATGCTCACCCCGATGGTGAGCCATCGTGCCCGAATGGCTAAGCTCAAAAAGCGCGAATAGCTTCGTATAAGGAAACTATCCTGGCTGTCCGAGGCTCCCGGCTCCGGTGCCTTCAGCAGCATCGAGCCGACGATCGGTGTGAAAATGACCGCAACCAGCCATGAGGCGATCAGCGCGATGGCCACGACCTGAAACAAGGAGATTGTGTATTCGCCGGCCTGGCTTTCGGCAAAGCCGATGGGCACGAAACCTGCAATGGTGATGAGCGTGCCTGTCAGCATGGGAGCGGCGAGCTTAGAATAGGCGGAGGTCGATGCCATCTCCATCGTCTGGCCATTGGCCAGACCGCGCAGCGTGGCGTCGACTGTCGTCATCGCATCGTCGACGAGCAGGGCAAGCGCGATGATCAGCGCTCCCAACGAGACCCGGTGAAGGTCTATGCCCATGACCTGCATGACCAGAAAGACGGTCGTGAGTGTGACGGGAATGGCGATTGCCACTACTGCCCCCGGCCGCACGCCGAGAGTCACGAAACTGACCGCGAGGATAATGGCCACGGCCTGGTAGAGCGACGTGGTGAAGTCGCCGATCGCGACGTTGACCACGTCCGGTTGGTTGGAAACCAGGAATGTGTTGATGCCGATCGGTAGATTGCCGATCACCCGGCTCACGGAGGCTTTCACCTGCTCGCCGAGCTGAAGGACGTCGCCGCCTTCGCGCATGGAAATGGCGAGTCCGATCGCTGGCTTGCCGTTGACGCGATAGATCGAGTCCGGAGGATCGACGAAGCCGCGCGTGACCTCCGCGATATCGCCCAAACGGATCATACGTCCGCCTGCATTGATCGGGACCTCGAGAATATCGTTTTCGTTTTCGAACGAACCCGATACCCGAAGCGAGAGGTTCTCATTGCCGCTGTTGAGCGTACCGGACGGACGAACTGTGTTCTGGGCGGCAATCGCCGCGAAAACCTGGCCGTAATCGAGCCCCATGGACGCCACCTGGTCAGGCTGAAGCTCGATCAGCACTTCTTCGTTCTGAGCACCGATAAACTCGACCTTTCCGATGAGGTCGACGTCACTGATCAAGGCAGAACGCACGACATCGACATAGTCGCGGAGTTCACGGTGCGTGAAACCGTCCGCGGTAAACCCATAGATAATCCCAAAAACATCGCCGAAATCGTCATTGAAGAACGGCCCGACAACGCCTTGAGGCAGAGTGTGGCGGATATCCCCCATACTGTTGCGGACCTCCTGCCAGACATTCCCGACATCTTCCGGCGGGAAGGTGCCGTCGAGATCGACGTAGATCGTCACGATGCCCGGTCTGGTGATCGAACGCAGGGCATCGAGCCCGGTTGTTTCCTGAAGCCGGCGCTCGAGCCGGTCGGTCAGCTGGTTCTGGGTTTCCTCAATCGTGGCGCCCGGCCACACCGCAGTGACCAGCATCGTCTTGATGGTGAACGTCGGATCCTCATCTCGACCGAGCCCGATGAATGCGAAGGCGCCCGCAAGAACCGCGATAACCATCAAATAGACGGTGAGGGAGCGCGACTTGATCGCCCATTCCGAGAGGTTGGGGCCGATCATGATACGCCACCCGGCAGACGGACTTCCTGGCCTGGCCGCAACGCCTGTACCCCTGCAGTGACCACGATTTCACCGGCCGCCAGACCGGACGACACGATGACGGACGTCGGCGAGAAATCGACAATCTCTACCGTACGAAGCGAAACCGTATTCTTGGCTGGGTCGACCACCCAGACAGCAGGCTCTCCAGAAGTCCGCGTCAGCGCGCTTGCCGGTATCTCAATTCCGGCCACGCCGCCAAAAGTCGCTCTCCCTGTCACCGTTGAGCCTAGCCGCATTTCCGCGGGCGGGTCGATCAAGCCAACGCGTACCCGGAACGTGCCTGTGACAGGATCAGCCCGCGGCGAAACCTCACGTACCCGCCCCTGCGCGCTGACGCCGGGAGGCGAGGAGAGCGTGACGACGACCTCCGGATCCGGCGGGCTGCTCGCCATAACTGCCGCGGGGACATTGAAAACTGCATCCTTGCCGTCGTCGCGCGCCAGCTGAACAATCATCCGTCCCGCGGCGGTGACTTCGCCGGGTTCCGCCCCGATAACCGTTACAACGCCGGGTGCATCGGCTAAGAGCTGTGTATCGTCGAGGCGGCGGCGCGCAATGCCGACATGCGCCTGCGCGGCATCCGTGGCGGCCTGAGCCGAAGTCAGCACCTGCTCGGCCCGATCGACCGCGGCCCGGGCGACGACTTGGCGATTGAAAAGCTGCCGTTGGCGGTCATAGTTGAGGCGGGCTTCGGAAAGCTGGCCGTTCGCGGCTATGAAGCTCGCTTCGGCGGCCAGAAGGTTGTTTTCCTCATCGGACGGGTCGAGCCGTGCGATCGCTTGACCGGCCTTGACCGTGTCTCCGACGTTAACAAGCCGCTCCACGAGACGCCCGCCGATGCGGAAAGCAAGATCGACCTGGATTTGGCTTTCGACTGTTCCCGCGAGCCGAACTTCCCGCTCCGCCTTATGCTCCTCCACGACTATCGTCCGCACCGGACGAATCTCGGTTACAGGCTCCTCGTTTTCACGCGTACAGGCGGAAACAAGTACCGCGAGCAATGTGACGTAGACGCTCAGAGAACCTCGGCGAAGCGTTGACACTGTATACTTTCCCCCGGTTTGTAGACCCTGCTGGAGCCAGGGCCGTTAATCTGGTCGAATTGCGCGGCTGCGAGTTTGGGAACGAAGAGCCATCGTAGGAAATGTCGTTGCGGGTTTCACTACTCCTGCATGGGCTAGGCGGTCTTGCGCGACTCAAAGCGCAACCCACCGTTCTCGATGAGGAAGTCGATCACGCTTTCGAGTCCCCTGCCGCGTGACAAATCGGTGAAGCCAAAGGGCCTCGATCCGCGCATGCGGGCAGCGTCCGAGCGCATGACGTCGAGATTGACGTTCACGTAGGGCGCAAGGTCGCTCTTGTTGATGACGAGGAAGTCCGAACGCGTGATGCCAGGCCCGCCCTTTCGCGGAATTTCCTCGCCCTGGCAGACTGAGATGACATAGACGGTGAGATCGGCAAGCTCGGGCGAGAATGTCGCGGCAAGATTGTCGCCGCCCAATTCTATGAAGACGATATCGAGATCGGGGATCCTGCGCTTCATCTCTTCGATCGCCTGAAGGTTGATGGAGGCGTCTTCACGAATGGCCGTATGCGGGCATCCGCCCGTCTCGACACCCATGATGCGATCCTCGGACAGCGCCTGGCATCGCGCCAGGATCATCGCATCTTCCTTGGTGTAGATGTCGTTCGTGATGACCGCGATGGAGAACTCGTCGCGCAGCGCCTTGCACAACTTCTCGGTGAGTGTGGTCTTGCCCGATCCAACCGGGCCGCCGATACCAACCCGCAGGGGTCCATTCTTCGATGTCATATGCGCTATCACCTCGAACTGCTTTGTGGTGGGTCAACAGGCTGTGTCGCGGGGTCCTCAATCGTGATGGTGGTGGCCGTGACGGTGACTATTCCCATGATGGTGGTCATCATGATCGTGCCCGTGGTCGTGTTCTTCGTGACCATGGTCATCATGGCTATGGCCGCGGTCTTGATGATGTGGATTACCCTCACCGGAATAGGCGCCGCGCACAGAATTGAAGGGCGCCGTCACATCCGTCACCCTCGCGCGCAGCCCTTCCAGCATCGCCTTGATGACATGATCGCGACGGATGAGGATGCGGTCGGGCTCAATCGCCGCGGCGAGATGACGATTGCCGATGTGCCAGGCCAATTCGATCAGATGGAGAGGATCTACGGCGACAACTTCGTAGAGCGGCTCGTCGGCAGCCACGATTTCCACATGGCTACCATCATGGAGGACAATCACGTCGCCATGGTCGAGCACTACCGTTTCCGGCAGATCGAAGAAGACTTTGCGGCCGTCGGCAAGGTTGATCGTCCGGCGGCGCAAATGACGCTCGTCGTGCTCCAGTACGGCTTTTGCAATTGGTGCATGGCTCTGCCTGTCGGCCCTTATTTCTGACGCCCGTCGGACGGCGACTGCCTTCAACATTTCATACTCCCCAATGTGCAAGGCTGTGGTCTATTGGCCACAGGCCATTAAGGCTATCCAGGCATTTCCGAAGCTGCGCGCGCACCTCACCCTTTAGCTGACCGGCAACCACCAGTAGCTCGTAAAACAATAGGCTAGCACAGTCATCGCTAATTTGTACACTCCGAATAACGGCACTAACCCTTTGAAAGAAGTTATAAAATTTGTTGCTTGGGGAGCGCAGTCTGTATTATAAGGAGAAATATGCGCGCCGGACGGACTGCCGCCTGCAAGTTGAGTCCGGAGGTGAATTGCGGAGGCCATCTTGCTTGCCGAGAATGCCCGCTCCGATGCTTTTACGTTTGACCTGCAGCCTAGCAACTGGCTGGCGGAACTTGAACTTTGGTTCGAGGCAAGCGACGGAATTACCCGGTTGAAACGCCGACGTCATATCGGCCCGCTGCTCGTACAGCGCCCCTTTTATCCTGAGCCGGACGGCACATGTCATGTCTATCTGCTGCACCCACCGGGCGGCGTTGCAGCCGGTGACCAGCTTGACATGCGATTTCATCTCGCGCCGAGCTCGCGTGCCGTGCTGACAACGCCGGGGGCAACCAAATTCTATCGGTCTCTCCATGGCCGGAGCGGGCAGCATTGCGTGATCGATGTCGGTCCGGATGCCGTCTGCGAATATCTGCCCCAAGAAACGATCGTGTTTGATGGCGCCAATGCGGATATCAGCACCAGCATCACACTAGGCGAAGATGCGACTTACGTTGGCTGGGACTTCATCTGCCTCGGGCGTCCGGCGGCAAAGGAGCGTTTCGAACTCCGGCGCGATCAGCCAGCGGGTGGAAATCAAAAGAAGCGGCAGGCCCATCTGGTTTGAGCGCCTGCATATGCCGGGCGGCTCGCCTCTGCTCGGTGCGTCATATGCGTTTGCCGGAAATCCGGTATTTGGTACCATGGTCTATGCCGGCACGGCGAATACGGACGACGTGACCGATCATGTCCGCAAGGCTGTCGGGATCGATTGCAGCGGCGTCCTTTCCGTAAGCCAGCTCGAGCATGTTGTCGTATGCCGCTATCTCGGCCTCCATGCCTCGGAAGGGAAGGCTCTTTTTACGCGCGCATGGGATGCGCTTCGGGAAGCGCGCCAGGGAAAGCCGGCGAGCGCGCCTCGTATCTGGGCAACGTAGGAACTGGTCGAAGAGGTATCTGCGATGGAACTTTTGCCACGTGAGAAAGACAAGCTTTTGCTTTACACCGCAGCATTGGTGGCTGAACGCCGCAAGGCGCGGGGAGTGAAGTTGAACTATCCCGAAGTTATTGCGTACATCTCGGCTGCCATCCTCGAAGGTGCCCGCGACGGCAAGACCGTCGCCGAACTGATGTCCTACGGAGCAACGCTTCTTACGCGCGAAGACGTGATGGAAGGCGTGCCGGAGATGATCCACGACATCCAGGTCGAGGCGACATTCCCGGACGGAACGAAGCTGGTCACAGTCCACAATCCGATACCGTGAGGGGGGAGACACTATGATCCCGGGCGAATATTTTCTTGAGAAGGGTACCCTCGAGCTCAATGAAGGTCGGGAGGTGCGCACCATCCAGGTAGCCAATTCGGGCGACCGGCCGATCCAGGTCGGTTCCCACTATCATTTCTTTGAGACGAACGCTGCGCTCGTTTTCGACAGGGACCAGGCAAAAGGTTTTCGCCTCAACATTCCTGCTGGAACGGCTGTCCGTTTCGAGCCTGGTCAGGCGCGCAACGTCGAGCTGGTCGCACTTGCCGGAGGCCGTGAGGTTTATGGGTTCAACGCCTTGGTGATGGGCAAGCTGGAGAAGTGAGATGGCAAAGATTGCACGGAAGAACTACGCCGATCTCTACGGCCCGACCAAAGGCGACCGCGTGCGGCTTGCCGACACGGAACTGATCATCGAAATCGAGGAAGACCACACGACCTATGGTGACGAGGTCACCTTCGGCGGCGGCAAGGTGATCCGCGATGGCATGGGCCAGAGCCAGCGTCTGGCAGCCGAAGTCGCCGATGTGGTCATCACCAATGTCATCATTCTGGATCATTGGGGCATCGTCAAAGCCGATGTCGGCATCAAGAACGGCCGCATCGCCGCCATTGGCAAGGCCGGCAATCCGGACATCCAGCCGAATGTCAGCATCATCATCGGCCCCGGCACCGACGTCATTGCGGGCGAAGGCAAGATTTTGACGCCGGGCGGCATCGACACCCACATCCATTTCATCGCGCCGCAGCAGGCCGAGGAAGCCTTGACATCCGGCACGACGACGCTGGTGGGCGGAGGCACAGGCCCTTCGGTAGGCACGCTGGCGACCACGGTTACGCCAGGCCCCTGGTATATCCACCGTATGCTCGAGGCGATCGAAGACCTGCCGATCAATGTCGGCTTACTCGGCAAGGGCAATGCCAGCGTGCCCGAACCGCTGCGCGAACAGATCCGCGCCGGGGTCATTGGGCTGAAGCTCCACGAAGACTGGGGCACGACACCGGCTGCGATCGACAATTGCCTGACGGTCGCGGACGAGGAAGACATCCAGGTTGCGATCCACACCGACACACTGAATGAAAGCGGCTTCGTCAAGGACAGTTTCGCGGCGATGAAGGGTCGGGCGATCCACAGCTTCCATACGGAGGGTGCGGGCGGAGGTCACGCCCCCGACATCATCACGGCCGTTGGCGAGGAGAATATCCTGCCGTCCTCCACCAACCCGACACGACCTTACACCATCAACACGATCGACGAGCATCTCGACATGCTGATGGTATGTCATCATCTCAGCCCGCAAATCCCCGAGGACGTGGCTTTCGCAGAATCCCGCATTCGCAAGGAGACGATCGCGGCCGAGGACATCCTTCACGACATCGGCGCACTTTCCATGATGTCATCCGACTCGGCAGGCGATGGGCCGCATCGGCGAGACCACACTCCGGTGCTGGCAGACGGCGCACAAGATGAAGGTGCAGCGCGGCCCGCTCGACGAGGACAGCAAGCGCAACGACAATTTCCGCGCCAAGCGTTATGTCGCCAAATACACTATCAATCCGGCCATCACCCATGGCTTCGCCCATGAAATCGGCTCGATCGAGGTCGGCAAGCGCGCGGATCTTGTCCTGTGGAAGCCCGCCTTCTTCGGGGTCAAGCCGTCGCTGGTCCTGCTCGGCGGCATGATCGCCATGGCACCGATGGGCGATCCCAACGCCTCGATCTCGACGCCGCAGCCGGTGCATTACCGGCCGATGTACGGCATCCTGGGGCGCGCCCGCGCATCGACCGGTGTAACATTCGTATCGAAGGCGGCGCTGGACGACGGTATCGGCAAGAGGCTGCATCTGAAGAAGAGCCTCGTTGCGGTGCGCAATACGCGCACCATCCGCAAGAAGGACATGATCCATAATTCGCTTGCGCCGCGGATCGAGGTCGATCCGTCAGAACTATCAGGTGCGGGTCGACGGCAAGGTCATTACCTGCGAGCCGGCCAGTATCCTGCCGATGGCGCAGCGCTACTTCCTGTTCTGACGGGAACGCAAGACACAAGCATCGGACCCGAAAACCAGCTCGGGTCCGATCCCGAAAAGGAATAGGGCGGGGCTCTCACTCATCAGGCGGCCGCCGCTCAGGGCTGCGAACACTCCGGTCCCGTACAAACCGGAGGCTACTTTGGGGGAGAAGAGCATCGTGAACCCGAACCAGTTTCAGGATCATCCAACGCTCGGTTTCGTCGACTGGACGTTGCGCGGCGTCGGTCAGGTCGTATTCCAGAACAACCCGCTTTCCGGGCTGATCATCCTTGCCGCGCTTTTTTACAATTCGTGGATTTATGGCTCAATCTGCATCTTCGGCGTGGTGGTCAGCACCGTCGCCGCAATGACGCTCAAGGCGGACAAAGGACTGATACGCGACGGGCTGTTCGGTTTCAACGGCGCGCTGGTGGCCCTCTCGCTCATCGCGTTCACCAGCGAGAATTTCCGTTCCGGTGCGGTGCCGTCCCTCTATATGACGATCTACATTGCCTTTGCGGCGGCTCTCACCAGTGTCGCCTTCTCCACGATCGCCACGCTGCTTGCCCCGCACAAGGTCGCGGCGCTCACCATGCCTTTCGTCTTCGTCGGATGGCTTTTCCTGTTCGCGGTGTTGAAGTTCGACAGCATCGACGCCGGTCCGCTGGCCAAGCCCGTGTCGCCGGATCAGTTTCCGGACGGCATCGCCTATGTGCTGCCGACCTGGTACATGGGGATCGGCAACGCGATCGGACAGATATTCTTCCAGGACAATTGGATCAGCGGCTACCTGATCCTGATCGGCATGGCCGTGAATTCGCGGATCGGCGCTGGAATGGCGCTGATGGGCGCCGCGCTGGCCGCATTGGTGGCGGTGATTTTCGGGGCGCCGGAAGGCGCGATCCGCGACGGACTGTTCGGTTACAACGCAGCGCTGACGGCGATCGCGCTCGGCGGCTTCTTCCTCGTGCTGACCTGGCAAAGCTTTGTCTACACCGTGTTCGGCGTGATCGTGACGACGTGGCTTGTGGGCCTCGGTCGCGATCTTCCTCGCACCGATCGGCATGCCGGTCCTGACCTCGACCTTCGTCATCGTCACCTGGACGATGCTCATCGGCCAATACGGCTTCAAGGCGCTCGTGCCTGTGCCGCCTGCCGAGGCGACCACGCCGGAGGACAACCGCCGCCGTTATCTGGCCGGTTGAGGGACTGATCCGGACCGTGCCGCCTCGTCCGCACCCCGACGTGCGTTCCCGTGAACGCGGGGAGAAGTGACGCCTTGATTTCAAAGGCGGGTTGTCTTCATTCGGACT
>CAVTKY010000016.1:0-71976 GCA_963735385.1 uncultured Alphaproteobacteria bacterium | reverse complement strand
TTGATTTCATTAATCTTTTCAGTTGTTTGATTAGTTGTTTGCCTCCTAGTGAACAAATCCCCCGCTATGTCTATGCATGCTGGTCGTGCGCGCTTGACGAGCGTTTTGCGCGCCGGAAATGGGAACGAAAGTAGGGACAAAGTGGTGTGTGTGCTCGCGTAAGTGCGCTGGCGAACTCGACCAGGGCTCCATCCCCCATCAACTTGACAATCCGGCCGGAATGCGAGGCGACGGAGGGATCAATGATGTCTCGGCGCAGCGTCCTGAGGCGAGAGAGCGTTCCGGCCTCGTCGGTTTCCATCAGGCGGGAATAGCCGACAACATCAGCGGCAAGGATAGCCGCCAGACGACGCTGTGTGCGGCTTTCGGCCATTCAGGTTCCTTCCAACGGGTACTATCCGGGATGTCTCTGGCTCACATCCATCCATGTATCCTGTCCACCGGGAGGAAGCCAGCTTGCGGTGGACTGACGTGGACTGGTGTCCGGTCAAACCGCTTGCGGCCGGCGGCGTTCGGTCTCGGCGATGGCGAAGCGCAGCACATCGACGCTTTCGGCGATCGCCGCGCCGGTATCAAGCGTATAGTCCTCGTTTTCGATCGAAATAACATCGTCGTAGCCGACCTCCCGCAATGTCCCGACGATTTCGAGCCATCCGCGCCGGGACAGACCGTGGCCCAAGGGCACGAAGTTCCAGGTGCGCCCTTCGACCGGCACCACGTGCCGCGTATCGAGCGTGCCGTCGACGCGGGCTTCGGGCTCGATCCGGGTATCCTTGCCATGGAAATGGTAGATGTGCTCTGCGCCGAGTACCCGGATGGCCGTAACCGGATCGCCGCCCATCCAGATCAGATGCGAGGGGTCGAAATTCATGCCCACGGTCGGCCCCACCGCGTCTCGCAACCGGAAATAGCTGTTGGGGTTGTAGACGCATTGGCGACCGTGGTTCTCCACGCAAAGCCGGATACCCTTGGCCTCCGCGAGCGGAACGAGGTCCTTCCAGAACGGTATGAGCTTTTCGTTCCACTGCCACTTGAGCATCTCCATGGCCTCAGGCGGCCAGGACGAGGTGATCCAGTTAGGCGTCTTCTCTTCCGGCCCGCCGCCCGGCAGCCCCGACATCATGACGACCCGTCCCACACCAAGCTGCTCGGCAAGAGTGATCGCGTCCCGGGCGAGCTGGCTGTCCCTTGGCCCAATGTCTCCGGGGTGCAACGGATTACCCGAGGCGTTTAGTGCCGAAATGCTCAATCCGCGCTCACGTAACATGCCGGTCAGCCGATCCCGTTCACCGGCATCCGCCAGCAAGGTCTTGACCTTGAGATGCGGGGCTGACGACCATCCACCCAACCCGAATTCGACGCTATCAAGGCCGAGGGCCGCGGCGTGGTCGAGGGTCTCCTCGAGGCTCAAGGTACCCAGGCTGTCGGTGTTCAGGCCGATTTTCATGGCTCAGCCCTTCAGGTTCACTTTGACCGGCGCGTTGACTTCGCTTGCCTTCTGAAATCGCGTCGAGGACCTGCAAGGCACGGTACCCATCCTCGATTGAACCGTTCTCGAACGGCTTACCCTCGGCAATTGCGGTGAGAAACTCGTGGATCATGAATCCAAAGGACTCGGCGTAGCCGATAGGGGCCAGATCGTGGGGCACTGCAGCCAGCGCGCCGATATACGGCGAGGACGGACGGTTGATCATCCGAACGAACGGAGCCGGCCCGTTTCCATCGAAGATCGCCAGATCGTAATGGGTTGGCGCCTCGTTGGTGAACCGCGCCGTGCCCCTGGTCCCGTAAATCTCGATCTGGATCCGGTTGCCCGTCCCCACGGCCACGCGCGATGCCGTTACATATCCTTGCGCCCCGTTCTCAAAGCGTAGAAGCGCGGACATGACATCGTCATTGTCGACCGGCACGGTCTTGCTGGACAGGGCCACCCGATCATGCCCTGTCGTCGCTTGGGCTGGCAGGAAACGTTTCCTGATCGAAATAGTGGAAACCGCGCCGGTGACCTCGGCGATATCGCCGAAGACAAAGCGCGCCAGATCGACCGCGTGCGTGCCGACATCGAGAAGCGCGCCGGGTCCTGCGCGGCCGAATTCGTATCGCCAACTGTGCGGCTGCAGCGGGTCAGCGGCATAGTCGCTTTGGTAGAGGACGATCATTTGAACGGGCTCGCCGAGTTCACCTGCCGCAACCCGCGCGCGGATATCGGCAACGGCGGGAATTCGACGGTAGTTGAACACAGTGCCGGACTTGCCCGGGCCGATGCGCGCCAACTCGAGTGTGGCCCGCGCCTCATTTGCGTTCAGGGCAAGCGGCTTTTCGCACAAGACATGCTTGCCTGCCTTCAGTGCCGCCTGGGTAACCTCAGTGTGCAGGAAATTGGGAAGGCAGATCGAAACGATGCTGATCTCGGGGTCAGCAAGCACGGCGCGCCAATCGCTCGATGTTCGCGCGAAACCCCAGGTGCCGGCGAGCTTTGCGGCAAGGTCTGCATTGACGTCGCACACAGTGTCGAGCCGCCCCGACAGGGACGCCAGGCGGGGCAAATATGTACGATAGCCCGCCGCGTGCGCCGCACCGATCATCCCGGCGCCTATGATTGCAATTCCGTTCGTGGCCATCAATCAGACCCCTCGTTGAGCGTTGCAGTGAGCAGGACAACCGCTCGCTCCCACAAACCGGCTCGTCCAGCAGGCACAAGCGAACAAACGGCCACGCGCTTCCCGCGCATTGCTCCTCCAAAGGGCCATCCGGCGCCCACGCCGCGCAGGTCCCGGAACGGTGGACCGACGTTTCTCTGCTTCATGAGGGCAGCAGCCTCATGTACCGCCCTGGCTGAACCAGAATGCGTGCCAGAAAAAAGACTGTACCAACCGGGACGTCATTCCGGGATGTGATGAAAACAATAGCTCATTGCCGCGAGTACGACGATGCGAATGTTAAAATCGGACCACTAGCTTCCTCATCCAACGGCGTGAGGGCAGCCTCGGCTACTCGATAAGCAACATGCCCCGCTTCTTATCCCCGTCCAGGGTGTCCATCGCTGGAATGGACGCCCGCGTTCGACAAGCCAAGGCTTGTAGGGTTCGTTCATATCTCAGATCGAAAACCATATCTCCAGGCAGCATGGAAACCTGCTTGTGATCGGTCTATGGTTTTCATTCTGCCACAGTCAGGGTGAAAGCGGGACAGTGCTCACAGTTTGAAAGGCACGAAAATGACCGACGCGGCCCGGCCTGTTGATGGCTCTCGAGACGTTCCAAGCCCCTGCACCGTGCGCCCTATTGGCGTGGACTTGCCTGAATGAACGCGGCCATCAACACATTCGTGCTGGTGCTCGCGTCGATTTTTCCGGTTGTCAATCCGCCCGGCTCCGCCCTCGTCTTCCTCGGGTTAACCGGCGGCGCCACTCCCGAGATCCGAGCTGTCCTGGCGCGGCGCATTGCGTTGAATTCGTTCATCCTGCTGGTATGCTCGTTCCTGCTCGGCGCGCTCATCCTGCAGTTCTATGGAATTTCCATCCCGATCCTTCGCGTCGCCGGCGGATTCATTGTCGCCGTATCGGGATGGAAACTTCTCAATGAAGGAAGCCATAAAGAGCTCGAAGCGTCGGCAGGCGGAGTCGATCGGGCCAATTTGCTCCATCAGGCCTTCTACCCGCTGACGCTGCCACTGACCACGGGACCCGGCTCGATCGCGGTTGTCATCAGCATAGGACTTTCGGAGGCGACGATCGCGAGCCCAGCAGACAGACTTATATTCGTCCTGGCGAGCCTTCTGGCCATCGCTGTCCTGGCCCTGACGATCCTGCTTTGCTTCGCCTATTCGGATCGCATCCAAAGGCTTCTCGGCCAGGGCGGCACCGACATCGCCGTGCGGCTGTCCGCGTTCATTCTGTTTTGCCTCGGCCTGCAAATCCTCTGGTCGGGCGGAAACGAACTGTTGAGATCCGTTCTCTACGCGGGTTCTGTGCCGTCGCTCCCCGGGCCGTGAACAGGGATCCTAGTGTGGTGGATTTGAAGTTCCTGTCATTTCCATGGCATCCGCGTTCAGGAACTTCAAATCCGTAAACCACACTAGATTCAATAAGTTGATAGTGTGGCTTTGAATCCGAAATTCGATCTTAGCCTCGATCCAAGGTAATACGAATTTCGGATTCGCCACACCAGTGATGCGGGCGTGGAGGCTCCGGTGAGGCCGTGCATGGGCAGCGCGGTGAAGGGCACGGCGGCCCCCGATGGGCGCGCACGTAAAGCCGCAGTTGCGGTTGCCTGCTGTCCGCGACGCTCGCCAAGAACGCGATCGCCCAGGCGACGACCCACCAAATCCCGGCACTTCTGCTATATAAGTTGAAGCTGAGCGCTCGTCAGATTTACTTCAGGTCAATAGGGTGCACCAACTCTCTGCGACGATCAGCCGACCGGTTTCACGAATGGGAGTATCAACGATGACCCCGCAGCTTTTCCTCCCGCTCCTAACGTATCCTGATGCCAACGCCGAGGCCATCGCCGCCAACGCAGTTGCCGTGGCGGCCCAGATGCATGGTGATTTGCATGCCGTCGCGTTCAACGCCGAAATACCAGGGGTCTCCAGCGCCCTTTCGCGCAGGCTCATGAATGTGCCCGCAATGATCCGCGAGGCGGAGAGTTCAAGCAGCGAGCGTGGAGACGTGCTTCTGAGAAAATTAGACGAACTTGCCGGCACGGCAGAAATAGCGGTAACCACCGAAAGGATGGCAGGCGCCATCGCGTTGCTCGGCGAATTGGCGGCCGAACAGGCGCGCTATTTCGACCTCTCGCTTGTTGGCTGGGAAGCCGCAAACGCGACGTCGAAAGCAACCGCCAGAACGATCGTTTTTGGATCCGGAAGGCCGACAATGATCCTCCCAGAGCTTTCGCAGGTGAATACCCTCAAGCACATTGCCATCGCCTGGGACGGCGGCCGCGCCGCAGCACGGGCCGTTGCTGACGCGTTGCCGTTTCTGCAGCAGGCCTCCGAGATCAGTGTTTTGACGGTGACTGGCGAGAAGCCGCTTAAGGAACAGGAGGCCGCCGAGCGGCTGGCGCAAGGGCTTCGCCAGCGCGGCCTGGCGGCTCAGGCGTCGTCGATTATCGCAGAGGATTGCCCGATCGCGACGACCATTCAGAGCCACGCCGTAGGCCTACGGGCGGACCTGCTCGTCATGGGGGCCTTCGGTCACTCAAGAGTGCGCGATTTCGTTCTCGGCGGCGCGACCAAAGGGGTACTCGACAACCTCCTCCTGCCGGTTCTGTTGTCGCATTGAATGAAACGCAGCGGTCACCGGATCGTGGTGTTGTCACGGTCTTTCTAAAACCGAAGACCGTGACAGTGACCTTTTCGCCGGGGCCGATCAGGGCCGCCGCCGCTTTTTTTGAGGTTCCTCAACAGTTGTAAACACCGGTGGCGCAGCGGCGGCCGGTGCGGCGCGCGACGCCGGCGACACTCACCGGCGTCAGTGGCCGGCCGACTCTGGCCTCCGCCGTTGAGACAAAACCGGGAACCCCTTGGATAATCAGACGCTCGCCCAATTCGGTCACACCGCTCATGGTGATCAAAGCGGCAAGCAGCATCCCAACGCGCTTCGATACGGTCATTGTTTGCCTCCCATTGCGAAATTCGAGGGGAATTCACTCATATTGTCCTGCAAGTCTTTTAAGTCGATCTTCTCGGCGTTCGACGAGTTTTGGAACGCAAAGTCATCCTTCGCAACCTCGTCGCCTGTCTTCCAGTTCGTGATCTCGATACTGTACTGTGGCCCGTCGGCGACCAGCCTTGAGGTCACGACATATTTGCACGGATGGGGTTTATCGCCCTGCGCGATCCAGATCTGCAAATCCACCTCGTCCTTTCGGAACGCGAGAAAATCGCACTCGGCGCCGTTGATCACTCCGCTGCCAAGATCTTTCGAGTCATAAACATCCTGCATCAACTCCTCATAGGAATTCGACATCAACAGATCGGCGGCAGGGAGTGGCCTGTCGTATTTGTCCTTCAGCTCGTCGATCAAGTGTTCGATCGTCCCTGGAAGTTCAATCTGTGTGTACTTGTTGGCGTTCTTTCCCAGCAAGGTCAGGGTTTTGCCATCAAACAAGGTTTCGACGTCCACGAAGCCGCCGGCGCGTGTAGCGCGGATCTTGTCAGGCCGGTTGAGCGTCACCGCGCCGGAACTCGCAAGCGCAAGCTTCTGACTATCATTGGTCACCACCTCAAGCGCAGCGTTGTAATCAAATGATATTTCTTTCTGCGCTGCTTGATAATCTGACATCGCCTTGAGCAGTCGCTTGGCCTCTGCCGAGTTGGTGAACCGAATAAGCTCCACCCGGCGGTTGAGAGCGCGTCCCTCTGGGGTGTCGTTGCCGGTAACAGGTCGCTTTTCGCCCGCGCCGGCCGTGGCCAGCCTTTGCTCGTCCATGCCACGGTCGACCAGCGCCGCCTTGATGGCGTTGGCACGCTCGAGCGACAGCGCCTCGTTGGGCTGCGGATCTCCCGTGGCATCGGTATGACCAACGATCCTCAAATGCCATTCCGGAAAGTTCTTGAGCGTCGTCGCAATGTCGTCGAGGAGCGATTGCGCGTCAGCCGGGATTGTCGATTGGTTGCTTTCGAAGCGCAAGCCATAGAGATCGAAGCGCTCCTTCGTCTGCAACGCCTGCTCCATAATTTCAATCTTGTATTGCTTGGCTAGATCGTCTGCCGTCTGCGCCCAGCTAGGGACGCTTAGCGCGGTAATGCCGACCGTCAGAGTGACAACCGCCAGTACACTTCTCGCGGCGCCAATCACACGTCTGGCAGCAATGAGACCGCCGTTTCGTCTTCCATTCGACGAACCCTTTGACGTATCGGCGTCTTTTCTTCCCTGACGAACTCGCGCAGGATTGAGAAGGCGACAGATTTTCATTTCTCTCCTCCCGCCCCCCGCAAGGCTTCTGCAATATTGCCTTATATTGCAGAGGACTCAATAAACAGATGCACAATTGCGGCGAGAAGTGCACGTCCAATAAGAGATCGTGGTTCTCGTGTCTGCGCTGAATAGGAGCATGTTTGTACCTATCGTCCTGTCAATAAGGCAGGCGCTGCGCCTGCGGGATGAACAGCGCAAAGGTTCCACGACGTTTCAATGACATTCAGGTGCGAGCGGCAGGCCAGGCCATACCCTCAGGGGGACAGCAAGTGTTTCAGATCCAATCGCTCCCACCATGATCGCAGCCAAGCGCATTTGGCCATCATCGTGGATGAAAACGGGACCGCCCGAGCTGCCTACGTGGCTATCGCAGGTGGTTGCCCAAACCCCACTCACGCGCCTGAGCGTCCTGCAAGTAGAGTCGGCCATGAGCTGGTATCTGCGATCTGCTGGATAGGCCGCATGGACGAGGGGGCGGTTTTCCCGGAAGGGCTCAGACCCGGCGAGCGTAATTGGATCAACGGAAAGCGGGTGGGCGAGGACGATGGTGGCGATATCCGTGCTCAGGTTTCCCCGGCGAAACCCCGGCGGAAACTTCAAGCACTTAGCCTTCGAATGCCCAATGTTCTTGTCGCGGTGCACGCCTGCGAGGAAATGGATATCGTCGACTGGAAATGCTGATCCCCGGAATCGGTCAATCAGGCAGTGGGCGGCTGTAACCACCACGCTTGGTGCAATCAAGGTACCGGTGCAGCTTCCTACAACCCGATATCCCGCGACGTTAACCTGTCCAACGGCACTCCAGGGCGACCCCCTATCGGGTACTGGCTTTCGGTCGTCTTCCTCAACTATGCCAGTGGTGGGACCGCCGAACGATGGTCGCACTCCAAAGGGCAGTCCAGCCGACTGACAAAGGCAGGCAGCTGCAACAAGGAGAGCCGACATCCGTGCAATAGCCGACCTCATCAAAGACGTCCCTCTATGAAAAACTCCAGAGGCGCTTTCTGTCCGTGGCGGGCGTTACCCACAAGCGAAAAAAGTCGCATAAGGCCCGACGACTGAAACTCCTGCGTATTGCACGTCAGTTCGAAGCAAGTTCCTGTTATGGCGTGAGGAATTCCGCCACCCAGCCAGAAGGTGCTGTGCGTTTTGATAATTGTAACCGACGTTTTCTACACATATTCCTCTAAGCCCAGCAGCCATAGCTCGGGCCGTTCTCTGACGGAAGCCACTGTGTCCCAAGGTCCTTCGCACTGCTTGATACTGGCTATGTTGTCTAGCCAAAGCCTTCAACGTGCCATGAGATGCTAAGGGAGAAAGGCCACGATTGGCCCTATAGGAATTGATCAGGGTTAGCGCCTGGGGGCCGAAGTCGCCTGTTATGGCCACCGGTTGGGCGCGGGCTGCGCAACCTGAAACTAAGATCGCCATTGCGATTGTCTTCAGGATTTTCATCTCGGATTTCCTACGACATTTGGCGCGTCCAGTCATACCCTTGAACGTCTGCGTGACGGAGGCATTTAGCGGCCTTGGTTTGACAAAGCCCAGGCAGCGACGCCCGGCCTGAACCTCCTGCATAATCCAGTTCCGATGTTCGCCGGTGGGCATGGCCCTGCCATAGCCGTCATGGAATTTGCGGCGGGAGAAGGTAAAGCGTCATGGCGAAAATCAGGTACACGACGAGCATCAACACGCCGACGAACCACGTCGAGCGTCCGTTGTTGGTGACCAGGACCGCTGTCATCGTGGCGATGAGCATCATGACCACCGCGCCCGGCCAGAACACCAGGTCCATCGGCGTGGGACCGATTACATAGCTGAGAAGCACCAGCACCGGGCCGACGAAGAGCGCTATCTGGGAGGCGCTGCCCAGCCCGATGCCTACGCTCAGGTCCAGCCGATTTTTGCGTGCAGCGGAAAAAGCCGGCAAAATTTCGGCCGCACCGCCCACGATCGCGACGACGATGAACCCACGAACGCCGGCGTCATCCCGAACGCCGCGGCGGCATGTTGCACGGATTCCACGAACACCTCGCTGAGCAGTGCGAGCACCACAGTGACGCCGGCCAACGTCGCCAGAGCCAGCCCCATCGGCCACGCTGCGTCGCCATGATCGGCGTCGCTCCGCGCTGCTGAACAATTCGCTATGCGTCTTGAACGAAAACACGAGGCCAAGCCCGTAAACGGCAATGAGCACCGCTGCCAGGCCTACACTCAATGTCTGCGTGAACTCCGATGTCGTGACCGAATCGGCCTCGGAGACAGCCGAGGGAATGAGCATGGCGACGGTCGCCAGGAAGAGCAGAGTCGTCTGCAGGCGCGCGTTGACCCGGTTATACTCCTGAAGATGATACCTCAGACCGCCGAGAAGAAAGGAACCACCCAACAAAAACAATGTGTTGGCCACGATCGCACCCGCGACTGACGCCTTGACCAAAGTGTATTCCCCGGCACGCAGCGCGGTCAGCGTAATGATCAGTTCGGTGAGATTTCCCAGCGTGGCATTGAGAAGGCCGCCCACCGTATCGCCTGTCTTGGCCGCCACAGATCTCGGTGGCATGGCTGAGCAATGCAGCCATTGGCACGATGGCCAGTACGGAAAGCACAAAAAGCAACGTGTGCGCTTCGGGTTGGAGGGCCTGTGCGATGAATACGGCCGGAACACAGGGCAACAGCCACAGCACGGGATTTTGACTGATCTTCCTCATAAGGCTGGCCATGGCCGGAATCCGCCTAAACCTGATTGTCCTCTACAAGTCAGAGCCACTTCGGACGCAGCATCCCTTCGAACTGCGCATCATGTCCATCGAAAATCGATTTCCGACGCCTCACCCTCCGAGTATCAAGGCCGAAGGTTCAGGCCGACCGTGGCATCCCTTCCTTATCCCGCAGCGTCGCTCTCCGTTGCCCTCAGCGCCTGCACGCTGACTGCCGCAACAAGCCCGGTCAGCACAATACCGGAAAAACCGACCAATATGGCGAGCAACCGCGAGGATAAATGTGTCGGCGCGAAATCGCCGTAGCCAATCGTAAGACCGGTGACGAAGGTGAAGTAGAGAGCTTCGCCGATCCGCCAACCCTCTATCCGGCCGATGAGGAGCCCTAGCCCTGTCATCCAGACAAGTATCCCGGACAGAATTGGCCATACCACGCGAAATTGGTTCACCAGCGCAAAGAAAAAAATGCGCCTCTTTTGACTGGATTGCATCGGCGTTGAACCCGCATAACATCCTGGATCGACAAAGATTTTACGGCCAACCAAGGTCTCCGGCGTCGATGGAGTATAGTCTCGGTTGGCGATTGGCGAAATCCGAAATGAAGGCGTCTCTTCTCCCCGCTCCACGAGGAGAAGTGCCCAACAGGGCGATGAGGGGCAGCACAATCGGTCAACACAACGGCCACCGGTATTAGCCGGCGATAATGCCCACGATCACCGTACCCCAGGTCGTAAGCAGGATGTGGCCGACTGGCACTGCCGGCGTGTAGCCGAGGACGGCGACCGGACTCCCCGACCGGTCCTGCACGGCCGCCATGCCGGCGGTCATGGTCTGGGCCCCGGCCAAGCCACCCAGAAGCAATATCGGGTTCATGCGGAGCAGGTAGCGCCCGACGTAGAGACCTACAATCATCGGCATAATGGTGACGACCATTCCACCGAACAGAAGGCCGATACCCGCTTCGGCGAGGGCGGAGACGAAGACAGGCCCGGCATGCAGGCCGATCATGGCGACGAAGGCGGCAAGACCGAGCGCGGTCATCAGTGAGACGGCCTCATCCGGTATGCGGCCGAACAAGGGGAAGCGCGTGCGCAGGTGCCCCACAACCAGCCCAGCCAGTAGCGTGCCAACGCTGGTGCTCAAAGAAATCCGCATGTCCCCGATCGGAAAGGTGACGAGAACGCCGACAAGGCCGCCAAGGAAGATGGCGAGACCGAGAACGACGAAATCTGTCGCTTTCGTCGGTGCGATAATAACGCCTGTTTGTTTGGCGGCGCGCGATACGACCGCCTCCGGCCCTACCAGGCGGAGGATGTCGCCACGTTCGATCGAGATGCCGGGCGCGAGGGGAATTTCCTGGCCCCCGCGCGTAAGGGCGCGCAGGTAGAGGCTTCGGGTCCAATTCTCCTTGGCCACGTCCTCAATGCTCCGGCCGGCTAGGTCCTCGCTTGTCACCAGCACGTCCACGACTGAGACCGGTACATCGAGGAGTTCACGGTCTTCGATCTCCCCGGCGCGCGCGCCAAGCACCTCTACGAGCGTCTCTCGTCGACCCGACACTGCAACCACGTCCCCAGCGCCGATCACGAGGTCCGAGGCCGCCTCTAGAATTGTATCACCCCGCCGCACGCGCTGGATGAACAGCCGGTGCTCGGGAAATTTCTCTTCGGCGGCCGCCACGGACAGACCGGCGATCGGCGCATGCTCGGCGATCCGGTATGCACGCAATTCGAACCTGTGCCAGGCAGAAGCGACGCCCGGCGCCGTCCGGCTGATGCCGAGTTCCTGTTCCAGCTTGAGCGCCTCGGCAGCCAGGTCGATACCAAGCAACCTCGGCCCAACAACACTGCAGAACAAAATGACTCCGACAGCGCCGAAGACGTAGCAGACAGCGTCAGCCACCGCGATGTGCGCCACAAGCCGCGTCCGCTCAACCTCGGGCAGTGGCAGGGCGTTGATCGCCTCTGACGCCGTGCCCATGGCCGGGCTCTCGGTGAGCGCGCCCGAAACAAGCCCCGCAGCAAAGCCTGGATCGAGGCCAAGCGCCTTGGCAATGACGATAGCCGTGAGCAGCCCGGTCACACATACAACGACGGCCAGCACCACCGGCCTCAACCCGTCTCGCTTCAACGACTGCAAGAATTGCGGCCCGACCGAATAGCCGATGCCGAACAGGAACAATAGGAAAAGCAACGACTTCGCCATGGCCGAAATCGGCACATGCGCGAACTGCCCGATCAGGATGCCGGCAAACAGCGAGCCGGTGACGGGCCCAAGGCTGAAGCCTTTGAGCTTCACGCCACCGATCCAATAGCCGATGCTGATCGCAAGGAACACGGCGAGCTCGGGATATTTGACCAGGAATTGCTCGAACCAAACCATGACTCGCTCTCTCCTCTCCGCGCCGACGCTACCGTGCCACCAACCCGCGCACGTGGCGCTATGTCATCGGCCTGCTCGTATTACTACCTTCCGACAGCGTCCGGATCACTATCCGCCATCCAGGCATTCAGCAGTGTGTAGGCGACCGCAAGGACCGTGGGTCCAATGAAAATTCCCAGGATGCCGAATGCAACCAGACCGCCGATGACACCGGCAAGGATAAGCAGGATTGGCAGATCGGCGCCCCTGCGGATCAAGACCGGGCGGATGAACTGATCCATCGTCGCGGCCACAATGGTGAAGACGAGCAACACGGTCGCCCACAGCGTCTCGCCGGAGTAGTACATCCACACCACAGCCGGCACCATCACCAGGCCGGGGCCGAGCTGGATCAAGCACAGGATGAATATCATCGCCGTCAGCAACGGTGCGAAGGCTATGCCAGCCACCAGCAGGCCAATGCCGCCTACCGCGGTCTGTGCCACCGCCGTCACCACAACACCGAGAGCCACGCTGCGGATCGCCTGACCGGCCAAACGTACGGCCAATTCTCCGCGATCGCCCCCCAGGCGGCGGCCGAAAAGTATCGCGGTAGCGGCAGCCTTCTCGCCGCCCGTGTACATGATGGCTGCTATCGCGGTCGTCAGCAGAAAATGCAGGAACATAGACCCCAGACTGCCCGCGGCGGATGCAAACCATTGGCTGATCGCGCCAGCGTAGGGCATAAGTTTAGGGGCTAGCTCCTGCACCTGGGTCGAGGCCAGTCTTCCCCAGGCCTCCGTCAGGCGTTTGAACGGCAGCTCGGCCAGCCACGCGGGCGGCCGCGGCACCCGCATGGACAGGAGGGTGCGGATCAACTCGCCAATTTCATCGATGTTGGTGACGATGATACTGACGGCCAGCCAAAATGGCACGATCAGCACGAGCAGCAACACGAGTGTCATGATGAGCGCAGCCAGACCGCGGCGGTTGCCGACATGGCGTTGCACCCAAAGCATGAGCGGCCAGGTGGCAATGACCAAGGTCATTGCCCAGACGATCGCCGGCAGGAATGGCTGCATCACCCAGAAACTGGCAACAAGAAGGCTGCCGATGAACAGCACCGCCAGCGTTATGCGGGTGAGGTCATCCCGGCGATTTCGGACCATGGTCTGTGACGAAGCCGACTTCACTTTTCCTTCTTGAGCGCCAGGAACGTATCGACATAACCGCGCCCCACGGCGTGGACTGCCCTGCCGATGTCGTCGTAGACATCGTCAGCCAGGTTGGCGAAGGAGACGCGCACACTCCAGTTGGGCGCGTCAAACGCACCGCCATTGAGCAACACGATCGAATGATCCTCCGCCAGCCGATAGACAAGATCCAGCGGATGAACATTCTCCTTCAGCCACGCGACCATTTCCTCACCCTGGTATCTGCGCAGCCAGAACTCGAAATCGATGGTCCCGTAGTAGCCGGCGAAAATCGAATTGGGCTGAACGTCCAGAGGCAGGCCTTCGAGCAGGCTCTGGACACGGCTATTGCAGATATCCATGCAGGCTTTTTGATACAGCTTCTCGGTGTCCATCAACTCGAACGGGCTCATCTTCTCGTAATCGCGGTAGTCGATGGTCGCCATGACATTCCTCCTCGATTTTGAGCTGCAGACCCTGGGGAAGATTGCGCGGTTTCAGATCGCCCGGCAGGGCTCAGAATTTCACTCTGGCTCCGGTAAGAATGGCAATGCTGTCGTCGATATCGGCGACCGCCTCTTCATAGGAATATGACCGGGCGCCGAGGAAAAGTTCGGTCTGGTAGTAGTCCAGGTTCTGAACCAGCTGGACGCCGAACGCGGTGCTGTCGGTGTTGCTGTTGGCGATGTCCTGACCAAAATAGGCGTCGACCGACATCGCGGTCTTGCCCACTTCGAAGAAATCCGCCTGATAGCCAAGCTTGACGTAGCCATAGCGGCCGTCGAACGTTTCCTCGTCCGAATAGGCCGCCGCAAGCGTTACGCTCAGACCTGTCGGCTCGTGCAGAACCGAAACCGACCCGTCATAAAGGTTGTCCTCATCCCCTGGCCGAGAAAATGCCACACCGCCGGCAACCTTGTAGTCTCCGATCGTTTTCTCGTATTTCGCGGCGATGTCCCAGACGGTGACATAGGGGCTTTCATTGGGAATGACCGACGTTCCCACCGACGTCCCGAGGCTGAAGCCGGCAAATGACGGCGTATCGTAGCGAGCCCGAAGCTTGCGGCCCAGCCCATCGAAGTTCGTGAATGCGTCCTTGACACGGACTGAGGTGAGATCGCCGTCCGCAAATCGAAAGAACGGACCGCCGGCCATGTCGCCGAGCTGCGAATAGCCGACGACGCTGGTTCCGGAGAGATCGTACTCGGCGGTCAAATCGGAGGCCATGCTGCCTTGGCCAAGCCATAACTTGCCGAGATTTTTGGATTCCGCGTAGACCTCGGCCTTGCGCGGCTGCCAGGTGTCCCAGTCGAAATCGTCGCGATTGAGCTGGTCGACATTGGTTGTCGCATAAGGATTCCATTCCGCTTCGACATTGCCGCCAATCGACCAGATTTCATTGAGGGCGGCATAGACCCGTATGCCGGCGCGGGTCGTCGAATTGCCGTTGTCGACCGGAGCGTAACCGAGGGTGGAGCCGCCATCGTCGAAGATCAGAACGCCCTTGTCGATCTGCCCGTAGACCTCAATGTAGCTCTCGTCGGTCCCTGCGCGCAGTTTCGGGATCCACTTCTCCGCAGGCTTGCTCTCGGTGACGGCCGGTTCAGGCGCTTGCGCCGCCTGCTGCGCGACCGCCGGTGTGGCAACCACCAGCGCCGCCAGTGGGAGGCACAGGGTGTGCCCTCGGATCACGTCCCGTCGCAGGAAGCTTTTAGAGTAAGCACTTTTCATTCCGATTTCCCCTCGATAAAGAACTGCAACCAACCTTGGTTTCAGCGTTTCTGCCTGGCAGCGACTGCATCGGGTTTCAGTAGCTTGAGGCCTTTGGCTTTCTCGTAGCCGTGGATCTCCTTCACATCGAGCTTTCGCATGAAGTCGATCGTCTCCTGAGTCAGCACCTGGCCCGGCACCATGATCGGGAACCCCGGCGGATACGGGATGACGAAGTTGGCTGAAACCATCTCCGGCCCCTTGCTCAGCCGACGGTCGCACTCCGCGCCGAGAAGCGGGACATATTCGCAAAGCGAAGAGTTGTAGGCGCCAAAGAACGCAGTACGGATATCGCCTTCCGGCGTCGTCTTACCGGCATCGCTCCGAAACACCTTGTGGAAGTGGCTGAAATTCGGCAGGTCGGGCACGTCGGTCATCAACGATTTCACCCGCGCCGCGAATGCTGAGCGCTCCGCCTCCCCACCATCGGCCAGGCGCTTCTCGATGCCGTGGCAGATCTCGACCAGGACGCGGACGAGATGGGCGATATCGCTGCGTGTATTGTTGATGTTCGACTGCAGCAGCACGCTGTTGCGCGACGTCTTGTTGAGTTGGATGTCGTACTCGCTCGCGAGAAGTCCTTTGAATTGCGTCCCGTCGAAACCGGCGGTGCCGCAGACCATCGTCATGCGTGTTGGATCGAGGTAGAACTCGTCCTCCCGCATCGCCTTCACCACCGAGCCCCAGGTCGAGCCCGGCGCCAGGTAGTCCGTGAAGCCTGACTGCCGATACGCGGCGGGTATCATCGCGTCGGCCCCAAGCACGCGGAAATATTTCGAAATCAGCGGATGCTCGTTCACCGCGCGGCGGATCTTGAGCGCAATCTCGATCGCGTTCATCACCAGCCCGTAACCTTCGAGCTCCATCTGCCGGCGCGCGACGTCGAGGCTCGCGATCAACTGCTGGTTCGGACTGGTCGAGGCATGAGTGAATACAGCCTCGTGGAACTGCGCTTCCACAGTGTGGAAATCCACATCCTTTACCAGCAGCATCGAACCTTGCCGGATGGCTGACATCGACTTGTGCGTGGAGTTGGTCTGGTAGACGCGCAGCCGCACCTGCCGGGGGTCGGGGATCAGTCGGGCGGCGAGCAGAGCGTCGTCCGACGGCTTGTTGCCGAGTTCCTTCTGCTGCTTCTCATATGCAGAGATGGATGCCGGATCTCGCAGCCATGCCTCGATTTCGGCCGCAGCGCCCATTGCCGTGCGCGGACGCAGGAAAGGCGAGAAGCGGGCAAAGCCGGACCACGCCTCGTCCCACAGGAAGATTAGGTCCGGTTTGATGGCAAGGCATTCCTCCATCACCCGCCTGACATTGTACATGTGCCCGTCGAAGGTGCAGTTCGTCAGGTCGAGCATTTTCAACCGATCGAGCCGCTTCTCCGCCCGCAGCGCCAGCAATGCGCGCTTGATGGTGGCGAGCGGCACCGCCCCGTACATCGAATACTCCGTCATCGGGAAGGCTTCGACGTAGTAAGGCTGCGCACCGCTAAGGACCATGCCGTAGTGATGCGATTTGTGGCAGTTGCGATCCACCACGGCGATGTCGCCGGGAGCCAGCAAGGCCTGCACTGCCATCTTGTTGGAAGTCGAGGTGCCGTTGGTTACGAAAAAGACGTGGTCGGCGCCGAAGGCGCGCGCGGCCATCTCCTGTGAGCGCTTGATGTTGCCCGTGGGTTCCAGAAGGCTGTCGAGGCCGCCGGTGGTCGCGCTGCTTTCGGCCAGGAACAGGTTGATGCCGTAAAACTCACCCATGTCGCGAATCCAGTCGGACTGGAACACCGACTTGCCGCGGGCGATGGGAAGGGCATGGAAAGTGCCGATCGGCCGGCGGGCATATTTCTTAAGATTGTCGAAGAAGGGTGTCTCGTAACGGTCTTGCACGCCTTCAAGGATAGCGAGGTGAAGTTCCAGCGGTTCCTCGACCGCATAGAAGATGCGCCGCACCGCGTCCGCCGCCGAGTTGCCGGCCAGCTTCTCCACCTCCCGATCAGAGAGCAGGTAGATGTCAAGTTCCGGCCTGATCCGCTTGAGCGCGCGCGAGAGGCGCAGGGCGGACATGTCCGGTCCCTCGGACTCCCCCAACGGATCGAGTACGGAGCGCAGCACCGGCGCATCGTAACGAGAACGATAGGGAAAGCCTTCGGCGAGGACGACCGAAATGATCTCAGGATTTACTGCTGCCGCGCAGAGGGCATCCTCAAAGGAGCCAACGAAGATCGGCTCGTAGATGAACGCATCCTCCGGCCGGCGCAGCCTGCGGATTTCGTCGGCAAGTGCGGGCCAACGTGCAGCAGGCTGGCTGTTGACGAAGAGCACTTCGAAATAGGGCCGGCGCGCGCCGGCTTCACCCGTCGCTGGCGGCATGATATCGGCCACCTCGCTCGCCGACATCTCATGGTGTACGTCCCACTCCGCCTGACGCTCGCGATAGACACGGGTCAGAAGCCCATTGGAGAGGCGCCGTGCAAGTTTCGCTGCGCCACTTGCGTCGTCGGTAGCGATGCGCTCGTTCAGCGCTCCCAGCAGGCGCGCGCCCGGGTAGGCGTGGTATTCTTCCGTCGGCGCAATGGCGGCGAGCGCCGCCTCCAGCGCGGCGCGCTCACCGCGCTTGGCTGCCCAGGCTTCAGCCAACGTCGTTATCTCGCGCCAATTGTCAGCCCGCGTCGAATGGATGAGCAGGAACTGATCGATACGTTTGGTTTCGCGGGCCACCGGGGTTTCTCCCTTCGTTTCTTCGTTCTGATCAAGCCCCCATCAGGCCCCTCAAATTGTCTCGCCAACTCCGTCTTGTCCGATGATTGTCTCCAACCCGCTTCGTTGGCGAGCGGGTCCGAGCAGTCACGACATCAGCAAGACAAGGACCAATCCCCAAATAGTCAGCAGCGTGTTCCCCACCGCATAGGTAACTGTGTAGCCAAGCCCGGGAATTTGGCTCTTGGCGCGGTCGCAGATCATACCAAGCGAGGCCGTCGTCGTGCGGGCGCCCGAGCAGCAGCCCAACAAAATGGCGGGGTGGAACTTGAACACATATTTCCCGACATACATCGCCAGCACCAGCGGCACGGACGTGGCGACGATGCCCCAAAGAAACAGACTGAAGCCGAGGAGCTTCAGGCCGGCGACAAAGCCAGGCCCAGACGAGATGCCGACTACCGCGATGAAGATGTTCAAGCCGACAGAGTTCATGAACCACACCGTGGATGAGGGAATCCGCCCGAAGGTCGGGTGCACTGACCGCAGCCAGCCGAAGACGAGCCCGGAAATAAGCGCGCCCCCCGAAGTGGATAGCGTGAGCGGTATGCCGCCGACTTTGTAGACGATGGCTCCAACGAGTGCCCCGATTGTGATCGCAGCGCCGATGAAGGCGACATCCGCGATGTCGCTCGGGCGATCAGCGACGCCGAGGGCCTTGGCTGCCGCGGTGGTATCCTGGGTGCGGCCGACAATGGTCAGGATATCGCCGCGATTCACAGTGGTGTTCGCCAGGATCGGAATTTCGGTCGCCGTGGCGCCGCGAACGATCCTGCGCAGGAAAACACCGCGCGCCGACGGCCCCCCCGCGAGTTCGGCCAGCGTCTTGCCGTCCACTGCTTTGTTGGTAACCAGCACGTCGACGCCTTCCACCGGCACCGCCAGCAGATCGCGATCCTCAACTTCCTCGGCCCCGGCGCCGGCCAGCTTCACAAGCACTTCGCGGCGGCCAGCCACAGCGAGAATGTCGCCCGCCTGTATGACGGTATCCGCCGTCGCATCCATGATTTTTCCGTCACGATTGATGCGTTCGACAAACACCCGCTCGCCGGGGATCCGCGCCTCGGCCTCCTGCGCCGTCAGCCCGACGGCCAATCCCCCGTCGCGGACGCGGAAGGCCCGCAGCTCGTGCTGGTACCAGGCGGTCCCGGCGCCTCCCGCCGCCTTCTTGCCGCCATGCTCATCCTCGTAGCGCTTGCACTCCGCCTCGAGGTCTATGCCCAGTAAAGCAGGCCCGATCAGCGCCAACACAATGGCCGAGCCCACCGTGCCGAAAATGTAGGTGACGGCGTAGGCGACCGGCATCGCGTCGAGCAGCCGCTTGGTTTCCTCCGGCGCCAATCCGAGCCGATTGATCGCGTCGGTCGCCAGGCCCATCGAGGCCGAGATGGTCTGCGAACCCGCGTAGAGCCCTGCCGCGGACCCGATGTCGTAGCCGGCGATCCGTGCGGCAAGATAGGGTACGACCAGACAGAATACGCAGACGACCGCGGCGAAGAGCGCTTGCGGCACGCCGTCCTTGGCAATGCCGCGCACGAACTGCGGCCCTACCCCATAGCCGACCGCGAACAGAAACATCAGGAAGACGGTTGCCTTGAGGGGCGGTGAAATCGTGATGCCGAGCTGCCCGATGATGACGGCGGCGATAAGCGTTGCCGTTACCGCGCCGAGACCAAGGCCCTTGTAGGTGAAGGAGCCGAAGTAATACCCCAGGGCCAAGGACAGGAAGATGGCGATTTCGGGGTAGCTGCGGAGCGTGTTCGCGAACCATTCAAACATGATCTCACCCGCTTATCTGGCAACTGCCGACGCTTCGTCGGCTAATCGCTCGGTTCAGACCTACAAGCGGCCCCGTCTGTGACGGGACCGGCAGTTCATCCACAAAGGCATCTGCCGCGAACGCACCGTTGCCAAATGTCCGGACGCTGATGGAGTGAGATAACCTTTGAATGCACCCCAATCTCCTGGAGGTGGAAGACCCTCAAGGGCAAAAACATTACTAATTTCTAAGATACTAACGTAATAAACTCAACTGTCTGTATCTTTTGTGCCACGACGGGCGAAAAACACCGAGGTCGAAGGAAACATTCGAGCGCAGAGGCTTGGCGATGCGGCGATTGCCGGCGGCTCAACCGCCGAAGGCAATCGTCACCGCCACCAGCACACTGCCGATTGCGGCCATGGCAAAGGCCATGGGCCATGGACTTTTTTCGGCTTGTCTGCCGAGTTCAGCCCCGATCAGGAAAAGCATGACGAGAGCCACGCCGTTCGAGACGCGCATTGCAGTCCGCAGTTCATCGATGAACAGAAAGGGGATGCTAGGCGGAAATGTTGACGCGGCGACCAACAGGAAAATCAGGAAGGCAGCTCTCAGATCATCCCGTCGGACCACGCCGCGATGGTCGCTCATCTTAAGGGTTCGGATCTGCGAAAGCATACTTTCGGCTTGCGATTCCGATATCACGAGGCCAACGTCCTCGGGGAGGTTTTCCAGAAACACGCGACGCGCCTCCGGCAAAGGCGCATTGCAGATTGTGTCGAAAAAAACTGCGGCGCCTCGCCCGTTCTATCGCCGTGGTCAAAACGTACATGACGCCGTCCACGATGCCCCAGGCCACATTGCATCCGATGGCGGCTATCAGCACGCTTCGAACCTTTTCGCCCCCGGCTACAAAGGCACTCATGGTGCCCGTGAAGGAAAGCGCCATCAGCAGCCCGAAAATGATCTCCGACAGACGGTCGATGGGATCAAGGACTTGCCCTGTGCGCTCGGTCGCGTTCACGTCGGAACTTTCAGTTCATCAGGGATATGCCGTCCGGCGCTCCCGGCGCACGTCGTTTGCCCGACTGGAAAGCATCAATCAGTGCCCGGTGAAGACCAGGGTCTGCACAGGAAGAAGCAGCGCCTGTATCCGCAGGATCATGGCATGCACAAGCCCGACCGTGTCCACCACATGCAGAAACACCCAGCGCGGCGTGCTTATGTCTTTCGACTCAAGCGCGTCGTGGTTGTTGGTGTAGGCATTGGCGATGCAACTGCTGCCGGGCGGAAGGCCTTCGAGCTGACCCTCAAACAGCGGTTCCAGATAGACGGTGATCGTCCCAGGTTGCGCCATCTGCTGGACATCGATGAGCTGATCCGTCGGACGAAGCTGGCCGGCGGCTATGACATCCTGAACCTGGGTAACGACCATCGGGATGACGGTAAAGGGTTTACCGATGCAGGTGACCTCACCGATCATGCCGACCTTCATCACCTGCGCTTCGATCTGCCCGAAGCCAGCGATAAGCGCGACCCTTCCCGCTTCGGAGGGAACGAGGATGCCGGCGGGCCGCAGCATCGGGTTGACGACATCGCCAGCCCGCAGCGTGAACTGCTGGACGGTGCCTGCGACGCCGGCACGCACGAGGGTCTTGTCCAGCTCGACCTCCGCCTGTTTGAGCGTGGATTCGGCGCTTGCCTTCTGTGCGGGCAGAAGCGAGGCAATTTTCGCCTCCAGGGTCTGCTTGTTCGAAAGTGCGGCGTCAACCGCACCCTGCCGGCCGTCAACGGCAACCTGCAGACGCTCGATCTCGCGCGGCGCGACAACATTCGGGTTGCGCTGCCGAAGCTCGGTCTTGGTTTCCAGTTCGTCCACAGCCTGCAAATATGCGCCCCGCGCCTGTATGATCTGGCCATCAGCGGCCGCCAGTTCGGTCTGCGCCACCGCCGTCTCGGCGTCGATCTCCGCTATTTGCCGGCGCGCCGTCTCCCGCGCTGCCTCCTGTTCGGAACTGTCGAGCCGAAACAATGGCGCGCCGGCATCAACCTTGTCGTTAATGCCCACGAACACCTCCGCGACGCGGCCACCCATCTCGGGCAAAATGGTGACGGTCCGGAAGACGGCGGTGACGTTCTTCGTGGAAGGATGGTAGTAAAAGATGAGCGTGATCAGCGAGATAGTGAGGAGCAGGCAGGCCGTAATGCCCCAGCGCAGCTCGTACCACATGCTGTAAAGGGTGATCTCGTGCCCGATCCGCTTTCCCTGCACGTAACGGCGGAAAAGATAATCCGGCAAGATGGTGAGCAGGGAGCAAAGCATCAACTCAAGCATTGCTCAGCTCCTCGGTTTTCCGGGTGCCGGCGCTTTCCGGAGAGCCAGCGCTTTCCGGAGAGCCGTCGCTCCATGCCGGATCGGGGGCTGTCGCTGGTTCGTCTTGCCCGGCAACACCTCGTCCGGACAGTTTCTCGAGGGACCGGGCGATCGAGCTCATCGGAGACGAGAAGTCCGGAAACTCAATGAAGGCCAGCAATAAGGCCGCGACCCAATAGAGGTGGTTGTGCGTGAAAAGAGCGAGCAGCGCGAGAACGGCCACGATCTCCATCTGCACCTTGCTGGTCCGATGCGCCATGTGTTCAGGCAGGGCATGGAGCTGAAAGTACAGGTTGCCGATGGTGAGGATCATCACGAGGATGAAAATGACCACCACGATAAAGAGGATATCGGTTTGGCCGGGCGCCGTAATAAAAATCGGCAAGTGCTCAATCGCGGCCGGGTGCATTGCCTGCTCCATCTTCGTCTCTCCGCTCAGGATCGAAATTCAGGATCGGACGTAGAATAAATCCATCATTTTTCGCTCCGCTGCAATTGCAGTTCGTCTCGACCCCCTCCATCGAGTGGGTGCCGCGCTTCAAAACGGCGGACCAGAGGCGTCCTGTGGCACAACCTGGCCGGGCAGCTTGAACATCGCCTTGTCTGCGCTGCGGAGGCCCGATGGATCAGGCCGCGGCGGCGAATGAATTCCGGATATCGATAAGGCGGACTGATCGTGCTCCACGGCCATCGGGACTTTGGTCGGCACACTTGCTCGGCAGCGTCTTGGCGAAGGTGTTCTCGTCGGATCGAAAGTCAGCTGTGCCGAGACGGCATCCTCGGCGGAATATCTGTTCTCTCCTCCAGGATAAACAAATCAAGTGAAAGCTCTCGTAATTATCAAAAATGATAAAATCGAAAATATAGTAACTCCGATAAACGTCCAAATCAGCAAGTAGAAAAGAAATGACCTCGGAGGTTTTTTCTCGTCGCGCATCGTATCTTACGCAGTTCCATTACGTCTTGCGTTGCAGGCTCCATTAGAAAATTTGCATACAGCTTGCGCTATCTCGCTGACCACTGTCAATAGTGGTCGCGCCCATTGCCCGGACGCCATAAGCCGACAGCGCTTCGCCGCACTTCCAGACGCGTCAATTGGAGATTGTGAAAGACATCAAACAGGTTCAGGCTGCGCGTTGCGCGGCGGAGTCGAAGGACGCCGCTGCCGCAATGGTCATCGATGGAGGGACGGCATGGCAATGTCTTTGGATGCGGCTGCGGAAGTCTTCAAGGAAGCGATGCGGCAGACTGTAAGGCGCTATTCACTGTGGTATCTCATGCAGGGCGTACTGCTGATGGCGGCAGGTTTTCTGGCTATCATCTACCCTGTGATCTCGTCCGTGGCGGTAATCGTGCTGCTTGGATGGCTGCTGATTATCAGCGGCGTTCTGCAGGGCATCAGCCTTATCGGGGCGCGTCACGTGCCGCTCTTCTGGCTGCAACTTATCTCGGTCATTCTTGCCGTCCTCATCGGCATTCTCTTCCTGCGCGATCCCGAGCAGGGCCTCCTGACCATCACTCTGCTCCTCATCGTCTTCTTCATGATCGAGGGCATTTCGAAGGTCGTCTTTGCGCTGACGATCCGCCCGTTTCCCAACTGGGGATGGATGCTGGGCAGCGGCCTGGTCGGAATCCTGCTCTCCCTGCTGCTGTGGGCCAGTATGCCGGTGACGGCGGTCTGGCTGATCGGTCTGCTTCTGGGGATCGAGCTGATCAGCATCGGGGCCGCAACCACATATCTCGCCTGGCAGGTACGGCGCGAAACCCCGGCCTGAAGGCTCGGGACGCTATCGCGGCCTGCGGCTTTGGAAGCGCTACAGGCATACATTCGGGGATGTCGCAGTTCAGCGCCATTCGTCCGGTGACTCAACATTTGTGTTGACTTCCACACTTATGTTGACAATGCTTAGATTAATGAACAGCAAAGAACTCAAGAAATGGCTTGCCGCTCGGGGATGCACCTTCGAAAACAAGAAAGGCGGGTCAGGCCATTTGATCGTCAGGCGCGGTCACCTGAAGTCGGAATTGCCGATGCATCGCGCTGGCAAGGAACTAGGCACCGGACTGGTGAACGCCATAATGAAGCAGTTGGGATTGAAGTAATGCTCGAATATCGGATCGAACTCACCCCCGACGACAACGGGACCTTTCTCGTTACTTGCCCTCAACTCCCCATCGTTGTCACCTTCGGAGACACCGAAGACGACGCCCGTCACCATGCGGTTGACGCTATCGAAACCGCTCTCGCCAGCATGATCGACGATGGCGAAGACATTCCCGTTCCAGATGGAACCGAGGGAGACACTATCCACCTGCCGATGATGACCGCCCTCAAGGTCAACCTCTATTGGGCGCTGCGGTCTGCGGGCATAACCCGAGCCGAACTTGCACGCCGGCTTGGCTGGAACCGCGAGTCCGTCGATCGCCTGTTCAGACTGGAGCACAGATCCCGGCTCGAACAAATCGAGGCCGCCTTCGCTGCGCTCGGCCGGACGGTTGATATTGAGATACGCGAGGCGGCATAGGCAGCGAACCAGCCCGACATGGCTACAGCCGCCACGTCCCCCGCATGGCGGCCGGCATCTCGAAATCGCCGCCGTGCATCCGGCGAACGCCATGGGAAGATTTCGCGATCCCATGGCGTTAGCGGCTTGGGCGTGGCATTTTGACCCCATTGGTACGATAGACTGAAAAAAGACCTGCATTTATGATCGCGCTATCAACTGGGAATGCGCCATGAATTATCAGCGGTTCTTCGAAGAAGCGATCAACCAGGTCCACGCTGAACGCCGCTACCGCGTATTCGCGGATCTCGAACGCATCGCCGGCTCATTCCCGCGCGCGATCTGGCGCGCCAACGGGCATGCGGAAGAAATCACCGTCTGGTGCTCGAACGACTATCTCGGCATGGGCCAGCATCCCGACGTCATCGCCACCATGCAGAATGTCGCGGGCAGAATGGGCTCTGGTGCTGGCGGCACGCGAAACATCTCCGGCACCAATCATCCGCTGGTGGAGCTCGAACTCGAACTCGCCGATCTGCATGGCAAGGAGTCGGCTCTCGTCTTCACCTCCGGCTTTGTCTCGAACGAAGCGGCGATTTCCACCATCGCGCGTCTCTTGCCGAACTGCCTCGTCCTTTCCGATGAGCTGAACCACGCCTCGATGATCGAGGGCGTGCGGCGCTCCGGGGCCGAGAAGAAAATATTCCGGCATAACGATGTCGCGCACCTGGAAAGCCTGTTGCAGGCGGCGGGCCGCGAGCAAGCCAAGCTGATCGTGTTCGAGTCCGTCTATTCGATGGACGGCGACATCGCGCCGATCGCCGAGATCGTTGACCTCGCCGAAAAATACAACGCGATGACCTACATCGACGAGGTTCATGCCGTCGGCATGTACGGGATGCGCGGCGGCGGCATCACCGAACAGCGCGGCCTTGCGCATCGCATCGACATCATCGAGGGCACGCTCGCAAAGGCTTTCGGCACGCTGGGCGGCTACATCACCGGCACGCGCACTGTGGTCGATGCCGTGCGCTCCTTTGCGCCGGGGTTCATTTTCACCACCGCGCTGCCGCCCTCGATAGCCGCGGCGGCCACTGTCTCGATCCGGCATCTGAAAGGTTCCCAGAGCGAGAGGGACGGCCAGCAGCGCCAGGCACGGGCGGACAAAGGACGTGCTTTCCGACGCCGGATTGCCCGTGATGCCGTCCGAAACGCACATCGTGCCCGTACACGTCGGCGATCCGGAACTCTGCAAGATGGCGAGCGACCGGCTGCTCGGGCTGCACGGGATCTATATCCAGCCGATCAACTACCCGACCGTGCCGCGCGGCACGGAGCGGCTGCGCATCACGCCGACGCCGTTCCATTCCGACGCCCTGATCGACACCCTGCGCGACGCGCTGGTCGAGACCTGGGACGCGCTGGGCATTCCCTATCGCGAAACCGGCCAGCCCGCCGTCGTGAAGTCCGATCGCATCATCCCGCTGCTTGTGCCGAAGTCCGGCGGCTGAAGCTGCCAAGTCCCCTCCCCTTGAGGCAGGGCTATCGCATATGGGCAACGGCCCCCTCATCCGTCCTCCAATGGGACGGGCGACCTCAACGGCCCTCGCCGGATCAGAGCGCCGTGATCCAGGCAGAAAGCCGGTTGGCGGCCTCTTCGACCTGATCGATCCGGCGATGGAAACAGAGCCGGAAGAAGCCCTCGCCGCCTGGCCCAAACGCAGTCCCCGGCGCCAGGCCGACATTGGCTGCGTCTACGATCTCGAACGCTGCCTGACGTGAATCGGCAATGCCGTCGATCGAAAAGAACAGGTAGAACGCGCCCTGCGGTGCGCCGCACCGCACGCGGCCGGTTTTCCCGAGGATGTCGCAAACCAGGTCACGCGCCTTGCCAGCCTGTTCGATCTGCGCGCGCAGGAAATCGTCGCCTTTGTCCAGAGCGGCGATCGCGCCGCGTTGCATGAATTGCGCCACGCCCGAAGTCGAGTATTGGACAAGGTTCTCGAAGACCTGTTGCAGGCAAGGATGTATGCGCAGCCAGCCGATGCGCCAGCCCGTCATTGCCCAGTTCTTGGAAAAGGTGTTCACGAAGATGATGCGGTCCTCGTCGGCCATGATGTCCATGAAAGACGGCGCACGCTTTCCGCTGTCATAGTGGAACAGGGCGTAGATCTCATCGGCGATGATCCAGAGATTGTGGCGCCGGGCAAGGTCGAGGATGGCCCGCAGTGTTTCCATGTCGGCCGTCCAGCCCGTCGGGTTCGACGGTGAATTGACGAAGATCGCGCGCGTTCTCGGCGTGATCGCTGCCTCGACCCTGTCCATGTCGCAGAACCAGCCATTGCTGGAATTGCCAAGCAGGACGGGAACGGGCTCCGCGCCGGCTACTCCGGCAGCGCCGGGAAAGTTCGGCCAGGCGGGGCTGAGATAGATCACCTCGTCGCCCTTTCCGGCTGTCGCCTGCAGGGCAAGCTGGATGGCCTGCATGCCGCCGCCCGTCACGATGAATTCGTCAGGTGAAAACTGCCGGCCGAAATAGCGCAGATGGAAGCGGGCCAGCGCCTCGCGCAACTCGGGAATGCCGCGTTGCCAGGTGTAGAAGGTCTCGCCCGCCTGCAGGGCGCTGCTTGCGGCATCGGATATGAAGCCGGGCGTCGGCAGATCGCTTTCTCCCGCCCACATCGGAATGAGACCCTCCCGGCCACGGCCATAACTGGCAACGGCGATGATGCCGCTTTCGGGAGCAAGGCGCGCTTCTGTCCGGAGGTCGTCGATAAGGCTCATCGTCAATCCGTTTTTCTAGAGCGGCGGAACTCGCCGACGGCGTCGCAAAGGGATGCTCGCGCGTATGAAGCACCGGCGGGTTACCGCTTGGCGAGCAAATCCCGGATTTCGGTAAGCAACTGGACATCGGCAGGCGGTGCTTCGGGTGTCACAGGCTTCTCGGCGCTCACCCTGCGGCGCACGTCGTTCACCATCCTGACCATCAAAAAGATGATCACGGCGAGGATCAAAAAATTGATAAGAACGGTGAAGAAGCTGCCATAGGCGAAGACAGCGCCCTGCCTTTTCGCTTCCGCCAGCGAGGTGGCGGTGACGTTCGCCGATAGCGGCAGGAAGTAATTGTTGAAGTCCAGTCCGCCGAAGATCGCCCCGATAATCGGCATGATAATGTCGTCGACGATCGACGAAACGATCTTGCCGAACGCCGCGCCGATGATGACGCCGACGGCGAGGTCGATCACGTTCCCCCGAGAAATGAACTCCTGAAACTCTTTCAGCATCTGGTCTCTCCTTGGCCTGGCTGCACCCTACAGCGCCGCGCGTCCTTTTGGACGCGCAAAGCGACTCGTCCCCGACCGGTCTGGTCGCCAGCATAACAAAATGGGGCTCCCGCAAAACCCGCAAAACATGACGCCACATGGACCCGCCTCAGTGGGCGGTGTCAGCCAAACCGGGCATGGACTTGCCGCCAAAGCTGTGGTTGCCTTTGTCGGGCGCCGAGGAAGCGGCCATCGGGAGGAGTTCGTAAACGTGCAGGGTTGGATCGTCGTTATCATCGCGATCGCCTACGTGACATTGCTTTTTGCCATCGCCAGTCTCGGCGACCGTTGGGCGGCAGCAGAGGGCCATGGACATTCGAGGCCCTATATCTACTCGCTGAGCCTCGCGATCTACTGCACGTCATGGACCTTCTTCGGTTCCGTCGGGCTGGCTTCGGAGCGTGGGCTCGAATTCATCGCGATCTATATCGGTCCTGCCCTGGTGTTTCTGTTCGGCTTCCCGCTGCTCAGGCGCATCATCCGTCTTGCCAAGACCGAGAAGATCACCTCCATCGCCGACTTCCTGGGAGCCCGCTACGGAAAGAGCTTCTCGGTGGCCCTGATCGCGACCCTGATCGCGATCGTCGGCGCCATCCCCTATATCGCGTTGCAGCTCAAGGCGATCTCGGGCTCCGTCAGCCTGATGGTGGAGCACTACAACGGCTCACCGCCATCCTTCGACCCGTTCGTCAGCGATATTTCACTGATCGTCGCGATGCTGCTTGCCCTCTTCGCGGTCTTGTTCGGCACCCGGCACGCGGACGCGACCGAGCATCAGGACGGGCTCATTCTGGCCGTCGCCGTCGAATCCGTCGTCAAGCTGGCAGCGTTCCTTGCGGTTGGGTTGCTGGTGACGTTTTTTCTTCTGGGCAGCCCGGCCGACCTCTTCGCGACGGTCGCGGCCAACGACGATGTCAGAGATGCCCTTCAACACCGGACTTCGATCGGCACATGGCTTGTGATGACAAGCCTGAGCGGCTTCGCGATCATCATGCTGCCGCGGCAGTTCTATGTCATGATCGTCGAGAACCGCAGCGAACTTGAACTCCGCACCGCGACGTGGGTGTTTCCGCTCTACCTGGTGCTCATCAACCTCTTCGTGCTGCCGATCGCGCTCGCCGGCGCAGCTGTGGTGGGCGACCGGACAAGCGCCGACCTCTACGTCCTGTCGCTGCCTTTGCTACAAGGACACGACCTGCTTGCCATGGCTGCCTTCATTGGCGGTCTCTCGGCGGCAACGGCGATGGTCATCGTGGCGAGCGTGGCGCTCTCCATCATGATTTCCAACGATCTCGTCATACCGCTGTTCGTCAGACGGCTGTTGAGGGCCGAAAGCTCGGAAAACGAGGACTGGTCGACGCTGATCCTCAATATCCGGCGCGCGGCCATCTTCGCCATCCTCTTCATCGCGTTTCTCTACTATCGCGAAAGCACCAACAATGCGCGTCTGGCATCGATCGGCCTGATGTCATTCGCGGCGATCGCGCAGTTTGCGCCATCCTTCATCGGCGGCCTGGTGTGGCGCGGAGCCAATGCGCGTGGAGCCGCGCTCGGCATGTCCGCCGGCATCATCGTGTGGGCCTACACGCTCCTGTTCCCGTCGCTCGCCGCGCCTGGAACGGATATTCTCGTGAATGGACTGTTTGGGTTGGATTCCCTCAGGCCGCAGGCGCTGTTCGGAACAGCCGCGGAGCCGCTCAACCATGGCGTCATGTGGAGTCTCTCGATCAACACGATCTTTTTCGTGCTTGGGTCGCTGTCACGCGCCTCGGTCCCGCTCGAACGCATCCAGGCGTCAATCTTTGTCCCCCGCGATACGAACCCGATGCCCAGCCTGCGGCGTTTCAGAACGGCGGTGACTGTCAACGATCTGAAGGACACGATCTCGCGCTATCTCGGCGTCGAGCGGACGGAGCGCTCCTTCCAGTCCTTCGAGATCGGCGAAGGAGAACCTTTGAACGGCAGCGAGCCTGCCAGCATGGCCGTCATCCGCTTCTCGGAACAGCTGCTGGCGAGCGCCGTCGGCTCTTCCTCGGCACGGCTGATCCTGTCGCTGCTTTTCCAGCGCAACGACACGACCTCAAAGGACGCTTTCCGCTTGCTGGATGATGCGACGGAAGCACTCCAGCACAATCGCGATCTCCTGCAGATTGCACTCGACCAGATGGAGCAAGGTATCACGGTTTTCGACAAGGACTTCCGGCTAACCTGCTGGAACCGCCAATATCGCGCCCTGTTCAATCTTCCTGACGAAATGGGCCAGGTCGGCGTCTCGCTCGATCGGATCCTGCAATTCCTTGGCGAACGCGGTGAGATCCCTGCCGGCTCCCGCGTGGCGACGCTTAACCGGCTAACCAAATTCGGCGAGCCATGGCAAATCGAGCTCAAAACCAGCGGCCGGATCATCGAACTCCGCTCCAATCCGATGCCGGATGGCGGAATCGTCGCCACCTACACGGACATCACGGCGCAAGTCGAAGCCGACCTTGCGCTGAAGCGAGTCAACGAGACGCTGGAGCAGCGCGTGAGGCACCGCACGGCCGAGTTGACCCGCGTCAACGAGGAACTGGCGCAGGCGCAGACATTTGCCGAGGAGGCCAATCTTGGCAAGACGCGCTTCCTTGCCGCCGCAGGGCACGACATCCTTCAGCCGCTGAATGCCGCGCGCCTCTATTGCTCGTCGCTGATCGAGAAGGCCGGCAAAGCGGGCATCGGCGAGGCAGCGACCAATATCGAGTCCTCGCTTGAATCGGTCGAAACCATTCTGGGCGCGGTGCTGGACATTTCCCGGTTGGACGCAGGCGCGATGAAGCCGGCCGAATCGGTCTTCAAGCTGGACAGGCTGTTGCGCCAGATCGGCACCGATTTCCTGCCGATGGCCGCGGCAAAGAACCTGCAACTCATTATCGTGCCGTCGTCACTGGTGGTCAGGACTGATCGGAACCTGCTCCGCCGTCTGATCCAGAACCTGGTCTCCAATGCCATCAAATACACGCGGAGCGGCAAGATATTGGTGGGCGTTCGCCGCCGTGAAGGTCACGCGGAACTCCAGGTCATCGACACGGGCATCGGCATCGCCGCCGACAAGCTGCATACTGTTTTCCGCGAGTTCACACGGCTGGATGACGGTGTGCGAGAAGCGCGGGGCCTCGGTCTGGGGCTTTCGATCGTCGACCGAATCGCGCGCGTGCTGAAACTCGAAATCGGGATCACGTCCAGGAAAGGCCGCGGCACGCGGTTCTCCGTAACCATACCGACCAGCGATGCCGCCGAACTGCCGGCGCCATCACAACACCGGTCCGCTTTGCCGGCCGCAGTCGCGCTCAACGGGCTCTGCGTGCTCTGCGTCGACAACGACCCGCGCATCCTCGACGGAATGCGCCTGTTGCTGCAAGGCTGGGGCTGCGAGGTGCGGACCGCTACCGGCTCGCGCGAACTCGATCATTCTGCGCCGCTTCGGCCGCAGCCGGATATCATCCTGGCCGACTATCACCTCGACGGCGAGAACGGGCTCGACGTGATCAGAAAACTGCGCGCGGCCTACCGCTCGGACGTGCCCGCGATTCTGGTGACGGCGGACCGGTCCAACGAGGTGCGTGCGGCCGCCGCCGCGATCGACGTTCCCGTGATGAACAAGCCGGTCAAGCCGGCGGCTCTAAGGTCGATGGTCACGCGCTTCCGCCGAATGGCCCCCGCCGCGGAATAGTTGCAGCCGTCAGATACCCCAACCCCTTACCTCTCCCCACAAGGGGCCTCAAGGGGAGATTACGCTGTCATCCACGCATCCAACAGTCGCCAGAATTGCAGAAGGGCAACGGACGTGGATGCAAGCCGATCTCCCCCTTGCGGGGGAGATGTCCGGCAGGACAGAGGGGGGCAACGTAGAGCATCGACATTCCGGCTACTCCGCAGCCTCCTTTCATCGAAATGAGCGTCTTGATGTCAAACCTGCGTTCATGATTGTCCCTTCCAAGAGAACGACGGAAAAAACGGCAAGGGCTGCGCCCCTCGGCACCCCCCTCTGTCCTGCCGGACATCTCCCCCGCAAGGGGGGAGATCGGCCTGCATCCAGGTCCGTTGCGTCTCTCCGGGGATCGCTCCGAAGAAAACTCCCGGAAAATCGATCCCTTAACTCGCCGCCTGTAGCGGATCGGTGCCGATCCTCGACAGCAGGATCACCGCCTGCGTGCGGCTGTCGACGCCGAGCTTCTGCAGCACGGCCGAGACGTGCGCCTTGATGGTGGCTTCGGAAATGTCCAGTTCGTAGGCTATCTGCTTGTTGAGCAGACCACCCGCGATCATGCTCAGCACCCGCGTTTGCTGCGGCGTAAGCGACTGAAGCCGCTTGATAAGGTCGGAGATTTCGGGATCGCGCTCGACACCAAGGTCGATCCCGACCGGGGCGGATATTCCGCCCGACAGGACGACGTCGACCGCACCCCGTATCTCCTCCATGCTGGCGGATTTCGAGATGAAGCCGGATGCCCCCAGTTCAAGCGAGCGGCGGATGGTCTCCGGATCGTCATGCCCCGAGACGACGACCAGCGGAACCGAGGGATGAATGCCGTGCAGCGAAACAAGTCCCGAAAGACCACGTGCGCCCGGCATCGACAGGTCGAGAAGCACCAGATCGAGATCATCATTTCCGAGGACCAGCGCCTTGGCGCTTTCGAAATCGCCGGCCTCGAGAATATCGATGTTCTCCGAGAGGCCCGCGAGCGCCTGTTTCAGCGCGCCGCGAAACAGCGGGTGGTCGTCCGCGATCACGAACTTGTAGCCCGGTGACACCTGTCCCTCCCGTTCCTCACCTACGCTTATTTGCCATAGTGTTCTTAACGCAGGGAATACTGCGTCAATTAAACGGTGTAGCCGCTCGTTTTCAAGCCGCTGCACGAGGTGGAATTAGAGCATGATCCCGAACCGAAGGTCAGCGAAGCAAAAAGTGCGTAGCTGTTTCGGAAAAGATCATGCGAAATCAAAAATTGGAGTGCAGCGACCACGCCAATTGAATCATCGCAATCTAGTGTAGCCTGGACACTGTCCCACAAGCTTGACCGTGAGCCGGGCACCGAAACTTGGCGAAAGTCTCCGGCAATCAGGCGTTAGGTTTTTTGCGGTTCGCTCTCCGGCCCGCCTTGGCGCCAATCTTTCTCGAAGTCCCTGACGATGTCCATGAAGCGGCGGAAAAACCGTTCCATATAGCCAAGCGACTTCTCGAAATCCTCCTCCGTGGGAAGTACCTTTTCGGTATTCGAACGCCCGGCGGCCTCCAGTTCGGCGAGCCGCTTTTCCAGGCCGGAGAGGCGATCGGCCAGGCGGTCGACCTCCTCCTGGAAGGCAGAGCGTTCATCGGCGGCCAGCCGGCAGACCAGCTGCCCCGAGCGCTCCTCGCAGATCGACATTTCGCCAGTCCTGCGATCCATGCGGACATAGCCATCCGCGGACCTTTCGAGCGTATAGCGGTCGGCGTCCTGAGCTCCCGCAGGAAGGGCCAGAACGGAAAACAAGAGTGCCGAAGCGGCAATAACCTGGCGTTGCATGAGATCCTCCGTTTCTACGGAGATTTCCTCCGCGCGAGCGAACAATTTCTGCCACCGATTTACGCCGGAAATAGGGAGGTGACGCGCGGGGCAAAGCCCTTTCGCGCCCAGCGCTTTGCGACTATAGGGCGACCATGCATACGACCATTTATAAAATCGTCACCGATGTCGCGTGGCGGGAAGCCCAGCAGGCCGCTGTGTTTCTCGGCGCGGCAATCGACCTGCAGGACGGCTACATCCATTTCTCGACCACTGGGCAGGTGGAAGAGACTGCAGCGCGCCACTTCGCCGGTCAGGCCGGTCTTTGCCTGGTCGCTGTGGACACAGCCGCGCTTGGAGATGCGTTGAAATACGAGCCGTCTCGCGGAGGGGCGCTTTTCCCTCACCTTTACGCGCCGCTCGACCTTTCCACGGTCCGCTGGGTCAAGCCGTTGCCGCTCGATCCTTCGGGCCGGCATCTGTTTCCCGGTCTGGAGTGAACATGAACGCTCTCGAATCGTTCGGCAGGCGAGCCCTCTTCGCCTTCGACCCCGAAACCGCGCACGGCCTTTCGATCGCGGCGCTGAAGTCCGGTTTGCCGCTGTGTGGCCGCGCGGCGCCGGATGAAAGGCTGAGGGTCAGGCTGTGCGGGCTCGACTTCCCAAACCCGCTCGGCATGGCGGCAGGCTACGATAAGAACGCCGAGGTTCCCGATGCGCTGCTAGGATTAGGCTTCGGCTTTGCGGAAGTCGGCACCGTGACGCCCCTGCCGCAGTCCGGCAATCCGCGCCCGCGCATCTTCCGGCTGATCGACGACGAAGCCGTGATCAACCGCCTCGGCTTCAACAACGAAGGGCATGCGCGCTGCCTGGAACGCCTCGCCGGCGCGCAAAGGCAAGGATGGCATCGTTGGGGTGAATATCGGCGCCAACAAGGACAGCGCGGACCGGATAGCCGACTACGAGCTGGGGGTACGCCGGTTCGCATCGCGCGCCAGCTATCTCACGGTCAACATTTCCTCGCCCAACACGCCGGGGCTGCGAACGATGCAGGCACGCGAAAGCCTTGCGGAGCTTTTGGCCCGGGTTACCGCTGCGCGCGCTGACATCACGAAGGAAAGTGGCCGGGCCACGCCGCTGTTTCTCAAGATCGCGCCGGACCTCAGAGAGGCCGAACTTGCCGACATCGCAGCGGAAGTCGAGGACAAGGACGTCGACGGTATCATTGTCTCGAACACGACGCTTTCGCGGGAAGGTCTTCGAAGCGCCGCCCATGCCGGCGAAACCGGCGGCCTGTCGGGAAAGCCGCTTTTCGACCGTTCGACCGCCGTCCTTGCCCGGATGCGCAAGCTGCTTGGACCGGACCGGGCGATCATTGGCGTCGGCGGCGTCAGCTCGACGGAGACCGCGCTCGAAAAAATCCGTGCCGGCGCCGATCTGGTGCAGCTCTACACGGGCATGATCTATGGCGGGCCGTCGCTGCCTGGACGGATCGTCAAGGGCATGACCCGGTTTGCCGAAGCTGAAGGCATTGCGAACATTCGCGACATTCGCGACAGCAGGCTGTCATACTGGGCCGGCCGGCCGCTTTCCTAACCATATCAGGCTGCGAAAGCCGCCTTCATCCGTTTGGGCATGATTGACAGCAGGCTCAGGCCGCGCGCGATCAGGAAGATATGCAGCGCCGCCCACAGGCCGTGATTGCCGAACCACTCGCCGAGCAGAAACAGCGCCACAACGAAGAGCGCGAATGACAGGAGCATCATGTTGCGCATGTCGCGCGACCATGTGGCGCCGATAAAGACTCCATCCATCTGGAAGGCGAGAACGCCGCTCGCTGCCGTTAAGGCCGCCCAAGGCAGATAGAGCGCCGCTTCCGCCTGGACATCGACGGCCGTCGTAATAATCGCCACAAGCTGTTGCCCAAAAAGCAGCACGGCGACGCTCGTAAATCCCGCCAGCGCGAAACCCCAGATCGAGGTCAGCCGGACGGCGCGAGAAAAGGCCGGCTCATACCGGGCGCCGATTGCCCTGCCCGCCAGTTGTTCGGCTGCGGTAGCGAAACCGTCGAGGAAATAGCCGGCGACAAGGAAGAAATGCATCAGAACCGCGTTGGCGGCGAGCGTCAGCGTTCCGAGCTGCGCGCCCTGCCGCGTGAAAAGCGTGAACGCGCCCATCAGCGCAAACGAGCGGACCATGATGTCGCCGTTGAGATAGAGCATCCGCGTCACCGCGGCGGCATTGAAGGTGTAACGACGGTCCATCTTCGGCATTGGCCGGAAACGGCGGACAACGATCGCCAGGCCGACCATGGCAGCGAAGATTTCGCCGCATACCGTGCCCCAGGCAACGCCTGCGACGCCCCAGCCGAGATAAAGGCCGAGCCAGATCGACAGGGCGATATTCACGCCGTTGAGCAGGAGTTGCAGCAAAAGCCCGAGGTTCGCTTCGCCGCGTCCGAGGAAATAGCCAAGGATGGCGTAGTTGGCCAGCGACGCAGGGGCCGAAAGGAGCCGGATACGGATATAGACATCCATCGTTTCCGTCACCTTCGGTTCCGCTCTCATGAACCATTCGCCGGAAGCTGCGATCAGCGGCGCAAGAAGGATGAGGCATACTCCGGAGAAGACCGCGATCACCAACGCTCTCCAGAAGATGGCGCGTTCCTCCAGCGGATCGCCGCGCCCGAACGCCTGTGCGACCAGTCCGGTTGTTCCGGATCGCAAGAAGTTGAAGCTCGTGAACACCACGTCGAAAATAATGGCGCCGGCAGCCAGCCCGCCAAGCAGCGCCGCATCGCCGAACTGTCCGACGACCGCCGTATCGACCAACCCAAGCAGCGGCGTGGTGAGATAGGCGAGCGTCATCGGTATCGCGATGGCGAGGACCTGACGGTTGGTCACCTCGAAGGGCCGTGACGGGAAATGGACGGAGGCGGTTTGTTCCAAGCGAAGCTCGCTGCGATTGCGGATTCTCTAGCCGTAGTGGCCCGAGATTATCCGTGCTTGGGGCCGAGATCGTCGCGATTTTCGGACCTCTTGGCGAACGCTTTGATCACGGCCCTCCCTCTTATTCAAGATCGTCACGCGGCTGCGCTCACGTCATATTCGAAATGGATACGATCATAGGGAAACTCGATCCCGCTTGCCGTCCGGTCAATCACGCCCGCGTTAACGAGGGTTGTCACGTCACGATGAACGGCCTGCACGTCGCGATTGACACGCCGCGCAACCTCACGGATCGACAACGCACCCTGCCCGGCGAGTGCCTTGACGATGGCAAGGCGGGAAGGCGCCAAAACCCTGTGCATGTCGTCGTAGGTGGCAAAATTGACCGAAGGCACGGCCTCGAGTTTTTCTCCCGCAAGCGCACGTCTTCCGGCCTCCACAAAACGGGCCTTGGCGTCCGCTACGGTATTCAAGCGCACAGTCAAAGTGGTCATCTGAGCATCCTTTCCATATCGGCGTGGAAGGCATCGAAAAGTGCGTCGAGCGACGCAAATTCAATGGCTTCCTCGTGGTCTCCATGTGCCGGTGATCGCCTTTTCCGCGCTCGTTGTCGTACCGCAGGACACATTCGCCGCTCACAACGAGGGCCAGCCTGTACTTGAAGGGATGTGAGCTGCCCGGAACCGGCTCGGGAAGGGTGCCAGAGCACAACCTCGAAAAAGGCAGTCTCGTCGATCACCGTCCGCGATTTCTCGATCAGTCTGCCTTTCACGTTGTTATGAATAACAACGGCGTTGAGCGTTGTCAATGATAACAACGCTTCCCAAATCGCGATCGACGCGACAAAGTGCGGCCATGCCGCTACCGATCGTCCACCATCCTGACTATGACGCCAAGTTCGCAATCGCCCACCGGTTTCCGATGGGCAAATACCGCCACCTGATGGAAAGCCTGAAGGCGCGCGGACTGGCGGCCAACGGCAATCTTCACGTGCCTGCTCCGGCGGAGCCGGGCTGGCTGAAACTCGCGCATGTTCCGGACTATGTGGAACAGGTGCTTGCCTGCTCGGTGCCGGCGGCGATCGAGCGCGAGATCGGCTTCCCCGTCGGTGAGCGCGTTTCGCGCCGTGCGCAGCTTGCCTCGGCAGGGACCGTTCTTGCGGCCAGGCTTTCGCTAAAGCATGGGATCGCCTGCAACGCCGCCGGCGGGAGCCACCACGCCCGGCGCACGCAGGGCGCGGGGTTCTGCACCTTCAACGATGTCGGCGTCGCGGCGTCGCTGATGCTCGCGGAGGGTATCGTCGAACGCATCCTTGTGGTCGATCTCGATGTTCATCAGGGCGATGGGACGGCCGACATCTTTGCCGGTGAGCCGCACGTCTTCACCTTTTCCATGCACGGCGAACGCAACTACCCGGTTCGTAAGATCGCGTCGGACCTCGACATCGGACTGCCTGACGGGGCGGACGATGCGACCTATCTCGCTACTCTCCGGCAGGCGCTGCCGGTGGTGGTGAAGCGCGCTTCCCCCAATCTTGTCTTCTACAATGCCGGCGTCGACCCGCATTTCGCGGACCGTCTTGGCCGCATGAAGCTGACCGACGATGGCCTTCGCGAGCGTGACAGGACGGTGATCGGATATTTCCGCGATCGCAACATTCCGGTCTGCGGCGTCATCGGCGGCGGATATTCCAAGGACGTTGCGGCTCTTGCCGAGCGCCACGCGATCCTTTTCGAGGTCGCTTCGGAATTCACCTGATCCAAGTCAGCGGCGATAGCTGAAGAGCCTGAGGATCAGGAAGGCCGGAATGACGATCGCGGCGCCCAGCAGGAAATAGCCGACAAAGCGGTCGATGGCGCGGAAGCCCATGTACCAGAGATCAAGGACGAAATCGCGAATGCCGTAGAGAACGTCGAAGGGCGACCAGCCGAAAGCGCTCATGACGATACCGACCAGAAACGACACCACGATAAGTTTCAAAAGAACCCGAACCGGGCTGTCTCCGAGAAAGCGCGTGAATCCCGACATCGGCGGTTCCTTCTAGTCCACTGGCGATCGCAGATACGCATTCGAAGCGCCGTCTTCAACCCGGCCAGTTCAATCTCCACGCTTTGCGATTGCGAAATAGTGCGGGGCCATGATAATCAAATGCGCGCGCGGGTATGATGTAATGGTAGCTTGTCAGCTTCCCAAGCTGATCGCGCGGGTTCGATTCCCGCTACCCGCTCCAGCAGTTTCAATCACTTACAAGGCAAATCGCTTAAAACAGCAGCGGATGATCGTCGCTATGCCCCTTTGCCGACCATCGGAAGGCGCAGCGCCCGTCGACCACCGCGCAGCAAACCCAGACATTCCGTCACCCGACAGAAACCACGGCGTCGACTTCGATTTCGACCTCGTAGTCGCCGATGAGGTTGCCCACTTCGACAAGCGTGTTGGCGGGCAATATTTCGCCGAAGACCCGGCCATGCGCTCGCGACACCGATTCCCACTTCGAAGCGTCGCGAATGTAGATCCGCGTGCGGATGACATCGTCCATCTTGCCGCCCAGCGAAGCGATCGAGGCTGAAATCTTGTCGAGGATGTAAGTGGTCTGCGCACCAGCGTCGCCCGGCGCCACGCAGCGGTCGGCCCCGTGCGTCGCGGTGGTGCCGGAGACGGAGATGCCGTCGCCGACCCTGACGGCGCGGCTGTAACCGGCGATCGGCTCCCAGACGCTGCCAGACGATGCCCGCAAGCGGCCGGGCCGTCCCGGCATAGGCTCAGCCCTGAATACCGAGGGAATGGCGTCGAGATGGTGGCTGAGATCGCCCGACGCCGTGAGATAGGGCGGCCGACGATATTCGTCGCCGCAGTCGCCAGGAATCGGCCGGCTTTCGGCGAAGGCAGCCTCCAGCCGCGCCTTGTCCTCGGCGTCGAGTTGCAGGTCGAACAGCTTCAGATTGTCGGCGCGGTGTTCGCTCTCGGTGATCCGCGCGCCGATGATGGCAGCGCCCACCGCCTGGTGGCCGAGAACCCAGGCCGTCGCGACATTCGATATCGAGACGGAATGCTTGCGAGCGATCTCACCGGCCGCCGACAGGATCGTCTGGAATGCCGCCCAGCCGCCAGCCGTGTCGATGAAACGTTTGTATTTGGACCGGCTCCAGTCGGCTATCGATGCGGGTTCCGGCTTGCCCAGCCATTTGTCGGAAAGAAAGCCGCCGCAAAGCGTGCCGTAGGCCAGCAGCTTCACGCCTGACCTGGCGCACACGTTCGGAAAGCGGCCCGGCGGCGCGGCGGTCTAACAGCGAAAACGAAACCTGGTTGCTGACCAGGGGAATGCCGTCGGCGAGCGCCAGCGCCAGATGCGCGGCGTCGAAATTGGTGACGCCGAGGGCACCGATCAGCCCTTCCTCGCGCAATCGGTTCATCTCGTGCAACGCGTCGAGCCAGGCCGGATGATCGAACGTCCACCAATGGAGCTGCAGGAGGTCGACTTGTCTCGACGCCGAGCCGGTCAAGCCGATCCTGGACGCCCTGCGGACCATGTCGGCGGTCATCGGACCGGGCTCCGGGCACCATTTGGTGAAGGCCAGCGGCCGTTGCGCCTTTGCCCGGGATAGCGCGCCAGCAGGCGGCCCGCGATCAGTTCGGCGCTGCCATAATGGTCGGCCATATCGAACGTATCGAAGCCGCCTTCCACGTAGGCTTGCAACGCGTCTGCGGCGCGCTCGAGATCGAGCGGCGTGTTGCCGCGTTCAAGATCGGCGACCTGCCAGAGGCCGCAAATCAGGCGGCTTGCGGTTCAAGCCTTCCGCCAGTTGGAAGCGATCAGGATTTTTCGGCATGCACGGGCTCGTTCGCAGTAGGATTTGCGGGCTGGTCGCCGGCGGCGGCAGGCTCGACGCGATGGAACATGCGGACCTCGCCCAGAATGCCGCGCGGGCGCAGAAGCAGGATCGCGCACAGTGCGGCACCAATCATGACGATTTGCAGCGATGCTGCCCGCGCCTGCTGCTCCGGCGGAAACAACGCCGACACCGCACTCGCGGAGACCGCCCAGATACCCCACACGACGACCGCGCCAAGGATGGCGCCGCGATTGTTGCCGGAGCCGCCGACGATCAGCATCGCCCAGACCTGGAAGGTAAGCGTCGGCATGTAGTTGTCCGGGGCGATGAAGCCGATGAAATGCGCCTGCGTGGCGCCGGCAAGCCCCATGATGGCGCCACCGATGGCAAACGCCTGGAGCCGGAACCGCACAGCGTTCTTGCCGAGCGCAAGGGCTGCCGTCTCATCCTCGCGGATGGCGCGGAGCACCCTGCCCCACGGGCTGCGCGTCAGCCGCTCGAGCGCGAGATAAAGCAGGATGACGATCACGGCGAGCACCGCCAGATTGAGCGCGCTAAACAGCGACGGGATTTCCGGCGAGACTCGCAAAGGGCCGTGGAATGAAGCTGATGCCGAATGGGCCGCCAGTCATCGGCTCAAGATTGAGCACGCACAGTTGCACGGCGACGGCGACGCCGAAAGTCGCGATGGCCAGATAGTCGGCGCGCAGCCTGATCGTCAGCGCCCCGACCAGGAAGGTCGCGAACCCGGTAGCCAGCGCGCCACCCAGCCAGCCGATGACGATCGGCATGTCGAAACCGCCGAAACGGCCCGGCGCATCGGGCGTGGTGAGAAGCGCCGAGACATAGGCGCCGATCGCTACGAAGCCGGCGATGCCGACATTGAACAGGCCGGTCTGCCCCCACTGCACGTTGAGGCCGAGGCAGATGATGGCGTAGGTCAGCGCCATCGTCAGGAAAAATGCGCGCGTAGGCCATCAGGTCGAAAATCATTCCGGCCTCCCGAACAGGCCCTGCGGCCGCAGGAGCAGGATCATCACAAGAATCACGAAAGCGATCGCCGAGCGCCATTCCGCGCCGATGAGTTGCACGGCCAGCGCCTCGGCGAGGCCGACGATCAGCCCGGCGATCATGGCGCCCGGCACGCTGCCGATGCCGCCCAGGATCGCGGCGGCAAACAGCGGCAGCAACAGGTCGAGCCCCATCTGAGGGCGTATCTGCACCAGCAGTCCGGCCATAATGCCGGCGATGCAGGCGAGCCCCGCGCCAAGCACCCAGACCGCGCGGATTACATTGCGCACATCGATGCCGACAACGCCGGAAAGCTGCTGGTTTTCGCTGACGGCGCGCATCGAGCGGCCGATCGCCGTGCGCGTCAGCAAAAGATGCACCGACGTCACCAGCACGGCCGCAGCGCCGAGAGTCGAGCAACTGGTCCGGTGTGGCGCGCAGCCCACCGCCCAGCGGAAATGCGATCTGCAGCCCTTTGGTGTAATAGGCCGGCTGCGAGGTAAAGATGAATTCGAGAAGGTTGCGCAAGGTGAGCGCGGCGCCAAAACTCGCCATCACGAGGATGATCACCGCGCTGCGGCGCTCGCGCAGTGGGCCGAACAGCACGGCGTCGACAAGCAGCGCCAGACCGGCGGTAAGCGCGACGGCGATCACCGCCGCGATCGGCAGCGACCAGCCGAATGAGAATGGTCCGATCGGCGCCAGCAGCGAGCCCGAGAAATAGCCGAGCGCGCCGCTCACCGCGAGGGCGAAATAGGCGCCCCAGGCAACGAACTCGCCATGCGCGAAATTGGCGAAGCGCAGGATCGAATAGGTGAGCGTGACGCCGATCGCGCCAAGCCCGATCATCGAGCCGGTGATCAGGCCGTCCATCAGCGCTTGCGGGTTCATGACGGCACCGGATTTTTGGCGTGGCGCGCGCCGAGATAGAGTTCGGCAACGATCGGATCGTCGGCAAGTCGCGATGCCGCGCCCTCATGCGCAATCAGGCCCTCGACGAGAATAACCGCCCTGTCGGCGACGGCGAGCGCCGCCTTAACATTCTGCTCGACCAGTATGGTCGTCACGCCGGTTTCGTTGATGGCGGCAAGGCGATCGAAAACCTCCGACACGATTTTCGGCGACAGGCCGGCGGACGGTTCATCGAGGATCAGCACGGAAGGCTCGACCACCAGCGCGCGCGCCACCGCCAGCATCTGCCGCTGGCCGCCGGACAGCTGGCCGGCGCGGTGCGAGGGCCGCGACCCAAGATCGGGGAACATTGCATAAAGTGCCGCGATCCTGTCGTTTCGCTGTTCCTTTGGCAGGATGTTGGTGGCGATCTGAAGATTTTCGTGGATGGTGAGCGTGGCGAAGATGTTCTCCGTCTGCGGCACGAAAGCCAGCCCGTGGCGGATCTTCTCGTGGCTCGGCATGCCGGTGATATCAGCGCCGCCGAGCAGAACCATTCCCGAATGGACCGGAACCAGCCCGGCGATCGTCTTGACCAGGGTCGATTTGCCGGCGCCATTGGGGCCGAGCAACACGACGAACTCGCCTGCACGCACCGAGAAATCGACGCCGCGCACGATCGGCAGATCGCGTTCGTAGCCGGCGACCAGAGCCCGCGTGGACAGCACGGGGGTCTCCGCGGCGGTCACGCGACGCCTCCCAAATACGCGCTGACGACAGCCGGGTGGCGGGACACTTCCGCCGGCGTGCCTTCGGCCAGAATTTGCCGGCGGCCATCACGATCACGCGGCCGCAGAGCCGCGCCACCATCTCCATATTGTGCTCGATCAGCAAGATGGTCTTGCCCTGCACATTCAGCGCACGGACGCGGTCGATGATAAGTTCGAGCAAGGTCGGATTGACGCCCGCTGCGGGTTCGTCAAGCAGGATCACCTCGGGGTCGGCCATCAGGATCCGCGCCAGTTCGAGGAGCTTGCGCTGGCCACCCGACAGCACGCGCGCCGGCTCGTTCTGCAATTTCGACAGAAGCACGAAATCGAGCAGCCCCCTCGCCTTGTCCACCGCCGCCCGTTCTTCGGCGGCGACCTTGCCGCTGCCTAGAAGATTCATCCAGAAACGCTCGCCCGATTGGTTATGGGCGCCGGTCAGCACATTTTCGAGCACCGTCATTTCAGCGAAGGGGCGCGGTATCTGGAAGGTCCGGCCGACGCCGCGCCCGATGCGCTTGTCAGCGCCTTCCCTCGATACTTCAGCATCGGCAATCCTGATCGCGCCGGATGTGGGCTTCAATGCGCCGGCAATCAGGTTGAAGAGCGTGGTCTTGCCCGCGCCGTTCGGGCCGATCAACCCGACCATCTCGCCCCGCCGCAACGCCATCGACATGCCATCGACCGCCCGCAGGCCGCCAAACTGCTTTACCAGGTCGCTGACCTCTATCAGAGGCGCATCACCCTTAGCCGAACCGTCGGTCGAGAAACCAGCCTGCATTCGAACTGACACACCACTCGTGATCATTGATGTTTGATCAAAACTACTTGACACTTTTTCGAATGGCAAGTAGAAAAACGTTGTCGGAGGCGATCGAAGGACAGCACGTTGAACGCCAGCAATCTCCATTCCGTTGACCAGCGCGGCTCCAGCGGTTCGAACGAAGGCAGGTCCGGCCGACGCAACGCCCTTGCGCCCGTCGGCCGCGAGACCCTGCATGAACGCGTCTATGCCGAATTGCGGCGCTCGCTGATCCATGGCGTGTTCGAAGCCGGCCAGGTACTGCGTATCGTCGAACTGGCGGAGACGTTGCAGACCAGCACGATGCCGGTGCGCGAGGCGCTGGCGCGGCTCGTCTCGGAACAGGCGCTCGAAGCGCTGCCCAACCGTTCCGTGCGCGTTCCGATGGTCACCCGCGAACGGCTCGAGGACCTTGCGCTGGCGCGGCCGCTGATCGAGGAGCAACTGGTGGCGCTGGCATTGCCCAACCTCAGCAACGACGATTTCAAGGAGTTGCGGCGGCTGACGCTGGCCTGCGAGGCGGCTTTCAGGAGCGAGGATCCGGACATGGCGCGCACGACATCGGAGCTCAACCACGCCTTCCATTTCTACATCTATCAGGCGGCGCGGTCGGCCGTGCTCATTCCCATCGTCGAGAGCCTCTGGCTGCAATCAGGCCCCTATGTCAGGGCCGCCGCCCATATTCACGACGAGAACCGCGGCATACCCGCCGTGCACCATCACTGGGCGCTGATCGAAGCGCTCGAACGTGGTGACAAGGACGGCGCCAAGCGCGCGCTCACCGACGACATCACCCGTTCCTTCGATCTCGTCCGCAATCGCCTTGTCGCCGCCGGCAATGGCGACGGGCAGGAGTAGACCATGGCCGACGGCAAGGACGAGACATTCGAGCTTTACGACCTGCGGGTAGAAGTCACTGCGCCCGAGGGTGGCCCGATCTATTGCGGGGCGAAGCCCGGCGACCATTTCGAGCTGCGCGGCGAGATGCTCTTCCTGCCCGAGGGCCAGGGCTTTTCCATCTATTCGCTGGCTTCGGTGCTGCCGCTGCTGGCGGCAAAGCAGCGCCCCACCCACCAGAACGACTGGATGACAACGGACGCGGAAATCGCCTGCCCCGACCCCAATTGTTCGACCCGGCTGCGCATCACCCGCACGGCCCTGCGCTGTTTCAACCATTCCGACACCACAGCCGTCCCCCTTTCCGGCGTATGAGAACAACATGCAGAAATTTCGACTGACGCCGGACTATGAAATATCGCGTGTCATTCGTGGCGGCTGGCAAATGGCCGGCGGCCACGGCGAAATCCGCTCCGACGAAGCCATGGCGGACATGACGGCGTTTGCCGACGCCGGCATAACCACGTTGGACTGCGCCGACATCTACACCGGCGTCGAGGAACTGATCGGCCGGTTTCGCGCGCATTACCGCAACCTGCGCGGCCAGGAAGCGTTCGACCGCATCCATGTGCACACCAAGTTCGTGCCCGATCTCGACATCCTTCCGCAGATCAGGAAACAGAACGTTGAAAGCGTCATCGACCAGTCGCTGCACCGGCTGAAGACAGAGCGGCTGGATCTCGTCCAGTTCCACTGGTGGGATTATGATCAGACGCGGTGGATCGAAACGGCGAATTGGCTCGAAGAGCTTCGCCGCGCCGGCAAGATCCGCAACATCGGCGGCACCAACTTCGACACTGAACATATGACCGCCATCATCGACGGCGGCGTGCCGCTTGTCTCGATGCAGGTGCAATATTCGCTGCTCGACACCAGGCCGCAAAAAACGATGGTCCCGGCAATTGCCGAGCGCGGCGTTTCGCTGTTGTGTTACGGAAGTGTCGCCGGCGGCTTCCTCAGTGACCGCTGGCTGGGTGCTGCCGAGCCAGGAGAGCCGTTGGAAAACCGCTCGCTCACCAAATACAAGCTCATCATCGACGACTTCGGCGGCTGGGACCTGTTCCAGTCGCTGCTCCGGGCATTGCGGGAAGTCGCCGACCGCCACGAGACCGACGTGGCGACGGTGGCAAGTGCTGCCGTGCTGCGGCGTCCGGGCGTCGCCGGCGTCATCGTCGGTGCGCGCAACCGCGCCCACCTCGCCTCGAACCTTGCGATATCCGACATCTCGCTGACGCCCGGCGACATCGCGAGCATCGATACGGTGCTGGCTTCGGCAACGCCGCTTTCCGGCGACGTTTATACGCTGGAGCGTGACCGCACCGGCCGCCATGGTTCGATCATGAAATACAACCTCAACAAAGGAGCTGCCTGACACCTTGGGCGGCTAAATGATTTGCAGAAGTGCCGGCGCGTATCCGGCCCAAAATCAGGGAGGGAATGAAAATGAGGAAGAAGCTGCTGCTTACCACCGCGCTATGCGCATTCGCTGTCGGCGCCGTCTCGTCTGCGAGGGCCGCGGATTGCGACATCACCATCGGCATGGTGATGGAACTGACCGGTCCTGCCGGCGCCTATGGACAGGCCGGCGCCAAGGCCGTCGATATGGCGTTCCGGGACTTCAATGACGCCGGCGGCGTTGGAGGCTGCAAGCTGGTGAGCGACACGCGCGACAGCCAGAGCCAGGGCACCGTCGCCGTCGACCAGGCGACACAGCTCGTCAATATCAAGAAGGTGCCGGTGATCATCGGCGGCATCATCTCCTCGGTGTCGATCCCGATCCTCACCTCGGTCACGGCGCCTGCGGGCGTCGTCCAGGTCTCGCCGGCTTCGTCCTCGCCGACGCTGACCCAGCTTGGCCGCGACGGCAAAACCAACGGGGTTTTCTTCCGCACCATCACTTCCGACGCGCTGCAGGGAACCGCCGCCGCCAGGTTTGCGCTTGACCAGGGCCTGAAGAAGATCGCCATCGTCCATGTCAACAACGACTTCGGCGTCAACATGGTGCGTGAATTCAAGGCCGCCTACGAAAAGCTTGGCGGCGTCATCACCTCGGTCACGCCCTACAACGAAAAGCAGGCCAGCTATTCGGCGGAAACGACTTCGGCAATGGCGGGCGAACCCGAGGCGCTTTATCTCGTCAGCTATCCCGTCGACGGGGCAACGATCGCCCGCGCCTGGATTTCCAACGGCGGGCCGCAGAAATTCCTGCTCAACGATGGCATGAACTCGTCAGACTTCGTGTCGGCCGTCGGCGCGCAGTATCTGGAAAACGCCTTCGGAACCTCCTCCGGCACCAGCAAGACGGCGTCGACCGAATATTTCAACGCCAATTTCGAAAGCTTCTCTGGCGGCATCAAACCGGATGCGCCCGCTGCGGACCGTTCCTACGATGCTGGCGCCATCGTTGCATTGGCCGTGGCGAAGGTGGGCAAGGGCGACGCGGCGGCAATCAAGGCCGCCATTCCTGCAGTCGTGGCCGAAGGCGGCGAACCGATACACGCCGGCAAGGAGGAGTTCGCCAAGGCGCTGGCGTTGATCAAGGAAGGCAAGCCGGTCAAGTACGAGGGCGTCATCGGCCCCGTCAGCTTCGACGAGTATGGCGACATCACCGGCCCGTTCCGGCTGTGGCGCATCCAGGCCGGCGAAGTGAAGACGATCGGCGAGATGAGCGCCGACGACGTGACCAAACTCAAGGCCGAACTCGAAAAATAGCTAGACCGACCTGGCTCAAGTATCTGGAGCCCGACCAGTCCCACGACTCAGAAGCCGATGGCAGGAGCGAGACAGGCGGACGCGATAGCGAACGCCTGTTTTGTCCCCGGTGCGGGATCGAAGATGCGAAAGAACGAGGCTCCAGAGTTTTACAACGTCACTGATTTCGTTCGCGAATTTTTGGCCATTGCGGGTTTAGAGCTAAGGCTTTGACATGTAACGAGTAAGATCAGCATCCCAAGCTGATCGCGCGGGTTCGATTTCCGCTACCCGCTCCAATATTTTCAATGATTTGGACCAGTCTCGTCCTCTGTGCGCAAACAGGTTTTGCAGTGTCTTCCGTTCAGCCCGGATCACTTTCGTCCTGAACCGATCAAGGCCGGCATTGGGACCCGATAAACACCGTCGGACGAGCGGTACTGCTGCGTCCCGTTGGACACATCGGTGGAAATGGCATTGCGCACGTCTTCAGCCTGGGCGAGCAGCAAACCGCGCGCTCGCACGCCGCCTTCGAGGATCGCCGCCACTATTCCCAGCGGATTGTCCAACTCCCAGTTTTGCTCGATGACCTCGACCGCCGTGTCCGTAAACCCCGTGTCCTCAAGCGCCGCCATGAATTTCTTGGGCTCGCTGAACTGAAAGAAATCCGGGCCATGGGGCAGAGGCACATTCAGGTCGCCATGCTTCTTGATGGCCCCGAAGAGAACGCCGAAACCGTTGGTTGGCTTCGGTGCTTCCCAGGCGCTGGCCGCGAGATAGCCTCCGGGCCTGAGCACCCGGTGCATCTCCGAAAGTGCTCTCTGGGGCTCCGGAACATGAATGATCCCGTAACCGCAGACGACAGCGTCAAAGCTCTCGTCCTCGAAAGGCAAGGCTTGGGCGTCCCCCTGCCTGAACTCGGCGCCGGGTACGTTGCGCTTGGCGATCTCTATCTGCTTGCCTGAGAAGTCGAGACCGACGACCTTCGCACCGCGCTCCAGCGCTGCGCCGGCAACGATTCCCGGCCCGGTGCAGACGTCGAGCAGGCGCATTCCCTCTGCAACTCGGGCGGCATCGAGGGTAGCTGGCACCGATTGAGCGGTCAGACGCGCGAAGTGCCGCAAATACCCATTGCTGACGGCTTCCCAACCATCATGTTCGAAATTGCGGAAGGCGTTGGGATCGCGAGAGCTTTCGATAGCCATGTCTTCACCCAGGAGCAAAGCCGCAGCGCGCAGCAACACGCGAAGTCAGGCTCATCTCAATTCTTACCGAGAGACCGACTGGTTCCTGATTGGAACTATACCACAACGCAGCGGCGGAGGTCGAAGCTCATGGCGCCCCCTTAGGAAGCAACGGCAGTCTTCGACGCGCGAGCGCGTCGAAGACTTTCAGCTACAGCCTCCCGCCCGTCCGCACGGCTATCGCATATGGGTAACTGCCCCCTCATCCGGCCTCGCTCTGCTCGCCCATCTTCTCCCCGCCGGGGAGAAGATCGGCGCGGCGCGCGCGGCCGGCGACCTCCTCGCCCTCGGGGAGAGGGTGGCGAGGGCGAAGCCCGAGCCGGGTGAGGGGGAACACGGAATCGGGTAAAACCCAAATGCGATCACCCTGCGCCCGTGCGAGACAGTATCCGGTCAGCCTGCCCGGAAATGCTTCGACAGTTTTAGCCCCTGCGCCTGGTAATTCGACTTCAAGTCGGCCCCGTAGAGTGCCTTCGGCCGGTCCAGCATGTGTTCGTAGACCAGGCGGCCGACAACCTGGCCGTGCTCCAGAATGAACGGCACTTCGTGGCTGCGCACTTCAAGCACCGCGCGGCTGCCGGTGCCGCCCGCTGCCGAATGGCCAAAGCCCGGGTCGAAGAAGCCGGCATAGTGGACGCGGAATTCGCCCACCAGCGGATCGAAGGGCGTCATCTCGGCGGCGTGCAGAGGCGGCACGTGCACGGCCTCGCGCGAGACGAGAATGTAGAACTCGTCCGGGTCGAGGACCAGTTCGCCGGCGCCACGATTGTAGAGAGGCTCCCAGAAGTCGTAGATGTCATGCGCGGCGCGTTTGTCGACGTCGATCAGTCCGGTGTGGTGCTTGCCGCGATAGCCGACCAGACCGTCCTTGCCGCCCGTCAGGTCGATCGAAAGCGCGATGCCACCGCCGGAAATGTTCGGCGTCTCCGACGCGACCAGCACTTCCGTGCGGTGCAGCTCCTGCAATTCGTTCTCGGCAAGCAGCGCATTGCCCTTCCGGAAACGGATCTGCGACAGCCGGGAACCGGTGCGCGCGACAATCGGGAAGGTCCTCGGGCTGACCTCGAGATAAAGCGGGCCGGAATATCCGGCCGGGATCTTGTCGAACTCCTGGCCGCGATCCGTCATCACGCGGGTGAAGATGTCGAGGCGGCCGGTCGAGCTCTTCGGATTGGCGGAGGCGGAGATGTCGTCGGGAAGGTCAACTCTTTCCAGAAGCGGCACGATGTAGACGCAGCCCGTTTCCAGCACCGCACCGTCCTCGAGATCGATTTCATGGAGCTTGAGGCGGTCGAGCTTGTCGGCAACGAGGTTGCCGGGGCCGGGCAGGAAGCTGGCGCGCACGCGCCAGGCTCTCGTGCCAAGGCGCAAATCGAGGCTCGCCGGCTGGATCTGATCCTCGTCGAGCGCACGCGCCGATTTCAGCGCGCCAGACTGGAAAAGCGCTGCGATCTCGTGATCCGGAAGAATGCCTGTCTTGCGCAACCGTAGCTCCTTTCCGGTCAAGCTTTGGCGAGGGCCAAGAACGCTTCGCTCGGCCTTTCAGTGAACACCCCCTCACCGGCTCGCTTCGCTCGCCACCTCTCCCCCACTTCGTGAGGGGAGAGGATAAACGGCCGCGATCTTGGCGCCCATCCTCTCCCCCATTCCAATGGGGGAGAGGCGCCGAGCGCAGCGAGGCGGTGAGGGGGCATTGATCATCTCTTACCCGAATTCCCGCTGAGGTTTAACGCCGGCCATGATTGACGCAAGCGGGCGCAGGGTCTAAAGGATCGTTATCCCGTGGTGATTTGGCCGGTCGGCTTGCAGCCACGTTAAACAAGTCGCTAAAGGGCCGTGTATGGACCGGTTGCGACTTTGCGGCCGGTTTTTTTGTATCTGGATGTTGGCGATGAGCGAGAACAAGCGCAACTGGAAGCCCCAAACCTCCCTGGTCCATGCCGGCACTTTGCGTTCCGGCTTCGGCGAGACGTCCGAGGCCATGTTCCTGACCCAAGGCTATGTCTACGAGACGGCGGAGGGGGCGGAGGCGCGCTTCAAGGGCGAAGAGCCCGGCTTCATTTATTCACGTTACGCCAATCCGACAGTCGATATGTTCGAAAAGCGCATGTGCGCGCTCGAAGGCGCGGAGGACGCCCGGGCGACGGCGTCCGGCATGGCCGCGGTCACCGCGGCGTTGCTATGCACTGCGAAGGCCGGCGACCACGTTGTCGCGGCGCGCGCTCTGTTCGGCTCCTGTCGCTGGGTGATCGAGACGCTGATGCCTAAATACGGCATCGAGGCGACGCTCGTCGACGGCACGAAGATCGAGAACTGGGAAAAGGCCGTTCGCCCGAACACGAAGTTGTTTTTCCTGGAAAGCCCGACCAACCCGACGCTGGAAGTCATCGACATCGCCGCGGTGGCCGGGCTCGCCAACTCGATCGGCGCCCGGCTCATCGTCGACAACGTGTTCGCGACCCCCTTGCAGCAGAAGCCGCTCGAACTCGGGGCACACATCGTCGTCTATTCGGCGACCAAACACATTGACGGTCAGGGGCGTTGCCTCGGCGGCGTCATCCTGTCGGACAAGAAGTGGATCGACGAAAACCTTCACGACTATTTCCGCCACACCGGTCCGAGCCTTTCGCCCTTCAACGCGTGGACGCTGCTCAAGGGACTTGAAACCCTGCCGCTGCGCGTGCGCCAGCAAACCGAAAGCGCAGGCCGTATTGCCGATTTCCTCGCCGGTCATCGCTCGATCGGCCGCGTGATTTATCCCGGGCGGGCAGACCATCCGCAGGCCGACATCATCAGGCGGCAGATGAGCGGCGGCTCGACCTTGATCTGCTTCGACGTCAAGGGCGGCAAAGCGGCAGCCTTCGCCTTCGAGAACGCACTCGAAGTGATCAAGATTTCCAACAACCTCGGCGACGCCAAGAGCCTGATCACCCATCCCGCGACGACCACCCACAAGAACCTTACCGACGAAGCGCGCGCGGAACTCGGCATCGATCCGGGCACGGTCAGGCTGTCGGTCGGACTGGAGGACGTCGAGGATCTGATCGAGGATATCGACCGCGCCTTGGCGGTGGCCGGGTAGAGCAATCCGCCAAGACGCCAGTTGCGATCATTTGTTTCGACGGTTCTGGAACACTGCGGAGTCGCCGTTTTCAATTTTCGTCACGATTCGCGTTCCCGCGGAGGGAATTGCCCCGATTATGACGGCAAAGGCAGAGTCTTGGACAAAGAACGGCGTTTACAATCGCTGTTTTTCTCTATCATATTGATTAGACGCGGGTTTTTCCGCGCGCGGCACGAGCGGGATACAAATTTGTCCACACCCGCCGAGCTATTTGGACGAGGCGCGTTTCGCCGAGGCGACGGATTTCCAAGCCATCGTCATGGCATGGCGGACCGTGGCTTGGTCTGCCTGGTCGAGCCTCACGCGGGTCCAGCCTTTGTTGCCCCAGGAGCCCTTGACCGGCTCGAATAGTCCGGCCGAAGTCTCCATGAGGAGTTGCTGTTCGTCGGGCGACAGCTTCAGAACGGCCCGGCCGTCATGCTCCCGAAGCGTGGCGAAGATTCTGCCGCCGACACGGAAATCGGTCACGTCGAAATGGCTCCCCTGGACGCTGCCACGGAAACCAAGGGCGAGATCGCGAAACTGAGCCTGCGTCATCATGGACGCACCCTCCCGCTGCGACGCCTCCTGCAGAGGCTCCCGCTCCTTCAAACCTACTCATCGTACTTCCAAAAATCGATGCTGATTTCGCCCCGATACTGCGGCCGTCACGCGCCGGGTGACCGAAAGGTCCGGTTGGCCAGAACAATCCGCGAGATCGTCGTGTAAACGCAGAGCGCCGCGAATGCGTAGGCGATCTGCGGAAACCACCCTGGAAAGAGGCAGAAGGCGACGAAAACCGCAATGGTTTCGGTGGCCTCTGCGAGGCCGGTGGTGAAGAAGAGCGATTTTTCCCCGCGCACCGCCGTTTCCATCTTTCGCTTTTCGGCGAGGATTGCATAGGCCAGGAAGCTTGCGCCGTTGATGTAGAACGAAAAGATCAGCACGGCGCCGGCAACCGCATTTGCCTGCGGCTCGGCGATGACGAAGCCCAGTGGAATCGCGCCGTAGAAGACGAAGTCAAGAACGATGTCGAGATAACCGCCGAGATCGGTCTTCCCTTTGATCCGGGCGACAACGCCATCGAGTCCGTCGCCGAGACGGCTCAGGAGCACCAGAAACATTCCGAGTATGTAGAGCCGGCCGGCGATCGCGGCTGCCCCCACTAGGCCGATGATGCATGTGACGATCGTGACCGCGTTCGCCGACAGGCCGGCGCCGGCCAACCTGCCGCCCAACCGGTCGAGAAACGGATCGAAGCGGGCGCGCGCCCAACCGTCCAGCATTGATGTTCCCGCAATTGCCCGCCCGGATTAGACAAGAAATTGCACGGCGCGGAAATCACAATCGCGCGCGTCCACAGAAGGCAGTGGTCCGATTCCAACATTCGCATCCCGTTGATACAGGCCCTTCGGGCGAATGTTAAAATCAAAGGAGCACTAGCAAACATAAGATTCTAGTGGAACTTTGAATTTGACACTCGCAATCGACGCGTGATGTCAAATGGGATGCGAATGTCAAATTCGTTCCACTGGTTGACCGCAGCGCAAATTCGGACGGAAAATCAACGCAAGCGGCGACGCTTGAAAGAATCAGAGCTGCCGCTCCGTTTCTTTAAGTGCGTACTGGATTGTTGCCGAAATCGTGTCTCATTTTTGGCCCGACAGTTCAGAAGTTGAAGTGAGTCTGCCATGTATCGCGCCGTGACACGTAACATCACCGTAAGGGTCGAGCCGTTCTATCTGGATGACCGTTCCGACCCCGCCGAAAACCGCTATGTCTGGGCCTACAGGGTGACGATCGACAACCGGTCGGACGACTTCGTGCAGCTGATGTCGCGCTACTGGCATATCACGGATGGGGCCGGCCGGGTGGAAGAGGTGCGCGGCGCAGGTGTGGTCGGCGAGCAACCGGAACTCAATCCCGGCGATAGTTACCAGTACACGTCGGGCTGTCCGCTTTCGACACCGTCCGGCATCATGGTCGGTCACTACACGATGCGGAACGAGCGCGGCGAATTGTTCGACATCGCCATTCCGGCCTTCTCGCTCGACATTCCGAGCAAGACACGGACGGTGAATTGAGAGGCCGCGAGCGTCTTTTCTCCTCGCGTGAAGATCGCAGCCGTGCCGAGGCGGCGTGCAAATCATCCGTCACGCAGCCTTCAGAATTTCGAGGAGCGCCGTCAGCAGCCGGTCGCTGTCAGCACGGGTTCCGATAGAAATCCGGATAGCGCCCAAGGCGTCAGGCCATTTGATATACTGGAGAAGCTCGGTCGCGCTTGTCAGACGACGTTGCGTTCGCGATATGTTTGCAAAAACGCGCGGACGCGAGCATCCGCCGGCTGTTTTGCAAATATCTCGGCTGGCGGGACACAGGTGACCAGACGGCCCTTGTCGAGGAAGGCTACGCGGTCCGCTATATGGGCGGCGAACCCCATTTCAAGGGTGACGACGACCATCGTCATGCCTTCGGCCGCCATCGCCTTCATGACATTGAGAACCTCGCCCACGAGCTCCGGATCAAGAGCGGATGTCGGCTCATCGAAGAGCATCATGTGGGGTTCCATGGCGATGGCACGTGCGATCGCGACGCGTTGCTGTTGGCCGCCGGACAGACCGGACGGATAGCTACCGGCCTTGTCCTTCATGTTCACTTTCTCAAGTGCGGCCTCTGCGTGCGCGAACGCCTCGGCTTTCGATAATTTCTTCACACGCAGCAGCGCTTCGGCGACGTTCTGCAAAGCCGTGAAGTGCGGCCAAAGATTAAACTGCTGAAACACCATACCAATGTTTCTGCGCTGCTTGCGCAGCATCGCACTAGGCAGCGTCTTGCGATCTGCGGCTCCGTTGTCTTGCCAGCCGATGAGCTGGCCTTCCATACGCACCTCGCCGGTGTCGTAAGGCTCCAGAAAATTCAGACACCGCAGCAAGGTACTCTTGCCTGATCCGGATGGTCCTATGAGGCAAAGCACTTCCGATCGCCTCACATCCAGATTGATATCGTTCAAAGCCTGGAACTCGCCGTAGTACTTCGACATGTTGCGAACGGTCACGATCGGTTCGCGGGCGGAATGAGATAAGGTCTCGGACATCGTCCATGCTCCCCTGCCAAATGCGATCACGTGCGCCGCATATGACGTGTTGCGTAAAGTTCGAACTCTTTGACCGAGTCGCGAAGCGCCTATCACCAGTGCCCAGTAGAGAAGCGAAAGAACCAGGAACGGCTCCACATAAGTGAACGTTTCCGCCGCCATGGTCTGGGTTTGATAGAGAAGCTCGGGCACCGTCACTACAGACAGGATTGCCGTCTCCTTGCTCAGGATAATCACGAAGTTGGTAAGGGGCGCGGTGATCAGCACCATCATTTGCGGCAGAACGATCCGGCGCAGGATCGTGACTTCATTCAATCCAACGCATCTTGCGGCCTCAACCTGCCCGGATGGAATCGAACCGAACCCGGACCGGAATATCTCCGCGAAGTACGGGCTGGCATAGATCACGAAGCCAAGGATCCCGGCCTGCACGGGGCTCAGCAGCAAGCCGACATACGGGCCGCCGTAGTACAGAACAAAGAGTTGTATCAGGAAGGGGGTGCCCCGGATTACTTCGATATAAGCGAGAATTAGCCAGCGGACCGCCCGGGCCGACGATCGATAAGCGCAAGCGATCAAGAAGCCCAGCAATAGGCCACCCAGCGAGCCCACGATCCAGCAGAGGATCGTTACGCCGAAACCTTGCAACAGGGCCGGCCCGTAACGGAGAAGGAGATCATAGTCCATGATCGTCGCCTCAACCTGGCTGCAGCCGCCGCTCGGCTAGGCGGCCAAGCTGCGAAATGACGGTGTTGATAACGAAATAGAGGGCTGCCGCGGTCAGATAGATTTCCAGCGGACGATAGGTCTCGCCGGTGATGTTCTGGGCAACGCGGGTCAATTCACCGATCCCGACGACAGATGCCAGGGACGAAACCTTCACGAGCAGGATCAGCTCGTTGACCAGCGATGGCATACCCAGACGAAGCGCCTGCGGCACAAGAATGCGGCTCCACAGGAAGAGCGGGGCGATGCCTAGCGCGTTTGCTGCTTCCGTTTGACCTCGCGGTATTGCAAGCAGCGTCCCGCGCAAGATTTCGGCGGTGTACGCGGCGGAGCACAGACCGATCGCCAATATCGCCGAGGCGACCGCCGAGAGATCGAGACCAATGCGGGGCAACATGTAAAAGAACATCAAGAGCTGCACCAGCAACGGCACACCCCTGAAAAAACTGATATAGGCGGCGGCCGCGCGGCTCAGGACGGAATTTCTGGATATTCGCGCTGCGCAAATGAAAATCCCGAGCACTATGCTGATGGCCATCCCGGCCACGGAGAGCAGGATCGTCCATTTCGCGGCGCCGATCAGATACGGCAGATTGTGAAGAATATCCTCGACGGAAAAATTCATGTGCGTTCCGTAATCAGGAGATCAGGCTGGCCCGCACCTAAAGCGCGTCGCAGCGAACGGATTCATGCGACGCGCTTTAAGCTATTGTTTGTGCATGTCGTTTTCCCAAAACCGCTGCGCACTTTTGGGCGACATGCATTAAGACGGGCCAGCTAGAGCGCTGTGGGTTCTTTTGGACGCACAGCGCTCTAAATTGCTGAATCTACGCATCGTGCTTACCGAAAATCGATCCCGATTTTCGGGGCCGATGCGCCGGTGCGAGCCTAGTTAACGGCGGGCATGGTCTTCGGCAGGTCAGGATCCGCACCCAGCCATTTGGTGTTGATTGCCTTCAAGCGGCCGTCTTCGTGCATCTTCAGGAGCGCGGCATCGATCGCTTTGACAAGGCTTGCCGACTCATCGCCGGGTCGAAGCACCCAGCCGAAGTAGGTCGGCTTGCCGAAGGGAGGCGCCACCAACGCGAAAGTTTCCGGACGCTTCACTGCCGCATAGCCGAGCAGCGGCATCGAATTGGCAACGGCCTGAATTCTGCCCGTCCCCAAATCGGCCATCGCTTCGTCCAGGTTGACATACTCCCTTATGTCGGCAGGCGTGGCGAGTGTCGCTGAAAACGCCTTCAGCTGTTCAAGCTGGGCAGAACCTTTCTGCGACCCGACGGCCTTTCCGGCGATATCGGCCGGAGCCATGATCGACGTATCGTCGGTCTTCTTGGCGAGAACGACCGTCGCGTTACCGATCGGAAGGGTAAAGCTGTAGCGCTTCATTCGCTCTGCAGTGATCGTTACTGGCGCGTTTACTACGTCGAACTTGCCGGCTTCCAGTCCTGGCAGAATGCTCGACCAAGGAAGATCAATATACTCGACCTTGACGCCCAGCTCCTTGGCCACCTCGTCAAAAAGGTCCTTGCCAATGCCTTGATACTGGCCATCGACAAGCAGGTCGAATGGCGCGAAGTGCATCTCCGTTGCCGCCTTGATCGTCCCTGCCGCCTTTATGTCGGACAGTTGGTCGGCGTACGCGGGCAGCGACAGGCCAAACCCTATCGCTGCAGCGGTAAGCAATTTGAAAAGCTTGTATTTCATTTCATTCCACCTCCAGTTGATTAACCTGTATCCTCACTTCAGAAGAGCTCCGGACCTTCACTCCAGCCGCTCACGCGCAAGTCCGCACGATTTCGACATTTTGGTTGCCCGATCGAATGCATATTCGCGCGCCAGGCCAGCTTCACGCGGAGGCGCGAGTGATGCGCCAATTCGATCCGGGCGACTTCCCCGGCTGCTGCCGTCGGGCCCGGCATCATGAACAGGAGAACGGCCAAACTGGGTTGGGGCCTGCGCGCTTGCGAATCTGGCCTTGAAGGATTTTGAAGGATTTTCCGAAGCCGGCGTCGGTGCCGATCTCATCCCGCTGCGTGTAGGCACGCCGATTGAACCGCGCGCAATCGATCCTGGCGAAGGCAACAAGCGTCGCCAAACATGCCGGTGGCGTCAACGGTATCAATGCAACCCCCTCCCAAGGGCGACCAGCGCGCGAAGCCGGGGCGACTTCGCCCCGCACCGCATCATTCTCACGGTCGGCCGCGACCATAAGGATATTAATCAATTATGTCTAGACATAATATCGAGAAGCAGGGACGACATGTCGCGCGATCGTTGACGCAATTTCTCGTCACTGATCTCGACGGATCGATTGTGGCCACCTTCCCGGCAGGCAGGAGAAGTGAGCCCGCCTCTATGTGCCGAAATCCGCAGGGTCGAATTCATACTCCTTGGAGCAGAATTCACAGTTGACCCGGATCGTCCCGTTCTCGGTGCTCTCCTCGATCTCGTCGGCTGAGAACCCGTCGAGGATCGCGCGGATCTTCTGGCGCGAGCAGGAGCACTGGTCGACGACATGCACGCCCTCGAAGACGCGCACGCCATGTTCATGGAACAGCCGGTAGAGGAGCCGTTCCGAACCGACCATCGGGTCGGCCAGTTCCGATGGTTCGACGGTCGCCAGCAGCGCCTGCACCTCCTGCCAGGAATTGTCGGTGGGGTCGTGCGCCAGGCCGTTGTCGCCATCGCCGCCCGGCAGGTCGGGCAGACGCAACCGTTCCGGCGCCTGGGGCAGGAACTGTGCGATTAGCCCGCCGGCGCGCCAATGTTCCTTACGGCCGCCCTCGCCCGCGAGAACCATCTTGGCGACCGCGAGGCGGACATCGGTCGGAATCTGCTCCGACTGCCGGAAGTAAATCCGTGCGACGTCCTCCATCGAGGAGCCGTCCAACTGCACGATACCCTGATAGCGCTGGGTGTGGGCGCCTTGGTCGATCGTAAGAGCCAGGACGCCTTTTCCAAGCAGTTCTTCCGGAGAATCCTCGCCGGCGGCAATCGCCGCCGCGAGCCGCTGCTCGTCAAAGCTCGCATAGGCGCGCAGCGACTTCGGCGTCGAGAAATCGGCAACGAGCATATCGACCGGCCCATCCGAGCGGGTCTGCAGAATGAACTTGCCGTCAAATTTCAGCGATGTTCCAAGCAGGACCGTCAAAACGATCGCTTCCGCGAGCAGCCGCGCAACCGGCTCCGGATAATCGTGGCGCTCCAGAATCTGGTCGAGCAGCGGGCCGAGCTGGACGCTGCGTCCGCGTATATCGAGAGGACCCACTTCGAAAGGCACGACATGATCGTCGCCGGCAAAGCCGAATTCGCCAAGTTTGCGTTCTGTTTCAGCCAATGGACCAATCCCAGGGCAGCGTTCCGGCGGGCGCCAGAACGCGCAGTTTCAAATACAACGAGGATGATCCGCGCAGATAGGAACACAGTGCTGACGGATCAAGCTCCCAGACACCAGGCCAACACCGCCTTCTGGGCGTGCAGCCTGTTTTCCGCTTCGTCGAACACAACCGAATGCGGTCCGTCGATCACCTCGTCCGTAACCTCCTCGCCGCGATGCGCCGGGAGGCAGTGCATGAAAAGCGCGTCCGGTTTTGCATGCTTCATCAGGGCAGCGTTGACCTGGTAGGGCAGGAAGACGTTATGGCCGCGCGCGCGATGTTCTTGGCCCATCGAAACCCAGCAGTCGGTGACGATGCAATCGGCGTCCTCGACAGCCGCCTCAGCGGTCTTGGTGAAGCTGACCGCGCCGCCGTTCATTTCGGCCCAGTCGACGAACTTCCGTGCAGGCTCACTGCCTTGGGGTACCGCGATGTTGAGATTGAAGCTGAACCGCGCCGACGCTTCCAGCAGCGAATGCAGCACGTTGTTGCCGTCGCCGGTCCAGGCAAATGTCCTGCCGGCGACCGGACCGCGATGCTCCTCATAAGTCATGACATCGGCCATCAGCTGGCACGGATGGGTATCGTCAGTGAGGCCGTTGATCACCGGCACGGTGGCATGCTCAGTCAGTTCGAGGAGGCGCTCATGCGCCGTCGTGCGGATCATGATGGCGTCGACATAACGCGACAGCACCTTGGCGGTGTCCGCAATGGTCTCGCTGCGGCCGAGCTGCATCTCGGTCCCCGTGAGCATGATCGTCTCGCCGCCAAGCTGGCGCATGCCAACGTCGAAGGAAACGCGCGTGCGCGTGGAGGGCTTGTCGAAAATCATCGCAAGCACCTTGCTCTCGAGCGGGCGGGTCCGCTCACCGGCCTTCAGGCGGCCCTTGCGCGCGACGGCGTCGTCGAGGATGAGCCTCAGATCAGCAGCCGAAACGGTGGAGAGGTCAGTGAAATGGCGAAGCGCGGCCATAGGGTGCTCCCACTCAGCCTGCGGTCGCGGCAACCGGCTGCGAAAGGTTCTTCGCGCCGGCGCGGATGCGGTCGAGTGCAATCCTTATTTCTTCATCGGTGACGGTCAGCGGCGGCAGCAGCCGGATGACATTGTCCCCGGCGGGCGCAGCGAGGAGTTTTTCGTCCCGCAGAGCGCCATTCACCTTGATATTGGGTTGCTTGCATTTCAGACCGAGCAGAAGACCGATGCCGCGAATCCCTTCCACGACATCGGGGCACTCGTCGGCGATTGCCGCCAGGCCCTGCTTCAGTACAAGCGCCTTGCGGTTGACCTCGTCGAGGAACCCATCGCCGAGCACGACATCGAGCACCGCGTTTCCAACGGCCATGGCGAGCGGATTGCCGCCGAAGGTGGTTCCATGCACGCCAGCCGTCATGCCCATTGCGGCGTCGTCAGTGGCAAGGCAGGCGCCCATCGGGAAGCCGCCGCCGATGCCTTTCGCGATCGCCATGATATCCGGCCGGACACCGGACCATTCATGGGCGAAGAGTTTGCCCGTGCGGCCGATGCCGCACTGCACCTCGTCGAAAATAAGGAGCAGACCGTGCTTGTCGCAAAGCGCACTCAGGCGCTTTAGCGACGCTGTCGGGAACTCCCGGACACCGCCCTCTCCCTGAACCGGCTCAAGCAAAATGGCAGCGGTTTCGGGGCCGATCAGCTTTTCGGCGGCGTCGATGTCGTCAAACGCCACCTGATCGAAACCATCGACCTTGGGCCCGAAACCTTCCAGATATTTCTGCTGCCCGCCTGCGGCGATCGTCGCCAGCGTGCGGCCATGGAAGGCACCTTCGAAGGTGATCGTGCGATAGCGCTCCGGGCGGCCATTCACGTAGTGCCAGCGGCGCGCAGTCTTGATAGCGCATTCGAGCGCCTCGGCCCCCGAATTCGTAAAGAACACTTTGTCGGCAAAGGTATTGGCGACAAGGCGCTCGCCAAGCCGGCGCTGGCCGGGAATCTCATAGAGATTGGAAACATGCCAGAGCTTCGCCGCCTGTGTGGTGATGGCTTCGACAAGATGCGGATGGCTGTGGCCGAGCGAATTGACCGCGATGCCGCCCGCGAAATCGAGATATCGCTTGCCGTCGTCGGTGATCAGCCAGCTGCCCTCGCCGCGGTCGAACGCCAAGGGTGCACGGGAAAAGGTCTCGTAAAGCGCCGAACCGCTCATGATCTCAACTCCGGAAGGACCACGGGCATGGTGCGGATGAGATGCCGCCGCGCCCTTCGCCAGCCAAAAAATCAAAAAAGCCGCCCAACGGGGCGGCCTTCGCCGTATATCAGTTTTTTCGGCAATGATGCAACCGAGCTGGACGACTGACTACCCACCGCGACATTCCTAAACTCGGCTGACCTCGAGTCCGTATCAACGATAAAGCATCCAAGCGGGTCGGCAAGTTGGGGAAAACCGAAAAAACCGATTCTTGCGATACGGCAAACTCTTGTCACAAAGTCACCCGACGAGTAATTTGAGGTCGAGAAAAAACTAGATTTCGTGCGGCGGACCTAGTCACAAGCGTATATGTGGTACGGCTCCCCGGCAACAGCCGGGTCGTGGAAGGATTCCGACCGTCGCGCACTGGACCAGGAGCATGTCTCATGAACTGGAATGATGAACGCGTCGAACTCCTTCGGAAACTCTGGGCGGAGGGGCTCAGCGCGAGCCAGATCGCGGCACTGCTCGGCGGCGTCAGCCGCAATGCGGTGATCGGCAAGGTCCATCGCCTGAAGCTCTCCAGCCGTGGCCGCGCGACCGCCGCGCCCGCACGCCAGAAGCGGACGTCCTCCGGCAGTAGCGGTACCAAAACAGCCACGCGCACCGCAGCGGCGACCCGCTCGATGCCGGTCTCGATCGGCGCGACCGCGCTGCAGACCCACTTCGACGTGGAGCCGGTCGCCCGCCATCATATCCGCCCGGTCGAAAACATCGTCGTGCCGATATCCCGGCGGCTTCAGTTGGTTCAGCTCAATGAGCGCACCTGCAAATGGCCCAATGGCGATCCTCTGTCAGAGGACTTCCATTTCTGCGGCAACGACAGCTCCGAAGGGCCTTATTGCACCTATCACTCGCGGATCGCATTTCAGCCGGCGTCGGAACGACGGCGGCATCGATAATACCCGCCATCCTCCCTGGGCGGGCACCTACGGCTGGCATCAGAGCCAGCCGTTTTTTCTGAACCGCCAATGCAGGAACAGGCAGACCATCACGATAACGATGAGCACTGTCTGGTAGCCAAACGCCATCCTCAACTCTGGCATGTTCTCGAAATTCATGCCGTAGATTCCGGCGACGGCTGTGGGCACCGCGAGGATCGCGGCCCAGGAAGCGAGCTTCTTGGCGATTGCTGTTTCCTGGCTCTGCCCAACCAAAAGACTTGCCTCGAAAGCAAAGGCGAGCACTTCGCGTAGATTGTCGATCCTTTCCTGCACGGTGCGTATGTGGTCGGTTACGTCGCGAAACAGCGGATGCATCGCCGCTCGTATCTGCGGCAGGTCCGCGCCCGTCAACCGGCGACAGACTTCCACCAGCGGGCCGGCGGCATTGCGCAGCCGCAGCAGGTCGCGGCGAAGCATGTATAGCCTTTCGATATCGCTTGCCGTCATAGGCCGCACAAGCACCCTGTCTTCGATGGCGTCGACCTCGTCCTCGATCTGCTCCAAAACCGGCATGTAGTTGTCGACGATGAAGTCGAGGATGGCGTAGAGGATGAAGTCCTCGCCCTTAGCGAGCGCGGTGGGGCAGGTCTCCCAGTGCTGACGGACTGCCGTATAGGACGTCGAAGGACCGTGCCGGACGCTGACGATATAGCCTTTGCCGACGAAAAGATGCGTCTCGCCGAAGGTGACGCGGCCCTCGATCAATTGCGCCGTGCGGGCGACAATGAACAACGTGTCGCCATATTGCTCGAGCTTGGGCCGCTGGTGGGGATGTTCGGCGTCCTCGATCGCGAGGTCGTGCAGATGGAACTGCCGCTGCACCCGAAGCAGCATCTCCCGGCTTGGCTCCAACAAGCCGATCCAGACGACGTGCCCCTCCTTGGACGCCCATTGGCCGGCTTCCTCGATCGGAATGTCCGCGATGCGGTGTCCGGCCGCATAGACGCTTGATGCGACAACGCCCTCCTCGAGCTGCGCGGTGGCTTTGACGTTTCGGGCAACTTCCATCGCCACCTCCCGTATGCAGGGCCGAACCCTGCGGGCAGAAGCCTAGTAGAACGAATTTGACATTCGCATCCATTTGACATCACGCGTTCATTGCGAATGTCAAATTCAAAGTTCCACTAAAATCACATGTTTGCTAGTGGCCCTTTGATTCTAACATTCGCCTGAATGGCCCGTATCAATGGGATGCGAATGTTAGAATCGGACCACTAGAGCGGATCACCGTTTCATGGAATCGATGATCCGCTCTAGATATTTGTTTTTCCGCAATTCCGGACGGAAAACCGGTTCCCACTTTTCCTGGAATTGCTTTAGCGCATGACCCCGGAAATTGAAATCACGTATCGCAAGGGGTTCATCCGCAAATTCAAGGCCTTACAACTCAACACCATCAACCGGGAGCACGTCGCGTTGCACGCCGGGCAGGCATCACGGGATCGATTCCGTCGGCGCGACAATCCGATGGCTCTTGTCTTCCTTTGGCCGGTCGGGCGGCATCTGCTCGCCGGTGACGACATAGTACACCGTCTCCGCGATATTGGTGGCGTGGTCGCCGATGCGCTCGATGTTCTTGGCGCAAAACAGAAGATGTGTGCACGCCGTGATATTGCGCGGATCCTCCATCATGTAAGTGAGGAACTCGCGAAAGAGAGACGTATACATCGCGTCGATCTGATCGTCGCGGTCGCGCACGAAACCGAGACGTTCGACGGTGCGCGAAGCATAGGCGTCGAGAACATCCTTGAGCTGGGTCAGCGCCAGCTCAGCAAGGGCCTGCAGGCCGCGAAACAGGCTGAAAGGATGTCGGGCCTCGCTGACCGCGGCAACGCGCTTGGCGATGTTCTTGCCAAGGTCGCCGACCCGCTCCAAATCTGCCGAAATGCGAATAGCGCCGATGATCTCGCGCAGGTCGTCCGCCATCGGCTGTCGTTTGGCAATCACCACGATCGCCTTCTCGTCGATCTCCCGCTGACCCTCATCGAGAAACGCATCGTCGCCGATGACTTTCACGGCAAGTCCGGCATCGGCGTTGACAAGCGCAGTTACCGCCTGATCGACCATCCGTTCCGCATGGCCACCCATCGCGGCGATGCGGTTGGCCAAATATTTCAGTTCCTCGTCGAAGGAGCGGACAATGTGCTGTGAGTGCATTGCGGACCAGGCTTTCTTGCATTCGGCAAAACGCTGCCGACAGTATCTGCATAAGCTAGCTGGATGACGAAAAAAAGAAACCCTGGCCTCAATCGCCGGTGTTGATCCCGAGGGGCCCATTGTCGCTGCAATCAACGCAAGCAAGCGTTTCCAGCAGCCGCTGGCCCTCATCGTCAGGGCGCGGACATTCCTGGCTCCAAATGCGTGTTGCGCCGCCAGCTCCTTGACGGATTCCTCGCCTCGCCTGGAGGGGCCAGAGTTTCGTCAGCCGGGACGGCGAACGGTGCAGCCGACCGACCGAAGCCGCTGCTATACTTTCTGAACTGACAGGACGTTACCGGCGGTGTCGACGACGCAGTTCGCGCGCGAACCCTGCACATCAAGCTGGACCTGGTATTTCTGTGCATCGAGCTGAGATGAACTGACGGGCAGGATACGGGAACTGTCCACGCCAAAGGAGGTAGCCGCGGCTGTGGCGCATGTCAGCTGCAGGTCGGCAGGAGCCGTCTGCCCGGTCGTGCGGACACTGCCGGGCGACGGATCATCTGATACGCAGCCACTTGCCAGCGATATCGCGAGACCTGCGCATGCCACCATCACTGCCTGCCGGATCAAAGCCGGTACTTCCCAAACCTTCGAACAGCTCATCGGTGGTTAGACTCCCTTGTAAAGAGAAGCGCCTTGCATCAACACCACCACCTTCGCGCCGACATTGATGCGCGAATGAAGGTCGATGATATCGTCATTGTTCATGCGGATGCAGCCGGAAGACACGTCGAGGCCGATCGACCAAGGCTCCGGCGTACCGTGGATGCGATAAATAGTGTCCTGATCGCCTTCATAGAGGTAGAGCGCGCGTGCTCCGAGCGGATTGTCGGGCCCGCCCGGCTGGCCACCGGCAAACTTGGCGGCATTGGGATCGCGCTTGACCATTTCGGCTGGCGGCGTCCAGGTTGGCCATTCCGCCGTGCGCCCGACACGAACGATACCGGCCCATCCGAAACCTTCTCGGCCGACGCCGATGCCGTAGCGGATCGCGGTGAAGCCGGGCTGGACGAGGTAGAGGAAATGCTTATTGCCGTCGATGATGATGGTTCCCGGTTTCTCGGCCGTGCGAAACTTGACAACCTGCCGGCGAAACTCCTCCGGCACCTGCTTGTGAGCGGCATAATATTTCCGCGCATTCTTGCGGTCATATTCGACCCATTTGCGGGTTTTCGGATCGAATATCTGCGTTTGGGCCGCATAGGCGAGCGTAACGCCGATCGCGGCAACAGCCAGCACGGCCACCGCCGCGCCACGGCGCAGGCCTCTGTCGCTGAAAATCCGAAGCAGGTTCCGAAACTGAATAATCATGAACGCCACCTCGCCTCTATTTCGCCCACGCGTTCACACGATCCCGATGCTTCGCGACCCAGTCTTGCGCGAATTTGCCGGGATCCTGCCTTTCAACCTGCAGCGCGTAGCTCATCTGTGTGATTTCGATCGGGGAGAAGTCGATATTGGACAGGAACGATGCCACCTTCGGCAACCGCTCCGCCATCTTGGACGAAAACCCGATCTGGAACCGGGACGGCGCCCACGCCACCGATGCATCGGACTTTGACAGCCATTCCGGATCCTCGCTCGGCAGAACGACCGTCCACTTGGCGTCGTCATGCGCGGGCTCAGTCAACTGGATGATGTCGTGAAGCTTGAAGACATGATGCGGGCTGTAGCAATAGAACACAATCGGATCGTTGGTCGCTGCGGCTGCGTCGACTGCCGCCATCGCCACCTCCTCCGGCATTTCAAGTAATTTCAGTGTGTTCGCGTAGCCGTAGCTCTTGGCGCGAATCTTCTCGATACTCGTCGACGACCAGGTCTGCGCGCCGATCCACATTTCGCCCTGCCCATCGCCGTCGGTGTCGAGGGCGGAGGTCTTATTCGGATCATCCAGATCCTTGATGTCCTTGATGCCGAACTTGTCCGCGGTTTCGCGCGTCGTGCAGATGCCTTGCGTCGCGGCCACCGCCTTGGGGCTCAGCCGCACGGTCCTCTTCTCATCGACATATTTCTTTACGAGCGAGTCGAAATTGGGCTGCCAGACCTCCGGATGGACGTCGACCGCTCCGGTGTCGAGGCCCGCAAAAATCGTGAGCGTGCCCATCTCCTGAACGTCGACATCGAGGCCCAGTTTCTGCTCGATGCCGTATTTGATAATGTTGGCTGCCGCTTGCCCGGACGGCCAGTTCGGCATCCCCACCAGGAGGTCCGCGGCGAGACTTGTGCTGCACAGCGCGGAAAGGGAAAGGATGGTGGCAGAAATGCCGCTTCGCCTAAGCCACTTTGCTCGCGTCACAACCGCTCCCTCCAGCTGCTGCCCCACGGCGAATATTTCGCCAGCCTGAGGCATTCAAACCATAACGGCACAGTCGCCGCCAGCGAAATTTTCGCTCTGTCTAATGTTGCCGTTGCTTGTGCAGGCCCTGCCCTCGACTGCCGCCGCAGGGTTTGAAAGGGGCAGAAAACGCGTCTAAATCCGAAAATTCGGCGAGAATAGAGCGTGTTGTCATCCGCCCGCCAGCGGGAGATGCACAGTGAACAAGGCGCCTTTTCCGACCTCCGATTTGATCGACAGGCGAGCATTGTGGCGCGTCAAGATGTGCTTCACGATCGATAGACCAAGGCCCGTACCCTTCTGCGCCCGGCTGGTTTCCACATCGACCCGGTAGAAGCGCTCGGTGATGCGCGGAATGTGTTCTTCCGCGATACCGGGACCAAAATCCCGGAAGGAAACTATCGCTTCCGGTTCTTTCCCGGGCTCGGATGTGTCGATGGAAACCACAACCTTGCCGCCCGCCTGACCATATTTACAGGCATTTTCGAGCAGGTTTTCGAAGACCTGAAAAAGCTCATCGCGATTGCCCGGAACCTCAACCGGACCATCGGACAATTCTTTGACAACGACGACGCCCGACTCGCGCGCCAGAGGATTGAGAGAGTCTATGACGCTTTCCACGGTCTCACGGAGATCAACCTTGCTGCCGGGGCGAAGGTAGGGCTTCATCTCGAGACGGGATAGCGACAAGAGGTCGTCGATCAGCCGCGCCATGCGGCCTGTCTGGTTTTGCATGATTTGAAGGAAATTCTCACGAGCGGCCGCGTCGTTCCGGGCGGGGCCCCTCAGCGTCTCGACGAAGCCTGCGATCGAAGCCAACGGGGTTCTGAGCTCGTGGCTTGCATTGGCGATGAAGTCGGCACGCATGCGATCGATGCGACGTGCTTCGCTTTGATCCCTGAAGATCAGCGCGAACAGATCCGTGCCCTCTCCGGCCGGCGTCGCGACGACGCGGAAGGCGCGCTCGATCGGTACCCGCTCGACATAATCGATAGTGTGCGACGCCCGCGTGGATAGAACCTGTTGGATCAACTCCTGCATTTCCGGCGCGCGGAACTTGAGCTGCAGTGCAATGCCGGGCGCCACGCTGCCTAACGACGCCATTGCGGCGTCATTTGCATGCACGATGATTCCCTGCTGATCGAACACCAAGAGCGGATCGGGCACGGCAGCGGCCAGATCGGCCGGAGCCAGATCGTCGAGCGACCGGCCCGAGGCGCGCGGAATGTCCCCGAGGCTTTTATGGTTTTTCGCGTGTCGCGGCGCAAGGGCGGCGACTGCCACAATGGCAACCATTGCGAGGAGGGCTGCCGCAGGCCGCGCGTCACCCGCCCAGTACAGACCGAGCACGGCCAGCGCGGCGGCAATGATCGTCCAGCGCTGCTCAATCAGCCTCTCGGCGACCGCTGCCAGCGCCCCGCGCATGCCATTGTTCCGCAAGTCGTCCATTCACCTTCCCACAACTTCCGGCTGGACCGGGCCAGGGTCACCAAATAGCATGCCGCATCTTTGAGGAAAGGCGTCTGGTAATGAAAAATGACTTTGAGGCGGGCGGTGCAGCGGCTGCGGTGATCACGGTGAAGAGTGGCGACAAGGAACGTGTCTTCGACATCGACAATCCGAAACTGCCGGACTGGATCGACAAGAAAGCGCTGCGTTCAGGCGGCTATCCGCACGACAAGAAACTCGACGGCGACAAATATGAAGAAATGCTCGAAACACTGCAGATCGAACTGGTAAAGCTCCAGGCGTGGCTGCAGGAAAGCGGCAATCGCGTCATGGCGCTCTTCGAAGGCCGGGATGCAGCCGGAAAGGGCGGTGCGATCTTCGCGCTGCGCCAGTACATGAACCCACGCACCGCGCGCAACGTGGCATTGACCAAGCCCACGGAGACAGAGCGCGGTCAATGGTATTTCCAGCGCTATGTCGCACAGTTCCCAACGGCGGGCGAATTCGTGACCTTCGACCGCTCCTGGTACAATCGGGCGGGAGTGGAGCCGGTGATGGGCTTCTGCACGCCCGAACAAAATGCGGGCTTCCTGATGGAAGCGGAGCATTTTGAGCGGATGATCGTCAACGAAGGGATTTATTTCTTCAAGTTCTGGCTCGATATCGGCAGGGAGATGCAGCTCAGGCGTTTTCACGACCGCCGCCACAGTCCGCTAAAGAACTGGAAGTTCTCTCCGATGGACATCGCGGGAATGACCAAGTGGAAAGACTATACCGAGCGGCGCGATGAGATGCTGCAACATACCCATAGTCCGCACGCGCCATGGATCATCATTCGGGGCAACGACAAGCGGCGAGCGCGCATCGAGGTTATCCGTCGAATTTTGCTGGCGCTTCCCTACAGGGGCCGCGATCTCAACGTGATCGGCGATGCCGATCCGAAAATCATCGGCGAAGGGCCGGAGTTTCTGGCGCGAGGAAAGAACGTGGACGCCTGATTGGCCGCCACGGCGGCGCGTTCCTTGCCCTCCGGCCAACTGGGGCCGGAACACTTCTCACTCTTCAGCAGTGGCGCGGGCACGGTGGTGCGTCGTCTTTTCCCAATGGTGCGGCTGCCGGACAATCTGCCAGACGCAGCGCCAGGCGGCCATCGACATCATCAACCAATAGACCGGCGTGAAGAAGACGATCTTCCAGAAGCCTTTCCGCTCCTGCGGACTGAGAGCCTGTCGTCCAAGCAGCAGAAACGACAGATAACCGCAGCCTATATTGGCCGCATCGACCAGGAACAATGCAGAACGGAACGGACCCGGCGTCTTCGCCAGAACGAGATCGACAGCGATGGCGACGGCGGACGCGATGAGGATCGGATGCGCAATCGCCGATATCAGCATGCCGGCGGAAAGGACGTTCAAGACCGCGAACGAACGAAAGCCCAGATCGCCTACGGCCTGCCGAGGATTGCGCATGTGCACAAGCCATGTCTGTAGCCAGCCCTTGAACCAGCGTGTCGTCATGCGTTTGCCATCGTTCGTACATGTCGTGGTCTAACTGATTCGCAATGGCTTTTCTGTTCATGGCGTCCAAATGAGTTTGCTGACTTCCGGCAAATATGTTGCTATAGTGTTGCGACGAGCGGCCATAGCAAGAGTGTGATGCCATGAAGAAGAGACTGACCGCGGTCGTCCTTTCCGCGCTTCGCCCGAAGGCGAGCGCCTACTACGTGTCGGACGAGCAGCAAAACGGCTTGCGCGTTCGCGTCGCACCCTCTGGCGCTTTGACATGGAACGTCGCCTATCGGATCAAGAGCGAGCCGAAAACAAGAAGCGTCTCGCTTGGTCCATGCGATCCGAGCGCGCAAAACGGTCTTGGGCTGGCCGAGGCCCGTGACAGAGCCTCGGAAATCATCAAGGCTGCGCGCCAAGGTCGGAACCTGCTCGAAGAGGAGAAGGAAGCGCGTCAGACGAAGCAGGAGCGTTTGACGGTCAGGGAATTGGTCGAGCGTTACGTCAAGAACATCAAGAGCCCGCATCGCAAAGGCGGCGCGCTGCGGACGGCCGGCGATATTGAGCGTCGGCTAAAGCGGGCGCTGCACGCGAATCTCGACCGCGCAGCCGATGGCCTTCGGCGCGGCGACATCAGTGCCCTTCTCGATCCCGTAGCGGACGGTCGTTCGCGTGAAGCGGAAAAGCGCAGACAGGCAATCGGCGCGATGTACCGATGGGGTATCGCGAAGGGCTATGTGACTATCGATCCGACGGCATGGAACGGAAACCTATGGCCGGGGCGATCCGCGGCAACCGTGTTCTGACCCCCGACGAGATCAAGGCATTCTGGACTTGGCTCGACGCTGGAGCAGAGAGGATGCCGCCTGACTGCATCCAGGCGCTTCGGCTGCAGCTCTGCGTCGGGGCACGTGTCGGTGAAGTCGCCGGGATGGAGGCTTCCGAACTTGACTATGACGATGGCAAGCTTTTGTGGACGTTGCCCGTCCTCCCGCTCCAAGAACAAAAGGGAGCGTATTACGCCACTGGTGGGTATTGCCCGCAAAATCGTCGAACGAGCGCTTGAGGGCCGCGAACGCGGCCCGCTCTTCAGAACGACTTTGTCCGGAGCGCCCTTAACTGCCGCTGACATCGGGCATGCGCTCAAGAAGCGGACGCTGCCGTGTGCTCATTTCAGCAGCCATGACCTGCGGCGCACGGTGGTTAGCGTCATGGACGAGATGGGTATGGCGCTCGACACCATCGCCGCTGTTGTTGGACATCAGCGCGGATCAAAAGACACACGCACTCTCGTTCGCCACTACAGCCGGCCGCGGCTTGACGAGCGCATCGAGGCGGCGTTGACAGCCGCATGGGACGCGCGGTTGCGCGATGTCATCGAAGGCCGCGCTCGGAATCAGCCAACGGCAACGTACTAAGACTACAGGCATAAACTCTCGGAACGATAGGACGGCTTCGACATCCCGGAGTGCAACATCGATCTCCTGCAACCCTTGAGTGGCAAAGGTGCAAATGGCCATGGCGCATTATGGGAAGCGGTTGAGTTCCTTTCAGTAAGTCTGGTCCACCACCAGCAAGCCGAGATTTCGGACGAGCAGTATCAAGAGTTAGAAGCTATCTACGGCGTCGTGCTCACGAAGAGCGCCAGAGAAAAACTCAAGGAGATATGTAACTCTTACCTCATTTGGCGGCAGCCAGAACTGGACGGTCAGACCTTGGCCGACGTGGCCGCGCTGTTCAAAAAAGTCAAAGCGGCGGTAACAGCATTCACGCCACTCGCATTCGGAACATTAACCCCCGTCACTGATGCCGGGACGCAACTGAACAGAACTGTGGAGCGTCATCTCCGTTCGGTTCCTGTGCAAATACCTTTCAAAAACATACTGGATGCGGAAGGCCACCTGCCCGACGAGAGTCTGGAAGATACCGGATATCAGCAAATTGTCCTTTCAATGGACACGCTCATGCGTGTCGAAATTGCGCCTCAAATCGCCGTCAATCAGATTGACACGGAAATAAAGCAAACCCTCGAAGATTCCAGCCAGGTCGGTTTCACGCCAGGTCAGGCGTTCGAAGACTTGGGCTCGCAATCTCCGAGATTGGGCGATTAATTCCGTCTTCCCTCGGGCCTCCGTCGAAACGGCGATGACCAGCACCATTAACAACTTCTCTTCGCCCTGAATCGAATGATGCCCGCACCGTATAAACAATCATTGCGTCCCCGGAAGCGCTGGCACAACGCATCAAGAGAACTCGACGGAAAGCAAGGCGAATTGCCGCCGGGGGGACAAATACTCCTCGCTGAACCCGCCGGCATTTGTCCCATTTAAAGCCAGCCCAACTAGTCCTCAATTCTCTCCGTGCACCCGACGATGTTCCGACGTGCTCAGGTACGCCCACCTAAGCGGAGAATGAGAAATGGAACCAATCCTTACAAGCATTCCTGACGCCGGAAAGACGATCGGTCTCGGACGTTCGAGCGTCTACGAGCTGATCAAGGATGGCAAAATCCAGAAACAGTGAAGAGCGGCAACGCCATCTCGTGGTTGTCAAGTCATTGCGGGCCTATGTCGCGGCACTTCGCGCCGGGGGTGGGTGATGCGCACCTGGTTGACGAGTTTTTGGTCAGGGCAATCTGCCGCCGTGACGGGGTTTCGCGCGCAGACGCGAACCTGGCAATCACTGCGGGGAGTGTTCCTTCATGAGCGCTCTCGCAACGATCCCCATCGACGACA
>CAVTKY010000015.1:0-241688 GCA_963735385.1 uncultured Alphaproteobacteria bacterium | reverse complement strand
CTTGCCGCGCACTTCGTCGTGCACTTTTCCCGAAATGCATATTCCGCCGGGTTCCGCCAGCGCCTCCAGCCGAGCCGCGACATTGACGCCGTCCCCGTAGAGATCACTCTCTTCGACGATGACGTCACCGAGATTGATGCCAATACGGAATTCGATGCGCCGATCTTCGGCGACGTCGGTATTGCGGATGCGCGCATGCCGCGCTGAAATCTCCGCGGCGCAAGCGACCGCGCTCACGGCGCTCGCAAACTCCACCAACATGCCGTCACCGGTAAGCTTGACAATGCGGCCCTGGTGCTCAGCGATTTCGGCGTCCAGCAGTTCCCTGCGATGAGCCTTGAGCGCGGAAAGCGTGGCGGCCTCGTCATTTCCCATGAGCCGACTGAACCCGCCACATCGACAGCCATAATGGCAGCGAGCCGCCGCTGGATACGTTCCTGCAGCCATAGAGCTTAGTGTCCTTGAAAAGCGCAGGACGCCGGATTTTAGTGGACGGCAAGCTGGGAGTTCTATCACGGCGCAATGTTCAGCTGCCGGATTGAGTCAAGTCAGTCACCGTGACCGAACGGCAGTTCGACAGTGACGGTCGGACAGTGGCGTTGCCGCAACAGTGCTCACTCCATCTCCGGGGCAATATCCGGACTTGGCCTTCTAGGTCTTAGAGTGATAAGAGGCGCCTGATACGCAATGAACCAGTTTCTGGCGGGGACAAATGAACGGTGACAAGATTACGCGCCGCGGCCTGTTGCTTGGCGGCCTGACATTCGTGGTTGCTGGCTGCAGTTTGTCGCGTCAGAAGGTAGCGGTACCTCTGTCATATACGGTTCCCGAGCATTCTCCCTTCGACTTCGCGTTTCAAGCGGCAGCGCGTACAGTATTCCGGAAGTGAGCGGCCAGGAACGATCGTGGTCGATACTTCGGAGCGGTTTCTCTATGCCGTCGAGAAGGATGGCTGGGCGACGCGCTACGGAGTAGCTGTTGGCGCAAACGGGCTTACTTTCAAAGGCTCGGCAACCATCGGGCGTAAATCTGACTGGCCCGATTGGACGCCTACCGACAGTATGCTGAAACGCAAGCCGCACTTGGCGCAATATGCGGGCGGTGTGCCGGGCGGACCGAACAATCCACTCGGTGCGCGGGCTCTCTATCTTTACCGCGGTGGACATGACAGCATGTTTCGCGTGCATGGCACGAACGAACCATGGAGCATCGGCAGGGAAGTTTCGAGCGGTTGCATCCGGCTGACCAATGACGACATCATTGACCTCTACGAGCGAACCCCTGTCGGGACACCGGTTTTGGTGGTCTAAAATCTCCGGTTGCATCGGGGGAAATTAAACCGCTGACAACGGGTAGTTGAATTATACCGCCCATGCTACTCGAAAACCGCTCGATTGCAGACAAACTGACCTTCGACTGTGACATTCTTGCACTAGACCTTCGCGCAGTTCACCCTATCTTGGGCGGGTCCATGAGTATTTGTGGATCGTGCTTCGATAGAACGTTTCCGCCTCTGGGGAAAGGATTGTTTGATGAGCAGAATTTTGATCGCAGTGATTGCCGCGTTCACCGTTGCCAGCCTGAGTGGCTGTGGAACGATGGGCAAAGGCAAGGGGAAGGCTCCGCCGCCGGTGGTGGAACCCGCACCGGTAGAGGCAGCGCCGATTACCAAGTAGGGGACCAAGCCCTACGGAGGAAGGGCCATCCAGCCCTTCCTCCGACCACAATTGCACTAGACCGGCTCTGGTCTGGGCTCGTCGGAGTTTCATGAATGGGACGAGCGATGAAGCTGATAAGCGGCCGTTCGGTGTTTATGGTTTTGCTTGTGCTCGCGGCAGCCGGGTGTCAGTCGGACGATCTGCCACCGCAGCCGGGATATGTGTCGGCTGGAATTGATCGTGAAGCCGTAAAGGCCTCATCGGTCACCGGGGCGCCTATCGGAGCTATGGCGGCGACCTTACCCAAGGACCGCCCCTATTTCATCGAATTCCGCTCCCGCTACGCACTCAGTTACGGCCATACCTACGTCGTTTTTGGTCGCATGAACGAGGCCGGCCGGACCGTCAATTCCGAAGTTGCGGGCCTACACCCGGCGTCGACCAACGAAGCTCCCTATGTCCTCGGTCATTTCGTGCCGGTGCCGGCAGAAACCGGCTGGAGCGACGGCGACCTGGAAGAACAATACAGGTCGGCGAGTTGGCGCGTCATGCTTGACGAAGCCGAGTATAGGGACGTCGTTGCGACCATACGCAAGCTGCAGGCCAGTTCGCCAGTCTGGCAGGCGTCGGTCTACAACTGCAACGCCTTCACCGGGGACATCGCCCGCTCCATGGGCTACAAGGTCCCGTCGAAATACCTCAGGCCGCAGCAGTTCATCACCAAGCTTCGAGAGATGAATAGCGGCAACACCGTGAAATTCGAGAGGATGCCTTAAGCGCTCTACAGCGCCGCGTGTCCTTTCGGACGCGCAATGGACGCTGTATGTGTTTGAATCGATACATCGTGCTTACCGAAATCGATTTTGATTTTCGGGCCGATGCATTAGCGCCACGGACCGCGGGCTTGATCGTCCAGAAAGAATCGGTGGGGGGTGAGCATGGAGGCGGCTTCGATTGGCAAGGTCGTATGGGTGCTGGGCATCATCGCATGGTATGTCATCCGGTATCCTTTCGAACGTCGAGCCAGACGCTCTCGCGTCGTAAGCGACCGCCGCTCGCGCTCGGACTCAGTTGGCCTTGCCTCCGCCCTGGTTGGCCTCGCCATTCTGCCCGGATTTTACGTCGCTACGGGCATCCCCGAAGCAGCCGATTATCCTGCAAGTGTCTGGGCTGTCCTTCTCGGGACGATCATTTTTTCCGCGGCGCTATGGGTCTTCCGTGTGTCCCACAAAATGCTGGGCCGAAACTGGTCGATCACGCTTGAGAAATTCGCGAACAACACAGGCTGGTCTCGTCCGGCCCATACGCTCTGGTGCGGCATCCGATGTACACGTCTTTCCTGCTGATGGCCGTTGGCCAGGCCTTTTTGCTGTCAAACTGGGTCGTCGGGCTGGCTGGCCTTATCGGGTTCGGAATTCTTTTTTTCCTGCGAGTGGACAAGGAAGAGCGTATGATGCTGGAGAATTTCGGCCCGGAGTATCGTGACTATATGGAAAGGACGAAGCGAATAATCCCGTACATTTACTAGAGGCCGTGTGATGAGAGGCCGAGCCCTCAAGCTATCGGCGCCTCGACGCCTTGTCTGCGACCTGATGCGATTCTCCATCGGGGTGCCGAGGGTCACAGTGCAGCGTCAGATGGACCTTGGCCCCCTGCTGAAGGCAAGGACGTCGCTGCAAACCAGGCCGTCATGGACGGCAATCTTCCTGAAAGGGTACGCCCTTCTTTCGCGAGAAATTCCCGAATTGCGGCGCGCCTATGTAAAGTTCCCCCGGCCGCACCTTTTCGAATATCCAGTTAGCGTTGCCTCGATTGCCCATGAGCGCGAATATGACGGCGAACGGGCTGTCTTACTCAGCCTCATCAAAGGCCCGGAGCGCTTTTCCATTGCCGACCTCGAGGCTTCGATCGACGCGGCGCGGTCCCGGCCGGTGCTGGAGGTTCGGGAGTTTCGCCGTGCATTGAGGATGGCACAGGCGCCGGCGCCGGTTCGCTGGCTGCTCATGTGGCTCGGACTGAATATCGCCAGGCAGCGTGCGAACTATTTTGGCACGTTCCAGTTGTCCGTTTACTCGGGTCTTGGAGCGGAATCGCTCAACCCGCTGACGCCTTTGACGACGTTTCTCAACTACGGTCCGATCAGCGAGGCCGGATCGGTAAATGTCCGGATCCTCTATGATCACCGCGTCATGGACGGAGCCAACGTCGCGCGAGCGCTGGAGAAGTTTGAAGAGATATTGAACAGCGCCATCGCGGAGGAAGTGATCCAATTCGCCCGGAACGGCGTCTGAGCATAGCAGTTCCCGCGCGTAGTATTCGGCGCGCTGGAGAAGGGTCGTTTGGCCGAGACCCTGCGAAACGGCAGCGGAGGGAGCGCGTGCGCAGCGGCCGCAGCAGGAAATCGCCTTTGCGGTATTTGCCGTGGCAGAAGTCGACGCGACAAATGTCTCTCGCCGTACTTGAAAGGTTCTCAGCGCCATCGCCTATATTTTTGGCGCGCTCGGATGATGCAGATCAGAGGTGACTTGACGCGTTCGACCTGTGTTCGCTACAGGGTTTGCGCCTGAACAGGCGCATGGCCGATTTTCAAGAGGGGACACCCGTGGCGCGGCAAAACTACCTTTTCACCAGCGAATCCGTCTCTGAAGGCCACCCCGACAAGGTCTGTGACCGTATCTCCGATGAAATCGTGGATCTGGTCTACCGCGAGGCCAAGAAGACCGGGATGAACCCTTGGGATGTGCGCGTTGCCTGCGAAACGCTGGCGACCACCAACCGGGTCGTTATCGCCGGCGAGGTTCGGGTACCGGAAACCTTGCTGAAGAAGGGCAAGGACGGCAAGCTCGTCCATGATGCGAAAGGTCATGCCGTCGTCAACCCATCCAAGTTCCGCTCTGTCGCCCGTCGCGCCATTCGCGCCATCGGCTATGCACAGGACGGCTTCCACTGGAAAACGGTGAAGATCGACGTGCTGCTTCATGCGCAGTCGGCGGACATTGCTCAAGGCGTCGACAAGGCCGCGGACGCCAATGCCGAAGGCGCCGGCGACCAGGGTATCATGTTCGGTTATGCGTGTCGCGAAACGCCGGACCTCATGCCCGCGCCAATCTACTATAGCCACAAGGTGCTGGAGGTCCTTTCCGAGGCCCGGAAAGCCGGTAAAGGCGACGTGGGGAAGCTTGGCCCGGATGCCAAGAGCCAGATCACGGTTCGCTATATCGGCGGTAAGCCCTCCGAAGTGACCCAGATCGTCCTTTCCACCCAGCATCTCGACCCTAACTGGGATTCGGCCAAGGTTCGCAAGGTAGTGGAGCCCTACATTCGGGAGGCGCTGGGCGACCTCAAGATCGGCCCGGGCTGCAACTGGTTTATCAATCCGACCGGCAAGTTCGTCATCGGCGGGCCCGACGGCGATGCCGGACTGACCGGCCGCAAGATCATCGTCGACACCTATGGCGGCGCAGCCCCGCATGGTGGCGGCGCGTTCTCAGGCAAGGACACGACCAAGGTCGACCGCTCTGCCGCCTATGCGGCGCGCTATCTCGCCAAGAATGTCGTTGCAGCCAGGCTGGCGGAGCGCTGCACGATCCAGCTTTCCTATGCGATCGGCGTTGCGCAGCCATTGTCGGTCTATGTCGATCTTCACGACACCGGCAAGGTCGAGGAAGCCGCACTCGAACAGGCATTGCGCGAGGTGATGGATCTGTCTCCATCGGGCATCCGCCGGCATCTTGACCTCAACAAGCCGATCTACGCGAAGACGACGGCCTACGGCCATTTCGGCCGCAAGCCTGGCCGCGACGGCTCGTTCGCCTGGGAAAAGACCGATCTGGTGAAAGCGCTCAGAGATGGGGTCGTAGACAAAGTCACTGTCTCTCACAAGGATCCAATCGCCGCGTAGTTCGGCCATGATCCGGGGCGGCTGATCGCGTTTTCGACCTTCCGATCGTCAACCCCGTCGCGAATTAGATGAATTCTTGCGTGCTATCATCTAGCCGCGTCCCGGAATAGTTGCCGGAGCCTAAGCAATCGCGTACCCGCATAACACCGACGGACATCGTACTGACGGCAGCGAGATTTGCAGGCAAGGCACGCCGATTATTAAATCCCCGACCGAGATACTGCGTCTCCCGATCCTTTTCCGGCAACAGTCGCGAAAATTATGCCCAGATCGGACGAGAAACTTTGCGTATCGATATACTTTCGATCCGCTTCGGCCAACAAGTCAGGGGTAGACATGTCTACCGAGGCCAGCTGCGCCAGGCCGGTTATGCCTGGTCGAATATTGAAAACGCTCAGCTCCCGTCGCGCCCTAATAACCTCGTGCTAAGTCGGCAGGCAGGGGCGCGGGCCCACCAGGCTCATGTCACCCTTCAAAACATTGAACAACTGAGGAATTTCATCCAACTTCGTGGTTCGTAGCCAACGTCCCGTAGGCGTGATCCAGCTTTCGGATACGTCGTGGGAACCCGCCGAGGCGCTGCCTATCGCCATGGTGCGAAATTTGTAACAATTGAAAGGCCGCTCTCCCTTTCCAAGGCGAGGCTGGACGAACAGCGCTGGAGCCCGGCGATGACCGCCTCACCGCAATCGCAACGATTGCCATCACGGGAAGCAGGAGAAGGATCGCAGAAAGCGAAACAAAGATATCGAATAAGCGCTTAGCCACTTTGAAACCGCGGAGTAGTACACGGAACTGCGTGCTGCATCACTAATGAAAGTTTCTTAGCGTTGGAAGTCGGTGCCGGAAAATTTCGCGGGGTGAATCTTCCGGCACCCACGAAAAAGCCTGAAATCCACCTAGAGTGCACTCCGGGTAGCATCTCGGAATCTCTCCCCTTCCGATAGTCCCGAGCAGTAATTTCTCTTTATGTCCAACCTAAAACTTGCGCTATGACACTCATGATTTCGCACTGGGGCCACGGTCGGATGCTAGCGGGTGCAAATGGCGTCTCCGACAAGCCGGTTCTAAGGGTCGGTTCCATGCTGGGTTGTGAATAGCCCGTCCATTGCCGCCTGCAGATAGCCGAAGGAATGAAAGACGCCGCTTGTGAGGCGGCGCCTCGACGGCTTGGCGAGCGAGGCCCGCATAAGCCGGCCCCGTACGGCACCGGTTACCGACCAAACTTCAGATCTGATCCGCCCCGCTGTCTCTCGTGAGCGCGTCGCCCTGCGTCATCGCCTGATACTCGGGCACGATGTGCGACAGCAACTCGACGGCTCGACCGAATTTTCCTTGGCGGCAGCGGCTTCAATTCCTGACAACGTGCGATGGAGAAGCCCCTTGTCGATGACGCGAGGCGAGGCGACGACATAGCCCTCGTCCGTTCGGCCGTCCTGAGCCTCCGAGGGGTCGAAAAGCTCCTCATAGAGTTTTTCCCCGGGTCTCAGGCCGGTGAAAACGATCTCGATATCCGTGTGAGGCTTGTAGCCCGCGAGCTGGATCATGCGTTCCGCAAGATATGCAATGCGAACCGGCTCGCCCATATCGAGCACCATGATCTTGCCGCGATCGGACTGGCGGGCCAGTGCATGGGCGGATGCATGGAGAACGAGCCGTACCGCCTCGGGGATCGTCATGAAAAAACGGACCATGTCCGGATGCGTTACGGTAACTGGGCCACCATAGGCGATCTGCTCCTGGAATTGGGGTACGACCGAGCCGTTCGATCCCAAGACATTGCCGAACCTGACCGTCTTGAAACGGGTCTTCTCGGACACGACGTCGAGCGCCTGGCAGTAGGCCTCAGCGGCGCGCTTCGTCGCACCCATAATATTCGTCGGATTGACCGCTTTGTCGGTTGAGATCATGACGAATGTCGAGGCACCGCTCTCAAGCGCGGCGTCCGCAACGTTCCGGGTGCCTAGCAGATTAGTCTTGATCCCCTCCAATGGATTGCTTTCGACCAAGGGGACGTGTTTTAGCGCCGCGGCATGGAAGACGACCTCTGGCCGCACTTCCTCGAACAGCTTCGAGACGCGGGCGTTGTCGCGCACATCGACGATGCGGGTGACAATCCGAAGATCTGGATGGCGCTCTCTCAACTCCATGTCGAGCAGGTAGAGATGAAATTCGGAACTATCGCTAATGGCAAGCAGTCTGGGACCGAACATCGCGATCTGCCGGCAAAGCTCGGAGCCAATCGATCCGCCTGCGCCGGTTGCCAGCACCACTTTGCCGTTGATCAGACTCGCAACACCTCGAAGATCGGTCTTGACTTCGGGTCGCCCGAGCAGGTCGCCAAGATCGATGGGCTTGGGTTCTATGCGGCCATCGCTGGTCAAGAGCGCAGTCTCGGTCACGCTGGGGATCCGAGAGGCCTTGATACCTAGTCGCGTCGCCAGTTCGACGATTTCCCCGAGTTGCTCCCTGTTTGGAGCAACGGCGGTCACGATCAATTCACTTACTTTGATGTCGTTCCGGTAGAATTTGGCAACGATCGGCTCGAGTTCAGAGAGCGAGCCTAGCACCTTCACACCTTGGACCATGCGCGCATGCGTTGGACCATCATCCAGGATGCCGACAACCTCGGTCTCGCGATTGACATCGCGCCGAGTAGACCGAATGAAACTCTCGGCAGCTATCGGTCAGTCCGTAGAGAAGGACGTACCGCTTTTTCGCGCGCCTTTGGTGCGCCGGCAGCGGGAAAGTAAGCCTATGTTCGAGAAACAGGCGATAGGCCAGCCGCGGCGCCGAGAGACCGGCAATCATATAGAGAGTTGTCAGCACCGGGACCGACCGCGGCACATTGGAGCCGCGCGTCGCCAGAAAAGCAGCGACGGTGTAGACAAGTACGGAAATCACTGTCGCTTTAATAATCGTCGTCAGATCGGGGATGGAAACGTAACGCCATGACCCGCGATGAACCGAAAAGAAGATAAAAAAGAAGGCGCAAACTGAATACGAACGAGGCGGCCTTCTCCCAGATGCCTGGCGTCCGGAATGTGAGATCAATCCCGAGAACTGTTACATATGAGAGCAAAAAGGCCGACCCGGCGACTACCAGGTCATGGGCAAATCCCGCATATCTTTTCAACGGGTAGTCTCCCAGTCACAAATGATACATCTTGTCACCCCACCCCGGTGTTGTAGGTAAACGAGTATGATCGATCTTACAACACCGCAACTTGCGTTTGCCGCAATCCGAGCGGCACCATGACTTTCCATTCTTGATAAATCAGCACCCCACAACTCGCGAGATATTTTGATATGAAAAGAATCCTTGTGACCGGCGCCAGCGGCTTCGTGGGTGGCTTGCTTGTCCAGCGCTTGCGCGACGCGGGGTTTGCGCTCAGCCTTGCCGGCAGAACCGCACCAACAATCCAGGAACCCCCGGTTCGATATTTTTCGGTAGGCGATGTGGGGACGGAAACGGATTGGCGCCTGGCGCTGGAGGATTGTGAGGTGGTCGTCCATCTCGCTGCTCAGGTTCCCTTGCCCGGCACTATGGAAGAGGCGTTCAACGAGGTGAACGATCGAGGCACCGCTCGATTGGTGGCGCAAGCCGCAGCGTCAGGAGCAAAACTGTTTGTTCTGATGTCGAGCGTTTTCGCGGTGACGGATAATTCGTCGACAACTCCGGTCGATGAACGAAGTCGTCCAAATCCATCCACCCCTTACGGACGCTCGAAGCTCGCAGCCGAGGGCCACATGAGCTTGTTCGAAGGACCGGACCGCGCCGCGATCGTGCTCAGACCTCCGATTGTCTATGGGGTCGGCGCGCAAGGAAACTGGCGGCTGCTCCAACGCCTCGCCGCTACAGGATTGCCGTTGCCTTTCGGTTCGATCGACAATCGCCGTACTCTAATAGCGGCCGAAAACCTAGCCGACGCGATCTTCCATGTGGTGTCTTCGCCGAACCGTGCGGTCAAGTCGGGAACCTTCATGGTTTCCGACAGTGAGTCGGTCAGCCTTCGCGAAATCCTTACTTGGCTGCGCAAGGGGATGGGGATGTCGCCCCGGCTTCTGCCCATCCCGCCTGCCACGCTAACATTTTTGCTCCGCATTCTGGGGAAGGAAAGAGTGGCGAAAAGCCTTCTCGGTAATCTTCAGGTCGATTCAAGCCTTTTCCGCAACACATTTGGCTGGTCGCCGAAGATTCACCCCAGTGAAGGAATTGTTCGGTCGGGGGCCGCTTTCCGACGCTGACAAAGGTCAAAAGGCCTACGCATTCTTCGTTTTATCCACCTTCCTTGTACTCACGTTACCATCGAGCCTTTGGAAAGGAAGGCTCATGGACATAACCCCTAATCTCTCGCTTCCCTACATCATGCCCTCTCAGGCACAGAAGCATGTAACTCACAACGAGGCGCTGGCGATACTCGATGCGCTTGTGCAACTCGCGGTCCTTGATCGGCACTTGGTCGCTCCCCCGACAAACCCGAGCGATGGGGACTGCTACCTGGTCCCCGGCAATGCAACCGGGGCTTGGGCCGGGCAATCGGACAAAGTGGCCACACTTCAGGATGGCGCCTGGCTTTTTCTCGCGCCGAAACCTGGCTGGCACGCCTTTGCAGTCAACGAGGGTCGTCTTCTCTTTTGGAACGGGTCGGTCTGGCAGGAGATGGAGAGCCATCCGACTGAATTGCAGAACATGTCGAAACTGGGGATCGGAACCGCAGCCGATGCCACGAATCCGTTCGCTGCCAAGCTCAATAAGGCGCTCTGGACGGCAAAGACAGTTGCTGAGGGCGGCGATGGCAGTCTTCGCTACACAATGAATAAGCAAACTCCGGTCGATGTGCTCTCGTTGCTCCTGCAGACCGGATGGTCGGGCCGCGCCGAGCTAGGGCTCGTCGGTGACAATGATTTCACCATCAGAATTTCCGGGGATGGTGCAAACTGGACTGAAGTCTTTCGCAGCGACAGCGCTGGCGGGGAGGCCATTATCGGTCATCTGCGCGTCGGGCGCGACATATTGCAGAATGTCCTGCCCGACAGCGGCCGCTTCAACGGCAATGCCAACAATTCGGTGTTCAGCGGCGTCACCTATTCGGCGCCCACCTATCTCGGCACCATCTCCGGCAGCGCGTTCTCTGCCCACGCCAGGTTCATCCATGACAACAATGACTATGGCGGCGTCGCAGGTGTTCTGGACCCCGAGGTCAAGGCGCTCGTGGACAAGATCCGTCCGACGAACGCGCGCCGCTACGGGCCTGAATGGTATGTCATAAAAATGATCCAGAGCGCGGCGGCTGCCGCAGAGACCCAGTCTATCGGCGGCGTCGCGCACGGTCTTGTCGGCACGAACTCCATGGTGGCTCTGCCGAACAAATTCACCATCGGCTACTACGTGAAGGTCAAGACGGGGTCGGCCGCGATCCGGGTGAACCACGCCCGCGTCATACGCGCAGCGATCGACGGCGTTCCAGTGCCAGCCGGAACCGCAGCGTCACCCGTCGCGCTGACCGGCGCAAGCGGCTGGAAACATGTCAATCTGGAGTTGATTCCGAATCAATACAACTACGACAACACGGCGTTTCAGTTGCTCGCCTCGGCGAGTTCGGAGCTTTATTTCGCCATGCCGAAAATTACCTTCGGCCACGCCAACCTCGATCCCAATCTCGGCGTGCTGATGAACGCGAAGATGTTTGGGTGAAGCCGTCTCTGCTATTGGTTGAGATACCAAAGATCTTAGCCAGGTATACGCGCGCGATCGGACCTCTTCTTACCGGTCGCGCGCGCGACTAGTGGTCCGATTCTAACATTCGCATCCCATTGATACGGGCCATTCAGGCGAAACGTATGATTCTAGTGTGGCGAATCCGAAATTCGTATTACCTTGGAGCGAGGCTAAGATCGAATTTCGGATTCAAAGCCACACTATCAACTTATTGAATCTGAGTGTGGTTTACGGATTTGAAGTTCCTGAACGCGGATGCCATGGAAGTGACAGGAACTTCAAATCCACCACACTAGTGGAACTTTGAATTTGACATTCGCGATGGACGCGTGATGTCAAATGGGATGCGAATGTCAAATTCGTTCCACTAGTTTCGTTCCGATTGTGATGAGGATGCAGATAACCTCGCCTGATACCGTCGGCTTTTTCGAACCCTCGTCACCTCCGGTCCGCCAAACCGCCAATCGATCGTCCGCAACCATCCGCGTGGTGTGATCAGCGCGCCGGCGCCCTCTTGGCGCCTTGCAGAAACGTCTTTTCGAGATTTTCTCGTTTCACGCAAAACTGCTTCTGTCCGGGCGGCGATATTGGTCAAGTCCGCCTTGAGATGGACTGGCCCTCCATGACATTTCTGTCTGGGTGGTTCGGCATCGTGCCGGTCCGCTTGCGGTCGCTTGGCCCACGCGAAGGCGTTTCGATGCTAGCAAGACTTACCCACCTCGACCGACTCGAAGCCGAGGCGATCCACATCTTCAGGGAAGTGGCGGCGACATTTTCAAAGCCGGTGATGCTTTATTCGGTCGGCAAGGATTCGTCGGTCCTTCTGCACCTTGCCATGAAGGCTTTTTATCCGGCCAAGCCGCCGTTTCCATTTCTTCATGTCGATACGACCTGGAAGTTCCGCCAGATGATTGAATTCCGTGACGCCATGGCGGCAAAACACGGATTCGATCTCCTCGTTCACATCAATGAGGACGGCGTTCGGCAAGGCATCAATCCGTTCGACCACGGCTCCAACACGCATACGCATGTGATGAAGACTGTGGCGCTCAGGCAGGCGCTCGACGCATACGGTTTCGACGCGGCGTTCGGCGGTGCGCGACGCGACGAGGAGAAATCCCGCGCCAAGGAGCGTATCTTCTCCTTCCGCAATGCCAGTCATGCCTGGGACCCCAAGAACCAGCGCCCTGAAATGTGGAAGATCTACAATACACGGATCGCGCCAGGGGAATCGATCCGCGTCTTCCCACTGTCGAATTGGACCGAGCTCGATATCTGGCAATACATCCTGCAGGAAGACATCCCCATCGTACCGCTTTATTTCGCCAAGGAGCGGCCGGTGGTGGAACGTGACGGCATGCTCATCCTGGTGGACGACGAGCGGTTCAAGCTGCGCCAGGGCGAGAGGATCGAAAATCGAATGGTGCGGTTCCGGACACTCGGTTGTTACCCGCTTACCGGCGCAATCGAGTCCAATGCCGGCGATCTGGAGTCCATCGTCAGCGAAATGCTGACGGCGCGAACCTCCGAGCGCCAGGGCCGCCTCATCGACAAGGATGAAAGTGGCTCCATGGAAAAGAAGAAGCGCGAAGGTTATTTCTGAGCATGCGGCATGCACTGACCAAGGAAATCGCCGGCGTAGCCGACATTCGCGATTATATCGCCGGACAGGAACAGAAATCGCTGATGCGGTTTCTGACCTGTGGTTCCGTGGATGATGGCAAGTCGACCCTCATCGGCCGTCTGCTCTATGACACAAAATTGATCTTCGAGGATCAGTTGGCGGCACTCGAAAAGGACTCCCGCAAGCACGGCACCAATGGCGACGACATTGATTTCGCGCTTCTTGTCGACGGCCTCGAGGCCGAACGGGAGCAGGGCATCACCATCGATGTCGCCTATCGTTTCTTCGCGACGCCCAAGCGCAAGTTCATCGTGGCCGATACGCCGGGGCACGAACAGTATACGCGCAACATGGCGACCGGCGCCTCGACTGCGGATCTCGCCGTCATGCTGGTCGATGCCCGGCAGGGCGTGTTGCGTCAGACGCGCCGTCATTCGATCATCGCCTCGCTGCTCGGCATTCGCAATATCGCACTTGCCGTGAACAAGTTCGATCTCGTCGATTTTGATCGCAATGTGTTCGAGCGCATTGTTGCTGACTACCGGGAATTCGCCGCCGGGCTTGGTTTCGCCACGATAGAGCCGATTCCGATGTCGGCGCGCTATGGCGATAACGTCACCCGCCGGTCGACCCAGACGCCCTGGTATTCTGGGCCGACGCTGCTCGACCATCTGGAGACTGTGTCCATCGACGAAGCCGCTGGCGACAAGCCCTTCCGCTTTCCAGTCCAATATGTGAACCGGCCGAATCTCGATTTCCGCGGCTTCGCCGGAACGGTCGCTTCCGGGTCGGTATCGAAAGGCGATGACATCGTCGTTGCGAAATCCGGCAAGCTTTCGCGGGTCAAGCGTATCGTCTCCCATGGCGGCGACCTTCCACGCGCCATCGAAGGGCAGGCGGTCACACTCGTGCTGGAGGATGAGGTCGAGCTCTCGCGCGGCAACATGCTCGTGTCGCCCTACACACGACCGCATGTCGCCGATCAGTTCGCGGCCAACCTCGTCTGGTTCGACGAAAAGCCGTTATTGCCCGGCCGTTCCTATATATTGAGAACCGAGACCGACCAAGCGAACGCCACGGTCAGCGCGCTGCAATACCGCATCAATGTCAACGACTTCGCGCATGAGGCTGCGAAAACGCTTGAAATGAATGCGGTCGGCGTCGTCAACATTGCAGTGGAGTCGCCGATTGCCTTCGACACGTTCGCAGACAACCGCTCCACGGGAGCCTTCATCCTGATCGATCGGATGACGAATGCCACGGTCGGCGCGGGCATGATCGTCAATCCACTGCGGCGCGCGGCCAACATCCACTGGCAGTCGCTCGACGTTGACAGGCAGGCGAGGGCCGCCGCCAAGCATCAGAGGCCGGCCGTGCTTTGGTTCACGGGCCTGTCGGGCTCGGGCAAGTCAACGATCGCCAATCTGCTTGAGAAGAAGCTTCATTCGGCCGGACACCATACTTACCTGCTTGACGGCGACAATGTCCGCCACGGGCTCAACCGCGATCTTGGCTTCACGGACGAGGATCGGGTCGAGAATATCCGCCGTGTTGCGGAGGTTGCGCGTCTGATGGCCGATGCGGGTCTGATTGTGCTGGTCTCGTTTATTTCGCCCTTCCGGGCCGAGAGGCAGATGGCGCGTGAATTGCTGCCGCAGGGTGACTTCGTGGAAGTCTTCGTCGATACGCCGTTCGACGAATGCGCGCGGCGCGACCCGAAAGGGCTCTATGCAAAGGCGCGCGCCGGTGAGATCAAGAATTTTACCGGGGTGGATTCACCTTATGAAGCACCGGAAAATCCGGAGATTCACCTCGAAACGCTCGGCAAGTCGCCTGAAGAAATGGTAGAGGCGCTCGAGAACTGGGTTCGGGAGCGGGAAAATGGTGACCAGCAATACGACAGCGGTGGCGGCATCTGACGACATCGCACTGCTGGCGCTGTTTGAACGCCTGGCAATATCGGCCGGGCGCGCCGTGCTGGATGTCTTTCATTCCGGTATTGCCGTAAGTCGCAAGAAGGACGCTTCGCCGGTCACTGCAGCCGACCGCTTGGGCGAGAAGATCATCCTCGAGGGCCTTCGTGCCGCGCTGCCGTCCATTCCTTGCGTCGCCGAGGAGGAATGTGCCGACGGCATCGTGCCGCCTCAGCTGGGCAACGCCTTTTTCCTGGTCGACGCGCTCGACGGCACGAAGGAATTTATCAACCGCTCGGCAGACTTTACAGTCAACATTGCCATGATCCGCGAAGGTGTGCCGGAGGTCGGAGCCGTCTTTGCGCCTCTTAGCCGAAAGCTCTACGTCGGCAGACCGGGCGTTGCCGAAGCCATCGACGTCGCGGAAGATTTTTCGATCGCAGACCGGCGCCGGATCAGTGTCAGAAGCGGGATCGAGCCACTGACAATTGTCGCCAGCCGCTCGCATCGCACGCCCGAGACGGATTCCTATATTCTGAAATTCCGTGCGGCAGAAATTGTTTCGGTGGGGTCTTCGCTCAAGTTTTGCCTGATCGCCGCCGGAGAGGCCGATCTCTATCCGAGGTTCGGCCGGACGATGGAATGGGACACGGCCGCAGGAGACGCGGTGTTGAGGGCAGCAGGCGGCACGACGGAGACGTTGGAGGGCACGCCACTGACCTATGGCAAGCGTGGCCGCGCGGACGACCTTGATTTGGTCAATCCGTCTTTCATATCGCGGGGGCGGGTCGACGATCTGCCGACGCAGCCGTAACGCTGGACTCCTAGTGTGGCGAATCCGAAATTCGTATCGCCTGGGAGCGAGGCTCGGATCGAATTTCGGATTCAAAGCCACACGAGCAACTTATTGAATCTCGTGTGGTTTACGGATTTGAAGTTCCTGAACGCGGATGCCATGGAAATGAAAGGAACTTCACATCCATCACACTAGCCACTGCAAGGCTACGCGAAAGAGACTTGCCGTGAGCTCTTTCTGCGCTTGCTCCATTGGAACGCCTCGGTCCGCTTCATTTTGACTTTCGTACAACTGGGTCAGCGTTCCCGTATACTCGATGCGCCTCGCATCTGGGGAAGGTTGGGCACCCGACTCAGTAAAGTTAATATATTATTAATGTAATATATTCTGGTATACTGACTGGATAATAATCCAACGGCTCATCACTGTCGACGCCCGGCAGTGTAGGCTGGTGAGAAGAGGGGGTGCGGGTGTCGAATAGCAAGTCAGCCAACGAAAATCTTCTGTCGTGCGATATCGTCATGGCGGGAGGTGTCACCAGCGGGATCATCTATCCGGGCGCGGTGGCGCGTATTGCAGAGAAATACAGGTTCCATTCGATCGGCGGCACGTCGGCAGGCGCGATCGCCGCGGCCGCTACAGCCGCAGCGGAATACAGGCGGCAGGAAACCGGCAGCTCTGAAGGCTTCGCGATCATCGCCAAGGTGCCGGATTATATGAGCGAGAAGGCGCCCGACGGCCGCACTCGCCTGTTCCATCTTTTTACACCAGACGGAAGGAACTCGGCTGACGATACGCGTCCGGTGATGTCCTTACTGTCGCCGCTTATCGGACAGGGTGGCCCCTTCGGCAAATTTTTCAAGATTCTCTGGGGTGGCCTCAAAATGCCATTGGTCGCCGCCGCGTTCGTAGTCGCGCTGTTGCCAGCCCTGCCCGGTATTCTGACGCTTTGGCTTAGTGATCACCGCACAATGGCGATTCTTGCCGCCATCGCTGCCCTGGCGTTTGCCTTCCTAGTGGCCATGATCGTTCTGGCGATCTTGCTGAACTATCGCTGGCTCCCAGCCATGGCGCGGAATGGCTTTGGAATATGTACTGGTCTTTCAGACCCTGAATTTTCGCCAGAGAAACGGTTCCAAGGGCTGACACCGTGGATGCACGAAACAATTCAGCAGGCTGCCGGAAGAACGATCAATGATGATCCCCTGACATTCCGGGACCTATGGAATGCCGGAAACAAAAAAGGCCAACGGGATAGAGTTGATGATGCGGCGCCGCGGAACATCGAATTGTCGATGATAACGAGTGACGTGTCGCGTCAGCGCTCGGCTCAATTCCCTTTCCTCCAGGTACCGACGCCGCTCTATTTCCGGGCGAGTGAGATGGACCGCTATTTCCCGGAGAACGTTGTCAAGTGGATGACTGATCATCCTGATAAAGCTGTGGACGGTGTGGCGGTTCCAAGCGGTGTATTCCGGCTCCCGGCTCCGCGCGACTTGCCAGTCCTGCTGGCGGCGCGAATGTCGCTGAGCTTCCCAATACTCCTGAGCGCCGTTCCTCTCCTTGCCGTGCGGTTCCAGGAAAAAAAGAAGCCTTCTCTCGAGCCGGTATGGTACTCCGATGGAGGTGTGACCTCGAATTTTCCGGTGCATCTCTTCGACAGCCCGCTGCCATCGCGACCGACATTCTGCCTGAACCTTGTCGCCCATGACACCGCCCTCGATAGAGGCAACAGCGAAGTCGGTGACGAACTTGCTTCGACGAACCGGCCATCGACGAGCCTTTCCGACGATTCGCTGGCGCCGGGTAATCCGGTTTGGAACTATGTGGGAATGACAAAACGCAATGAGCACCGCGCAACGCTCATGACACCATTCGATCCGTCAAGCAGCGGCCTGTTTGGTTTCCTCGGCGCCCTGGTCAACACGGCGCGCTTCTGGAGCGACAACCACCTTTTGGCCGCTCCTGGAGTACGCGAGCGTGTGGTCCACATAGGGCTGCTGGATGATGAGGGCGGGCTCAATTTAGACATGCCAGAATCAACGGTGAAGGGGCTGGACCGACGTGGGCAAGCTGCCGGCATGCTGATCTCTGCTCGCTTCGACCCGAAGGCTGACACCGACCCCAAGACCGGAGACCCTATTAGCCATTCTTTTCCAAACCATCGGTGGGTTCGGTTCCGGAACACGATGGGGGCATTCGAGGACTTCGCGCGCCGTTTCGCGACGGCTGTCCAGAAATCCGAGGCTGCCGCTTCGAAGCGCCACGAGTCGTCGATCGAGGAAATTATCGAACAAGGCGAAAAAGCGAATGTCGGCTATCCCGCCGCCGCAGGTTCCAGACAGCATTTCAAGGAAAGCCGGAACAGGTTATTGGACCTCTCCCGGTGGATCATCCAGGCCGAACGCGACGATCCCTTGGCCACTTACGATCGTGGTGGGGACAATAGTGACGCGCCGCGACGTACGATGCGTTACGGGCTAAGGCCTTTGCGAGACAATGATCCCCGTGCCGAGCGTGGCGACCCGCCGGAAGACGACCGCCCCGTCGCTTGACGCTATTCGGCTGCCCGCACGGATTGCCCTTCCAGGAAGTTGCGGATCGTATCGATGATCCGGTCCTGGTCGCCCTTGCTCAGGTATGGGTGCATCGGCAGGCACAGTATGTGGTTTGGCAAGGTTTCCGAAACGGGCAATCCGCCCGGCGCCTGGGGATAGTTCCGATAGGCGACCTGCTGGTGCAAGGGCTTCACATAGTAGATAACCGACGGGATCTCCTTGCTCTGTAGATGCGCCTTGAGCGCATCGCGGTGCACGGTCTCGACGGCATATTGCGCCCAAGCAGAACGGCGGCCCTTGCCCACCTTCGGGACCTTGACGATGTCCGTGAGACCGTCGGCATAGCGTTCGGCGACGGCCTGGCGTGCAATCATCTCCTTTTCGAGGATCGCCAGTTTCTCGATCAGGATGGCAGCCTGCAAAGTATCGAGGCGCGAATTTATCCCGACATGGATGTTGTCGTACTGCGTCTCACCTTTGCCGTGGAAAGCGAACGAACGAAGCTTGTGCGCCAATTCGTCGTCGTTGGTGAACATCGCGCCGCCGTCGCCATAGCAGCCGAGCGGCTTTGCCGGGTAGAAGCTCGTACCGGCGACATCGCCGAACGCGCCGCACATTTTGCCGTCGATGGAGCCGCCGATGGCCTGCGCCGCATCCTCGATAACGAGAAGGTTTTCGCGCTCGGCGATTTTGGTCATCGCGTCATAGTCGGCGCCGAGTCCGAAGAGGTCGACGGGAATGATGGCTTTCGGCTTCAGCCGGCCCTCGGCCTTGACCATGGCGATCGCGGCTTCAAGGCTTGCAATGTCGATGTTGTAGGTATCGGCGTCGACATCCACGAACACCGGCTCGGCCTTCGCAAGCGCGACAACCTCGGCGGTCGCGGCAAATGTAAAGCTCGGCACGAAGACCGCGTCGCCGGGACCAATGCCCGATGCGTAAAGAGGCAGCAGAAGCGCGTCTGTTCCATTTGCGCAAGCAACGACGTGCTTGACGCCGACATAGTCGGCAAGCTTTCGCTCGAATTCGGCAACCTCCGGACCAAGGATGTATTTGCCACCAGTCACGACACGATCGATAGCCGCCGTGAGACGATCGCCAATACGTTCACGCTGCGCGCCGAGATCGATGAATTGCATATTCTTTTCCTGAGATTTTCGAGATTGGCCGCTGATACCAGACCGAGCGCCGCGGAGAAAGCGATGCCTGCCTGCGTCCGATTGGCACAAAGACGCCGCGGCCTCTTCGACCGCACTTGGGATGTCCACTACACGGGACGCGTCATAAGGCAGGAAAGAGGATGGCCTTAACCCTTTGATCTTGCTAAGACTATTTGTGGGCGTCCGTATTGGCTCGGTTCGCCATGTAGGCACTGGAATCGCCGCGATCGTCTGCTCTGCATGCTTGGCTCCGCCTATCGCGCACGCACCTGAGGCAAGCCGAAACATAAAGTGATCTGACCGGCGTTCCGTATCAACTCAGTTCGTTGCGCCATGGGGGATTTGCGCCGGCGCGCGAAACGGTAACGGCAGCCGCCCGAACGCCAAAAATCAAGGCATCGCGGATGGTATCCTCGGCCAGTTCGGCAAGCACCGTCTTTGTGAGCGCGCCGTTTTCATGAAGCGAAGCAAGCACGCCGGCGTTGAACGTGTCGCCTGCGCCGACCGTATCGACGACGGTCACGCGTTCCGCATCCACGGAAACCGTGTGTTTGTTCGTATAGGCGATTGCCCCACGGCTCCCGCGCGTCATGACGATCAGTTTTGGGCCGCCCTTCAGCCACCTCGTGATGATTTCCTCAGGCGCGCCCGGTTCGCCGAACCAGCCGAGGTCCTCGTCGGAGAGCTTCACGATATCGGCCATCGACACCATTCTGCGGATGCGTTCGAGGTGCTTCTGTTTGTCGGGAATGAAGCCCGGCCGGATATTCGGATCGAGCATGATGACCCGCTTGCGGTGTTCACGCTTCATCAGTGCCTCATAGGTCGAACCGCAGGGCTCCGAAATCAGGCTGATTGCGCCGAAAAGCATCGCGTGAACATCATCGGACAGGGCAGGGAGGTCGGCTTCGCCGAGCATGCGACCGGCGGTATTCTCGTCATAGAAGGTGTAGGTCGCGTGGCCGTCGACCAGACGCACGAAGGCGAGCGTCGTCGGCCGGTCGGAAATGTGGGCGTAGTCCGCACTGACATGGCTAACAGCCAGAACATCGCGCAACTGCTGTCCAAAGATGTCGGACGAGAGCCCTGAAAAGAAGCCGACGGGAACGCGCAGCCTGCCAAGTGCGATAGCCGTATTGAACACTGCGCCGCCTGCATAGGGAGCGAAGGCCTGCTCGCCCGCAATGCTTTCGCGCGGCAGCATGTCGATCAGAGCCTCACCGCAACACAGGATCATGTTCTGCCGTTCCTCCCTGGGTATGCTATCTTTTACGATGACGATGCCGGCTTTAGTCGGCCAACGCTCCGGTTGCAATCGCTGGCGTTGCGGGTTTCACATGCTCGTTGCCATGCCTCAAGGTCCCTTGGCCAGTGCGCTGGCTCCGACCAGGAACCGTTCGGACAGCGGCAGGCTCGCGCCGCCGAGGGCGCGGGCATGAATGCCTACCGTCCCTTCCCGCACGGACGGGATCCTGAGCCCCTCTACATCCATCCTGCGGATTGCGGCCTGCGTCGTGGAAACCAGGCGCTGCCGCACAGCGGCCGGCATCCACCCGTCGATGATGGCCACTTCGAAATCGATCACCGACGACGCGGCGACGATGCCATACGCGAGCGCTGCGCCTGCGTTGTCGATCCATTCATCGAGCTCGCCGCCGAGATCGCCCCAGTCCTCCGGTGACGTCCACAGGCATGAGGCATCGCGTCCGTTGGCATTCAGCGCATGTTCGAGAATTGCGATCGAGGCGATGTCGATGAGTTGGATGGGCCTGCCGTCAGGGCCTGGAACCGGCATTGAGCCGAGAGCGCCCGCATTGCCGGTTGGTCCGCTGTAGAGGCTGCCATTAAGAACGATGCCACCGCCTGCGAAAGCGCCAATGTAAAAGTAGATGAAATCTCTAAGTCCGCCCGTCCGGCCAAACACCAGTTCTGCGCCGCAGGCCGACGTCGCGTCGTTCTGCAGATAAACGGGGAAGCTGCATTGCGCCTGGATATCGGCGCGAATGTCCCAGTGCCGCCACTCTTCCATCACCTCTCGCGGGGCGCCTGCCGTGTCGGCCCAGTTCCAGAGTTCGAACGGCATGGCGATCCCAAGGCCGGCGATACGTTCGTCCTGGGCGGAGGACAGGGTCGCGCGGATGCGCTTGATCGCGCCGGTGACAAAGTCAACCGTTTCGCGGGGCGCAGGATATCGGTACGACATATGCCGGGATGCGCGGACCGTTCCAAGGAAATCGATGAGAACGAGCTCAGCGCTGCGGCGGCCGATCTTCAGGCCAAGGAAATAGGCGCCGTCCGGATTGAGCGCCATGGGGATCGACGGCTGTCCGATCTTGCCGCGTATCGGCTCCTGCCTGAGCAGCAGACCTTCCTCCTCGAGTTCACGCATAATGACGGAAACGGTCTGGGCAGACAGTCCTGTCATGCGGGCGATTTCGGTTTTGGCCAGGCTGCCATGGCGACGGACGAGTGACAAAACGAGCCGCTCGTTCGAGTCTCGCATGCCGCTCTGATTGGTGCCGCGAAGCCGGCTTGCCGGTTCAGCGGAACGCGATGTAACATTGCCGGTTTCCACCGGACGCCTCCGTTCCCGCACAAGATGCTTTGCGCTGACAATGCGTCCACAGTACGCATGTGTCAATAATAAATAAGAGTGATTTATTAATTGACAAGATGCTAAAATTGATGTTTCGTCAGGGTCAGACATCCACGCGACAGAAAACGACTGGATGCTCGCCGATGCCGCTGGGCCGGCGTTTAATCGCTTTTCTACTGGGAGGATCACCGTGACCAAGACAGCACTTCTGAAGTCCACTGTGTTCGGTGCAGCCGCCATCGCCCTGATGGCATTGGCCGCGCCCGCATCGGCTGCCGATATCGGCGCTTGCCTGATTACCAAGACCGACACCAATCCTTTCTTCGTCAAGATGAAGGAAGGCGCGACGGCGAAAGCGAACGAACTCGGGGTTCAGTTGAAGGCCTATGCCGGCAAGATCGACGGTGACAATGAAAGCCAGGTTGCTGCGATCGAGTCGTGCATTGCCGATGGCGCCAAGGGGATCCTGCTTGTTCCGTCGGACTCCAAGGCGATTGTCGATTCAGTGAAGAAGGCACGCGATGCCGGCATTCTGGTGATCGCGCTCGACACGCCGCTCGAGCCGATCGACGCCGCTGACTCGACCTTCGCAACGGACAATTTCAAAGCCGGCGAGCTGATCGGGGCCTGGGCCAAAGCGACGCTGGGCGACGCGGCCAAGGACGCCAAGATCGCCTATATGGACCTTAATCCGAGCCAGCCGACCGTCGACGTTCTGCGCGACCAGGGCTTCATGACAGGCTTCGGCATCGACACCAAGGACGTCAACAAGATCGGTGACGAGGATGACGCCCGTAACGTCTGCCATGACGTGACGAACGGCAACGAAGAAGGCGGCCGCAAGGCGATGGAGAACTGTCTCCAGAAGGATCCGAGCATCAATGTCGTTTACACCATCAATGAACCTTCTGCCGCCGGCGCTTTTGAAGCTCTCAAGGCAGTCGGAATGGAAAAGAACGTATTGATCGTATCGGTCGACGGCGGCTGCCCCGGCGTGAAGAATGTCACCGAGGGCGTGATCGGCGCAACCTCGCAACAGTATCCGCTGCTAATGGCGGCGATGGGCATTGAGGCGATCAAGAAATTCGCCGACTCCGGTGAAAAGCCGAAGCCGACCGAAGGCAAGGAATTCTTCGACACCGGTGCGACGCTGATCACCGACAAACCAGCCCAAGGCGTCGAGTCGATCGACACCAAAGAAGGCATGGCGAAATGCTGGGGCTGATTTGCCTAACGCATCGGCCCGAAAATCGAAATCGATTTTCGGCAAGCACGATGCGTAGATTCAATGAGATACCGCGTCCTTGGCGCGTGGGACGCGCGGCGCGCAACGTTGCATCAATAGCCTGAAATTCGGGGAGCGGGCGGCCTCCGGGTCGCCCGTGCTGGAAGACAACAACGCAACCCCGCGGGAGGAGTACAGTCATGAGCGACGCCTCGGCAAGCGGCCGAGCACAGCCGCAGGAATTTGAAAAGGTCCTATCTGCTAGCGATACATCGGTTGCCAGCTTCGATACCCATACCAGGACGCCACTCGAGCACGCCCAACACTTCCTGCATTCCAACCCGGCGGCCGTTCCCCTGATCGTGCTGTTGCTGTCGCTTGTAGGATTTGGAATCGCGGTTGGCGGGAAGTTCTTTTCTGCGTTCTCGATGACCCTCATTCTTCAGCAGGTGGCCATCGTCGGCATTGTCGGCGCTGCACAGACGCTGGTCATCCTGACCGCCGGCATCGACTTGTCAGTCGGCGCGATCATGGTGTTGTCGTCGGTGGTCATGGGGCAGTTCACATTCCGTTACGGCATCCCTGCGCCGATTTCGATCCTGTGCGGGTTCGCTGTTGGCGGGCTCTGCGGCTGGCTCAACGGCGCCCTTGTCGCTCACATGAGACTGCCACCTTTCATCGTGACACTTGGAACGTGGCAGATCATCCTCGCCACGAATTTCCTCTACTCTGCGAACGAGACGATCAGGTCGCAGGACATTGCTGCCCAGGCGCCGCTACTGCAGGCCTTTGGAGCGACTTTCCGGGTGGGCAACGCCGTCTTCACCTACGGCGTTGTGGTCATGGTGCTTCTGGTTTTCGTCCTGTGGTACATACTCAACCACACTGCCTGGGGGCGCCATGTCTATGCGGTGGGCGATGATCCGGAGGCGGCGAAGTTATCCGGCGTGAGCGTCAAGAGCATGCTGGTTCAGGTCTACGTCATTTCTGGCCTGATCTGCGCGCTCGCTGGCTGGGTGATCATCGGCCGTCTCGGCTCGGTGTCGCCGACATCCGGTCAATTCGCCAACATCGAATCCATCACCGCGGTTGTGATTGGCGGCATCTCGCTGTTCGGTGGCCGCGGCTCAATCCTTGGAATGCTGTTCGGCGCGCTTATCGTCGGCGTTTTCTCCCTGGGTCTGCGGCTGATCGGAACCGATCCTCAGTGGACATATCTCCTCATCGGTCTCCTGATCATCATTGCCGTCGCCATGGATCAGTGGATTAGAAAGGTAGCAGGCTAATGTCGCAGGAACCTATTCTCACGACGCGCGGCCTGGTGAAGCGCTATGGCCGGGTGACCGCTCTGGACCACGCTGACTTCGATCTCTTTCCGGGCGAGATTCTCGCGGTGATCGGGGACAATGGCGCCGGGAAATCGTCGCTCATCAAGGCGATCTCCGGCGCAGTCCATCCCGACGAGGGCGAAATTCGCCTCGAGGGCAACGTGATCCACTTCAAATCGCCCATGGAGGCGAGGGACGCCGGTATCGAGACTGTCTATCAGAACCTTGCTTTGTCGCCGGCGCTCTCGATCGCGGACAATATGTTCCTCGGCCGCGAAATTCGCCGGCCGGGGGTCATGGGCCAATGGTTGCGAATGCTCGATCGTCCGGCAATGGAAAAGCGGGCGCGCGCTAAACTCACCGAACTCGGCTTGATGACGATCCAGAACATCAGCCAGGCGGTGGAAACCCTGTCCGGCGGCCAGCGGCAAGGCGTGGCCGTGGCGCGGGCGGCCGCGTTCGGCTCGAAAGTGGTCATCATGGACGAGCCGACAGCGGCCCTTGGCGTCAAGGAATCGCGTCGCGTGCTCGAACTTATCCTTGATGTGAAAAAGCGCGGCCTGCCGATCGTGCTCATCTCGCACAACATGCCGCATGTCTTCGAGGTGGCCGACCGCATCCACATCCACAGGCTGGGTCGGCGGCTGACCGTCATCGACCCGAAGGAATATACAATGTCGGACGCGGTGGCCTTCATGACTGGCGCAAAGAAGCCTCCGGAGGAGGCGCTCGCCGCGTGATCTGTCAAAAATGCATGGGAGGCTTGGCAATTCAGCACTTTCAAATCGGTTGAAATTGCGCTGGATTGTAAATATGGGGGGACACGATCAACGGTGGTGGGGCAGGCGGGCCTACCGTCAAACCTGGAAGTGCTGATGACGCAGGCGCCAATCTCCGATCTCCTGAGGCCGATCCTGAACGAATCCGATCCCAAGACATTAGCGGCCGAAATCCTGAAAAGCCTTACCTACCGGCTCGGCAAGGATACCACGGTCGCCACGCAGCATGACTGGTTGACGGCATCGATCAAGGTCGTGCGCGACCGCATTATCGAACGCTGGATCCAGTCGACCAAGACTGCCTACGAGCGGCAGGAAAAGCGCGTCTACTATCTGTCGCTCGAATTTCTTATCGGGCGCCTGATGCGTGACGCTTTCTCGAACCTCGGCCTTCTCGACAACATGCGCGAGGCGCTAACCTCGCTCGGCGTCGATCTCGACGTCATCTCCAGGCTGGAACCCGATGCCGCACTCGGCAATGGCGGGCTTGGCCGCCTCGCCGCCTGCTTCATGGAAAGCATGGCGACGGTAGACGTGCCCGCGCATGGCTATGGCATCCGTTACGTGCACGGCCTTTTTCGGCAGGAATTCTCGGACGGCTGGCAGGTCGAATTACCCGAAACCTGGCTCGATCACGGCAATCCGTGGGAATTCGAACGCCGCGAGCGCTCGTTCGAGGTCGGCTTTGGCGGCACGGTCGAGTTGATAACGACCAAGGACGGACGCCTTGAGCGCCACGTTTGGAAGCCTTTAGAGCGGGTGCTTGCGGTCGCCTACGACACGCCGGTCGTTGGATGGCGCGGCAACAGGGTCAACACACTGCGCCTCTGGTCCGCATTGCCGGTCGACCCGATCCTGCTTGAGGCGTTCAATGCGGGCGACCACATCGGCGCCATGCGCGAGAGCAACAGGGCGGAAGTGCTCACGCAAGTCCTCTATCCAGCGGATTCGCATCTCGCCGGGCAGGAATTGCGTCTGAGGCAGGAGTATTTCTTCTCGACAGCGTCGCTGCAAGACATCTTGCAGCGCCATCTCAGCCAGTATGGCGATCTGCTTTCGCTGCCGGACAAGGCCGCGATCCATCTGAACGACACGCATCCGGCCGTCGCCGTTCCGGAACTGATGCGGCTGTTGATGGACGTCCATCTCATCGATTTCGACACGGCGTGGGATATCACCAAGCGCACGTTCGCTTATACAAACCATACATTGCTGCCCGAGGCTCTGGAGAGCTGGCCGGTGCAGCTTTTCGAGCGACTTTTGCCGCGCCATATGCAAATCGTCTATGCGATCAACGCTGAAATTCTGCTCGAGGCGCGGGCAAGCCATAAGTTCCAGGACGAGCAGATCGGCCGGATTTCGCTGATCGACGAAGGCTCGGATCGCCGCGTCCGCATGGGCAATCTTGCGTTCGTCGGGTCGCACAGCATCAATGGCGTGTCAGCGCTTCATACAGCGTTGATGAAGGAAACGGTGTTTGCCGATCTCCACCAGCTCTATCCAGGCCGCATCAACAACAAGACCAATGGCATCACGCCGCGCCGGTGGCTGATTCAGTGTAATCCCGGCCTGACAAATTTGGCGCGCGAGGCGATCGGCGACGCCTTCCTCGACGATGTCAATCTTTTGTCCGGGCTCGACCCCCTTGCGACGGACGCCGCCTTCCGCGAGAAATTCGCCGCTGTGAAACGCGCCAACAAGGAACGGCTGTCCAACGTAGTGGCGGAAAGACTGGGCATCAGGCTGGACCCTTCGGCGTTGTTCGACATCCAGATCAAGCGAATCCACGAATACAAGCGCCAGCTCTTGAACATCATCGAGGCAGTTGGCCTCTACGACCAGATACGCTCCCATCCTGAAAAGGAATGGATGCCGCGCGTGAAGTTCTTCGGCGGCAAGGCAGCACCCAGCTATCACCACGCCAAGCTGATCATAAAACTCGCCAACGATGTCGCGCGCGTCATCAATCGCGATCCCGCGGTGCGTGGGCTGCTGAAACTTGTGTTCATTCCGAACTACAATGTGAGCCTGGCGGAGATCATGATGCCGGCAGCCGATCTGTCGGAGCAGATTTCGACCGCAGGCATGGAAGCATCAGGCACGGGCAACATGAAGTTTGCGCTAAATGGCGCGCTCACGATCGGCACGCTTGATGGCGCCAATGTCGAGATCAAGGAACACGTCGGCGACGACAATATCGTCATCTTCGGTCTGACTGCCGAGGAAGTGGCGGACCGCCGGGCTAATGGCTACAACCCGCGCCAGGTTATCGAAGGCTCGCCGGAACTGGCTCAGGCAGTTTCAGCAATCGCGTCTGGCGTCTTTTCGCCAGACGATCCGGAGCGTTACCGCGACTTGATGAACGGGCTCTACGATCATGACTGGTTCATGGTTGCGGCCGATTTCGACGCCTACGCCGCTGCGCAACGCAGGGTCGACGCGATCTGGCGGAACAGTCCGGAGTGGTATGCAAAGGCCATCCACAACGTCGCGCGGGTCGGCTGGTTCTCGTCGGACCGGACCATCCGCCAGTATGCGAACGAAATCTGGATGGTTCCAGCATGAAAGAATTGTGCGCCGACGCCACGAGAGCTTAGTGTAGAAAGTCGGGGGAAGGCAGGCTGCATGAGGAAGGCCCGCGCCAGTGCCGCGATCAAGGAAATGCCGGATTTGACGGCGGTTTCCGACATTGAGGCAATTGTTGCGGGCACCCATGGCGATCCCTTCGCCATCCTCGGTGTTCACGCTGTCGGTAAAGGACTAGTCGCGCGCTGCTTCGTTCCGAACGCCAAATCCGTTGCCGCGTTCACGCTAGCCGGAAAACATGCCGGCGAACTCGCCCTCCGGCATGACGCCGGCTTCTTCGACGGAAAGCTTTCGATCCGCAAACGCCAACCCGTCCGCTATCTGGCCAGGAACGCCGGCGGCGAGTGGCGGCTGACCGATCCCTATTCCTTCGGGCCCGTGCTTGGGCCGATGGACGACTACTATATAGCCGAAGGATCGCATCTCAGGCTGTTCGACAGGGTCGGCGCGCATCTGATCGATCATGAGGGCGCTTCAGGCGTCCATTTCGCGGTCTGGGCTCCGAACGCGCGCCGTGTTTCGGTGGTCGGCGATTTCAACGACTGGGACGGCCGCCGTCATACGATGCGCCGACGGCAAGATACCGGCATTTGGGAAATTTTCGTGCCGGAGATTGGTGCAGGGCGGCCTTACAAGTTCGAAATCATCGGCGCTGCGGGAGAACGCTTGCCGCTGAAAGCCGACCCCTATGCATTCCGGTCGGAGCTGCGACCGGCGACCGCATCGATTACTACGGCTCCGTTGAACCATGAATGGGCCGATCACGCCCATCGCGCGTTTTGGAAAGGCGCGAACCACCGCCGCGAAGCGATCTCCATCTACGAAGTGCATGCCGGCTCCTGGCAGCGGGACGATGATGGCGGTTTCCTGTCGTGGGACGAGATCGGCAACCGGCTGATTCCCTATGCCGTGGAGATGGGTTTCACCCACATCGAGTTTCTTCCGATTACCGAACATCCATACGACCCATCGTGGGGATATCAGACCACCGGGCTCTACGCGCCGACTGCACGGTTCGGCGATCCCGAGGGGTTTGCCCGCTTTGTGGACGGCGCGCATCAGGCCGGCCTGGGAGTGATCCTCGACTGGGTGCCAGCGCACTTCCCGGTCGACGAGCACGGTTTGGCGAGGTTCGACGGGACGGCACTCTACGAACACGCCGATCCGCGTCAGGGCTTCCACCCAGACTGGCAGACGGCGATCTACAATTTCGGCCGCCGCGAGGTGGTTTCATACCTCATCAACAATGCGCTGTTCTGGGCAGAGAAATACCACCTCGACGGGCTGCGCGTGGATGCCGTCGCCTCGATGCTCTACCTCGACTATTCGCGTAAACAGGGCGAATGGATCCCCAACGAAAAAGGCGGGCGCGAGAACCTCGAGGCTGTCAGTTTTCTGCAGAACATGAACGCGGCCGTCTACGGGGCACATCCCGGCGTCATGACGATCGCGGAGGAGTCCACGTCGTGGCCGAAAGTGTCTCAGCCCGTTCATGAAGGCGGGCTTGGCTTCGGCTTCAAATGGAACATGGGCTTCATGCACGACACGCTCGACTATCTGTCGCGCGAACCAATCTACCGGCGGCACCACCACAACGAGATCACGTTCGGCCTGGTCTACGCCTTCAGCGAGAATTTTGTGCTGCCGCTTTCCCATGACGAAGTTGTCCACGGCAAAGGCACGCTACTCAACAAGATGGCCGGCGACGATTGGCAAAAGTTTGCAACGTTGCGCGCCTACTACGCTTTCATGTGGGGGTATCCGGGCAAGAAATTGCTGTTTATGGGGCAAGAGTTTGCACAGCGCGATGAGTGGAGCGAAGCACGGTCGCTCGACTGGCATTTGCTTGAACACGCCCCGCACCGTGGCGTTCGCCGGCTCGTGCGGGACCTCAACTACATCTATCGCTCCCGGCCGGCGCTGCACGCGCGCGATTGCGAGCCGGAAGGCTTCTCCTGGCTTATCGTCGACGACAGCCAGAATTCCGTGTTTGCCTGGCTGCGCAACGCGCCCGGCGGCAACCCGATCGCGGTGATTTCGAATTTCACGCCGGTTCTGCGAGAGAATTATCGCGTGCCGTTGCCCGAGGCCGGGACCTGGCGCGAAATCGTGAACACCGACTCGTCCGACTATGGCGGTACCGGAAGGGGAAACCTCGGGCGCGTCGAGGCTGTCGCGGATGGGGAGGGCGGCGAGGCTCGGGTTTCGCTCTTGCTGCCACCGCTTGCGACGATCATGCTTGAATTTGTTGCGGAATAGATGAGTTGGGAGGGTGAGATGGAGTCGAAGAGGAACCAGCCGCTGGCGCGCGACGCGATGGCCTATGTGCTGGCCGGCGGGCGGGGAAGCCGGCTGAAGGAACTGACCGACAGGCGTGCAAAGCCGGCGGTTTATTTCGGCGGCAAGACCCGCATCATCGATTTCGCTCTTTCGAACGCGCTGAATTCCGGCATCCGCCGGATGAGCGTCGCCACACAGTACAAGGCGCATTCGCTGATCCGCCATCTCCAGCGCGGCTGGAACTTCCTGCGCCCCGAGCGTAACGAGAGCTTCGACATCCTGCCGGCGAGCCAGCGCGTCTCGGAAACCCAATGGTACGAGGGCACGGCCGATGCGGTGTTCCAGAACATCGACATCATCGAGAGCTACGGTCCGGAATACATGGTCATCCTCGCCGGCGACCACATCTACAAGATGGACTACGAACTGATGCTGCGCCAGCATGTGGAGGCCGGCGCGGATGTCACGGTCGGGTGTCTGGAAGTGCCGCGCATGGAAGCGGCCGGCTTCGGCGTGATGCATGTCGACGCCAAGGACAACATCATCTCCTTCATCGAAAAGCCGGCCGATCCGCCCGGCATACCCGGCAATCCGGATTTCGCGCTTGCGTCGATGGGCATCTATGTTTTCCACACCAGGTTCCTGATGGATCAGCTGCGGCGTGATGCGGCTCAGGCGGGGTCCAGCCGCGACTTCGGCAAGGACATCATCCCCTACATCGTCGAGCACGGTAAAGCGGTGGCGCATCGCTTCACCCAATCCTGTGTGCGTTCGAGTTTCGAACGCGAGGCTTACTGGCGCGACGTCGGCACGATCGACGCATACTGGGAAGCCAATATCGACCTCACCGACATTACGCCGGAGCTCGATATATACGACCGCGACTGGCCGATCTGGACCTATGCCGAAATCAAGCCACCGGCGAAATTCGTGCATGACGAGGATGGCAGGCGGGGGTCCGCAATCTCATCGCTGGTTTCCGGGGACTGCATCATTTCGGGCGCCTCGCTGCGGCGCAGCCTCATATTCACCGGTGCGCGGGTCAATTCATTCTCGTCCCTCGACGAGGCGGTGGTGTTGCCGGACTGCTTTGTCGGCCGCAATGCGAGACTGAGCCGTGTCGTCATCGACCATGGCGTCAAGATTCCCGAAGGCCTGGTTGTCGGGGAGGATCCCAAGCTCGACAAGAAGCGCTTCCGCGTTTCGGAGGGCGGCATCTGCCTGATCACTCAGGAAATGATCGACCGGCTGGAAATGTGAGCATGGAAGTCCTGTCGGTTACCTCGGAAATTTTTCCGCTGGTCAAAACCGGCGGACTGGCCGACGTCGCCGGCGCCTTGCCGCTCGCGTTGGCGGCGCAGGGCGTAAATGTGCGCACGCTCGTGCCGGGTTATCCGGCTGTGATGAGCCAGGCAAAGAAGAAAAAACCGCTGCACCACTATGCCGATCTGCATGGAGGAGCCGCTTCCGTCCTGTCGGTCCAACTCGCCGGCCTCGACCTGTTCATCCTCAACGCGCCGCATCTTTTCGATCGCGTGGGCGGTCCTTATGGAGACGTGACCGGCGCTGACTGGCCGGACAATGCGCAACGCTTTGCCGCGTTGAGCCAGGTTGGCGCCGACATCGCCGCAGGTGCGCTCGCCGGTTACGCGCCGGGGCTCGTCCACGCGCATGACTGGCAAGCCGCAATGACACTGGCCTATATGCGCTACGGCAAGGCAGCCGCTGTGCCCACTGTCATAACGGTCCACAACCTGGCATTCCAAGGCAAGTTTCCAGCGACGATTTTCCCATTGCTTGGCTTGCCGCCGCAAGCCATGGCGCTCGACGGCGTCGAATATTATGGCGGCGTCGGCTTCCTCAAGGCGGGGCTGCAGGCCGCATCCGCCATCACGACCGTCAGCCCGACCTATGGACAGGAAATCCGCACGCCCGACTTCGGGATGGGCCTCGATGGGCTCTTGAACCTGCGTGCGAGCGATCTGCACGGCATCGTCAATGGCATCGACACGGAAATCTGGAACCCCGCCTCCGACCAGCATCTGGCAGAAACTTATTCGGCGCGATCGCTCAAGGGGCGCAAGGCCAACAAACGCGCCCTGGAGGATCGCCTCGGACTCGATAATGACGACAGCCCGATCCTGTGCGTCGTCAGCCGACTGACCTGGCAGAAGGGGTTGGATATCCTTGCCGGGTCGATCGACCCCATCGTCGGGATGGGGGCAAGACTTGCGATTCTTGGCGCCGGCGATCAGGCACTGGAAGGCGCTATGCTGGCGGGGGCCGCCCGTCATCGCGGCCGCGTCGGCGTGATGATCGGCTATGACGAGATGCTTTCGCATCTGATGCAGGGCGGGGCCGACGCCATCATCATCCCGTCACGGTTCGAGCCCTGCGGCCTGACCCAGCTTTACGGACTGCGCTATGGCTGCGTACCCATCGTTGCCCGCACTGGTGGTTTGGCGGATACCGTCATCGACGCCAACGAGGCTGCTGTTGCAAGTGGGGTTGCCACCGGAATCCAGTTCACAACGGAAAGCGCCGATGCCTTGCTTCACGCGGTCGGCCGGGCTTTGACGTTGTACGAGACGCCCGCTACCTGGAGATCGCTGCAGCTTCAGGGCATGAAGGCGGATGTTTCCTGGGCCAGAAGCGCTGCGAAATATGCCGAGCTCTATCGAAAGCTCGTTTCAAAGGGACTTGCCACCGGATGATCAGGACCGTCGCCACCAAACCGTTTGACGACCAAAAGCCCGGGACCTCCGGCCTGCGCAAGAAGGTGCCGGTGTTCCAGCTGCCGAATTATGCCGAGAATTTCATCCAGTCGGTCTTTGATTCACTCGAAGGGTTCGAGGGCAAGGCGCTGGTGATCGGGGGCGACGGGCGCTACTTCAACCGGGAGGTGATCCAGATCGCTATCCGCATGGCGGCAGCCAACGGGTTCGGCAGCGTGATCGTGGGGCAGGGCGGGATCCTGTCCACGCCGGCAGCTTCGCATATCATTCGGAAGTACAAGGCATTTGGCGGCATCGTCCTGTCAGCCAGCCACAATCCGGGTGGCCCCCACGAGGACTTCGGCATCAAATACAATATCGGCAATGGCGGACCGGCGCCCGAAAAGATCACCGACGCCGTGTTTGCCCATTCAAAGACGATCAACAGCTACAAGATCGCCGACATCGATCCGGTCGATCTCGACCATATTGGCGAGTTCGACACCGGCGGCATGAAGGTGAAGGTCATCGATCCTGTCAGCGACTATGCCGCGTTGATGGAGACACTGTTCGACTTCGAGGCCATCCGGAAGATGTTCCGCTCCGGCTTCCGCATGGCTTTTGACGCTATGCATGCGGTGACCGGTCCCTATGCGAAGGAAATTCTGGAGAACCGGCTTGGCGCGCCGGCCGGCACGGCACGCAATGCCGTTCCGCTGCCGGACTTCGGCGGGCACCATCCAGATCCCAATCTCGTCCATGCCAAGGAACTTTACGACGAGATGATGAGCGACGTCGCCCCGGATTTCGGCGCGGCGTCCGATGGGGATGGCGATCGCAATCTCATCATCGGCAAGGGCATCTTCGTGACACCATCGGATTCGCTTGCGGTTCTTGCGGCCAATGCGCATCTGGCGCCCGGCTATAAGCAGGGCTTGAAGGGGATCGCACGCTCGATGCCGACCAGCGGCGCGGCCGACCGCGTGGCGGAAAAGCTCGGGATTGGCCTCTTCGAAACGCCGACCGGCTGGAAATTCTTCGGCAATTTGCTCGATGCGGGTCTTGTTACGATTTGTGGCGAAGAAAGTGCTGGCACAGGGTCAGACCACGTGCGCGAAAAAGACGGGCTCTGGGCAGTCCTTTTGTGGCTCAACATTTTGGCGGCGCGCGGCGAGAGCGCCAAGGAGATCGTCGCTCAACACTGGGCGACCTATGGCCGGAACTACTATTCCCGGCACGACTATGAAGCCGTCGATACGGATGCTGCGAACCGGCTGATGGACAGATTGCGCGGCAAGCTCGGAACGCTTCCAGGGACCAGCATCAACGGAATGAAGATCGTGGCGGCGGACGACTTCCAGTATGACGATCCCGTGGATGGGTCCGTCAGCAAGAACCAGGGTATCCGCGTCCTCTTCGAGGGGGGATCGCGGGTGGTCTTCCGCCTCTCCGGAACCGGTACTTTGGGCGCAACGCTTCGCGTCTATATCGAGCGCTTCGAGCCTCGGGATGGCAACCTCGACCTTGAGACGCAGGCGGCGCTTGCCGACCTTATCCAAGCCGCTGAAGCAATTGCCGCCATTCGTAGCCATACCGGCCGAGAACAGCCGACCGTCATAACGTGATAGCAACGGGTGGCGCATAACTGGAATGCCGGTGCCCTACGTTGCCCCCTCTGTCCTGCCGGACATCTCCCCGCAAGGGGGGAGATCGGCAGTTTCGGCGTCGCGCACGATCCTGCAACGTTGGAGAATCGCGAAATCAGAAATACCAGCCGATCTCCCCCCTTGCGGGGGAGATGTCCGGCAGGACAGAGGGGGGCGCGAAGGGAGTAGCCTTGCCGTTGTTTCCACCTATTTCGACGCGGGCACCTTCTCATGAGTAGCCAGTTCCCTCTCGGCGCCGCCGTTTCAGAGGCTGAGATCCGCTTTTCTGTCTGGTCGAGCAGGGCCAGCCGGCTCTGGGTTTCGCTTTTTGACGGCAATGGCAGTCACGAAACCGCTCGGCTCGAAATGTCGCCGGCTGGCGACGGTGTTCATTCGCTAGCCGTGCCGAACCTGAGGCCCGGAGTGCGCTACGGTTTTCGCGCCGACGGCGAATACGATCCTGAGCGCGGTCGCTTTTTCGATCCCGACAAGCTTCTGATGGACCCGTATGCGTTCGAGATCGACCGGCCTTACGTATACAACGCCCGACTGGTCGAACCGCGCGGAAGGGGTGGCGATACGGCTTCGCTGATGCCGAAGGCGGTCGCCGTCGCCACGCCAGACCCTGTGCCGCGGCAAAAGCCTGTCTTCCGGCCCAGCGGGTTGATCTACGAGATAGCAGTCGGCGCGTTCACCAAGCTGCACCCGGAAGTGCCGGAACCCCAGCGCGGCACGATTGGCGCGCTGGCGCACCCGGCGATCGTCGCGCATCTGCAGAAGATAGGCGTCACCGCTGTCGAACTGATGCCGATAACCGCGTCCATCGACGAGCGGCATCTCCCGCCGCTCGGTTTGCGTAACGCCTGGGGGTACAATCCGGTGACCTTCATGACGCTCGACCCACGCCTCACGCCGGGCGGCTTTTCGGAACTTCGCGAAACCGTTGCACGTCTCCGCGATGCCGGCATCGGCGTCATCCTCGATCTGGTCTTCAACCACACGGGCGAGGGCGACGAATTCGGCCCGACGCTCTCGCTTCGCGGGCTCGACAATATCGCCTACTATCGGCATATGCCCGGCGCGCCGGGTACACTGGTCAATGACACCGGGACGGGGAACACCGTCGCTCTCCAGCATCCGGCCGCGCGGGAGATGGTCCTCGAAGCCCTGCGCCGTTTCGTGATCCATGCTGGCGTGGACGGGTTTCGTTTTGACCTCGCAACCATCCTCGGGCGCGGCGACAACGGCTTTGACCCGAACGCTCCCTTGCTGGAAGCGATCCGCACCGATCCGATCCTTTCCGACCGTATCCTGATTGCGGAACCGTGGGACATCGGTCCGGACGGCTACCAACTCGGCAATTTCGGCAAAAGCTTCCTCGAATGGAACGACCACTATCGCGATGACGTCCGCCGCTTCTGGCGCGGTGACCGTGGCATGGCTGGCAAGCTCGCGACGAGGCTTGCCGGATCATCTGACATTTTTTCCAACGGAGCGAACCACAAAACGCGAACGGTCAATTTCGTCGCGGCTCATGACGGCATGACGCTGGCCGATCTGGTGCGCTACGAGCGCAAGCACAATGAGGCGAATGGCGAACGCAACCATGACGGCCACAATGATAATTTCTCCTGGAACAACGGCATCGAGGGCGAAAGCGCCGATCCGCAGGTTGTAGAGGACAGACATCGTGACCAGCTGGCGCTTCTGTCCACGCTGTTTGCCTCACGAGGCACGATCATGCTCACGGCAGGCGACGAATTTGGCCGTACCCAGAAGGGCAACAACAATGCCTATGCGCAGGACAATGAGGTGACGTGGCTCGACTGGGCGCGGCGTGACCTCGCTCTGGAACGGCATGTCGTCGCGCTCGCGGCACTCCGGCGGGATTTTCCTGTCCTCTCGAACCCATCCCTACTGAAACCGGAGGAAGCGCCCGGCCGCGGCGTCCCCAATGTCGAGTGGTTGTCGGAAACGGGACGGCCGCTTGGCGTCGCCGGTTGGCACGACCCGCGCCGCCACCGCCTGACGATGCTGCTGTCGGCCGGCGCACAACGCATTGCCGTACTCATCAACGGGGATTGGCGCGGCACGGTGTTTTCCCTGCCGATGGAGGCCGGGTTCGACTGGATTGTTTTGCCGCCGGCGGACGGGGCGATCGAGAAACTTGGCGGCGAAACCGCGTGGCGCGTGCCCGGCCGGACCATCGTGTTCGTGGCGCAACGGGAAGCGGCCCAAAGTGACGATCACAAGGAAATCCAAGAATGAACTCGAAGAGCAATGCAGACTGGTGGCGCGGCGCGGTGATCTACCAGGTTTATCCCCGTTCATTCCAGGACTCGACCGGCGACGGCAGCGGCGACCTTGCCGGCATTATCTCCAGACTTACTCACATCGCGTCCTTGGGTGTCGATGCCATATGGCTATCGCCGTTCTTCAAATCGCCCATGGCCGATATGGGCTACGACGTTTCCGACTACTGCGCCGTAGACCCCATGTTCGGAACGATCGAGGATTTCGACGCGCTTGTCGCGGAAGCTCACCGGCTTGGCCTGAAAATCATCATCGATCAGGTGCTCTCGCACACGTCGGACCAGCACGCCTGGTATGTCGAAAGCCGCAGGAGCAGGGATAACGAAAAGGCTAACTGGTATGTCTGGGCCGATCCCAAGCCGGATGGTACCGCGCCCAACAACTGGATTTCGATTTTCGGCGGTCCGGCCTGGGAATGGGATTCGGTCCGAAAGCAGTATTACCTGCACAATTTCCTCGCCTCCCAGCCCGATCTCAACTTCCACAATGCGGCAGTGCAGGACGCGCTGCTTGAGACTGTGCGGTTCTGGCTGGAGCGCGGCGTCGATGGTTTCCGGCTCGATACGGTGAACTTTTACTTTCATGATCCGTTGCTGCGCGACAACCCGCCAATGCCACGAGGCAAGGCAAACGACATCCCCGACACCAACCCCTATGGCTATCAGGACCACCTCTACGACAAGACCCAGCCGGAGAACCTGGCGTTTCTGAACCGGTTCCGTGCACTGCTCAATATGTATGGCGCTCGCACGTCAGTGGGCGAAGTGGGGGATGGCGAGCGCTCGCTCCGAACCGTGGCTGCCTACACGGAAGGCGGCGACAAACTGCATATGTGCTACACCTTCGACCTTCTCGGTCCCGAATTCTCGGCGGTGCATATCCGAAAATGCGTCGCAGCGTTCGAGACGGCGGTTGCCGATGGCTGGGTTTGCTGGGCGTTCTCCAATCACGACGTGATGCGCCATGTGTCGCGCTGGACGCCGCCAGGCGGCGATCCGGACGCTGTCGCCAAATTCTCCATCACGCTGATGGCGTCGCTTCGCGGCTCAATCTGCCTCTACCAGGGCGAGGAACTTGGCCTGCCGGAGGCTGAGCTCGCCTTCGAGGATTTGCGCGATCCATACGGCATCCGCTTCTGGCCAGGGTACAAAGGAAGGGACGGCTGCCGGACTCCGATGGTCTGGGAGGCGGCAAGGACAAATGGCGGCTTCTCGACCGGCAAGCCTTGGCTTCCTGTGCCCGACAATCACCGTGCGCGAGCAACCGATACGCAAAACGCCGACGATGCGTCCATCCTCGCACACTACCGGGCTGTGTTGGCCTTCCGGAAGAAGCACCCGGCGCTGATCGACGGAGCCATCACGTTTCTAGATGCCGACGGCGACATACTGGCGTTCACGAGGACGTCGGAGACGGAAACGGAAACGCTCCTCTGTGCCTTCAACTTCTCGTCCGAAGCGAAAGAATGGACCTTGCCCGAGAATCTCGGTCGCCTCCGTCAACTCGGTGCTCCCGGAACGGCCACTGCAGTCGATGGATCCGTCCTTGCATTGCCCGGCTTGGGCGCCTTCTTCGCTCAGATCGAGTAGGAGCGAGCACGCCGGCGCTTCGTCATTGGCATTTTTCTGCCTCATGTCGAGCCAACGTGGCCACTTTTATCCACACCAACAGCGCGGGCATGGCTCGGAACTGCCCCAGTCGTGCCGGCGAAACATTCATAACAACTGCCACCTGAAAACGTCCGAAAAAAGCCTCTAGCCTGGTCGTCCCGCAAGTATCGTTCGTGCCGGCCGAATTCTATTGTAAGTTGTGGCTTTCGGATACCGGAACGCCGCCCCATCAATGACCCAGCGTAAACTGCGATCCAGGCTGGAAGGGCTGTTTTTCAATGAATTCTTGTTGCTTTAGCCAATTCAGCGACCATAATCGCGCAGCCCCGGTCACGGCCGGCAGGAAATATGGGAGTGAACATCATGATAAAAAAATTCCTCAGTGCGACGATGCTCGCAACGAGTTTGGTTGTGGCGGGAGGCGCATTCGTGACGCCGGCCCTGGCTGAAGTCGTCTACAATCGCGGCAGCGCGGCCGACCCGGAATCTCTCGATCCGCACAAGACCTCTACGATCTATGAAGCAAACATCATTCGCGATCTTTTCCAGGGCCTGTTGGTGCAGGACGCCAAGGCCGAACTCATTCCCGGTGCGGCTGAGAGCTGGACCGTATCGGACGATGGGCTTGTCTACACGTTCAAGATGCGGCAGGGCGCAACATGGTCCGACGGAAGCCCGGTTACGGCCGATGACTTCGTCTACTCCCTCCAGCGCATGCAGGATCCGGCCACGGCAGCCGAGTATGCCGAGATGCTTCACGTTATCAAGAATGCCAAGGAAGTGAACACGGGCAAGGCTAAGCCTGAGGAAATCGGCGTGAAGGCGGTCGACGCTTCGACGCTGGAGATCACGCTCAACGCGCCTACGCCCTATTTCCTCGAAATGCTGTCTCACCAGTCGACCTATCCGGTGAACAAGGCATCGATCGAGAAGCTCGGGGCAGAGTGGATCAAGCCGGGCAATCTCGTTTCCAACGGGGCCTATACGCTTGCCGAATTCGTGCCCAACGATCACATCAAGCTGGTCAAGAATCCCAAGTTTTATGATGCGGCGAACGTGAAGATTGATGTCGTCAACTATATCCCGACCGAGGATCGTTCGTCGGCGATGAAGCGCTATGAGGCCGGTGAGCTCGACAGCTATGACGATCTCCCAACCGAGCAGTTGACCGAGCTCAAGGCCAAGTTCGGCGACCAGATTCACGTCGCGCCGTATCTCGGCACCTACTACTACGCGATCAAGACCAACAAGGAACCCTGGTCGAATGTGGAGCTTCGCAACGCGATCTCCATGGCTATCGACCGCGACTTCCTGGCGGAGAAAGTATGGGGCAACTCGATGTTCCCCGCCTATTCAATGGTGCCGCCCGGCATCGAAGGCTACCAGACGTCGGTCGCGTCCTTTGCCGACAAGTCGCAGATCGACCGCGAGGATGAAGCGAAGAAGATCCTCGAAAAGCTCGGCTACACGCCTGAGAAGCCTCTCAAGATGGAGATCCGCTACAATACGTCGGAAAACCACAAGAACACGGCGGTCGCGATCCAGGAGCAGTTGAAGCCGCTGGGCGTCGAGGTGACTTTGCTGAACACTGACACCAAGACCCATTACGGCCATCTGGAACAGAAGGGCGATTTTGACGTCGCTCGCGCCGGCTGGATTGCCGACTATCGGGATCCGGAAAACTTCCTCGTCATTTCGCGCAAGGAAGACGGGCATAACTACTCAGACTACAACAGCCCGAAGTACGAAGAGCTGATGGACAAGGCGACGGCGGCTGGTGGAAAGCCGGAAGAGAGGTTCAAGCTGCTCAGCGAGGCTGAGCGCGTCCTTGTTGACGAAGTCGGCAACATACCGCTGCTCTACTACAGCTATCACAACATCGTCTCGCCGAAGCTGTCCGGTTTCGAGGACAATGTCATGGATGTGCATCCGACCCGCTTCATCAGCAAAGCTGAATAGCAAAATCGATTGCCGCCGCTCCCGCATGGGGCGGCGGCAATCATCGAGCGCAGCGGAGTACCGCGTCCATGTTGCTCTATGTCCTGCGGCGGCTTCTGACCGCCATTCCCACACTTTTCGTGATCGTCACGATTGCGTTCTTCCTGATCCGCGTTGCGCCCGGCGGCCCGTTCAATCAGGAGCGCGGCCTGAGCCCCGAAGTCAAAGCCAATCTCGAAGCGCAATTCGGTCTCGATGACCCGCTCTGGCTTCAGTATGGCAACTACCTGAAGAACATTCTGCACGGCAATTTCGGGCCAAGCTACAATCTGCCTGACTTTACCGTTGCGGAGCTGTTCGCCAGCGGTCTCCCGATTTCCATTCAACTCGGCGCGTCCGCGCTGATCCTGGCCCTTCTGGTCGGGAGCACGCTCGGCATCATTGCTGCCCTTAATCAGAACAAGGCCGGCGACTATACCGTCATCGCGCTTGCGACCGCGGGCAGTACCATCCCGACCTTCGTCATTGCGCCGATCATCCAGCTCCTGTTCGGGCTGACGTGGAAGCTTCTGCCGATCGGCGGCTGGGGCGACGGCGCCCTGGTCAACAAGATCGGGCCGGTTCTGACGCTGGCTTTGCCGCAGATGGCGATTGTCGCGCGCCTGATGCGCGGCTCCATGATCGAGTCGTTGCGCTCGCACCATATCCGGACCGCGCGCGCCCTCGGACTGTCGGATTGGTCGGTGGTCGTGAAGCACGCTTTGCGAGGCGCCATCCTGCCGATCGTGTCGTTTGCCGGTCCTGCCGCTGCCGCGCTGCTTACCGGGTCGATCATCGTGGAAACGATCTTCTCCATTCCGGGCGTCGGCCGCTATTTCGTCGAGGCCGCTCTCAATCGCGACTACACGCTCGTGATGGGGACCGTCGTGGTCATCGCCATCTTTACGATTGTGTTCAACCTGATCGTCGACATCCTGTATGCTGTCATTGATCCGAGGGTGCGCTATGACTGACGTCGCTGCCGCCTCCAATGCCCCAGGCACCCAGCCGGTTGTCGGGCGTTCTCTTTGGGGCGACGCCTGGGCGCGTCTGAAGGCCAACAAAGCCGCGATGGTCAGCCTGTTCTACTTGATCTTCGTGGCCGTGATCTGCTTGGTCGGCCCCTATTTCGTTCCGCATCTCTACACCACGATCTATCCTGACTATGTGCGCACAGCGCCGAGCCTTTCGCCCTATCCCAAGGCCGAGATGGTCGAGACTGCGCTGTCAGACGCGGTGCGGCGCATGCGCGCCGACATCAAGGAATGGCGCCAGGAGGGCGAGCAGGTGTTCGTCACCGTGACGTCCTCCAAGAAACTCGACGAGCGCAATGTGCGCTATATCGACCGTTCCGATACCTTTGACGATGCCAAGGTGGAGAGCATATCGCCAGACGGGCTGGAAATGACCTTGAGCGCCTCGATCAAGCAGCAGTATTTCCTGTTCGGCACGGACAATACAGGCCGCGATCTCCTTTCGCGAACGCTGATGGCGGGCCGCGTGTCGCTGGCCATCGGTCTCCTGGCGGGAATCGTGGCCGTCGTCATCGGCGTCATCTACGGTGCGACGGCAGGCTTCATGGGCGGCAAGACCGATGAAGTGATGATGCGGATCGTGGACGTTCTCTATTCGCTGCCCTTCATCTTCTTCGTGATCATGCTGGTCGTCTTTTTCGGCAGGAATTTTATCCTGATGTTCCTCGCGGTCGGCGCCGTGCTGTGGCTGGACATGGCGCGCATCGTGCGCGGCCAGGCGCTGTCAATCCGCCGGCAGGAATATGTGCAAGCCGCGGAGGCGATGGGCGTTTCGCCGCGCGGTATCGTACGGCGTCATGTCATTCCGAACCTGCTTGGCCCTGTGGTGATCTATATGACCTTGCTCGTACCGCAGGTGATCATCCTCGAGAGCTTCCTCTCCTTCCTCGGCCTCGGTGTTCAGGAGCCGATGACCAGTTGGGGCGTGCTGATTTCGGCCGGCGCCAAGAACATCGGCACGGCGAACTGGCTGCTTCTCTACCCGGCGTTCTTCCTGGTCTCCACGCTGTTTGCCCTGAATTTCATCGGCGATGGCCTGCGCGACGCACTCGACCCCAAGGATCGGTAACCGATGGCCGCTTCAGAAACAGTCCTTGATGTCAAAGACCTTCGCGTCCGCTTCCGTACGCTTGACGGCGTGGTCGATGCGGTGAAGGGCATCAACGTTCAAGTAAAGGCCGGCGAGACCGTCGCAATCGTCGGTGAATCTGGGTCCGGCAAAAGCCAGACCATGATGGCGGCGATGCGCCTGCTGGCGTCCAATGGCGAGGCCACCGGAGCCGTGGACTACCGCGGCCGCAACCTTCTTTCGCTCACCAAATCGCAGCTCAACGAGGTGCGCGGCCGCAAGATCACAATGATCTTCCAGGAACCGATGACCTCTCTCGATCCGCTATACACGATCGGCAATCAGCTCATCGAGCCGATCAGGCGCCACCGCAAACTCGGCGCCGCGGAGGCGAAAGAAGAGGCGCTCAAGCTGCTGAAGCTGGTGAAGATTCCCGACCCCGAACGGCGCATGAAGTCCTATCCGTATGAAATGTCGGGTGGCCAACGCCAGCGCGTTATGATCGCCATGGCGCTCGCCAACGACCCGGACATCCTGATCGCCGACGAGCCGACGACGGCTCTGGACGTCACCATCCAGGCGCAAATCCTGACCTTGCTGGCGGAGCTGCAGCGCAAGCTCGGCATGGCGATCATCTTCATTACACACGATCTCGGTATCGTGCGGCGCTTCGCGGATCGCGTCTACGTGATGCGGCAGGGCGAGGTGGTCGAGGAAGGGATTACGGAAACGGTGTTCTCAACCCCATCCCACCCATACACGAAGATGCTGCTCGCAGCCGAGCCGACCGGCAGGAAGGCGCCACCGCCGCCAAACGCCCCGATCCTGCTCCAGGGCAGGAATGTTGAAGTCGTTTTCAGGATCGGCGGCGGTTTTTTTGCCGGCGATCCGATGATCCTGCGGGCGGTCGACCGCATCAATCTGACGTTGAAGAAGGGCCAGACGATCGGCATTGTCGGGGAATCCGGGTCGGGAAAATCCACGCTCGGCCGGGCGCTGCTGCGCCTGCTGGACAGCCAAGGCTCGATCCGTTTCGAAAACCGCGATATCTCGAAGGCGGACCGCCGTGACATGCGTCCTTTGCGGAAGCAATTGCAACTCGTTTTCCAGGATCCATTCGGCTCCTTGTCGCCACGTATGACAGTCGGTCAGATCGTTACCGAGGGCCTGCTCGTCCACGAGCCCTCACTGTCCGGCAAGGAGCGTGACAAACGGGCTTGCTCCGCACTCGAGGAGGTCGGCCTCGACCCCATCACGCGCAATCGCTATCCCCATGAATTCTCCGGCGGCCAACGGCAACGCATAGCGATCGCGCGCGCCATCATCCTGAAGCCGAAAATCGTCGTTCTGGACGAGCCGACCTCCGCGCTCGACCGTTCGGTGCAAAAGCAGATCGTGGAGCTTTTGCGCTCGCTGCAGAAGGATCACGACCTCTCCTACCTCTTCATAAGCCACGACCTGGCGGTCGTGCGCGCCATGGCGGATTACCTGATCGTCATGAAGCAGGGGAAAATCGTCGAGGAGGGGCCGACAGAAGCCGTCTTCGACAGTCCGCGCGAGGAATACACACAGACGCTGATGGCCGCCGCGTTGGATCCGACGAAATTCAGGCTGAGTGCGTGAGTCGCAAGGGTCGGGACTGATACCCGCATATACCTTCCACCCCTCGAACGGTGTTCGATCCAACACCCAACGGTGTTCGATCCAAACTTTTGTTCCCGCCGCATGGCGGCGATGTGACCAAAATCAGCTGTCCTCTGCCGGCATAGCTCGGATTTAGAGCAATTCCAGGAAAAGTGGGAACCGATTTTCCGAACGGAATTGCGGAAAAACAAACACTTAGAGCGGACCATCGATTCCATGAAACGGCGATCCGCTCTAGAGCATGATCCCGAAAAGTGCGTAGCGGTTTTCGGAAAAGATCCTGCGAAATCAAAGAAAGCGCGGTGGAGACCCCAGATGAAATCATCGCGCCTAGCAGGTTGATGAAAAGGCTCGGAGATACCCGTTTTGAATCTGATTTGTGCCCGGTCTGATTCTGATACGTTCCGTGAACGAAACGATTTTCAACAGCCTGCTAGAGCAAATCCAGCGATCGATGAATCGATTGTGATGTGACGTGGGGCGCGGCTTCTGATTCAACCTCCACTTTGATGAGGGTGGATGATGGCAAGGGCATTGAGCGAGGATCTTCGATCGCGGGTGTTGAAGGCTTCGGATGATGGCATGTCGGCACGGCAAGCCGCTGCGCGGTTTGGGGTCGGGATATCGAGTGCGATCCGGTGGATCGCTCGGGCGAAGATCGGCGAGCGATCGCCGCGCCCGCAAGGCCGACGCCGGGCTTCCAGCCTTGATGCGCATGAAGCCTTTATTGTCGGGATGATCGAGGAGCGGAAGGACATCACGCTAAACGAGATGGTGGAGCGGCTGGCAGCCGGCCAGTCGGTGCCGATCAGCCGCAGCGCCTTGAGCGACTGGCTTCGTGGCCACGGCTGGACGTTTAAAAAAAGTCCGCACATGCACTGGAGCAAGACCGCCCCGACATCCTGAGCCGCCGCCGGGTCTGGTTCGAGGGCCAACTCGATCTCGATCCTGCGAGGCTCGTGTTCATCGACGAGACGGGATTGTCGACGAAGATGGCGCGACTCCGTGGAAGAGCGCCACGCGGCGAGCGCTGTCGGGCCGGCGTGCCGCATGGCCATTGGAAGACCACGACCTTCACCGGCGCGTTGCGGCTTACGGGCATGACCGCGCCCTTCGTCTACGATGGCGCCATGAACGGCAATGTGTTCCTGGCCTATGTCGATCAGGTGCTGGTCCCGACCCTGACGCCTGGCGATATCGTCATCATGGACAACCTGCCGGCGCACAAGGCCGCCGGTATCCGGGACGCGATCGAACGGGCCGGCGCAACGCTTCGGTTTCTGCCGCCCTACAGTCCCGACTTCAACCCGATCGAGAACGCCTTCTCCAGACTCAAGGCTCTCCTGCGCGCCAAAGCCGAGCGAACAGTCAAAGCCTTGTGGGACACCGTCGGCTCCGTCGTAGACTTGTTCACGCCAGCCGAATGCGCAAACTACCTCAAGGCCGCAGGATATGAGCCGGATTAAACCGGACGTGCTCTAGGCGTCGCGCCGTGTCCGAAGCCTCACACCAACCCATCCCTTAACGTGAGCCTCTGCGCGCGTCCTTCCATGCGTCGTTCGGTTTTTTAGTTGTATGTTGTCATACAACATGCTATCGGCGTTGCATTGGCTTAGTAGGGGTCGCTGAAGTCGCCTGGGGAGGAGACTGCATCGAACGCTTCCAATTGCCGACAGAAACAGCGTTCCGGTTTTTTCTCACACCTCCGAAAGGTTCTATTCATGAACTACAATCGTGCGAAGAGTTCGGTCATGGATCCGCTTGAACTGAAGCGGGTGTTGTCGTCCGGCTTGATGTCATTTCCGGTTACCGATTTCGACAAGAACGGCGATTTCGACAAGGCAGGATATCAAAAGCGGCTGGAATGGCTGATGCCTTACGGTGCGACTGTTCTGTTCGCTGCCGGCGGTACGGGCGAAGGCTTCTCATTGACACTCCCGGAGCACGAGCAAGTCGTCCGCGCAGCGGTCGAGACCTGTGCCAGCGACACACCCATCATTGCCGGCGCGGCTTACAGCACCCGCATCGCGATTGAAATGGCGCAGGCCTCGCAAGCCGCAGGTGCGGCCGGCATTCTGCTGCTCCCGCATTATTTGACGGAGAGCCAACCAGGCCGGACTCGCTGCCCATATCGAGGCGGTGTGCCGTTCGATCGACATTGGCGTTGTCGTCTACAATCGCAACGTCTGCCGGCTGAGTGCAGACACGCTGGAAAAGCTCGTCGACCGCAACCCCAACCTCGTCGGCTTCAAGGACGGCGTCGGCGACATTGAAGGCATTACGACGATCCGCAATCGCCTCGAGGACAGGGTCAGCTATCTTGGCGGACTGCCGACCGCCGAGGTCTACGCTGAAGCGTATAACGCCGCCGGTTTCCCGGTCTATTCATCGGCCGTGTTCAACTTCATTCCGAAGACCGCGATCCAGTTCTACGAAGCGGTCAGGACCAGCGATCGCGCCACCACCTCGCGCCTGCTTGAAGGAATTCTTCCTGCCTTACATCGAAATCCGCAACCGTTCCGGCGGCTATGCGGTGTCCGATCGTGAAAGCCGGCGCGACGATCGTCGGTCGCTCGGCGGGACCTGTTCGCCCGCCGCTGTCGGATTGCACGGCGCAGGATGTTCGCGACCTCGAAGCGCTGATCACGAAGCTCGGACGTCAGTAGATAGAAGCTGCATTGCGCGGCCGTTCAGGCCGCGCAGGGAGCCCTATTCTTCGAAACGATGCATCGGATGGCCGCTTGGTCGTTCGATGCAAAACGCGTTAAAGGCAACGGCTGGCTCGATAGCCGGAGAGACTCCGGCTGTGCGCGCCGGACGGGTATTCTGCCGCTCGGTTGTTCCTATCAAGCCTTGATCTGCGCCGATTGGAGCAGCCGGTCGCGGCTGCCGCTCAGATGCATGCGCATGGCTGCACGCGCGCCGTCGGGATCCTTCGCCTGGATTGCCACCAGTATCTGACGATGCTCCGCATTGATCCGCCGCAGGTAGTCGGCGAGTGTGACCGAGCCCAACCTGTGCGTTGGAACTCGAGTGCGCGGGATGAGGACTTTTCCCAGATAATTGAAAATATTGAGAAAATTGCTGTTCTGAGTGCTTCGCGCAATGGCGCGGTGGAAGTCGAGGTCAGCTTCGATATTGCCTTCGCCGGTTTCGATTGCCCTGTCCATGGCGGCACAGGCCGCTTCCATCGCCCCGAGGTCAGCCTCGGTACGCCGCTGGGCGCCGAGCGCCGCCGCCTCAAGTTCAATGCCAAGCCGCAGTTCCAGGCCGCTGATGACCTCCTCGATGAGCTGCATGTTGTCGGTTGCGATGCGGAAAGCCGGAGGAGGGGGGTTTTCGAGAACGAACGCGCCGATGCCTTGGTGTGTCGAAACCAGGCCGCTCGCCTTGAGATTCGAAATCGCCTCCCGCACCACGGTGCGGCTGACGCCAAACTCATTGATCAGTTCCTGTTCAGTCGGCAATTTCGCGCCAGCCGCATAGGAACCCGCATCGATGCGCTCGGTGATCTCGCGCACGAGCTGTGTCGTCAGACTTTCGCGCCGCTTGCCGAGCATCTGCGTCTTTCTTGATTGTGCGTTGTCAGACAACGCATTAGTGATCAATTCACCCCGAACGTCAATCGGGAAGCGACTGCGACCCGAGGCTATAGGAACCCTCGGCAAGCCCAAAGACACCACCCGCGTTGCTGGACGCCTCGCCTGAGTGGCACGGAGGTATGACATAATACAACTTGTATTCAGCGCCTTTCCGGCCTATGGTGCGCGTCCAAAATGCGCCGTGGATATCGTGATTGAGATTGACATGGGCCGATGCCGCTTTCATCGAGCGCGTTCGGAGTGAACGGCGATACCAAGCCGGTAATATGCAAGTGACATGAAGACGAAGGAGAGGAAATTGAGCACCACTGACTGCACGTCCCGTTACGCCGTCGATCCTGTTGCCGCCGCGCGGTTTGGAACGAGCGAGCTGAGAGCCAATTTTCTCGTGCCGGATCTTTTTGTCGAAGGGCGGGTCAAGCTGACCTACTGCCATGACGACCGCATGATCGTCGGCGGCGCGACGCCTGTTGCCGGTGCGCTGGCGCTGGAGGCGGTGAAGCAGACCGGCACGCCGCGTTTCCTCGACCGGCGCGAATTGATTGCCGTCAATGTGGGCGGCCCCGGCGCCGTGGAGGTGGATGGCGCCACACACACGCTTGGCCATCGCGACATGATCTATGTCGGCATGGGTACGGCCGAAGTCCGGTTTTCGTCGGAGGACGGCAAGAAGCCCGCGAAATTCTATCTGATCAGCGCGCCGGCCCACCAGTCGCATCCGACCAAGGTTATCGGCATCGATGCGGCCAAAAGGGTTGATCTCGGCTCGCGCGAAACCGCAAACGAACGCTCCATCTTCCAGTTCATCCATCCGGAAGGCGCAAAGACCTGCCAGTTGGTGGTCGGTATGACGACGCTGGCCGCCGGTTCGATCTGGAACACGATGCCCGCGCATGTGCATGACCGCCGCAGCGAGGCCTATCTTTATTTCGGCCTGCCGGATGAAGCGCGGGTGTTCCATTTCATGGGCCAGCCGACCGAGACCCGCCACCTCGTGGTGGCCAATGAACAGGCTGTGATTTCGCCCTGCTGGTCGATCCATTCTGGGGCGGGCACATCGAACTACACCTTCATCTGGGCCATGGCCGGCGATAATGTCGATTACACCGATGTCGATCCGATAAAGATCAGCGAGCTCGTGTAATGGACCTCTCCGCTTTCAGCCTCCAGGGCAAGACAATTGCCATCACCGGCGCCAATACGGGCATCGGCCAGGGCATCGCCCTATCGGTGGCCCGAGCCGGTGGCCGCGTGATCGGCGTCGGACGATCCGCCATGGACGAAACGGCAAACGAGATAGCAAAGATCGGCGGCGACTTCGCTGAAGTCAGGGCCGATCTTGGCAGCGGCGACAACGCCCATACCGTTTTCGATCAAATCACGGATGCCCATGGCGTGATCGACGGGCTCGTTAACAATGCCGGTATCATCCGCCGCGCCGATGCGGTCGACTTCACGGTCGAGGACTGGGACGACGTCATGAACGTCAACCTCAAGGCCACGTTCTTCCTTGCCCAGGCGTTCGCGCGGCACGCCTTCTCCGTGGGTCGGCGCGGAAAGATCGTCAATATCGCTTCTCTCCTCAGTTTTCAGGGTGGCATCCGCGTCGCTTCCTATACCGCCTCCAAAAGTGGCGTTGTCGGCATAACGCGCCTGCTCGCCTGCGAGTGGGCAGCCAAGGGCCTTAACGTCAATGCGATCACGCCGGGCTACATCGAAACCAACAATACCCAGGCCCTGCGCGACGATCCCGCACGCCGCACGGCCATCCTGGACCGCATCCCTGCTGGCCGCTGGGGACAGCCGAGCGACATTGGCGATGCCGCCGTTTTCCTTTTGGCGCCAGCGTCTGACTACATGCATGGTTCGGTGATTGCCGTCGACGGCGGCTGGCTTGCACGCTGAGGAGTTGAGATGAAAGACCCGAATTTGTTCCTTGCCGCTGGCGAAAAACCCTGGGTCGAGGTTGCGCCCGGAAACCGGCGGCGTGTTCTGCTCCACACGAAGGAGCTGATGCTTGTCGAGTTCGGCTTCGATAGCGGCGCAATCGGCGCTCTGCACTCGCATCCGCATGTTCAGGCGAGCTACGTGGCGGAAGGACGCTTCGAGGTTACGATTGACGGTAAGAGCGAAATCGTCGCGGCAGGCGGCAGCTTCATCGTTCCGTCCGGCCTTGTCCATGGTGTCAGGGCACTCGAGCCGGGACGGCTCGTCGACTCTTTCACGCCATGCCGGGCCGATTTCCTTTAATCTGAGGCCTAACCGTGGGTCTGCCCGAACCGGGCGGGTTGCTCCCAGAGCACGATGATTTCTCTCGGAGTTGTCACCGTGCTCTTACTCTTTGATTTTCGCATGAACTTGTCCGAAAACCGCTACGCACTTTTCGGGATCATGCTCTAGCCGTTCAACCGCGCCTCAGCCACCTGCGCGCGGCAAACGAAAGGATTTTTCAGATGACTGGCTTGCACAAGAACCTGATCAACGGCGAATGGATCGGCGGCGATGCCGTGCCGAACATCAATCCATCGGACACCAACGAGGTCGTCGGCGAATATGCAAGGGCAACGAGGGCCGACGCGGAAGCCGCCATTGCCGCGGCCAAGGCGGCCTTCCCCAAATGGTCGCGCTCCGGTCCTTTGGAGCGTCACGCGGTGCTGCGCAAGGCGTCCGACGAGATCCTTGCGCGCAAGGACGAACTTGGCCGGCTGTTGTCACGCGAGGAAGGCAAGACCTTGGCCGAAGGCATCGGCGAGACGGTCCGCGCGGCCCAGATTTTCGATTTCTTTGCAGGCGAGGCGCTGCGTCTGGCTGGCGAAACGGTGCCGAGCGTCAGGCCGGGTGTGGGCGTTGAGATAACGCGCGAAGCGGTAGGGGTGGTCGGCATTATCACCCCCTGGAACTTCCCGATCGCAATTCCGGCGTGGAAGATCGCGCCGGCGCTCTGCTACGGCAACACGGTGGTCATCAAGCCGGCCGATCTCGTGCCGGGGTGCTCCTGGGCGATTGTCGATATCCTGCACCGCGCCGGCCTGCCGAAAGGCGTCTTGAATCTGGCGATGGGCAGGGGCTCGGTGGTTGGCCAGGTGATACTCGACAGTCCCGATGTCGACGCCATCACCTTCACCGGCTCCCAGGCGACCGGCAAGCGCGTCGCGGCCGCCAGCATCGAGCACATGCGCAAATTCCAGCTGGAAATGGGCGGAAAGAACCCGCTCGTTGTTCTGGACGACGCTGATCTGGACGTTGCCGTGGAGTGCGCCGTCAACGGTGCGTTCTTCTCCACCGGCCAGCGCTGTACTGCCTCATCCCTGCTGGTCGTCACCGACCGCATTCACGACAAGTTCGTTTCCGCGGTTGTCGACCGGCTGAAGAACCTTGTCGTGGACAACGCGCTCAAGCCTGGAACGCAGATCGGCCCGGTTGTCGACGAGAGCCAGCTGGCCCAGGACGAGAAATACGTCGCGATCGGCCGTGAGGAGGGCGCCAAGCTCGCTTTCGGTGGCGAAAGGCTGAACCGTGAGACGCCTGGCTTCTATCTCCAGCCGGCGTTGTTTACCGATGCAACGCCCTCCATGCGTATCAGCAGCGAAGAGATATTCGGGCCGGTCGCATCCACCATTCGCGTCAAGGACTATGACGAGGCGCTGCAAGTCGCCAACGGCACCGAGTTCGGGCTTTCCTCCGGCATCTGCACGACGAGCCTGAAACATGCGACCCACTACAAGCGCAATGCCGAAGCCGGCATGGTGATGGTGAATCTGCCGACGGCTGGCGTCGATTTCCACGTGCCGTTCGGCGGCCGCAAGGCGTCGTCCTTTGGCTCGCGCGAACAGGGCCGCTACGCCGTCGAGTTCTACACGACGGTGAAGACGGCCTACACGCTTGGGTGACCCGATGAAATGCTCACACGATTGAGCGCCGCTGCTTGTCGCTTCGAAAACCCGCCATATGGCGGGTTTTCCGTTTCCGGTCTGGTGTCGGCGCAGGCGCTGGCTTGTTATCTTTGCGGGTCCTTCAGCCTGACGGTGTAGAAATCCGGCCGTGTAAAGAATTCCCCTTTCCGATCGAGACGAGCGGCCGAATGGCAAAGATTTTTTGTCCACCCCCTTCCGCGCTCTTTCATAATCCCGCTCAGTTCCTCCCGCGGGGACGCCGGTCATGACGGTGATTTGCGGGGGAGGAGCCGGCGTCCCGGGGAGGCGGCTAACGTGGCCGCGGAGCCGGGGGGTCTGTCCGGAGTTCTCACAGCAGGCTGTGCAAAACACAGCCTCTAGGCGCAGTATGGCTTTGGCGCTGACCCGGGATATCAACGGCTTTGCCGGAGTGGATCCCTTTGTTGGAGGATGGGCGGACTAAAAACGCGCCGGACGGGCGGTCGCAAGATCGCACTTACCTTACTAAGATTGGCGATCGAACGACCGCCCGTCTCCCGGCCTCAATCCGATCGAGGCCTGTTCTTTGACAATGGCCAGACCGGAAACGGGGCGTGGCGACGGGGAAGTCTGGTTGTACGTAGTAGAGTGGGCGTCGAGTGTCGCAGCGCCTTCAAGAAACTTAGAACCCAAAGAGCATCGCCGGATTGTGAACAAGAATCCTGTCGCGTTGATCAGCCGTTGCCCAGTCCAAAAGGTTGTCGAGAAGGATGGCGTCGTCGGGATAGCGGTCGCGGCTCACGCCGACATGCGGCCAGTTCGAACCCCACAGAATGCGCTCCGGCGCGTGCGCGATGACCCGTTTGGCAATCGCGGCGACATCGGTGAAGTCAGGCGCGCCCGTCAGGCTTGTTTCATAGGCGCCGGCAATCTTGAACCAACAATTGCCCTTGTCGATCAGGCGGATGATCTTATCCACGCGCGGATCGTCGGCCGGCACCGGGTCGATGAATTTGCCCGATGTGGTCGAGAACATAATTGGTCTCGATGCCGTCCAGCATGTCGAAATACTGGTCCATGTCCCGGCCGTTCAACTGCACCATCAGATGCCAGCCGAAGTCGCGGACCTTTGCCTCGACGGGTTTCATGTTCCTGATCGGCGTCGCGCCGCAGGGCAGGTTCATGATCCTTGCGCCGCAAACCCCGAGTTCATTCATCGCGTGAATGTCGGCAGCCGTCGTCTCCAGCGAAATCGTCACAACCGCACGTGCTTTCCGCCGGCCAAGCTGCTTCAGGGCGGCCAATGTCGAGCCATTGTCGAACTGGTAGGCATTGCTTTGGGTGATGACGACTCGTTCGAGCCCGAGCCGCTGTTGCACGACCGCGTAGTGTTCCGGCGTCGCATATTCCGCGATGGGCGGCCCGCCGGGCTGCGAATGGAAACCTGGCATATAGAAGTGCATATGGCAGTCGGTGGCGCCGGGGATCGCCCGCAACCTTGGCGGCGGACCCGCCAGAGGCCGGCTGTTGGGTTGGATATCCGCCATGCTAGTCGTCCTTGAGCGCAAACTGCGCCAGCGCGTCGCGGTTGATTTCAATGCCGAGGCCCGGCCCGTCCGGTTTCAGGGACAAAATTCAACAAAGCGCAACTCCCGCCAACATGGCCGGGATCGCGCCGCTTTATCAGGGTGGCGAATACGTGGACTATCCGATCTTCGAGGAATAGTTGCGTTCGCACCATTGCCTGTTCGCCAGAACATGGATGAAACCGTAGGTTCAACACAGGCATACGGCGCGAGCGATATTGCTCCAATCACGCCACGCTTTTTTGCGGCCCGATCAGCGGATAGAGGATTTGTCCGTCTTCTTCTCCGCGCGGGAACGCCCCATCGCGGCTTCGCTTGACATCGTGCTTGTAGCCGACCGGACTGATGCCGATGTGCCGTTTGAACATGCGTGAAAAGTAATATGTGTCGGTATAGCCGACTACGGCGGCAGTCTCGGACACTGTCTTGCCGCTGGCGAGCAAGTCCATCGCGTGCTCCATACGCTTGAACTCCTGAAGCTTGGCGGGGGTCCAGCCAATCTGGCGACGAAACTCGCGCTTGAAATAGTCCGGATTGTAGGGCGCATCAGCAATGACGCGCTCGGAAATGTCCGGATCGAGCGGGTCTGCGGTGATGCGGGTCGCAGCAATCATGATGCTGAGCGACATGCCGTCCGTGCTGTTGACAGGGCTCTCCGACTGGTCTTTCCAGGCGATGAAGGCGTCCTCGATGAACTCGATCAACAGGAACATGAACAGATGATTTTGCAGCAATGTCGTGGAAGAAGGCGGCGCAATGTCATGATAATACTGCACAATGGGCTGCAGAAGATCCCAGCGTGAGAGCTGGACGACCCGCTTCAGATGCATCTGCGAAATCAGATCGTGGCGGCCGAAAAGGTCGAGGGTGAAGTGTTGCGCGACGCCGGTGTAGAGATCGCCGGATGCATGCCGTCCAACAAAGCGGACATTGGCCGGAATGAGCATTGCTTCACCGGGGCGGAGCACGATCCGTTCATCTTCGATGAGATAGCTGCCGCTGCCCTGTAGGCAGATGAGCAAGTCGTGCACCGTGTTGGTCTTGTCGATTTCCCAGGTCTTTGAATGCAGCATCTTTATCGCTGAACGGGTGAGGTTCAGCGACAGGGCATTCGGGGGAAAGCCTGACAGAATGCCACCTTCAATTTTGTCCATCCTTTTAACCCGATTCGTCGATTTCAACTTCCGCCTGAGGAAGGTACAGCCGTCTAGCAATACAGGAAATGCGTTACACCAGTAGATTGTCATCTTTTTGGGAGGAGACGATGGCGCGACCTCGATGTGCTTTCACGCACATCGCTCTGCGCCATCGTGAACGCGATGAAGGGTAACCCGGACAAATCGCACGTTAGGATCGCCTATATTGGCGGCGGGTCCCTGAATTGGGCCGCCAAGCTCATGGGTGACATGGCTCATGACGGCTCCGTCGCAGCGGAGATCCGGCTGTTTGATATCGATGCGGAGTCTGCCAAACGCAATGCCCGCCTGGGTGCGCGCTTTGCGGAGGCCTCAGGGGGCGCGGATGTCCGTTATGTCGCCTCTCCGAGCCTGCCGGATGCCCTTCAGGGCGCCGACTTTGTCATCGTCTCCATCCTGCCTGGCACACTCGATGAGATGGCCGCCGATATCAGTATTCCGGAGCGTTACGGGATTCGTCAGTCGGTCGGCGATACGGTGGGCCCAGGCGGATTTGTCCGCGCCATGCGTGCAATACCGATGTTGGCGGAAATCGCCGAGGCGATCGGAACGCATTGTCCGAGAGCCTATGTCTGCAATCTGACGAACCCGATGTCGGTGCTTACCGGCACTCTATACAGGGTCTTTCCCAATATTCGCGCCTGGGGCGAATGCCATGAGGTGACGAAGCTCCGTCACATCATCGCGTGGCTCGCCAACCGCAAAGCGGGACGCATTGCCTACGCGTTTTCGGATGTCGAGGTGAATGTTCTCGGCATCAATCATTTCACTTTTGCAGACCGGGCGATTGTCGGCGGTGTCGACATGATGCCGGACTATCTCGCATTTGCCCGCGAACATCGCGTCGACGGATGGAGACCAACACCGCTCGATCCGCGGAACGAGTATCAACGCTATTTCGAAGACCTCAACAAGGTGAAGTTCGATCTTGCCTGCCGTTTCGGAACTGCGGCGGCGGCAGGTGACCGGCATCTGGCGGAGTTTGTTCCGCAGTCATGGTATCTGGATCGCCATGAAGCATTTTCGTTCGGAATGACGCCGATCGAATATCGCAAGAAGGACCAAGCTGAGAAGAAAGCCCGGGCCAAGGCACTGGAAGAGGGCGGCGAACTTCCCCCGATTGTGCCTTCCGACGAAGCTTTGGTCAGCCAGATCAAGGCACTCTTGGGCGGCGCAGCCCATCTCAGCAACGTCAATCTGCCCAATCATGGCCAGATTGCGGGCCTGCCGCTGGGTGCGATTGTGGAGACCAACGCGCGCTTCTCAGGTCTCGGCATTCAGCCTCTGTTTGCGGGACGGCTTCCTGCCGGCGTTGAACTGATTGTCCGGCCGCACGCGGAGCGCCAGACGGCGCTGCTGTCGGCGGTGCTCGATGAGCGTTGGGATGACCTTGTCGCGCTTTTTGTCTCCGATCCGCTCGTCGCGCCGATCGGCCCGGACAAGGCGCTGAAAATGTATCGTGAAATGATCGCGGCGACTGCCCGGTATCTGCCGGCAACTGCCTTGGAGGGGTCACGCTGATGGGTGGAGAAAGTCGATTTCTCGGGCTGGCTTATGTAGCGCCCTATCTTATCGGGCTCCTCGCATTCACGGCTATTCCGTTCTTTGCGTCGTTCTACCTCAGCTTTACTGACTATAGTTTGCTGAATACGCCGAGTTGGGTCGGCCTTGAGAACTATATTGAGCTCTTTACCAGCGATCGCACCTTCAACAAGTCGCTGTGGGTGACCCTGGTTTATGTCTTTCTCACTGTTCCGTTGAAGCTCGCCTTTGCGCTGTTCATCGCCTACATTCTCAACTACCGGCTGAAAGCGATCGGCTTCTTCCGTACGGCTTACTACGTGCCGTCTATCCTTGGCGGCTCGATCGCAATCGCGGTTCTGTGGCGCTATATGTTCGCCAATACGGGCCTCGTAAATCTCGCGATCACCAGCTTTGGCTGGGAGCCGGTCAACTGGTTCGGCAATCCGGGCACGGCGCTGTTCACCATAACCTTGCTGCGCCTGTGGCAGTTCGGCTCGGCCATGGTGATCTTCCTTGCCGCGCTGCAAAGCGTCGACAAATCTCTCTATGAAGCCGCTTCGATCGACGGTGCGGGCAAGTGGCAAACGTTCGTCTTCATCACCTTGCCGTTGATCACGCCGGTCATCTTCTTCAACCTGATCATGCAGATGGTCCAGGCGTTCCAGGAGTTTAACGGGCCGTATGTCATCACCAAGGGCGGCCCACTGAAGTCCACCTACCTTCTGCCGCTCTATATCTACGAAGAGGCCTTCAAGAGGTTCCATATGGGCTACGCTTCGGCGCTCGCCTGGGTCCTGTTCGCGATCATTATGGTGCTCACCCTGGTCGCCTTCTGGTCGTCGCGCCACTGGGTCTACTACGCTGGAGATAAGCGGAGCTAATCATGACAGAGCTTGTTCTTTCGGGTGTCGATCGCGACGCTGAGGTTTACGCAGATGTCGACCGCCGCAAGCACATCGTATCGTTGATGCTGCGCTATTTCCTTCTGACGGTCGTAGGGTTGATCATGCTCTACCCCCTGATCTGGTTGATTGGCGCGTCATTCAAAACCAACGCCGAGATCTTTTCGAGCCCCGGCTTCATACCGAGGAACCCAACCATTCAGGGATATATAGAGGGCTGGAAAACCTCGACGCCTTATACTTTCGCGACGTTTTTCTGGAACACCTTCCTGATCATCGCGCCGAAGGTGATCGGGACGGCCATATCCTGCACGGCTGTCGCCTATGGCTTCGCCCGGTTCGACTTTCCCGGCAAGAAGATCCTGTTTGCGTCGCTGATCGCAACGCTGCTTTTGCCTAACGTCGTGACCCGCATTCCTCAGTATCTGCTGTTCCGCGATATCGGCTGGCTGGATACCTACCTGCCGCTGTGGGTTCCGTCGGCGCTGGCCGGCGATGCCTTCTTCGTCTTCATGCTGGTCCAGTTCCTGCGCGCCATTCCGCGCGACATGGAAGAGGCCGCTCGCGTCGACGGGGCCACGACATGGCAGACCCTGATCTTCGTCGTCGTGCCACTGCTTACACCAGCGTTGATCTCGGTCTGCCTGTTCCAGTTCATGTGGTCGATGAACGACTTCCTCGGCCCGCTGATCTACATCTCGTCGGTGGACAAGTATCCAGTGTCTCTCGCCCTCAAATTGTCCATCGACGCGACCGAAGCATTCGAATGGAACCGCATCCTGGCAATGTCGGTTCTCGCGCTCACCCCATCGCTGGTCGTGTTCTTTGTCGCCCAGAAATATTTCATCGAAGGCATCTCCTCAGGGGGTGTGAAGGGTTAGTCATGGCTCATCTTCAGATCAGAAATCTCGAGAAAGTTTACGCCAACAGCTTCAAGGCCGTTCACGGCATCAACCTCGATGTAGCGGATGGCGAGTTCATGGTGCTCGTCGGACCATCGGGCTGTGCGAAATCGACAACCCTTCGGATGATCGCCGGCCTCGAAACGATCAGTGGCGGTCAGATCGTCATCGGCGACAGGGTCGTCAACAACCTGACGCCGGGCCAGCGCGGCGTTTCCATGGTGTTCCAGAACTATGCGCTCTACCCGCATATGAAGGTGCGCAACAATCTTTCCTTCGGGCTCAAGCTCAAGCGCCGCCCCAAGGACGAGATCGCCAAAAGCACTGCCGAGGTCGCCGAAACGCTTGAAATCGGATCGCTGCTCGACCGTCTGCCAAAGCAGCTTTCGGGTGGTCAGGCCCAGCGCGTCGCTCTTGGCCGCGCTTTGATAAAGAAGCCGGACGTTTTCCTATTCGACGAGCCTTTGTCGAATCTTGACGCAAAGCTGCGCGCTTCGATGCGTGTTCGCATCACGGATTTGCACAAGCGGCTGAGGCAGGAAGGCAAGTCATCGACCGTTGTCTACGTGACGCACGACCAGACGGAAGCCATGACGATGGGCGACCGCATCTGCGTGATGAAGGAGGGCCACATCATGCAGGTGGCTGATCCTGTCACACTCTACAACAGGCCGGAAAACGTCTTCGTGGCAGGCTTCATCGGAAGCCCCGAGATGAATTTGGTCTCGGCAGAACTGGATGCGCGGGCAAAGCCCGTCGTGCGCATCGGCGATCAATCCGTCGCGTTTGGCGAAGGGTGGGCGCAACGGCTCCAGGCCAAAGATGTGCGGGGCGTCACCTTCGGCATACGCCCGCAACATCTGCGGCTTGCCGGCCCGAAAGACAAGGCCGCACTGAAAGGCACGATCTCACATGTCGAATTCATGGGCCATGAGGTCTACCTCTACGTCGATGTCGAGAAGCACCGGTTCATTCTTGTCATGCCGTCTGAGAAATATGATGCGGCAAGCAAGAGCGGTGATCGTATCTCGTTTCGTTCCCAATGAGGGCTCGGTTCATCTCTTCGACAAAGAAGATGGCAGGAACATCAGCCTTTCCCTTTGACCCCCACCACAACCAACCCAATCCGGGAGGACTAGCATGAAGAAGACGTTGACAGCGCTCGCCACGATCATGGCGCTGACAGGCACGGCATCCGCGACTGACCTGCGCATGTCGTGGTGGGGTGGCGACAGCCGCCACAAAGTGACCCAGGAGGCACTGAAAGTTTGCGGAGCCAAACTCGGCCATAACGTTCAGGCGGAGTTCACGGGCTGGCAGGGGCATTCGGAGAAGATCACGACCCAGCTCGCCGGCAGCACCGAAGCCGATATCATGCAGATCAACTGGCCGTGGCTCCCGATCTTCTCCAAGGACGGCGAGGGATTTGCCGATCTGCGCCAATATGCCGACCTCATCGACCTGAAGCAGTGGCCGGAAGAGCAACTCGCGACCGGAACGGTCAACGGCAAGCTGAACGGCGTCCCGGTTTCGGTCACAGGCCGTGTGTTCTACTTCAACCAGGCGACCTTCGATAAGGCCGGTATCAAGCTTCCCGCCAACTGGGATGAGATGATGGCCGCCGCCAAGACGTTCAAGGAAAAGCTCGGCAAGGATTATTATCCGTTCGACGCTGTAAAGCTCAACGCGACGCTTTCTGTTGCGCTTGCCACAACCCAGATTACCGGCAAGGACATGATTGACCCGGCGACCAACCAGTTGGCCTGGACCGTCGAGGAGCTTCAGCAGGGTTTGGAATTCTATCAGAAGCTGGTAGATGCCGGCGTGATCCGCGCCTGGAAGGACGCTGCAGCCGCCGGTAATATCGAGTCCTTCGAAGACCCTTCATGGGCAGATGGACACATTGCCGGCTCGTATGAGTGGGATTCAACTTACGCGAAGTTCGCAGATCCGCTGAAGACAGGCGGCGGCAAACTCGTGCCGGTGAAGCCCTTCACGGTTGCCAACGCCAAGTCCGAAGGCATGTATCGCAAGCCGTCGATGATGTTCTCGATCTCCAAGAACAGCAAGGATCCGAAGGCGGCTGCGCAGATCATCAACTGTCTGCTGAACGATCCGGAAGCCATCAAGATCCTTGGCGACTTGCGCGGCCTGCCGGCTAGCGCCATCGCTCTTAAGACTTTGACCGACGCGGGCGCGCTCCCGGCCTCCTTGCTGGAAGCCAGCAAGATCGTCGCGGAAAGCGACGGTCCTGCGGTGTCGCCGCTTAATGAAAGTCTTGAGGTTCGCGACATTTTCGAGGGACTTATCGAGCAGTTCGCATACGGGCAGATCTCTGCTGCCGATGCTGCCGCTGAACTGGTCGAGAGCCTGAACGACGCTCTCGGGAAACTCCCCAAGTAAGCAAGAAGTCTGCGCCGGCATAGCCGGCGCAGACTTCTCTCGATCGATCATGACAGCTCCCCTTCAAACCGATCTCAGCGTTCTGACGCCGCGCTACGCGGCGGTCCGGCTTGTGTGCGCAGGCGCCAAGTACCATTTGCCGGAAGCCCTGGACTGGTTGTTGACGAGAGAGGGGAAGGTCGTCGCCGAGGGGTCGGTCGCAAGCGTGGTTCTGCCGCTGAGCGGCCTTTCCCCGGATACGGAATACGAACTGGCGGTCGCCACCGATCCGGTAACGCGGCTGCGCTTCCGGACAAAGACCTGCAGTGGTTTTGTCAATATTGAACATTTCGGCGCACGTCGGGACTTGGCCGATAACGCGAAGGTCATCAGGGCAGCCATTGAAGCGATACCGGTCGGAGGAACCCTTGTCGTTCCGGCCGGCCGATGGCTTACAGGACCTCTCTTTCTCAAAAGTGGCCTAACCCTTCATTTGGAGGAAGGGGCGATTCTTCAGGCCGCAGCCGACCGGCGTGCAATCGACATTCTCCCGCCGCATCATGATGACGGACGCATGCTTGGTACGTGGGAAGGTCAGCCTTCAGCGTGCTACGCCTCGCTGATCACCGCCATCGATTGCAACGACATCGCGCTGGCCGGAGCCGGCGTCCTCGACGGCGGCGGCGACTCAGGCGATTGGTGGACATGGCCGAAGGAAACCCGCAACGGCGCCCGGCGCAGCCGCACGGTATTCCTTTCGGGATGCCAGAATGTCGTGCTTTCGGGTCTGACGGTTCGCAACTCTCCGTCCTGGACTATCCATCCCGTTTACTGCCGTGACGTCGTCGCCAGTGGGCTCATGATACAAAACCCGCCGGACAGCCCGAATACGGACGGTTTCAATCCGGAAAGCTGCGAAAATGTGCTCATTGAGGGGGTGCATTTCTCGGTCGGAGACGATTGCATCGCGATCAAGTCGGGCAAGCGTGCTCCGGACGGCGACAACACACATCTGGCGCCGACGCGAAATGTGACCATCCGGCATTGCCGGATGGAACGCGGCCATGGCGGCGTGGTGATCGGCTCGGAAATGAGCGGGTCCGTGATGGGTATCGATATCCACGACTGCGAACTTGCTCGGACCGATCGTGGCCTTCGGATCAAGACACGACGCGGGCGAGGGGGAGAAGTCTCGAATATCGTCATGCGCGACTGCACCATGGACGGCGTCGATACGGCGTTCGTGGCGAACTCTTTCTACTTCTGCGATGCCGACGGGCGCTCAAATCATGTGCAATCGCGCGTCCCCGCCAATGTCGACCAGACGACGCCGAGCATCCACGACGTAACCATTTCGGCAATCAGGATACGGGATCTGCGCGTTGCCGTCGGGGTCTTTATTGACCTGCCGGAAGCTCCGGTCGCGGGTATCTCGATTTCCGATCTCGACGTGATATTTGACGCCAGCACGGCTGGCGATGTGCCTGATATGGCGTGTGATCTGCCGGTGCTGCTGCATGCCGGCATCGTGAGCGAGTTTGCCGAAGTGAAGACGAGCGGAGCATTCCGTCCCGAAAACCTGTTAGAAATTCAGGGAATGTCATCGATATGCTGACTACATATCTCGATAATTTTGCGCGCGCCTATCGTCCCTACAAGGGCGGAGCCTGGTGCTACGAAGACGGCTGCATCTACCGCGGCCTTATCCTGCTTCATCAGGCGACCGGAGAAAAGCGCTGGTACGATCACCTGAAGCGGCTTGTCGATGCGCAGGTTTCAGAAGGCGGCAGCCTTTCAGGCTATTCCGTCGGCGTGTTCAACATCGACAATATCCTGTCCGGCAGGGCCTTGTTCTATTTGCACGACGCGACCGGCGACGAGAAGTATCTCAAGGCTGCAAGCTTGCTTGGCGATCAGTTGGCGAGCCATCCGAGGACAAAGTCTGGCGTCTATTGGCATAAGAAGGTCTATCCGTGGCAGATCTGGCTCGACGGGCTCTATATGGGGCTCCCTTTCCAGATCGAACTGGCGCAGTCGTCAGGCGATGCCATGCTTGTGGACGACGCCTTGGCCCAGTTGAAGACGGCGCTTCATTTTACCTTCAAGCCGGAGACGGGGCTCTACGTTCACGGCTATGATGAAAGCGGCCAGCAGCCATGGGCCGATCCCGTAACCGGCCAATCGCCGGCGCATTGGGCGCGCGCACTGGGCTGGCTTTCAATGGCACTGGTCGACGTGATCGAACTTGCTGGCCTGAAGCACGCAGAAGGGTTCGGCATCGTCAGCCAAACAAAAAATTTACTGGAGAAGATACTGAGCTTGCGGACGTCCAGCGCAACCTGGCTGCAGGTGATCGATATGCCGTCACTGCCTGGGAACTACGAGGAGAGTTCCGCCTCAGCTATGCTTTCCTACGCGGTTCTCAAGGCCGACCGCCTGGGCATACTTTCCGGCGCCGGAGATCTAGGAGAGAAAAGTTTCGACAAGCTGGTCAAGCAAGCGGTTCGGCCCGATGGCCAAGGCGGCCATGAATTCGTGCGAATTTGCCATGTTGCCGGCCTTGGAGGCCATGGCGGACGCTATCGGGACGGCACTCCCGCCTATTACCTGACGGAAGAGATTGTCGCCGACGATTCAAAGGGCGTCGGCCCGTTGATGATGGCAGCGGCGGAGAAAGTGATGGCTGCTGAGCGACGCACGCCAGCCCGCAGCGTGGGTTGAGATCGTCGAGTTCTGCTCGCGCTTTGCACTACGAGAGTGCGATGATTTCAATGGGAGTCGTCACCGCGCTCTAGCTCTTTGATTTCGCATGATCTTTCCGAACCGCTGCGCACTTTTTGCTTCGCTGACCTTCGGTTCGGGGACCATGCTTTTGTGCGTGGCGTCAGCTATTCCGCTTCGGCCTCTTGATCTTCCTCGACAATCACGGGCATTTCAGTGCTTGTCGGGGTCTGAGTGCTTTCGACGCTTGCCGTTTTGGTTTGATCGTCCACCGTAGAGGCCAGCACCTGTTTCGTATGTCCGGGGCAATCAGCGGCCGCGCCAATTGCTGAAAGGCCGAGGGCTGCAGCTGCGAGGAGAATTGTTTTCATGCCACGTCTCCCGAGTTGTCGGTGGAGGAAGAGTAGCGGCACGGGCACCCATTCGCCTAATCAAAATTTTGTGCCTGTGGATGTCGGGAAGACAGGCACCTGCCGCTTCGCTAAGCCGGCCGCCCTCGAAATGTTAGCTAAGTCTTTGATTTTCTGGTCGGAGTGGCAGGATTTGAACCTGCGACCCCATCGTCCCGAACGATGTGCGCTACCAGGCTGCGCTACACTCCGCGACCAGACCGCCGGGCTTATAGCTGCCCGCCATGCGCACTGCAAGCACGAATGGTCGGCCGACCACATCAAAAAGCATAGGTTTCGCAAAATCGCGATATGCTTTTCGATGCCGCTTGGCGCGGACCTTGCCGGAATAGGTTAGTGCGTAAGTAAGCCATTGCAGTTATTGTCGAATTGGCGATTCCCGCCCGCTGGAGAGATTGTTCCTTGACGCTGAAACCCGTCGGCGACGCCCGGCCGAACTCCTACGCATTCGAGACCCGCGCGCTCGTGAAGCCGAGCGGCTTTCGTGAATATGATGCGCGTTGGTGGTTTGGGCATCCAAACTCGACCAAGGAACCGGAAATCAACCTTATCGGTGTTCAGGCCCTCGGAATGGGGCTTGGCACGCTGATCCGTAGGCTGGGGGTAGGCCCGGATATCGTGACCGGCCACGACTTTCGCAGCTATTCGATGGCGATCAAGCTCGCGCTCGTATCGGGACTCATGGCAGCTGGGGCGCGCGTGAAGGACGTCGGCCTCGCACTGTCGCCGATGGCGTATTTCGCCCAGTTCGCGCTGGATGTTCCGTCGGTAGCGATGGTGACGGCGTCGCACAACGAGAACGGCTGGACCGGCGTTAAGATGGGAGCGGAGCGCCCGCTCACCTTTGGTCCGGACGAGATGAATGCTTTGAAGGAAATAGTGCTGAAAGGCGACTTTGACCTGGTTGGCGGCGGCTCTTACGCCTTCGTGGACGGTTTCCGGGAGATTTACCTCGACGATCTGGCGGCGGGGAAGAAACTTGCGCGCAAGCTGAAGGTCGTCGCGGCTTGCGGAAACGGCACGGCTGGCGCATTCGCACCGGACTTGCTCGAACGCATCGGGTGCGATGTGATTCGGCTGGACACAGAACTCGACCACAGCTTTCCGCGCTACAATCCCAACCCCGAAGACATGCAGATGCTGCATGCCATTCGCGACAAGGTCTTGGAGACCGGTGCGGATATCGGCTTGGGTTTCGACGGCGACGGCGACCGCTGTGGCGTGGTAGACAATGAAGGGAATGAGATCTTCGCCGACAAGGTCGGCGTTATGCTGGCCCGGGACATCTCCGCGCTGCGCCCTGGCTCGACATTTGTCGTGGACATAAAGTCGACCGGTCTTTTCATCACCGACCCGGTGCTGAGGCAAAACAGGGCATCGACGGACTACTGGAAGACCGGCCATTCCTACATAAAACGCCGCGTTGCCGAACTCGGAGCGATCGCCGGCTTCGAAAAGTCAGGACACTTCTTCTTCAATCCGCCGATCGGGCGCGGCTACGACGACGGCCTGGTGACTGCCGTCGCGATATGCGAAATGCTGGATCGCAACGCCGGGAAGACCATGGCCGACCTCTATCGCGACTTGCCTTTGACCTATGGAACGCCGACCATGTCGCCGCATTGTGGTGACGATGTAAAATACGGAGTGGTCGAGAAAGTTGTATCGGAATTTCAGAAGATGAAGGCGGACGGAAAAGTCTTTGCCGGCCAGCCGATCGCCGACCTGGTTACCGTCAATGGCGTGCGCGTTGTAGCGGAAGATGGAACTTGGGGTTTGGTGCGGGCTTCGTCGAACAAGCCTGAACTCGTCGTGGTCGTTGAAAGTCCTGTCTCTTCCGAGCGACGGCGGCAGATGTTCGATGCAGTCGATGACATAATACGCCGAAATCCCGAAGTCGGCGCCTATAACCAGACGTTCTGACGGAAACGAAGTCATGGCAGATCGGATCGTCAGTTTTGTGATGAGCGGCGGCGTTGGCTCGCGGCTGTGGCCGTTGTCCCGTGAAGACAATCCCAAGCAGTTCCACGATCTGTCCGGCGATGGCTCGATGCTGGCGAAGACGCTGCGTCGCCTCGGTGCGAGGCCGACAGGCGACACGCCGATCTACCTGATAGCGTCGGAGCGGCATGCGGAGCGTGTGCGCGCCGACATCGCGTCGGTGGATTTGAATGGCGGCGGCGCCATCTTCGAGCCGGTCGGACGCAACACCGCAGCTGCCGTTGCGATCGCCACACTGCAAACGCTCTCGATTTTCGACGAAGAAGCGCTTGTTCTGGTCGTTCCCTCCGATCACGAAATTTCGACCGACCGCCAGTTCTGGGAGACGGTTGAAAGGGGTGCTCCAGCGGCAGCGGCCGGGCGTCTGGTCGTGTTCGGCATCAAGCCGAAGTCAGCCGGAAACCGGCTATGGCTACATAGAAGTGGCCAACAGCGGGAGCGACATCCACGACGTGTCACGCTTTGTCGAAAAACCGGATATCGAAAAGGCCAAAGCCTATATCGAGGCTGGAAATTTCTTCTGGAACACCGGAATTTTCCTGTTTCGCGCGGACGCAATGCGTGACGCGTTCAGGGAATTCCAACCGCAAATTTGGGTGGCGTCGGAGGCGGCGTATGAAGCGGCCGTATCCGAGGTATCAGGCCTCTATATGCCGCTCGATCGTTACACGGAAATCCCATCGATCTCGATCGACTATGCGATCATGGAGCGCGCGCGTCATATTGCCATGGCGCCGGCTACGTTCCGGTGGAACGACCTCGGATCCTGGCAATCACTGCTCGATGTCAGCCCCTCCGACAAGGATGGCAACGTAGTGATCGGCGACGTCGTCGCGATAGATTGCGAGAATTCCTACCTCCGGAGTGAAGGTCGGCTGCTTTCCGCGATCGGACTGAAGGACGTGGCGATTGTCTCGACGCCGGACGCCACATTCGTTGCGCCCGTCAGCCGCAGCCAGAACGTCAAGAAGATTGTCGAACAGTTGGAGAAGAGCGGCCGGCTCGAGACAAAATTCACGCCCGCACATGATCGCGCCATCGTCAACGGCGCCTGGCGCAGGCGGGTCGAACATTGGCTGCTCGAAGAAACGCTTCCGCTATGGTCGACCGCAGGCGTCGACGACGCGCAGGGAGGCTTCCATGAGGCCTTGGGTTTCGACGGCCGGCCGCTGAAAAAGCCGAAACGCATGCGCACAATGGCGCGCCAGATCTATGCCTTCGCTGTTGCCAAGGAGCGGGGCTGGGATGGACCGGCCGACCGGTTGATCGAGCACGGTATTGCCTTCATCGCCAACAACGGACGAACGGATCGCGGCGGATGGGTGCGTACGCTCCATGTGGACGGAAGCGTCGCCGATCCGACGGAGGATGCTTACGACCATTCCTGCGTGCTGCTTGCCCTGGCGCACGCGCATCGCGCTGGCCACAAGGATGCGCTGAAACTGGGAGAGGAGACCTTCCATTTTCTGGACGCCCATCTGGAAGATGCCCGCCTGACCGGGTTTCTCGAAACGCCTGACGGTGTCGGGCTGCGGCGGTCGAACCCGCACATGCACCTGCTTGAATCGTTTCTCGCCTGGCACACCTTGACGGGCGACCGCAGCTATCTCCGTCGCGCGGCACGCATCATCGATCTCTTCCGCAGCCACTTCTTCGAAGCTGAGAGTTGGACCCTTGGCGAATATTTCGATAACGACTGGCACCCCGCCGCGGGCGAAAAGGGGGGCTGGACCGAACCCGGCCACCACTTCGAATGGGCGTCTCTGCTCGTCGACTTTGCAGGCAAAAGCGGCCAGAAAGATCTGGTCGCCTTCGCCCGCAAGCTCTACGCGTCGGCCACTGCAAACGGGTTGAACCGCGCTACCGGGCTCGCTTATGCGGCCGTTTCGCGGCAGGGCCTCCCCCTCGACCGCATCTCGCGCAGCTGGCCGCAATCGGAAGCGATCAAGGCAGCGATCGCGCTCGACGGGACAGGAGGCCCCGACCTGAAGCCTGAGATTGAAGCGCGCGTCGAGCGCTTGTTTCGCTGGCATATAGATCCCGCGCCGAAGGGACTTTGGATCGACCAGATCGACGAGCGGGGCAGGTCGCTGGCGACGGAAGTTCCCGCCAGCATCTTCTATCATCTCGTAACGGCGCTCATGCAGTACCTGGACAAGACAGAGGGGCAGCCTCAATAGGGGCTGGCGACGTCTCCGGTCTCGACATAGACGGATTTCAGCTGCGAATAATGCGCCAGCGCGGCAAGCGAGTTTTCACGACCGATGCCGGATTGCTTTGCTCCGCCAAATGGGATTTCGGCTGGAGCCAGATTGTAGGTGTTGATCCAGCAGGTGCCCGCCTGAAGCTCGCTGATGACACGGTGGGCGCGTGGAAGGTCGCGCGTGAAAATGCCAGCCGACAGGCCGAATTCGGTATCGTTGGCGCGAGCCACCACCTCCTCTTCATCCGAAAACGAAAGCACAGCCATCACAGGACCGAAGATTTCTTCGCGCGCAATGCGCATTTCGTCCTGCACGTCCGTGAAGATCGTCGGCTCGACAAAAAAGCCTCCCTCGAACCCCTGAAGCGCAGGTACCCGGCCGCCATAATGCAGTGTAGCGCCTTCGGCCTTGCCGATGGCGATGTAGCCGGTCACCTTCTCGTGCTGCGCCTTGCTGATCAGCGGCCCCATCTGCGTGTCCGGGTCGAGCGGATCGCCGATACGGATCGCCTTGGTGCGCTCCATCAGGCGGTCGAGAAACCGCTCGCGGATGCCGTTTTGTACGAAGACACGGGTGCCGTTGGAGCAAACCTGGCCGGTCGAGTAAAAGTTGCCGAGCAGGGCCCCGCCGACCGCGTTCTCGACATCCGCGTCGTCGAAGATGATCAGCGGCGACTTGCCGCCGAGTTCCATTGTAGCGTGCTTCATCTGTGAGCCGGCCAAAGCCAGCACCTTCTTGCCTGTGCCGACCGACCCGGTGAGCGAGACCTTGGCTACAATCGGGTGTGACGCCAGTGCGCCTCCGACATCGCCATAGCCTTGCACCACATTGAACAGTCCGTCAGGCAACCCCGCTTCGGAGTAGATCTCGGCAAGTGCAAGTGCGGAAAGCGGCGTGTTCTCGGATGGTTTGAATACCATCGCGTTGCCCATAGCGAGCGCGGGGGCGGATTTCCATCCGGCGCCCTGGATCGGATAGTTCCAGGCGCCGATGCCGACGCAGACGCCGAGAGCCTCGCGTCTGGTGTAGGCAAACGATCCTCCCAGATCGATGTAGTCACCATTGAAAGCCGCGACCGCTCCTCCGAAGAACTCCAGCGCCTCGGCTGCCGATGCCGCATCGGCGACCAGCGTTTCCTGGATGGCTTTGCCGGTGTCGAGGGTTTCGAGCCGCGCCAGTTCGGCGTTGCGATCGCGCAGAATGTCGGCGGCCCGGCGCAGGATGCGCCCGCGTTCCACTGGTCTGAGCCGCGCCCAAGCCGGCTGCGCTTCGCGGGCAGCCTCAACCGCCAATTCGACAATGTTGGGCGTGGCCGAATGCAGCGTGGCGATCCTCTCGCCGGTCGCGGGGTAGATGACCGGCAGCGCAGCGCCCTGTTCATCTTCGACATAGCGGCCGTTGATATAATGCGATGCCTTCGGCTGCGCTTTCATTGTCGTCTCCGGTTGGAATGCGACCAGCGCTCCGATTCGAGAGCATGACCGCCTAAAAACTGTCTTAGTCGCCTCAACGCCTACGGCAAATAGTGCGCTATCGATCCGAAACCTGCCAGCGGGGATTGATCCAAGGTTCCTGGTTTGACGGGGCCAGCGGCTGCTTGCCGAGAATATGGTCGGCGGCCTTCTCGCCGGTCATGATCGACGGCGCATTGAGGTTGCCGTTGGTGATGCGCGGGAAGATCGAAGAATCGGCGACCCGTAGCCCGTCGACGCCGATAACGCGACATTCCGGATCGACCACGCTCATTTCGTCTTCACGCCTCCCCATCCTGCAACTGCCGCACGGATGAAAGGCGCTTTCCGCGTGCTCGCGAATGAAATCGTCGAGTTGTTCGTCGGTCTGCATATGGCCGCCCGGTGAGATCTCTTTGCCGCGATAGGGATCGAACGCCTTCTGGCCGAATATCTCGCGGGTCAGCCGGATGCAGTGTCGAAAGTCGGCCCAGTCCTCGTCGTGCGACATGTAGTTGAAACGGATGACTGGTTTGTCAGAGGGATCGGCAGACCGCAATGTAATTGCGCCGCGCGATTTCGACCGCATCGGTCCCACATGTGCCTGGAAGCCGTGCGACTTGGCTGCTGCCTTGCCGTCATAGCGGACTGCCACCGGCAGGAAGTGATATTGTATGTCCGGATAGTCGACGCCGGGCCTCGATCGGACAAACGCGGCGGACTCGAAATGATTGGTAGCGCCAAGGCCTGTCTTGAAGAACAGCCATTCCGCGCCGATCAGCGCCTTTGAAATCAGATTGAGCTTCGAATAGAGCGTGATCGGCAGAACGGATTCCTGCTGGATGTAAAGTTCCATGTGATCTTGCAGGTTTTGGCCGACGCCCGGCCGGTCTGCGACGACGTCGATGCCGTGCTCCTTGAGATGCGCAGCCGGTCCGATGCCCGAGAGCATCAGAAGCTTAGGGGAATTGATCGAGGAAGCAGCGATAATCACCTCACGTCGTGCCTTAACGACTTGAATCTGTTTACGAGCTTCGATCTCCACGCCGACCGCGCGGTGATTCTCGATCACCACCCGGCGCGCGAAGCCGCTGATCAGACTGACGTTTTTGCGTTTGAGAGCGGGCCGCAGATAGGCGTTCGCGACAGACCACCGGCGTCCCAGATGAATGGTCTGCTCCATCACGCCGAAGCCCTCCTGCTTCGACCCGTTGTAGTCCGGCGTCGTTTCGAAGCCGGCCTGTTGGCCCGCTTCGACGAACGCTTTGTAGAGTGGGTTCCACTGCCGGCCGGGCCGGACGTGAAGCGGCCCGTCGCTGCCGCGCCAGCCTTCCTCGCCGCCATGCGCCGTTTCCATGCGCTTAAAATAGGGGAGCACGTCGGCGAATGCCCAACCCGCTGCTCCCTGGTCGGCCCAATGATCGAAGTCGCGGGCATGGCCGCGCACATAGACCATGCCGTTGATGGAGGACGAGCCGCCCAGCACCTTCCCGCGCGGTGTCGCCAGAACGCGGCCGCCCAGGTGAGGCTCCGGCTCGCTGGAGAACCCCCAGTCATAGCGGCTCATGTTCATGGGAAAGGACAGCGCCGCCGGCATCTGGATAAACGGTCCAAAATCCGTGCCGCCATATTCGATGACAATCACCGAATTGCGGCCGTCCTCGGAGAGCCGGGCTGCCAGCGCGGAGCCTGCGGAACCTGAGCCGACGATGACGAAGTCTGCCTCGTACATGCCCACTACTCTCCGCGCGGGAAGCGCTTGCTGTCTTCCAGGATGTTGAGATCCATATGGTTGCGCATGTAGCGTTCGGATGCCTTCTGCAGCGGCTGGAAATCCCAAGGGTAATAAGCGCCATTGCGCAGCGCCGGATAGACCACCCAGCGACGTGCCTGGCTCTCGCGCACGGCTGCATCGAACGCCGCCAGATCCCAGCGCGCGCGAACCATGGCCATGAAATCCGCCACCAGCCGGGCCTGGGCAGGGTTTACGGCGAGGTTCGTCAGCTCCAGGGGATCCGATTCCAGATCAAAGAGTTGCGGCGGATCGATCTCGCAATGGACGAACTTGTAACGGCCCCGTCGGATCGCCACCATGGGAGCGTAGGACCCTTCCGCCGCGTACTCCATCAGAACAGGTGCTGACCGCTCGGACCCGGCAAGTACCGGCAATAGCGACTGCCCGTCCGTCCAAGGCGCGATGCCGCCGAGTTCGATTCCGGCCAGTTCACAAAGGGTCGGGAGTATGTCCAGATTGGACGCCGGTGCATCGATGCGACAAGCCTCGATGCCGCGCGCTGCGATCATCAACGGTACGCGCACTGACCCGTCATAGAAGCACATCTTGAACCAGAGGCCACGTTCGCCGAGCATGTCGCCGTGGTCCGAGCAGAAGAGGATTACCGTATCGTCAAGCATCCCGGTTCGCTGCAGGACCGAAACCAGTTCGCCGACCTTGTCGTCTACGTATGAGATATTGGCGAAATAGCCGCGCCGCGAACGGCGGACTTGCTCGGGAGTGATATCAAAACTCGCATAGTCGCTGGCAAGATAAAGCCGCTGCGAATGCGGGTCCTGCTCGTCATACGGAATGAAACCTACCACCGGCTCGAGCGCCGGACAGTCCTCGTACAGATCCCAATACTGCCGCCGGGCGACATAGGGGTCGTGCGGATGCGTGAAGGAAACCGTCAGGCACCAAGGCTGGCGGTTGTCGTCGGTGGAGGTCCGGGCAAGCTGATAAAGCTTCTGGACCGCATGGAACGCGACCTCATCGTCATATTCCAACTGATTGGTCGTTTCGGCGATTCCCGCGTTCGTGACCGAGCCAAGATTGTGATACCACCAGTCGATGCGCTCGCCGGGCTTGCGGTAGTCTGGAGTCCAGCCGAAATCGGCGGGGTAGATATCCGTCGTCAGCCGCTCTTCGAAGCCGTGCAGCTGGTCTGGGCCGACGAAATGCATTTTGCCGGACAGGCAGGTGTAATATCCCGCCTTACGCAGATGATGCGCGTAGGTCGGGATGTCGGAAGCGAACTCGGCGGCGTTATCGTAGACGCGCGTACGCGACGGCAGCTGGCCACTCATGAAGGAGGCGCGACCGGGCGCGCACAGCGAGGAAGCGGTGTAGTTGTTTGTGAAGCGCGCCGAACGCGCTGCCAAGGCCTTCAAATGCGGCGTATGAAGGAAGTCTGCCGGGCCATCCGGAAACAGGGTACCGTTCAACTGGTCTACCATGATGATGAGAATGTTGGGGCGGGCGTTCATCAGCTCTTCTGTGTGAGTTTGGTTGCGAGATAGTCCTCGACGAGCGCGACCGCGCTCTCCGCGTTCGGGGTGCCGTCCTTCAGGGCACGGCGGATGTAGAGGCCGTCTATGAGAGCGGCGATCCCTTCCGCGGCGCGCTCGGCGTCGCGATGCGCCATCATACCGGTGAGACCGCTCATCAGGTTCGAATGGAGCCGTCGGGCATAGACGCGCAACAGGCGGCGCAGTTCGGGTGACTTCTGAGCTTCGACATAAAATGCGAGCCAGGCCGCGATGGTCTCTGGCCGGAACTGCTTTTCGGAAAAGTTGACGGCGATGACCGCTGACACGCGCGCTCGGCTGGAGCCTGCGGCCTGTAGCGCCATGCGCGTATCCCGGCCGAGTTCGGCCAGAATATGCCGCATCGTCGCTTGCAGCAGTTCGTCCTTGGCGCCGAAATAGTGATGGGCGAGGGCGGAAGACACACCGGCACGGCCAGCGATCTCGGACATGGTGACGTCAAGCGAACCGCGCTCGCCGATTGTCAGAATCGTCGCGTCGATCAGCGCCTTCCGGCGCAGTGCCTCCATTCCAACCTTCGGCATTTCGCTGCCTCCTAACCGCAGGTTATTTTTGATTGACTGATCAATCAATAAAAAGTTCTGTCCTGTTTGGAGATGGCGAAGCCTTGTGGGCGCCCAGGGTTACCCATACGTGAATGATGATAAATCCTTGCGCCATGCGCGGGTTCGCGTGATAGGCTGCCGGAAGACGGAGACGGTAAATGACAGCTTGTATCGTTGGTTGGGCGCATTCCCGGTTCGGCAAACTGGAAGGCGAAACGCTGGAGACGATGATCGTCAAAGTGGCGCGAGACGCCATGGAACATGCGGGAATCGGCCCGGAGGACGTCGACGAGATCGTGCTCGGCCACTTCAATGCCGGCTTCTCTCCGCAGGACTTTACCGCGAGCCTGGTGTTGCAGGCGGATGACCGGCTACGCTTCAAGCCGGCGACGCGCGTTGAAAATGCCTGCGCCACGGGCTCGGCGGCCGTCCGGCAGGGAATTCGTGCGATCGACGCGCGTGCCTCGCGCATCGTGCTGGTGGTCGGAGCGGAACAGATGACCACCACGCCCGGTCCCGAGATCGGCCGGAACCTTTTGCGCGCGTCCTATCTGCCGGAGGACAGCGAGATTCCCGCCGGCTTCGCAGGCGTATTCGGCAATATCGCTCATGCCTATTTTCAGCGCTATGGCGATCAGTCGGACGCGCTGGCGGCAATCGCGGCGAAGAACCATAAAAACGGCGTCGAGAATCCCTACGCACAGATGCGCAAGGATTTGGGCTACGACTTCTGCCGGCAGGAGAGCGAGAAGAACCCGTTTGTCGCCGGTCCGCTCAAGCGCACGGATTGCTCGCTGGTCTCCGACGGTGCGGCAGCTCTGGTGCTCGCGGATACGTCGACCGCACTTGCGATGAAACGCGCGGTAGCATTCCGCGCGAACCAGCACGTTCAGGATTTCCTGCCGATGTCGAAGCGCGACATCCTTCTCTTCGAAGGGTGCGAGGAAGGCTGGACGCGCGCGTTGAAGGAAGCCGGTGTTACGCTGGACGATCTTTCCTTCGTCGAGACGCATGACTGCTTCACGATTGCGGAACTGATCGAGTACGAGGCAATGGGACTGGCTAAGCGCGGCGAGGGGGCCAAGGTGGCGCTCGAAGGCCAGTCTGCAAAGGATGGCCGGCTTCCGGTCAATCCCTCCGGCGGTCTGAAGGCCAAAGGCCATCCCATAGGCGCCACTGGAGTTTCGATGCATGTGCTTACCGCCATGCAGCTGACAGGTGAGGCCGGTGGCATTCAGGTTCCCGATGCCAAACTTGGCGGCATCTTCAACATGGGCGGCGCTGCCGTCGCCAACTACGTTTCGATCCTGGAACGGATCAAATGAAGCATTCCGCCGTCGTGACGGGTGGCGCTTCGGGAATCGGTCGTGCGGTCGCCGAGCGCCTCCTTGACGACGGTTGGCCGGTGGCCATTATCGATGCCGATGAAGATGCGCTCGCGCGGGTCGAGGATACGTTTTCAGGTGAGAATGCGATCTTTCTGAAGGCCGATATCACCGACGAGGAGGAGGTGGCCGACGCTTTCGATCAAGCCGTTGATCGACTTGGCCTTATCGGTGGCTTGGTCAACTCGGCAGGCATTGCACGCGACCTGTCGGCGGAGGAGACCAGCGCGGAGCTCTTTCGAGAAATTCTGGACATCAACGTCGTCGGGACTTTCATCTGCTCGAAAGCTGCCCTGGAGCGGATGGGGGCCACGCTCTCTATCGTCAACATGAGTTCAGTTTCTGGGCTGCGGGCAAATCGTGGCCGCACCGCGTACGGTGCGTCCAAAGCTGGCGTGAAACTAATGTCCGAGGTTCTGGCGCTGGAATTCGGGAACCGGGGCGTTCGTGTGAACTGCGTGGCGCCGGGGCCGATCCAGACGCCTATGGTCGCGAAGCTCCATACATCGGAAGACCGCCGCCTGTGGCTTGGCCATGTGCCGCAGGGGCGCTACGGAGAATTCGGAGGAGGTCGCTGCAGCGATCGCCTTCCTGCTGTCGCCAGAGGCAAGCTACATCAACGGTCATACTCTTGCGGTGGACGGCGGGTTCTTGTCCGCCGGTATTATTGGCGGCGGGTGAACTGCGGCGAAAGGCGGATTTTGTCCGCCGACGATTAAATCCCGCTCCGAGCGCGCATCGGATGCTCATCCTGTGATAGGGATATGGTCCGATATCTGGTTCAATCAGTGGTGATGGCTTGAAAAATCCCGTTCTCGTGGAAGTCCTTCGCGGCGATATGGTTGAAAGCGAGCATCGCGGCTCAGTCGTCGTTGTGGATGGTGACGGTGCTGTGGTCATGCAGATCGGCGAGATCGATCGCCCGGTGTTTCCCCGCTCTGCCGTGAAGGCGATCCAGGCACTGCCGCTCATCGAAACGGGTGCAGCCGATGCCTATGGGCTGGGCAACAAGGAACTGGCGCTCGCCTGCGCCTCCCACGCCGGCGAGGTTGAGCATACTGCACTTGCGCGGGCGATCCTCGGAAGAGCCGGGCTGGATGAAGCCGCGCTCGAATGCGGGGCGCATTGGCCTACCAACCAGGGTGCGATGGTAGCGCTCGCGGAGTCCGGCGGTGCACCGACCGCGCTCCACAACAACTGTTCCGGCAAGCATGCCGGCTTTCTTTGCGTGTGCTGCCATGAACGGATCGAGCGTCGCGGCTACGTGAAATATGAGCATCCGTTCCAGGAAATTGTCAGGGACACAATGGAGGGCGTGACCGGCGCGCGTCACGCCGCTGAAAACAGCGGCATCGATGGCTGCTCGATTCCCACTTATGCGGTGCCGCTTCGGGACCTCGCCAAGGGGTTCGCGCGTATGGTGACCGGGAATGGATTGGGCCAGGAACGCGCGAAGGCGGCAAAGCGCCTGCTGGCCGCCTGCATGGCGGAACCGTTCTATGTGGCGGGAAGCAGCCGCGCCTGCACGAACCTGATGAGCGAGGCGCCAGGACGGATTTTCGTGAAAACAGGAGCTGAGGGCGTCTTTTGTGCGGCGCTACCCGAATTCGGGCTGGGCATTGCGCTCAAATGCGAGGACGGAACGACCAGAGCATCCGAGGTAGCGATCACTTCAATCTTGGCCACGCTTTTCAAACGGGACGACGATCTGTCCGCGAAGCTCGCCGCCATGGCGCGGCCACATTTGCGGAACTGGAACGGCATAGAGGTGGCCAGCCTCAGGCCTGCCGGGCCACTGGTGTGAGTCCCGGCGTTTTTGCGTGCTTTTCCGCTGGTCCGCGGCTGAATTGGGGCGGTGGCATCCTCCTTGCATCATCCGATGGTTGATAGACCGGCTAAACGTCTTGTGAAACCGGATGCCTGGCCCTAGATTTCGAGAATGAGCAGAGCTTTCACACGCGAGGACGAGAGCGAGAACGCGATCGCCGACATTGGCGAGCGGCCGGTCAGCCAGCATCGCAATCTGGTCACGAAAGACGGACTGGCTATCATTGATGCGGAGGTCGGCGCGTTGCGCGCGGAACTCGCCAAGGCTGAGGCCGAGGGCAACCGCGAGCGGATCGCGCTTGTTTCGCGCGATCTTCGCTACTGGAATTCAAGGCGGGAGAATGCCGAGCTTTCCACGCCTGACCCGGAAGGCTCCGTCGTGCGTTTCGGCATGACCGTTACGATCGAAAACGGGGATGGGCTGAAGCACAATTGGAAGATCGTCGGCGAGGACGAAGCCGACGCGGCGCATGGCAAGATCTCCCATGCCTCGCCGATGGCGATTGCCCTGTTCGGCAAGTCGGTCGGCGACATTGCCACCGTCAACGGCAAGGAATGGGAGATCGTGGCGCTGGGCGCAGGATAACGCGGGTAGATCCATCAGCGGGTTGCCCTGATGGGGTCAGTGTAGTCCCTCAGAAACCTGGCTATTCCTTCTTCATCAATTTCGCCCGCAGCGACATCCAAAACGAACGCGATGACCTCCGCTTCCGTGGCTATCAACTGTTGCCCGTGGATTCGAAGAAACGCGTAAGCCGCAAGAAAGGCTGTTCGCTTGTATCCATCGGAAAATGGGTGATTTCGCGCGATGCCGAAAAGGTACGCCGCCGCGAGTTCATAGATATCGGGATCAGCGTAGTTCGCCTTGTGTTGAGGCCGCGCTATGGCAGCTTCCAATGCGTTCTCATCCTTGATTCCGGCTAGTCCGCCGTGCTCGCGAAGTTGCTCGTGGTGAATGATTTCAATGGCCTCTCGCGTGAGCCTTTTCCATTGGCTCACTTTGCCAGTTCCCGGAGCGCCACGCGGTATCGGGCCATCCCCTCGCGGGCAGCTTCGAGTTGCTCCGCAAGGTCGGCCGTTGAAGGAAACAACTCAAGAACACCGTTACGCTCGACCAAGGTAAGGCTATCGCCCGCCTTTAGGTTCATTCGCTCCAATATCTCCTTGGGGATAATCACACCTTCGGAATTGCCGATTTTGCGAACGACCGTATTCATAGCTTAATCCTCATGTTGCAACGTAGATTATAACACCGAAGAGTCGATTGTTACAACAAAAATTATAACTATTGAGGAAGGCCATCATACCATGCCCAGCAACCCATCCACCAGCCGCTCCGCCGCTTCCGGAATAACTGTACCAGGCGGGAAGATTTCGCTGGCGCCGGCCGCCAGCACGTTGTCATAGTCCTGCGGTGGGATGACGCCGCCCGCCACGATGATGATGTCGTCGCGGCCGAGCTTCTTCAGAGCGTGCTTGAGCTCCGGGATAAGCGTCAGATGACCCGCGGCAAGTGACGATGCGCCGACGATGTGCACATCATGCTCAGCAGCGATCCGTGCGATCTCTTCAGGCGTCTGGAACATCGCGCCCACTGTCACGTCGAAGCCAAGATCGGCGAAAGCGGTAGCGATAACCTTCTGGCCTCGATCATGGCCGTCCTGGCCCATCTTGGCGACCAGTATGCGCGGTTTCGAGCCCTTTTGCCGCTCAAAGGCCGCGACCTTGTCCTGAACGCGTTCGACGATCGGATTGTCTCCGATTTCCTTGCGGTACACGCCGGAAATCGTGCGCACTTCGGCGACATGGCGACCGAACGCTTTTTCGAGCGCGAGCGAAATCTCGCCGACCGTCGCCTTGGCTCTGGCGGCGCGGATCGCGAACTCCAGCAGATTCCCGTCGCCGTGGGCCGCCTTCGTCAAAGCATCGAGCGCGCTTTCCACGGACGCGACGTCGCGCGTGCCTTTCAGTTGCTGCAATTTCGACAGCTGGCGGGCACGGACCTCGGCATTGTCGACCTTCAAGACGTCGACCTCGATATCCTTTTCGGGGCGAAATGCGTTGACCCCGATCATCGGCTGCGAGCCGGAATCGATGCGCGCCTGGGTACGGGCCGCGGCCTCCTCGATGCGCATCTTCGGAATGCCCTTTTCGATGGCGGCCGCCATGCCGCCCAGGCTCTCGACTTCTTCGATATGCTGCATGGCCCGGACGGCGAGATCGTGGGTCAGCCTCTCGACGAATGCTGAGCCGCCCCATGGATCGATGATCCGGGTCGTGCCGGATTCCTTCTGCAGGATCAGTTGGGTGTTGCGGGCGATGCGCGCGGAATGGTCGGTCGGCAGCGCCAGTGCCTCGTCGAAAGAATTGGTGTGCAACGACTGGGTCAGCCCCTGTGTCGCCGCCATCGCCTCGATCATGGTGCGGATGATGTTGTTGTAAGGATCCTGAGCCGTCAGCGACCAGCCGGATGTCTGGCAATGCGCCCTCAGCGAGAGCGAACGCTGGTCCTTTGGCGCGAAATTCTTCTGGATAAGCGTGGCCCACAGCAGACGGCCGGCGCGCAGTTTGGCGACCTCCATGAAGAAGTTCATCCCGGCGTTCCAGAAAAACGACAGCCGGGGTGCGAACTTGTCGATGTCGAGGCCGGCCGCGACGCCGGCGCGCGCATATTCAATTCCGTCCGCGATCGTATAAGCCAGCTCCAGGTCGACGGTCGCGCCTGCCTCCTGGATGTGGTAGCCGGAAATCGAGATGGAGTTAAATTTCGGCATGTGCCGCGACGTGTAGCCGATAATATCGGACGTGATCCGCATCGAAGGCTTGGGCGGATAGATGTAGGTATTCCGCACCATGAACTCTTTCAGGATGTCGTTCTGAATGGTCCCGGCGAGATCCTTCTGCGCGACACCCTGTTCTTCGCCGGCGACGACATAGAGCGCCAGTATCGGCAGAACCGCGCCGTTCATCGTCATGGAAACCGTCATTTCGCCGAGCGGGATGCCGTTGAAAAGCTGGCGCATGTCGAGAATGGAATCGATTGCGACACCGGCCATGCCGACATCGCCCGCAACGCGGGGATGGTCGCTGTCATAGCCCCGGTGCGTGGCGAGATCGAAGGCGACGGAAAGGCCTTTCTGCCCCGCAGCCAGATTGCGTCGGTAGAAAGCGTTGGACTCTTCCGCCGTCGAGAAACCGGCATATTGTCGGATCGTCCAGGCCTGCTGGACATACATCGTAGGGTAGGGGCCGCGGATGAATGGCGCAGCTCCCGGATAAGTATCGAGAAAAGGCAGGTTCTTGAGATCGTCCTGGCTATATAGCCTCTTCACGCGGATGCCTTCTGGCGTAAGCCAGTGGTCCGAACGTGGTTTGGCTTCCCGCGCCTTAGGCTCCGACCAGGCCACCGTCGTGAAATCAGGAATCATGCGTGGCCTTGTATCGCCTGGTCGATCCGGAGGGCGGGCAGACGCTCGCAGGAGGCCACGCCTTCGTCGCTGACTGGGCGAAGGTCGGCCGGAAGGGTCGCCACTGGTCGTTCCGCCTTGAGGGGGTAGAGCGTTGTTCCCACAAGCGTGCGCTTCCCTTTGCGATAAGCGTCCGCGCGGACGCTTCGAGCACCGGCAATGCGGGCCTGAAGTTTTCCTTCGGCAAGGGCAGTCAAAACGCCTCCTTCTTTCTCGATACGCTGGAATTCGCTCCAAGCCGCCTCGCAAAGCGTGTCCGTCAGCGCCTCGATTCCGCCGGAGCCTCCTGCCGGATCCGCCACGAAGTCGATATTGCTTTCACCCGCCATAACCAGCAGCGTATTTCTTGCGACGCGCCGCGCGAATTGATCCGGAAGACCATGGGCGATGGTGTAAGGCAGGATCGAGATCGAATCCGCTCCACCAGTCGCTGCCGCAAATCCAGCAATGGTCGTTCTCAGGATATTGGTCTCCGGATCGTTCCTGGTCATCATCCGGTAGGAGGTCTCGGCATGGACGGTCGCCGCCGAAGGTGTGATCGAGCAGGCTTCCTGCGCTTTGGTCCAGAGTTTGCGCATGGCGCGGATCTTAGCCATGGACAGAAATTGGTCTTGGTCGACGCTCAATGAAAAGCCGATATGCGGCGCTGCATAAACGAGCGGTTGGCGGGCGTCCTCAAACATTCTCAGGTGCGATACGGCGGACGCGAGCATGACGCCGAGTTCCTGTGCTTCGGTGGCGCCGGCATTGTGAAATACGCGCCCGTCGGCTTCGAGCAGGACGCCCGGAACGCCAAGTGCAAAGAAATGGGCAAGCGATTGAGGCATCGACGCTTGCAGTGCTTCGATCGACATGCGCAGCCTGCCGGTTCCGGCGAACACTGCTGCGGGATCGATGCCGAAAGAGAGGCGAAGCCTGGACGGATCCGCCCGCCGCGCGGTCAAAAGCCCGACGAGCCAGTCGATGGTTGCGCGGCTTTGAGGATGAGCATCGATGCGTAGATAGACCTGGTCGAGCGGTATGCCATCGATCGCCTTGGACATCGCCTCCGAACTTGCGGGAAGACCGTAACCGAATGCATTCGGAGCGCCTTCGAAAATCAGGGCCAAACCCGTGGCGCCGTGGGCAATATCATCCTTGGCCTGACTGTTGGCGCGGGCTGGGTCGGGATCGTCGAGACGTTGCGTGATTGACCAGCGCTGGGCAGGGTCGGCGCGGAGAGCCGGACGCGCCCCGCGTGACCGCTCGTAAAGCGGTTCGACGCGCAAGCCGTCGTCGGTATGCGATACCAACGCCTGGTCAAACTCGGCGCCAGCCAAAGCCTTTTCTGCAAGCACCCGCCACTGGTTTCGATCGAAGGGAGGGAAGGCTGTTTCCTTGAATACCGCGCCGGCGTCCATCATTCCTCCTAGAGATCGGCCGCTCTCGTTCCGAGCATGAACAACATCCGACTATCGGATTGCCAAAGCTATGGCCCGTCCGCAACCCTTCGACTGCAATTTCTTGATGCGCCACGCGCATTGCGACCGCCTGAGTATATCAGTCGCGGTATTTTTTTGCGGCAAGATTCGGAAGCCGATGTGGCAGTGCCGCGTTGGGGAGCGATGCCTGCACTACGTCGAGCTTGGGCGTGCCACGCCCGGAATATCAAGCGAGCCATCCCGCGACGTGGCATTCCCCGAGGATCCGATGCGCAGCACGATCTCCCGCGCTTTGAGCGGTCTTCCGACGGGTCGGCAACGCCTATTGAACAGTCCCGGACCCGGGTCGCGACTGGGCTAAAGCTGCTGCTTCAGCGTGTCTGCGACCGCGCGGTCAAACGAGTTCTTTTCCGGCTGCGGCTGCCATCGCATCATCGAGCTTGCTGCGCTCGGCTATTTTCTCGGAGACCAGCGCCTTTCGTTCGGCAAGGGATTTGTTTCGAAACGCATCGGGAAGCTCGTTGTCCTTGATTTTCTCCAGCGTGTTCGTGCCGTTGCGGATATCGGCGAGAAGGTCGCCGCCCCCGGTGATGACCTCCTTGGCGGAGGATCTTTTCGAGTAAAAACTGGAATTGTCGATAGCTATGGGCGCCGCGACTTCAGCCTTTTCTGCCATCTTGGTCCGCACTTCCGCCTGCTTCTCGTAGCCGCCATAGGGGATCACGGTGCGATCGATGCGTTGCTGAAGTTCGATAATGTCGTTGTCATACGGAGTTTCAATGACGACAATTTCGCCGCCATCTTGTGGGATCGGGATATAGCGACCGCCACCGCGCTGCGCGATGTCCTTCCAGATGTTTCGCGTGTCGGGATCGTCGCCTGCCTGCACAGCGTTGACGATGATGCCCTTGTCGTCCGCCGTTCGCAGAACCTCCGGATATTTGGGCGCGTTTTCGTAGTCCATGTGCGGCGGCGCGTCGCCGACCAGGAATACGATCCGGCGGATGCCCCGTATCCTTGCTCCATGAGAGTTTTCGCACTGAGGCATCCAATGCCTCGTTCACGGATTCGGGCGTATCACCACCCCCGTCGGCCTCGAAGCGAGTGAGATTGCCATAGAGCCCTTGCAAGTCGGCGCTCATGTCGAAGGACTTTATCACATAGTCGTCGCCCTGGTCCCGATAGCCGATCAGCGCCATGCGGATTTCGGCGTCAGGGAGGATATCCACGACGGTGTTGGCGATAGACCAAATTTTTTGCTTCGCGCCGTCTATAAGCCCGGCCATCGACCCGGTTGTGTCGAGAACGAACGCAATCTCGATGCGTTCCGGTTCACCTTGTTGCGCGGCAAAGGACGACGCGGCAGGAGCGGCGAATACGACTGACGCGAGCAGACGCGCCGTCAGCATACGTACGGCAGCTGGCATAAATTTCTCCCTCGGCTCAAGTATTGAGCGAAAGGTGATCTGCCATTGGGGCCGCAGTTTGAGCGAAACTTGGTGAAGGTGTGGTTGAGTTCGTGAAGAATATCTAGCTTTGGTTGTATCTAAAATTGTTGCCAGACAACGACCTACAGATGCCAATTTCGACAAACATCCGTATGACGGTCCAGACGGTCGGATAGGGATCTGAACAGCTTCAACGCCTTGTTCGGTCGGCAGCCCCCAACCAGGTCGCGCAAACCATCGCGGGTATCTTCATATCGGCGGCGACGGTCTGTGCGGCGAAACCTTGCCAACGTGGAATCGGCCCCTTAATTCCTTTGACGTCGGCTTGATCAGAAGGGCCGGCAATATTCCGCTCGATCGAATTCTGCAGGAGGAGACCAGAAATGACACTTGCCACGTTGACACGGCGCGCGAGCATGGCGCTCGGGCTTTCCCTTTTGGCGACGATGGCGATTGGGTTGCCTTCCTTCGCGCAGACGTTTCCCGATCGTCCGATCACTCTGGTTGTCCCGTTTGCCGCGGGTGGTTCGACCGATCTCGTGGCGCGCGTTGTCGCCGAGAAAATGTCGGAAGATCTGGGCCAACAGGTGATTGTACAGAACATGGCCGGCGCCGGCGGCAATCTGGGCGCGGACAATGTCGCGCGTGCGGAGCCTGACGGCTACACGATCCTGATGGGAACGGTCGCCACGCATGCGCTCAATCCACTGATCCTCAAGACCAAGCCGTATGACCCCGAAAAGGATTTCGCGCCGGTCTCGCTGCTCGTCGTCGTGCCGAACGTGCTCGTCGTCAATCCGCAGCTTCCGGTAAAGACCGTGGCTGAGCTGGTGGCGCTGCTGAAGGCTTCGCCCGATCAGTACAGCTACGCCTCATCGGGCAACGGGACTCCGCTTCACCTTTCCGGGGAGCTGTTCAAGGCCATGGGTGGCGTAAGCATGGAGCATATACCGTACAAGGGATCCGGACCGGCGTTGAATGATGTGATCGGCAACCAGGTGCCGATTATGTTCGACAACCTTCCCTCGTCATCGGCGCATATAAAGGCCGGGACGCTGCGTGCCCTGGCTGTCACCACGGTTGAGCGCGCGGAATCCTTCCCCGATATTCCGACGATCGCCGAATCCGGCATCCCAGGTTACGAGACCTACACATGGAATGCGCTTTTTGCTCCGGCGAACACACCGGCGCCCGTCGTTGCACGGCTGAACGAGGCGGCGAAGAAGGCGCTCGCCGATCCGGGAGTCGCCGAACGGCTGAAGGAGTTCAGCGCCAGGATCGTCGGTTCGACGCCCGAAGAGCTTGCAGCCCATGTGAAGGCGGAGCTGGCCAAATGGACGCCGGTTGTCCGCGACGCAAACGTCCAGATGGAATAACGCAGAGTTCGAAAAGGCGCTCTCCCATTCGAGACTGTCTTGCTAAGCGCCATTGTCGCTCGGCAATGGCGCAGCTATACGTCGGGCCGCGGCGCGCCGCATGGTTTGAACCAACCTATTCGCCGGAGATTTAGCCCGTGGCAGACAGCAGCATTTTCATCGGAGCCAGTCGAAAGCCTGACGACAGCTATCAGCAACCCGAAGAGCTGCTGCTTAAGTATGGCAACCGTCACGGCCTGATCACCGGCGCTACGGGTACCGGCAAGACGGTCTCGCTGCAGGTCCTGGCGGAAGGGTTCTCGAATGCCGGCGTGCCGGTTTTCGCTGCCGACGTTAAAGGCGATCTCTCGGGCATAGCCGCAACCGGCGAAGCGAAGGATTTTCTGGTCAAGCGCGCCGAGCAGGTAAAGTTCGAACCGTATGATTTCCAGGAATTCCCGGTCATTTTTTGGGATTTGTTTGGCGAGAAGGGCCATCCCATCCGAGCCACTGTCTCGGAGATGGGACCGTTGCTTCTTTCGCGCCTGATGAACCTGACCGATGCGCAGGAAGGCGTCATGAACATCGCCTTCAAGATCGCGGACGAAGAGGGGCTGTTGCTCCTCGACATGAAGGATCTGCAGTCACTCCTGTCCAACATTGCCAATCGCGCCGACGAAATTTCTGCCCGCTATGGCAACGTAACAAAACCGTCGGTGGGGGCCATCCAGCGCACGCTTCTCGTGCTGGAACAACAGGGCGGAAACTTCTTCTTCGGTGAACCGGCTTTGAAGATTTCCGATTTTATGCGGACGACCCGCGACGGGCGCGGGGCTATCAGCGTCCTCGCCGCTGACAGGCTGATGATGAATCCGCGTCTCTACGCGACGTTCCTGCTCTGGCTGATGTCCGAGCTTTTTGAGCAATTGCCGGAAGTAGGCGACCCGGAACGGCCGAAGCTGGTCTTCTTCTTCGACGAGGCCCACCTCCTCTTCTCCGATGCACCGAAGGCGCTGATCGACCGTGTCGAACAGGTCGTGCGCCTGATCAGATCCAAGGGCGTCGGCGTTTATTTCGTAACGCAGAACCCGCTCGATGTTCCGGAAACCGTACTTGCTCAGCTCGGAAACCGTATCCAGCACGCGCTGCGCGCCTATACGCCGCGCGAGCAAAAGGCCGTCAGGACGGCGGCCGACACGTTCCGCCCAAATCCGGATTTTAACTGCGCCGATGCAATCACCGAGCTCGGCACCGGTGAAGCGCTGGTCTCCACGCTCGCGGAAAAGGGCGTGCCGTCTGTTGTTCAGCGCACTTTGATCCGCCCGCCCTGTTCGCGTCTTGGGCCAGTCACCGACACCGAGCGTGCTCGCATCATCAACGAAAGCCCGATTGCCGGTCAGTACGACGAGACCGTCGATCGCGAATCCGCTTTCGAGACCCTGCAGAAGCGCACGAATGAGGCGGCTGACGCCGAAGATGAAGCCCAGCAACGCGAACAGCAGGAGAGCGGCCGCACACGCTGGACAATCCCGGGCTTTGGCGATGATGACCGCGAGGAGGACCGATCCAGCCGCCGGACGTCGCCCCGCCCACGCGTGTCGAACCGCCAGACGGTTGCCGAAGCCGCTATGAAGTCCGTTGTGCGCTCTGTCGGGAACTCTCTCGGGCGTGCGCTCGTGCGGGGGATACTTGGGAGCTTGAAGAAGGGATTTTGAGCGTAGGGGCTCTTGGCACGCGCGGGCCACGGAACCCCCACTGGCCCCATTCGTTACGCTCACCTCACAAGTACACGAAAGGAGCCCGCAATGACCTATGTTGATGGTTTCGTGGTTGCCGTGCCGACCGACAAGATCGAGGAGTACAAAAAAGCCGCGCAGACGGCAGCCGAAGTGTGGAAGGAACACGGTGCGCTTTCCGTGGTTGAATGCCTCGCCGACGATGTACCCTACGGCGAACTCACCTCCTTCCCTCGCGCGGTCCAGCAGAAGGATGGCGAGACAGTCGTCTTTTCATGGATCACCTATGACTCACGGGAGGCGCGCGATGAGATCAATAAGAAGGTCATGGCCGACCCACGGCTTAAAATGGATGATCCTTCCTCGATGCCCTTCGACGGCAAGAGGATGATCTACGGTGGGTTCAGGACCATACTCGAACGTTAGATCTTGCTGACGCCCCCTGCTGGAATAGTCAGTACACCACGATCGGGGTCTGGTTCGGAACCTGATCGTAGAGGTCTATCACATCCTGGTTGATCATGCGCACGCAACCTGAGGAGACCGACTTGCCGATGGACCCCCACTCCGGTGAGCCGTGGATGCGATAGAGCGTATCCTGGCCGTTCTGGAAGATGTAGAGCGCGCGGGCGCCGAGCGGGTTTTCCAACCCTGGCTGCATGCCGCCTGCCTCGACGCTGTATTTGGCCAGTTCCGGCTTCCTCGCAATCATTTCGGGCGGCACTTTCCAATGCGGCCATTTCTTCTTCCACTGGATGATGGCGCGTCCCGACCATTCGAAGCCGGCGCGGCCGAGTCCGACGCCGTAGCGGATGGCCTGGCCGTTGGGGCGAACCAGATACAGGTGGTGGCTCTGCGTATCCACGACCACAGTCCCCGGCGTCTCGCCGGTCGGGTCCTGAACAATCTGGCGCAGGAAACGCGTATCCATCTGTTCGACCGGAATGGCGGGGAGCTCAAAACCTTCATCGACGACGGACCGGTACGTTTCCAAGTAGCTGCCGAGCGACGGCCCCGCCGGGTTGGGCTCGCGGAAATAGCCAGCGGGCACAGGCTCGGGCACGGACACCCGATTATAACTGGTTGTGCAGGCGGAAAGAGCGGCGGATGCTCCGGCCATGCCTGAAAGGGAAAGAAATTGGCGCCGGCTGAGCCCGGCGAATACTGATTGCTTTTCCATGCGATCCTGCTTGGCTCAAAATAAATTTGGGGCGCCCGAAAGCCCGAGCGTCGCTTTAATTGAGATCGCGACATACGATCGTTGTTTCAGACCTCAAATAGGAGAAAGCGTGGCGTGGTCACGACACGGTCCGGTTGTGGCATTTGGGCAACGCCTTGCCTGACCCATTTCAGGCAGCGGTCAGCAGACCGTCAAGGGAAGGAAGGATGATGTCCGGCGGCAAATCGTTATATTCATCCGGTTGGTCGGCGCGATTGATCCACACTGTACGGAACCCGAATTTGGCGGCGCCCGCTACATCCCACCGGTTGGAGGACTGGAAGGAGACGGCGTCCGGATAGAGACGCCAGCTTGTCGTAACCATGTCATAGACGGACGGATCGGTCTTGAAGCGTCGGATGGTTTCGACAGAGAAGACCTCATCGAGAACCTGATCGAGAGCGGCAGACCTCACCGCTGCATCTAGCATCGCCGGTGATCCGTTCGAGAGGATAGCGAGCCGCGCCCCGCCGCTCTTCAGCGCCCTCAAGACCGCCGGCACCTCCGGATAGCAATCAAGATGCCAATAAGCGTCGAGCAACGGCGCACGTAATTTCGGATCCGCCGAGGGCACCTTGCGGAAGGCGAAATCGAGCGCTTGCTCGGTCAACTGCCAGAAATCGACATATGTGCCCATTAAAGTGCGCACCCAGGAATATTCCAGCTGTTTGGCGCGCCAAATCTCCGAAAACAGCGGCCCATCCGGCCCGATCTCTGCGGCGTGACGCCTGACGGCCGCGTGAACATCGAACAATGTGCCGTATGCATCGAAGATATAGGCCGAATAACGCATGGAGACCTTTCGACTTTGCCGCGGCTCTTCCGGTGCTTTTCCCGCGTCTGATCCGAAAAGCGCCGCGGCCGGTTGTGGTTTAACGATTAACTATGACTGGACAATCTGAATTCTTATGAGCTACCGACGAAGGGTCAAGCGTCAGCTGGGCAAATGCCGGTTGACCTTGCCGGCCAAAGCCTTTTCCATTGTCACGCAAGCGAACGGAAATGATCCATGACTCTGACGACGGCGGCGCAATCGGCGACCTGGACCTTTGTTGACGGAGACTGGTACGAGGGAAATGTGCCGCTCATCGGGCCGCGCTCCCACGCGATGTGGCTGGCGTCCAGCGTCTTCGACGGTGCGCGCTGGTTCGAAGGCGTGGCGCCGGACCTCGACCGTCATTCGGCACGGGTGAACGCCTCCGCAATCGCGCTGGGCCTGCGGTCCACGAAGACCGTAGAGGAGATTGTCGGGCTGACGTGGGATGGCTTGAAGAAATTCGATGGCAAGACGGCCGTCTATATCCGCCCGATGTATTGGGCCGAGCATGGTGGCTATATGGGTGTGCCGGCCGACCCGTCATCGACCCGTTTCTGCCTTTGCCTCTATGAAGCGCCCATGATCTCGCCGGCCGGATTTTCCCTAACGGTTTCGTCCTTCCGCCGGCCGTCGATCGAGACAGCGCCGACCAATGCGAAGGCCGGCTGTCTCTATCCCAACAATGGACGCGCCATCCTTGAGGCAAAGAAGCGCGGCTTCGACAACGCTCTCGTTCTCGACATGCTGGGAAATGTCGCCGAAACAGGCACTTCCAACATCTTCCTCGTTAAGGACGGTCACGTGGCCACGCCCGCCGCGAATGGATCGTTTCTTTCGGGGATCACACGCTCGCGGGCGATCTCCCTACTCGGAGACTACGGCTTCAGGACGAGTGAACGGACACTCTCGGTTCAGGATTTCCTTGAAGCGGACGAGATATTCTCCACCGGCAACCACTCCAAGGTCGTTCCCGTCACACGGATCGAAGACCGCGACCTGCAACCGGGACCAGTGGCCAAGCGTGCCCGCGAGCTCTATTGGGAGTGGGCGCATTCGACTTCCACCGGATGATTAACTAGATAGGAATCCAGAACTTCATTCCGGGGTTGTCGCAAGACGATCCGGACCTATTTTGTCCGGCGAAGAAATTACCGGATTTTTGCCAACGAGGAGTACGATCATGGCTTTTGAATTGCCGGAACTGCCTTACGACTACGAGGCCCTGCAGCCTTATATGTCGAAGGAAACCCTCGAATACCACCACGACAAGCATCACAAGGCCTATGTGGACAACGGCAACAAGCTCGCCGCGGAAGCCGGGATGGACAAGCTGTCGCTGGAGGAGATCGTCAAGCAATCGTTCGGCAAGAATGCCGGGCTCTTCAACAATGCCGGCCAGCACTACAACCACAAGCATTTCTGGAAGTGGATGAAAAAGGGCGGCGGCGGCAGCAAGCTGCCGGGCACTTTGCAGAAGGCGGTGGACAGCGACCTCGGCGGTTACGACAAGTTCAAGGCCGACTTCATCGCAGCGGGCACCACGCAATTCGGTTCGGGCTGGGCCTGGCTCTCCGTCAAGGACGGCAAGCTCGCGATCTCCAAAACGCCAAATGGCGAGAATCCGCTGGTGCATGGCGCGTCGCCGATCCTCGGCGTCGATGTCTGGGAGCACTCCTACTATATCGACTATCGCAACGCGCGGCCGAAATATCTCGAAGCCTTTGTCGACAATCTGATCAACTGGGACTACGTCCTGGAACTCTATGAAAAGGCTGCAAAATAGCGGCTTTCTCGACAAAAAGGCTCCACGCGTGTGGGGCCTTTTTTGTTGGCCCTATGCTGCCTCTCCTGTCGTGCACGCGGCAGTAAAGCGTTGGCGCTATTCACAAAACCGTGAAAGCGACGCAAGGGAATTTCTGCTCCAATGGCGCCGTTAACGTACCGTCGTACTTATCCTTGACTAATTTGGAGGAACTTCATGAGAAAGCTTATATTTGCCATCTCAGCCTTGGCGCTTGCCGGAACTGCCGCGCTCGCGGACCCGATCGCCGACCGCCAGGCAATAATGAAGTCCAACGGCAAGGCGGCCGGCATGATTGCGCCGATCGTCAAGGGCGAGAAGCCCTTCGATGCTGAAGTCGTTCTTGCGGCTTTGACGACGCTCAACGAAAACGCGCAAAAAATCGATGTGGCCGTTCTGTTTCCCGCGGGAAGCGACAAGGGCGGCGAGACGACTGCTTCACCGAAAATCTGGGAAGATATGGCGGACTTCAAGGCCAGGATGGAGAAATTCAAGGCCGATGCGGCAGCAGCGGTTGCCGCCCCGGCGAAGGATCTCGATACGCTGAAGGTGCAGCTCGAAACGCTCGGCAAGAACTGCGGCGGCTGCCACGAAACTTATCGCATCAAGAAGGGATAACGCCCGACCTATGGGCCTGGGTGCGAAACTTGGCGTCGCCATCCTCTTACTGGGTGGCGTCGGTGCCGTGGCGTTGTGGTATTTGTCGGCTCCCGCACGTCTCGATGCCGAAACGGTTGCCGCGTTGGGCAAGGGCGATGCCACTAGGGGGGAGCGGATTTTCTGGATCGGGGGCTGCACGTCCTGCCATGCCCGCCCGAAATCGGAAGGCGATGCGAGGTTCGAACTGGCTGGCGGTCTTGCACTCAAGACACCGTTTGGAACCTTTGTCGCGCCGAATATCTCTTCACACACAGAAGACGGCATCGGTGCATGGACAGTCGAGGACTTCGCCAATGCGATGATGCGCGGCGTCTCGCCGGACGGCAGACACTATTACCCGGCGTTCCCATATCCCTCCTACGCGCGCATGAAAGCGGAAGATGTCGCTGACCTCCATGCATTCATGAAGACATTGCCTGCGGTGGAGGGAAAAGCGCCTGGGCACAAGCTCGGCTTCCCTTTCAACATCCGGCGCGGGGTCGGCCTTTGGAAGCTGCTCTACCTGAATGGCGAACCGGTTGTCGCGCTCGGTGATGCAGCGCCTGACAAGGTGCGGGCCGGACAATATCTGGTGGAAGGTCCCGGGCATTGCGGTGAATGCCACACGCCGCGCCAATTCACCGGCGGCCTGAAGAAGGATCAATGGCTGGCGGGAGCGGTCGCTGCTGAAGGCGACGGGATCGTTCCGAATATCACTTCGGGCGAGGGCGGCATTGGGGACTGGTCCGAGGGCGACATCGCCAGCTACCTCGAAACTGGTTTCACGCCGGATTTCGATACGGTCGGCGGCGCGATGGTTGCCGTGCAGAAGAACATGGCCGAACTGAAGCCTGAAGACCGCGCCGCGATTGCGACGTATCTCAAGGCAGTTCCTGCCCGCCCAAATGGATATCCGGCTCGCCGGCCCGAGACGCCGGAAGGCTGATGTTTTGCGCTGTCCGGTAAGGGAATTTTGGCCGCAGTGTCAGACCCCCGCCTTTCCCGTGGCTTTTAGTGCAAAGGCGTATGTGAAGGCGATTTCTTCGAGCCGGGAAAATCGCCCAGATGCCCCCGCGTGGCCTGCGTCCATGTTGATCTTGAAGAGAACGGGATTTTCACCGACCTTGCGGGCGCGAAGCCGGGCCACCCATTTAGCGGGCTCCCAATAGGTTACGCGCGGATCGGTGAGGCCTGCGGCGGCAAGGATAGGCGGATAGTCGAGGGCGGCAACGTTGTCGAACGGCGAATAGGCGGCGATCGTGCGGTAGTCGGCTTCGGATTGGATCGGGTTTCCCCACTCCGGCCATTCCGGCGGCGTCAGCGGCAGGGTGTCGTCGAGCATTGTCGTCAGCACGTCGACGAAAGGGACTTCAGCGATAATAGCTCCAAAAGCCTCGGGCGCCATGTTGGCGATTGCGCCCATGAGCATTCCGCCAGCGGATCCTCCTTGCGCGACGATACGATCATGCGAGGTGTATTTTTCGGCGACCAGATGACGCGCAGCGGCGATGAAATCCTGGAACGTGTTTGTCTTCTTCGCGCGCTTGCCGTCCTCGTACCAGGAATAGCCCTTGTCCTTGCCGCCACGAGTGTGGGCGATCGCGTACACGAAGCCGCGATCGACAAGCGACAGGCAATTGGTATTGAAGGCGGCGGGGATCGCCATGCCATAGGACCCATAGCCGTAAAGCAGGCAGGGCGCGGAGCCGTCCAGCGGCGTATCGCGGTGATGGATCAGCGATACTGGAACCAGTTCACCATCATGCGAAGGGGCCATCAGGCGGCGGGTCACATAGTTTACCGGCACATGACCGGAGGGAACTTCCTGCGTCTTCAGGAGAACGCGCTCGCGGCTTCGCATATTGTAGTCGAAAACCTGGGCGGGTGTGGTCATCGACGAATAGATGAAGCGCATGTTGTCGGTGTCGTATTCGTAGGAACCGGAGAGGCCGAGCGAAAATGCCTCCTCGTCGAACGAAATCAGGTGTTCGTCACCGCTTGCACGGTCGCGGACAACAATGCGGGGCAGGCCGTCCTTGCGCTCGAGCCGGACCAGAAAATCCTTGAACGAAAGGACCGACAGGATCAGCCGTCCCGGCTCATGGGGAACAAGGTCCCGCCAGTTCGCTCGGGAAGGGTCGGATATGGGCGCGGTGACGATCTTGAAGTCCTTCGCGCCGTCGGAGTTGGTAAGAATGAAGAAAACGTCGCCGCCTTCCTCCAGGTCGTATTGCAGCCCGGTTTCACGCGGCGAAACGACGCGCGGCGCGGCCAGCGGATTGTCGGCAGGCAAGATGCGATATTCGGACGTTTCGTGATCGCTGATGGAAATGAAGATCCATTCGTTGCTGCGTGTACCGCCAACATTCATGAAAAAACCGGGATCAGCTTCCTCGTAGATCAGCCGGTCGCCGCTGCTTTCCATGCCAATGTCGTGGAAAAAGATCTTCGAGGGCCGGTGGTTAGCGTCGAGCCGAGTGTAGAAGAAGCCATCGTTCGAGGCGCTCCACACGCCTGAGCCGCCTGTTTCCAAGACCTGATCGTCGAGGTCATCGCCGGAGCCAACATCGCGGACGCGCAGCGTGAAGAGCTCGGAGCCTTTGTCGTCGAATGCCCACAGCAGGCGGCGGTGGTGTGACGAATGGTCGACGCCCCCGAGCCGGAAATAGGCCTTGCCCTCGGCTTCATGGTCACCGTCGAGGATGATTTCCTCCGGGCCACCATCGCGAGGTATGCGGAAGTAGCGCGGCTGCTCGCCGCCAAGCTTGAATGAGGAACCGTAAGCGTAGGGCCCGTCCTTCATCGGAACGGAGGAATCATCCTCCTTGATCCGCCCTTTCATCTCGGCAAAAAGCGTCTTTCGCAGCGCCGCCGTATCCTCCATCAGCGCCGTCTGATAGGCATTCTCGGCCTCGAGATGCGAACGGATCGCCGGATCGAGGGCGGCAGGGTTCTTGAAAACCTCCTGCCAGTTCTGAGCCCGCAGCCAGGCATATTCATCGACACGCGTGATGTTGTGCCGCGTGTCGGCGTGTGGCCTCTGCTCCGTTTGCGGCGGCGCAATCTTTGGAAATCGATTGTTCATGGGCATTTTTTTTGCAATCTTCTCAAAATTCGTGCCGCAAGTGAACACGCCGACATGGGCGGTTCAAGTGGGCATCAATGCAGCTGGTTGGCGGCGAGCTGGCTCAGGCCAACATAGGTCAGCAAATTTTCTATGGGCGAGGCGCAGCCGAATGGCTACTTCTTCTTGAAGTCAAGCGCGGTCCCGTTCGTACAATAGCGCAAGCCCGTCGGATTGGGGCCGTCGTTGAAGACGTGGCCGAGATGGCTATCGCACTCGGCGCAGCGGATCTCCGTACGGTTCATCAGGAAGCTGCGGTCCTTATGCTGCGAAACGGCGTCTGGGTCCATTGGGGCATAAAAACTCGGCCAGCCGGTGCCGGAATCAAACTTGGTTTCGGAGCTGAACAGAGGCTTGCCGCAGCCGGCGCAGTAATAAACGCCCTTGTCTTTGGTATCCCAGTACGGACCCGTGAAGGCACGTTCGGTGCCGTGCTCGCGCAGCACATGGTATTGCTCCGGCGTCAGCTCCTTGCGCCAGTCAGCATCCGTTTTCTTGATCTTCGGTTCGCCATCGCCGCTCATTCGTCGCTCTCCCTTAATGCGTTTGCCTCGAATGTAGTACGAAATACCACGCCGCCAAATAACAACGCGGTGCATTTCGCGTGACAGGACGCGGCGGCTTGCCGGGGCGGGGGCAAGCGGCTATGCCACGGTAAGTCAAATTGCATGGAGCGGATCGACGGAATGGCGGGTGGAGCGCAGGCGCTCACTTTCTTCGCGCTGATATTGCCGTTCCTGGGCGCCGCCCTGGCGCCTTTGCTCACACGCATTTTCCAGCACCACGCAGCCTGGATTCTGGCCGCTATCCCCCTTTGGATATTTGTCCACCTTTACGGCTTTCTGGGGCAGGTTTCGGCTGGCCAGCCGGAGAGCGGCGGCTACGCCTGGGTTCCCAGTCTTGATGTCAGGTTCTCCTGGTATCTGGACGGGCTGTCGCTCACATTTGCGCTGCTGATCGTCGGCATCGGCGCGCTGATCGTGCTCTATTCCGGCGGTTACCTGAAAGGCCATCCGCAACAGGGCCGCTTCTTCTCGTTCATGCTCATGTTCATGGGCGCCATGCTCGGGCTGGTGGTGTCCGATTCGTTTCTGATGCTGTTCGTTTTCTGGGAACTGACTTCGATCACCTCGTTCCTGCTGATCGGTTTCGACAATGCGCGCGAGGCGGCGCGGCGGGCAGCACTTCAGGCCCTGATCGTGACCGGCGCCGGTGGTTTGTCGCTCCTTGCCGGACTTCTCGTTATCTGGAACGCCACAAGCCACAACGAATTGTCTGAGCTGCTGCGATCTGGCTCTCTGCTACGCGACAGCCCGGTCTATCTGGCGGCGTTGGCGCTGGTGCTCGGCGCCGCCTTTACCAAGTCCGCGCAGGTCCCGTTCCATTTCTGGTTGCCAAACGCGATGGAAGCGCCGACGCCGGTCTCAGCCTATCTCCACTCGGCCACGATGGTGAAGGCAGGGGTTTACCTGGTCATGCGCCTCAATCCGGTGATGGGAGACACCGCAGCGTGGGAGACGATCCTGCCGCTTTTCGGCGGAATAACGTTGGCGACAGGGGCCGTGCTGGCCATGCGTCAGACCGATCTGAAATTGATGCTCGCCTATACGACCGTGGCGTCGCTCGGACTGCTGGTGCTGTTGACCGGTTATGGGTCGCAGAGGGCCGTGGAAGCGGCTGTGCTCTATCTTGTGGCCCACTCCATGTTCAAGGGTGCGCTGTTCATGGTGGCGGGGCTGATCGATCACGAAACCGGCTCACGCGATATCATTGGCCTTGGCGGATTGCGGCGAAAGATGCCCGTAACCTTTGTGGCGGCCCTTCTCGCCGCCTTCTCGATGGCTGGGTTCCTCCCTTTCTTCGGGTTCCTGGCCAAGGAAGAAATTTATGCCGCGCTGGGATTCGCCAGCAGTTGGGGCGCATCGCTGGCAGGCATTGTCATCGCCGCAAATGCTCTGATGTTCGCGACCGCGTTTATTGTCGGACTGAAGCCGTTCATTGGCGTGCCCGGCAAGACGCCGAAACATGCGCATGAAGGATCCGTGCTGCTGTGGCTCGGGCCGCTGTCGCTCGCCCTTCTCGGACTGTTGGCCGCGCTGCTCTCGCCGTCGGTGCACACATTGATATCGAGCCCAATGGCGAGTGCGGTTGCTGGTGTGCCGGTCGCCGTGGATATCTCGGCAGTGCCACATTTCGGGATGCCGCTGCTCTTGTCTACTGTGACGATCGGTCTTGGCCTTGCGGCATATCAAACACAGGACCACCTGCGAATTCTTGTCGGTAAGGGCCTGGCTACGATTGGGTGGGGGCCGGATCGCGGCTTTGACCAGTTCATGCGTGGGCTGCTGAGGGTGTCGCACGCTGTGACAGGCGTGATTCAAAACGGCCGCCTGGACATCTATTTGACCGTCACCTTTGTCGTGCTTGCGCTGGCGCTGCTTGTCCCGATCGTTGCCTTTTCCGAATTGCCGACAGTGCCAGGCTTTCCTGTCCTGCCTTTTTATGAATGGGTTGTGATTGCAATTGCGGTCATCGGACTTGCCGCGGTCGTCCAGGCAAAGGACCGGTTGACGGCGATCGTGTCTCTCGGGATCCAGGGCTTTGCTGTTGCGCTTCTCTACATGCTGCTTGGGGCGCCGGATCTTGCCTTCACGCAATTCATGGTGGAAACGCTCTCGGTGGTTATTCTTGCGCTGGTCATGACCAGGCTCAGGTTGTCGCCGTCGGATCATCGCCCGGCCGGCCAGAAATTGCTCGACCTCTCCATTTCTCTCGCGTGCGGGTTGGGCTTTGGATTGCTGCTTCTGAAGGTCGTGCAACTGCCATTCGACAGTTCCCTGCCTGCCTTCTTCAATGCCCATGCGAAGGTCATCGCGCATGGACGCAACATTGTGAACGTCATCATCGTCGATTTCCGGGGGTTGGACACGCTGGGTGAGATTGCGGTGGTCATGGTTGCCGGGCTGGCGATTCTGGCGCTCATCCGCATTCGCGCGCCTGGCACCGCCAGTACCGAAAGGCAGGCGAAGGAGCGATGAGATGAACACCGTAATCTTCAGGACCATGGCGCCCTATCTCACCAGTCTGATGGTGTTGTTCTCAGTTTTCGTGCTCCTTCGCGGCCATAATGAGCCGGGCGGCGGTTTTATCGGCGGGCTCATCGCCGCTTCGGCTTTCGCGATCTACGGCATTGCCTGTGGAGCCGCCGAAGTGCGCCGGGCATTCTACTTCCACCCGATGGCGATTTCCGGATTCGGCCTGATGCTTGCCGCGATGTCGGGCGCGCTATCGGTTGCCTACGATGTGCCGTTTCTTACCGGCCTTTGGACAAGCCTGGACCTGTTCGGACGCAAGATCGAGCTCTCGACCGTGATGTTCTTCGATATCGGCGTCTATCTGGTGGTCGCCGGCTCGATTACGTCGATCGCATTGGCACTCGAAGACAGGACGGGCGACTGATGGAAACCGCGCTTTCCGGTCTTGTCGGCGCTTTTTTCACGGTTGCCGTCTATTTGATGCTCTCGAAACACATCATCCGCATCCTGCTCGGCGTCGCAATTCTTGGCAACGCAGTGAATCTGCTGATCTTCACCGCGGGACGCATCCTGCGCGAGGTGCCGCCCATCATTCCCGAGGGCCTGGATACGCCGCCGGCCGCCGTGGCCAATCCCTTGCCGCAAGCGTTGATACTCACAGCGATTGTGATCTCGTTTTCCTTCTTCGTGTTTATGCTCGTCCTCGCTTACCGGGCTTATCAGGATCTCGGCACCGATGAAGCCGATGGGATGCGCGTGGCCGAGCCGGAAGGCGAGGGGTTGCCGCCCATGGGCTATTGAACGCTATGGCTGTTGGCTCCGCACCGATCGAGATTTCGAACGCCATGGTGGCAGGCATCGCGTCGCCTGCGGATTGGCTCATCATTGCGCCCGTTGCGTTATCGATCGTCTTTGGCGCGCTTCTTCTGATGCTCCGGCATGAGATCCGGACCCATGCCACTGTCGCTTTGGTTGGGCTGGGTGGAGTTGTCCTGGCAAACGCCGGTCTGCTGAACCGGGTACTCGCGGAAGGCCCGGTCGTGATGACTATGGGCCGCTGGCTTCCGCCCTTCGGCATTTCGTTTACCGTGGATGCTCTCGGTGCATCCTTTGCGCTCGTTGGGTCAGCGGTCGCTTTTATCTGCGGTGTCGTAGCCTCGAAAACAATCGACGGCGCGGGACTCCGCTATGGTTTCTATCCATTCCTGATGATGATGATGGCCGGCGTCAACGGCGCTTTCCTTACGGGCGATATTTTCAATCTCTATGTGTGGTTCGAGGTTTTCCTGATCTCGTCATTCGGGTTGCTCGTGCTCGGATCGCGGAGGGAACAGATCGACGGCGCAACGAAATACGCCATCCTTAATTTTGTTGCGACGACACTCTTCCTGATCGCCACCGGATTGCTCTACGGCACCTTCGGCACACTCAACATGGCGGACCTTGCGCGCAAGGCACACGAAGTGCGCGACAGCGGTCCGTTGATGACGCTCGCGGTCCTTTACCTGTTGGCCTTTGGCATGAAGGCGGCGGCATTTCCGGTCAATTTCTGGTTGCCGGCGTCTTATCACACGCCGCGGATCGTGATCGCGGCGCTTTTCGCCGGTCTGCTGACCAAAATCGGCGTCTATGCGCTGCTCCGTTCCCTGGTCATGATTTTTCCAGTTGAGCGCGCCACGCTGTCAGGCATGATCGGATGGGTTGCGGCGGCGACCATGATCCTCGGCATCATGGGAGCGCTTTCACAATCCGACACGAGGAGAATTTTCGGCTTTGTCGTGATTTCCGGCGTGGGCGTGATGCTGGCAGGCGTTTCGCTCGGTGGAGCCGACGGTATTTCCGGCACCATTCTCTATGGCATCCACTCGATGCTGGTCATGACGGCACTCTATCTTCTGGCCGGCATCATGAGGGATGTGGGCGGCAGTTTTTCCCTGCATGAGCTTTCAGGACTCTATCGCGCGTCGCCGCTGCTGGCTGCCGCTGCGTTCGTCCTGGTGCTGGCCGTGTCCGGCCTGCCGCCGGGGTCGGGGCTTTGGCCCAAGGTGCTACTGGTGAAGGCAGCGCTCGCCAGCGGAGCTTGGTGGCTGGCGTCGGCTATACTTGTAAGCGGCTTGTTGACCACGGTTGTACTTGGCCGTGTGTTCGCGCTTGCGTTTTGGCGCCAGGAAGGTGATCAGATAGCGCGGCAGCCGTCCGCGCATCCCAAAACAGCCTTCGCCGCATTGGGCGCGCTCATGGTTCCGATCGTGCTCATCGGCCTCTTTCCCGAACCATTCATTCGCTTGGCCGATGCTGCTGCTTCCGGTCTCCTCGATGCCTCCGGCTATGTTCGCGCCGTATTTCCGGGAGAGGTCCGATGAACCTTTACCTCGCGAACATCCTCCTGGCGGTCGTCTGGGCAACAGTGACGGGTTCGTTCTCGTTTGCAAACATCGCTCTAGGTTTCGTGCTCGGGGCAATTGCTCTCTATCTCATTCGCGATCAGGTGGGCTCTCTCGGCTATTTCAGGCGCACTCGTCGCATCCTGGCGCTTGCAACCCTCTTCCTCGTTGAACTTGTCTTGTCGGCTTGGCGAGTAGCCATGCTGGTAATGTCGCCGAAGATGGACGTGAAACCTGGCATCTTCGCCTATCCGTTGCGGGTCGATCGCGACGTCGAGATCACTTTGCTGGCCAACTTGATCACCTTGACCCCCGGCACGCTCTCCGTCGATGTCTCCGATGATCGTCGCATCCTGTACATCCATGCCATTGATTGTTCGGATCCCGACAAGTTGAGGCAGGACATAGCGGCAGGTTTCGAGCGCAAGATAATCGAGGCGTTCCAATGACGGGCGAGACATTTCTCGACGTGGCATTGCTTGTCGCGCTGGCGCTGCTGAGCGCGTCCTTTCTGCTTACGGTATACCGGGTGCTACTTGGGCCGACGTTGCCGGACAGGGTGCTTGCGCTGGACATGCTCGTTGTGACGGCGGTCGGCTTCATCGCCGTTCTTGGCATTAAGACCGGTAATACTCTTTATCTCGATATTGCGATTGCACTGGGTCTCGTCGGCTTCCTGGCCACCGTTGCCTTCGCGCGCTTCATTCTGAGCCGCCCGGCGGAAGTCACGGAACCGCCGGCGGGGCAGGCGAAATTGCGCGCCGGAGACTTGAAATGATTGACGCCCTTCAGAACTACGCTGCTGGCGTACTTGTCGTTATCGGGGCCGCATTTGCGCTCGTTGCCGCCATCGGCCTTGTGCGCCTTCCTGATCTTTATACACGCATGCATGCCGCCTCGAAGGCGGGAACCTTGGGGTCGGGCGTTATGTTGCTGGCGCTCGCGGTCTACGCGAACGACAGCGGCATCATCATGCGCGCGCTGGCGGGCATCGCGTTTTTCCTTCTCACCGCGCCGGTCTCCGCTCATCTGCTTGCAAAAGTTGCCTATTCGGCTGGTTACCGGCTGTGGCCCGGATCGGTGAGCGACGCCATGTCGGAAAATTCAGACAAAACCCGGTAGATACCTTGACGTTGGCGAATTGCGTCAAGCAAGTGCAATGTGACGTTGCGTCACGGAAAGTAAATCGCGCGAGACGAAAATGAAATTACTGACGCTGTGCGCCTCTGGTATAAGTTTCTTGTAGAGGAGATTTCGAAAACTCTTTCGATCGACTAACCAATGTCAATTGACTTGGAATACTAAAAGGTCCATTGAGGCGCTGCGAGATAAATCTGAACGTGAATGTTCGGTACGTATCGCCTGATACCCGGAGCCTGAATACCGGGGACAGTTCTCAATAATCTTATCTGGGGCTCGAGAAAAATGGATATTGCCGAAACACCTGCCAAAAACAGCGAAATGCTGATCGAACTTACCGCTGACGTGGTGGCAGCATATGTCAGCAACAACCCGGTGCCGGTGGGCGAACTGCCGAATCTGATCGCCGATGTGCATGCCGCGCTCGGCCGCGTCGGTGGCAGCAGCGAACAGCCACCGGTCGACAAGCAGAAGCCGGCTGTCAACCCGAAGAAATCCGTTCACGACGACTACATCGTCTGTCTGGAAGACGGCAAGAAATTCAAGTCGTTGAAGCGGCATCTGATGACCCACTACAGCTTGACGCCCGACCAGTACCGCGAGAAGTGGGGCCTCGACGCGAGCTATCCGATGGTCGCGCCGAACTACGCGGCAGCCCGCTCGCAGCTCGCCAAGAAGATGGGCCTGGGACGCAAGCGTAAGGGCCGGTAAGTCCGGCGGGGCGAGCATAATGTGATGTCGCCTCGACTATAGTTGTGATGCGCCATGATTTCGATCAGTCGCGTGACTGACCGATGGGTATATTGTGCACATCTCTAGAAAAAGTCCTTGGCAATTCTGTCCCTTTACACGATGGCTGGTTTTTGAAGGGACGGCGCTTTCGGGCGCCGTCTTGTTTTCCAGGGTTTGCTTTCTGCAGATTCGCGTGCGGGTTGGCCGTGCGCCTGCCGCAAGTGTTCCAGCGCCTGCTTCAGGGCGATATGCCGGTTGAGATCGTAGGCCCAATGGCGGCGCAGGCCCTTAAGCCGCTCCCGCTCGATCCGCCGCTCCACCCGCTTGATGATTTCGATCGCTTCACCGGGCTTGGCCGCGAGCGCATCCGAAAGATCAATTCCGCAGAGGAGGCGGAACGCCACAAGCCGGCGGGCGTCGAGTTCGAAGGCTGATTTTTGCGCCTTGAACGCACGAATTTCTTGCAGAAACACAGACATTGATCCTCCGCTGATGAAGTTGGTCGTGCGGCTACTGTCGGGCGGAGGGCGAGGGTGGGGATAAAATCGGCGTGAAAATTTTTTCAAGCGCAGAAAACATCGTTTATTTTCAGCGCCTTGTTAAAATTCCCCGTTTATTTTTGTTCCTTTTTTGTTCACACTTGGGGTGAGGCTGGTTATAAGAACATATTCCTATCAACGATCGAAGGAAGATGTTCAGTGCAAGCACTACAGGCCAGTTCGACCCGTCGGATACAGAGAAAATTCGAAGAAGCATCGTTGCGTGAGCCAAGGATCTGGCGACCGACGGGCAGGCGCAACGAAGAAGTGATCGAGCTCTGCGAAGGCATGATCGATGTGACGGCGGCGCTGTTCAATGTGAACAGCAAGGAGATGCGTCGCACCGGCCGCACCGCGTTCGATGTGTCGCGTGTCCGGCAGATCGCCATGTATGTGTCGCATGTAGTGCTCGGCCTCAGCATGGCGGAGGTGGGCAAAGGATTTCAACGCGAACGCACGACGGTTTTACACGCGTGCCATTTGATCGAGGACATGCGCGACGACCGCGACTTCGACCGGATCATCGGCATGACGGAACAAGTGGCGATGGCCGCGTTCCGCAATCGCGAGGCCGTTTGATATGGCGGTTTCGGACAAGGACAAGGCGCGGCTGCGCATCATAAGGTTTCTGTCGCGGGGTGCGGCGCACGCCTCGTATGTACCGGGCGGCCGAAATGTTCTGCTGGACGGCGCGGAACGCGGAACGGTCAGTGTTTGCGCCGAGGTGCTGAGGGCGGCGACCAAGGACGGCCTGGTCGAGAAGCGCGCCGGCAAGCTCGTAGTTTCTTGCGACGGCGCGGCATACCTACGGCGACTGTCGGCAGCCGGGGATCCGTTTCAGGACCAGCATCGCGAGCTGGAAGAAATCCGTATCGAGATGCCAAACGGCGCGGCGACGGTGACGGCCAACCTCGCCGAATCCCCGCTTAACCAGCTGGCGCGGCGCAAGGCGAAGGACGGCCACCCGTTTCTCGCCGAGCACGAGTGGCGGGCCGGCGAGCGTCTGCGCTCCGACTACACGCGCGGCCAGCTCATCCCCCGCATGGGGGCGAACTGGGTCGCGTCGGTTGCTTCAGGCCGGCGCGACGGCGGAACCAGCGTCGCCGACCTGACGGACACAGCACTTGCCTCCCGGCAGCGGGTCGACAGGGCGATTGACGCGGTCGGACCGGAACTTGCCGGCGTGTTGATCGATGTCTGCTGCTTTTTGAAAGGGCTGGAGCAGGTCGAGAGCGAGCGCGGATGGCCGGTGCGATCGGCAAAGATCGTTCTGAAGACCGCGCTCGGTGTCTTGCACCGCCACTACGAACCGCCGGCCAGGCGCCGCAGCGGGATGGCCCACAGGATGTTGCACTGGGGCGCCGAAGACTATCGGCCGAAGCTGAACGGGTCCGGCTGCGAGACCTGAATTTTCGGGCAGACACTGACACTTTGCGCGCCGGAAGGGGACGCACGGCCCCAGGAGCGTGATGATTTCAATCGGAGTATCGGAGTGATTCCCGCTAAAATAGAAATCGCTCGGCATTCGTCTAGGTCCGGCCTTCCACGCATATCAAAGGGGGCTGGCCGCCTCACCCGGGAGCCTGCCCCACAGTGGTATCCTAAATCACATAGAAGTCGTTCAGCTGAAGCGCCGCGTTGTTGGACAGCAGCGCAAACTGAACAGCCGCGTTGGCGCCATTGCCGTCAGCGTCATAGGCCAAGATGCCGGTCGTCTGATTGTAGAGGATGTAGTCATCGGCCTGGAGTGCGGCGGCTCCCTGGCAGAAGTTAGTGGCATTTAGAGCGCCTGCGGCCAGCTTGGTGAGGACGGCATTGTCCAGATGAATGACGTCGTCGTTGCCGACAAGGTTGGAGATTGAGAAGCCTGTGATCGTGTCGCGATTGGTTGTGTTATTAGCGATCGTGTCGAAGACGAAAATGTCGTTGCCCGCACCGCCACTCAGCGTGTCGTTGCCTGCGCCGCCGTTGAGCGTGTCATTGCCTTCCAGCCCACGCAGCGTGTCATTGCCCTCGAGCCCCAGCAGAACATTCGCGCCTGAGTTGCCGGTGATGGTGTTGGTCAGCGCGTTGCCGGTGCCATTGATGCTGTCAGCGCCTATCAGTGTCAGCTTCTCCACCGGACCGATACCTCGAATATCGAAGGTGATGGAGCTTTTGACGGTATCGGTTCCTCCAGAACCAGGCTCGACACCTATTACGTCGCCGGCATTGTCGACATAATAGGTGTCGTCGCCCGCACCGCCTTCCATGCGGTCAGCACCCGTGCCGCCGTCGAGTGTATCATTGCCGCCATGACCGTACAGCGTGTCGGCATCGCCGCCGCCGCTCAAGAGATTGGCGCCGTTATTGCCGGTCAGCGTCTGGTCGACCGCGTTGCCCGTCAGGTTGATTGCCGCGGTTCCGGTCTGCAAGGTGGTTCCCAGCCAATCGATCTCCTGTCCTGCGGCGACCACGTAGCTGATGCTGGTATAAAGTTTGTCAAAGCCTTGACCGCCGCCCTCGACTACTTGATCAGCGGCATTGTCTACATAGTACCTGTCATCGCCCGCACCCCCTTTCATGATGTCATGCCAGCGCTGCCGTGGATGATGTCATTGCCCGCCGTGCCGGTGAGGTTCAGCCGGCCAAGCGTATCGAGCGACATCGCCGCCACCCTGGTGCCGTCGGCGAACTCGAAGCTCTCGATGCGGTCGCCCATCTGGCCGACGCGGAACTCGCCGCCCGTCCACAGCATCCGCAAGGCCACGCCGTTGGCCGGGCTGGAGGTGGTGTAGTTATAGGTGGCGAAGCTCAGGTCCGACATGGTCAGGTCGCTGAACACCACCTTGTCGGTACCCGATGTGGTCGTTCTCGCTGCCGGCGTCGACGAACACCAAGCCGTCGTTCCTGCTGATTCGATAGGTGTCGCTGCCCGCCTCGCCGAAGAGATACTGGAAGCTGCCGCCAGCCCAGGCGCCGGCGTCCAGCGTGTCGTTGCCCGCTCCGCCATAGATGCGGTCATTCATGGCGCTGCCGTGGATGATATCGTTGCCCGCCGTGCCGGTGAGGTTCAGATGCGTGGCGGTGAGCCCGATCGACGACACTTTCATCCCGTCGGCGAACTCGAAGCTCTCGATGTGGTCTCCCATCTGGCCGACGCGGAACTCGCCGCCCGTCCACAGCATCCGCAAGGCCACGCCGTTGGCCGGGCTGGAGGTGGTGTAGTTATAGGTGGCGAAGCTCAGATCCGACATGGTCAGGTCGCTGAACACCACCTTGTCGGTACCCGATGTGGCGTTCTCGCTGCCGGCGTCGACGAACACCAAGCCGTCGTTCCTGCTAATTCGATAGGTGTCGCTGCCCGCCTCGCCGAAGAGATACTGGAAGCTGCCGCCAGCCCAGGCGCCGGCGTCCAGCGTGTCGTTGCCCGCTCCGCCATAGATGCGGTCATTCATGGCGCTGCCGTGGATGATATCGTTGCCCGCCGTGCCGGTGAGGTTCAGATGCGTGGCGGTGAGCCCGATCGACGACACTTTCATCCCGTCGGCGAACTCGAAGCTCTCGATGTGGTCGCCCATCTGGCCGACGCGGAACTCGCCGCCCGTCCACAGCATCCGCAAGGCCACGCCGTTGGCCGGGCTGGAGGTGGTGTAGTTATAGGTGGCGAAGCTCAGATCCGACATGGTCAGGTCGCTGAACACCACCTTGTCGGTACCCGATGTGGCGTTCTCGCTGCCGGCGTCGACGAACACCAAGCCGTCGTTCCTGCTGATTCGATAGGTGTCGCTGCCCGCCTCGCCGAAGAGATACTGGAAGCTGCCGCCAGTCCCGGCGCCGGCGTCCAGCGTGTCGTTGCCCAAGCCGCCGAAGAGGGTGTCATTGCCAGCGCCACCTTTAAGATCGTTGTTGCTGCTGTTGCCGAACAGTTGGTCCCCTCCACTGCCGCCGATCGCGTTTTCGATCACCGCCCCGAAGGCAATCGAGACATTGCTCGTCAATCCGCCGATGTTCGAGAATGAGCCGGCGCGGAGATCGATCACCTGGATTCTGGCTGAAGCCGGACGCGTTGATCGTGTCGCTGCCTCCCGCGTCCCAAATGCATAACACAGGATCGGGGTTCTTCACGAAGTCATAGATGTCGCCGGCATTCGATCCGAAACCGTAGACGGTGTTGCCCGTACGGGTCGTTGTATTGGCTCCATAGAGCTGCTGCAGCGCGAAAATGTCGTACAGCATTAATGTATCGATAGTGCCGCCTTTAAAATCTGCGCCGGATTTCCGCTGGTCCCAATAACTCATCACCGTGTATTGGTAAGAGTCCTGAATGAATTGCGCGCTTGTTTCATAGCTGATGGGCGTGCCATCCGTACGATCGTAATCACCCGGATGCTTAAGCCCGACAGCGTGGCCGATCTCGTGTACGAAATTCCTTAAGTATTTTTGATCACTCGTGACCCTTAACGAGTTTATCCACACGTCCCCAGCCCGATTGGGATCTCTCGAAGAAGTGCTGTCAGGGTTATATGCGTAGGCATTGGGTCCATCGGCGTCCTCGAAGGCGGAAAACAGCATCTGTGCGTTGTTCGTCGTCCCTCCGGGATTGATCTGGTTGAACGTAATATTGGCGACATCAGAATAGCGCGCGAGGGCAGTTTTGATGAATTGTATCTTATCACTTTCAAGCTGGACGAAATTCTCGTCGCCCGCATAAGATTGCCGCACCCCCCAGGTCACCGTCGCAGCCATACCCGGACCATCCGCCCAGGAACTTTCATTCCTCAACAGCGCGCTCGCGGCCATGACTTCGTCGTAGGAGGCGCGGGTGCCCTGGACCGTTGAGATTTGATAAGACTGGCTGCCCGCTGAAGATCGCCCCGCGGCATCGAGATAGTAGGTTCCGGATTGCGTTGCCGTGAATGTGATACTCTCGTAGGCGCCAGGCCCCTTATCCCCGCCAGACGCGATCACAGTGTTTGAACCGTTGCGCAGCGACAGGACCGGATCGTCGAGGTGCCTAGGCCCAACGCCTGTTCCCACCATGGCAAACGTATATGTCTGGCCTGCCACAAGGTTGACCTTGTACCAATCGTGGTCGCTCGTTAAGCCCACCGTCCCCTTCAGCGTCTGTCCAATGCCGAGCGAATAGGATGTGGACGTGCCGGCCGCGGCATCGCTGATTTCCGTTAGAGTGGCCATATGTCTCTCCTTTCTCGGCTCGGGGATCGATCCCTGAGGATCGCTGGTTCAGTGGCTTGTGGGTCAGGCGGGGTGACCCTCCGTAAGTGGACTGCGGCCGGCATGGCTGCGGCGGTGAGATCGTTCGCGCGGGTGCCGAGCTACACAAACGCAGCCTCGCCGCGCGCTTGTATCCGCCGATGCTGCGATGGTGTCTTACCGGTCCACCGCCGGCACGCATGGCTGAACGAACTGGGCTGATGGAACCCGAGCAGCCACGCGATCTGGGATGCTTGAAGGCCTTGTTCGAGGTAGCGCAGCGCCAGATCGCGCCGCAAATGGTCGAGGATTTCGCCGAAATTCAAACCTTCCGCCGTCAGCCGCCGGGCAAAAGTCCTCTCGCTGAGGCCGAGCCGGTGGGCGATCGTCTTTGCCCGCGCCTCGGCGTGCGGCAGGAGCGGAGCGATGGTGTTCTCCACCACGATACGAAACGGGCTGACATTGGCCCAACGCGCGGCGATGGCTTCCTCGCAGTGCTTGACCATCAATTCGTTCAGAAACGGGTCGTCCCCCACGAGGGGAAGCTCCGTCACTGAGGCGTCCAGGGTCAACTCGTCCCTATAGCCGCCGAACCTCGCCTCGCAGCCAAGGAAGCGTTCCGCCGGCCGCAAATCGCCTGAGCGATGGTGAACGAAGCTGGCCCCAAGGGGCACGATTTTTCCCCCTGCGAGCTGTCGGCACAGTCGCAGGATGACGAGCGCGAAGAACTCCATCTGATGCCGGTCCAGATAGCGCGCAGCCCCAGAATACGAGAGGCTGATGCTGCAGACCGCCCCTTTGTCGATCCGCAACACGAGCGCTTCGTTGCCGGCGTGGACGTATCGCTCAACACGCCACAATGCGTCGCCCAGCCGACGAGATGACGCAGCCACGTAGTAAAGCAGGCCCAGTTCCCGCAGGTCGAAACCCGCGGCCAGCGTGAACCCGATCCAGTCGTCCTTCGTCGCGCGCGACGCCTGTTCGAGAAAGTCGATCTGGGCAGGAGCGCCGATGCGCTTGCGGCTGGCGAGCGCGGAGGCAGATAACCCCGACCGCGCCAGCAATGGCGCCGGGTCGATGCCTCGCCGCTCCAAATGGGCAAGAGCCAGCCGCGAGGCCAAGCCCGCCGCCGTCGGAACATCGAGTTCTTTCCGAAGCATCATGACCGGTCAATCATTGCTGTTGAACAGGCCGAAGCTCAAATGCTGCGTAAGTGGCAGCTTAGCGCAAACATTTGATATTGCAAATGTTCTAAGATTATCGACGCTGATCGTGCCGGAGAGAGAAATTAGATCTCGGTCTTGTGAAGCTCAGAACGGCCAATAGGGCCCCGGCTCTTGCTCAACCGCTACAGCCAGCGGCGGACACGACCCTTGTAATCGCCGTAGGCGTCGCCGAAGCGCTGCTCGAGATATGCCTCCTCGCGCGCGACCACGCCGTAGCGCAGGATAATGAAGAGAGGAAGTACAAGGATGAGGACCCAAGGGCTGAGCGCGGCAATGCCGATGCCGGCATAGAGGAGAAACATGCCGACGTAGATCGGATTACGGCTCCAGGCGTGTATGCCGGTTGTAACCAGCGTGCGAACAGGCTGGTTGGACGGCACTGGCGTATCCGCGTGGGAGAAGTTGCGAATTCCTGCGGCCATGATCGCGAGGCCGGCCACGATCAGTCCGCCGCCTGCCATCCAACGGATCAGGGCTGCCTCTGGCAAGGGGAGCGGCAAAGGCAGCACCCGATCCAGGGCAAGCCCCAGGAGGAGGCAAGCGAGGTAGAGCAGCGGCGGCCGCACGATGACGCCCGCTGTTGCGGCGTCGCTGGGCTGTTGGCGGGCAGAGCCCATGTCGGCTCCTCCTACTTGCCAAGAATTGCGCCGAACGTCAGGATCAGCGCTGCAGTGACAACTCAGGTGTCATTTTATCAATTGACAACATAGGTGTCAATCTGCGGCGACGAAGCGGAAGGGGATGAGACGGTGCGACAAAAGAAACCGGTAGGTTCGATCGTCAGCAGCAAGGAGGAGGCGATCGCGGACCTGATGCTCGAAGTGGCTCAATTCTTTTTTCGCTTGCGGGCCGTTGGTCAGCAGACGGGATTGATCACGAGCTGGGGTGGCGGCGCGTTCGGTTTCATGCGCAGCCTGGCTCTTCTTGGCCCCCTCACAGTGCCGCAGATTGCCCAGATGCGGCCGACCAGCCGCCAGCGCATGCAGCGTTTGGGGGACGAGTTGGCGGCCGAGGGGCACGTGGAATTCATCGACAACCCGAGGCATCGGCGATCGAAACTGGTGCGCCTTACGCCCAAGGGTGATGCGCACTACCGCGAGTTGAGCGCCCGGTTGCTTGCGATCGCCTCGACGATGGGCGCTGATATGAGCGAGGCGGACATCCGCAAGACCGCCGAAATCGTGCGGCGGCTCAGCGATGAGGCGAGGGGGCACTCGGGGCGGCTGCCGCGAAGTGCGAGGCTGGCCGCGTCAGCGAGCGATGGTGCGTAGTAGCCCACACAACGTACGGCGAGCCCACTTCAGAACAAGTTGAACGCGGGCGCGCGACGTCCAGCCCTCGAGCTCGCAGCTTGCGCTTCGGCTCGGAGCTGCGCCTCACGTCGTACGCGAATTTGATCGGAAGGGAGTCGCGGCTATACTGCCCCTGCTCACGGCAGGAAACCGCCCAATGCTGACGTTGCAACGCTGCAGAACGAAGGTTTGGAACGGATCGCACTTTCGCGTCTAGCGCAGTCGCATATGCGCCGCTTTTGACATTTGTGGCGGACCCGGCAAGGGCACAATCCGGACCCTGGGCGGACCTGCTCAAAGTTCCAATTGTGGGACGAGCTTCGCAAATTTTCTCTGGGTAGTGTCGGCATTCACCGCCGTTGCACGTCCTCTGAGCATGCCGGACCGCAACGACAGCCCGAAGGAGAGCACAGATGAGAAAGATCATTGTTGGCGCATTTGTCAGCCTCGACGGAATCATGCAGGCCCCAGGTGGCCCGCAGGAAGATCCCATCGGTGGCTTCGAATATGGTGGCTGGGCTGTCCCCTATTTCGACGATACGATGGGAGAATCCGTGAGCGAGATGTTTGCCGAACCGTTCGACCTCTTGCTCGGCCGAAAGACCTACGACATTTTCGCGGCGCATTGGCCTTATGTCGGTCCCGACGATCCGATCGGCCCGCTTTTCGATCGCATCACCAAATATGTCGCGACCCGAAATCCGTACTTGAAGCTCGACTGGCAAAACAGCCAAACGCTGGGCACCGACGCAGTCGCCGCAGTGAAGAAGCTGAAAGGCGAGGAAGGGCCGAACCTGCTGACCCAAGGCTCGACCGACTTCCTGCAGACCCTGTTCAGGAACGACCTTGTCGACGAGTTCTACATTTCGTTTTTTCCGGTCGTGCTCGGGGAGGGAAAGAAGTTGTTCGGAAATGGTGCCTTTCCGGCGGCGTTGAAACTCGTCAGCTCCAAGGTTTCCAATTCCGGTGTTACCGTCAACAAGTATGTCCGCGCCGGTAAGATCGTCACCGGCTCATTCGAATTCGAGCTGCCAACTGAAGCGGAGCTAGTACGACGAATAAACCTGAGCTAACCGTGAGAGCGCCCTTGCTTATAAACATCTGGCACTCCATTTCGGCGGGCTGTGGTGATCATCAGGTGGTCGCCCGCATGCAGCGGCTGGGCGGACGAATTGGCGGCCAATGGGCTCGTGGAATTCATCGACAATCCGAGGCATCGGCGATCGAGACCGGTGCGCCTCACACGCAGGGGTGATGCCCGCTATCTTTCTACTCGGCCGGCTCCAGCGCCATTGCGGCGTCGCGCTTGATCCGCTTGACCATGGAACGCAACCCGTTGGCGCGCTGGGGGGTCAGGTGTTCGTCGAGGCCGAGCTTGCGGAGTGTGTCTTCAGCGTCCGTTGCCATAATCTCGCTCGCACGCCTGCCGGAGAACAGTGCCAGCATGATCGCCACCAGACCTTTCACGATATGGGCATCGGAATCGCCTGAAAATCTCACGACCGGATCAGGCCCGGAGCCCCGATCCGTCGTCAGCCAGACCTGGCTCACGCAGCCCGGCACCTTATAGGCGTCGGTCTTGGCTGCGTCCGGAAATGGTGGCAGCGCCTGACCGAGCTCGATCACATAGCGATAGCGATCCTCCCATTCGTCGAGGAAGGCGAAATCGTCGAAAATCTCGTTGATCGTCGTCGTCATGTTAGTGGGGATATAGTAGCCAAGACACCGCACGTCACGGAAAAAGAAACACGGCGGGCGAGGGGCTTGCGGAGGCGCTCTGCGACCAGGCTGGATGATTTAGCGCGCCGGAGGCACCATCTCCGGAACCGGAACGCTGCCGGTCTTGATCGACGGGTCGGGTTCACCGAACTGCTGGTCGAGGATCTCGTAGGCGATGCGTGCGCTCTCGCCGGCCCGCGTCTTGATCGTATGGAACGCCGACCAGCCAACGTTGCAGACATCGGGTTTCCGCTCGCAGATCGCGCTTAGGTCGCTGACTGCGTCACGCGCGGCAAAAAACGCCTGGAAGGGTCCGACGTTCTGGCGGCCGTCTTCATCGGAGCCGCTGCCCAGCGGCAGCATCAAAAGCACCAGCGAAAACCAGAATATGGTTCGGATCAGGAAAGCCATGATTCACCCTCTCATCGCTTGCAAGGTGACACAGCAAGGGAAAGGAGCTCTTACCGCACGCGTTCCAATTTTCGTCAAATTCGAGTCAAGTTTTAGAGGATAGCGTCTCTCGTTGCATTTGAATTGTCCCTGACTGAGCCTGTTAACTTTTTATTTTCCATCTATGGCATTGTTTTTTCGATGCTTTCCCAACGCTGTGCCGCATTGCGAAGCTTTTCATTCTCCAGGAAGCTGCCCGGTCCGCGGCTAACCGCGTGTTTACTATGAGGCAAATTGCCTGGGCCGTTCCGCGCTTTGGGCCTCAATATTTGCTTTGGCGAGGCGTCATCGACCAGCGCTTTATCCTTTCCTTAAAAGCTCGATGCGAGGTTCGGGTATCGACCAGGAGCGGCCCGCAAGGCGGGCAAATGTGAGTGCGTTTGTTGAGTTCTTTCGCAACCGGATCCAGTGAATGGTTTGCAGGGATGACAGCCTGCTGCGATCGGCTCGTGCATCCTTCGGTTGCCGAGCGAAACATGAGCGCGCACGCCACCGTCGCCTGGTTGGCGTTCTGCTTGCCGCCCCGTTCTTCAGCGCCTGCGCGATGTGCCAAACGCTCTTTGGCGCCGCAAGCCCGGCGGGCACGATGGCGGCCACTTCGCGGTTTTCGGCGTGTTCTGGCTCGCGGCGCTGCTGACCGCATCCGCCGGCAAAGCCAGGCTGGTTGGTATGGCTGCGCTCTTCGCTGCAGTCCTCCCGGCCGCGGCGGTCCTCATCGGCGCAGGCGGCATAGCGTCGCCGCTTGCCATGCTGGTCGCGGCTTTCGTTTTTGAGGCAGGCTGGGTGTGGCGGACGTATCGCGCCTTGGCGTCAGGAGCGGCGGCGGCTGTTGTTTCGCTTCTGGTGGGAACTCTTTCGGGGCCGTTTCCCCTTGTTGAAGCGGGAATGGTTTCAGGTTGGCACTGGCTGATCCCGATCGCATACCTGGCCACAGTGGCCTTGCGCATCACGGCCTTGGTGAATGAGCGGGCGAATCACTCCGATCTGGATTCCGGCAGACTGGAAGAGATCATGGACGCGGTCGTGTTCCGGATCGCGAGCGGCGGCGACGTGCTCGACGCTTCGGCCAAGGCCCGCAACGTTCTGCGGCTTGCGCCTGAATTGTTGCTCGGCAACGGGCTGTTCGAGCGCATCCATATCGCTGACCGCGTCGCCTATCTTTGCGCGCTGTCCGATATGCGGGAGGGCGCCGCCCACCGGCATGTGGAGGTGCGGCTTCGCCTGCCCAGCGAGACCCGGCACGCGAGCGCCGACAACTATCGTTCTTTCGCCGTCGAATTCGCCAAGCCCGGTGTTGGAACCGATGATTTTGCCGTGATCGTACGGGCAAGCGAAGTCATCGCCCTGCGTGAGGCTGTTGCTTCGGCGACCGAAATGGCGAGCAGCGTTGAGGTCGCGAAGGGGCAGTTTCTGGCCACCGTAAGCCACGAACTTCGCACCCCTTTGAATGCCATCATCGGCTTTGCGGACATGCTCGGCCATGAGATGTGCGGCCGCCTTTCCGATCCGCGCCAGAAGGAATATGTCGGACTTATCAAGGACTCCGGCCACCACCTGCTGGCGGTCGTCAATTCGATACTGGACATATCGAAGATGGAATCCGGCGCCTATGCGATCCGCGCTGAGCCATTCTCTTTCAGGGATCCTGTCACGATGTGCCATTCGATGCTGGCGTTTCAGGCAGGCGCAAAGGCGATCCTCTTAAAGACTGACATCAGTCACAATGTCGGCGAAATTGACGGCGACCGGCTCGGCGTCCAACAGATTCTGATTAATCTCGTTTCCAATGCCATCAAGTTCACGCCCGCGGGCGGCCAGGTGACGATCGGAGCCAAGCGTTTTGGGGCCCGCTTGCATTTCTGGGTGAGCGACAATGGCATCGGCATTGGCGCGGACGACCTCGCGCAGCTTGGCAAGCCCTTTATGCAGGTCCAGAACGACTATACGAGGCAGTCCGAGGGAACGGGGCTCGGCCTTTCGCTGGTGAAGGGGCTGGTCGCGCTGCATGAAGGAACCATGACCGTCGAGAGCGCTCCGAACGAGGGCACGACGGTCACGATCAGCCTGCCGGTCGCTGGGCCGGCCGCGAAGGATGTCGGACAGGCGCGCGAAGAGATTGCAAACGACAAGACCGTCAGCAACGAGGGAACCGATGGCTCGCTCCGCAAAACGGCGTAAGCCGGACCGCATGTCCTTTCTGCGTGAGGGCGCCATGAGCCTCGGAGCCGCAATCTCGCGCAATCCCGTGCTCGTGGGCAGCACGACCGCGTTTCTGGTTGCACTGTCTTTCGTGTCAGCGAACGCGTTGTGGTACCAGCCGCACTTCCACGCGGGCGCGTTTTTCCAGACCCGCGATCTGGGCGACACCTATATCGAGCCGAGTCGGGAACGCGGTGGTCTGGGCGACGATCAGACCGAGACCACGATCCGGATTCAGAGGGAAGAGGCCACGCGTGTTCCACAGCGGAAATCTGATCCTGTCATCGAGCAGGTTCAGGGAATCTTGCGCGACCTCAATTTCTACGACGGCACCGTGGACGGGATCGCCGGGCCGAATACGCGCAGCGCGATCGCCAGTTATCGCAAGAAAGTCGGGCTGCCGGCTTCGGACAGGATCGACGAGGACCTGCTGAAGCAACTTGGCGCAGCGCCGACGACGGCGGCGATCAGAGCGAAGCCGGAGCCTGCGCCACGGGAGCCTGAAGGGGTGGCGGGTCAGCCAGACAAATCCAATGCGCTGGTGATGAGGATCCAGGCCGGGCTCAGAGAATTCGGCAATGAGGACATCGAAGTGGATGGCGTCATCGGCACGCGAACCAAGAACGCGATTCGCGAGTTCCAGTCGCTGTTCGGATTGCCGGTGACAGGCGAGCCGGATGAGACCCTCTATGCCAAGATGCGCGAGACCGGTCTCACGGACTGATCCTCTACAGCCACCCATTCTGATTTCCAATCGGGCAGCCCTCACCGTGTCGGGCAGTGTCTCAGTTTGAATTTATGGCGCGGCAAAGACGGCAGCAAAGCGCGAATGATGCGTAGCCCAAGTGGACGTGTTTGCACACATCCAGCTGATGGCTTCGACTATCTCTGAGTGGACTACCTCCAGTTTCTTCTGAAAGATCGGTTCATGGTGAGCAACCCGATTGCGAAATCGGCGAATTGCGTTGAAGCGTCCATGTACGAAAGAGCGCTTTTTGCCAAAGAAACCTTTGTAGAGCGTTTTCCGCCAAACGGTTTGATCGTAACCCGGGCCGAGCAACCCTACCCAAAATGCGAACTTTAGTTCGGAGACAATTGCATCATTCGACGGCCAATCGCTGTCCTTCTGAAGGTCGGTCAGTGCTGCTTGAATCATCGCTTTTGAGCTACCGGAGAGCGGCGGATTATCGTTTGTCATCCAGTCTGATCCGTATAGGTCAGCCATCCGTGTATACAGTGTGTTTCGCAGGCATATTTCAACGCATTGCAGAGGAGTGTAAAAGGCCTCCGATAGACGAGTGTTTCGCTCGTACGCAGATAACGCCGCCGCCAGGTCATCGCCACAGCAGGCCAGATACTTTTTCAACCTGGCGCGGCTGAGAGTTTTTTCCAGTGACGCGTCTACTTCAGCTGTTCGCAAATTGTTCACTTGTCCTCAATGCGATATCGATATAAGTAATTCGCGTATACCCCGGGTCGGCCTCTGCTGAAAAGCATGCTCCCGGGGTCAGTCATTTTAGGCCACCACTTTCGATGCGGGTCACCACCGAGCTATGGGTATCGGCCTTGGTCCGCCGTGTTTTCTCCGATGGCGGGTTTGCCGCGATCATGAAACGCGGCGCAGCGGAAGCCGGGGCCGTTTTCATCCTCTCGAGAAACCGTCTCGGGGAGATCGACCTTTTCGGACCTGCCTCGCAGGCCGCCTATGACTTTGCAGGACCCGCCGATCGCCAGTTTGCTCAGCTGATAACGGCGGCTGATTTCGGCGGTCGCGGATGCGAGGCTTGAAAAGGAGCAGCGCTTCGATTCCGACATCTGGATCGTCGAACTGGAAACGGGCCAGTCTCCTATGACCGAGCTGATTTCGCTGGAACAGCAGACACTCTGACGGAGCGACCGGTTGGTTGCGGTCGCGTCGCGTCCTTTCGGACACGCGAAGGACGCTGTATCTCTTTGTTTATCATCGGATTTCCCGAACCGGTTCCACTTTCCGATCTATCCGGCTGCCGAGGCTTTACGCGCCAGCCGGAAGGGCGCTGTGACATCGGGCTCTTTGATGCGCAGCTGCGCCGTATCGGGCTGGCCTGCCCGATAGTTTTCAAGAAAGGCGCGGATCGCATCGACGTTCCGGAAGGCGCCGGGATCGAGAACCGCCACGATCAGGAAAGCCTGCTCCTCGTTGAGGTCGAGCGCACGCAGCGCGATGGCCAGCCCGTCGTAGTCTTCCGCGAGGGATTTCGCGTGCGACAGTTCGATGCCCAGCCCCTGGGCCACAGCCGCCTGGAAAAGGCTGTGGTCGCCAGCCAGTGCCGCCGATCGAAGCGTTGCAAAGTCGCCGCGCACATCGGGCCGCTCGTTCATCGGGGAATAGGTCTCAGCCGCGGGACGCATCATTGTCCGCAGCCGGCTGCGTATCCGATCGGCGTTTGACGGGTTTTCGACCGGCGCCGCCATATCGTTTGAGGCAGAGCGCGGCTGCTGGTCCGTCTCCGCTGGGTCGTTCAGGGAAGGAGCCGAACTTGCAAGCGCCTTTGCCAACTGTGCGATTGTCTTGTTCAAGCCGGGCCGGCGCGCGATCGCTCGGGCGTGTGGAAGGCCGTGGCGGCCGATCAAGGCGATCAAATCGACATCGCTAAGGGCGCTCGAACGGATGAGGAGCGGTGCTGCGATGTCGACCGTCTCGTCGCTGAGACGGCGCACGAGTGCTGCGGGCGCACGCTGGCACTCGGAAAGCGCGGCAGACGCGAACCGCCGGGACTCCACCGATACGGAATCGAACAGCGGGAGTGCAAGATCCTCCAGCTGGTCGATTTCGCGCCGCGAGGGGCGCGTCAGCGAACAAAAAGCGGAGATGGCCGCGCGAAACAGCCGATCAGCCTTGCCCGTTTCGTCTTTGACCGCAATGTGCCGGAAGTCGGAGGATGACACTTAAGAACGCCTGACACTACTCAACAAAAGGGCATGCCGGGCTTACAACCATTGGTCAGCCTGCCAAAACGCCGGCACTTGCATAAATTTAGCGTCGATCCGTTAGCAGACTGTTAACTGTCTGATGCGCGTAATTGTTGCGGAGGCGTTGCGTACTGCTCTGGTCATGCCGAGAGGGAAAGCGCGAAGTCATGGGCAGCATAGTGTCCTTTGTGCCGCGGCCGGCGGTGAAGAATTGTACCGGCAGCAGCAATTGCAGTGCAGAAGCATCGGTCATCATCTTTCCGGGGGTCCGCTACGAGAGGCCAGCCGAGGTGAGACCTGACAATTCGCCAAATGGGGCCAAGAGAGTGGAGCCGCTGAGGCCCGGTCCAATAACTCACTAGAGCGGATCACCGTTTCATGGAATTGGTGGCCCGCTCCAAGTATTTGTTTTTTCGCAATTCCGGACGGAAAACCGGTTCCCACTTTTCCTGGAATTGCTCTAAGGCGGATTACGGGTAGCGCAACCCCTCAAGCATTGCTGCCACGGGGCTACTGGAGGCTGCAGGAAACGCTGTTCAGCCAGGCCGTGATGGCGGGTTTCCAGCTGCTGTCAGGTATGAAGCTTCGTATCACGACGATGCCTTCATCGATTTCGGCCTCGACGAAGACGGACGACTTGAAATTCGGTGGAAGGTCCTTTCGGACCTCGGTCATCTGGAGGGGCGTCGCGATCACGAAGTCGAGCGCTCCTTCGGTGGCCGTGCGGTCGTTGAAACTATAGACGTTCTGTCCGTTGCGGTCGTAGACCGAAGCGGACCAAAAGGGCACCGCGCCTGCGGCCGTCAAATGCGCTACACCGTCAGCGAGGTTGAAGCGGCAGGCAACGGCATTGAAAAACGGGTCGGACGACTGGAGCACGGCCGGCTGGCTGGGCAGTCCGGCAACAGGGACAACCCTGTAGGTATCCGACAACCCGGCCAATTTCGACCACGCGTCGCGTTCCGAGAAGGCGGGCAACATCAGAAGAATGGCGACGTGAACGATGCCGGCGCCGACCAGCACGACAGCCATCACATAAAGAAACCTCGTCCATATCGAGTATGGGACATTCCGGCTAACCATTGCAGGTCGCCTTCCTGATGGCGGGCAGCGCGATATCGGCAATGCCGGAACTGCTCGCCGCCGGCGTATCGTAGAGCGTGAGGACCAGTTTCATCGGCCCGTTTCCCGAAATCGGAATCCAGTTTCCCGGCGCTGCGTGGCTGCCTACGGTTATCGCAACGGAATTGGCGGACTGACGCAACGCTTCGAAGGAGTGCAGGGCAGGGGGACGAAGATGCTCGGTGCCGATCATGGCGTTCGATGCGTCAGCGGCGTAGATGGTCCAGAACCGGGCGGGGGGAAGGTTCCTTCGACCGCATAGGTGCAATTCCGGTCGAGCGTGGCGCCATCCGAATCCCGCTGCGCGACAAATGCCAGGCCTTCGGCCAAGCCGAGCGACAGAACTCCTTCGCGAGCAATCCGGGCTTTCGAATAAGGGTCGGCCTGTGATGTGCCGAGGTCTGGAAAGGTTGTCCAGGGCCCGATCGTGACAGCGCCAATACCCTCCTGCGATCGCAGCGCGTACCACACGCTGACGGCGCCGCCGGCGATCGCGGTCACAAGGATAAAGGCTGTCAGGAGGATGGTTCGGAGCATCGGACGCTGGAGAGATGGGGACGCCTTTGGCCTTAGCCTGCGAGGGGCGGCCAAGGCAAGGTGCGATGGACGAGGGGCATAATGGGCCGATTCTGGCGTCACGACCGTCGAGGCATCGATTCCCGATGCTCTCCGCTTCGCAGGACCAACACGTCAGTGGTCCATTCCGCTTGTCGGAGCTCACCTTGTCAGGCTGCCCCAGTCAAAGAAGCCGGTTTTCTTCCTTCGCCTGGCGCATGCGGCGAAGGGTCCCGTCGCTATCCGCCTTTCTTCGCCTCACTTGAGCGGCCTCGTCAATTCGTTGCTGGTCAACAAATGGTTTCGGCAAAACCGTCTCCGGTTTTGCCGGCAAACGCTTTCTCCAAAAAAGTCGCACGACATCCCTTTCTCCACGGGTGCCGGGGCAACACCGGTCGGCGCTTTTTTGGTGTTGCTCAGGCCCTCGTGGCCGTTCTGCCTGCCGGTGTTCTTGGCTTTGGCTTTGGCAAAAGCCCTTCGCGCTGCGCCCGTTTTCGCGCCGCTTTTCGCTCACGCCGGATTGCCTCGGATTTTTCGCGAACTCGTTTTTCGGAAGGCTTCTCGTAGGAACGTCTTGCCTTCATTTCGCGAAAGACGCCTTCCCGTTGCATTTTCTTTTTCAGCACACGAAGTGCCTGTTCGACGTTGTTGTCGCGGACGAAGACCTGCAATTTGTTCCTGACTTTTTCGTGTTCCGGCCGGCGTGATGATGGCGCGTTACACTGTTCTGGGCGTGCCGGGTTGGCAGCCGCCGTGAAACCCACATTATCAGGTCCCAGATCAAATTCATCCGTCGGTGAGGATTTATTTTCGCTCGGCGGGCTCTCCTACAGCGCCGAGAGCGTTTCGACCTTCGGTGGAGCATGGATTGGAGGTGCGGTCCTGAAGTCCTCCGCCATCTCCTTGAGCAACCTCGTGGTTACCGCAGACAGCGCCGGCGGGAGATCGAACACCGGAGCAGCGGCCTCTTCCTCATCCGGTTTTGCCTCTGACTTCGCCTTGGCGATGATCTCCGGATCGACGTACGGATTTTCGATCCCGGAAATCGGTTTCAGCTCGATATTTTGATGCGCATAGGTCATCAGCCGCTGCCAGGTCATGGCCGGCAATGAGCCGCCCGTCATTTCGTTGGTCGGCGTGTAGTCGTCATTACCCATCCACACAGCCGCCAGGTAATTGCCGGTAAAGCCGACATACCAGGCGTCGCGATAGCCCTGACTGGTACCGGTCTTGCCGGCCGAGCGGATGCCGGGCAGCGCCGAGCGGCGGGCGGTGCCCCGTTCAGGAATCTGAACCAGGATGGAATTCATCGCCGACAGCGCCTTTTCGGAAAGCACACGCCGGGGCTTCGGCCCGTCGCGGTCGAAATCGTAGATCACGTCGCCGGAATGCGTCAGCAACTGATTGATCGCGTGCCGCGTCCCGGCGTAGCCTCCTTGGGCAAAGACGCTGTAGCCGGTCGCCTGATCCATCACCGTCATTCCCGACGTGCCGAGCACGCTGGTCTTGAAAACTTCGATCGGCAATTCCACGCCCATCGCATGTGCGAGCTCGACGATCGGCTTGACCCCCAGATGGTCCTTGGCGAGCCGGACGGGCACCGTGTTGATCGATCTCACCAGTGCGTCGGTCAGTGTCATGCGGCCATAAGTGCCGCGCGTGTAGTTTTGCGGCGACCAGCCGCCCCATGAGATCGGGCCGCCGGAAATGACGGAGTCCGGTGTGAAGTCGTGCTCCATCGCAGTCGCGTAGACGTAGGGCTTGAAGGACGAGCCGGCCTGACGGAGCGCGCGCGTGGCGCGGTTGAATTGGCTCGTGCCATAGTCGCGGCCGCCGACAATGGCGCGCACGGCGCCGTTGTTTTCGAGGACGACGATCGCACCCTCGGTGACGTGATAGCTCTTACCGTGCTGGCGAAGGTGGAACTCAAGCAATTCCTCCGCGGCCTGCTGGATGTTCATGTCGATCGTCGTGCGGGCGACTATCGAGTGAAGGCCCGATTTCGCCGCGACGCGTTTGACCTCTTCGAAAGCCCAGTCGAGGAAGTAGTCCGGGCTTTTGATGTCGCCGCGATCCACCACGTCGGCGGGGTGCAGACGGGCCGACAGGACTTGGCCTTCTGTCATGAAGTCGCCCTGCACCATGTTGGTCAGCACCTCATTGGCGCGGGCGCGGGCAGCGGGAAGGTTGATATGAGGCGCATATTTGGCGGGCGCCTTGAACAGGCCGGCGAGCATCGCCGCTTCGGGAAGTGTCAGATCCTTGACGTCTTTGCCGAAATAGAAGTCGGCCGCGGCCGTAATGCCGAAAGTGCCGCCGCCCGTATAGGCGCGATCGAGGTATAGCTGCAGGATCTCCTTCTTGGACAGGTTCATCTCAAGCCACACCGCAAGGAAGGCCTCCTTGACCTTGCGTTCGACGGTGCGCTCGTTGGACAGGAAAAGGTTTTTGGCGAGTTGCTGGGTAATCGTCGATCCGCCCTGGACAACCGAATTGGCGCGGACATTTTCCTGCATCGCACGCGTCAAGCCGAGAAAATCGATGCCGAAATGTTCGAAGAAGCGCCGGTCTTCCGTCGCCAGCACCGCCTGGATCACGTGATCCGGCATCTCGTCGACCGGGACGGAGTCGCGCTGAATGATGCCGCGTTGCCCGATCTCGTTGCCGTAGCGGTCGAGGAAGGTGACGGCGAAGTCATCCTGTGCGCGCCAGTCTCCGGCTGTTTCCTCGAAAGCGGGCATCGCAAGCGCGAGCATCAGAACCGAGCCTGCCGCGCCCAGTGTGACGCCTTCGCTCAAGAACTCGGTCGCTGCCCGCCGCCAGCCGGTGACGCGGAAGCGGCGGAAAAAAATCGTCAGTGTTTCCCAGATTTCGCCGGCCCTGAAACCCGCCTCATAGACCGTGGAATCGATCCAGGCGTCGATGGCCAGCAGCCTGCCGGCCCTCGGGCTCTTTGATTTGCTGGCTTGGAGCGGCTCTTCCATTGTACGGCGGCGATCCTCGGATCGAATTCTACTGCACCTGCGCGCCAAATTTCAGAACGAAACCGAACGTGATCGCCAGGATACCTCATTTTGCTCCGATTTGGACAAGGGCAACAAGGAAAAACGGTTGGATCACGGCAGGTTGAAAAAATAGGGTAAATGATAGGAATTTATTCTTCGCGGGTATACGGAAACGGCCGCCAGGCCGGCAGGCGGGGGAGCGGCCCCTCTGGACCGCTTAGTTTTGTCACGTCTGAATGGGATTTGGTGCGTTCTTAGCAGTTCCCACGAATATCTTGTTTGTCGGTGCACCGTAATTAGCGAAGAGCCGCACGAAAACAACGAGATAGGCAGTTTCTGAAATGGTCTGTTCGGACCAAGACAAACTGTGCTCGATCAACTTCTCATCACCGCTGAGGATACGCGGTGGCTCATCTTCGAAATTTTGTCCTGCGATGTATTTACCAAAACCGTATTCTGTTCCCAGGATGAACGCGCGAAGAAGTGGAGTGAAACCGTCAAGTCCATACGCGGCCACTGCAACACCGTGGGCAATTTTGGCAAGCAGTCGTTGGTAGGCGACAAAGTCGATGTCGAACCCTACCCCAACCCCTTCTCCGCCTAGGTCCTTCGAGTAGATAGGCGATCCCCAATCAGGATTGGAAATCCAGCGATGGGCGGTTGCTTTTATGGGCCATAGTTCGGTATTCGGCGGTAGAAACATACTAGGCGTGTCGGCAAAGATAGGAACGTAAAGCAATGATGGAAAGTCACGAGGCTTGCCGACGAGACGCGCAATAGACCCATCTTTTTTCTTGATAAGAACTTCTATCTCTTTCGGTTTCCAGTTCTTCTTTGTGTTGCGGTTCTTGCGGACCAAGCCGACGACGTTTCGCAAGTGTCCGAACGTCTCGTCTAGGCATTTGGTCTCGAATTCGTGGGTTGTCCGGCGGCACTCTTCGCAAACTGCTTTGCGGAGCACCAAGGCATTGTGAGTTCCTATGGGCGACCCTTTCCCGCCGAGCCCTTGGGGAATGACGTGTTCTCGCGACAAACCCGGTTCAACCCTATCGCAGTAAATACAGCGACCAATGACCTGAGACATTTGGATCATGAGCAAATCACGCCCTAAAAGCCGATGTTGAGAGACGGCGCGACGATGCGTTGCGCCCTATCACCCGCTCGAAACCTACACAGGAAACAGCCAAGCCGAAAGCCGCGAGGCCCCGCCGCTGTTGCAGGATCAGAGGAGCGGCAGAACGGTGCAAGACCGTTTGACAGGGCAGCCGTGGTGCAATCAAATTCGCGGTGCGTGTTGGCCTTTGAATGTTGCACTGGCGGACTCTTGGAGGAACCGATGGACAAGCCTCGACTCTTTTGGGTTCGTCAGGGAAACAGGAGAAATTGCTTCAAGCCCTAACGCGCGGTCTCGGCGACATCGCGCGCGTCGAACCCTGGACGACATCCTTCAATCCAGGAACGTCTACACTGGAACGCCTCCTTGAACTCACCCAGGAAGTCGACTTCGCGGCGTTTGTCTTTGCGCAAGACGACTGGACGACGAGCAGCCCGTCGGCCTCTTCCCAACCCGGGCCGGGCCAGGCGGCTCCGCGAGATAACGTTGTGTTCGAAGCCGGCCTTTTCGGCGGCGTCCTGGGAATGCGCCGGACCTTCATTCTCCATGCAAGCGGGGCAAAGCTTCCGAGCGACCTCCTGGGCCTCACTTGCGTACGGTACCCCGGCGAGATGACGCCGTCCGAGATGAAAGTGCTCAACCAGACAATCCGGAAAGCAATCGAGAACGAGGGTCGCCTCACGCGCATCGAGGGCTCCTGGTGGCAGTTCTCCTTGACGGAACGCACCGCAAAGGAGCCTTCCGCCCTGAGCCTCTTGAAGATCTCGCGCGATCGCAACGGCGCGCTTCAACTGACGGGCCGTTCATGGCGGGAGGATGGCGGTCTATCAGCAAGATATTGGAGCGAGGCGGTGAAAGAGAAGGAAGGGTCTTCCGGCCTCTTTTATTATTGGAATGGCGAGCGGCCGCTGGATCCGAATGCGCCGCAGCTGCACGGAGTGGGTGAGATCCGGCTGGAATCCGGTGACCGCGCATCCGGGTATTTCACAACCCGCTCGGATACCGATCCGAATGTGAACGCGCGGACATCTGGTGTCTATTGGCGCGCCGATCCGGACGACGTGAGCATTCTGGACGGCCGCGATGATCAAAAACGTGCGGCGCTCATTGCGGAACGGCTGACGCAATGGAAGTCCGTCAGGAGTGCCTAGAGCAAGCCGCCCGAAACCGGAGTGACCGGAGCGGGACGACTTGCTTCAAGCCTTTTTGCGCATCGGATTCATCCGAAAACCGCTTCGCACTTTTCGGTCCGATGCTGTAATCGGCTCTCAGGAACGCCGAACAGCCCCGATGCGAGTGGTCGGCACAAGGAACCTCCACGCCGCGAGTCGGTTAGTGGGGGGCGGTCGCATCTGAAATCGCGAGGCTCACATGGCTCAGGACCAGGTCAATGTCCGCTACATGGTCAACGACGTGCAGGAGTTCGCTGGATTGGTACACAACGCACCTTGAATTCGAGCAAATATCCAACGCCGCCCCCGCATTCGCCGATGTGAAGCGAGGCGCGCTCAGGCTCTTGTTGAGTGGGGAGAAGAGTTCAGCCGGTCGTCCGATGCCGGACGGCCAGCGGCCGGTGCCTGGCGGCTGGAACCGTTTTGAGCTGGTGGTGGCCGATCTGAAGGCCGAGGTCGACAAGTTACGCTCGCGCGGTCTCAAGTTTCGGAACGACATCGTCACAGGCCCGGGAGGATCGCAGATCCTTTTGGAAGACCCATCCGGCAATGTCATCGAGCTGTTTCAGCCCGCGACCCCTCGCTGACCCGGAAGGCTGGGTCAGTGCCGAGATCGTCAGCGACCTGTCAGCCTGAGGGCGGGAGCGACGGATGGAGGCCTCGTCGGCTTAATGGTTGCCTTCGTCACCGGACTGCCCGGCATCCTCAGCCATGCTGATCGAGAAAAAGAAACATGCTGATCAAGAAAAAAGAAAATAAAGATAGGAATTTATTCTTGACACCGTGACGGTGATCTGGTAGCTTTTCGGTATCGTCGGAAAAGTGTGGATGGGGCGGTTCGAAACGCGGCGCGTTTCGGGTGCACAATACATTCCGCATCGTTTTGACGAAGCCATTCCCTAGCGGGAACATGTCGCCGCCGCGGCGGCCTCCAGCCAACCACGGAAAATCGATCATGGGTCACAAACGACCGTCCTCGCGGGACAGGGCGCTGCGCGCGCTCGCCGAAGGCGCCACGATTACGCTCGATCTGCTCGCCGACGCCAGCGGGCGCTCGGCCAGGATGCTGCGGCACCAGGCGGACCGCGAAGGCTGGGCGCTGGAGCGCGCCGCGCAAGAGAACGTGGCCGAGCGCGTCCGCTCCATCGCCGCGGTGCTGCTCGACAAAGTCGAGGCGCTTGGGCGCGCGGCGATGGAAGAGGGGGGCAAGATCAACAGGACCGAGATCGACGGCATCATCGCGATGATCCGCGGCCTCGACAAGATCGGCGAAATCATGCGGCCGGAAGAGGCCGCCAAAGAGAACCAGATCAAGCATGATGAAGACTTGGCCGCTGTACTCGATCGCATCAACGATCGCATCATCGAGTTGGCCCGTGAGTTCGCAGCAGCGATGGGCGCGGAAATATGTGGGGCTGAACGGGGCAAGCCTGGCAAAGGGTGAGTGGTTCCAGTTTGCCCGGGTGAAGCAATATCCGGCGATGCTGGACTATCCGGCCACCTGGCTGGTGACCGGTGGCCGCGGGGCCGGCAAGACGCGGCTTGGGGCGGAATGGGTGAACGCGCTGGTGCGCGGGCTTCCGCCTTTCACGCCGAGCACGTGCAAATATGGCCGGTTCGCGCTTGTCGGCGAAACGCTTGGCGACGTACGCGATGTGATGATCGAGGGCCCGTCGGGTCTCCTCACGATTTCGCGGCGATACCGGCCGCGCTTCGAACCGAGCCGCCGGCGGCTGCTCTGGGACAGCGGCGCCGTGGCGCAGATGTTCTCTTCGGAGGATCCGGAGAGCCTGCGCGGGCCGCAATTCGAGGCGGCCTGGTGCGACGAGCTTTCGAAATGGAAAAACGCGGATGCCTGTTTCGACATGCTGCAGTTCGGGTTGAGACTGGGCGAGCGACCACGCCAGCTCATCACCACGACGCCGAAGCCGATACCGCTCATCAAGCGGCTTTATCGCGATCCGGGCGTGAGGGTCGACCGTATGCCGACAGAAGACAATGCCGGCAATCTTGCGCCCGGATTTCTCGAAGCGATTTTCGACCGTTATGCTGGGTCGAAGCTCGGACGTCAGGAACTCGAAGGGGAACTCATTGAGGACCGCGACGATGCTCTGTGGTCGCGCGGATTGATCGAGAGTGTGCAGACGCCGCGACCGGCTGAGTTACGGCGCATCGTGGTCGCGGTCGATCCGCCGGCGACTTCCTTGAAAACCTCGGATGCCTGCGGGATCGTCGCTGCCGGGCTCGATCCGGAGGGCATGGCGATTGTGCTGGCCGATGCGACGGTACGTGCCGCCAAGCCGCAGGAGTGGGCGAGTGTCGCGGTCGGTCTCTTCCATCAGCTCGAGGCGGATTGCTTTGTCGTCGAGACAAACCAGGGCGGGGACATGGTTGGCGCGGTGATCGCGACGGTCGATCCGGATGTTCCGGTCAAACCGGTCAGGGCGACCCGGGGGAAATGGCTGAGGGCGGAACCGGTCGCCGCGCTCTACCATCAGGGCAAGGTGCGGCATGCCGGGCGTTTTCCGGCACTTGAGGATGAAATGTGCGATTTCGCTCCAGACGGCCTCTCCGGCGGCCGCTCACCGGACCGGGTCGACGCGCTGGTCTGGGCGATCACCGAGCTGATGCCGCGCATCTCATCGCGGCCGCGCATTCGAGACTTTCAATAGGACAGGACATCGATATGGCTTGGAAATGGCCGTGGCCGGGACGCCGCGAGATACTTGGCGTGCGCGCCGAAATGAAGAGTGGTGCGGGTTTCATCGCGATCCATGCGCAGGGTGAAGCGCGCTGGACACGACGAGACTATGCCGCGCTCGCCCGCGAAGGCTTCATGAAAAATCCGGTCGCGCATCGCTGCGTGCGACTGATCGCCGAAGCCGCCTCGGCCGTTCCGTTGCCGCTTTACGCAGGCGCCAAGGAGTATGATGCGCACCCTGCGCTCGATCTGCTGGCCCGGCCCAATCAAAGGCAGGCCGGCGGAACCTTCCTGGAGGCTCTGTATGGGCATTTGTTGCTGTCTGGAAACGCGTATGTCGAGTTGATCGGCTCTCCGGCAAGCGCAGGACTGGATGCCACAGCAAGCTTCGGATCGGGCGGAGAACTGCGGGAATTGCATCTTCTCAGGCCCGACCGGGTGACAGTGCTGACCGACGCAAGCGGTTGGCCGACGGCGCTGGAATATCGTGAAGGCAGCACGCGGCGAAAGGTTGCATTTGGCTCGGATGGTGAGGGCTGGGCGCTGCATCTCTCGCTCTTCCATCCTCTCGACGACCACTACGGCTTTCCGCCGCTGGAGGCGGCGCTCATCGCGCTCGATACGCACAATGCGGCGGCACACTGGAACAAGGCGCTTCTCGACAACTCCGCGCGCCCTTCCGGCGCGCTGGTCTATGCCCCCAAGGAAGGGGGAAATTTGACGGACGAACAGTTCGAACGGCTGAAAGCGGAATTGGAGGAGGGGTATACGGGCTCGCGGCGGGCGGGCCGGCCACTGCTGCTGGAAGGCGGGCTCGATTGGAAAGCGATGAGCCTGACGCCGAAGGACATGGATTTCATCGAAGCGAAGAATTCCGCCAGCCGCGATATCGCGCTGGCCTTCGGCGTTCCGCCGATGCTGCTAGGCATTCCCGGCGACAACACCTACGCCAACTACCAGGAGGCGAACCGCGCCTTTTACCGGCTGACGATCCTGCCTTTGATTGCCCGAACGGCGAAGGAGCTTTCCGCATGGCTCGGTCCAGTGTTCGGCGAGGAACTGCGGCTATGGTTTGACGCGGACCAGATCGAAGGATTGTCGGGCGAGCGGGAAGCGCTATGGGCGCGTCTTGGCGCCGCATCCTTCCTGAGCGATGACGAGAAACGCGAGGCGGTGGGTTATAGGCCGCGCGCCGCCTGATGGACGTGTGAGATACGCAGCCAGCTTCAGCCGCCGATCTTGGTGATGAAGGTTACGCCGGGGCGTGCATTCGCAGCCCCGTTTTCTCTCCAAACTATCCATCCTTTCAACGGGTCCAAATTTCCATGACAGATGTTTCGGAGACCGCCTGGTTGTGGGCGGCGAAAGGAACCGGCGCGGTCGCGGGTTCCGCAATATCCCTCGCCTACATCCTGCCGCGCGGCAGGCGAGAGGCCGCGATGCGATTTGCCGTGGGTGTCGTGTGCGGCCTGGTGTTCGGGGGAGCTGCGGGACTGAAGCTCGCCACAGAGCTCGGGATCGCCGAGGCGATTGGCACTTTCGAGTTGGTGCTGATGGGCTCGGCCGTGGCGAGCCTCAGCGCATGGTGGGCACTCGGCTTTCTCATGCGCGCCTTCGAACAGGGCGGGCGGGCGCGATTGCCAGAAATTCTTGAGGAGCAAAGGGAACGCGATGAACGCTGACTGGGCTACCCGGCGGGAGCGGGGCGACTTTTCTTCGCCGCGGCAAGCGGTTCCATCTTTTCGGACAGGCATGCGTTCGAACGGAACGCCGGCAGCCAGTTCGGTTCCACGCACAGAGCGGAAATTCGTCGACCTGGTGCTCGACGAACTGGAGCCCGGCGGTTCCTTTTCCGGCTATGCGAGCCTTTTCGGTCGCGTGGACCTGGGACGCGACGTGATTGAGCCGGGCGCATTTACCCAATCCCTGCGGACACGTGGCGCGGCGGGTATCAGGATGCTCTTCCAGCACGATCCGAACCAGCCTATCGGCGCCTGGACCGAACTCAGGGAAGACAAGCATGGCCTGTTCGTGCGCGGCCGGCTGGCCGAAGGGGTGGCCCGCTCGCAAGAGGTGCTCAACTTGATGCGCGGCGGCGCGCTGGACGGATTGTCGATCGGCTTTCGGGCCGTGAAGGCAAAGACCGACAGCGCCACCGGCGTGAGGCGGATCATCGAAGCCGATCTATGGGAGATTTCTGTGGTCACCTTTCCGATGATGCCGGAGGCCCGCGTCGAGCGGGTCAAGGGCTTCGGCTGGAGGCGCACGCTGCCGACCACGCGCGAATTCGAACGCTGGCTCACTCAGGATGCGGGGCTGACGCGGCGCGATGCCCGAACCGTGATCTCCAAGGGCTTCGCCAAACTCGCCAATGAGCGGGACGCCACACGGAGCACGCAAAACAACCTTGTGGAGACGATCCGCAAGGCGACACGCATGATCAATGGAAAGGACATTCTTTGATGAATACAGCCGACAGTATGGGCACGCCCGAAACCAAAGCAGTCGCCGCCTTCGACCTGCCCGAAGCGTTCGGAGACTTCATGGTCTCGTTCGAGGCGTTCAAGGACGCCAACGATGACCGGCTCGCGCAGATCGAAAGACGGATGAGCGCGGACGTCGTGACGACGGAGAAAGTGGATCGCATCTCACGCACGCTCGACGAACAGAAGCGGGCGCTCGATACGTTAAACATGAAGAAGGCGCGTCCGATCCTCGGCGGCGAATGCCGTTTCGTCGACACAGAGCACAAGCAGGCGTTCGATGCCTATGTGCGGACCGGTGACGACAGGCTCTTGCGCTCGCTCGACACGAAGGCGATGTCCTACGGCTCCGGCCAGGACGGCGGCTATCTTGTGCCGAGCGAGACCGAGGCCGAGATCGGGAAGCGGCTCGCGCTGTTGTCGCCGATCCGCGCCATCGCTTCGGTGCGGCAGGTCTCGGCAGCGGTGTTGAAGAAGCCGTTTTCGATCGGCGGCCCAACGGTGGGCTGGGTGGCGGAGACCGCGGCGCGTCCGCAGACGGGCACGACGACCCTGGCCGAGTTGCAGTTCCCGACCATGGAGCTCTACGCCATGCCTGCAGCGACGGCCACACTGCTGGACAATTCCGTGGTGGATCTCGACCAGTGGATTTCCTCCGAAGTCGAGGCGGCCTTCGCAGAGCAGGAAGGGGTGGCCTTCGTTTCCGGTGATGGAACCAACAAGCCGAAAGGATTTCTCAACTATACGAAGGTGGCCGACACGAGCTGGGTTTGGGGACAGATCGGGTACCTGGCGACGGGGGTTGCGGGTGCGTTGCCCGCGAGCAGCCCGTCGGATGTGCTGATCGACACGGTCTACGCGCTCAAGGCCGGGTATCGGCAGAACGCAAGCTGGGTGATGAACCGCAAGACCCAGGCTGCGATCCGCAAGCTGAAGGACGCAGACGGCAACTACCTGTGGCAGCCACCCGCAGGGCCCGGCCAAAAGGCGATGCTGATGGGCTTCCCGCTGGTCGAAGCCGAGGAGATGCCTAACGTCGCCACCGATGCAACGCCGATCGCCTTTGGCGACTTCGCGCGGGGCTATCTGGTGGTCGATCGAACCGGCGTCCGGGTCTTGCGCGATCCGTACTCCGCCAAGCCTTATGTGCTGTTCTACACGACCAAGCGCGTGGGCGGCGGTGTGCAGGACTTCGACGCGATCAAGCTGCTGAAATTCGGCATAAGCTGAACAAGCCTTCTCCCCAATCGCCCCCTCATCCGGCCTTGCTCTGCTCGGCCACCTTCTCCCCGGTGGGGAGAAGAGACGCGCGGCGGAGCCCGAGCCGGGTGAGGGGCACAGGGGAGAAGCCACGATAAGAAATTTCCCATCGCAAACAGCAACTTCAGGACATTTCATGACTTCTGTTTCGAACCGGCGAACCGGATGCCGAGCCGGTCACGCTTGCCGAGGTGAAGGCGCATCTCCGTGTCGGCCACGACAGTGAGGATGCGCTTTTGAGCGGCCTCATCCGGGCGGCGCGGGACGAGGTGGAACGAGCGACGGGCACCGCGCTGATCAACCAGACCTGGCGGCTTGCGCTCGATCGGTGGCCGAAAAACGGCTGCGTGCAGCTTCTTCGCCACCCCGTGCGGTCGGTTCTGTCTGTCACCGCTTACGGACCTGACGGCGAAGCCTCGCTGATTTCTCCCGCCACGTACCAGCTCGATCCGCTGTCGCGTCCGACGCGCCTACATCTCGACGACGGACCGTTGTCGTTGAGGGTCATGAACGGGGTCGAGATCGATTTTTCCGCAGGCTTCGGAGAAGCCGGAACCGATGTGCCCGATCTGCTGAAACGGGCCGTGCTGGTGCTTGCGGCGCACTGGTACGAGTTTCGCGGCGTGCTGAGTCCGGAAAGCCAGCCGGCATCCTATCCGGCCGGATATGAGCGCCTGATTGCCGGATATCGGGCGAGGAAGCTCTGATGAATTCCGTTCTCCTCGATCCGGGCTTTCTCAGGAGCGAACTGGCGCTCCAGGCTGCCGAGATCGTTCCCGACGCGCTCGGCGGGCACGGCGAAGTGTGGAACGAAATCGGGCTGCTTTTCGGCATGGTCGAGCCGGTGAGCGCAAACAGCATAATCAACGCCGATCAGACCCTCGAAACAGTTACCCACCGGATCACCATTCGCACAAGGAACGATATCCGCAGCGGCATGCGTTTCGTGAAAGGATCAAGGGTTTTCGACATCGTGACCGTCCACGATCCGGATGAAACCGGCCGATATCTCGTATGCAGGGTCAGGGAGGAGGGGCTATGAATCTGGCAATCAGGCTGACGCTGGACGGACTGATCAGGGCGCTGAAATGGAAAGAACACGATCTGGCGGAAGGCGCCGAACGACGATACCTTCCGCGCGAGACCGTCGCGCAAGTCGATGACATGGCTCGGCCTCCAAGCCGGCCAAGGGGAACCAGGATTCATAGTGATGACCGCACCGGCAGCTGAATTGCAGAAGGCCATCTTTTCCGCGCTTTCGGGCGACGCGGAATTGGCGGCGCTGCTCGGCGGCGTGCGCATCTTCGATCAGGCCCCGGCGAATGTCGCCTTCCCCTACATCACCTTCGGGCGAACCAGCATGTACGACTGGAGCACCGGCACTGAAAGCGGCACGGAGCAGCTCTTCACGCTTCACATCTGGTCGAAGGCAAAGGGCAAGAAGGAAACCCTCGACATCATGGAGCTCGCCCGCGCGCGCCTTGATGACGCCTCCCTGCCGCTCGACGGGCACCATCTCGTCAATATCCGGCTCGAATTCGCCGAAGCCCGCCATGAAGACGACCTTTCCGTCCACCATGGCTTGCTGAGATTTCGTGCCGTGACGGAACAGGAAAACAGCGGCGCGGGCCCCTGATGTCCGTCACGCGATCCCGAAAGGGATGGCCTTTCCTATAGACGGAAAAACAACAGGTTAGAGTGGAATTGTGATTTTGGATATCAATCCGCTCCGACGTTGATCCATGCTGTGGCTCCGCCGATCCACATGGGGATCGTGCATCATGGTGGCCTTGTCGGCGCTCTACGTTGCCCCCAGAGGGGGGCGTGAAGAAACGTCCAAGGTCGCCGTTCTTACCAATCACAAAATCAGGAGACAACGGATGGTCGCTCAGAAGGGCAAAGACCTTCTGCTCAAGCTCGATTCCAACGGTTTGGGCAATTTCGTGACTGTAGCGGGGCTGCGCTCGAAGCGCATCGCCTTCAACAGCGAAACGGTCGATATCACGGACGCCGACTCCGCCGGCCGCTGGCGCGAGCTGCTGGCAGGAAGCGGCGTGCAGCGCGCCGCAATCAGCGGATCGGGCATCTTCAAGGATGCGCAGTCGGATGCGACGATCAGAACGCGCTTCTTTGCCAGTGATATCGCGGCCTGGCAGTTTGCGGTGCCGAGTTTCGGCACCGTCGAGGGTCCGTTCCAGATCACGGCGCTGGAATATACCGGCGCGCATGACGGTGAAGTCACGTTCGAGATCGCGCTGGAGTTGGCCGGCGCCATCAGTTTCGCGGTGACGCCATGATCGCCAATCGCCGCCGCGGCGAAATCGCCGCCGAACTCGACGGAAAGGACTACCGGCTCTGCCTGACGCTCGGTGCTCTTGCCGAACTCGAAGCGGCCTATGCGGCCGACGATCTCAACGCGCTGGTCGAGCGTTTCTCGCACGGCAGGCTGTCGGCGCTGGACATGATCCGGATGGTCGGCGCGGGGCTGCGCGGCGCAGGCCACGAAATATCGGACGACCAGGTCGCGAAAATGCAGTCGCAGAATGGCGCGGCCGGCTTCGCGGCGATTGTCGCCGAACTGCTGACGGTTGCCTTCGGTACGGCCGAGCCGGTGGAGAACCCGTCAAACCCTCGATAGCCGCAGCAGGCGCAGCCCAGGCGTTCCCGTGGAACGATGTAATGTCGACGGGGCTTGGCCTGCTGCGGCTTTCGCCCGCCGTTTTCTGGTCAATGACGCCGCGCGAGTTCGAGCGCGCGGCAAGCACCGTGCTGCCCAAGCGCACCGGCGCGCCACGGCGGGAAGACCTGTCCGAACTGATGCGCAGATTTCCCGATGATGGAGAGACGAGTTGGCCGAAGCCGTAAGCGTCCAGATCACTGCCGACACGGCGCCCTTTTCCGCCGCGCTTAAGAATCTCGAACAGTTGTCGCAAAGCTTCGGCTCGCAACTGACCGGAGCGTTGAAAGGCGCGGTGCTGAGTGGCAAGGACCTCGACGATACCTTGCGAAAAATCGGGCTGAACCTTGCCGGCATGGCGTTGAACCAGGGGCTAAAGCCGCTGCAATCGCTGACAGGTTCGCTGTTCTCGTCGCTTTTCAGCGGCCTTGCCGGAATCATGCCTTTTGCCAAGGGCGGCGTGCCCGGCCATGTCGTTCCCTTCGCAAGCGGGGGTGTCGTTTCAACCCCGAGCTTCTTTCCGATGGGGCGCAATGTCGGCCTGATGGGCGAGGCTGGTTCCGAGGCGATCCTGCCGCTGCAACGCTCGGCGGACGGCCGGCTTGGCGTCGCCGCCTCCGGCGGAGGCGGGCCGGTCAACGTCGTTTTTAATGTCTCCGCGCAGGACGCGGGCTCGTTCCGCAAGTCGGAAGCCCAGATCACAGGCATGCTGGCCCGCGCCGTATCCCGCGGAAGCCGGACTTTTTGAGGTGACCGATGACGGATTTCGCAAGTTTCCACGACGTGCTCTTTCCGCTTTCGGTTTCGTTCGGCGCGACAGGCGGACCAGAGCGGCGCAACGAGATTGTCCAGATGACGTCCGGCCGCGAGCGCCGGAACGCGCGGTTCGCGCAATCGCGGCACCATTACGATGCCGGCACCGGGGTTCGCTCGATTGAGGACCTGTACGAGGTCCTCGCCTTTTTCGAGGCACGGCGCGGATCGCTTCACGCTTTCCGCTTCCGCGATCCGTTCGACATGAAGTCATGCAGGCCGGGTGAGACGATCACGCCTTTCGATCAGCAGATCGGACTTGGCGACGGTTCGAGGACGCGGTTCCCGTTGATCAAGAGCTACGGCATCGGCGTAGATGCCTATCGGCGCGATATACTGAAGCCTGTCGCAATGACGGTTCGCGTGGCCGTCAACAACAATGAGCGGCCTGCGACCACAGGCTTTACGATCGACCCTGCAACCGGCGAGGTGGTATTTCCTGTCGGCGGCGCCCCGGCGGCAAATGCTGCCGTCACCGCCGGCTACGAATTCGATGTGCCGGTACGGTTCAATACGGAGCGCCTGGAAGTCAGCCTGACAGCGTTCAAGGCGGGGCAGATCCCCTCCATACCTCTGATCGAGGTGCAACCATGAGCAACTATCCCGAAGCGCTGATCGAGCACCTTGCCGGCAACATCACGACGCTCTGTCATTGCTGGCGGCTGACGCGGAGAGATGGCGTTGTCACCGGCTTCACCGACCACGATCGCGGGCTGGTCGTCGAGGGCGTAACGTACGAGCCCGAGTCGGGGTTCAGTGCCAGCGAGGCGCGTGACCGGCTTGGTCTGGGCACCGATACTGTCGATATCGAGGGCGCGCTTTCGTCGCTTCGCATCCGGGAGCAAGACATTGCGGCGGGCCGCTACGATGGGGCGAAGGTGGAGACGCTGCTCGTCAACTGGATGGAACCATCGCAATTCGCACGGCTGCGGACGGCAACGATCGGCAAAATAACCAGAAGCGACCAGCGCTTTACAGCGGAACTGGAAAGCCTGACGCAGGCGCTGGACCAGCCGCAGGGGCGCTACGTGCGCCGAACCTGCGATGCCGAACTCGGCGACCAACGTTGCGGGTTTCTTGTTTCCCAGCCGGGGTACCAGGGACAAGGGGTCGTTCTCTCGGCGGGGGCCGGCGGCATGATTTCCGTTTCACGGCTCGAGGGCTTTCCAGCCGGATGGTTCTCGCATGGTTTCCTGACCTGGCAATCGGGACCCAACGCCGGACGATCCGAGCGTGCCGGTCATCACCGCAAGAGCGGCGCGGAAACCGTCCTCACGCTCTGGCAGACGGACGGAACAGTCCCGGAGGCGGGAGACAGTTTTTCCGTGCTTGCCGGTTGCGACAAGTCATTTGCGACCTGCAAGGCGAAATTTGGTAATGCGCTGAACTTTCGCGGCTTCCCGCACCTGCCGGGGAACGACGCCGGCTATGCCTACGTCACCGAGGGTGGTCAATTCGATGGCGGGCCGCTTGTGCCATGAGGACACCTGTCAACGCCGCGAACGAGGCCATGCTGGCCGAAGCGCTTTCCTGGATCGGCACGCCCTATCGTCACCAGGGATCCAGTAAGGGGATAGGCTGCGACTGCCTGGGCCTGATCCGGGGGGCATGGCGAGCGGTCTATGGGGCCGAGCCGGAGGCGTCGGGCCCCTATGCGCCGGACTGGGCGGAGGTAGGTGGCGAAGACCGGTTTCTGGCCGCAGCGAGGCGCCATTGTACCGAAAAGCCCGGCGCAAAGGCCCTGCGCGGTGACCTGCTTCTATTTCGATGGCGGCCGCATCTGCCCGCCAAACACGCCGGCATTCTCATCGATGAAGGCCATTTTATCCATGCCTACCAAGGGCATAGCGTGATTATTTCATCGCTGGTCCCGCAGTGGCGCCGGCGCATCGCAGCCGCATTTGCCTTTCCCGATAAAATCAACACGTGAGACTGGACAGCGTATGGCAACTGTAGTTCTGCAAGTCGCCGGCGCGGCTATTGGCGGCTTCCTGGGGCCGGTCGGCGCAGCGATCGGCGCCGCCGCCGGTGCGATGGCGGGGTATGCCATCGACCGGGCTCTGATCGAGAGCACGCGTCGCATTGAAGGGCCGAGACTCACCGGGGCGAGGCCCTATACGGCTGAAGAGGGCGCCCCGCTCGCACGCATCTACGGCACCGCGCGGATCGGCGGCACGCTGATCTGGGCAACGCGCTTCGAGGAGAGCCGGACCACCAAACGCCAGGGTGGAAAGGGCGGCGGGCCGAAGGTGACCGAGTACAGCTACTTCGTCAACGCGGCCTTTGCGCTCTGCGAAGGAGAAATCGCAGGCATTCGGCGCATCTGGGCCGACGGGCGCGAACTGGACCGCGAGCGTGTGGAAATCCGCGTCTATTCCGGCTCCAGCAGCCAGATGCCCGACCCACTGATCGAGGCCAGGCAAGGCGCGGGCAAGGCTCCCGCCTATCGCGGCACAGCCTATGTCGTCTTTGACAGGTTGCCGATCGGCGACTACGGCAATCGCATACCTCAGCTGCAGTTCGAGGTTCTTCGGCCGGTCAGCAAGGTGGCGAACGGTATTCGCGCCGTCGCGCTCATTCCGGGCTCGACCGAGTTCGGCCTTTCGCCGCATCTTGTCACGCGGGAAATTTCGCGGGGCGACACCGAAGCGCTCAACCGTCATGTCCTTCACGCGGCGACCGACCTTGTCGCGTCGCTCGACGAGCTGCAGGCGCTTTGCCCAAATCTGGAACATATCGCTCTGGTGGCGACGTGGTTTGGAAACGATCTGAGGGCGGGCGAGTGCAAGATCCGTCCGGGCGTGACGGATCATCTCGCCGAGGGGTTCTCGCAGCCATTCACCGAGGGGTTCTCGCAGTCATGGAAGGTGTCAGGTCTCAGCCGCGCCGCCGCGCCGCTCGTATCGCGCCATGAAGGGACTGCGGCCTATGGCGGATCGCCTTCCGACCGGACCGTGATCGACGCGATCAAGGAGATCAAGCGCCGAGGCTTGAAGGTGACACTCTATCCCTTTGTGATGATGGACATTCCCGCCGGCAATGCCCTTGCTGATCCTTATGGGAGGACAGAGCAGGCGACCTATCCGTGGCGCGGACGGATAAGCTGCCATCCGGCCCCGCTTCAGCCTGCTTCGGCGGACAGGACAGAGGCGGCGCGCGCGCAAATCGCCGCCTTTTGCGGGGCGGCACAGGCCACGAACTTCGCCACACAGGGCAGCGCGGTCGCATTCAACGGCCAGTCGAATGACTGGGGCTATCGCCGCTTTGTCCTCCATTTCGCGCATCTGGCGGCTGCCGCCGGCGGCGTTGATGCGTTTCTTGTCGGCTCCGAACTGCGTGGCCTGTCAACACTGCGCGACCAGAATAATGCGTTCCCCTTCGTGGAACAGTTGTGCGACCTCGCCGGTCAGGCGCGCGCCATCCTGGGGCCGTCAACGAAGATCACCTACGGCGCGGACTGGAGCGAGTATTTCGGCCATCACCCCCAGGACGGCAGCGGCGATGTTTTCTTTCACCTCGATCCGCTCTGGTCGCATACCGCTGTCGACGCTATCGGCGTCGACAATTACATGCCGCTGTCGGACTGGCGGGACCAGGACATATCTGACGGCAACCCGGACGCATTCGCCGGACCCTACGATCCGGATGGACTGCGCCGTGGCGTACAGAGCGGCGAGGGCTTCGACTGGTACTATCCGTCGGAAACGGCGCGAAAGAACCGGCAGCGCGCTCCGATCACCGACGGCGCATTCGGCAAGCCATGGGTCTTCCGCTACAAGGATATTACAGGCTGGTGGTCGAACCTCCATCACAACCGCATTGGCGGGCAGCAGGCCGCGCAGCCGACGGCATGGGTTCCACAGTCCAAACCCGTCTGGTTCACTGAGATCGGCTGCCCGGCGGTGGACAAGGGGCCGAACCAGCCCAATGTCTTTCCCGATCCGAAATCGGCCGAGAGCGCGTCGCCTTACTTCTCGAACGGCGGACGCTCCGACCTCGCGGTTCAGCGGTATCTCGCTGCGCATTGCGAGTTCTGGGACCCGGCGAACCCACACTTCGTTCCCTCGGGCAATCCGCTTTCGCCCGTTTATGGCGCGCGCATGGTGGAGCCGTCGCGCATCTATGTCTGGGCGTGGGATGCGCGACCGTTTCCTGCGTTTCCGCTGAACGGGGGCGTGTGGCGTGACGGCGAGAACTGGAGGCTTGGGCACTGGCTGAACGGACGGTTAAGCGGTCTCACCTGCGGCGATCTTATCGACGCGGTGCTTGCCGACCATGGATTGCCGGAGGCCGATGTCTCGAACGCCGACGGCACGATGCACGGCTATGTGGTTCTCGATCCCGCGTCTGCTCGCGCCACGCTCGATCCGGTGATTGATCTTTACGGCCTCGCGGTCTGTGAGATTGGAGGCAAACTCGTGTTTCGGCGGGAGGGCGCGCAACAGGCAGGGCCGTTCGCGGTGACCGAACTGGTGGTGGAGGGCGATAACGCGATCGTGGAAGCCACGCGCAGTCCCGACCATCAATTGCCTGTCGAAGCGCTGCTCGGATATCGCGATCCTTTAAACGACTATCAGGCCGCGTCTGCGCGAAAGCGCAGGGAAGGGGCGGCGGGAAACCGGCAGGAAACGATCGGCTTTCCAGGCGTGCTGGAAACAGGCGAAGCGGCTGCACTGCTCGATGACTGGTTGCAGAGGATATGGTTGCAGCGGGAGACGATTGCGTTCGCCGTTCCGGCGCCAGATGCAAGGGTCGAACCCGGAACCGTCGTTCGGCTGCCTGAGTTTCGGGGCGATTCCGAATTTCTTGTGACGAACGTCGAGGACGGCCTGACCCGGAAGGTTTCAGCGCGCCAACTGGTTCGAGGGCTGCCCTCGCCATGGAATGGCAGCGTGCCGCCATCTCTTCCGTCGCCCGTGAAGATAGCCGGGCGGCCGCTCGCGCTGTTTCTGGACCTGCCGACGATGCCGGGCGCGCGCAATGCGTGGGAACAGTTTCGCCTGGCGACATGGAACAGGTCGTGGCGAAGCCAGCTTGCCTTCGCGTCGCCGGAGGAAACGGGGTTCTCTCAGCGGGCGTCGATCCCTCAGCAGGCAACGATCGGGCAACTCGTCAACCCGTTGGGCGCAGGCTTCGAAGGACGTGTTGACAGGGCCGGGGCCATCGCCGTGCAGCTTCTTGACAGCGAATTGGCAAGCGTCAGCCGGCTGCAATTGCTGAACGGCGCGAACGTTGCGGCGATACGGTCGACGACCGGCGTTTGGGAACTCATCCAGTTCGAGACAGCGGAGGAGGTTCAGCCCGCGCAATGGCGACTTTCAGGCCTGCTGCGAGGCCAACTTGGAACGACGGATGCGATGGCTGCCGGCGCGCCAGCTGGCGCGGATTTCGTCTTGATGGACGATGCGCTCCGAACCGCCGGGTTGCTTCCCGCCGAGTGCGGGCTTGCGCTGACCTGGCGAGTAGGGCCTGCCGGCTACGACTTCTCCTCGGACAATTTCATGCAACAAGTGGAAACCGGCGGTATTCGGGCGAGCCTGCCGCTTGCCCCGGTTCACCTTCGAGGCAAGAGATCGGCTTCCGGGGATCTGGCAATTTCGTGGATACGCCGCGGCCGCATTGACGCGGATAATTGGCTCGCCGCTGAAATTCCACTGGGCGGGGAGACGGAGGCTTATCGGATCGAGATCGGCCCCGTCGGCGGCGATCCGGTCAGAACAGCGACGTCATCGTCGTCGAATTGGCTTTATCAGGCATCGCAGATCGCGGCAGACTTCTCCCCTGTACCGCAAGAGATCGAGGTAAGCGTCTCGCAACTGAGCGCGACGGCGGGGTGGGGAATAGAAGCGAAGCGGCGGCTTGCGCTTGCGTGACGCAGAGCGCTCGCGCCAATTTGGGGCTGCGGCAAATGCGGCTGGAGTTCTCAATGGCTCCGCGTTGATTTAGTATGTGCAAGGCCCACTCCAACGCTTTGAATTTTCGAATGACTTCTTGGTTTCAGCGTTGGCCGATTTCCTGACGCGGCCACTGCGACCTGTTCAACTCCCGCACTGGAAAGGGAAGACATGACTGAAACAAAACCCTGGTACTACTCGCGTACGATCTGGGCCTCGCTCGTCACGTTGGCAACCGCTCTGGCAGGCATCACCGGGCTGCCGGTCGATGGGCTGGACAATTCAGTCTTGACCGATACGCTGCTTCAGCTGGTGACGGCAGTTGCTGGCGTGGTATCGATTTTCGGGCGTCTGTCGGCCAGAGACCGCATAGGATAATACCAAGCCAATTTTGGGGACTATCAAGCAAAGTGGCTACCTGTATGTTTGCCTAACCCATTGTTCATTCAACGTTCAGAAGCCGTCCGGTAGAAGAACGCCATGACAAAAATTCGCTCAGTGTTCGGAACCGCCATCGCTGCATCGTCTGCGGTCGCATTACTTGCGTCGCCGGCGGCAGCGGCCGATTGCTACGCTATCGGCGAACAGGTGGCGGCGCAAAACGGCGGCACGCTGGCAAAGGCGGCACCCTCCACCCAGGGAGGACAGCCGGTCTGTATTGTCGTGGTCCTCGTCCCCGGTAAGGACGGAGAACGGCCGCGCCGCGTCCAGCTCGTGGTCCCGCAGAACTGACTCCAGCTGTTTCCCGGCCAGCGGCTTTGACCTATATCTGCGATCAGTCCCACACAACTCGAACGTGATTCCATGCGAATACTCGTCGTCGAAGATGACAAGGACCTGAACCGTCAGCTTTCCGACGCGCTCGTCGATGCGGGCTACGTGGTCGATCGCGCGTTCGACGGGGAGGACGGGCATTTTCTTGGAGACACCGAGCCGTATGATGCGGTGGTGCTCGATATCGGCCTTCCGCAGATGGACGGCATCAGCGTGGTGGAGCGATGGCGGCGCGCCGGGCGCAAGATGCCTGTGCTGATTCTCACTGCGCGCGACCGATGGAGCGACAAGGTCGCAGGCATCGATGCCGGTGCCGATGACTATGTCACCAAGCCCTATCACATCGAGGAAGTTCTCGCGCGCGTGCGCGCGCTGATACGCCGCGCCGCGGGCCACGCCTCGTCGGAACTCTCATGCGGGCCGCTGAGGCTCGACACGAAAGCTTCGAAGGCGGATGTGAACGGCGTGCCGCTCAAACTGACGTCTCACGAATTCCGCCTGCTTGCCTATTTGATGCACCACATGGGGGAAGTGGTTTCGCGGACGGAGTTGGTGGAACATCTCTACGACCAGGATTTCGACCGCGATTCCAATACGATCGAGGTGTTTGTGGGCAGGCTGCGCAAGAAGATGGGGATCGACATGATCGAGACGGTGCGCGGCATGGGCTACAGGATGCGCGAGCCCGAAGCGTGACGCAGTGGCGGAAGGGTAACGGCATTCCGGCTCGCTTGCGGGGCGGGGCGTGACTTTCGTTCCGCGATCGCTGGCTTTCCGCATCATCGCGCTGTCGACGATCTGGGCGATCGTCACCCTGGTCGCCACTGCCACGATCATCAGCACGCTCTACCGGCAGGCAAGCGAGCGGGCGTTCAACAGCCTTCTTTCCGCGCATCTTTTTAACCTGATCAGTTCCGTCGGATCGACTGATGACGGAGCGCTGACCGGCAGTGTGGATCTTGGAGATCTGCGGTTTTCCCAGCCGGCTTCCGGCTGGTACTGGGCGGTCGAACCTCTTTCAGGTGGGCTGACCGGCCAGAGGCGCTCGCCCTCCATGACCAGAGCGATCGCCTCACCGTCCGCGATTGAGGCGCCGTTTAACGCCGAATTCCAGCGCAGCTACAGAGCGAACGGGATCAATGGCGAGGAATTGCAGGTCGTCGAAAGCGAGTTCGTGCTTGACGCTCAGAACCGTGTCGCCCGGTTTCGGGTCATGGGCAACCGTACGGAATTGGAAGGCGAAATCGGCGCATTCCAGCGCCGGCTGTTTAGTTATCTTTCGCTGTTCGGCGTTGGCATGGTTGCCATTAACGCCATAGCAATCATGCTTGGTCTGCGGCCGCTGGCCAGGGTGCGTGAGGCATTGTCGAAAGTACGTGAGGGCACCGCTAAACGGCTCGACGGAACCTTTCCGGCCGAGATCGAGCCGCTTGCCAACGAGACCAATGCGCTGATCGAGAACAACAAGCGCATTGTCGAGCGCGCCCGGACCCAGGTCGGCAATCTCGCGCATTCGCTCAAGACCCCGTTGGCTGTCCTGCTCAACGAAGCGCGCGTGATCGGCGGGGAGAAGGGTAAGCTAATCGAGGCGCAGGCTTCGGCCATGCGGGAACAACTTGATCACTACCTTCAGAGAGCGCGTATCGCGGCCCAGCGCGACAGCATCGTCTACCGGACGCCGCTCTCGCCCTCATTGCGGCGCATGGTGCGTGTCATGGAAAAACTCAACCCTGAAACGCACGTATCGCTGGAACTTCCTTCAGGTGAAATCCTGTTCGCGGGGGAGCGCGAGGATTTTGAGGAGATCGTCGGAAATCTTCTGGAGAATGCAATGAAATGGGCGCGCGGTGCGGTATCTGTTTCTGTCAGGCCTGTCGACGCTCTCAACTCCAGCGGGGGAATGTTCGAACTTGAGATCGAGGATGACGGCCCAGGCATCCCCGAGGAGAAAGCCAGGGAGGTCTTGAAACGCGGGAAACGTCTCGATGAGACAAAACCGGGAACCGGCCTGGGTCTGGCGATCGTGTCGGAATTGGTTGACGAATATGATGGCCAGCTGGAATTGGGCCGTTCGCCACTGGGCGGGTTGAAAGCGACGGTCCGATTACACGCCGCCTATCAGGTGCAGGATTGAGATGACAGAAGCCAAAATTCGGCCAAATATCGTCCCTAATCGGGCAGGTTTCCGATCGGCCGCGACGCACGAACATCCGGTGACAAAATGAAGATTTATATGGCCTTTTTGGCTTGCACGCTTGCGGTGACCGGATGTGCGACGAAGACCGGCGGGCAGTCGACGCTGGGGGCTGCGGCTGGCGCTGTCGTCGACACAGTAACCGGTGCCAATCCGGGCGAAGGTAAGGTCACGGCTGCCATTATGAACGAAATGCAGGGCGGCCTCATTGGCGGCGACGTCGGCTCCGATCTGAGCCGGGCGGAACGCGCCGTCGCGCTGGAGGCCGAATACCGGGCGCTCGAATATATGCCAAGCGGCCAGCGGGTGGACTGGGGAGACCGACGCTCCGGCCGTTATGGTGAGGTGGTTGCGGCGTCGCCCTACAGGGTCGGCTCGCAGGATTGCAGGCAATATGGGCACACCGTGTTTATCGGGGGTCAGCAGAAAAAGGCGCGCGGCACAGCCTGCCGCAACGCCGATGGGAGTTGGACTCCGCTCACTTGACAGGAGCTACGTTCGATCGCGAATTTTATCGTCGTCAATTGGCCGCATCCTGCCGATATTGGCAGTGGCATGTTCCGTGGCTAATGAAGTGACATGCTTTTCTGGGTCGTAGCTGCCTTCCTGACATTGGCTGCCTGCCTGGCGGTTCTGATGCCGCTGATGCGCAAGGCCGGCGAGGTGGATTCCGGCAAAGCCCACGACTTGGAAGTTTATCGGGACCAGCTTGCCGAACTTGACCGCGACATGGCGCGCGGCCTGATCGATCACGATGAGGCCGAACAGGCGCGCGCCGAAATCGGCCGCCGTATCTTGCGGCTTGGCCTGGGGTCCGATCAGGCGGCGAACCAGCGGCACGGAACGACCGCGCGGCGCGCAGTCGGCATGGCTGCGGTTCTGGCGCTGCCCCTCATTGCCTGGGGCTTCTACGTCGCTCTTGGTTCTCCTCATCTGCCATCGCAGCCGCTCGCCGAGCGGCTTGCCAAGAACCCGTCTGAAGGCACGGTTGAAGAACTCGTGGCGCGCGCCGAAGCCCATCTCGCCGCGAATCCGGAAGACGGCCGTGGCTGGGATGTGTTGGCCCCCGTCTACCTCCGGCTAGGCCGTCCGGGCGATGCGGTCACTGCCTACCGGAACGCGATCATGATCAACGGCGCCAGCGCCGAACGCGAGAGCGGGCTTGGCGAGGCGATTGTGGCTGCCGCCGACGGCATGGTGTCGTCGGAAGCCCAGGCAGCCTTCGAGCGCGCGCTTGCCCTGGAAGGCACCAACGCGAAGGCCCGCTTTTATCTCGCGACCGCCATGGTTCAGGAAGGCAAGCTGAGCGACGCCGTCGATACCTGGCGAAAACTGCTCGCACGCTTGCCGGCAGATTCACCTTGGCGAACTCCAACCGAGCAGGCAATCGTCGAAGCCGAGCAGCGCACGGGCAGCGCCGGAAGCCAGGATGTGCCGAAGGGCCCGACGCAAGAAGAGATCGAAAGCGCGGCCGGCATGTCTCCGGCGGACCGGATGGCCATGATCGAAGGAATGGTGGCGCAACTGGATGAAAAGTTGCGGGCGAACCCACGCGATGCGGAAGGATGGCGACGCCTGGTGCGTTCGTATCAGGTTCTCGGGAAGCCGGCAGACGCACAGGACGCGCTTAAGCGCGGTGTTGCGGCGCTTGGGCCCGAAAGCGATGCAGCGCGAGAACTTGAAGCCTTCGCAGTCTCCCTCGGGCTTGCAAAGACGGAGTAGCGAGTGACCCGAAAACAGAAGCGGCTGACGGTGATTGGCGGCGCCCTTGGTTTCCTCGGGCTTGCGACTGCGCTTGTCTTCTACGGCCTCGGGCAGAAGACATCCTATTTTTACATGCCTGCGGACCTGCAACAGACGACTGTAGCGCCCGGCGAGCGTATCCGTCTTGGTGGCCTGGTTGAGAAGGGCACGATCGTGCGCGGGCAGGGCACCGAGATTACGTTCTCGGTGACCGACACGGAGAAGTCGGTGAAAGTGGCCTACAACGGCATTCTGCCCGACCTCTTCCGGGAAGAGCAGGGTGTGATCACCGAGGGCATTTTCCAGCCCGACGGGATTTTTGTCGCTGACAGTGTGCTGGCCAAACACGACGAAACCTACATGCCGAAGGAAGTCGCCGACAGCCTGAAGGCCAAGGGCGTCTGGCAGGAGAGCAAGTGATGATCGAAACCGGTCACTTCGCGCTCGTGCTGGCCTTCGCCATGGCGCTGGTGCAGTCGACGGTACCGATGTTTGGAGCACGCACGCGCGACGAGCGGTTGATGGCCGTTGGCGGACCGGCAGCGATAACCAGCTTCGTCTTGATCGCGCTTTCCTTCACCGCTCTTACGATGGCCTATGTGCAGTCGGATTTTTCGGTGGCCAATGTCTGGGAGAATTCCCATTCGCTCAAGCCGACACTCTTCAAGCTCACCGGCACGTGGGGCAATCATGAAGGCTCGATCCTGCTCTGGGTGCTGATCCTCACATTCTTCGGTGCACTGGTGGCGGTGTTTGGGACCAACCTGCCTGCCTCGCTGCGTGCCAATGTGATTGCGGTCCAGGGCTGGATCGGTGCGGCTTTCATGCTGTTCCTGCTCGTGACGTCGAACCCGTTTGCCCGGCTGGTCCCGGCGCCCTTCGAAGGGCGTGACCTCAACCCGGTGCTGCAGGACATTGGCCTCGCGATCCATCCGCCGATGCTCTACCTCGGCTATGTCGGGTTCTCGGTCTGCTTTTCCTTTGCGGTGGCCGCGCTCATCGACGGCCGTGTCGATGCGGCGTGGGCGCGCTGGGTTCGGCCATGGACGCTCGCGGCCTGGATGTTTCTGACCGGCGGCATCGCAATGGGCTCCTACTGGGCCTACTACGAGCTCGGCTGGGGCGGCTTCTGGTTCTGGGACCCGGTGGAGAATGCGTCATTCATGCCCTGGCTTGCCGGAACGGCGCTGCTCCATTCCGCGCTGGTCATGGAAAAACGCTCGGCCCTGAAAATCTGGACGATCCTCCTTGCAATCCTCACTTTCTCGCTGTCGCTTCTCGGCACATTCCTTGTGCGTTCGGGCGTGCTGACTTCCGTCCACGCCTTTGCGACCGATCCGACGCGGGGCGTCTTCATCCTGGCCATTCTCACGGTCTTTATCGGCGGCTCGCTGGCATTGTTCGCTTTTCGCGCTCCGACCCTTACCGCAGGCGGGGTCTTCCACCCGGTCTCCCGTGAAGGCGCGCTCGTGCTGAACAATCTGTTCCTGACGACGGCAGCAGCGACCGTCCTGGTCGGCACGCTTTACCCGCTCCTGGTCGAGGCGGTTGGGGGCGACAAGATCTCCGTTGGGGCGCCGTTCTTCAATCTGACATTTGGCCTGCTGATGGTCCCGCTTCTTCTGATCGTTCCTTTTGGTCCCATGCTCGCCTGGAAGCGCGGCGATCTTTTCGGAGCAGCCCAGCGGCTGGCGGCTGCGTTCGGCGGGGCGTTGCTGGCCGTTCTTGTCGTGTTGCTTTTCGTCGATGGGGCCTCGGTATTCGCGGCCCTGGGTTCGGGTGTTGCCTTCTGGCTCATTCTCGGCGCGCTGACCGATATCGTCCTTAAGTCCGGCGCTCCCAAGGTGAAGCCGGCTGTCGCGCTGCGTCGGCTCGCCGGTCTTCCGCGGTCGGCAGTCGGCACGGCGCTTGCGCATCTCGGCCTGGGCCTCACAGTGCTGGGCATTGTCGGCGTCGTCTCCCTTCAGACCGAGAAGATCGTTACGATGCGTCCCGGCGAGACGATTGAGATATCCGGATACGCGCTGCGGTTCGATGGGATCCATCCGTATAAGGGGCCGAATTATACCGAGGATCGTGCGCGCTTTGTCCTTTCGACGGACAAAGGGCAGGGCCGTGGAGAGATCGTATCGGCCAAGCGGTTCTATCCGGTGCGGCAAATGCCGACGACGGAGGCCGGTATCAAGACCCTCGGCCTTAGCCAGCTTTACGTCTCGTTGGGCGACGCGACCAAGGATGGTGGCATCGTGGTCCGAGTTTGGTGGAAACCTTTGGTCACCCTGATCTGGATCGGCGGGTTGGCTATGATGGCGGCCGGCGCGATCTCGCTGACGGATCGCCGGTTGCGGATCGGCGCGCCGGCAAGGCGTTCGCAACCGCCCGCCAGTGAACCGAAACCAAGTCGGCCATGAACGTGAAGCATATTCTCGTCTGGGCCATGTTGGCCCTCGCGTGCGCTGGCGGAGACGCCTATGCGGTGCAGCCAGACGAGATGCTCCCCGATCCCGCGCTTGAGGCGCGGGCGCGCTCGATCTCGGCTGAGCTGCGCTGCCTCGTCTGCCAGAACCAGTCGATCGACGATTCCGACGCCGAACTCGCCCGGGATCTTCGAATTCTGGTCCGGGAGCGCCTGACTGCCGGCGACACGGACAGGCAGGTCATCGATTACGTCGTCTCGCGCTATGGCGAGTTCGTTCTGCTGAAGCCCCGAATGAGTGTGCGAAACGCGTTGCTGTGGGCGACGCCGGTGGTGCTTCTGCTCGGCGGGGGATTCTTTGTCTATCTGGCCGGGCGTGGCCGCCGGAAATCCGGGACGCCTGCGCTCAGCGAGGAGGAAGACGCCGCCTTGCGCGACATACTAGAGGGCCGGGAGTAAGTTCTCATCGACAGCCGGAAGGCCGCAACATTACCAAAATTTCATGCGCCGGAAATGGCGCCGTAATGTAGCGCTGACTATCTCTCATGCCGGAGGATGCGATTCAAATGCATCCCTTGGATTCCTTCCTGAAGAGGACACGAGAGACATGTCTACCTCCCAAACAACTTCTTTGAAGGCCCGCAAGAGCCTGATGGCCGCAGTGGCCTCGGTTGCGATTGCCGGCGCGATCGGTCTCGGCGCGACAGCGTCGGGCACGATTCCGGTCTTTGCCGAAGCAGTCCGTGTCGATGGTCCGCAGGCGCCGGGCTTCGCCGATGTTGTCGAGCGCGTTTCGCCGGCCGTCGTCAGTGTGCGGGTAAAGGCGAGGATCGAGCCGGCATCGGACGATGGCGAGCAGTCTTTTTCAGGCCCAGAGGGCTTAGACAATCTTCCCGATGACCATCCCCTGAAGCGCTTCTTCCACGAGTTCCGGGGCGATCGCGAATTCCGCGGTGAACAGAAGCGCCGCTTCGGCAATCGCGAGCATAAACCGCGTCCAACGGCGCAGGGCTCGGGCTTCTTCATCTCCGAGGATGGCTATCTCGTAACCAACAACCACGTTGTTGAAGGGGGCGCGGAATTCACGGTCGTCATGGACGACGGTGCCGAACTCGACGCCAAGCTCATCGGGACAGACCCGCGCACCGATCTCGCAGTGCTCAAGGTCGACGACAGCCGCAAGTTCACCTATGTCGACTTTGCGGACGACAGCAAAGTTCGCGTTGGCGATTGGGTCGTCGCGGTCGGCAATCCGTTTGGTCTTGGCGGTACCGTGACTGCGGGCATCGTTTCGGCTCGCGGCCGCGATATCGGCGCCGGCCCCTACGACGACTTCATCCAGATCGACGCTGCCGTTAACCGGGGCAATTCCGGTGGTCCGGCGTTCAATCTCAATGGCGAAGTGGTGGGCGTCAACACCGCGATCTTCTCGCCGTCGGGCGGCAATGTCGGCATCGCCTTCGCAATTCCCGCCTCGACCTCAAAAGAAGTCGTGCAGGAGTTGATGAAGGACGGCAACGTTCAGCGTGGCTTCCTCGGTGTTCAGATCCAGCCGGTGAGTTCGGAGATTGCCGAGTTGCTCGGCATCACCGGCACCAAGGGCGCTCTCGTGTCCGAAGCGCAGGATGACGGCCCGGCCAAGAAGGCGGGCATCGTCGCCGGCGACGTCATCACCGCGGTCGACGGCAAGGAAGTTGCATCGCCGAAGGAATTGTCGCGCGTCATCGGCGGTATGGTCCCCGGCAAGCCGGTTGAAATCACAGTCTTGCGCAACGGCAAGTCCGAGGTGATCAAGGTCGATCTCGCCGAACTGCCGGGCGTCGACAAGGAAGCCGCTGCCACCAAGCCGGACGCCGAAAAGTCTGCGGACGCGCTGGAGGGCCTGGGTCTGACCGTTTCCCCGGCCGATGACGGCAAGGGCATCGTCGTCACCGACGTCGACCCGGACGGCGATGCCGCGGACCGCGGCATCCAGGCTGGCGATGTCATCGTGAGCGTGAACTCGAAGGAGGTCACGAGCGCTGCCGATGTCACGGCGGCGATGGCTGAAGCTGCAAAGGCCGGCCGCAAGGGAGTGCTCGTCCAGGTAACCCGCGAAGACGCCAGCCGCTTCGTCGCGCTGCCGGTTGCCAAGGGCTGATCGCGCTTCTCTCGGGCCTCCGTTTCATCACCGGAACAGAGGCCCGGAGAGGGCGGGAGCCGATGCATTGTATTCGTACGGTTCCAGCGGCAGCAGGTTTCTCGCCTGCTGCCGTCGCCCGTCAACACAGTGCGATAGGGTCCGCAAACGCCGCTGATTTCGCGTATAAGGTGCCATGAAGATTCTGGTGATCGAAGACGACCGCGAGGCAGCGGACTATCTGCAGAAGGCCTTGTCCGAGGCGGGCCACATCGCGCATACGGCCTCGGATGGCGAGACCGGCTTTGCCATCGCCGATTCCAACGAATACGACATACTGGTTGTCGACCGGATGCTGCCGCGCCGCGATGGGCTGTCGGTCATTGCCGGCCTGCGGTCGCGTGGGAACAACACGCCGGTGCTGATCCTTTCCGCCCTTGGCGAGGTGGACGACCGGGTGACGGGCCTACGCGCTGGCGGCGACGACTATCTTACCAAGCCCTTCGCATTTTCCGAATTGCTGGCGCGAATTGAAGTCCTGAACCGCCGCGCCGGCACGAAAGAGCAGGAGACGGTATACAGAACGGGCGATCTCGAACTCGACCGCCTGTCGCACTCGGTCCGCCGCGCCGGCAAGGAAATCACGCTACAGCCCCGCGAGTTCCGGCTTCTCGAATATCTGATGCGGCATGCCGGGCAGGTGGTGACCCGCACGATGCTGCTCGAAAATGTGTGGGACTACCATTTCGACCCGCAGACCAACGTCATCGACGTTCACGTCTCGCGCCTGCGCGGCAAGATCGAGAAGGGCTTTGAGAGCCCGGTTCTGCACACGATCCGGGGCGCGGGCTACATGCTGAAGGCGAACTGATGTTTGCCAGGCTGCCGGCCATCATGCGCACCACAGCCGCGCGGCTCTCGGCACTTTATCTGCTGCTTTTCACCCTCTGCGCGGTCGTGCTGGTTGTCTATATGACGTCTCTGTCGACGCGCATGCTGACAAGCCTGACGACCGAAACGATCAATGAAGAAGTGCAAGGCCTGGCCCAAGCCTATCAGCGCGGCGGCCTGCCGCTGCTGGTCCGCACGATCGAGCGCCGGGCGCGCCAACCTGGAGCGAACCTCTACCTCATCGCGGACCCCAACGGGCGCATTCTATCAGGCAATGTCGAGAACCTGGACCCGGGCGTCCTCGAAACCGACGGATGGACGGCGAGGCCGTTCGCCTATCAGCGTTTCGGGGAAACTGGGCAGGATCGGCGCAATCCGCCTGCGATAGAGCCGGGAGACGCTGCGGCTGAGCCAATGCCAAGCCATCGGGCCATCGCCGTGGTGCTCCGCTTGCCGAACGAGATGATCATGCTGGTCGGGCGTGATCTCGGCGAACCTGAGCGGTTCCGCGCGGTGCTCCGGCGCGCCCTGATGGCCGCGTTGGGAATGATGGGCCTGGGAGCGCTCGCAATCTGGTATTTCGTTGGCCGCCGGGCGCTGAAGCGCATCGACAGCGTCTCGGTGGCCAGCGCGCGCATTATGGAAGGCGATCTGACACAGCGGCTGCCTGTTAGCGGCGCAGGCGACGAGTTCGATCGCCTGTCGGAAAATCTTAACGCGATGCTGGCACGGATCGCCACGCTGAACGAAGGGATGAAGCAGGTTTCCGACAACATCGCCCATGATCTGAAAACGCCGCTGACGCGGTTGCGCAATCGGGCTGAAGCTGCATTGGCCGGGCGGCGCAAGCCTGCGGAGTATCGCGAGGCGTTGGAGACGACGATCGCCGAATCCGAACAACTCATCCGCACCTTCAATGCGATATTGATGATTTCGCGGTTGGAGGCCGGTTATTCCGCTGAATCGGTCACCAAGGTCGATCTGGCCGACGCGGTGCGCGATGTCGTCGAACTCTATGAGCCGGCCGCCGAAGATGTTGGCGTCGCGCTCCAAACCAAAGTCAGCGGTTCTTTCGTCGTCGATGGCAATCGCGAGCTTATCGGGCAGGCGCTGTCGAACGTGGTCGACAACGCCATCAAATATTCCGCCGGGACGACTGAGAATCCGCGCGTGACAGTAAGCCTTGAAAATGCTGATCGGGAAATTCGCCTTGTCGTTGGCGACAACGGGCCGGGCATTCCCGACGCGGCGGATCGTCAACGCGCGACGGAACGTTTCGTCCGCCTCGAAGAAAGCCGCACGCAGCCCGGTTCCGGGCTAGGCCTCAGCCTTGCCAAAGCAGTCATGCGCTTCCATGGAGGAAAGCTTGATCTTTCCGATAACAATCCTGGATTATCGGTGACGATGACGTTCCCGAATGCAAAGGATGGCGGATGACGGCGGTGTCGGCGAAAAAAACTTCGGAAGGCGCGAGCTTTTTGGGAGGTCCGCTTCGGAAGCTCGTACCTCTGGACGAGGACGCAGCCCGCCGTGAATTGGCCGATGTCGCGGAAGCCGCGAAGGAACGGGAACTGCCGCGCCTTGCGAAGCTGCTTTCCGGAAAGACCGCCGCGGCCGATTTCCTCGGCGCGCTCTTCAATCTTTCGCCTTTCTTGCGCGACTGTGTTCGTCGCCAGCCTGGAATTCTCGATCGCCTGTTCGATGTTTCGGTCGAGACGCGGCTGAGCGAGATCCGGCGCGCGATCTGCGAATGCGCCGCCGCGGAGAGTGTCTCCGAAGCAAGCCTGATGAAGGAATTGCGCTTTCTCAAAACAGAAGCACATTTCCTTATAGCTCTCTCCGATCTTGCGGGCGAGGCGGCCACGGAGGCGACCGTCAGGCGCCTCTCCGACCTCGCGGATGCGTGCGTGGGCGCTGCGGTCGCCTTCCTGCTCAGAGATGCGCATGGCCGGGGGAAAATCAGTTTGCCGGACTCGAGCACTCCGGCAAAGGGCTCCGGCTGGATCGTGCTGGGGATGGGTAAGCTCGGCGCGCACGAACTCAACTTCTCCTCCGATATCGACCTGATCGTGTTCGTCGATCCGCATGCGCCTGCTATCACCGACCCCTTCGAATCGGTCGATCTGTTCGCCCGCCTGACCCGAAGGCTCGTTCGCATCCTTCAGGACCGCACCGAGCACGGCTACGTCTTCCGCACCGACCTCCGCCTCCGCCCCGATCCGGGTTCGACACCGCTCGCCATTCCGGTTGAAGCCGCTCTGACCTACTACGAGGGCCGCGGCCAGAACTGGGAGCGGGCGGCGATGATCAAGGCGCGGCCGGTCGCCGGAGACATGGAAGCCGGGGAGGCGTTCCTGCGGGAGTTGCGGCCTTACGTCTGGCGCAAATACATGGACTACGCAGCCATTGCCGATGTCCACTCCATCAAACGCCAGATTCACGCCCACAAGGGCCACGGCGAGATCGCCGTCAAAGGCCACAACGTTAAACTCGGCCGGGGCGGCATTCGGGAGATCGAATTCTTCGTCCAGACCCAGCAGCTCATTGCGGGTGGCCGGTTTCAAGGATTTGCGCGGCCGAGAAACCGTACCGATGCTGAAGGCGCTCGCTTCGCATGGTTGGATAACGGCTGAAGCGCGGGATGCCTTGATCGACCAATACTGGTTCCTGCGCAGCGTCGAACATGCGATCCAGATGATCGCGGACGAACAGACGCATACGCTTCCGGAGGACGAGGAAGGCATCGAGCGAGTTGCCCGGATGCAAGGCTTTGTCGGTAGCGAAGACTTCGAGGCGGCGTTCCGAACGTCGCTGCACATAGTCGAGCGCCACTACGCGGCGCTTTTCGAGACCGCGCCCCAGCTCTCGGCGGGCGTGGGCAACCTCGTTTTCACAGGCGACGTCGATGACCCGGATACGTTGCGGACGCTTCGAAATCTCGGATTTCAACGGCCGAGCGATATCTGCCGTGTCATTCGCGGGTGGCATTTTGGCCGCTATCGGGCAACGCAATCAGCGGAAGCGCGCGAAAGACTGACGGAACTCACGCCAGCCTTGCTGGAAGCCTTCGGCCAGACGAAACGAGCCGATGAGGCGATGATGCGGTTCGATGAATTCCTGGCCGGACTGCCGGCCGGGATTCAGCTCTTTTCGTTGCTTCAGTCCAATCCGGCCTTGCTGAACCTTCTGGCGACGGTCATGGGCGCTGCGCCCCGGCTGGCCGGCATCATCACGCGACGCCCGCATGTGTTCGATGGCCTGCTCGATCCGATGTTGCTCTCGGAACTGCCCAATCGCGCTTACCTTGCCGAGCGCTTGGCGGCGTTCCTGGAAAACACGGTCGTCTACGAGGAAATCCTCGACCGGCTTCGCATCTTCGCGGCGGAGCAGAAGTTCCTGATCGGCGTGCGCCTGCTGACCGGTGCAATAGACGCCACGCGGGCCGGCAAGGCTTTCTCCGATCTGGCGGATTTGACAATCGGCGCTGCTCTTGACGCTGTTTCGGCGGAATTTGCTATCCGCCACGGCACTGTGCCCGGCGGCAAGGTTGTCATTCTAGGCATGGGCAAGCTGGGCAGCCGCGAACTGACCGCGGGCTCCGACGTCGATCTCATTCTTCTCTACGATCATGATGCCAGCGCGGAACAGTCCGATGGCGACAAGCCGATGGCGCCTTCGCACTACTATACAAGGCTCACCCAGCGGCTGATTGCTGCCGTCTCCGCGCCCACGGCGGAAGGCGTGCTTTACGAGCTCGATCTGAGGCTGCGGCCTTCGGGCAACAAAGGACCGGTCGCGACGCATTTTTCCGCCTTCAGCAAGTATCAACGCAACGACGCCTGGACGTGGGAGCATATGGCCTTGACCAGGGCCAGGCCGATCGCGGGCGATCCGGAGTTCGTAAAGGCCGTGGAGGCCGAGATTTCAGCGATACTCGCTCTGCCGCGCGACAAAGCAAAGGTAGCGAAAGAAGCCTCCGACATGCGCGCGCTGATCGAGAAGGAGAAGCCGCCTCGCGACAGGTGGGACATCAAGCTCATTCCCGGCGGGCTGATCGATCTCGAATTCATCGCCCAATACGCGGTATTGACTGCCCAGGTCGCGGAACCGGCGCGGCTGACCGGAACGAGCGACATTCTCTCGCGGCTTGCTGTAGGTTTGGCGGATATCCAGACGAAGCAGGAACTCGTCGATGCGCATGCGTTGTTTTCCGGGCTGACACAGATGGCCAGACTTTGCCTCACCGGCCCGTTCGAACCGGATGATGTGCCGCCCGGTCTCTCCGATCTGCTCGTGGGAACGACGGATCTTCCGGACTTTCGTGTGCTGGAGGCGGATGTTCAGGACACAGCTCAGAAGGTGCGAAGGCACTTCGACCGGCTGCTTCGTAAGAAATGATGACACCCGCTCTGGAAGTCGGCCTCGTTGTTTCTAAAACAAGTTGGGAACGACTGTTCGACAGGAGAAGACCATGACGAAGTTGACGAAAGCCGCGCTTGCCTTTCTCGCGCTCGCAGGCACTGCCGGCACCGGAGCGATTGCAGCGGATGGCGACGACAGCGATTGGCGCGGCGGTATAACCCGGCTTGAGCGGGCGGATGCTGATCATAGCGGTGACGTCACGTTCGAGGAGTTTGCTGCGGCGATGAAAAGGCGCATCGGCGGCGTTGATGCGGATGGCGACGGCAAGATGACGGTCGCGGAAATCGCTTCCGAGATTGAGCGTATGCGCGTGGAGCGCATGGCGCGCAGGATTGTTGAGCGTTTCGATACGGATGGCGACGGCGCCCTCACAGCGGCAGAGATTGAATCGCGGCAGAAGAAGATGTTTGCGCTCTTCGATCGCAATGATGACGGCAAAATCGTCAAGGAAGAAATGCCGCGCCGCTGGCGTGGCCGCCGTGGTGGGCGCTGGGAGGAGTAGCGATTTCCCGCCTTTGGGGCTGGCGTCCTTATCCGAAGAAGTCGGGGCAGGTGTTCCTTGACAGATCGAAGGATCGCCTCAAGCTGCCACCTTCACCTGTTTCTGCGTCTTGGCCGCCGCCTTGCCTGCCGGGATACGCACTGACACGATTGTGCCGACGCCCTGCGTTGATCGAATCTTGAGGGCGCCGCCATGCAACTGCGCCAGTGAACGGGAAATGGCGAGCCCGAGGCCCGATCCCGTGTGGTTCTTGGAAAACTGGTTCTGAACCTGCTCGAAGGGGCGGCCGAGCTTGCTGAGCGCGTCCCTGGGAATGCCGCAGCCGGTGTCCTCGATGGTTAGCATCATCGCACCGGAAACGTTTCGGGCGCGCACGAGGATGCTGCCGCCCTGTCCGGTAAATTTCACGGCGTTGGACAGGAGGTTGAGCGCGATCTGTTTGATCGCGCGGCGATCGGCAAACAACGTCATCTTGTCGGCGATGCGGGTTTCGAAGGTGATCGACTTTTGGGCAGCCTGAAGCGAGACCACGCGAACCGTTTCCCGGATCAGCGGGCAGAGGTCGATCTCCTCGCGATCGATCGCGAACTGTCCGGCCTCGATCTTGGACATGTCGAGAATGTCATTGATGACACCAAGCAGATAAGCACCGCTGCTGTGAATGTCGCCGATATACTCCTTGTATCGTTCCGATCCGAGTGGCCCGAAAAGGGCTGACTGCATCAGTTCCGAAAAGCCGATGATCGCGTTGAGAGGCGTGCGCAACTCATGCGACATGTTGGCGAGGAACTCCGACTTGGCCCGGTTCGCGGCCTCAGCCCGTTCGGTTTCCATCACGCATTTCTTGTTGAGCTCCACCAGCTCACGGCTGCGTTCCTGCTCCGCTTTGCGCGCCAGGCTGAGATCGTGGATCGTCGCCATCAAACGCCGTTCGCTGTCCACCAGCTTTTCCTGGTGCTGCTTCAACTGCGTGATGTCGGTGCCGACGGAGACCGTTCCGCCATCGCGGGTCCTCAACTCGTTGACCTGTAGCCAGCGGCCATCGGCGAGCTGACGCTCGTACGTGGCGCCATGCGGTCCGTGCGCATTTGCGAGGCGTCGGTCTGAAATGGGCGCGATCGTCTTTGCTTCCAGCACATTGCGGCTGACGCCGGGCACGACCGAGCGCTCCGGAAGTCCGCTGTCCTGCTGATATTTCGTGTTGCACATCACCAAGCGGTTGGCGGAGTCCCAAAGAACAAAGGATTCCGTGATGTTCTCGATCGCCGTGCGCAAGCGCAGGTCGGCCACCTCGGATTGCTGCACGAGATTGTGCTGTTCGGTCACGTCGACCGCGATGCCGATCAGTTGCATCTCCGAAGCGTCGGGATCGACCACTTGCGCGCGGGCTCGCACCCACACCCACTGGCCGTTGGCGTGCCGCATGCGGAATATCTGGTCGATGTAATCGACTTCGCGTGTGACGATCCGGTTGGCGAGCTGGAATAGATCGGCGTCTTCGCCATGGATGATGTCGGCGACATCTCCGAACGACAGCATCGCGTCGCAGGGCTCGTATCCGAGCATGTCGTACATAGAGCGCGACCAATACATCTTGCCGCGCACCATATCCCAGTCCCACAGGCCGCAGCGCCCGCGCACGAGTGCAAGATCGATCCTTTGATGCGCCTCCATGTAAATCCGGTCGGCCGCCTCCGCACGCGCCGCCTGGCTGAAATAGGCATAAAGGATGATGATGAGGATGCCGGAGGTCAGAACGAAGAGCGAGACGTTGAGCGAGACGCTCTTGCGCCACTCGGCAAAGACCGCATCCTGGGAGACCAACGCTGCCGCGGCGCCGTCGCGCTTGTCGGTCAGGCTGAGGGCTGCGAACCAGTCGCTGCCCTCGATTGTTACCTCCATCACACCAGCGCGCTCGCCGAACATGAAGAGGGGCTGGCCACCGGTGATCATGCCATCCAGCGACTTGCCTTCGAGCCCGGCTGATTCAGGGGTCGCCGCGACAACGGTGAAGTCGCGGTCGGTCACGGCCAGCACGTAGCGCGCTCCCATGGAACCATGCTGGCCGGTGCGCTCGAGCAGCTCCTGATGCATGCGAGGCACTGGATCGCCGCCGGCTTCCGCGATCATCAGCGCGTTGACGAGTTCTCCCGCCGCGAGGCCAAGGACAGCCTTGGCATTGCGTTCGATGTCGTCGCGCCAGGCCATCAGCGACATCACGCGAGCGGCCGCGACAACAAGGAGGAAGATCACGATCAGCGTCGGGATGGACCGGCGCAGGATTGGCTCCGCGGCGAGCAAACGACGATAGGCGGGTTCGGCGATGATACGTGCGTTGCCCGCAAGGCTCACATCACGTGCCGCCTTGCGTTTGGACAATACACTTTCACCGGGCGCGCCCCACGCGTCCGCCTTTGCCATCGAATGGCCCCCTGACTCACTTTTTCGTTGACGATCCGGAAACGCCGCACACCCGAATCGCCATTAAAGAATCAAAGGTGATTCGCCTTGTCTATAGGCCGGGGCAAAAAAAGATTCGCTGGCACGATTTTTAAGCGCGCCACAGGGTCAAGAGCTTTGTCCGCCATACCGCGGTATGGGCGGCTGTGCCCCATAGAATCAGAGATGCCGATGCATGTTTGATGTTTGAACATTGGATTCGTTAAGAAACCAATTCCAACTCATTGCCCGTCCACTATGCAAGCGTTCGTTCGACGATATCTCTCAGGTCGGCCGACAGGTTTTCAGTTGCTGCGATTGCAAGCAGCGTCTCGCGAGCCTTGGCCTGGCGCCCGGGTTCGAGTGAGCGCCAGGAACGCAGGGCAGTCGCCAGCCTTGCTGCTACTTGCGGATTGTGTTTCTCGACCACCAGAACGGTCTCCGAAAAGAGCTTGTAGCCAGCGCCGTCGGCTCGGTGAAAGCCGGTCTGGTTGGCTGTCGCGAACGTGCCCACCAGCGACCGCACCCGGTTCGGGTTGGAAAGCGAGAAGGCCGGATGCTTCATCAAAGCGGCAACCGTGTTCACTGCGCCAGGCCCCGGAACAGTAGCCTGGATCTGGAACCATTTGTCGAGCACCAGCGGATCGGCACGGAACCGCTCTTCGAATGCAGCAAGCGCAGCCGTCGCTTCCGGCGTTCCTCCAAACCGATGCGCGAGAACCGCGAGCGCAGCAGCGCGATCCGTCATGTTGGTAGCGTTTTCGAAATGCCTCGCGGCAAGTCCCGAAGCGCCGGCAGCTACGGAAAGATAGTCCAGGAGAACATTGCGGAGTGCCCGCCGTCCGGCGCTTTCCGCATCCGGGCTGAATGGGCCATCGACCGCCAAGCCGACAAACAAGCTCTCGAAGCGCTCGGCGTTGGCATTGGCGATGGCGCGGATCAGGGCTTCGCGCGCATCGAAGACGCAGTCAGGGTCGATACTCGATCCGATCTCCCGCGCAATATCCGCTTCGCCGGGCAAAGTAAGCGCCAGCGCGCGATAGGCGGGCTCCAGCGAGTCATCCATCGCGAAGTCGCCGGCGAGCGCCGTCAAATCGGCCGGATAATCAGGACGCTTGCTGTCTCGGCAAATGCGAAATCCTGCGATGATCTGATCGGTAAGGAGCGTCGTCAGCGACTGCCATCTCGAAACCAGGTCGCTGTCATGCCGTGCGAGAAAATAGTGGCGCTCGGGCTTCTGCTCGATGGCAAGTGTGATCGGGGCAGAAAAGCCGCGGTTGAGCGAGACAGCGGGATGCTGCGGTACGCCGGAAAAGCGGATCGTATGACGCCGTTTTTTGACATGGATAACACCGTCCTCGACCGACGCGCCTTCAACATCGCCATAGGCGATATCTGTCCCGTCAGGTCCGACCAGGCCGAAGGCGACGGGAATGTGCATCAGGCGCTTCCGACTTTCAGAGGGCGTCGGAGGCACTGACTGCTCGATCTCAAGCACGAATTCGGCACTGGCCGGATCGTGAAACGAGCTTACGCTCAGATTGGGCGTGCCTGCCTGATGATACCAGAGGGCGAATTGGGAAAGGTCGCGGCCCGACACATCCTCGAACACCTTCAGGAAATCCTCGATGGTCGCCGCATCGCCGTCATGCCGTTCGAAATAAAGATCCATGCCGGCCCGGAACAGGTTGCGTCCCAGGATCGTGCGGATCATGCGCACGACTTCGGAGCCCTTTTCGTAGACGGTCGCCGTATAGAAGTTATTGATCTCGCGATAACGGCGCGGGCGAACCGGATGCGCCAACGGCCCCTGATCCTCCGGGAACTGATGCGCCCGCAACGTGCGCACCTCGGCAATGCGCTTTACGGCCCGCGACCGTTGGTCGGCCGAGAACTCATGGTCGCGGAAAACGGTCAATCCTTCCTTCAGGCAGAGCTGGAACCAGTCCCGGCAAGTGATTCTGTTTCCTGTCCAATTGTGGAAATACTCATGCGCGATGATGGCTTCGATATTTGCGAAATCGGCGTCGGTCGCAGTCTCTTCATCGGCCAGGACATATTTGTCATTGAAGAGGTTCAGCCCCTTGTTCTCCATTGCGCCCATGTTGAAATCCGACACGGCGACAATGTTGAAGATATCGAGGTCGTATTCGCGGCCGAAGACGTCCTCGTCCCATTTCATGGAGCGCTTCAGAGCATCCAGCGCGTAGGTGGCGCGGGCCTCCTTGCCGTGCTCGACATAGATGCCGAGCGCGACGGTGCGGCCTGACGCGGTGACGAAAGTGTCGCTCACGCAGCCGAGATCGCCCGCCACCATGGCGAAAAGATAGGAAGGCTTGGGGAAGGGGTCGTCCCAGACCGCATAGTGCCAGCAGTCGGCCAGTGCGCCGGTCTCGCCGGGATTGCCATTGGCAAGAAGCAGCGGGGCTTCATCGCGAGGCGCTTCGATCCTCACCGTGTAGACCGACAGCACGTCGGGCCGATCCAGAAAATAAGTGATGCGGCGGAAGCCCTCCGCTTCGCATTGGGTGCAATAGACATTGTTGGAACGGTAGAGGCCCATAAGCCGCTCGTTCTTCGCCGGCACGAGCACGGTTTCGATGGTGAGGACGAATGTCCGGGCCGCAGGTGGCTTGATCGTCAACTTGTCCGGCGTGGCCTGGTAGGCGGACGCGGGAAGCGCGTTGCCGTCGATCCTAACCGACGCAAGGACCAGTTCATCTCCGTCGAGAATCAGCGGTGCGTCTTTCGCCACGCCTTCACGCCGCTCGATCGTCAAATCGGCAACCACGACGGTGTTTTCGGGCGCCAGCCGAAAGGTGAGGGACGTCCGCGGGATAAGATAGTCGCTCGGACGATAATCATCGAGGCGGAAGACCTGACCGGTGTCTGAACGCATTTCGCACGCTTTCCAATGCTCGTTTCGGCTGCCTGGGGTTTAGCGGTCGCCGGCGGGCGGCACAACAAAAACGGGACACTGCCCTTTACATGTTCCGGCTGCTCGACAAAACTGGCGAGAAGGGTTCCCCCTTTCACCCCCTCCCAATCACCGTTGCGGAGCAGTCATGACCGTCGTCACACCGAAATTCGGGATGGGCGCTTCCGTTCTGCGCCTCGAGGACGAGGCTTTCATCACCGGCAAGGGCCGCTACACCGATGACATATCGGCGGAAGGATTGCTTCACGGCTATGTGCTGCGGTCGCCGGTTGCGAAGGCAAGGATTACCGGCGTGTCCGCCGACGCCGCCCGCAAGGCGCCTGGCGTGCATCTGGTCTTGACGGGCGAGGATGTCGCTCACCTTGGAGCGCTCAAATCGGGGGTCATGCAGCGGCAGCCTGACGGCACTCGCGCGCCGACACGCGATATTCCCATCCTCTGCCGCGATCGCGTGAACTATGTCGGTGATGCCGTCGCCTTCATCGTGGCGGACAGCCGCGCACTCGCGCAGGATGCCTCGGAACTGGTCGAGATCGACTATGACGGGGAGGACGCTGTCGCCGGGACGGGCATCGCGCTGGATGCCGGCGCGCCGCTGGTCTGGCCGGAACTCGGCTCCAACAAGGCGTTCGCCTATGAGATGGGCGATCGCGCCAAGACCGATGTGGCCTTCAAGAACGCCAAGACGATCACCAGGATCGAATTCATAAACAACCGGCTGGTCTGCAACTACATGGAGCCTCGCTCGGCAATCGGCGAATGGCGCGCCGACGAGGATCGGTTCGTGCTAACGACAGGCTCGCAGGGCGTGCACTCCATGCGAGACATCATCACGCGCCAGGTGTTCGGCATCGAGCGCGAAAAGCTCCGCGTTATCACGCCCGATGTGGGCGGCGGTTTCGGCCCGAAAACCTTTGTCTACCGCGAACACGCCCTGGTGCTCGAAGCTGCCAAGCGCTTGGGCCGGCCCGTCAAATGGGCGGGCGACCGTACCGAACATTTCCTGACCGACGCCCAGGGCCGGGACAATGTGGTGAGCGCCGAGATGGCCATGGATGCGGATGGCCGGTTCCTTGGCATGCGCGTCAACCTCACCGCCAATCTCGGCGCGTATATTTCACAGTACGGGCCTTTTATCCCCTATGTCGGCGCCACGATGTCGACCGGCGTCTACGATATTCAGGCGCTCCATGTGTCGATCACGGGGGTCTATACGAACACCGCGCCCGTCGACGCCTACCGCGGGGCGGGGCGCCCGGAAGCGGCCCTCCTGTTGGAAAAGCTCGTTGACGCCTGCGCCCGCGATTTAGCCATCGGGACCGATGAAATTCGCCGCCGCAATTTTATCCGTCCCGAGCAGTTTCCGTACCGGACCCAGACCGGCCGGCTCTATGACGTCGGCGAGTTCGAGGGGCACATGGACCTTGCCATCAAGCGGGCAGGCTGGAAAACCTTCGAAGAGCGTCTGCGGAAATCGAAGGCGGATGGAAAAATCCGTGGTATCGGTATGGCGACTTACATCGAGGCTTGCGCCTTTCAGGGCTCCGAACCGGCGCATGTCGCGCTTAATCCTGATGGGACCGTGACGCTCGACATCGGCACACAGTCGAACGGGCAGGGGCATGCGACGGCCTATGCGCAGTTCGTCGCGGAAAAACTCAACATCGATGTCGCTCGCGTTCATGTCCGTCAAGGCGATACGGACAGGCTTGCGAAGGGTGGCGGCACTGGCGGGTCGCGGTCAATCCCGCTCGGGGGTGTTTCGGCTGCCCGTGCCGGCGAGGACCTTGCGGAGAAGATACGCAAAATCGCGGCCGATGAAATGGAGGCATCGGCTGCCGATATCGAACTTGTCGATGCGACAGCGCGCATCGTCGGCACCGACCGGGCGATGGGGTTTGCCGAGATTGCCAAAGCCGCGAAACAACCCGACGACGTCAAGGGGTTTGGCGAGTTCGTCCAGGACGAGGCGACCTATCCGAACGGAACCCATATCTGCGAGGTCGAAATCGATCCGGAAACCGGGCAAACCGACATCGTCGCCTACGCGATCGTCGACGATTTTGGAGTTACTGTGAATCCGATCCTGCTGGCCGGCCAGGTTCACGGCGGCGTTGTGCAGGGCGTCGGGCAGGCGCTTACCGAGAATACTGTCTATTCGGACGATGGTCAGCTTCTGACAGCAAGCTTCATGGATTATGGAATGCCGCGCGCCGATAGTGTCCCGTCATTCCATTTCGAGACTCGCAATGTTCCTTCGACCACCAATGCCATGGGAATAAAGGGCGCCGGCGAAGCAGGCACGATCGGCGCGACACCGTCGACCTTGAATGCCATCACGGACGCACTTTACCGCGCTTACGGTATCCGGCATATCGAGATGCCGGCGACGCCGGATCGTGTCTGGAAAGCCATACAAACGGTCAAGGGTTCCGCCTGACCGTTAAGCCTTTCCTTCCAGCCCCCGGTCTCATACAAGCGGCGGAATTACATTCGCATGTTGCTTTAGATGCATAGTAAAAACGACGACGCCTCGGCGGCGGAAAAGGTGGATCTCACCAACCCGCTGACCGGGATAATGCTGAAAATCGTTTCCGTCGCAATTTTTGTCGGCATGGCCACCAGCATCAAGGCCTCCGGACAGCTGCCAGTCGGACAGATCGTTTTCTTCAGGTCCTTCTTCGCCATCCTCCCGATCCTGGTTTTTCTTGCTTTCCGGGGCGATCTGCGCATCGCACTCGCAACGAACAGGCCGTTCAATCATATTTTGCGCGGCGTCGTTGGCGTATCGTCGATGGGTCTGGGCTTCTTCGCGCTGACCAGGCTGCCGTTACCGGAAGCCATCACCCTCAACTATGCGCAACCGCTACTCGTAGTTATCTTTAGCGCGCTGTTTCTCGGCGAAACCATTCGTATCTATCGCTGGAGCGCCGTTTTTGTCGGGATGATTGGCGTCTTCATCATTTCCTGGCCAAATCTCACCTTGTTGATTTCGCCAGCCGGAATGAGCAATCAGCAGGCGGTAGGTGTGGCCGCGTCTCTTGCTTCCGCCGGAATTTCGGCGGTAGCCCTCCTCCTGGTCCGCAACCTTGTCCGGACTGAAAAGTCATCGACGATCGTGCTCTGGTTTTCCCTGACCGCCAGCGCCGCCGGGCTGCTGACGCTGCCATTTGGGTGGCATGAACTCACCCAACAGCAACTTGTACTTCTGCTCTGCGCGGGTTTGTGCGGCGGGGTGGCGCAGATCCTGATGACGGAAGCCTATCGCCATGCAGAGGCGTCAACCGTGGCGCCCTTCGAATACACCTCGATGATACTCGGCATCATTGTTGGCTATTTCGCATTCGGCGACATCCCGACGATATACACTTTGATTGGTGGGATCATCGTTGTCGCTGCCGGCATGTTCATCATCTGGCGCGAACGCCAGCTCGGATTGAAGCGCGGCGCCGCGCGAAAGGTGGTACCTCCGCAGGGGTGACCGGCCCACCATCGAACGGTCTATGGGTAGCGTGGTTTGCAAAAAATCAAATTATGTTACCCTGATGTAACAAGAAAAAGATATGGGTGGGAATGCAGTGATTCGGGTACTGGCCGCGAGGCCTCTACCATCCTTGGCTCGCAAATGGCGGCGCGGCGGTTCTAGACCGCCTCCATCGACGCCAGTCTCCTCAATGCGTGGCTTCTGGGGCCTTATGCGGGCCTACTGGTTATCGGACCGATGGAAGGAAGCCTGGGTTCTGACAGCCATCATCGCAGTTCTCACTGCAGCATCCAGCAAAGCCAGCGTCTGGATCGCCGAAACCTCCGGTGAATTGGTCAATTCCATCGCGTTCTTTCACGACCCGCGCAATATGACGCCGCTGGCGTCGCTTCTCACAAGCGCAGGCATGCTGGTCTTTCTTGTGGTGTTCAAGGACATCGCATTCGTCGGCATCCGTCATCTTTTCTCCACAACACTGCATCGCAAGTGGCGCGGCTGGCTGAATGGGCGCTTCAACGAGGCGCTGCTCGACCGCAACCACACGCACTTCCATCTGCAACATGGTTCCAGGGACAAGAACGGCCTTGCCCTGGAAGCACCGGACAATATCGACCAGCGCGTTCAGGATTCCATCAAAGGCATGACGGGAGGGGCGATCGGCCTCGCGATGGGCGTCATGGGCGTCGTCGCGTCGTTGTTTTTCGTCGGGCAGAAGCTGTTGGAAACTTCCACGGTCGTCAGCGGGCTCGAGTTCCTGGGCGAATATGGAAGCGCGATACTCGCTCTGAGCGCCGTCGCGCTCTACGTGCCGGTCAATACGCTGATTGCCCTGAAACTCGGCGGCGTCCTGGAGCGGCTCACCATTTCCATCCAGCAGGCCGAAGGCAGCTACCGCGCCGAACTGACAACCTTCCTTCGCCGCAGCTTCCACGTCGCAGCGTCGCGCGGAGAGAAGGTCCAAAGGGAGATTCACGGCCGGCTCTACTCTGACATCGACAGTACGTGGGCCCGGCTGAACTGGTTCCACTCTGGCTACATGTCCTTTGAACTGATCTACAATTTCATAGCTGCCCGAATTGTCGCTTATGGGCCGGGCTTGGTGCCATACATCAACGGCAAGATCGACTTGAAGGGTTATGTGACCGGCGCCGAACTGGTCAATTCGCTGATCACGCAGTGCTCCTGGTTTATCCAGGTGATGCCGGCGATTGCGACGCTGAAGGCCAATGCCCGGCGGGTAACCGACCTTGCCAGCGCGATTGAAAATGTCCAGCACCCGCGCGACTTCTACAGGCAGACCGGCCGTTCCGAATTCCGCTACGGTTTCCAGCATGCCGTCTTCGGCCTCGCTATCCGCCGGCTTGAACTGTCGCATCAGGGAGGGGATACGGAACCGTTCCTCGTGGCAGCCAATATCCGCTTCCGGCGCGGTGAATGGACGCTCGTCAAGGGCGAATCCGGCTGCGGCAAGACCAGCCTGATTAAGGCGATCAACGGTCTCTGGCCATATGGCCAGGGCGATATCGTGTTCCCGGAAGGCATCCCCACCCTCTATGCGGCCCAGGAGGTCAAGCTCCCGCAAATCTCGCTGAAGCGTTTGGTCTGCCTGCCGTCATGTCAGCAAAACTACCAGGACACGCGTGTGGCGGCGGCCTTGCACAAGGCCGGGCTTGGCGAATTCATCGAGCATATGGACAGCGAGGCGCTCGAAGGAAAACTGTGGGATCAGGTCCTCTCGGGCGGGCAGAAGCAGAAGCTCGTCCTTGCCCGTATCCTGCTACATCAACCTGGAATCCTCTTCCTCGATGAAGCGACAGGTGCGCTGGACCCTGATGCAAAGATCGCTTTTCATCAGGCCATCAAGGACAGCTGTGCCGGGATCACGGTGATCAGCGTCATGCACGAGGCCGAGCCGCCGCAATCGGCGACAGGCTCCTCCTTCTACGACAGCATATTGCTGGTTGAGGATGGTATCGCGGTTAAGACTCCGATTGCGGCCAACCCTACGATCAGCATTCCGGCAGCGGTTCTTCAAACCTTCCCGCTCGATGGCGCCCGCACCCGGCTTGCCCGCATCATTCGCAACAAAAGCCGGCGCCTAATCCTGCAGTAGCCCCGTCCCGCGTCCACCGGAAAACCGGTTCCCACTTTTCCTGGAATTGCTCTATGCCAAGCCGCGCAGCTTTGCCTTCACCTCAAGAAAATCCCGCCAGGCAAGTTTCTTGTGGGCGGGGTTGCGCAGCAGATAGGCCGGGTGAAGGGTGGGCATCGTCGGAATGGACGTACCGGAGGCGGTCACATGCACCCGCCAATTGCCGCGTAGCCGCAGGATGCCATCCGGTGTATTGAGCAACAGCTTCGCCGAGGGTCCGCCAAGCGCTACCAGAACCCTCGGATTGGCCAGTTCGATCTGTCGCTCGATGAAGGGGCGGCAGATTTCCGTCTCATGCGGCGTGGGTGTGCGATTGCCGGGCGGCCGCCATGGTATGACATTGGCGATGTAGGCTGATTGGCGGTCGCGGCCGATCGCTGCAAGGATGCGGTCCAGTAGCTGGCCGGATCGCCCGACAAAAGGCAGGCCCTCCAGATCCTCATCGCGACCAGGCGCCTCGCCCACCAACATCAGGTCGGCCTCGGGATTGCCGTCGGCGAACACCAGGTTCTTCGCGGTGAATTTCAGGTTGCAGCCCTCGAAAGCGGCCAAGGCCTGGCGCAGTTCGTCGAGGGTTTGCGCTTGACGGGCCGCCTGGCGTGCGAGCGCCGCTTGCGCCTCGTCAGGAACGGCGGCGGCCATGCGAGATGCGCTTCCCGGTTGCCCGCCGACGGGATCCTGCACGGAAATGCCTGTCTCACGCGAAGGCGTCGGCGCAGCAGCGTTGGTCCTCACCGGATTGGGCGCTTCCTCAGGTGGGCGGGCCGATACGTTGCTCGGCTTCAGAAACCTGTTCGGCGCGACTTCATCCAAAGCCTCGTCGACACCCGCGTCGGCCAAAAACCGCAGGATGTCGCCAATATCGGTGGGTCGTTCGTTGCGCGCGATCAACAGGTGTACCTCGTCTCCAACCGGTTCGCAGATTGTCGGTGCGATGGCAAGTTCAGGTGGAAGGAATGCGGGGATCGAGAACCAGATAGAACTGCGCGCGAGGGGTAAAGTCGGTTACCAAAAATTGGAATGACGCCGTCTTCAGCGGATCCACTCTCCCTTTCCGGAACAGGAGGCGGTCATAAGGTTCAAAGTCGCGGCTGTATTCCAGAAAGCTATCGGACGCGATGACGTCCGTTCCCGACTCCCGCTGGTCGAATGACAGGCCGTCACCGAAGACGCTTGCCTTACGCAGCACCTCCTGCAGCTCAAGCTCGAATTCAATCCAGGCCTGACCGCTATTGTTGAGAACGACCGTGCGCAAATAGAGAAAGCCATTCACGGCGTTTGCCGACGTGCTGAAAGGATCGATCGGGCCGGTCGCACGGATGACGATTGTAATTGGACTGGATGATTCCAACTCTTGAGTGACGACGATCGGATCCGATCTGGTGCCCGTGCCGGTGACTGAAACGATCCGAAATCCACCCAGTTCGTCGGAGAAGGAATAGGAGCCTGAACTCGAGAAACCGAGGGTCGCCGGCTTTCGATTCAGTGAGGGATCCTGTTGCAGCCAAAGGAAGCAGAAGCGCTCCCGCTACGCACCTTGCCAATGTTCGACCCGAAAGACCGTGCCGCATCCGTTAAATATGGAGGAGAACATCGATTTCGCAAACCGGAAAGGCAACGGAGTTGATCACGCAGGTTGAAGCCATGAATTGACGTTTACGTTAACGGAATTTAGTGTTCATATCGCGCCGTCATGTCGCTGCCGAAGCCGGGAGTTGAATCCTGCTGATAGTTTCGTGTCGCGAATGGATGCGCTATGAGCGGGGATGAGCGTGAGGTATCGCGCTGAGGTGCGATGCGGGAGGAATTGATGAGCGAAATCGAGCGCGAGAGCATGGAGTTCGACGTTGTGATCGTCGGCGCGGGCCCGGCAGGCCTGTCGGCAGCGATCCGTCTCAAGCAGATCAATCCGGAACTTTCGGTTGTGGTGCTTGAAAAGGGCGGCGAAGTTGGCGCGCATATCCTGTCCGGCGCTGTCGTGGATCCGATCGGAATCGACCGTCTGCTGCCTGACTGGCGCAAGGATGAGGATCATCCGTTCAAAACGCCGGTGACCGATGACCATTTTCTGGTGCTAGGACCAGCCCGTTCGTTCCGCCTCCCCAATTTCCTGATGCCGCCGCTGATGAACAATCACGGCAACTACATCGTCTCGTTGGGAAATGTTTGCCGCTGGCTTGCCCGTCATGCGGAGGCACTCGGCGTCGAAATCTATCCGGGCTTCGCGGCGGCGGGTCTGCTGTACAACGACGAAGGCGCTGTCACCGGCGTGGTGACTGGCGATATGGGGGTGGAGCGCGACGGATCGCAAGGGCCAGGCTTTGCTCCCGGCATGGCGCTGCTCGGCAAATACGTGCTGATCGGCGAGGGCGCACGCGGCTCGCTCGCCAAGCAGTTGATCTCGAGGTACAATCTTTCCGCAGGCCGTGAGCCCGGCAAATACGGGATCGGTTTGAAGGAACTCTGGCAGGTCAAGCCGGAACACCACAAACCGGGGCTCGTGCAACATTCCTTTGGCTGGCCGCTGGACATGAAGACGGGCGGCGGCTCCTTCCTCTATCATCTTGAGGATAACCTCGTTGCGGTCGGCTTCGTGGTTCATCTGAACTACCGCAACCCCTATCTGTCGCCTTTCGAGGAATTCCAGCGCTTCAAGACGCATCCTGCCATTCGCGGAACGTTCGAAGGCGCTAAGCGCCTGTCCTATGGCGCACGTGCCATCACCGAAGGCGGCTGGCAGTCCGTGCCGAAACTTTCCTTCCCTGGCGGCGCTCTGATTGGCTGCGCTGCCGGGTTCGTCAATGTGCCGCGCATCAAGGGATCACATAATGCCGTTCTGTCCGGAATGCTTGTGGCCGAGCACGCCGCCGCCGCTATCGCAGCCGGCCAGACCAACGATGAGCTTGCCGCATATGAAAACGAGTGGCGCGCATCCGACATCGGCAAGGATCTGAAGAAGGTCCGCAATGCCAAGCCGCTGTGGTCACGTTTCGGCACCATCGGCGGTGTGGCGCTCGGTGGTCTCGACATGTGGATGAATACGCTTTTCGGTTTCTCGCTCTTCGGCACGATGAAGCACGGGAAGCCGGATTATGCATCGCTGGAGGCCGCCGCGAACCATCAGAAAATCGCTTATCCAAAGCCGGATGGCGTGTTGACGTTCGATCGCCTGTCGTCTGTGTTCTTGTCGAACACCAACCACGAGGAAAACCAGCCGGTCCACCTCCAGGTGAAGGACATGGACCTGCAAAAGCGCTCCGAGCACGACGTTTTTGCCGGGCCGTCGAGCCGTTATTGTCCGGCAGGTGTCTATGAGTGGGTCGACGAGGGCAACGAAGCGAAATTCGTGATCAACGCCCAGAACTGCGTCCACTGCAAAACCTGCGACATCAAGGATCCCAACCAGAATATCAACTGGGTGCCGCCGCAGGGAGGCGAGGGCCCGGTCTACACAAATATGTAATCGCGCGGGTCACACCCGATTGGGCGATTGCCACCCGGGCCGCGATATGCTGTGATTCCGGCTAAGCGGGGGTGTCCATGCGTTCGACCGCATTTGCTGGGATTTGTTTGACGGCCATCATTTGCGTCGGCCTTGCGCCTGCGGCCAATGCGGGCGTCAAGTTCAATGTCAACAAGACCTACTATCCAATCACCGGAAAAACTGGCGCGGCGCTGCTTCACGCCATGGACAGGCGCGGCCCCAAGCATGGTTTCCTGACCCGTGCGATCGCCCAGACCAGGTACTCCGTCGGCTGGGACATCCTGTGGGCCCAGAAGAACGGTATTTGCAGGGTCAAGAATGCCGAAGCCCAGCTGTCGATGACCTACAATTTTCCAGTCGTGAAAAGCGACATGTCTCCGCAGCTTCGCAAGCGTTGGGCGCGTTTCATGAAAGGCGTGGTCAAGCACGAGGAAACGCATGGCAGCATCGCGCGCCAGATGGTGCGTGCGGCCGAGTCTTCGATTGTCGGGCTTAGAGTCGCCAACGATCCGGCCTGTCGAAAGGCGAGGACTGAAGCGAAGAGGCGGGTCGAGAGAATCTATGCCCAGTACGAGAGACGCCAGAACCTGTTCGACTTAAAAGAACATGGCGAAGGCGGAAATGTCGAAGGTCTTGTGACCGCACTCAGAGGCAGGAACTGACCTCGGACATCCCGTTCCGGAAAAAGCGTTCTCAGCTTGGAGGTGTCCGCCTCGGAAGCGCGGTTGTCACTGTCTGTCTTTCGTCGTCAGCGGCGCCGGCGAGCAGTGAAAACTCCACGAGAACCGGCAGATGGTCGGAGCCGGCCTCGTCCTGCACCCTCACGGAATGGACCACGACACCCGCCTTTGCGAAGACATGGTCGATCGGCAGGCCGATCCAGGGGCGCAGGGCACTTGGCAGGGAGCGATGCAGCCATGTTGGTCCGATCGAGCGGATCAGCGTCAGGTCGCCGGCCTTTGCCACGCTGGCAGCTGCCGCGCTCCATCCGGCAGCGTTCAGATCGCCGGCCAGGAGCGCCGTGTGCGTCAGAGCGCCAAGCACCGGAGCGATATCGTCGATCTGCCGCAGCTGTTTGTAAGGCCAAGGCCAGCCAAGGTGCAATGCAGCGACCTTCACCTCGCTCCCGCCGAAATCGATAGCTGCGATCGCGAGCGATCCACCACTATAGCAGTATGTCGCAGCGTGGTTCTCGAACGGCCGCCGCGAAAAAATGGCGACCCCGCCTATCCGCTCGTCCTTGGGACACACGACGCGATAGGGATAGGCGGCCGATAGCCTTTCCAGCACGGGAACCCATCTGTCGGACACTTCTTGAAGAGTAATCACGTCTGGCTGGGTACGACCGACTAGCGAAAGCAACTTCTCGGGAGTCCGGTTGTCGAAGCGAAGATTGAACTGCAGCAGCCGGTAGACCGCATGTCGGTCGTCCGCAACTTCGGCGGCGGCATTTAGCGCGGTCAAACCCGGCATTCGCGGCTGACCCGTGATCGTCAGGATGCTTGCGATAGCCAGGGCAAGTGCGAACGCTCCCTCCTTCCAATACCCGCCAACGAGCATTGGCAGCGCGGTCAGCCCAAGCAAGACAGCCAGATGCGCCCTGAAATGCGATAGTGAATCGAAGGCTGGATGCCAGTCTTTGAAGACGCCCAGAACAAGGGGCACGGCCAGCAGGATCATCAGCAGGTAGCTGAAGCGAACGGCGCTGTTTTTGAGGTCGCAAGTTTCCATCTATCACTGCTGAATAAGAAGAATGCGGCCCGTTTAAGACGCCTCCCGATCGCGCCGCACATCCTTTCGGACGAGGCAATATCTTAGTGTCCGCGCATCGCTCGAAACCATCGTTACGATTTCCGGACGATACGAGAGTTATTGGAACGCCGTCTCCGAGAAGCTGCGCAACTTTCGGGAATGCAACCGTTCCGTCGGCATTTCGGCCAGCTTTTCGAGCGCCCTGATGCCGATCGTGAGATGTTGAGCAACCTGCCGCTTATAGAATTCGGTCGCCATGCCGGGCAATTTCAATTCGCCGTGCAGGGGTTTGTCCGACACACAGAGCAAGGTGCCGTATGGCACGCGGAAGCGGAAACCGTTGGCAGCGATCGTCGCAGACTCCATATCGAGCGCGATGGCGCGCGATTGTGACAGGCGCTGCACCGGGCCGCGCTGATCGCGCAGTTCCCAGTTGCGGTTGTCGATCGTGGCGACCGTGCCGGTGCGCATGATGCGCTTTAGGTCGTAGCCGGAGAGGCCGGTGACTTCGGCGACCGCCTCCTGCAATGCAACCTGCACCTCGGCGAGCGGCGGAACCGGCACCCAGACCGGAAGGTCGTCGTCGAGCACGTGGTCTTCCCGCACATAGGCATGCGCAAGCACATAGTCGCCGAGTGTCTGCGTGTTGCGCAGCCCGGCGCAGTGGCCAAGCATCAGCCAGGCATGAGGCCGCAACACCGCAACATGGTCCGTGATGGTCTTGGCGTTGGAGGGACCGACGCCGATGTTGACCATGGTGATGCCGCCGTGACCCGGCTTGACGAGATGGTATGCCGGCATTTGTGGCATACGCAGAGGCGACGCTCCCTCCTTTGGCGCGGTTTCGCCGGGTCTGGTCATCACGTTGCCCGGCTCCACGAAAGCCGCATAGCCGCCACCGCCATTGGCGATCATTTCGCGCGCATGGACACAGAACTCGTCGATGTAGAACTGGTAGTTCGTGAACAGAATGAAGTTCTGGAAATGCTGCGGAACTCGTCGCCGTGTAGTGCGACAGGCGATGGAGCGAATAGTCGATGCGCTGCGCCGTGAACGGCGCAAGCGGCATCGGTTCTCCGGGGATGGGCTCGAACGTGCCGTTGGCGATATGATCGTCCGTGGCATTGAGGTCAGGCACGTCGAACATGTCCCGCAATGGCCGTTTGATGCGATCGGCAATGGACGCCTCGACATGGGTCCCTTCGAGAAAAGCGAAATGCACGGGGATCGGCGTTTCGGATTCCGAAACCGTGACCGGGACGCCATGATTGCGAATAATCAAACGCAACTGGTCGGTAAGATAGCTTTCGAACAGGTCTGGCCGCGTCACGGTGGTGGAGTAATGGCCGGGCGCCGGCATGTGGCCATAGGCCAGGCGGGAGTCGATTTGTGCATAGGAGGCGGTCGAGATGCCGACCTCCGGATAGAAAGCCCGAAACCGCCGTTGGGTTTCGCCTCCTTCCGCGAGCTCGTGGAAAGAATTGCGCAGGAAGGCGGTGTTGCGGTCGTAGAGCTTTCTGATTGCTGCCACGGCCTCACGAGCATCCGTGAAGCTTTGCCGAGCAAACGGCTCGGGGCTTGCAATCGATTCGATGGGCTCCGGATAGATTCGCTTTTCCATGACCCATTATAGAGACTTGGGCCGCTGCGTGGGAGGGGGCCTCTGCGAATTGGGTAAAGCTGGGATCTGGCTACGTCGTTTGTTTCCGCGAAAGGACGAATATTCCGCCGGATTGGGACAATTTGGGTGCATGCTATCGGGGCAATTGCGCTGGAACCGGACGGAAACCCGTTTCCGGGCTTTTCCTGGATTAGCGCTAGTGGTCCGATTCTAACATTCGCATCCCATTGATACGGGCCATTCAGGCGAATGTTAAAATCATAAGGACCACTAGCAAACGTATGATTTTAGTGGAACTTTGAATTTGACATTCGCAATGGACGCGTGATGTCAAATGGGATGCGAATGTCAAATTCGTTCCACTAGCCACGCTGGAGGCTGACGAGAAGGACGAGCCCCATGCCTTTCTTCTTCTGCGCGGGCGCTTCGATTGTGGAACCCGTGTCGGCTCGCACGTTTTGCATGGCGAGCAAAGGGCTCCAAAGCACGAGCAAGATTGCGGCCGCGCGGGGCAAGTGGCGGAGTATTTTGAGCACTGAGGTCAGCGAGCGGTTCATGGCCATGGCCTAATTGGGGTAATGGAGATTAGGTGCGGTAAGAGCAGGCGATGCCTGCTTGGACGCAATGCAGACCCAGCGAACGCTTGGGGCGGCTCGCCTCTGCCACGACGATGGCGAAGGCAAAGCCGAACAATGCGGTAATGAGGCAGACAATCGTGAAGCGGCGGGCGAGCATCGAGGTTTGGCTCCAGGTTCGCAGACACTTTGCGATACCGGCGCTGAACCAGCCCTGAGGTCGCCGTTCATCCTGTGTTCAAAAACTTTGACGTGACGGGTGCGCTTCGATGGGCATATTGGCGTCGGAACCAGCCGACGGAGACAGCGCATGAACACCCAAGCGAAGCCGATCGAACTCTACTACTGGCCGACGCCGAATGGCTGGAAGATCACCATCATGCTGGAGGAACTCGGCGTTCCCTATGTCGTCAGATACGTCAACATCGGCCGGGGCGATCAGTTCGAGCCTTCGTTCCTGAAGATCGCGCCAAACAACCGTATGCCTGCGATTATTGATCCCGAGGGGCCCGGCGGCGAACCGATTTCAATCTTCGAGTCAGGCGCCATCCTTCAGTATCTCGGGCGAAAGTTCGGCAGGTTCTATCCCGAGGACGAACGCGGCCGTATGGAAGTCGACCAGTGGCTCTTCTGGCAGATGGGTGGGCTTGGCCCGATGGCGGGGCAGGCACACCATTTCCGGCAATATGCGCCTGAGAAAATCCCCTATGCCATCAATCGCTATACCAACGAGTGCAACCGTCTCTACGGCGTCATGAATAAGCGGCTAGCCGACCGGGAGTTTCTCGCGGGGGCATATTCGATCGCCGATATGGCCTGCATAGGCTGGATCAAGCCCTACCAGAACCAGGGGCAGGACCTGCAGGAATTCCCACACTTGAAGCGCTGGTTCGAGACTATCATGGCGAGACCTGCGGTAGAGCGCGGGATGGCGGTTGGTAAGGAAGAGCGCGAGAAATCCAACCTCGCCACGGACGCGGAAGCCCAAAAAATCCTCTTCGGCCAAAGAGCGCGGCCCTAATATAACGCATGATCCCGAACCGAAGGTCAGCGAAGCAAAAAGTGCGTAGCGGTTTTCGGAAAAGATCATTCGAAAATCAAAGAATTAGAGCACGGTGACGGCTTCAAGAGAAATCATCGTGCTCTAAAAAAACGGGAGGCCAATGCCTCCCGCTCAAATACGCTCTGTCAAACAAAGCTCAGAGTTTGGTCCAGGTCTGTGTCTTGCAGATCAGGCCGCCAAATACGCAGCCGCTCATCGAAAGGGAGCTGCCGGAGAGCGCGGCCTTGCCTGAATAGGTCTTGTCATTGGCCGGATCGGTGATCTGGCCCGTATATTTGCTGCCACCGCTTGCCTTGAACGTACCGATCTTCTTGCCAGCATGCTGGCCGGTCTTCAACGTGATGCAGAAACTGCCGCCACAGCTTCCGATCGCCGCCGTCGATCCCGACTGCGTCTTCCAGTTACCTTCGATCGGGTCGGCATAGGCAATGCCGGCGAGCATCAATGTGGCCACCGCGGCCACGCACACTTTGCGCAACATAAGACTCCTCCTCTACGGCCCGCGTCTCTGATCCCATTTTCTGACGCATTGCCGTTTACGCAAACGTAAGCTAGCCCACTCGACGCGAAAACAAAAGCAGTACCGTAACGGCAAGTTGCAGCTTTTTGAGACCCTCCGCAGGGCTTTCCACCCTACAGCCCGGCATCGTTCATCGACGAGGACCGGTTTTCGTGGTTATCAAACAGTTCTCTGCGGCGGTCTGAGGTTGCCGCCGAATTTCGCAAGAATCCGCGGAGCGACGGCGTTCCTATCCTTAACAAAATCCAAGATTTACTGATTGTTTCAGGTTTGTTTGCCGCAAATTAAGCACGCCATTTAACGACGAATTCAAGCCTCACCTTCATCCTCAAAAGCATCGGAAGAGCAGCACGCAGACCAGCGGAAGCCGCTCTCGGGAGAAGACAGGGGACAGGAAAATGGCGCGTTTCGAGATGATGGAAGGCGGAGCAGGTGGAAGCGGTGCGGCGGCTCAGGCCGACGTCCTTTTCGAGCTCGGCATGATGTACGCCACCGGGCGTGATCGCGATGTGGATGTTGTCGCAGCCCATAAATGGTTCAACATCGCGGCGATCAAGGGATCGGAACGCGCCGCGGCTGCGCGTTCGGAACTGTCCGCGGCGATGTCGAAGATGGACATTGCACGGGCGCTGCGCGAAGCGCGCGAATGGATGACGGCGCACTGAAGCACAATGATTGACAGGGAGACCTGGAAACAGAGCGGCCAATAAGGCCGCCGATCCAGGCACGAACGGAGCAGGCTCCGACGATTGGGGCGCAGCTCATAAGAAAGGCCGCGACCGGTGGAACAACCGGCGCGGCTTTTCTTTTTTTCCTGAGCGCTTCAAACGCAACTGAAATCCGACTTGGTTGACTGCAAGAAGCGGGGTTGCAATCTAGCGGTGTGAAACAAATTATGCTGTACGGTAACTTGAGCTGAGGCGGGGTCTCAGAGGGCATCCGAGAGTGAGAAATTTATGGAAATTGTTTTGGCGACTCTTGGTCTGGTAGCTACGACCGTCCTCGGTGTTCTCACATTTCGTAGCCGCAGTAAGTTAGAGAGACTACAAATAGAACGAGAAGAGATACAAATAAAAAAGATACAGCTAGAAGATTTTCAGAAGCGGTTAGATGCCGCTATTCCTATGCTGGAGGAAAAGGCGCGAGATATTTATAGACTGAGCTTCTCGGAGGGAGCATTCGAAAAGACTGCCAGCTCGGATTGCCAGCACCCTTTCGTCGACAAGTTTGCGAAGTTTCCGACTGTGCCGGGCAAGGGAGCACTAGGAGGTGAGTTTCTGGTGGCTTTCAGAAAGCTCGGCACGAATAGCACCAAGCAAAAACGGGTACGAATGCTAATGCGCGAGTATCTTACGATGTGGGACAAAGCTGTCGGCGCAGACGAAAGCTTATACGCCTCGCTACCCGCAGCCGCGGACAAGTTCGATACGGTGGCAAGCAGTTTTCGGAAGTTTAACGATTGACGCCCGGATTCGAGCCTAGCTTTCCTGTCGATAGGGGACCTTGCTAGCCCTCAGTCCGCCTCCACAAACCGCACCAGCACCATTCCGTCGGTCACTTGGGCTCCTTCGGTGACGATGTCCGCGATCACGCCTTCGTGCGGCGCAGCGATCGTGTGTTCCATTTTCATGGCCTCCAGCACCAGCAGAGGCTGGCCCTTGCTCACAGTATCGCCCGAAGCTGCGCGAACGACCTTTACGAGCCCCGGCATTGGCGCTCGCATGCTGTCGCCTCCGCCCGCAGCGTCGGCGGACTGACCGAGCGGATCGGGAACGGCGAAGCTGAAGGCCTGACCGCCGCTGAACAAGGTGACATGGCCGGGCCAAATCGCGACGCCTATCTCGCCGTTGTCACGCAACACGCCACTCGGCCCCGGCGCGGCAAGTGTGTAGACACGCCCGCCTTCCGTCAGCGAAACGTCGAAACGGCCGTCGCTTCTCGGTGCGATATGCGCGGCAACCATCTGGTCGCCTGCGTTGAGACCGGCGCGCCGGGCGACCGGATGAAAATGCGCGTAGCCCGAGATCGCTCCCCAAGGGTCCGCCTCGCTGACCCTCGAACGCGCGCCCGACGCCACAAGTGCCGCCATGGCGATCACGGCCTCGCCAGGTTGCTTGCTTCTGGTCAGTGCGTCCTGCTTGCGGCCGATCAAACCGGTGTCGACGTCGCCTGCAGCGAAATCCTCGTCGCGGGCGAGTGCGGAGAGAAAGGTGATGTTGGTAACCGATCCGGCGATCTGCGTCCTGTTCAGCGCCTCATCCAGCGCCTGGAGCGCGCCCGCGCGATCGCCGGCATGGACAACGAGCTTGGCGATCATCGGATCGTAAAAGGGGGAGATCGCGTCACCTGAGCGAACGCCCGTTTCGACGCGCAACTCTGCGTGGTGCGGCGCTGCTTCAGGAAATTCGAGGTGATGCAGCGTACCCGTAGCGGGAAGAAAGCCGCGGGTCGGATCTTCGGCGTAGATGCGGGCTTCGAAGGCGTGCCCCGACAATGCGATCTGGTTCTGCGATTTGGGCAAGGCTTCGCCAGCTGCGACCCGCAATTGCCATTCGACGAGGTCGATGCCGGTGACCATTTCGGTCACCGGGTGCTCGACCTGCAGCCGGGTGTTCATCTCCATGAACCAGAAGCGGTCGGCCTTCAGTCCTTCGGACGCATCGACGATGAATTCGATCGTGCCAGCACCGGAATATTTGATTGCCTTTGCCGCTTTCACGGCTGCGGCGGTCATGGCAGCCCGCATTTCCCGCGTCATGCCGGGGGCAGGGGCCTCCTCGATCACTTTCTGATGGCGGCGCTGGGCCGAGCAGTCGCGCTCGAACAGATGCACGGCATTGCCGTGATTGTCGCCAAAGACCTGCACCTCGATATGCCGCGGCTTGTCGACATATTTTTCGACAAGCACGCGGTCATCGCCAAAGGCAGCCTTCGCTTCACGGCGCGCACCGGCAAGCGCATCGGCGAAATCCTCCGGCCTGTCGACGCGTCGCATTCCCTTGCCGCCGCCGCCGGCGCGCGCCTTGATCAGGACGGGAAAGCCGATCTCACGCGCCTTGCCGGCGAGCAGGACAAGCTCCTGACCTTCGCCGTGATAGCCGGGCACCACCGGCACGCCGGCCTTTTCCATCAGGCGCTTCGCCGCATCCTTTAGTCCCATCGCCCGGATGGAACCGCTGGACGGGCCGATGAAGGTCAGTCCGGCAGCTTCGACGGCATCGACGAAGCCCGGGTTCTCGGAAAGGAAGCCATAACCGGGATGGATCGCTTCAGCCCCAGTGTTTTCCGCCGCTGCGATGATTTTTTCGGCGCGCAAATAGCTCTCGCTGACAGGCGAAGGGCCGATATGCACCGCCTCATCGGCCATCGCCACATGCAGCGAATTTACGTCGGCGTCCGAATAGACGGCGACGGTTTTGATGCCCATGCGGTGCGCCGTCCGTATGACGCGACAGGTGATTTCTCCGCGGTTAGCGATCAGTATTTTGGAGAACATCGCCGCTCCATCAAACGATGCCGAAGCGGCAAGCTTGCCAGCTTCGGCATTCCGCCTTGCACGTTGTTGCCAAGGTTCTTTTTACCGTCGCGGCGCTACCAGGGAAAAATGGGCCCCTTGCGGATCAACGCAGTTCACGATCCAGCTGCCGCCGGGCACCTCCATCGGTCCCTGCAATATTTGGCCCTTGTTCTGGGTCACACGGGCTGCCGCAGCATCGATCCCGTCGACGTTGAAATAGTAGCCCCAGGCCGGGGCGGGCATTTCTGGCATTTTGTTCATCATCCCGCCGGCTTGCTGGCCGTCGATCGCGAACAACTGGTAGGTCCCCATCTCGCCCATGTCGATTGCCTGGTCCTTCGTCCAGCCGAACTGGCTGGCGTAGAAGTCAAATGCTTTTTCCCAATCCACGGCGTAGAGCTCGCGCCAGCCGACGGTGCCCGGCGTGCCGACTGCGGGCTGGGGACCGGCATCGCCTGCCGGCTGAAACAACATGAACGCCGCGCCTTGCGGATCGGCGACCACCGAAAAGCGGCCAACACTCGGAATGTCATCCGGCGCGCGGAACACATTGCCGCCCGCCGCCTTCACGGCATTGGTCGCCTTGTCCACGTCGGCTGCGTAAATGTAGCCCATCCAGGCCGGTGGCTGGCCCATCGCCTTGGCTTGGTCGGGAATGGTCATCACGCCGGCGACAGGGGTGTCGCCCACCTTCATGATTGTGTAGGGCATCCCCGGCATTTGCTCGGCTTCCAGCCAACCACTGCCTTGTAGAAAGCCTCGGCGTCAGCCATGTCGGTGGTCATCAGTTCGTACCAAACGAAATTCGAGGCCATAACGATACTCCTAGGGTTTGTGCGGATAGACGTTTTCAGCGTAATCCACCGATAGTTCGTCACCATGACCGAGGCAAGGCGGCGTATCACCTTAAACTGCCGCGCGGGCTCTGAGCCGCGCCTTGGGAGCCTGAGATCGCGCGGCCGCACCGGGCTGCGAATGGGGCAAAGCAGAGCAAGAGATCCGCTGTTTACTGATCAAGCGGCGCTTCCGGCGGGTTCTTGCCGCGCATCACGTACGCCCTATGGCTGCGAGCTCGCTTCGATACAATTCGGCTGTCCCTTCATCGAAACAGCAGAAAACGACTGTTTCCGGCACATCGTTTCGACGAAGAAGCGCGACGACGGTGCTGACGGCGACTTGAGCGGCTTCATTCTTCGGGTATCCGTAGATGCCGGTTGAAATCGCGGGAAACGCAACGGAGCTACACCGATGCTCGCGCGCGAGTTCGAGCGCGCGCCGATAGCAGGAGGCGAGCAGGTCAGCCTCGCCCTTGCCGCCGCCCTGCCAAACTGGCCCGACAGTATGGATGATGTGCCTGGCTGGCAGGCGATAGCCCTTGGTAATCTTGGCGTCGCCCGTATCGCAACCGCCAAGCGTCCGGCATTCCTCTAAAAGTGCCGGTCCCGCTGCACGATGGATCGCTCCATCCACCCCGCCGCCGCCCAGGAGCGAGGTGTTCGCAGCATTCACGATTGCGTCGACCTCGAGCTTGGTGATGTCGCGGGTGATGACGTGAAGCCGTGAAACGATCGGCCTCGCCATTTCTTCCTCCGATCGACGGGACGTCACGATGGCGCGATGAAGGGCTGGCTGATTGCCTGGAACAGCGGTTGCGCCTCAAGGCGCTGCGCGTGGGCCGCAAGTGCCGGATACTTCGTCATCACCGCCAGCCCCGGGTGTGACTCACCGAGATGGCGCAGCGAACAGGTCACGCCAATGTCGGCATGGCTTATCCTGCCGCCGAACCAATACTCGCCTTGCCATCCGGCGCGGTCCGCTTCAAGCGCGGCGAGAGCGCCGAGAATTTGGCCGCGGCATCGTTCGACCCAGGTGTCGGACACTTTGTCGTGGAGCCGCATCTCATAGAACAGGCTAACCGCCTTGTCGGAAAGGCCGGTGGCCAGTGCGGTGATCTTCATGGCCCGGTGGCGATCAGGCTCGGTGGTAGGGAAGAGCGCTCGCCCAGTCGGCGCGAGGCTTTCGATGTAGTCCAGGATACTGTGGCCGTCGACAAGCACGTCGCCGTCATCGAGCAGCAGTGTAGGCACGCGCACCAGGGGATTGTAAGGCCGGATCTTTTCAGCGTCGCTGAAGGTCGACCACGGCCGATGCTCGAAGGGCAGGTCATAGAGCGTCAGCGCGACGCCGACCCGGCGGACGAAGGGAGAGTCGATATTGGCCGATGAGGATCATGCCGCGCTCCGGACGTGATAGGTCGGTATCGTTATATTAGGATCGTCCACGCCATATCGGAAGCGATAAGCAATCGAGTTTTCGTGAAGGAGGGAAGAGAGTTTCTTAAGCGCGGGGAACATCTATCGCTCCCCGCTGAAATATCTGTCGTCAGATGCAGATCTCAACGTGCGCCGAGGAAATCGAACTTGCCAAGCGGCACGCCCTTGTGGCGGAGAATGGCGTAGGCCGTGGTGGCGTGGAAATAGAAATTCGGAATGGCGAAGCCAAGCACATAGTCGCGGCCGGTGAAGTTGAAGGTGCGGGGACCGGCCTTGAACTCCACTTCCGCCGTCTCACGCCCGGTAAACGCATCGGCCGGCACCGCTTTCAAATAGTCCACGGTCGCCTTGATGCGGGCCTGCAGGGCGTCGAAGCTGGCTTCATTGTCAGCCATCGGCACGGCCTCCTGCTGGCCCACGCGCACGGCAAGAAAACGCGCCGTATCAGACGCACGCTGAACCTGCGCGGTCAGTGGAAACATGTCATCAATCAGCCGCGCGTTCAGCAACTCCTCATGCGGCATGCCTCTTTCATCGGCAAAGACTTCCGCCTTTTCGAGGTTTTTGGAGAGATTGCCGAAGGCACGAATGAAAACCGGGATCGAGACGTCGTAGAGGGAGAGGGACATGCGAGAATCCTGAAGGTTGAACCAATGCCGCCTTCTATCGCTTCCCGTGCAGGCGAGAAAGCGATTTTCAAGCTTTGGCCGGGGGCGCGAAACGCTGCTCACTCGCCGAACAATTCAGCGTGTGTACCGGCTCGGACGAAGACGACCAGATCTGTCTTGCCGCTGTCGTCCAACTTGTAGGCGAGAAGAAAATCGCCGCCTACATGGCACTCGCGATGACCGGCCCAATCGCCTTTGAGCGGATGGTCCAGCCATTCGGGACCAAGCGGCCCATCATTTGCGATCAGCAATAGCATCGCCTTCTTGAGGCGCTTCATGTCATATCGACCCGAACGCGACAGCCGTTCCCAGTCCTTGAGAAATTGTTTGGTGTAGTCGGCAGCGCGAGGAGGCGCGGCGCGCTTACTCTCTGCCGGCTTTTTCAAGACCGGAGAACAGTTCATCGGCGCTGGCGAAACGGGCGCGACGCTTCGCTGCTATTTCGTCGGCCTCGATCATGGCCGAGCGCGTTGCAGCGTTGGGCACCTTGAGTTCCAATGGAAATGCCTGATCGGCGACAACACGTTTGAGGAAAAGGCGCACAGCGTCCGATACGGACAAACCCATCGCATCCAGTGCGGCAGTCGCCTGTTCCTTTGTGTCGTCATCAATGCGGACGTGAAGCATGGAAGTGCGTGCGCTCATCATGCCGGCTCCTCATGTGGATTATGTATCTCAATTGAGATACCGTCAAGATGAAAGTCCATGGAAGACGACATCATCAGAGATGTCGAAGGTTTTCCATGACGTAAGATAGTGATCGTCCGTCGGCTCACATCCTGAACACGCCAAACTTCGTGTCCGGCACTGGCGCGTTCAGCGCCGCACTTAGGCTCAACGCCAGCACCTCCCGCGTCTTCGCCGGGTCGATGATGCCGTCGTCCCAGAGCCGGGCGGACGAATAGAGGGGGTGGCCTTCGCGTTCGTATTTCTCGAGGATAGGCTGGCGGAAGTCTGCTTCTTCCTCGCGCGACCAACGTCCGCCCTTGCGTTCGATACCCTCGCGTTTGACCAGCGCCAGCACTGTGGCGGCCTGTTCGCCGCCCATCACGGAAATGCGGGCGTTCGGCCACATCCAGAGAAAGCGGGGTGAGTAGGCGCGGCCGCACATGCCATAGTTGCCGGCGCCGAACGAACCGCCGATGATCATTGTCATCTTAGGAACCTGGGCGGTCGCCACCGCCGTAACGAGCTTGGCGCCGTCCTTGGCGATGCCGCCGGCCTCGTATTTGCGGCCGACCATAAACCCGGTGATGTTTTGCAGGAAGACGAGCGGGATCCTGCGCTGGCAGCAAAGCTCGATGAAATGCGCGCCCTTCTGTGCGCTCTCGGAGAAAAGCACGCCGTTATTCGCGAGGATGCCTACAGGCATGCCGTAGAGATGGGCAAAGCCCGTGACCAGGGTCGTTCCGAAGTTCTGTTTGAACTCATCGAGTTCGGATCCGTCGACCACGCGGGCGATCACTTCCCGGACATCGTAGGGCTGACGAAGGTCGGACGGGATGACCCCGTAAATTTCATCCGCGGCGTACATGGGCGGGACAGGATTACGTAAGTCTAGGCTTACGTTCTTGCGGCGATTGAGGTTTCGGATAATCCGGCGCGCGATCGCCAGCGCGTGCTCGTCGTCCATCGCATAATGATCGGCAACCCCGGATTCGCGGGTGTGAAGGTCGGCGCCGCCAAGATCCTCGGCGCTTACGTCTTCTCCGGTTGCAGCCTTCACCAGCGGGGGGCCGCCCAGAAAGATCGTAGCCTGTTTGCGGACCATGATCGCTTCGTCGGACATCGCTGGCACATAGGCCCCGCCCGCGGTGCACGATCCCATCACGCAAGCGATCTGGGGAATGCCTGCAGCCGACATGTTGGCCTGGTTGTAGAAGATACGGCCAAAGTGCTCGCGATCGGGGAAGACCTCGTCCTGATTAGGCAGGTTGGCCCCGCCGGAATCGACCAGATAGAGGCAGGGCAGATTGTTCTGCAGCGCGATTTCCTGGGCGCGCAGATGCTTCTTTACCGTCAGCGGATAGTAGGTGCCGCCCTTGACCGTCGCATCGTTGACGACGATGACCACCTCACGGCCCTCGATGCGGCCGATGCCGGTGATGATGCCGGCGGCCGCAATGTCGCCGCCATACATGTCCCAGGCGGCAAACTGGCCGATCTCGAGGAATGGCGAACCGGGATCAAGCAGTTGAGCCAGCCGCTCGCGCGGCAGCAGCTTCCCGCGCGACTGGTGCCTTTCGCGTGCCTCGTGCGGCCCGCCACGCTCCACTGTGGCGGCCTTGTCGCTGATATCGGCAACCAGTCCGCGCATGCGCGCGGCGTTGGCCTTGAAAGCTTCGGAGGAGGGCGAGATTTGCGTTTGGAGGATTGCCAATTCAGTTAGCCCTCCACCTTGTAGCGATGTTCTTTTCCAGATTTGCCTTGAGGACAGTACCCTTGGCCGCCGTATCGGTTCGTCCCAGCAAGTCGTACTCCGACAGCGCAGTTTCGATGGCCGAGCGCAATTGAGCATCCATGTCTTGATATTGCTCCAGTTGAGCGATGTCATGAGCCGTTGGAGATGATGATCCACATAGTAGATGTGTTGCAGCCATCACGGCGTAGAAACGCACATTATTTCGGTCTTTCGACGCAAGAGAGTATCTCTCTTCAGAGAGCATTGCTTCAATTGACTTTAGAAGTCTTGCGCTAACCAAATAGAGGCCCAGCGGCAATTTCTCGTCGAATATGCTGGAATATCGCTGGTCATCTTTAAGAAGCGAAGAGGGTCTGGCCCGAGCCGTATCCGGCTGCCGAAGTAGGGTTGACATTACAGCCTGCGCCATTTGAGAGACACTTACAATGCGCGCGAGTGGACGGCCCTGATTTTTATAGAAGTTCTTTTTTCTGTCGTAGAATAGGTTACTTCTGTCTCTTAAATATTGTTCAATATTCCTGTGTATACGATCAGTTGATCTCAGCGAAGAAATCTGCACACCTGTTTGGCTATTTGTAGCTTTTATGACGCGGTCCCTAATCTCTTCTTCGCGTGGAACAAGAATACGGATTAGAACGGATCTGTAGTCGTTGTCTCGCGTTTGAATTGAGGCCCTCGATAAATAATTGAATATTTCAGTTGAAGTCTGCAGGCCATTGACGATTTGCGGGTTCTCAACTGTAATTATCTTACCTGTTGCAGTCGCATCATCTGATACGATTGTCACTCCGTTGTTCAGCCACCAAAAATCTTCGCCAGTTGCGTTTGACAGGGTATCTTGGATTGCTTTGTTCACTTCCACTGAGGATCCCTGATAGTCGCGCACATTATCTTCGAAGATACCTCTTCGAAGGTCGCCGTTTTCATCTGTAATGAATCCAAAGTAGTCGGGCAGGCTGGCGAGCCCAATAAATCCCTTGCCGTCGTCATGGGAAATTGGTTGCTCTGTTAAAGTCAGGGAAAAGGTGGATTTGGGATCGGTTCGAATAAGGTCTAGTAGCTCTGTTGCTCCGAAGATGTCGAACCTCGCTTCCGTATCTCTCGTGAAACTGAGAACTTGGCTAACAACCTCATCGGCTTAAATCAGCAATCCTCTCGATTTCTCATCGCCGAGCGCGACGTAAGCTAGTTGGAATCGAAAGCGGGGAAACTTAGAGGCCAAACTTCGTGCCAACGAGTTGAAAATGTACAATTTGGAAATCAGCTCGGCATTGTATTTTCCTTCGAGCGAACTGAGATCGAGTGATAGGTTTAACGCGTCAGCGAGCAGCAGTTTTATCTTCTCGATTGCAGTTTCTTCGAATCGCTTTGACGTTTTCGATTGAATAATAACAACATCAACCGTAGGTTTCTGCTTAGACGCGGAAAAGTCAAAATCTTCTCGGACATGTTCTCCGTTGATAAAAATATAAAAGGAGTCGATGCCACCGTCTCGCCCCCCGCCCACAATACCGTCTATTAATTCATCGTACTCAAGGTCTTGGTTTTTTAATATCTGCTCAGATACAAATATCTCGAAATATTCATCATGCCTCATTTCAGGCGCATTTTCTTTGTGCCTTTGCTTGACGATCTCCTCGACAAGTACCTGATCATTCGTCGGCGGTTTTGGCATGATGCAATCCAAGGTTAGTTGTCTAGAGTCGTGTCTAGCAGACAAGCCTATCTCTCTGCCATGATCTCCCTTCCGATCAGCCAGCGGCGGATTTCACTCGTGCCCGCGCCGATCTCGTAGAGCTTGGCGTCGCGCAGCAGGCGGCCGGTCGGATAATCATTGATGTAGCCGTTCCCGCCGAGCAACTGGATCGCGTCGAGCGCAACCTGCGTTGATCGCTCGGCCGCGAAAAGAACGCAACCGGCGGAAATCCTTACGCGTCGTCTCGCCCCGGTCGCACGCGGCGGCCACCGCGTAAACATAGGCCCGGCTTGCGTTCATTGCAGCGTACATGTCAGCAAGCTTTGCCTGCACAAGCTGGAACTCCCCGATCGGCTGGCCGAACTGCTTGCGCTCATGAACATAGGGAACGCCGACATCCAGGCAGGCCGCCATGATGCCCAGCGGTCCACCCGCCAGCACCACGCGCTCGTAGTCGAGGCCCGACATCAGCACTTCCACGCCGCGACCTTCCTCGTGGAGAACGTTCTCGAATGGCACCTCGACATTTTCGAAAACAAGCTCACCGGTGTTGGACCCGCGCATGCCCAGCTTGTCCAATTTCTGCGCGACCGAGAAGCCGGCCATTTCCTTTTCGACGATGAAAGCCGTGATGCCGCGAGATTTCCGTTCCGGATGGGTCTTGGCATAGACGACCATCGTATCTGCGTCTGGCCCGTTGGTGATCCACATCTTGGTGCCGTTGAGCAAGAAACGGTCGTTCTTCTTTTCGGCGCGCAACCGCATCGAGACGACGTCTGAGCCAGCGCCGGATTCCGACATCGCAAGCGCGCCGACCTTTTCGCCGCTGCAAAGGGGAGGCAGATACTTTGCCTTCTGGTCCGGCGTCGCCCAGCGGTTGATCTGATTGACGCAGAGATTCGAATGGGCGCCATAGGAGAGCCCGACCGACGCGGAGGCGCGGCTGATCTCCTCGACCGCGACCACATGCGCCAGATAGCCCATTCCCGTGCCGCCATAGTCGGGATCGGCGGTGATGCCCAGAAGCCCGAGCTCGCCGAGCTCCTTCCAGAGCTGCGGTGGGAACTGGTTGCTATGGTCGATATCGGCTGCCAGCGGCGCGATACGCTCTTGCGCGAAGCGGTGAACCGCTTCGCGCAGCGCGTCGATATCTTCACCAAGTCCGAAATTCATCGAATGTGTATACATCGCGTTTCTCCCTGGGCGTTTCCGCCCCTACAAGGCGCATCGTCATTGTAAGATAGGTCTGCGTCACCTCGTCGACGGAAAGCCGCTCGTCGGGACGAAACCAGACGATCACGCCAGTGATCATCTGGATGATCGCCATGGCGGTCATCGCAGTATCGTCGATCGAAAAGACGTCAGCTTCCGCACCGTCGCGCAGAATTTTGCGAAGCTCCTTCTCATAGGTCGTGCGAAGCCGAAGGATCTGCGTCAGCTTCTCGCGCGAAAGGCTGCGCAGTTCCATGTTCGAGACATGGGTCGAGTGGCGCCGTTCGACATGGAAACGGATGTGGTTGCCGACAAAGGCGGCGAGACGTTTCGCAGGAGCGCTTGTGGCCGGGCAGGCAGTGTTCCAGGCCTCGACCAAACCCTCCATATGCTCGCGCATGAGGGTGAACAGCAAATCTTCCTTGGTGGGAAAATAGCGGTAAAGCGCTGCCGCCTGAACGCCGATCTCGGTCGCCAACTGGCGCATCGATACGGCCTCATAGCCGTGGCGGGCAATCAGGCTCAGTGCCGCTTCACGAAGCGCAGCCTCGGTCTTTTCACCATCGGAGCCGATCGTGCGGGCCATATCGGGCACCATCCTTCAATGTGACCTCAATATGGAGAATAATAAAACAAACGTTCAATTAATTCAAGTTCTTTGTCGACGCGGGGACTTCATCGGATTTCTCGGATCGCTGATCCGGCGAGTCGCTATCGAGATTGCCGTGCGATCCCGGCGTGTGATCTCGCGACGGTCAACCCGTAATCCTGAAGACGGCGGGGGTTTCCGTCATCTCCATCTCCTCAAGCTTTACTTCCGCGACCTGCGCGCCGGAAGGACCGCGCCGTAATCGCTCGATCATCTTCGTAACAGCCGGCTCAGGTCCGCTGATCAATGCCGTGACTGAACCATCATCTTCATTCCGAACCCAGCCGCTAAGGCCGAGTTTTTCGGCTTCCAACCGCGTCCATACACGGAAGCTCACACCTTGCACTCGTCCGCTGATCCGGGCCAGCACGGTTTTTCGGGGATCCGCCACTATGTCCGCTCCCGGTTTTTTTGTAGCGTAGCCTCGCATTTATGCATTGCGCGTCGAATACTCGGAAATCGATTTTTGGGCCGATGCAGGCAACTGACCCGAAAAAATCATGTATGTTGACAGCTGGGCGACGCGGAAGCGGTGGACAGCCAACTATGAACGCCGGTTTCGACCCTGGAGCGTGGCGCTAGATTCCGCGCGCTGCAGCAAGTGCGGCCGGAAGCTCTTCCTCAAAGATCGCCAGCTCGTGCTCAAGCCCGACGCTGACGCGGATGCAGCGATCGAGAACTGGCGCAATCGGCTTGCGCACAAACACATCCCGGGAAAGCAGGTTCTGCATGAACTCTTAAGGCAAATGCACCATCGCTGCCGCAATCGATGGTGACGAAATTGGTCGCCGAGGGCAGGGGCGTCGGTCCGTTGGCGCGGGCGATTGCGGCGAGTCGGTCGCGGCCGGATACGACCCGCGACGTGACGTCCGCCAGATAGCTTTGGTCGCCAAGCGCCACGAGGCCAGCAATCTGCGCCATGCGGCTGACGCCGTAGTGGTTGCGGACCTTCTCGAAATCCCGAATGATGCCGGCCTCGCCGATGGCATAACCGCAGCGGATGCCGGCAAGGCCATAAGCCTTTGAAAATGTGCGCATTCTGAGCACGTTTGGACGGGAAGTGTCGATCTGGGGCAGGGCGGAAGGCGGGGCCATCTCGCCATAGGCTTCGTCCAGAATAAGCATCGTGGTTTCCGGGAGCGCCTCGATGAAGCGGATGATGTCGGCTTCCTCCCACCAGGTTCCCATCGGATTGTCCGGGTTGGAGAGATAGACCAGCGGCGCGCTTTCCCGCCTCACGGCCGCGAGAAGGCCGTCGAGATTTTCCCGGTCGTTGTCGAAGGGCACGGTCACCAGACGGCCGCCGAAACCCGCGACGTGGAAGTTGAAGGTTGGATAGGCGCCAAGCGACGTGACCACGGGATCGCCGGGCGCGACATACATGCGCACGATCAGGTTCAGAAGACCGTCGATGCCTTCGCCAACCACAATGTTTTCGAACCCGACCTGCAAGTGAGTTGCCAGGGCGGCCCTCAGGTCGTGATTGTCCGGATCGCAATACATCCACATATCGCGAGCCGCTGCTGACATCGCCTCAATGACGCTCGGCGCGGGGCCAAAACTACTCTCATTGGCGCCAATGCGGGCACGGAACGGCCTTCCGCGGGTACGCTCCTGTGCCTCCGGTCCGACAAAGGGCACGGTCGCTGGTAACGACGCTACCAACGGGGCAAGGCGCGGAGTTTCAGGCATAGACGCAAGCTCGCACGAAGATGATTCGGAATTGACCTGCGCCATTTCGCATCGTCAGCGGCGCGTGGCAATTCTGTTTCGCGGATGCCCAACATGGCAACAACAATCTTCAGCTATGCGAAGCCATCGGCATCGCGTGCGGCGCGTAGGCGTGGTGTCAGGCCCTTTATGCAGGCGATTCGGCAGCGAATACCATTTTTGAGCAGGCTCATATCAGGTGGTGGGATCGATCATGATGCGCTTAAGTGCGGTCCTTCGCCGGGAAGTGCTGCAAAGATGCGCCGATCTCGCCGGGCTGGCGAGAGCGGATGGAGCGTTGCACAAGTGCAATGACAGGCAGGAACAAGTCCCCACGGTCCTGGAATTGGTTTAGCTCGCCGCGCGAACTCTCGGTTCCAAATCAGAGGGAGCGGGTTCGACCCAGTTGCGCGCCTGACTGTGGTGTTGAGCTGGAAGGCGGTCGCGGTCGAGCACATTCAAACAGGTGTCGAGGTCATTCGTCGCCAAATGGGCATAGCGCATCGTCATCTGAAGAGTTTGGTGACCCAGCCACATTTGCACACGCCGGATGTCGATGCCCCCCTGCACAAGGCGGGACGCGCAGGTATGGCGAAGAATATGCGGAACGACCTGGTCATCATCGCCGAGGCCGATTTCCGCCTTTGCTTCGTTCCAGATCGCGCGAAAACGAACAGCCGACAGCATCGCGAACGGCCCCTTACGCGCAGCCGCCGGATCGATGTTCACGGCGTTCTCCGCGCGCTGCGTCAGTGGGATTGTGCGGCTGCGTCCGGATTTGGTGATCCAGAAACTGACTCGATGGCCCTGGATATCGTTCCAGATCAGCCCCAGCGCTTCGCCAAGCCTGCAGCCGGTGTCGACAAGGAACATGCTAAGCCTGTAGCTGTCCTCGCAGCGCGCCTTGACGGCGGCGAACAGCCGGTCTTCCTCGCCATATTCGAGGAATCGTATGCGGCCGGCTCTCTCTTTCTGCCGGCGGAATTCTGGCAGACTGTGAACATCGCCCATTTTGTACGCCTTTCGCAGCAGTTTGCTCAGCGCAGCCATCTTCCTGTTGATGGTGGCGTTGCTGTTGCCGCGTTCGCGTAGCTTGCCGATGAGGTCGTCGAGAGTGCTTTGATCGAAGCCGCTGAAGCGCTCTCCAAGCAAAATCTCGTTCAATTCGCCGATGAACGAGGTGACATTGTATTTATGATTTCCGTCTTCCCACAGTATATTCTTGTATTTTTCAAACAACATACGAAGCGAGAACTGTTCAACAACGTTGAAAATTCTGCCGTCAAAGCTCGAGTTCCCCCCATAACTCGCCGAGTAGGAGAGGGGTTGAACACAAAAGTCGCTTTGACCAATACTTTTCATATGCCGCTTGCATTCTGTGCAGCCGGTACACGACAATCGAGTACCGACCGGGTTTCCAAAAAAAACCACCGTTGGAAGGTGGGAGGTTGTACGTCCCGGAAATCCAGCTTAACAATTGGCTCCGCCTGCCAACCGTTTGCGTCAACGTGCACTCGCGCCGTTCTACTCCTATCCATCGGCCGCTCCGCTAACGCTGCCAGTTAAAGAAACAGCCCGGGCTCTCTCGAACCCGAGCTGCCATTTCATGCTATCCGATCACGAACATTAGAAGTCGCGCTGGAAGCGGATCTGACCACCCCACTCTTCGTTATCATCGCCGTTGTCGTCGTCGAAATTATCCTGATACGTAACTTCCGGCGTGATCTTGAACCCCGGAACGAGTTCGTAGGCGACGTTCGCGACAGCTGCAAAGTTGTCGAAATCGTCATAGGACAGCTCAACGTTGATCGCAGCCTGCGGCGTGACCTTCGCAGTCAGGCCACCCCAGATGGCCCAATCGCCACCCCATGGTCCATAGAAGTTCGGGGTCGTTCCTGCGAAGACGGTCGGATTACCAGCGGCGTCGTCGTAGACGATGTCATCCGACGACTTGTATCCGGCCATAACGAAGGCGGAGATCGTCTCCGTGGCCTTCACGTCCACGCGAGCCTTGACAGCGAACTCTTCCCAGACCAAGTCGTAGGCACCGACGAGCGAGACGCCGCCCCAGCCGCCGGTGTAGCCAACGCCGGCAACGACATGAGGAATGTAGCTGTCGAGCGTGTAGGCCTGAATATCCACCGGATGAAGCGAGCCGTCGTCGTCTTGATCAAGATACGTAAATTGGTCGTTGTTGCCCTCTTCGAGAGCGATCGCCGCCGTGAAGCCGTTGCCGCCGTTGTAGGTGTAAGCGATCTGATGCGTGCCGCCCGGAGCGTAGGGGATAAGTCCGTCGTTGATGACGTTGCCGGCACCGTTGGTAAAGGTATCGAACAGTGAGTCGGTTTTGCCGATGCGGAAGCCGCCAAGCTCGATAATGGCGTGATCGATACCGGTTGAGGAAGCCGTTAGGATTTCGTCACCATTTACGCCGCCCTGGATCGTCTTATGATCGAAAGAGAGCGCCATATAGCCGCGCAGCGTACCGAGCTCGGTTTCCGAACGGGCATCGAGGCGGAGATGGGCGCGAGCGCGCTTGTAATAGGTGTCGTTGTAGTCGAGTTTGCGGTTAAAATACCAGTCTCGTCTGTCGTAGACGTCTTCGTGGCCAAGAGCGCCAACGCCAATGTCGTAACGGATATAACCGCCGACCTTCAGGCAGGTTTCAGTCCCCGGAATGTAATAGAAGCCGGCGCCGTATACGTCGCAAACGCGAACGTATTCGACCGGTTCCGGTTCAGCGACGACGACCGCATCGGCGGCGCGCGCACCGGTCACTGCGACGAGCGCCGCAGCGGAGCCGAGAAGAAGGCTCTTGATGTTCATTTTCTGACCTCCAGTCAGAATCATGAACCCCAAGGTCGCGACGGCCTATCCTACGCTCATTGAAGAGGTTGAAAAGACGTAGAAAACGGCATATTTCAAGATATTCACGTACAAGAATTCCAAACAACGTGGATATATTAGTTTATAAAACGATATTGATATAAACATAGAAAATAAAAATAAAATCTATATCAATTGTGATTTTCACTTATTGAGTGACTAATCGGCGCATGATTTGTAATGGCCGTTTTGCATACGATATGAGCTTACACAAAGCTTTCCGACTGCGATTTGGCTGTGAAGGCGTGAGTTGATGGTCAGGGCGCAGAAAAAACATGGCGGAGAGGATGTCCGCCCAACATACATCCGCGATAGTCCGTCACTTTCAGAAAACCGTTTATTTGAAAGAAGATAGCACTTTAGATAGTCTTTCAATGTCCGCCGACGTTCGCTATTATCCCCACTTCAAAATGGGGAACAATGTGGGGACGGAAATGGTCAGGACGCTGCAAAAGCTTTCGGATCTTAAGGCCAAGTCGAAACTAAAGTCTGGACGCCACAGCGATGGCGGGGGCCTTTACCTGAATGTCACTCAGTCGGGGTCGAAGTCGTGGCTATTTCTGTGGGTCAGCGGCGGAAAACGCCGCGAAATGGGCCTCGGGCCTTACCCCAGCGTCACCTTGCAGAGAGCTCGCAAAAAAGCTGCTGATTGTCGTGCCATTGTTGCAGAAGGCGGTGACCCGATCGCTCAGCGTGCAAGAGAAGCCGAGCCTTCGTTCGGCGATTGTGCGGATGCGTTCCTCGCCTCGATGGAAACTTCTTGGCGTAATGAAAAGCACCGTCATCAGTGGCGTATGACCTTGGCCGTCTATTGTGCGCCGATCAGGTCGAAAAAGGTCGCGATGATTGGGACCGAGGACGTGCTCGAGTGTCTGGTGCCCATCTGGAAGACGAAGTCAGAGACCGCGTCGCGGGTGCGCGGTCGTATCGAGCGTGTATTGGACTTCGCCAAAGCGAAGGGCTGGCGTTCAGGGGAAAATCCGGCCTTGTGGCGGGGTCATCTGCGAAATGTGTTACCCGCGCGGAGCAGACTGTTGATCCGTCATCAACCAGCGATGCCGTATGGCGACATTCCAGCCTTCCTGGCCCGTCTCGAGGTTCGGAGGCCATCGCCGCGAGGGCCCTTGTTTTCTTGATTCTTACAGCAGCACGCTCCGGCGAAGTTTATGGCGCTCGTTGGACCGAGATCGACGAGGATCGAGCCATCTGGGTCATACCACCCGAGCGGATGAAAGCCGGCAAGGAGCATCGCGTTCCATTGTCCAAGCAAGCGCTGTCCCTCGTTTCTCAGCAGAGTATCTTTCAGGGATTATCGAGTTTTGTCTTTCCCGGCCAGAGGCCGGGCAGGCATCTGTCATCATCCGCCATGGAGATGATGCTGCGACGCATGAATCTTGAGTCATTTACCGTGCATGGATTTCGGTCGGGTTTCAGGGACTGGGCCGGCGACGAGACCACTTTTCCGCGGGAAATTGCTGAAGCTGGCCATCGAACTGGCGATGCCACGGAGCTGGCATACGACGTGCGCCGGACCCGTCTCGGCCATCACCGACGCCGTCCTGGACGAGGTCGCGCGAATGGCAGAACCGGCCGCTGATCTGTCTACCCGCTGGTCTTCTTCGACGCCATCCGGGTCAAGATCCGAGACGATGACTTCGTGCGCAACAAGGCCGTCTACATCGCGCTCGGCATCCTGCCGGACGGCACGAACGAGATTCTCGGCATCTGGATCGAGCAGACCGAGGGCGCCAAGTTCTGGCTCCGCGTCATGAACGAACTGAAGAACCGCGGCGTCGCCGACATCCTGATCGCCGTCGTCGACGGCCTGAAGGGCTTCCCCGAGGCGATCAACGCCGTCTTCCCCGAGACGATCGTCCAGACCTGCATCGTGCACCTGATCCGCCATTCGCTCGAGTTCGTCTCGTGGAAGGACCGCAAGCCGGTCGTGCCGGCGCTGCGGGCGATCTACCGGGCGAAGGACGCCGAAGCCGGCATGAAGGCGCTCGATGACGTTCGCCGCCGGCTCCTGGGGCCAGCGCTATCCCGCGATCGCCCAGAGCTGGCGGCGCAATTGGCAGCACGTCGTGCCCTTCTTCGCCTTTCCCGAAAGCGTACGGCGGATCATCTACACCACCAACGCCATCGAGGCGCTGAACTCGAAGCTGCGCCGCGCCGTTCGAACCAGAGGCCACTTCCCCAATGACGACGCCGCGATGAAGCTGCTATACCTCGTCCTCAACCACGCCGCCGAGGACTGGAAACGGCCGCCGCGCGAATGGTTCGAGGCCAAGACCCAGTTCGCCGTCGTCTTCGGCGAACGGTTCGTCAGCCAATGACGAAACCGGCCTCGCGCACAGAATTCCTGACAGGACACCGTTTGTGCTGTTGCAGACAAGTACGGATATGGAAAACGGACGATAGAATACGTGATTGGTCGCTGTGACGAGCGGATCAGCGCTGGCCTGACGAAAATTATGGAGCAGGCGGAGTTGGTAAGCCACCACATTGAGCAGGGGAACAATTGTCTCACGAGGAGCTAACCGTTAGTCGATACAAGCCAACGTTGGGCAGGTGGATGTCTCTGTTGAGACAGTGCCCAGGAAAAGCAGAAGAGAAACCTGCTCCGACGCGGCTCTAGGCGGCATTCCGCAAAAAAATCGGGATTTTTTTGCGTAAACTTAGGCTCATTTTTCTGCAAATTTCTGCGGACATCAGCGGGAAGCAGCAGACATGCAAGGAAACGATTTCCCTGTGGCAGCGTATACGATCAAGGAGTTCTGTCGCGCCTTCTGTATTGGCCGTTCGTTCGTGTACGACGAGATTGCCGCCGGTCGGTTGCGCACGAGAAAGGCGGGCAGGCGGACCCTAGTGATGAGGTCTGACGCCGAAAGTTGGGCCGCAGCTCTTCCGCGGGGAAGTGCGCGTGACCGCCACTTGTAGAGAAAGGCCCGGTCGGATTGGAGGCCGCCTGCCGAGCCGAAGATGCCAAACTGTTTTTCTTGCCTGTCAGGCTTCCTTCGGCGCCAAGTCCGCCGCGACGGGCCGCTCATTTGAGCGCCCCGTATTGATTCGCACGTGGCTGCCATTGTTGCCATGTGACGCGCCCCTGAGAACTACGCAGCGCCCGCCCGATAGCGGTCCAAAAAAACGCTGACGGGCGATTGCCGGTACCCAAGGCGCATCCATTTTGGATGCGTCGATCGTAATCGATTGTCTGGAATCGCATCCGCAAAGGCCAGCAACCATCAGAAGTCCGCTGGTTGCAGGCGAAAGTCACGAGATCGAGTTGGCAGTCATGAGCATGCTTGAACTTGCGCTCAGCTATGCGCGGCAAGGTTTCACGGTCCTGCCGGTCAATCCGTCGACCAAGGCGGCTCTGACGTCGAACTGGACCAACGCGCCGGCAAAGGGTGCGCCCGGATCGTCAAAGGATCCGGATCAGGTGCGCGCCTGGTGGACCCAGTGGCCGGACGCCTGCGTCGGACTGCGTACGGGCAAGATCAACGGCCTCGTCGTCGTCGACATCGACAAGCACGGGGTCTCAGATGGTTTCAAGACGATCAAGACTTTCGACGGACGTCGATCCGAAGTCGACGGCTACCGTGCTTACCGCCGGCAACGGGCAGCATCATCTACTACGCCTATCCCGGCGAACTGAAGTCGGGGACGCTCGGCGAGGGCGTCGACTTCCTCGCCGAGGGCCGGATGGTGATTGCACCGGGTTCGGTGCGCGCCGACGGCAAGCCCTATCTGTTCGTCAATGGTCACGACCTCACCGCCCTGGCGCCGCTGCCGGGATCGATCCTGGCGAAGTTGAAGCGGTCACCCGGACAGAAGAAGCTCGACAGCTGGTCGGAGAAGATCCGCGCGACGCCGGAGGGCGACAGGCACAATGTCGTGCGGGACGCCTGCTGGGCGTTGGCCCATGAGGTTGCAGCAGGCAAGCTCGACGAGACCGAGTTCCGCCACCGCATCGCCGACATGGCCGGAACCTGCATTCCGCCGCTCGACAGGCTCGACACCGACAACCTGATCGAAAGTGCCCTGCGTAAAGCCCGTGAAGGTAAGGCAGGCGGGGCTAAGGAAGCCCGCTTTACGCTGCCCGATTTCGAGCCTGCCGACGAGCCCGTCAATGCCGCCGAACTGCTGGTGGGCATCGGCATAGCCTTGCAGTCCTATGTCTCGATGGACGGCGATCAGGTTGTCGCCGTGGCACTGTGGATCGTCCATACGCACTGTCATCGAGGCCACCGACTACACCCCGCGCCTGCTCATCCGTTCGCCGACCAAGCGGTGCGGCAAGTCCACCCTGCTCAGGGTCATCGGCAAGCTGGTGCGCCGCCCGCTGTCGCTGTCGGGAGTAACCGCGGCGATGCTGTTCCGCTCCATCGCCGCGTTCAGCCCGACCCTGCTGCTCGACGAGGCGGACAATGCCGGGCTGAAGCACAACGAGGATCTTCGCGCTGTCCTCAACGAAGGTGTTTACGCCGAGGCGGTCATAGGCCGCACGGTCGGCGATGACCATGAACCGAAGCTCTTCCCCATCTTCGCCCCTGCCGTGCTGGCGGCGATCGGCAACATGCCGCCGCCACTGATGGACAGGTCCGTCATCATCGAAATGCGGCGCAAGCTGAAGTCGGAGAAGAAGGAGCGGTTCGACCGCCGCAAGATTGATCACCTGACGGAGCTGGGCAGAAAGGCGGCGCGGTTTGCTGCCGACAACGTGTCTGTGCTGGCCGCAGCCGATCCGGAAGTGCCCGAAAGCCTGAACGACCGCCAACTTGATGGCTGGCGGCCGCTGCTGGCGATTGCCGACTTGGCGGGGCCGAATTGGGGACAGAGGGCGAGGACGGCGGCAGTCAACCTGTGCAGGGCAGCTGACGACGATGACCACGAAGAGCCGGCCCTGACGCTGCTGGCCGACTGCCTCAGCATATTCGAGGACCTGAAGAACAGAGGCAAGGCCGGCTATGAGGCCGATCCAGCCAAAGGGATCGAGGCGGAGATTTCCAGCGCCGAGCTGATGCAGCAGCTGCACGCGCTTGAGAACCGGCCATGGGCTGAGTGGGGCCGTATGCGTAAGCCCATCACCCAGCATGCGATCGCCCGGCTGCTGAAGGCTTACGACATCAAGCCCGGCAATGTCGGTCCAAGGGAGAAACGGGCCAAAGGCTATCTCTGGGCCGCCTTCGACGATGCGTGGAAACGCTACGGAGGCCGGTCATGAACATTTCCGCACTTCAATCCGTCCATCCGTTCACAGCTTTGATTTCATTGCTGTTTTTGCCTTTCACAACCGTTCACAGAGAGGGTTCTGTGTACGCTTTGAAATGCCGGAAAACCTCAATGAAATCAAAGCTGTGAACGGTTGGACGGATTGAAGTGCGGAAATAGCGAAAACGGCGATTGCGGCACCTGCCGGTACTGGAACCGCGAACATACGAGGGATACGACGATGAAAGTATCCCAAGACTATGCCGGCTCCTTCATGACGGCCACCTGGCTGGCAACTGCCTGAAGGAACACGGCCTGAAGGAACTGATCGCCACCATCGCAAGCGTACGCCAGCACGAGTTCGATCAAGGACGAGAAGCCCAAGTACGTGCTGTCTTTCGTTGGCAAGGACCATGGAGGCCGCGGTCAGCAAGACCAATGCGTTCGCCCTCGCCAACGACCTTGGCGACGACGCCGACAGCTGGCCCGGCAACAAGGTGGTGCTGTCCACCAGTCTCGGCCAGACGCCCAATGGCATGGGCCATATCATGCACATGCGTGGTATCCTCTCCGGCCAGCAGCCGGTTCGTGAATGCTTCCGCCGCAGCCGCAGCCGACGCAGGGCAACGGTGCCGGCAACGCCTACGCCGCTGCATCGCAGTCGTCGGTCAGGGTCCGGGCTCTGCCGGTTTCTGCGCCGCACCCCATCGAGGGGGCAGCTACCGAGCACGAGGGGGATGACGAGATCCCCTTCTGATGGATAGGGGCGAGAGATAGACCCAGAGCAGATCGCCGTGCACTACTGTTCAGACAGACACACTGGCCAGACTGCTGACTGTCGCGCGATGGCGGCGGCGCTACTGCTCGCCGCCTCCATCCGTTTCCGCGCGGTTGGGCGGATCATGAGCATTTCGCGCTCCAAACCGTCCATCCGTTCACAGCCTTGATTTCGTTCATGTTTTGGTTGCTCGCAACCGTTCACGTCAATGGTTCCATGTACGCTTGGGAAACCCAGAAAAACTAATGAAATCAAGGCTGTGAACGGATGGACGATTCTCACCGCCTTGATCCTGGCGCGAGCCCCTGCGAACTTCAATGGCCTCCCTCGTCCAAAATCCAGTCCGAAAATTTCCCCTGCGCACGCGGAATGGCGGGCCAACTTGTCAGCTGTGGAGCGCGCAACGTTTTTTCGCCGAAGAGAACGGGCTTTAAACAAGGTGTTCCGCGCCGGGTTTTAGAACCGCATCGGCTACCGCGCCGTTTCGGCCGAAGCGTCAGAAGGCAGCCGTGAAGGCGCTGAACGAGAAGCATTGTGCCCCGATTGCCAATGCTGACCTTGTCTGCATGGAGCAAAGCGTCGAATGCTGCGCAAGGCGACGAGGCATTCGTCGTTTGACCGGTCGCGAAGGATCATCGAACATTCCGATGCTGCGCCCTAGCGCGATCAACGCCTTTGACCCGCGCTCGAGCTTCCCGTTGTTCGCGCAAAGTCTCCTTTGTCCATTTCCATTCTTATAGTTGCCGTTTCGTTGGCCGCTTGGAGCACCGGCCCTGCCACCATGAAGCTGACAACGCTGCTTCCCCAGCAATGCGGGTTTTTGGCATGTCGTTCCCCGCCGAGTGTTGGCGCCACATCGTCTTCCGGGCCATTTTGGCCCGAAATGCCATTTTCTCTGCCTAGGGGTTTGTCGATGTCCGTCCATAGGATTGATCGTTTTTCTGAGAACGAGCCCCCTTTGTCACTGGAACACATGATTGGTGCGCGCATGGGCGCGTGGGTCGCGGGGGGTCGGCAGTGGGTGGCGTGGTGGGGTAGCCTAGCCTAGGCACAGCATGCTTCTGGCCCTTGCAGGCACCATGACACCACACGAGAAAGCATAGTGTTTCCAGTGGGTTAGCTGTGTGTCCACATCGATACGATGGTAGTCTGAGCGAGTAGCACGCAAGCGAACCACATTGAATGCAATGCAACGATTGTTTGGCCTGTTGTTTCATCTTGATCATTATCCAATGTACGTACATATCCGGCCTAATTGCGCTGTAACTACAATCCCTTACAGTCTGTCCAGTAATGCGGGTGATAGACTTAACAAGCCTTGTGTTTCGCGCTGCTCAGCAACGCTAGCCTAGGCCTTGCCTAGGCTAGCGTTGCTTCCGCTGCTTTAGCGGGCGTTAATCCGCAGCGTGAAACAATGCCCGTAAGCCTATCGCGCAATTCCAGTTCAATTATTGCTGGGTCACGCTCTATTACTGCTTATCTGGCGGCATTTCTCGAAACATTGAAACAACGTCAATCTTGCCTAAAGCAATTAATGCCGAGATACGCTCGCTTGGCTTGGCTTTTACATTCCTGCTTTCTTCCATCAATCCATTGAATACGTGCCGCCTAATACTGACAGCATCCCGATGCATATGACTTTCTATATCTTTCAGTAATGCCTCAATACGTGAGTGGACACGAATATTCGTCATTAACTTGGATGCTGCCCGGTGAATAGTGTTTGGCCTACCCTTTGTGGTATAAGCTTTCCTGTAAGCATCCGACAGATTGTCCCCTTTGGCGACTAATTGTGCGAAAGTCTCCTGCTTTGGGGTTAGACCATCTTTAGTCAAACCTCGATTTTCTTGCGCTATGATTTTGAGGTTATTCAGCCTAACATTCCCGCTTGTCCACAACGCCTAGGCCTAGGGGTGATTTCTGCTTCATCCATGGCGGGTCAGCGTTCGTTTGAGCAGTTAGCGGACAACTTTGACTTTCATCCCCACGAACCAATTCCGAGAGAGGATCGGAGGTCGGCTTTGGTCTCTTGCTTGATCGTTGGCCTTTCCTCCCATTCCTTGCCGGTCATAGCACTCCGCCACACATCCTACACGCAAGCCTGCGCAGCAGTTCGTGTCGGCCGCGCGTGACGTCTTGACGCTCCTGTGTCGGTCCTTTCAGCCAATCTCGCGCCGACCTTGCGTGCAATCCGCGAAGCGGTATTTGCGAATAGCCTGACCAGCAGTACGAAGCGCACAAGAGGCTACTTCACTGCCGCACCTTGAACTCTTCGAGGTCGGCGTCGCAAATCATTCTCCCTTTAACCGATCGAGCTGGAAGCGATTGTCAGCTAGACCTCCGTCGCCGGGCGAGTTCAGACCGCCGGTCGGGAAGTGGGTCGTAGTGGCGCAAATCGTAGTAGCCCGTCACCGGTAGCCAGTAATTGCCGCGGTGAAAACTAACGTGGTCTGGCCCACCACCGATTGGAATTGCCCGCAATCCCATGGATTGGTTCGAGATCGGCAGTTCGGCCTTTTTTATGTAGGTCGAGCCTTCCGGAAGGTCTTGCGCCTTTAGGAAGTCAACGAACCAGTTTGCTTCACCGGCGGTGAAAAACTCGTCGACACGGCTTTCGGCATAGCGGGCCCACTCTAGTCTGCGGGATCGTAGTCGGCGATCGCGTTGCCATAAGGGACTACTGGTTTCCTTCGAGAACGTGATGAACCAGGTGATCTGGACATCCTTGTGGCCGAGCAAAACCGGCATGACTGTCCTGACCTGAAAAAGCTCGATCATGGCAATCTCCGCTCGCCGGATTGTCCTGAATTGGGCAATCAGGTGGTCCATTAGTAATTCTCCCTATTATACACTTGAAATATCGGAAACATCAAGATATAATACTTAAAACGTTTAAAAGAGTAGTGGAATACAGCTAACGATAGCTGTTGACTTACGTTGTGACTGCAGAGTTGATTTTTGTCAACTTCCCAAACTAGCATAATATACTAAGCTGTTTTTTCGCACCGTCCCCCAGGGCGCGCGCATCTGCCGGGAGATCGCAGGGTCCCAAAGCCTACCTGCGCACCTGTCATCCACCATCCTGATTGGGACGATGATGCGCACCCGAGCCCCGCTGGCTGAACGCGGCAACGACCTTTATGAGACCCCGCCAGTCGCTGTCCGTCGGCTCCCCGGAAGCCTCCCTACCATCAGGCATTGTCGCACTGTCTCGCGCCGAAGGCGATTACCCTCCCGGCTGTCTGGTTTGAGTGCTGGGTGCCCGGTGCAGTGTCGTCCAGGCGTGACGCACCCGCTCGGCCACCCGCAGGGCTTGCTGAGCGGCGTCCTCTTGGCCAATTCCCTCGCCGAGCATCTGCCGTTCGAGGCGGCCCTGCATTGCCCCGATCGCCAGCAGCGCGGCGGCCTCTTCGGCCTCGGCCATGATGGCCACCAGTTCGGCCAGGGTGTCGCCATCGACCAGATCGCCGAGCACCTGCATGAGGCCGGGCAAGGGATTGTTTGGCTTGCTCACGTGTTGGCACCCTTCGCAACATTTTCGCGCGCACTGCAGTTGGCCAGTCCGACCAGTCGAGGTGCTAGTCGGGAATGTCGCCCATCTGCCTGCTAGGTTTTCGCCTGCCGGGCTCTGCCCCTCCGCCTGGCGATGATGTTGAGATGTTCGGCCCGAACTGTCACTGGCAGGTCGTAGCCCTGCAGGCGCACCGACACGCGACCCTCGTCAGGACCGATCGTCACCTCGCCCTGCATGGCGATGGTATCGCCTTCGGAAAGCTTTGGCATGCCCGTTCCTCCCTCGAGAAATGGTAGGACCGCACAATAAGGCAGGCAATTAGGCTTTACGACAAGGCTCCGCCACCCGCCGCCTCTTTGCGGGAAAACAGCGATTTGGCACGTCTGCCTGCGCGATAGTTCCTTTTGTTTCTCAGCCAGCGGATCTGGGCCCGCCAGTGATACCGCTTGCGCCAGGGGATCCCGGCTTTGAACTGGATCGGTCGCTTCGCTTTGGCTGGCATGGATCATCCCCCGCCGAAAATGAACATCACGGCCATGACGATGCCGACAACGACGGCGAGCATCGCCCAGTGCTGGATGACTTCCCGTCGATCCCGGGCCGCCGAGCGACGCCGTCGATCCTGCTGCCGGGCAATCCGGTCGTCGACCTTTCGTTGTTCCACGGCCGTCCTTCTACATCCATCCGAAGATTTCATTTCATACCTGCCGCCGACGATGAGCAATCTGGCCTTCCGGTGGAGGTCGGGGAAAAGCGACGCGCTCCTTCATAAATCGGGCTCGAAATGGCCTTGTGCTGGGGGCCCACATCCCCGTCCTTCTGCGCAGCGTCATATTCGTCGACGAGCAGGCGCTTGGCCGCCGCCTCGAAATCGCCCTGCCAGGAGATTAGCATTTCATATCGTCCGATCTTCACCGGTAAACGGACGATTGGAAGCAGACCCACGTTTTCGTCCAACAAGAGGGGAAGGAAGCTGGAAAATGCATTCCAAAGGAGCCAATCCCCATCATCTGGCCATCATGACGAAGGCTTTCGATGACTACTGCCTGGCGCACAGCATTGCCGACGATGCGGACAGGGAAAGCATCGCCTTTGTCGTCATGGCGCTTTTCGATGGCGGCGCGACGACCCCCCGAAAACTGAAAGCAGCGCTTGACCGCGTAGGCCGCATCCAGCAGGACAATTTTGCAGGTGGCTAGTCCAGCCGGTCGCGCAACCTGGGCGACCGCCCGTTGTTCGACTTCGGGCTCCGCACCGGGGAACGCTGGGACGGTTCATTGTAATTGGCGTTCTTGCCGGGACGGAAACACATTGTCCGCTACAGACCGATGCTCGCAACATCGGCCTGGCGCTTGTACCACCCGAGAGGAGACGCGCAAATGACCGGGCACACCGATACCGCAGCCGACCCATATCCTGAGAAGCTTGAGCGTGTCCGTAGCATGGCAGCGATCGTGCCTGATCTCGTCGATGGCTTCAGGGGCACACGGGAGCTGGTGCATACGCTCCACCTGGCGGCGGAGGGCCTGCCCGACGCAGCCAAGGGCTCGGCCATCCAGGCGTTGACCGCCGCGATCGAAGGCAGGCTCGATCGACTTGACCGGCTGCTGGAGGAACTGGGGCAATGGGTCCCGGCAAAAAGGGAGCCGGCATCGCGGCCGGTTGCGATTGCCGCGCTCGCCGAAACTGCCCGCTGAAGTCGTCGGCGGAGCCGCTCCCTGCCGAAAGGACTACAGCCGTCCAGCCTTGCGAGCAGGGTGGGCAGCTGCGGAAAGCTCGCGGCACTTGCTGAAGTGTCGACCGGCGCGCGGGCGGCCTGCGAGATGCTGCCTGCCCGGGTGGCTGTATGAAAAACCCAAATGGCCCGAATCGGAACTTGCGACAACTTTGCCTCGCTAAGCCATTGTCCGCCCGACGAGGCGCCGCGCCGGCGCGGCTACATGATGCCGAAGGTGGCGAAGGCCTCGACGGCGCTCATGCCCTGGCGGATCGCCTGGGCGACGCGCTTCTCGCCGCGCGCCTTGTCGAGCGCCAGCCGCACCACCTCGGCCTCGGCCGCTTCGGGGAATCACCAGCACGCCTTCCTTGTCGCCGAACAGAAGCGTTCCCGGCTCGATCCGCACGCCGCCGATCTCGATCGTCGAGCGATAGTCGACGACCTTGCCGCGCGGGCCCTGGTCCTGCGCGTAGTAGCCGGTGCAGAAGCACGGGAAACCGAGCGCCCGGATGCCGTCAATGTCGCGGGCGAAGCCGTCGAGCAGCGCGCCGCGCGCACCGAGCAGGCCGGCGCGGGTCGACATAAGCTCGCCCCACAGCGCGTAGCGGGGCGAGGCGCCGGTGGCGACATAGATCTCGCCGGGCCTGCAGGCTGTCCAGCGCCTCGAACATCAGCCCGAACGGCTTCTTCATCAGCGGGTTGCTGCCGCTCGTCGCATCGGCACGGCGAAGACGTCGGCCTCCAGCACCGGCATGGCGCGGCCGATCAGCCGCGTCGCTTCGTCGACCGGGCTTGAAAGACGGGCGGCAGGAACTGGTGCGTGAGCCCGAGCGTGTCCATCACGTCGCCCACCACGGCCACGAAGAGCTCCGTCTCGAACAAGCGGAACAGCTGGTCGTCGTCCTGATAGGCGTCAGTCATCATCCTCTCCCTGTTCGGCGGCGAGGGGCTGTCAGGCCCTGCGACGGTCCGAGCGCATGCTGCGTTCTGGACCAGCGCCCGCATGTAGCCGAGCGCGAAGGCCTTGCCGGCGTGCCAGGGCGCCATCGCAGGCCATTTCGGGCGTGTGGTCGGGGATGATAACGCCCTCATAGTCCTCGTCGCGCAGGATCCTGACGATCTCCGCCATGTCGATGTCGCCGTCATCGACGAAGGTCTCGTGATAGTTCGGAACCTTGCCGTGCACGTTGCGGAAGTGGACGTAGCCGATGCGCCCGCGCCGGGCGAAGCGGCGCACATGGCCGTAGATCGGTTCCGGGCCCGGCATCTCCTGCAGCGAGCCCAGGCAGAGCTCCAGCCCGTTGGCGGGCGAGTCGACGATGTCCATCAGCCGGTCGTATTTCTCCGGCCGGTTGACCAGCCGCGCGGCGCCGCGCAGCGCCTCGGCCGGCGGATCGTCGGGATGGGCGGCCAGCACCACGCCGGCCTCCTCGGCCACCGGCACCAGCTCGCGCAGGAAGTCGCCGAGCCGCTGCCAGAGCTCGTCCGGGCTCACCGCCACCGGTGCGGCCCCCGGCCGGGCGGCGCGGTAGCGCATGTTCCAGACGACGCCGTCCGGCAGCGGCAGATCGGGATCGATCGCGGCGAGGTCGAGGCCGACCGACATCGCCTCGCCACGGGCGAACGGCCCGCGCGTCCAGCCCCAGACGCCGGCGATGGAGAAATTGTAGCCGATGCAGGGGATCCCGGCACGGCCAGCGTCGCGCACCAGACGCTTCAGCCCCTCCATCTGCGCCGCCCGCTCGGGGCCGCCGAGCAGCACGTCCGACCAGAAGCGCGGCGAGAAGTTCTCGATGGCAGCCAGTTCAAGCCCGTGTCGCGCACCGTGTCGACGAGGGCGGCGAACTCGTCATAGGTCCACAAGGTGTCCGTCGAGCAGTCGCCCCAGCCGTCCGCTCGCCGTCCCGGCCGAAAGGCCGGGGTCACGGCCGCGGAAATAGTTGGTGAGATGCGCCACGATGTGCGTCGCGCCAGCCTGGCGGGCGAAGCGGAAATTCTCAGGCACCAACTGCTCGCGGTAGAGTCCGAGTCCGATCTTCATGATTTTCTCAGGCCTTCACCCGACGCCGAGGACGGCGGTGAGGCCGCCGTCGATCTTGTAGTCCGCTCCGGTGCAGAAGCCGGCTTTCGGCGAGCACAGGAAGGCGATCAGCTCCGCCACTTCCTCCGGTTCGCCGATGCGGCCGAGCGGGTGCGCCTCGCCGAAGCGGCGGTAGGCGGCCTCTACGTCGGCGTCGCTGCCGCCGTCGCCGCGCGCCGCCTTCTCCAGGATTGGGGTGCGGATCGAACCGGGGCTCACCGAGTTCACGCGGATGCCCTGGCGGGCGTAGTCGAGCGCCAGTGAGCGGGTCAGCGTGTGGATAGCGCCCTTGGTGGTGGCGTAGGCGGCGACGTTCTGCTGGCAGGCAAAACCCTGGACCGATGCGACGTTGACGATGGCGCCGCCGCCGCGCTTGAGCATTTCCGGGATGCCGAAATGGGCAGTGAGATGGATCGAACCGACATTGATGGCCATGGTGCGGGCGAAGGTCTCGGGGACGGTGGTGGTTGCCGTGCCGTAGGGATGCACGGCCGCTGCGTTGACGATGATGTCGAGGCCGCCGAAGGCCGCCACGCCGGCTGCGATCGCGTCGCGCACCGTGGCCGGCACCGAGACGTCGGCCGTCACCACCTTGGCGCGCCGACCGGCGCCGTCGAACTCGGCTTGCATGGCGGCGTTGGCCGCTTCGTCGATGCCGAGTCGCCAGCACCGCGGCGCCGCCTTCGGCGAGCCGCCTGGCCGTGGCGAGGCCGATGCCGGTGGTGCCGGTGACCAGAGCGACCTTTCCGTCGAACTCCTGCATTGTATTCATCCTTCTCCCTTTGGCGGCGTCTTCGCCAGATCCTCGGGCAGGAACCGGCGCGCGAAGTCGAGATGGCGGCTCATCAGATAGGCATAGGCGAGCCGGTCGCGGGCACGGATGGCCTCGACAATCTCGCTGTGGGCGCGCCGCGTGTCGGACAAGATCGGCCGAATCTCCTTGCCGATGGTCATGATCCTGAGGATCACCGGCGACAGGAAGTCGTAGATCTCGGACAGCGTACGGTTGCCGGCGAGCCGGATCAGCGCAGCGTGGAAGTCGAAGTCGTGGCGTGCGGCCTCCTCGGACGAGCGGCTATCCTCGATACGGGCGTTGACCGCCTCCAGCGCCTCGATTTCGCTCGGTCCCGCATTCAGGAACGAGATGGTCGCCGATGCCGACCTCGATGATGCGCCGGAAGCCCTGAATGTCGCTAAAGGTCGAACGGGAGACGTCCATCTGCGCGGCGAAGAAGTTCTGGATCGCGCCGCTCTGCCGGTCCGTGAGCACGGCGCCGACGCGCGGACGGGCGTCGATCAGGCCGTAGGTGCGGATGGTGCGCAGCGCCTCGCGCACCGTGTTGCGGCTGGCGCCGAAGAGGTCGCACAGCTCGCGCTCGGTCGGCAGCGCGTCGCCGACGGCGAGGCCGCGGCTGCGGATCAGGTCGAGGATCTGGCGGGCCGTCGACATCGACGGCAGAGGCCTCGTTGAGGCGGGGCTCATCGCGTCCAGTCGAGATCGGATGCTAACAAGGCCGCTTCCTTTATCCATGTGAATTGTTGGACCAACGGTACCGTGATCTCGATGAATTTCAACTGGAGAATCGCAGTTGACATCATCTGTGGTCCAACAATAACGTTAGCGAGTAACCCAAGGGAGGATGCCGTGGAACAGTGCTGGCGCTGGTACGGACCGGACGACCCGGTTCCCCTCGATCACGTCAAGCAGGCTGGCGCGACCGGCATTGTCACCGCGCTCCACCACATCTACGACGGGCGCGCCTGGCCGGAAGACGAAATCCTCAAGCGCAAGCGCGAGATCGAGGACGGCCGGTCTTGTCTGGTCCGTGGTCGAGAGCATCCCGGTTCACAACTCGATCAAGATCGGCGCGCCGGAGCGGCAGCACTATGCCGGCTGGTACAAGGATTCGATCCGTGCGCTCGCCAGTGCCGGGGCTCGAAGACGATCTGCTACAACTTCATGCCAGTCGTCGACTGGACGCGCACGGATCTGATGTACCGGCTGCCGACCACCGGCTATGCGCTGCGCTTCGACGCCATCGACTTCGCCGCCTACGACCTTTTCGTGCTTGAAGCGCAAGAATGCCCGCGACGAGCTACGACGCAGTCCGCATCGCCGAAGCCGAGGCGCGGCTGAAGACACTATCGACTGAGCGGATCGACCAGATCGAGCGCAACCTGATCGCCGGACTGCCGGCGACCGAGCGCAGCTATGACCGCGCCGGCATGCGCGCGGCACTGGCGGAGTACGACGGGATCGGGCCCGCAGAACTGCGCGACCATCTCGACTGGTTCCTGCGGCGAGATCGTTCCGGTTGCCGAGGAGGTGGGCGCGCGCCTGTGCATCCATCCCGACGATCCGCCTTTCTCGCTCTACGGCTTGCCGCGCGTCGTTTCGACCGCTGACGATGCCCGCTTCATCCTCAACGCCGTCGACAGCCCGGCCAACGGCCTGACGCTGTGCACCGGCTCCTACGGGACGCGCGGCGACAACGACCTGCCGGCGATGGTCAAGGAGTTCGGCGGCCGCATCCATTTCGCGCATCTCAGCAACGTCACCCGCGAGCAAGACGGCTCCTTCTACGAGGCGGAGCACCTCGAAGGCTCAACCGACATGGCGGCCGTGATCCTAGCGCTGATGCAGGAAGAAGCGCGGCGGCGGAAGGAAGGTCGCGCCGACTGGCAGATCCCGATGCGGCCCGACCACGGGCACCTTCTGGCCGACGACATCGGCAAGGAGCGCATCAACCCTGGCTATTCGCTGATCGGCCGGCTCAAGGGGCTGGCCGAGCTGCGCGGCATCATGCGCGCCGTGGAGACGTTTCTGGCTGGCAGCCTGATGAATCCACCGTTTTGTGCTGGTGAAAATAACTTGCGTACATAAAAAATGGTGTTAAGATTTTGCTACTGCGCTTTCGAGGCGGGCTGCGGAGGAACCTGTCCGACATGACCAAGCTCAGGGGTCTGGCGTGGGACCATCGACGGTGCTGGGGACCGCTCGAAGCGAGCGTCGCGCCTGCTTGGCAGGCAAGCCATCCTTCCGTCGAGATCACTGGGACCGGCGCAGCCTGCTACGACTTCGGCGAGGCGCCGCTCGATGCGGTGCTTGGCAACTACGACCTCGTCATCTTCGACCATCCCTTCGTCGGCGAGATCGCCGAAGGGGCGCTCATGGTGCCCTTCGACGATCACCTCAGCGCCGAGGAGAAGGCCTTCTTCGAACAGGATTCGGTCGGCAAGTCCTGGCAGTCCTACCAGCGCGACGGGCGCCAGTGGGCGCTGCCGATCGATGCGGCCTGCCAGGTCGCGAGCTATCGGCCGGACCTGCTGGCCGGCATCGGCGCGGTGCCGCGCGAGCCATCGACGAGGTGCTGGCGCTCGGCCGCGCGGCGCGCGCAGGACGGCAAATGGATCGGCCTGCCGCTGGTGCCGACCGACGCCATGTGCCTGATCCTGACCTTCACCAACCCGACGGCCGACGGCGAGGGCTTCGTCGAGCGGGCAGCGGTGGAGCGCGCGGTGGGCGAGTTGCGCGAGCTGGCCGAGCTCGCGCATCCGCTGTCCACACGCTGGAACCCGATCCGCTGCTACGACCACATGATCGCCGAGGACGACGTCGTCTATGTGCCCTTCGCGTTCGGCTATGTGAACTATGCGTCGCGGACCGACGGGCGGCGGCTCGCGCTTCGCCGACGTTCCGACGCCCGGATGCGGTCGGCGCCCTGCTCGGCGGCGCCGGCATCGGGGTCAGCGCACAGTCGCCGAACCGCGAGGCGGCGATCGACTATGCGCGCCATCTGTGCTCGCCCGCAGGTGCAGCGGACCGACTATGTCGAAGCCGGCGGGCAGCCGGGCTCGCTGTCAGGCCTGGCGCGACGCGGACGTCAACGCGGCGACCGGCGGCTTCTTCGCCGACACGCTGAAGACCATCCAGGCCTCCTATCTCAGGCCGACGCATCGCGGGCTTCCTGGCCTTCTTTCGCGATTGCGCGCCGCGCGCCGCGGCGGCGATCGCCGGCGAGATTTCCGCCGACGAACTCTTTTCCTTCCTCGATCGTCGCTACCGGGAGTCGCTCGGCCGCGCAGCGACTGGCAGCGGAGACGTCGCCTGATGGCCGCCGTCGTCGAACCGCTGGAGAGCGAGGAGCAGGGGCGCGGAGAATATCGCGCGCCGGCAGCCGAGAAGGCGCTCGACATCCTCGAGTTCATGGCCGATCAGGCGAACGGGCTGACGCAGACCGAGATCTCGGCCGGAGCTCGGCCGCTCGATCCACGAAATCTACCGGATCCTGCACCTTCTGGAGCGCCGCGGCTATCTCGTGCGCACCAGGGCCGACCGCTACCGGCTGTCGCTGAAGCTCTTCGAGCTCGCTCACATGCACCCGCCGGTCAACCGGCTGGTGGAGAGCGCGCTGCCGGTGATGCGCCAGCTCGCCGCCGATACCGACCAGAGCTGCCATCTGGTGGTGCTCAACGGCCTGCAGGTGCTGGTGGTGCTGCAGATCGATTCGCCGCTGCCGATGCGCTATTCAGTGGCGCTCGGCTCGCAATTCCCGATCCTGGAGACCAGCTCCGGCGCCGTGCTGCTCGCCGCCTCCGAGCCGGCCGACCGTGACAGGATCGTTCGTCAGATCCTGGCGGCCGGCGAAGCGACGGACACGCGCGCGGCGATCGAGGCGCGGCTCGACGAGGCGCGGTCGCTCGGCCACGAGGTGCATGCCTCGCTGGCGGTCGCCGGCTGCACCAATCTGTCGCTGCCGGTGTTCGACCACACGGGGCGGGCGGTGGCCGCGCTCACCGTGCCCTTCCTGCCGCAGAAGGCCGCTCGCTTCGACCAGGCCACTGTGTTTTCCAGGGCGCAGCGCGCCGCCGAAAGGATCTCCGCCGCGCTCGGCGCTGGCGAGCCCAGTACGTCAGGCTGATTGTGACGACCCGGGACGGCGGGACGAACCGTCCAGAACTGAACCCTACGGTCATTGGGAGGTAAGCATGACCTGGTCCAAGAAATTTCTTCTCACCACCGCCGCCATGGTGCTGGCCGCCGGGCCGGCCTTGGCGCAGAAAACGCCGAAGAAAATCGGCTACGTCGTCAACTACGCGACGCACGAATGGTACCAGAACGTCATCAAGGGCATGAAGGACCACGCCGCCGAACTCGGCATCGAGGTCGAGGTGCAGGACGCCAACCTCGACGTCGCCAAGCAGGTCGCCGCGGCCGAGGACTTCATCGCCAAGGGCGTCGACGTCCTGATCATCACCCCCGTCAACGAGGAAGGCGTGGTGCCGCTGCTGCGCCAGGCCAAAGCCGCCGACATCCCGGTAGTGCTGGAAGGCAACCCGGTAAAGGGCATGACCACCATGGTGGCGATCTGCGACTACGACACTGGCTACCATGCCGGCGTCGAGGCCGGCAAATACGCCAAGGAGAAGCTTGGCGGGAAGGCCAAGGTGATGAATGTTGGACTGCCGCTGCTGTCGGCCACAGTGCTGCGCAGCCAGGGCTTCATGGACGGGCTGAAGACCGAGATCCCCGACGCCGAAATGGTCCACGACCTCGACGGCGGCGGCAATCCCGACCGCGCTCTGGAGGTGTCCTCCGCCGCGCTCGCCAAGAACGCCGACATCAACATCATCTACGGCATCAACGATTCCTCCTCGCTTGGCGGCCTGCAGGCGTGGAAGGCGGCGGGCAAGCAGCAGGACAACCTGTTGACGGTCGGCACCGGCGGCGAGGGGCTCGCCTTCATCAACGCCATAGAGAAGGAGCCGTCCTACCGCATCGAGGCGGCCATGTTCCCCGAGAAGAACGGTTATACGACCATCGACGCGGCGGTGAAGCTGTTCAACGACGAAGAGGTGCCTGAGCACATCGTCAGCCCGACGGCGCCGATGATCGGCGAGGACTGGAAGAAGTACTACGACTATGACGGCAAGACGCGCACCATCAAATGGGATGCGGTGAACGCGCTGCAGGCGCCGGCGAAGTGCATGAAGACGGCGGCGGACCTGAAGAAGTAGGCTTCCTCTTAAGGCGGTCCTCCCCACTCACGGGCGGGGAGGACGAACCCCCGCGATCGGCAGAGACGAAACGACCATGAGCGAGATTACGCACACCTCGGCACCTCGGCGCTTCGCCATCGGCAAGCTGGCCGACGGCAGCCAGCTGGTGCTCGGCCTGATCCTGGTGGCGCTCTGCCTGGGCATTTCCATCGCCGCCCCGCAGTTCTACTCTGAGGCGAACATTATCGCCATCCTGCGCCAATGCGCGCTGGTGTTGATCGTCGCCTCGGGCATGACCATGCTGGTCATCACCGCGGAGGTCGACCTTTCCGTCGGCGCCTTGCTCGCCTTCGTGGGCTGCGTCGGCATGGCCGTGATCAACGCCACCCACAGCCTGACGCTCGGCATCCTCGCCGCGCTCGCCTTCGCGGGCGCGATCGGCCTGTTCAACGGGCTGGTGGTGACCAAGCTCAAGGTCAACTCGCTGATCGCCACCATCGGCACGATGATGATGCTGCAGGGCGGCGTCTATCTGTTCACCCGCGAGGCAGTGCAGAACCATCACCAGATTCCGGGTTTCACCGACCTCGGCGCCGGCTATGTCGGGCCGTTTCCCATTCCTGTCATCCTGGCGGCGATCGTCTTCGCGATCGCCTATGTCGTGCTGCGCTTCACCACGCTCGGCCGCTACCTCTACGCGGTGGGTGCGAACGAGAAGGCAGTACGCCTTTCGGGCCTGCACGCGGAGCGGCTGAAGCTCTTCGCCTTCGTGGTAACCGGGTTGACCGTCGGGTTCGCCGGCCTCGTGCTCGCCTCCCTGATGAATGCCGGTCAGCCGACCGCTGGGCGCGGCTTCGAGCTCACCGTGATCGCCGCCGTCATCCTTGGAGGCACGAGCCTCTCCGGCGGCCGCGGCTCGCTGTTCGGGACGCTCCTCGGCGTCCTGGTGCTCAAGGTGATCGACAATGGCATCATCATCCTGGGCTGGAACCAGGACCTGCAGATGGTCGTGCCGGGCGTCGTCATCATCCTGGCCACCTATCTCGACCTTGTCAGGAGCAAGGCCAATGCCCGCTGACATCATGCATGCCGAGGACGCCGACCGCGCTGCCCTCGAGAGCGGCGGCCCGGCGCTGGAGATGGAGGGCATCGGCAAGCGCTTTCCCGGTGTGCTGGCGCTCGAGAATGTGGACCTGACGCTCGAGCCCGGCAAGGTGCATGCGCTGATGGGCGAGAACGGGGCAGGCAAGTCGACGCTGATCAAAATCATGGCCGGCGTCTATCAGCGCGACACCGGCACCATTCGCGTCCGCGGGCGAGAGGTGGAGATACGATCGCCGCGCGACAGCCTCAAGGAAGGTATGAAGGTCGTCTTCCAAGAGATTGCGCTGATTTCGGAATTTACGGTCGCCGAGAACATTTTTCTGGAAGGGCATCCGACCGGGCGGATGGGGTCGATCGACTGGAAGAAGATCCGCGCCGATTCGGCCGCCCTGTTTCAGCGCATCGGCTTCGACGTCGATCCCGACGCCCGCACGGGCTCCCTGCCGGTCAGCCAGCAGCAGATGGTCGAGATTGCGCGGGCGCTGGCGCACGAGGCGCGAGTGGTGGTCATGGACGAGCCGACCTCGTCGCTCACGCCCAAGGAGGTGGCGCTGCTGTTCGACGTCATCCGGCGGCTGACGGCGCTCGGCATCGCCGTCCTTTATGTCAGCCACAAGCTGGACGAAGTGTTCGAAATCGCCGACACGGTGACCGTGCTGCGCGACGGCCGCCACATCTCGACCCGGCCGATCTCGACGCACACCCACGACACTCTTATCCAGGACATGATCGGTCGTCGCATCGAGAGCCTGTTCCCTCGCCAGCGCGGCGAGGCCGGCGAGCGCGTGGCGCTCGCCGTCGAAGGCGTGTCGACGGCGCAGAAGCTCAACGACGTGAGCTTTGAGGCGCGCGCCGGCGAGGTGCTGGGCTTCTTCGGGCTGATGGGTGCCGGGCGCACGGAGCTTGCCAAGGCGATCGTCGGCTACGACCCGATCGCCGCAGGCACTATCACGGTCGACGGCAGGCCGCTCGTGCCGCACGACACCACCACCGGCGTGAGACTCGGCATCGGGCTCCTGTCGGAAGACCGCAAGGATGAGGGGTTGATGGCCGAGCTGCCCGTCTACCAGAACGCCAGCCTGGCCTCGCTCGGCGCATTCGCAAAAATGGGCTTCGTCGACAAGGCGAAGGAGAAGCGGGCGGTCCAGGGCTTCGTCGAGCGCTTCCGTATCAAGACTCCGAGCCTCAACCAGCCGGTCAAGTTCCTGTCCGGGGGCAACCAACAGAAGGTGCTGATCTCACGCTGGCTAATGCGCGGGCTAAAGGTGATCGTCGTCGACGAGCCGACCCGCGGCATCGACGTCGGTGCCAAGTCGGAGATCTTCGCGCTGATCGACCGACTGGCCGGCGAGGGGCTCGCCGTCGTCATGATGACCTCCGAAATGCCGGAGCTGCTCGGGTTGGCCGACCGCATTGCGGTGATGGCCGAGGGCCGTATCACGGCCATGATGACACGCGAGGAGGCGACGCAGGAGAGCATCCTCAACGCCGCGATCGGCAAGGCAAAGGGGGTGCCCGCGTGAGCCATGCAACCGCGTTCCACGACAAAGGGCGGCGCTCGCCCTCCCTGCTGTCGCGGATCTTCGCCCATCAGGAGCTGGCGCTTTTGATCTGCCTGCTCCTGGTGATCGCCTTCTTTTCGGTCACTGCCGAAAACTTCTTCTCGCTGCGCAACATGACCAATGTGCTCGGCCAGGCATCGCTGGCGCTGATCGCCGGCATTGGCTGCGCCATGGTCTTCATCTCGGGCGAGGTCGACATCTCGATTGGCTCGCTGCTCGCCACAATCGCGCTGCCGCTGATCGTCGTCATGAACGACACCGGCTCGCTGACGCTCGGCGTCTCTGCCGCGCTCGCCTTGGGGCTTCTCATCGGCATCGTCAACGGGACGCTCGTGGCATATGGCGGCATCAATTCGCTGATCGTGACGCTCGGCACCATGTTCATCATGCGCGGCAGCGTCTATCTCTACACCGGCCAGCGCGCCATATCCGACGACGCCATGCTCGACGGCTTTATCCTGCTCTCCGACGGACGGCTGTTCGGCGTCATCCCCTATCCGGCGGTGATCGCAGTCGTGCTGTTCGCCGTCTTTGCCTATGTCATGCGGCACCGCCCTTTCGGCCGCCAGGTCTATGCCGTGGGCGGCAATCCGGAGGTGGCGCGGCTTGCCGGCTACCACGTCAGGCGCGTCAAGTTCATCTGTTTCCTGATCAGCGCGCTGCTGGCGACCGTCGCCGGTATCATCCTTGCGGCGCGGGTCGGGTCGGCCCAGCACACGGCCGGCCTCAACTTCGAGTTCCAGGTGGTTGCTGCGACCGTGCTTGGCGGCGTCAGCCTTGCCGGCGGGATCGGCAGCCTGACGGGCATGGCGCTCGGCGTGCTCATTCTACAGTTCCTGTCCAACGGGTTGCGCGGGCTCGGCCTACCCACCGAATGGCAGCTGGTCATCACCGGGATGATTATCATTGCCGCGGTCGCTTTCGACGAGGCGAAGCGGCGTCGCATGCGAGGAGAAAGCTGACGATGAAACGCCTTCAAGGTAAGGTCGCCGCCATCACCGGGGCGGCTGATGGCATCGGCCACGCCATCGCCGAGAAAATGGCGGAGGAGGGGGCCCACGTCTTCATATCCGACATCGCGGACACGCGGGGACAAACCTTCGTCGAGGCCCTTCGCAAAGCCAGTCACAAAGCCGACTACGTGCATTGCGACGTGGCCGAAGATGCCGACATCGCCCGGCTGATCGCCATGGCGGTCGAACGGGGTGGCCGGCTCGACATCCTGGTCAACAACGCGGCGATCGCCATCGGCGGCATGCCGGTCACCGAGATGACCGACGAGCAGTGGCATCGGCTGATCGCCGTCAACCTCACCAGCGTCTTTCGCGGCTGCAAGCATGCGCTGCCGCACATGATCCGGCAGAAGGCGGGCTCGATCATCAACATGGCGTCAGCGCAGGGGCATATCGGCCTCGACGGCTGGACCGCCTATGCCGGGGCCAAGGGCGCCGTGATGGCGATGACCCGGCAGATGGCCGTGGAATTCGGCCCGCACAACGTACGGGTCAACTCGATCTCACCTGGCACCATCAACACGCCGATGAACGACCGGGTGGTGCGTGAACTCGGCGGCAACCTGATGAAGGCGTGGGTGACGATGCACCCGCTCGGGCGCATCGGCGAGCCGGCCGAAGTGGCGGAGGCGGCGGTCTACCTGGCATCCGATGCGGCCGGCTTCACCACTGGCATCGACCTCAGGGTCGATGGAGGGCTGACCGCCGCGCCGCGGTATGTGCCGCATCTTTTGTAGCGTTTAAAATAGTTTAGACTGCGAAGTGGAACCTCCCTATGAACAAGGCGCTTGAAGGCGTTACTATCCTCGATTTCAGCCATCTGCTGCAGGGGCCGTTCGCCACGCAGCTGCTCGGCGACATGGGGGCCAATGTCATCAAGGTCGAACGGGCGGGCGCAGGCGACATGTTCCGCTCTATGACCTTCTTCGCCAAGTGGGTCGGCGGCTCGGAAAGCCCGAACTTCCTGGCCTGGAACCGCAACAAGCGGTCGATCGCGCTGAACCTCAAGAGCCGCAAAGTGCACGAGGTCGTCATGGAGATGGCGAAGAAGGCCGATGTCGTAGTGCAGAACTTCCGGCCCGGCGTGCTCGCCAAGCTCGGCTACGGCTACGAGGATTTTCGCGCGGTCAATCCGCGGATCATCTACTGCTCGGGCTCGGGCTATGGCGAGGAAGGCCCTTATGTCGACCGGCCGGGCCAGGACATGCTTATCCAGGGGCTCGCCGGGCTGATCTCCAACACAGGCCGCGGCGACCAAGCGCCGGTGCCGGCCGGGGCCGGGCTGGCCGACCAGATTGGGGCCATGAACATGGTCTACGGTATCCTCGCCGCGCTCTATTGGCGGGAGAAAACCGGCAAGGGGCAGAAGATCGAGGTCAACCTGTTGGCGGGTATGTTGGCTCATCTCAACCAGGAATATGTGGCGGTGCTGAACCTTGGGGAGGACTTCGTGCGGCCCAATTCCGGCATCGGACACCCGGGCATGCAGGCGCCATTCGGCATCTACGAGGCCAGTGACGGCGGCTACGTGTCGATCGCCATGAGCCCGTTCAAGACGCTCTACGAAGTGCTCGATGCACCTCATCTTGTGGTCTATGACGACCTGGAGACGCTGTTCGACAAGCGCGACGAGGTGTTCGAGAAGGTCAACGAAGAGACCCGGAAGTTCACCACCGAGGCGCTGCTGGAGCGGCTGCTCGACGCTGACATCTGGTGTGCCGAGGTCAAGGACATTCGCCGGGCGGCTGAAGACCCGCAGGTGAGACATATGGGTATGATCACCCACTATGAGCATCCGCGCGGGGGCCGCGTGCGGGTGGTGGCCCCGGCGGTGAAGATGAGCGAGACCCCCGCCTCGATCGAGCGGCCGGCGCCGCTGGTCGGCCAGCACGGCCGCGAAATTCTCGCCGAGTTCGGCATTCCAGCGAACGAGATCAAGGCGCTGGAGGCGGCGGGCGACATGACGGTCGCCGAGGCGTAAGCCGTGGAGACGTACCGGACCCTCACCGTCGAGAGGCTGGGCCGCGTGGCGCTAGTCACCTTCCGCCGCGCCGACCAGCTCAACGCGATGAACAAGGCCATGCAAGAGGAGATTACGGCCGCCTTCCTGGCGCTCTCCGATGACGAGGCGGTCGGCGCCATCGTCGTAACCGGTGAAGGGCGCGGCTTCATGGCCGGGGCCGACATCAAGGAGTACGCGGCGCAAACGCCGGCCGAGTTCGACGCCTTCCAGGCGGCTGGCATGGCGATGTATGCTGCGATCGAGGAGAACCGCAAGCCGGTTATCGCCGCCGTCAACGGCTACGCGCTGGGCGGCGGCATGGAACTGGTGCTCTGCGCGGACGTGGTGATCGCCTCCGAATATGCCAAGCTCGGCCTGCCAGAGATCAAGCTCGGCCTCATCCCGGGCGGCGGCGGCACGCAACGCAGCGTTGCCAAGCTCGGCCGCAACCGGGCCGCCATGCTGCTCTTCACAGGCGCCATCGTTCCGGCCTCGGAGCTCGTCACGGCGGGCCTCGTCAACGAGGTGGTCGAGGCCAACCAGCTCGTGCCGCGGGCTCTCGATCTCGCTGAGACGATCGCCGCTGAACCGGCGGCGGCGGTGGAGGGGCTGAAGCGCCTTGTCGCGGCGGCCAACAGCCCCGAAGATCTGGCGAGCGGGCTGGCGCTGGAGCGCCAGATCCTGGGAGGCCTCTACCGTAGCGAGACGGGCCAGGCGCGGATCAAGGCCTTCGTCGAGAAAAGCCAGGCGAGGGGAGATCGCAGATGAGCGCCGGTAACGCTAGCCGCGGGCTGGGCTGGGCGCACGGCGCGCTCGCCGTGCAGCGGTTGGGCGCCATGATGGCGCCGCTGACCTTTGTGCTTGACGATGGGCGGCAGGTCTCGCCGCTGCACGTCGCGCCGTGGGCAGGCAAACCCGAGGCGGCCGGACTGCCCGGCATCCTCGCCCGGCTGCGTGGAGAGTGGCCCTGCGCGCCGTTCGGCTATTCCGTGCCGGCGGAGGGCTGGCCGGCCGAGTGGGCGAGCGCGATGGGCGCGCCGGAAGCCGACGAGGAGGTTCACGGGCACTCGTCCAACCACGAATGGAATTTTCTGCCCGACGACGGGACCTCGCTCAAACTTGCGCTCGACTATCCGGCCGGAAGCCCGGTCGCCCGGGTCGAGCGCACGATCACGCCCGACCTGCGAGGGCCTGCCATCGACCTCGCCTTCTCGATCGCGGTGAGGCAGCCGTGCCGCCTGCCGATCGGGTTGCATCCCGTGTTCCGGCTACCCGCCGCAGCCGGCGGTGCTCGGATCGAACTCGGCCTCGACACTCATGGGTTCACCTATCCGGGCACGGTCGAGCCCGGTGCGGTGCTGTTTTCGCCCGGCCGCCGCTTCGCATCCCTGGCCGAGGTGCCGGCGCGCGCTGGCGGCAGCGTGAATGCTGGCATGGTGCCGTTCTCAGAGGATGTCGAGGAACTCCTCCAGATCGAAGGAACGGGCGGCCGCGCCGCGATCGCCAACCGCGCAGAGGGCTACCGGGTCACACTGACCTGGCAGGCGGAGCATTTTCCGAGCCTGCTCCTCTGGTACTCGAACCGGGGCCGCAAAGCGCCGCCCTGGAACGGCCGCCATTTGGCGGTCGGCATCGAGCCGATCTGCTCGCCCTTCGGGCTTGGCCCAGCAACGGCGCGCACCGACAACCCGCTCGCCCGCTCCGGCGTGACGACGGCGCTCGACTTCTCGCCCGACCGGCCTTTCACGACGCGCTACCGCATCGAAGCGGAGCCGCTGTAAGCCAATGGCCACATCGCTCGTCAAGCCGACCCGGCCCGTCTTCACCGATCTCGAAGGGCTTGCAGCTATGGTGGCCGACGGTAACCGCTTCGGGGTCGGCGGCCACCATTTCGCGCGGCTTCCGATCGCGCTTCTGAGGGCGATCGGGCGGCGGCGTGTAAGCGGGCTGCACTACGTCTCATGGGCGGGCGGCCTGCCGCTCGAACTCTTGCTGGAGGCGGGCGCCGTTGCGGAGATCGACATCTGCTTTTCCAGCCTGGACATTTTCGGCCTGCCGCCGCGCTTCCGCGCCGCGGCGGAGAGCGGATCGATGCCGGTGCGCGACTGGACGGCGCTGGCGATGATCCAGGCGTTGCGCGCCGCCCAGGCCAACCTGCCGTCGCTTCCGTTCCAGCTGCCTACGGGCTCCGACATGATGGGCCATATCCCCGGCGCCCAGGAGGTCGCCGACGCGATTGAGGGCACCGCGATCGGCGTTGTCCCGGCGCTCCGGCTCGACACGGTGGTGTTCCATGCCCAGCGAGCGGACGAGGTCGGGAACGTGCAGATCCTCGGCCCTCTGGCGCTCGACCTTGCGATGGTGGGCGCGGCGAAGAAAGTCCTGGTGACCGTGGAAGAGACCGTACCAGCCGGTACGCTCGCCGCCGCCGGACGCCAAACGGTACTTCTGCGCAGCCAGGTGACGGCGATCGCCACGGTGCCGGGCGGCGCCTGGCCGGCCTCGTGTCTGCCCTTTTACGTCACGGACTATGCCGCGCTCGCCGACGCGTTCGCCCGGCCGGACATGCGCCTTGCGGAAGCGCTTGCCGTACCGAACGGTGGGACACCCGGCTTCGTCCGACGGGCCGCGACGATCGGCATGGCCTCGGTTGGCAGGTTGCCGACCGCCGCGCGCGACGATCGGCCCGCGTCGACCGACGAGATTATGGCCGTGCGCATCGCCGCCGAGCTCGGCAACGACTCCTTTGCCAGCGCGGGAGCGGTTTCACCGCTCGCCAACGTGGCTTATCGTCTGGCCAAGGCGACACATGCGCCGGACATGATCCTGGCCACGATGAGTTGCGGCCACCTGGACGTGGCGCCCAGCCCGCTCATCCTGTCGCTGATCGAGACGCTAGACGGCGAGACGGCGGCTGCCCTTGCCGGAGGCGACGACACCTACTCGACCTTCTATCAGGCGGGCGCGGTCACGCATGAGATTGTCGCCGCCGCGCAGGTAGACCTGCGCGGCCGAGTCAACACGATTGCGCTCAGGAAGCGCGACGGGACGGCGATCCGGCTACCGGGGCAGGGCGGCATGGCCGATGTTGCCAACATGCACCGTGACTATGTCCTCTACCTTACCCGGCATACGCCCCAGTCGGTGGTGGAGGCGGTCGAGACCGCCAGTTCGGCGCGCGGGCTCCTGGCCGAGGCGGAGCGCACCGCCGCAGGCTACCTGACCGGTCGCGCGCTGGTCTTCACCGACCTCTGCGTCTTCCGGCTCGATCGAGACACCGGGGAGCTCGTGGTGACAGAGATGATGCCCGGCGTCTCGCAGAATGACATCCGCGCCCAGACCGGGTTCGCCGTCGCGTTCGACCCCAATTGCCGACCCGTATCGCTGCCCCAACTGGACGTGCTCGATGTTCTGAGACGCCGCATCGACCCGCTTGGCCTTCGCCGGCTCGAGTTCGTCGGCGCTCGCGAACGCGGCGCGTTGATCGCCGAGATCCTGGAGGCCGACCGCGCGTTGGTCGAACGCCTCGCCGCCCTTTCCAAACCGCAGACCCCGAACGCCCGAGCCGAGGCCCTGCCATGACCCCGCTTCTGCCGATCTCAGCTGCCCGCGTCTTCTTCGACGGTATTTTCAGCGAGCCGAGGGTGGCCCACCCGGAGGGGGTTGCCGTGCATTCCGACGGCTCGATCTGGTGCGGCACGGAGACGGGCAACCTTCTGCGGCTCGCGGCCGACGGCAGCCATGTCGAGCGGATGGGTAGCACCGGCGGCTTCCTGCTCGGAATTGCCTTCGACGGTGGCGGCAACGTCTTCTGCTGCGACCTCAAACATGCCGCTGTGTTCCGCTGGGATGCGGCCAATGGCGAGATTCGCCGTTTCGCAGCGGCCGGAATCCGCGTGCCCAACTTCCCTGTGGTAGACGCGGCGCGCGGCTATCTCTACGTCTCCGACAGCCAGAGTGTGGCGTCCGGCGCGTCGATCTTCCGCTTCGAACTCGCCAGCGGGAAGGGCGGCCCCTGGTGCCGCGCGCCCATGCAGTTCGCCAACGGCATGGCGATGGCGCCCGACGGCAGCGGGCTCTACGTGGTGGAAAGCGACGCGCCGCAGGTGAGCTTCGTGCCGATCGCCAGGGATGGCTCCGCCGGGGAGAAGCGCCTGGCGGTGCCGGACGTGCAAAACGTGCCCGACGGGCTCGCGTTCGCGCCGGACGGCTCGCTGATCATCTCCTGCTACGAGCCATCGCGGCTCTATCGCTGGCGCGAGGACCACGGGCTGGAGCTGCTGATCGAAGATCGGGCGGCAACCACGATCGCGCACCCAACCAACGTCGCCTTCAAGGACGACCGGCTGTATACGGCCAATCTCGGCCGCTGGCACATCACCGAGATCAACCTTTCCGGCCTCAGCTGACAGGCCGCCGATCAGAAGCAACTCGTGGGCGAGCTTGCTGATCCGTGTCCATCCTCCGATAGCGTAGCCGATAACTAATCGACAGCGCGGTCTCGTACTCGAACAATTCTCGCAGCGAATGATCAAGAGCACTTCCATCTCGGTATTGAGCGAGGCCGAACGCGGATCGAAATTGAAAGTGGCGATGAAGTTTTTGCGCTCGTCAGCGACAAACGCTGTCGGTAGCAACAACGAACCGGATATGAACGAGTTCGACCGGGTCGAAGGCATCAACTTCGAAAGCCGCATCACCCGATTGCTGCGCTACCGCATGGAGCGCCATCGAGAACGAATTGATTCCGGACTAGCGTCCTACGCGCAGCGAGATTCTGGATCGCAGTTCGTCATAGTTACACGCTCGTCGAGCGACCGGGCTTTTCGCCTTACAACAAATGCGGGATCCACTTTCCAGAGTTGCCGACGCAACTCAAGGCGGCGGGGCGCTGTTCCGACCGGGCCTCAACCCAGCGGCCGCCACGAGAGCCGCATTCCGGCCCGCATCGTCGCGCCGGGTTCGAGTACAGTCAGCCCCCCGCGGTGATGCGCGTCGACAACATGCGATACCGGCTCGAAGCAGAAGAAACCGGCATCGGGAGATGGTGAGTATAATATGTAGACGCCGAGCTCGGGTGATGCCTCGATGGACAGCGCGACTCCGTCCCCGGGCTGGGCGATCTCCGCGCGGCGATTCCACCCGTCGAAGCCGTTGTTCACCCACGTCCGCGGCAGCAGCGACGGCCGCAAGAAGTCCCACTGGGGGCGTGAGGCGACCGGCACTACGCCCGTGGGCAGGTGCCTCTCGTCCTCCAGCCAGACGCGCGCGGACTTGGCATGCAGCGTCGTGCCGGGATGGCGGGGGAACCAGGGATGGAAGCCGAGCCCATAGGGCAGCCGGATCGCGGCGCGGTTCTCGGCCTCGATCGTCGCAAGGAGTGCGCCCTCGTCCAAAGCGTACCTGAGGCGCGCGGCGTACCGGTACGGCCCGATCGAGCCATGGTCCAGCGCCAGCTCCGCCACCGTCGGCAAGCTGCTCACCACCCGCCATGACTTCTGGAAGCCGTCGCCGTGGATCGGAAACGCTTCGCTGGGCACGTTCGGATCGATCGCGTGGAAACGCCCGTCGAAGGTGAATCCGCCGCCCGAGATGCGGTTGGAGAAAGGCACCAGCACCTGGCAGCCGAACGCCTGCCCGTCCTCGGCCGGCTTCATCAGGGGCAGCGGCGCCCGCCCCGCCGGCAGGGCGTCATACCGCAGGATGGCACCGCCTTCGGTCGCGACCGTTAGCCGCGCATGGCCGTCGTCCAGTCGGATCGTCGCGCCACTCATCGCTGGGCTACCAGCCGCCGTCGATTGCTATGTTCTGGCCGCTGATCATGTCGGAAGCGGGCGACGCCAGGAAGAGCACAAGCTCGGCAACGTCTTCCGGTTCGATCCGCTTCTTGAGGCACTGTTGGTTCAGAACCCACTGGTTATATTCGGCAGCCTTGTGACCGAACACCCTTGCCTCTGCTTCCGAGACGATCGCTCCTGGCGCCACCGCGTTCACCGAGATCCCGTACGGTCCCAGTTCGCGCGCCAGCGATTTGGTCAGGCCGAGCATCGCTCCTTTCGACGCGACATAGGGAACATAGCCGTCAAGAATCCCTTTCAGCGTGACCGACGTGAAATTGATGATCTTGCCCCAGCCTTTTTCCTTCATGGCCTTAGCGCAAACGACCGTGAGCGCGAACGCCGCCGACGAGTTCACCCGGATTTGGTCCTCATATTCCTGTAGCGAGAATTCCTCATAAGGTCGGTTGATGATGAGGGCGGCGTTGTTGATGAGAATATCGAAACCGCCGATGTCCTCCACGGCTCCGGCGACGATTTTCTGCGCGCTTTTCAGATCGTTCAGGTCACAACCCAGGAAGCTGACGTTTTTGCCGAATTCAGCGACGCGCGCTTCGGCATTGGCGCTGTCCGGCCGGTCCAGTACCACGATCTGCGCGCCTTCCGTGGAGAGCTTCGTGGCTTGAGCGCGGCCAAGTGACCCCAATCCGCCGGTCAGCAGGACTTTTCTACCCTTCAAGTCAGCCATTCGATCCTCCTAAAGACGTCGTACGATTTCTTCGATCGGGTAGCCTCGATCGGCTCCCGACCACGGTTTCGCGCACCAAGTCGCGGCCGGCCCTGTGGCCCACCAGTCCGCGGTGCCCAATGGCTGGGCGTTCATGATGTGACGGCTTCGCGCTGAAGCTCCGAGAGGCCGGAGTGCATTTGCAAGAGCGCGGTGTCGACGTCGATCCGGCCCTCGATCGCCGCGTTGACCGCGTCACCGACGACCACGCAGGCATCGATGCCGAGTGTTCCGAAGGGACGTTCCTCGAAGGCCACCGCGCGGCTTGCCCTCACCGCGCCAAGGAGGTCCGCGCGGAAGTGCCTGTCGAACTCTGGACTGTAGAGCACCGCCATCGAAGACGTCTCGATCGCCTCGGCGAGGAGCCCGTCCTCGAGCAGCTGGCGATTCGACGTCAGGTACTTGGCGAGCTCCCACGCCTCCTCGCGCACCGGCGACCGTGCCGGGATTGCCCAAGGCGGCGTATAGAGGTTGGGGCTGCGTCCCGCCGGCCCGGCCGGCACCAGCCCCACGCCGCTCCGCTCGGCGAGCCCCGGATCGTCGCGGAGGAGGAACGCATACTCCATCCCGACCTCGACGATCATTCCGACGCGGCCGGCACGGAAGTCCCGCATCAGCTCGACGAAGCTGATGCTGCCCTGGTCGGGCGGCGCCACCGCCCTCAGCAGGTCGACGTAGGCGGCAAGGGCCGCGCGGAACGGCTCGCCCAACGGCTCCAGCGGCTCGTTTCCGGTCGGCCACTTGCCCCCATGGGAACCCAGCATGGTCCCCATCGTCCAGACCGAATGCCCGCCGCCGCCTGCTCCGCGGCTTGCGAAAGCGTAGAACTCGGCCGCGCTGTCGCGGCGGACCGCCTTCTGGAGCTCGGTTCCGACCGATTTGACCTCGTCCCAGCTCTGCGGAACCGGGAGGGAGTAGCGGTCGAGCAGGTCCCGACGGTAGAGCAAAAGGTTGGAGACGTTGATGCAGGGCAGGCCGATAACCTCTCCCTCGAAGCTTACGGCTCGCCGTGTCTCGGCGGTGGCGTCGGCAAGCGTGATCCCGTCCCGACCCATGAGCTGGTTCAGCCCGAGCACTCGTCCCCGGGATGCGAAGTGGCGCAGCATGACCTCGTCGCAACACACGAGATCGAACGGCGGATCGTCGTCGGTGAAGGACCGGATCATCTTGTCGAACATGGTTTCGATCAGTCCGACGCCCGCCTTGTCCCAGACGAGCTCCGTCTTGATGCCGGTCTCACGCTCGAATCGCTCGAGCGCGTTCGGCAGGTTGCGGAACGGCCACCAGTCTTCCTGGTAAACTCGCACTGGCCTTGTCATGTGCTACCTCCTCGTTCCGTGGAGTGCCGTGGCACAGGCTTAAGGGGGATGGCCGCAGGAGCGCCCCACCGGTCGGCCGGACTCTTCTTGCCACCTGGTCAGCCATCGATTCTTCCCTACAGGACATCGCTGACCTCCTCGATCGACGTTGCCTCGATCCGCTTGTCGAACACGACCTCGCCGCGCGACATCGCTACCACACGGTCGCAGCTTTCGAACACGTGGTGCATGTTGTGGCTGATGAAGACGCCGGTGACGCCCTGCGCCTTCAAGCCGCGCACAAAGCCGATCACCTTTTTGGTTTCCTTGACCGAGAGATGGTTGGTCGGCTCGTCGAGGATCATCACCTTCGACTTGAAGTGCATGGCGCGCGCGATCGCGACGCCCTGCCGCTGGCCGCCCGACAGCTCGCCGACCAGCGCGTCGGGCGAGCGCAGATGCAGGTCGACATCGGCGATGGCGCGCACGCTCTCGCTCGCCATCTTCTTCTGATCGAGGACGCCGAGGCCGAGCACCGAGAAGCGCATCGGCTCGCGGCCGATGAACAGGTTGCGCGCGATCGACATGGTCGGGACCATGGAGTTGTACTGATAGATCGTCTCGATGCCGAGATTCATGGCGTCGCGCGGGGTGGCGATACTGACCGGCGCGCCCTCGACCAGGATCTCGCCGTCGTCGGCTCGTTGCACACCCGACAATATGTTGATCAGCGTCGACTTGCCGGCGCCATTGTCGCCGACCAGGCCGAGCGCCTCGCCGCGCTTGAAGTCGAGGCTGACGCCCTTCAGCGCGTGCACGCCGGAGTACCATTTGTGCAGATTGCGGACAGAGATGATGGCGTCGCTGGTCATTGCTCTACGCCTCCATCTTGATCGAGCGGGCGCGCCTGCGCATCCAGGCGTTGGCTACGACCGCGAAGATGGTGAGCACGCCGATCGCGAACTTGAACCAGTTGGCGTCCACCTGGGAGAGCACCAGCCCGTTGTCGATGACGCGGATCAGCGTCGTGCCGATGATGCCACCGGCGACCGTGCCGACGCCGCCATAGAGCGACACGCCGCCGATGACGGCCGCCGCCACGGCCTGCAGCTCCAGCCCCTCGCCGATCGAGGGCAGCGGCGAGCCCAACCGCAGCACCTGGATCATGCCGGCGAAGCCCGACAACATCGAGCATAGCATGAAGCAGGCGATCTTCACCCGCGCCGTCGGGATGCCCATCGCGGCGGCTGCCGGATGGAATCCGCCGGTGGCGTTGATCCAGTTGCCGAAATTGGTGCGCGACAGCATCAGCGAGGTGGCGATGGCAATGCCGGCGAACCACAGGAACGACATGCGGAACATATTGCCGGGGCCGACGAATGACGTGAACAGCCAGGTCGGCAGGTCGGCTGGCAGCAGCGGCGGGAAGCCGCCGGACACCACCACGGTCAGCGAGCGCGCGATGAACAGCATGCCGAGCGTGGTGATGAAGCTCGGGATCGCGAAGCGGATGGTCACATAGCCGTTGACAAAGCCGATCGCCGCGCAGACCAGCAGGCCGGCAGCAAGCGCGAGCGGGAAGGGGACGCCGTGCACCATGAGCACGGCCATCGTCATCGGCATCAGCGCGAAGACCGAACCGACCGAGAGGTCGAACTCGCCCGAGATCATCAGGATCGTCACGCCGATCGCCACCAGCCCAGTCTCGGGCAGGATGCCGAGCATTCCCCTGAGATTGTCCTGGTTGAGGAAGACGCCGCTCGAGCGGATCTGGAAGACGATGATCAGCACGACGAGCAGGATCAACCCGGCCAGCTCCGGCTTCTCCAGATAGGTTTTGAACAGGCGTTTCAACAGTTTCCTCCGCTAAACGTCACGATTGCGACTCGTTCCCCTCGCGAACAGGGAGAGAGCGGCTTCCACAGCCGAATGAGGGGCAGTGCCGACCCTCGAACGCAAATGCTGTCCCTCATCTGCCCGCCGCGATCTTTTCCCCGCGAGGACGCCCCTCTTCAGCGCATGCCTTTAGCCGAAAGGTCGGTGATGGCCGCCACCTGGTCCTTGCGTACGATGCCCTGACCGGTGTCGATATCGGACGGCGCCAGCCCGACGGTCTTGGAGAGATAGACCTCCATGACCGGCATGAAGCCCTGCATGTAGGGTTGCTGGTCGACCAGCGCCTGCACGTAGCCCTTCTCCATCTGCTGCAGCACCTCGGGCACCAGGTCGAAACCGCCGAGCAGCACCTTGCCCGGTTCGACGCCACGGTCGGCCAGCGAGCGAGCGACGCCGGCGCACCAGAAGCCGGTATCGAAATAGGCCGTGGTGTCAGGATGGGCGTTGAGATAGGCGCCGACGCGGTCCGACGTCACGGCAAGGTCGGTGCCGCTATCGATGCGCTCCCAGGAGACCTCACGGCCGGGGTTAGCAGCTTTGTACTCCTCCATGAACTTCATGACGCCGGCGCCGCGGCTCTCGGACCAGTTCTGGCCAGGTGCGGAGATGCCGACCAGCACCTTGATCGGGCCGTCCTTCGGGAAGTCTTCCGAGATCGCCTTGGCCAGCGAATAGCCGGCCGGGATAAAACCCTGGCCGATGAAGGCCTGCCGCGCATTGCCCTTGGCGCCTTCGGTGTCGTCAACATTGGCCGCAATCACGATGATGCCAGCGTCGCGCGCCTCCTTGATGATGTCGTCGAAGGCCTTGTTGTCGACGATCGATGTGATCAGCGCGTCGGGCTTGGCGGCGAGCGCGGCGCGCATGTTGGCCGCCTGCTGCTCGATCGAGCCTTCGGTCTGGGTGAAGATCATGTTGCAGTTCGCCTGGATCTTGCCGCAGGCGTCGTCGAAGCCCTTCTTCACCGCCTGCCAGAAGGTGTTCGAGGCCGACGAATGGTGGGTGAAGGCGATGTTCAGCCCCTCAGCGCCGGCGATCGACGGCACGGCCGCGAGGGCCGCTCCAACGAGAAGCATTGCGGTCAGTTTCCTCATTTCAAATCCTCCCTTTCAAAGTCCTTCAGATGCTTGCCTTGTCGGAAACGCGGCGGTGGACGGTGTAGGCGCGGCCGAGTTCCGGATTGAGCTCAAGCCCCAGCCCCGGTCCGGGCGGCACGGTGATCATGCCGTCTTTCACTTCGGGTAGCGCGGTGACCAGGTCGCGGTACCAAGTGCGGTAGAAGGCGCGCACGCTCTCTTGAACCAGCGCGTTGGGCGCGTTGAGTGAAAGGTGCGTCGACGCCGCGAGCACCACCGGACCCGTGCAGTCGTGCGGCGCGACCGGCAGCTTCCAGGCTTCCGCCATCGCCGCGATCTTGCGCGCTTCGGAGATGCCGCCACACCAGGAGATGTCGAGCATGATGATGCCGGCCGCCCCGGTCTCGAGCAGTTCGCGGAAGGCAGCGCGGCTGCCGAGCGTCTCCGACGCCGAGATCGGCGCCGGGCTTGCCGCCTCGTAGCGCTTGAGGTCGGCGAGGCTATCCATGCGGATCGGGTCCTCGTGCCAGTAAGTGCCGTAGGGCGAGAGCGCCTTGGCGATGGTGATCGCCGGCAGGAGCTGCCACATCGAGTGGAACTCGACCATGATGTCGACCCGGTCGCCGACCGCCCTGCGGATTTTCTCGAACGGCTCAAGCGCCGCCTTGAGGTCCTCGGCCGAGATGTGCAGGCCGCGCGTCTTCTCGGCGGCATGGTCGAACGGCCAGATCTTCATGGCCGTGATGCCTTCGGCGAGCAGCTCTTCGGCGAGCTCGCCGGCGCGGTGCAGGAAGCCGTTGAGATCGTCGTAGCCCTGCCTGGCGTCGAGGCCGTAGTTCGCGGTCGTCTGGCCCTTGTCGTCCTTGATGTACTCGGTGCCGGCGCAGGTGTTGTAGGTGCGGATCGATTGCCGGGTGAAGCCGCCGAGCAGCTGCGCGACCGGCTGGCCCGTGGCCTTGCCGAATATGTCCCAGAGCGCGATGTCGAAGGCCGAGTTCCCGCGCACCTCGGCGCCGCTCGAGCGGAAGCCGAGGTAACCGACGAGATCGGCGGACAGGAGGTCGATCGCCAGCGGGTCGCGGCCGATGACACGCGGCGCGACATATTCGTGCAGGTATTCCTCGACCGTGCGCGCCCCGTAAAAGGTTTCGCCGAGGCCGGTAATGCCTTCGTCAGTGTGCACTTCAACCCACAAGAGGTTGGGCCGCTCCTCGATGCGTACGGTCTCGATGCCGCTGATCTTCATCTCAGGCGATCCCCGCATCGATCAGCGCCTTGACGCTTTTGTCGAAATGCGCGGCCATATGCTCGGCCGCGAGCCGCGGGTCGCCCTTCAGGATGGCGTCGGCGATGTCTTCGTGGCCCTTGATCATCTTGAGCTGCTCCTCATCGGATGAGCGCGTCTTCCAGCCGATCACCCAGGTGCGTCTGGTCACGCCGCTGAAGGCGGTCACGATCAGTTCGAAGACCGGGTTGTGCGAGGCGGCCGCGATCGTCTCGTGGAAGACGATGTCGTGCTCCATCACAGCGTCAGGCGATTTGAAGTTCTCGCGCATCAGCCGCGCGGAGTCGACAATCGCCGCCGCCTCCTTGTCGCTGCGCCGCATTGCGGCGAGCGCCACCGTACGCATCTCGATGGTGCGCCTCACATCGTAGACCTGCTGCACGCTGATCTGCTGTGTCGTGATGCCATGCTCGATCACCATCGACATCGCACTGGTGTCGAGCTTGGCGACGCTGGCGCGGCGGCCGGCGCTCATGTCGATCAGCCGCATCGCCGAGAGAGAGCGGAGCGCCTCGCGTACGATGGTGCGCGACACGTTGAGCTGCCGCGTCATCGCCGCTTCACTGGGCAGGAGATCACCGGGTTGCAGGCCCTCGGCGCGGATATGCTGCGTGATCGTCTGGATCGCAGTGCTGACGAGGCCGGGGCTCGTTTCGTCCGGCTGCAAGCGTTCCCGGATGGTCACATTGCCTCCGCCAACTTGTATGACAGGTTCTATTTGAAATGTTCATAAATCCCGTTAAGATGTCTGTCAAGGGGAGCGTCAGCTTTCCTGCCGCCCATTCCAACTCGCGGCGGCCGCTGCCTTTCTGCGGCAGAAAGTAAACGGTTCTTTGGCGTCATTCCCTCGTTGCCACAGGAGGAAACATGGCCACGCCGACTGCCAAGATTGTCTTCGATGCGCGAAACGTCGTCGGCGAGAGCCTTGTCTGGGACAACCGCACCGGCCGGCTGGTCTGGGTCGACATCATCGGCCGCAGGATCCATTGCCTCGACCCCCGGAACCTCGGTCATGAGAGGTGGGACATGCCCGACCTCGTCACCTCGGTCGGCCTCAGGAAAGATGGCGGCGCCGTCATCGGCCTGCGCAAGGAGGTCGCGTTGTGGGACTTCGGCGGTCCGCTGCGCAAGCTTGCCCCGATCGAGGCCGACCAGCGCGGCACGCGCCTCAACGAAGGGGTAGTTGCGCCGGACGGGTCGTTCTGGGTCGGCACCATGGCCAACAACATCGGTCCGGACGACGCGCCGGTCGATATCACCGAGGATGCCGGACGGATCTACCGGGTCGATGCAAAGGGCGAGGTGATCGAATTGAGCGACGACCGATTCGGCATCACCAACACGATGGTGTGGATGGCCGATGGACGTTTTGTCACCGCGGACACGATGAAAAACGAGCTCTATAGCTATCGCTGGGATCGCTCACGGTCGCGCCTCGATGACAGGCGACCGTTCTTCGAAAGATTTGCGCGTGGGCTGCCCGATGGATCCTGCATGGACGCGGAGGGTTATATCTGGAACTGTCGAGTGGTCGGCGGCAGCTGCCTTGCCCGTATCGCGCCGGACGGTTCGCTCGATCGCGTGGCAGACCTCCCGTGCTCTTGGCCGACAAGTTGTGCCTTTGGCGGCGAGGATCTCGATACGCTCTTCGTCACCTCAGCGCGCTTTACAATGAGCGCGCAACATCTCGCCGCTAATCCAGTCGAAGGAGGGCTCTTTGCGTTGCGGCCGGGTGTGCGGGGCGTGCCCGCCAACCGGTTCGGGTGACAGCTCCGAGGCTTACCGGTGTCTGACCCTGACTAGACCTTTGCGGGCGGCTCTAGCGGCAAGTGCTCGCCAGATCCTCGTTGACATATGATATTTCTACAAATATGTATGATATTAACGGTCTCTGGGAGGAGCTGTTGAAGATCAGGTCGGTCACCGCGCGGGTGTGCAACGCCGAGATGCGCAACTGGGTTTTCGTGCGCATCGAGACCGACCAGCCCGGCCTGATCGGCTGGGGCGAGGCGACGCTTGAGTTCAAGACGCGGGCGGTCATCGGCGCCATCGCCGACATCGAGCCGATGCTGGTCGACCAGGATCCGCGCAACATCGAGCACTGCTTCCAGATCATGACCAAGCACGGTTTCTGGCGCATGGGCATCATCGGCATGTCGGCGATCAGCGGCATCGAGCTGGCGCTGTGGGACATCCTCGGCAAGCATCTCGGCGTGCCGGTGTGGCAATTGCTCGGCGGCAGCGTGCGCGAAAGCCTGCGCACCTACACCCATCTCGGCCTCGGCGACATGCGCGCCGTCTACGAATCGAGTTCTTCCGCCGCGATCATCGAGCACGCAAGGCGGGTGACGCAGGCGGGCTATGAAGCTCTGAAGGTCGTCTGCATTCCCTATAGCCACTACGTGTCGCCGAACGCCGATGTCGACCGCGTCGCCCGCATGGTCGGCGACCTCGCGACGCGGTCGGACCCGACATCGACATCATGGTCGATTTCCACGGCCGTCCGGCCTCGGTCAACGCGGCGATGGACTACATCAACGCCATCGCCGACGCCCGCATCATGTTCGCCGAGGAGCCGGTCCCGCCCGAGGACGTTGCCGGACTTGCCGAGATCACGCGCCGCTCGCCCATGCCGATCGCGTCGGGCGAGCGGCTGGTCGGCCGGCGCGAGTTCGAGCCGTCGCTCAGGGCACGCGCCTTCAACATCGCCCAGCCCGACATCTGCCATACCGGCGGGTTTTGGGAATCGAAGAAGATCGCGGCGATGGCCGAGACCGCCGGGGTCGGATTGGCACCGCACAATCCGCTGGGGCCGATCGCCGGCGTGGCAGCGCTGCATTTCGGGATATCGACCCACAACGTCATCATTCAGGAGGAAATGTCCGGCGCCGTCCCCTGGTACGGCGAGGTCGTGCACTGGCCGATCGAGCGTCGGCCCGGGCGCTGGGACAAGCCGCAAAAACCCGGCCTGGGCATCGAGGTCGACGAAGCCGTCATCGACGCGCACCCGTTCCAGCCGGACATACTGCATCGCACGCGGCGCCGTGATGTCCGACGGCACGGTGGTGGACTGGTGAGCGCGATGGTTGGCCGGCTTCAGGGAAAGCGCGCCATCGTCACCGGTGCCGGCCAGGGCATCGGCGAGGCGATCGCCCGCCTGTTCGCCGCGCACGGCGCCGCTGTGTTCATCGGCGAGATGAATGCGAAGACCGGGCAGGCTGTCGCCGACGCCATCGTTACGGCCGGTGGCCGGGCCGCTTTCGTCGAGACCGACGTCACCGGCCAAGGCGCAGGTCGCGCGCCTGGTCGAGACGAACGCTGACCGCAGGCCGGCGGCGTCGACATCCTCGTCAACAATGCCGGCGCGAACGTCTTCTACGAGCCGCTCGACATGCCTGAGGAGGCGTGGCGAGCGCTGCATGGATCTCGACCTCGACGCGGCCTGGACCTGCTGCGCGCGCCGTGCTGCCGGCCATGCTGGAGCAAGGTGGTGGTGCGATCGTCAACATCGCCAGCGCCCACTCCTTCAAGATCATCCCACATTGTTTCCCTTATCCGGTCGCCAAGCATGCGTTGGTCGGGCTGACGCGGGCGCTGGCCATCGAATACGCCGCACGCGGCCTAAGGGTGAACGCGATCGCGCCGGGCTACATCGACACGCCGATCGCCGAAGCCTATTGGGCAACGTTCCCCGATCCCGCCGCCGAGCGACGCCGAGCTGAAGAGATCCACCCGCCCAAACGAATTGGTCGGCCCGAAGAGGTCGCGTATACGGCGCTGTTCCTCGCATCGGACGAGGCGCCGTTCATCAATGCCGAGACGGTTGTCATCGATGGAGGCCGCTCGGCACTCTACCACGACTAGCCAACGTCACGAGAAGGAGGAGACTTCCATGAAATTGCTGGGGCTGTCATCGCTTGCGCTGGGAACCGGCCTGGCTCTGTGTTGCCATGCGTTCGCCGCCGACACCAAGATCGGCTATATCAACAAGATGGGCGATCACCCGTGGTTCGTCGCCGAGGTCGCTGGCGCCAAGGCCGCCGCCGAGTCTGGCGGCGCCGATTTCGTCTCGCAGGACGTGCAGTTCAATGCCGACCTCACCGTCACCACGCTCGACACCATGATCGGCGACGGCGTGAAGGGCATCGCCATCGTCGTGCCCGACAAGGGCCTCGGCCCGGTCGTCGCGCAGAAGGCCAAGGATGCCGGCATCCCGCTGATTGCCGTCGACGACGATATATATTTCGAGGACGGCTCTCCAGTGCCCTATGTCGGGCTCGACGCCTACAGTATCGGCAAGCAGGTTGGTACCGAGCTGGCAAAACTGTACAAGTCGGAAGGCTGGTCGGATAAGGAAGTGCGCATCGCCTCGATCGAGGACCGCAAGGCCGACACCTGCATGAAGCGCAACAAGGGTGCCGAGGAGGCCTTCCTTGCCGCGACACCCGACTTCGACCCTGCGAAGATCATTCGCGTCGCCTATGACAACACGATGGTCAACTCGATCGACGTGATGACCACGACGCTCACTGCCCACCCGCAAGTTACCAACTGGATATTCTATTCCTGCAACGACGACGGCGTGCTGGGTGCCGCGCGTGCGCTGGAGAACTCCGGCTATACGCCCGACCAGGGCATGGGCATCGGCATCGATGGCAGCCGTGCTTGCGACGCGTTTGGCAGCGGCAAGCCTTCGGCCTTCCGCGGCACGATGTGGCTCAACTCCGGCAATCACGGGCGCATCGCCGTCGAACTGCTGCTTGCCTCGATCAAGGACGGCGCGCCGCTGCCCGAGAAGACCTTCAGCGATCCCGAGCTGATTACCGCCGCAAACTTCGAAAACGACTACAAGGCCAAGCTGTGCAAGTAGGCCTACTTTGGACCGGCGCCGGCGCTCTTGAGGGCCGGCGACCAAAGCAGATCATCATGGAGTCCGGACCTAACATGCCGAACGGCACCGAAATCGCGACAGTCGAGCGGCTGTCGAAAGCCTTTGGCGTTGTGCAGGCGCTCAGCGACGTGTCCCTCGGCTTTCGCTCCGGCGAGATTCTTGGGCTGGTCGGCGAGAACGGTGCCGGCAAGTCCACGCTCATGCGCCTGCTCGAAGGCGTGCACGCGCCCGACAGGGGCGTCATCTCGATTGATGGCATGTCCCCAACACCTGCGCGAGCCGAAGGAGGCGCATGCCGCCGGCATCCGCGTCATCCACCAGGAACCGGACATCGTCCCCGACCTCACAGTCGCCGAGAACATCTTCATCGGCGCCATGCCGCGCCGGCTGGGGGTCCTTCTCGACTGGCGCGGGCTCGAAGAACAGACCCGTGCCGTGCTTTCCAGATTCGGGATGGATGAGGGTCTGCGTGCTCGCGATCTGTGCGCCCACCTCGGGCCGGCCCAGCGCCAGATGATCGAGATCATGCGCGCGGTGCGGGCCGGCGGCCGCCTGATCGCCTTCGACGAGCCGACCTCGTCGCTGACCGACGAGGAGGCGCGTCATCTCTTCCGCATCATTCGGCAGCTGAAATCAGAGGGCACTTCGATTGTCTACATCTCCCATCGCCTCAACGAGATCATCGACTTGGCCGACCGCGTCGCCGTGCTCCGCGACGGGCGCCTTGTCGCCGATCAGCCGGCGGCCGGGCTGACAGAGCGGGCGATCTCGCAGCTGATGGTCGGGCGCGAACTGAAAGACCTTTTCCGCCGCCAGAAATTGGTTAGGCACAATGCCATACTGACAGTATCGGGCCTGAGTTCCCAGGCCGTGCACGACATCGATCTCACATTGCATCGCGGCGAGGTGCTCGGCATCGGCGGGCTGATGGGGGCAGGGCGTTCTGAGCTTGCGCGCGCCATTGTCGGTTTCGACAAGCGGCTTGCCGGCGAGGTCGTCGTTGACGGCAGACCTTTGCGCGCCAACGACGTCGCCGCCTCGATCGCGGCAGGCATCGGGTTGGCCCCCGAAGATCGCAAGAGCGAGGCGCTGCTCCTCATGCGCTCGATCCTGGACAACGCAACGCTGTGCGTGCCTGAGCAGATTTCCACGGCGGGTCTCTTCGACAGGCGCAAGGCGTTTGCCGTCGTCAGCCCGCTATCGAAAAAACTGTCCATCCGCACCCCGAGCCTCGATCAGCTCGTCTCGAAGCTTTCGGGCGGCAACCAGCAGAAGGTCGTGCTGGCGCGCTGGCTGGCACGGCAACTGAAGATCCTCATTCTCGACGAACCAACGCGCGGCATCGACATCGGTGCCAAGGCGGAGATCTACCAGCTGATCGCCGAGCTGGCGGAAGGCGGTATCGCCGTCCTGCTAATATCGTCCGAAATGCCCGAGCTGATCGGCCTTGCCGACCGCGTGCTGGTCATGGCGGAAGGTCGCATCACTGGCGAGATCGGCGCCGACGCCGACGAGCAATCGATACTGGCTCTCAGCATGCCGCAAACGGCTCGAAGCGCAGCGTGAGGTAAAGGAAAATGACGATGAGCGATCACGCACAGATGGGCAGCAACGCGCCGGTCGTTGCCATCAAACGAGGCTTCGCGCAGCGCATCGCCGACCGCGTTGGCGTGCACAACATCAGCCTGATCTTTGCCCTGATCGTACTCTGCATCATCTTTGGCACCTTGCGCGGCGACGTCTTCTTCTCCTCGCGCAACATCCTGAACATCGGGCTTGGCAGTCACCATCCTCGGCGTGCTGGCGATGAGCCAGACCGTGGTCATCGTCGCCGGCGGCCTCGACGTGTCGGTCGGCTCGACCGTCGGCTTCGCCACGGTTGCCACCGCCATGGTCGCGCAGTCGACGGGTTCGGCGAGCGAGGCCGTGCTCGCGGGTCTGGCTGTCGGCGCGGCCTGCGGCCTCGTCAACGGCATCATCATCACCTATGGCCGTGTCAACGCGGTGATCGCGACGCTCGGCACGATGGCGATTTTTCGTGGCGTCGCATTCATCCTCTCGGACGGACAGTCCATCTCGATCTTCGACGAAACCTTCCGCTTCATGGGCAATGGCCGCGTGCTCGGTTTTCCGTTCCCGATCTGGATCCTCTTTGTGACAGCGGTGCTGTTCCAGATATTCCTGTCGCAATCGATCGCCGGCCGCAACGTCTACGCTATCGGAGGCAACCCCGTCGTCGCGCGCTTTTCGGGCATCAACGTCAACCGCTACCGCGTGGCCATCTACGTCATGAGCGGCTTCGCCGCCGGATTGGGCGGCATTATCCTCGCCGCGCGCACCGGCTCCGGCCAGCCGATCTCCGGCTCGCAAGGGCTGGAACTCGAGGCGATCACGGCCGCCGTGCTCGGCGGCTGCGCGCTGCAGGGTGGCCGCGGCACCATCGTCGGCGCGCTGCTTGGCGTGCTGATCATCGGCGTGCTCAACAACGGCATGATCCTCACTGCCGTGCCGACCTTTTACCAGCTGCTTGCCAAAGGTGCCCTGCTCATATTGGCTGTGCTGGTGGCCGAGTATCGCCTGAATCGCACTTGAGGGGCAAGAAGCAGCGTTCATGACACGTCCGGACCCGGCGATAGCTCGATCACCGAGACAGGTCGTCGCGTTTCGTCAGCCAACGTGTGCTGGGCGAGCTCGGTCGCCGCATCCTCGCCGGCCACTACGCCACAGCATTCGGCGCTCCCGACAGAGCTGCAACTGTGCGCCGAATTCAGCGTCAGCCGCACCGCCATGCGCGAAGCGACCAAGATGCTGGCCGCCAAAGGGCTGGTGGTCTCGCGCAAGCGCGCCGGCACGCTGGTCCAGAATTCCAGCCTTTGGAATCGGCTCGACCCCGACGTGCTGTCCTGGATGAGCGCCACCGATCCCGACCCGGAATTCGTCCGCGGGCTCATCGAGGCCCGCCTCGCCATCGAGCCGGCGGCAGCCGAACTCGCCGCGCGGCGCGCGTCAGCCGGCGATCTTGCCAGCATCGAGGCCGGCTACCTCGCCATGCGCGCTGCCGATCTCGGCGACCTCGCCGCATGCGCCGAGGCCGACGTCGCCTTCCACGTGAGTATCCTCAACGCCAGCCATAATCCAGTGTTTGCAGGGCTCGCCAGCCTGATCGGCCAGGCTCTCGAGAACTCATTCCGGCTGACCACGTCGGTCAGCCGCAACTACGCAGAGACGCTCGATGCGCACGGCGAGGTGCTGGAGGCGATCCGGCTTCGCAAGCCGGACCAGGCGAGGGCCCGCATGAGCGCGCTGATCGACATCGCCTCGGCCGACCTCATCAACGCCACCGCCAAACGCGGCCCATAGGGGTGTCTCGTCATGCGTGCGGAAGCTACCTTGGAGCTAAACGACGGACTGGTGTCGGCAGTTGTCCGCCCGACGCGGGGATCGCGCGCTTCGACTATATCGCACGTGGGAAGCGCGAACCGCTGTTTCGGCCGGAGCCGGCGCAAGGCGCGCAGCATCCGTTCGAGCTGGCCTCGCAAGTGCTGGTTCCTTGGTCGAACCGCGTGTCGGGCGGTGGCTTCAGTTTTCGCGGTAAGCGATATCGCCTCGAACCGAAATCTCAAGGGGGAACCCCATCCGATTTACGGCAACGGATTTTTCATGCCGTGGGATGTCATCGAGCACGGACCTAGAAGCACCGTGCTCCACCTCGATTCCGTAGGACCTGGCCGTTTCGCTATGCGGCGACACTGTCCTATGGCGTGGCCGACGGCACCCTGAGTATGTCGCTTACCGTGGAGAACACCGGCGACCAAGCTCTGCCGTTCGCGTTCGGCTTCTCTGATACTCTTCACGCTCGCGGCTTGCAACAATTAGCTGCGTTGGCTCCTGGGCGGAGCGCCTATCGGCTGGGTGCCGCCCATTTAGGGTGACCCTCGTTGCACGCACCGGACGCCGAGCAGGCATCATGGCGCGCCTGCCGCGCAGCTGGAGAATCTGATGGTTTGCCCAAATGGCGCAGGGCGCAGTCCGCAGTCGTCGCGCTTGGCAAAGATGTCGACCGCGCCGCCGAGATGCGCGGAGAGGCGGTGCAGTTTCTCGATTGGCGTCGGGCCGAAGGTCAGCGGATAGCGGGCGACTTTTTCAAGCATGGCATCGGGCTCCAGCAGCGGATTTTCACTGTCATCAACCTACAGCAAGGTCATGAGAGGTGTTTTCTAACTTGGCCGCTCGTAATAGCAGCTGCGAACGGAATAGTTTGTGGCAAAAACGATCGGCGCGCAGCAAGCCTGTCATCGAGACAACGGATAGGTCTGCGGCGATTTCCGATATGCATCTTCACAGCGCGGCGAACAAAACCACGGCCCTTCTGGCACAGCCCGTCGATAGGATTCGTACGGAGCATGCATCTTGCAGACGGGATCGATCCAAGCCGGATCAGGCGACGGGGCGAGTTCGATCTCATAAGAGAGACCTCGCCAACAACCGATCGCAGCGCCACCTTTCCGAGACCTCGCACCAGAATGCCTTTGGCAACAGCCGCGTCGGCAATGGGTTGAGTAGCAAGCAATTGACCGGGGGATGCAAGCGCCGCAATGCGTGCTGCTATGTTGACGGTTGATCCAAAGAGATCACCGGCCCTTCTGATGACTGGCCCATGGTTCAGCCCTGCCCGAGTTAGCGGCAGGCGTGGCTCTTTTCGGCATGCCTGCAACAGCGCTCCAAGTGCCTGGATCGCGCTGTCCGGCTCAGGAAATGAGAGCATTGCCTCATCACCGATCCATTTGATCGGAGGTTCATAGCCGCTCAGTGCCTCTGAGACCATGCTCTCGAAAATCTCGAGCACGGCAATCGCGGATGCGTCTCCATAAACGTCCGCAATTGCACTGAAGCCGGCAAGATCTACGAATGCAACGGTAGCCGATAAGCTGGCGGAACTCTGCGTCGGGCTCATGTCTTTGTCCTTGCTACGTGCTAACGCCTATCGCACACAGTTTCGCGTATCTCACACCCGACCGTCAAAGCGCAGGTGGCGTCGTGGCTAAAAAGATGCCCCTTCACGAGAGGCAGCAACCGGCAACCAGATCCGCACAGATCCACCCCGCGACCTATCTCTTTGCGGCGCGAGCCTTGCGCGACTTCGGCGACGGCTTCGTCGCCGTCTTGTTGCCGGTCTATCTGCTTGCGCTCGGGTTTGCGCCCCTCCAGGTCGGCGTCATCGCGACCGCATCGCTGCTCGGTTCCGCGCTGTTGACCATCGGTGTCGGAATCCTTGGCGCACGATACGATCACCGCCAACTCCTGCTTGCCGCCGCCAGTTTGATGATTGCCACGGGAGTGGCCTTTGCTGTGGTCCACGACTACGCGCTGCTTCTGGTCGATCGCGTTTGCTGGCACCGATCAACCCGTCGGCCGGCAGCGTTAGCGTCTTCGTGCCGTTGGAGCATGCCGTGCTCACACGCGAAGTCACCGATGCCGCGCGGACCAAGATGTTCGCGCGCTACAGCCTTGTGGGTGCGCTCGCGGCCGCGGTTGGCGCACTGGCTTCGGCAACACCTGATCTTCTGGCTGCCGGCCGGCCTCGACCAACTCACCGGCATCAAGGCGATGTTCGTGCTCTACGCGTTGCTGGGCCTGCTCGGGGGCACTCCTCTACGCGCGGATCCCGCAGCGCCGTCCAACGCCGTGACGCCGGCACCAGCGTCCGCGCTCGGCCCCTCGCGCAACATTGTTTTCAAGCTTGCGGCCCTTTTTAGCCTCGACGCCTTCGCCGGCGGCTTTGTCGTCCAGTCACTGCTCGCCCTGTGGCTTTTCGAAAAATTCGACCTTTCGCTCTCGGAAGCGGGCTTTTTCTTCTTCTGGTCCGGCGTCCTTTCGGCGTTCTCATTCCCGATCGCGGCTTGGCTGTCCCGGCATATCGGACTCATCAACACGATGGTGTTCACACACATTCCGTCCAGCATCGCCCTGATGCTGGCGGCGCTTGCGCCCACGCTCCCATCTGGCGCTCGTCTTGCTGCTGATCCGTGCCGCGCTGTCGCAGATGGACGTCCCGACGCGATCGTCTTACGTCATGGCCGTTGTCACGGAGGCTGAGCGGGCGGCGGCCGCGAGCTTCACATCTGTCCCGCGCAGCCTGGCCGCCGCAGCCAGTCCAGCGCTCGCTGGAGCTCTGTTCGCTGCCTCGTTCCGGGCTTGGCCGCTCCTCATCTGCGGTGCCCTGAAGATCATTTATGACCTGCTGCTACTTATGCAGTTCCGGCACCTAAAGCCGCCGGAGGAACGCTAACGCTTGGCAGCACACGGGAAGAATCGGACGCAGCCGGCGCTCTGCCGCCGTCGCCATAGTCTCAGCGTAGAACACTGCATCCGCTCCATGGCCCCGTGAATACAACCAATTCTTTCGTATCTCGTGAGCGGCGGCCCGCCCCAGGGCAATGCCGTAGTGCTGGCATCTCGATGAGGCGAATAACTGCCTGGCCAAGCGCCGTGCATCGCGCGGTAGGAATAGCAGGCCCGTACGCTCGCAAATACTTGCGCCACCGCCGAAAGCTCAGCCGCCAGCCTTCAGGCGACGGCCAGCGCCTGGGTGAGATCAGCGACGAGGTCGTCCGGGTGCTCGACGCCGATCGACAGCCTTATTGTCGACTCAAGAACTCCGATCCGTTCCCGAACGTCTTGAGGCACACCCGAGTGGGTCATGGCGCCAGGATGGCTAGCCAGCGAATTCAGTGCCGCCAAGGCTAACCGGCAAGCTGCCCTATCTGAAGGGCGTTGAGGAACGCGAAACGCAGCGGCCTGGCCACCGCGAATGTCGAACGAAAACGTCGACCCGGCGCCCGTGCATTGCGTCCTGAAACGCCTGCGGCCGGAGTGTCGTCGCCGAGGAACGGCAGATAGGGCTCCCTAGAACCTTCGGTGCCCGGCGAGGAATTCGGCGACGATGCGGGCATTGGCGTTGGTCTTCTCCATGCGGAATGCTCAGCGTTTCCAGCGAGCGGCCGGCATCCAGCACGAGTGCGGATCGAGTTGCGTGCCGATCGCCCCCCTGAACGCCCTGATCGATTTGGTGACGGCCTTGCTGCCGAGTGCCGCGCCGGCGATCAGGTCGGGAATGGCCGCCGACATATTTGGTCAGGGAATAGACCGAAACGTCGACACCGTGCTCAAGCGGACGCTGAAACACCGGTCCGAGCAAAGTATTGTCGCACACGACGACCGGGCGTTGGCCTCGCTCGCGGCGATCTCGTCGGCGATACGGCCGACAGCTCTGAAATCGACGAGCGAGTCGGTCGGGTTGAAGGCGTTTCGATGAACATGACTGATAGGCGGCCTTTCATGCAGGCTTCATCGGCCGCAGCGCGAATGGCCGCCTCATCGACACCATCGGCGAAACCCACAGCGCCGATGCCAAGATTGGCCAAGGTCTTGGCAAACAAGTTTTCGGTGCCGCCATAAAGTGGCTGCGAATGCACTATGGCGTCACCCGGACGGGCCAAGGCAAGCAGGGTGGTGGCGATGGCCGACATCCCGGACGAGAAAAGGATGAAGGCCTCGGCCTCTTCGTAGATTGCCAGGCGATCCTCGACAATTTCGCTGTTGGGATGATTGAAGCGCGAATAGACCAGCCCGGCTCCGGTTCCGCTCGGCGACTTCCTTTCGGCCGGAAACGAAATCGAAGAAATCGCGCCCCTCTTCCGCAGATCTGAACACGAAGGTCGAGGTGAGAAACACCGGCCGGGCCTCACCGCCCCTTCCGATAGTCGAGGGTCGAAGCCGTAACTCAGCATCAACGTTTCCGGATGCAGTCGAAGGTCTCCGATATGCGTTTTGGACGGGCGCGGGGCAGTCATGACGATCCTCCGGCTGGAGTTCATGCAGACCAAAATTAGAGAAAGACCAACACCAGTCCTTGCCAATTTTTTCGTGGAATGACTTCCGCGTCAATTGACACCGCGCGGAACGTTTTCGGGCGGCACAGTGTCCACCACATTCTGGCGGTGAATATGAATACGGCCGGCGAGCACGATGATGCAGAAACCGATCGGATGCGGGCGCTCGGCACATCCCCGAGAAGACGAACCCTAAAACCACCGCCCACAGAAGCAGGCTGTGAGGCAGGGCGCCAGCGTCGAGGCCGGCGCCAGCTTTAGCGCACGGGTCATCATCAGATGCGCAACGCACGAAACCATCCCGAGGAGCAGCATCGCGCTCCAGTCGGAGAATGCTCGGGTTGACCCAGTCACCGAACGCCAGCGCGGCACCAACAACGAGCGAGCCTAGGGTCTGCCAGGTCACAAGCGTGGTGTCACTGGTGCCGCGCAGGCGGCGACCGAGGATGATGGCGAAGCCGAAGGCGATGCTGCCGATCAGGGCGAAGAGAGACGGCAGCGAGAGTGCGGCGGAGGACGGATTGAGCATGATCAGCACGCCGATTTCCTCAGCCGTAGCCCACGGGCGAAGGCGTGCTAGCTGTCGGCGCGCGGCATAGCGAGGAAAATCCGTTGACCCAGGACGCCGGGGCGGCATGGCAGCATTGGTCCCCTTGCCCTATGCCTACCACACGATGCGCCGTATGGGACTGGCCGGCGAGAATATACCTCGCCAAAGCTGGGTTCCAGGATGCGCCTGAGGTCGTCGCCTGGGGTGACGCACATCATTCCATGAGTGCGCCGGACGGTGCGGACGCAAACTGCCGGTTCCAATCGTGGCCCGAAGATAGAGATACGTGCAGTATGCTGTTAGTCTGACAGAAGAGTGACACGACGTGCCGGTTCGGTCGAGTTCAGGCAATGATGGCGACAGCCGGCACCTCGACCGGAAGCGAATGAGATGCGCTGCCGATGAGGCTGTTTCTCTGTGGTGACTGCATGACAGGGCGCGGTATCGACCAGATCCTGCCTTTCCCATGCGATCCG
>CAVTKY010000014.1:0-238613 GCA_963735385.1 uncultured Alphaproteobacteria bacterium | reverse complement strand
CGATTTCCTCATGACGTCGAGCGACGGCGAGAAGCTCAAACCTGTCAAGACTGCCAAGCTTCTTGGTTGGACTACGCCGCGCAGCGACCGCAACAAATCGACAACATTCGAGATTGAAAGCAGAAGGAGAGGAAAGCACGTCAACGTGCGCAGGCTTCTTGCCTGGTATGTCTGACAAATAGACCTTGCATCCGACGCCGCCAGTCCCGACCTGCAGCCTGTAGTCGGATGAGGCGGCGAACCCCCGGGGGTCGAACCCAAAAATAGGGGGTTGACAAAATTTAGGGGGGTAGCGGCCCGGCGTGTAACGCCGCAAACTGTGACAGACATGTTGTTGAAAGCCTATGACCTCGGAATGGCGGAAAAGCAGGCTTCCGCGGCCTCTCAGGCGGCAATGGGGATCGCGAAGCTGCACGGCTACCTCATCGAAAAACATCAGGTTGACGCCATTGTCCGCCGTCCGAGTGCTTTGCCTGATGGACCTGATGAAATGAGCGAGGCGGACTGGTTGGAGCAATTCGGTGGAGCCGCATTGATCGAGCACGATCCCGGCGAGGGCTCCGACGACTATGAAGGCTCCGACAACAAACCTTCATGACCTTAACATGGTTCTGCCGCTTCGCGGGGCCTCACGGCCACCCGGCTGGCAAAATCCAGTCGAGATCACAAAATGCGGCCCTGGCGTGTCATCTCCTTCCTCCCAGACTTGGGGCCGCCAAAGATGCCGTCACCGACGAGTGGCAACCGGTCACCTTTCTCGCCGCAGATATCGACCCGGCGACGGCGGGTGGACGAACTGATCGATCCGCCTATGCCCCTCAATGCTCTGGCGGAAAGTCAGGAAGCCATGATTGAGACTTCTCCGAAAGGAATGAGCAGTTTTGCCCATATCGCCCGACAGGAGAAATGCACACAATCCTGACCGTGGCGGACGCGTCCCCGGAATGCTCTCCAACCGCGATCTGTCCGGCGGGTTAGCGCAAAAATGCCCCACCCTGCGCGCAGGTGTCACCCGCCCGCCGGACACCCTTTCGATGCACGCCTTCGCCACCCTCCGGCTGCCCCTGGCCGCGCCGGTCAAACAATCGGCCTTTGACCGGCTTGTCATACGCGCCGCTATGTCAAAGTTGAATGATGCCAATCTACTGCGTGGCGTAGGAGGATGGTGTGTTCCATATCTACGACGTTTGCCGCGATAGACTGGCGACCGTGCGCCGCCCCGCGCTACGGTCGCCCCTTTCCCTTTCGCCCATAGCATGACCGTTCACCTTCGCGACAACCGCGTGGCAGTTGAGCGCAAGCAATTGGCGGCTGCCCGCAAGCTTGGCTGGCTCGGTTGATCTAAAGGAACGCCGCCGCGCACTCGAGCACGGCCGACGCGAGGCTGACGCGGCGTCGTTGGGGTTGAACAGCGCCAGAGCCTGGAAGGTGTCAGGGAGGAGCCTGACCAGGCGTGGGCGGCCGGTTGACATTCCCTCCCGGTCGCCCATCAGAGGGGTGGCCAGAGGCTTGCGTCCAATACTCAGGCCAATCGCCGAACCGTCGCGCCTGTTGCGGCCCCGCGGCCAGAGTGGCATTGTGGCTGCCTTGTCAACCAAACGCCAGCCACGGCAATGGCCGGGAGCCGCTCCACTCCACCTCCGTCAAGATAGTGGGCTGACCGGAAAGGCAGGGACGTTCCAAAGGACAGCGGGCGATGATCCGCTCGATGCGCACCGTGCTTTGCCACACCATGCTGGGCGTCCTCGGTGATCGCGGGATCAGCATGCAGGGCCATCGCCGAGTGGTGCCGCATCCCTATCACGGACCTTCACCGCCTGGCCGAGTTCGGATCGCCACTCGATGCCGGAGCCGCCGAGCGGCTGATCGACTGGGGCACGCGCATGATAGACATATCGTCGATAGCGCGGGCTGCGAGCCGGAACAGGGTCGGCGATGAGCATGCCAGCCGCAAGTCCGTATCACCAGGATAGTAGCTGTGATGTCGCCACGTTTGGGGACACAGGAACGGTCACCCGATCCGTAATGGCCGCGCGGCCGACATGCCAGTCGTGACGGCAGAAAGGATCGCATGGGTATCTGAAATGGACATGTCTCCCCGCTCGCAGGATGGAAAATATTACTGCCGCACTTGTGACGCGCAGCTCGGTATTGCTTGGGACGATAAGTCCGATGGTACCTTTCTGGTCTGGCGCTGCCGTAAATGTGACAATTGTGGCAGAGAATTTCATGCTTATGAGGAATTTTCAGGGGTCTATAATAATCCGGGCAGCGCGCAATGACAGTCTTAGTTGTGCTTTAATCAAGGTCCAGGGGCCTTGGCCCCTGTGAAAATCCCGTTCATGAGCTTCTTGGCTCCTCAAAAATCGTCAGGTTCCTTGTTCTTGGCCTCGACCGGCGCCGCATCATCGGCATCGTCTTTGGTCGGGGCACCGGCCTGCGGCCTCGGCGGCGTCGGCTGCGGCGAACGCGGTCTCCATCTCGACAAGACCTCGGAACGTCGCATCCATGTCACTGGCAAGCTCGGCGACACGCTCCGGCGTCGGCATGGCGACGAAGTCCCGGCCTTGCTTTATGGCTTCCCCGCTGCCGATCAGAACGCGATAGGTCCGGCGCACGCCGCGAGGCGCACCATCGTTGATGACCGCAAGTAATCCGGCAGTAACGGCGCTGCGGATACGCCCTGAGATCAGGTTCTTCGACAGGCCGCCGAGAGCCCCCGCAATCTGATCGTGACTGATGGCGACCTGATCGAGGCTGGTGAAGCCCGGTGGTGGGCTAGCCTTCTGGTCGGCGATGGCCTGCTCGATGACTTTGACGATGGCAATGACATCAGGACTGACCTGTGGCCTGTGCAGCGCCGGCGAGGCCAGGAGCGAAGCCGGTGAACGCCCGTCTGTAGTCATCGAGCGTAGCAATGATCCGGCCCTGTTCGTCGGTCTCGCGCTGCATGGAGTGGAAGACGGCAGAAGCCTTGATGCCGATAATGATGCCGTCTATGTCGCGGCGGGCGCGAAGCGGCAGCGGCATTCCGAAGAATGCGACCTGCAACGCTTCGTAGAAGGGGATTGCAACCTGGTACGGCCCGCCGAAAGCGAGGAAAGCCTGATAGTCCTGCCAGTCAGCGAGCTTCGTACCGGAAGTCCGCGCAGGCGGAAAGCCGCTGGCGCGAGGGATGCCGGCACATCGCAGACCACCCTACCCGTCTGCCGTGGCTTCTACGCCGGCGCCACCAGCCATGACGCGGCCGGCCTGGAGCGCGGTCCGGACGGGATCATGATCGAGGACATGGGCTTCATCGACAACCTGATGCTACATGGCGGCGTCGTCAACCGCGGCGGCACGGTCGCCGTGGGCGACGCCGCGCTGGATCGGCTCTACACGGACATGACCGCGTAAAGTCGGTGCTCGCCGCGGCGGCCGCGAAGCTCCGGTAGCGCCGTCGAAGCGACGCCGGGAGGCGTGGTCGCCCGCACGTGTCCGCTGGGGCGACGTCGGGCGCGAGCCCGAGAACGGGATCTCGTCGCCATGCTCCCAGAAGCGCCCGGGAAGTGCGCTTTGACCGCGGCAATCGTCGGCATGGCATCAAGCAGCCTCGCGATCTCGCAAGCCGCGTAGACACGCACGTCACGGCCATCCGCATTGACCACACCAGCCTCGTCATGATCGCGCACGATGGCGACGACTGTGTCATCGGCGAGCCGTGCCTCGATGGGTACTACCGAGCCGAGCTTCTCCGCGCCAAGACGGTCCGCTTCGGCACCTGGCTGATGTTCGAACTATAATCTCAGACGGTGCCGTTCGACTAGCGGCTCACCAATGGCATCGAAGCGGAAGGGTGACAGAATTTGTCACCCTTGGCGGATCTCCGCCTGGCGCCGTTATCAATGAAACAAAGGGTAATCATACCCATTACCTAGGAAAACATTGAAAATCGCCTAAATGCCTGTAATTACAGGATAATAGCGGTTATAACTGCTAGTTGAATAATAGAAACCCTCATCCAAAAAGTTAAGTGATTGATTTTTAACATGACGCACATGACGCAGATTTCCGTATAGGCTTCACGTGTGTCGCGTAGAGCGCGGATATAGAACTGTGTCATGTGCGTCATGTGCGTCATTGGCTGTTGTCCCTGTTGTCGCTCATGCCGTGCCCGCCTCTTCGGCTTCTTCCGCGAGGAAAGCGATCACGGCGTCGACGGCGGCCTCGATCTTGCCGGTAGCCTTTCCGGCGGTCAGGATCTTGTGCAGATCGTGGCAATGCTTCTGCCAGGCGGCGTGCGACATGGCCGTGAGGGATGCTGCTCCTGCTCCAAGGTTGCAGGCGCGGCGACGCCTAACACTGGGCCGACACCTGACACTGGGCCGACGCCACAACCGTGCGCTGAGAACGTCTTTTCCGGGCTAGCAGTTCGGCCCCTGATGAGAGATCACCGGGAACGAAGTCCGCCCCGGAGCGGGAAGGCGGACCCGGGGCCCTTCCCCCGGGTTCCCGGTTCTCTTAGGGCCCGGAACAGAACCGGGGGAATTTTTGTGCACTGCAACCCCGGGTTCTCCCCCGGTTCCGGCCACAAGACCCGGGACGGCTCTATCCACTCGCAACGGTTGCATCTGGCCTTCTCGCTTCATCGACCCTCAGGCCTTGGCAAGCCAGCCGCGCGGCAGATCGACCAAAGTGTTCTTTTCGGTGACGGGATCGGCCCAGCGGCGCAGTTGCGGCTTCGACAGGTCGAGGCCAGGCCTAACGCCTCCCATGACCAGCATGACATCGGGGCGGGTGGCCAAAGCTGCCAGCAGCCGCGCCATCCCGGCAGGGCCGCTCACCAGTTTCGGGGCATAGAACCAACGCGCGACACGGTCATAGGAAAACGTTTCGTAGCTGCCGTCGCTCCTGCCGACGATCCGCTTCGCCGCCGAACGGCCTTGATCGGCCACCTTGCACAGCGTGAAATCGAAAACTGTCCCGCCTGTCGAAGTGTCAGCCATCGCCACGGCGTTCCACTTCCACGGAGACGCAGGCGAGTTTCGACGCCATTGCGCGTTTCCCGGTTACTGATGCCGAGGGTAATGCGGCGGCCCTTCCCGGCGCGGCCAAGCTGCACGGCGTATGCGACAGCGTCATGGGTCCTGCCAACGCCCAGCCCTGCGCCCCACTGCCGCAGAATGCCAAGGTCGCGACGGACCACGTCATCCCGTCCCTCGCACAGGAAGTTCAGGCGGCACTCGGTGCCGTCATGCTCGCCGCCGACGATGCCGACGAGGAAGGAGACACCGGACGTTTTCGCTGTCGAGATCAGGCGCATGCCGCGCGGCAGGATTTCGACATCATATTGGTCGGACGGAATGACGCCGTGCTTGCGGCAGCCTTGATCCAGCCAGTCAGCTCTGCTGACTTCTGCCTTAACCTCTGCCGCTGACGGAGGAGGCAAGACTATGTACCCATTGCGCTTGCGTACTGCCGCGTACCATGCGGTCACAATGGGCGGGATCGTCGCGCAGCGGGCTGGCCGCCTGATGGCTTTCTGGCCATGCAATCATCCGGCCTTGTGCTTTTTCATCGGCACCACTTCTCCCGGCTTCCTGCCGGTCGTAGGTTCAATCCCTACATCGCCCACCAAATTCCACAAGCGTTGCAAACGCTCTTGCCCGCCAAATGGCGCTATGGGACCACATCGCTATCACCACGGTGCTAGCCATGTAGCCCAGTGGGCGGCGGTCTATTGATCGATCTGCCGCACTAAGAGCTTTGTGGCATCTCAGCGCAAACGTTTGTCAGAATGCAACAAGACGCGTCCTGATTAGGTCGGCTATCAGCGGGCATCGTTCAACTGGGTGAAACGGGTGGGGACGCAATCTCGCGACAGCGGAAGGTCTTGTCTTGCCCGTGTGGGGGATGCAGTCGTTTCCGCGCGCTCATACATTTGGCGGCCAAGCCCGCGCGAACTTGTGCTTAGAGCCTATTTCACGCTCGGCGTGCTGTTTGTGCTTGGGGGGATTTTCTGGGCAAGCCTGATCTATTTCCTGTTTCGTTGAACGGTCAAGGCGTGCGACGCGCCACAAATCCCATCTCAAAAAAGCGACAAGCGCCGAGCATGCCTGAATGATGTCACTCGTCTGTGCAGCCATCATAGGGGTAGCGAACCCTTGTCAACCTCACGCCATTGCACCGGCCCTGACCACCAACACCGTCATGGCGGCCAAAGGCCCGCGTCTGCACAGCAAGCGCGACCGGCTACAACGCGTTACCTGGCCACGTTTCAGCGTCGAACCGTTGCGCGAGCGCTTCTACCCACTACCCGCCGACCTCGCTGTCATCGCTCACCTTGAGCCGAGCGCGCCCGTGCCGTCACCCGCGCCGGAACGGCCGCACAGACGTGAGCCGCAAACCGTGATCGCCAGGGAAACGGTCGTCAAGAATACCATCACGACCGCCTATGCGCGCATCGACCGACCGGTTACCAAAGGCCCTTCGCCCCTGCCGAATTTCGGCGAGACAAAAATGAGGGCGAACACCGCCATCACGAGACCGCTCTCGCCACGCTCCGATGGAGCGGTCCAGCACGTCTCGGCGCCAGCCGGCCTGCGCGATCTCATCCGTGGCGCTGAGGAAAGGAAAGCTCGGGAGGCTGAAAGCAAGACCGAGAGGAAGCTTCAAGGACCTCTATGTCCTGGCCGACGGCAACGAGGACATGGGCTGCGTCAAGAAGAACGCCCGGCTGATGTCGGCGCTGCGGAAGGTCCGCGCCAAGTACGGCGGGCCGTGGTGGTGGACAGCGCATATCGGAGCCCTGCCTATAACCGCAAGGTCAGCGGCGCCAAGAACTCCTATCACATGTCCTGCAATGCCCTTGACATCTATGTCGACAAGCGTCAGCAAGGACGCCCTGCGCGCCTTTGTCCGCACCCTGCCGGAGATCGGCGGCGTCGGCATCTACGCCTCCGGTTCCATCCATATGGACACTGGGCCCGGTGCGCAACTGGGACTGGCGCAGAAAGGCGCGCAAGGTTGGCTCAACGCTCTGAGCGGCTGGGAACGTGCTGTGTGTCGCGGAAACTATTCGTCACTATCGCCGGATCGCTGGATGGGCTAGCGCCAACTTGGGCGCGGTGGCCGAACCGTCAGGGCAACGCCAGGGCGGTGGGATCAGGCAACATGGCCGCCGCGTCCGCACTAAGGGCCGATGTCAGTCATAGTCGCCTACATTCGCGAGATGTATCGCCAGAGCGTGACCCAACTCGATCATCCCGCCAATAGGTGCTATCGCGTGGGCGCTCCTGGCGGTCGGCGACAAGACACAAAAAAACCCGGAGCGAGACCGGGTTTTTCGTCAGGACGTCTTCTTAGCAACGACCTTGGTTTTCTTAGGCTGTGCATCGAAAACAATACCGCAACCCCTGCGGCGTGATGTGGTTTCGATTGCCTGCATCTCGCCTTTCAGGCGCGAGACTTCCGCCGCCTGTGCCCCGTCACCCTTAAGCAGGAAAAGCGCGGGCCAGAAGACGACCACGGCAACGCCCATAGCGACAGCATCGCCGGTCGCCTTCTGGTTCTGCATGCCCGTGGCGGCGGCTGCTCTGGCCGAAATGTCCGTTGCTTCAAGGGCCAGCTGTTTGCAAGACAGTCCTTGGTAGCCAACTGTCGACACGTAAGCTGGCGCTATGTTGTCGGCACGCGTGGCGCAGCCCGCAAGGACGGCGCACGCCGTCGATGCGATAATAAGTTTCTTCATTTGGGTTACTCCTTGCCCCTGCGTGGGCGCTCATTTTTCGGATTGAGCAACCATCGTCAGACCGGCGTGCTCAAGGGTCGCGTATCACTTCAGAGAGACGCGGCTTGTCTCCAGCTGCCAATTGGTTGCGTTTGGCGGACAAGCTGCATGGCTGGTGCCCGAGCTCCCGCGCCCACCATGTCAGTTTGCCTTGAGGCGCTGTTCCTGATCGACCAAGGACTGCCAAACCGTTCGCCAACCAAATCAGCGCAACCTTGGGCCGGTCGCGCTGTAAAATCGACGCTTGGAGATGGCCGTACTGCCCTCCCCGTTTCAGCCAGGCCAGGGTGTCCCGCTCCGGGGACATTCCATGCTCAAGCCGGTTAAGGAAATGACGCTCCCGCTGCCCGCCGCAGCCCTGATAGCATCATCGCGGGTAGCGAGTTTCTTCGACTATCTATTAGAGTCAGAAGCCACGGGAACATATGGGAGGACTTCCGGGAGCGTCTGGATCAGTTGGGATACGTGACAGGCTCCAAGGTGGTGTGCACATCACGGTTCGGTGTTCCACAATATCGGAAGCGGTCGATTTTGATAGCTGTTCGGCGAGAGCTTGTTCGTGAAGAGCGCTTCGCTAATCTGATGGAGACAGAGCTCTTGGTTCCGGAAGCTGATCCGAACGCGATGGTGATGACTAGCGGATGCCATTGGCCATCTTCCGCCTGTGTCAGCTGGCGAAACGCACGCTGACATCCCAATCATCGCGCTCGGGCGCTGAGCGAACTCAACCTCAAGCGCCTCTCATCTGCCATGCCAGGCGAGTTCCAATGCCTATATGGCAACCACAGAGTTCGGCGATCTCACGCTGGACTGCCGTCGCAAGGTCAATGCGCGTCTCAACGACCGCTGCTTCTCCGACGTCTACACCCGGATGCACCCCGACCGGCCCTCTCCGACAATCACGACGAAGTGTCACTCCATATCCAACGGAAGGTTCGGCACTACGACACCAATCAGGTGAGAGGCATCTCCTTACGCGAAGCCGCTATCCTCCAGTCGTTTTCAGATGACTACGTCTTTTATCCAACCGAGCAGATCGAGCCCGTAGCCCGGATGATCGGCAACGCGGTTCCGCCCCGCCTTGCGCGGTACTTCGCTACATATCTGGTCAACTCGCTGGAGGCGCGTGGGTCACACTAGCGACGGCGGACGGGCATGGATATTTTCGACCGGCAGAAGAGAAGTGAGGTCATGTCCCGAGTGCGGGGCAAGGACACTAAGCCGGAACTCCGGGTACGCTCCTATCTGCATGCTGCCGGACTGCGCTACCTCCTCCACGACAAGAGGCTGCCGGGCAAGCCTGACTTGAGCTTTCCGTCTCGACGAGTGGCGGTCTTTGTTCACGGCTGCTTCTGGCACGGTCATGAAGGGTGTAAGAGAGCTACCCTTCCGGCAACACGGCCAGAGTTCTGGCAGGCGAAGATCGAGGGCAACAAGGAGCGCGACAGGAAAGGCGGAGAGGAACTGGAGGCTCTCGGATGGCAAGTGCGGGTGCTCTGGCAATGCTCGATCACCGATGCCGTCCTAGGAAACTTGGCCCGCGAGATCGCCAGTGTGCCGCCCAATATGAGCGCGATGCATAGGCGTCGTAGCCCTAAGATCAGAGGTAAATCTCCACGCCCAAGGGCGTCAGAGAGGGGAAATGGTGCCGGCAGAGAGGATTGAACTCCCGACCTTCGGTTTACAAAACCGCTGCTCTACCGCTGAGCTATGCCGGCCACTGCGACACCGAAATCCGGTGCCTATTCGGTATTTGATCGAACCGCGCTGACCTTAAGCGCATGATCCGAATTCGCCTTTCCGCCTCAAGGCCCTCCTATTACAAAACCGCTGCTCTACCGCTGAGCTATGCCGGCCCTATGAGCACCGAAATTCGGTGCCTATTCGGTACTTTATCGAACCACGCTGACCTTAAGCGCATGATCCGATTCGCCTTTCCGCCTCAAGGCCCTCTGTTTACAAAACCGCTGCTCTACCAGCTGAGCTACAAGGGCACTTTCGCGTCTCGGTACCCATAATTCGCTGATCAGTAAAGGGAGAATGTGCACCAGCTCCTCGACAAAGCGTCGCCGTCGGCACGCGCTTTGCGCTACTCGGCGTCAGGCGTCGTCGAGCTCAGACGGATGGTCACTGCTTGACCCATCATCTCCCCTACGTCTGCTCCTCCACCGTCGTTTCGATAGAGGCGATTTCCGGCAGCCACGGAAGCGCCGAGCGATGCCAGACCTGGCACCTGGGTACCAGTTCGGCGCGTTGCCGCGCGGTGCCCGTGCGGATGCCGTAAATTTTGGGACCGTCGTCTACCGATGTCGCATAAAGAGGCGTACCGCAATCGGCGCAAAACGCCTGGGCGCGGTCACGGCCGCTTTCAGCCGTTTTGACATAAATCTTCGGCGTTCCGGAGGTGATCCGAAAATTCTGCTCGGACGCCGGAACGGTGACGCGAAACGCCGTACCGGTAAGCGTCTGGCAGTCCGTGCAATGGCAAATTCCGACATCGGCCGGATCGATCTCAGCCTTGTAGGTGATATTTCCGCAGTGGCAGGAGCCGTTGATTTTCATTCCCATCCTCCCGTTTCCTTCATCGGACCAGCCTATAGCAAACGCGCGTCTCTTTGCAGAAAAGATGCCGCGTGCTAACCCCGCACCGGTAACCGATGACAAGCCTGCGGCCGGAAGCGAATGAACAAAGCAACGAGCACCTTCGCTTTCGTCTCATCCGGGACTGACGACGCCAAGTCCGCCGCCGAGCGCCTTGCCCAACTCTACGGACAATCCGAGATCGCAAGAGCGGATGTCGTTGTCGCGCTCGGTGGCGACGGGTTCCTGTTGCAGACGCTGCGCGAGACGATGAGCACCGGCAAGAGGGTGTACGGCATGAACCGCGGTACCGTAGGTTTCCTCATGAACGAATATCGTGAGGAGGACCTGCCAGAACGCGTGGCCGCGGCCGCCGCCGAGACGATCCGCCCTCTGGAAATGGAGACCCTCACTGAGGACGGAACCGTTTGCCATGCGGTGGCGATCAATGAGGTCGCGTTGTGGCGGCAGTCTTATCAGACCGCCAAGATACGCATCGCGATCGACGGGAAAGTCAGACTTGAGGAACTGAGCTGCGACGGTGTGATGGTGGCTACGCCTGCTGGCTCCACAGCCTACAATCTGTCGGCACATGGGCCGATCCTGCCGCTCGACGCGCCGCTTCTGGCGTTGACGCCGGTGAGCCCGTTCCGCCCGCGGCGATGGCGCGGAGCCCTGATTCCCGACAAGGCGACGGTCCGGTTCGATATTCTGGAAGGCGACAAGCGCCCGGTGAACGTTGCCGCCGATCACACCGAGTTCAAATCGGTTGTTTCGGTAACGGTGAGCCAATCCAAGCGGCGGACAGCGACGCTTCTTTTCGACGCCAGCCACTCATGGAATGAGCGTATCCTTACCGAGCAATTCCGATACTGAGCCAAACTCCGCTGAAATTGTCACAAAATAAGTAGAGACGCGCAGCGGCCACCGTATTCGTGCCGCTTTCTGTTGACAAATCGCAGACTTATCCGTAACGCGGTGCTCACTATTGCAGGCGCGAGGCGTCTGCTGCGGCGGAATGCGCCACTCCCTAACCAGCTAAAGCAGCCAAAGACAATTGTCCTCAGACGTACAGACCGCTCCAGAAGCGTTGACCTTTGCAGACCTCGGCCTCTCATCCAAGGTCCTTTCCGCAGTCACCGACGCCGGTTACCTGCAGCCCACCCCGATCCAGGCGGAAGCGATCCCCCATGCTTTGCAGGGCAAGGATGTGCTCGGCATTGCACAGACAGGCACCGGCAAAACGGCATCGTTTGTTTTGCCGATGCTGACGCGCCTTGAAAAAGGCCGCGCCCGCGCTCGCATGCCCCGTACGCTCATTCTCGAACCGACGCGTGAACTCGCGGCGCAGGTCGAGGAGAACTTCGTCAAATACGGCAAGAACCATCGCCTCAACATGGCGCTCCTGATCGGCGGCGTGTCCTTTGACGAACAGGACCGAAAGTTGGAACGCGGCGCCGATGTGTTGATTGCCACGCCCGGTCGGCTGCTCGATCATTTCGAGCGTGGTAAGCTGTTGCTTACCGGTGTTGAAATCCTCGTCATCGACGAGGCCGACCGCATGCTGGACATGGGCTTCATCCCGGACATCGAGCGTATCTGCAAACTGATCCCCTTCACTCGGCAGACGTTGTTTTTCTCGGCCACCATGCCGCCGGAAATCACCAAGCTCACCGAGCAATTCCTTCATGCACCGGTTCGTGTCGAAGTCGCCAAGGCGGCGACGACAGCCGCCACCGTCACCCAGCGCCTGATCAAGTCCGGCCCGAAGCCATGGGACAAGCGCGCCGTTCTGCGCGATCTCATCCGCGCCGAGGAAGATGGCCTCAAGAACGCGATCATCTTCTGCAACCGCAAGGTCGAGGTATCGGAACTGTTCCGATCCCTTGTGAAGTATGACTTCAACGCCGGCGCGCTGCATGGTGACATGGACCAGCGTGCGCGTATGGCCATGCTGGCAAGCTTCCGGGATGGAAAACTGAAGCTTCTGGTCGCTTCCGACGTTGCCGCCCGCGGCCTCGACATTCCGGATGTCAGCCACGTCTTCAATTTCGATGTGCCGATCCATGCCGAGGACTATGTGCATCGCATCGGCCGAACGGGTCGTGCCGGACGGTCAGGCAAGTCGTTTACGGTGGTGACGAAATCCGACGTCAAGCATGTCGACGCAATCGAAAGGCTGATCGGCCAGAAGATCGAATGGCATGATGGCGATCTGTCCACCGTGGTTGCGAGCGCGGCCGAAGACGAAGCCCCAAGGCGTGGCCGGGGGGCGCCGCGGCGCAGCGGCCACAAGACCGAGGGCGGCCGCAAGCCGCGATCAGAGCGCCCTGCCCGGCAGATCGAAGAGCAAACGGCCGGCGGCGAGCCGGAAGCGGCTTTGGTGGAAACATCAAACGAACGCCGCACCCGCAAGGATGCGATCCGTTCAGGGAATGCAGAGCGCAGGGCCCGTCCCGTGCAGCTTGACGACGGGCACTCAAACCGCGAACAGAAGACGGAGCAGATTGAGCGTCGCGAAGACCACGATGCTATTGTCGGCTTTGGCGACGATATGCCGGCTTTCATGCGCATAGCGGCCAAGGTCTAAGGCGCAACTTTTTCCGGTTCGCTACGACTATCCGCTGGTTCGCGCGCCTTGCCCGCGACCGAATAAGCAAGGCAGCTACCCTTCAGATCGGAAGCGTGTCTCGATTGTGGGCGGCCTTGCGCGGTCGCTTGTCTCGCGCCGGCGAGCTGGCGGCGCAGTAGCACTGCATGGGTGGTGGGGCAGAGGTCTACTTCGCGGCGCGCAGACCTGCTTCATAGGCTTTTCGCGCCCAGACGGCCATCTCTTCCGGATCATCGAGCGTAGCATCAGGCGCGGTCCAATAGGGCATGGAAACCAATTTGCCGTGCTTTGATCCCGTATACGTCCACTGCGTGCAGCCTTCCGCTTCGAACTCCGGAGCGCTGACACTGTCTGCTTTCAGCATCAGTTCGCCACGTAACTCGACGGCAACGATGACGTCGTTGTAGTAGATCCCCTTGCCTCCGAACATGCGCCTTATGGAAACCGGCCCCAGCGCGGAAAACATGTCCCGAATTGCATTCTCGTCCATCCTACAGCCTTGGCATTCATATATTGGTGGGCAGCACGCGGTAGCCGAAATTCCGGTGCTTGCGCAACTCCCTTGCAGCCAGAAACCGAACGTCGAAGCAAGAGGCGATCTTGGCAAAAGCCTGCAATAGACTAACTTCAACCGTGAGAATATGGACGCGGCTCTATTCGGACGGGCAAAGACAATGCCGGTACTCTTGAAGGGCTCATGCCGCTGCGGCGCAGTACGCTTCGAAGTCGCAAGCCACACCCCTGTCCCATATCAGCTCTGCTACTGCTCGATCTGCCGAAAGCAGCAGGGCGGCGGCGGTTACGCCATCAATCTGGGCGCCGATGCTGCAACGCTGAAGATAGAGGGCGAGGACCGACTCGGCCTTTATCGTGCGGAGATTGAAGACGACGAACGCCACCACTGCGAAGTTTCCACGGGCGAAAGACGCTTCTGTCGCGACTGCGGATCAGCGCTGTGGCTCTACGATCCGACCTGGCCGGAACTCGTTCACCCCTTCGCGTCAGCCATCGATACGGAACTGCCGGCGGCGCCGCAGCGCGTTCACCTCATGCTGAGATACAAGGCAAGCTGGGTCGAAGCCGACATTCGCGAGGGTGACGCTGTGTTTGATCTCTATCCGGAAGAATCCATTGCCGACTGGCACCGGGGACGGGGCCTTTGGGTGGATTAAACCGCGCTCTCCGCCCGCGCCTCGGCGAGCGCCTTGAGATCGGCGGGCTGCAATTCCACGGACTCGCCGCACCCACAGGCCGAGCTCTGGTTCGGATTCCTGAACGTGAAGCCAGTGCGAAGCGCGGTCCGCTCGAAATCCATCTCGGTTCCGAGCAGGAAAAGTGCCGCCTCCGGCGCGACATAGACATGGGCGCCGTCGCGTTCGATATGGTCGTCCTTGGGGTTGGGTTCGGTCACCAGATCGACGGTATATTCCATACCGGCGCAGCCGCCCTTCTTGACGCCGAGCCGGATGCCTCGCGCGTTTTCGCGCGTCGCCATGATCTCGCGCACGCGAGCGGCGGCATTCTCGCTCATGCTGATGACTGAGAACCGGCCCATGCTTTCCAATCTCCACTCAGTGCGTGTTCAAGGCCCGCCGAATGACTTTCATCACCTAAGATGGTGAAGATTCGGGCGTAGCGCAAGCGCGGCCCGAGCGCACATTGCTGCGGTCGAGGCAGACCTGTGCTTGCCTCAATACCACCCGACCGCGACCTGAGCCTCTTCCGACATCCGGTCCGGCGTCCATGGCGGGTCGAAGACCATGTTGACCTCGACGTCCAAAATGCCTTCGACCGCGCCGACTGCGTTCTGGACCCATCCCGGCATTTCGCCCGCTACGGGGCAGCCGGGCGCTGTCAGCGTCATGTCGATCTTGACCGTTCGATCGTCTTCGATATCGATCTTGTAGATCAGCCCGAGTTCATAAATATCGGCCGGAATCTCCGGATCATAGACCGTCTTCAACGCCGAAACGATATCGTCGGTAATGCGGGCCAGCTCGTCCGCCGGAATGGCGGAGACAGAGGCGGCGCCATCGGCATTGGCAGCGATCGTGTCGGATATATTTGCCTCGTCCATGGTGTTCACCCGAAGAACTTCCGCGCCTTCTCCAGCGCCTCAACCAGGATATCGACTTCGGCCCGCGTATTGTACATGCCAAAGGACGCCCTGCATGTGGATGTGACGCCGAACCGTTTCAACAGCGGTTGAGCGCAATGGGTTCCGGCGCGCACCGCGACGCCCTGACGGTCGATCACCATCGATACATCATGCGCGTGAATGCCCTGTAGTTCGAAGGAAACGATGGCGCCCTTGCCCGGCGCGTCGCCGAAAATGCGCAGCGAATTGATCGAGCGCAGACGTTCATGCGCGTAGGCCTTCAGATCGGCTTCGTGCGCGGCTATGCGCTCGCGGCCGACGCTGTCCATATAGTCCAGTGCAGCGCCGAGGCCGATCGCCTGCACGATCGGTGGCGTACCGGCCTCGAAGCGATGCGGCGGGTCGTTGTAAGTGACATTGTCCTCGGTCACTTCAAGGATCATTTCGCCGCCGCCCTGGAAAGGCCGCATGCGATCCAGCATCTCTTTGCGACCGTAAAGCACGCCAATGCCCGAGGGCCCATAGACTTTGTGGCCGGTGAAGACGAAGAAATCGCAGCCGATATCCTGGACATCGACCGGCAGATGGACCGCGCTCTGGCTGCCGTCAACGAGCACGGGGATGCCACGTTCATGCGCGATCCGCACGATCTCCTTGATCGGCGTCACGGTGCCCAGCGCGTTCGACATGTGGGTGATGGCGACAAGCTTCGTGCGGGGTGTGAGGCGCTTCTCGAATTCCTCGACGTGGAGCACGCCAATATCGTCCACGGGGACCCAGACCAGCTTTGCGCCCTGACGCTCGCGGATAAAATGCCATGGCACGATGTTGGAATGGTGCTCCATGATCGAGAGCACGATCTCGTCATCAGCGCCGATATTCGGCATCCCGAAGCCGTAGGCGACGGTGTTAATCGCCGAAGTGGTGTTGCTCGTGAAGACGATCTCCTCAGCGCTTCCCGCGTTTAGAAACCGGCGGACGGTTTCACGCGCTTTTTCATAGGCATCCGTCGCGGCGTTAGAGAGGAAGTGAAGGCCGCGATGAACGTTTGCATACTCGCTGCGATAGGCATGATCGATCGCGTCGAGCACGGACTTCGGCTTTTGCGCAGACGCTCCGTTGTCGAGATAGACCAGCGGCTTGCCGTAGACTTCGCGCGACAGAATCGGGAAATCACGCCGGATCGCCTCGACGTCGTAGGGTTCCGCGATTTTTGCCGGCGCGTTCATGCTTCACCCATGCGTGGCGAACCAATGGTGGAGCCGCGCTTCGAGCGCTTCTACCACCGGCTCATTGTCCAGTTCCTCGATCACTTCGGCGAGGAATGCCTTCACCAAAAGGCCACGGGCAGTTTTCTCGTCGATGCCCCGCGCCATCAGGTAAAACAGATGATTGCGATCGATCTCGGTGACGGTCGCCCCGTGACCGCACTGCACGTCGTCAGCGAAGATCTCCAGCTCCGGCTTGGTCGAGAACTCGCCGTCGTCGGAAAGGAGGAGCGTGTTGCAGGCCATTTTCGCGTCGGTCTTCTGTGCGGTTTGATGCACGTTGATGCGCCCCTGGAACACGCCCCGGGCTCTGCCGGTCACGATGTTGCGGATGAGTTCGCGCGAGCCGGTATGCGGAACCGTGTGGTCCAGCACCATCGTCACGTCCGTATGCGTGTCGCCGGACAGAAGGTTGACGCCGCGCAGCTGAAAATCAGACCCCTCGCCGGCCGTGCGAACGCGGACTTCCTGACGGACCAGTTTCCCACCGGCATTCATGATGAAGAGCGTCATTCTGGAATTTTTGCCCAGCTCGGCGTTGAACTGGCCGAAATGTGTCGCGTCATCGGGCTGGTCCTGCACAATGAGCCAAAGGACTTCGGCGCCTTCGCCGACGACCAGATGACTGACCGAGGAAACCAGCGCGGCGCCACTGCCAGTCTGGCGCTCCACGATGGTGACCTTGGCGCCCGCGCCGACCCGCACCGGGAAGCGGCTATGTGTCTGACCGCCGGCCTGTACATTCTGCAGCTCGATCGTCGTTTCGATTTGAGCGCCCGCTTCGATGTCAAGGAAATAGCCGTCGGCCACGAAAGCAGCATTCAGCGAGCCGACCGCATCGCCGGCTTCCTGCTCGTCAAGAGCCGGCGCAAAGCTGCCGTCGCGAAGCTTGTCCTCCAGCCTTTGGGCGGTGACACCCTCGATCGAAGGCGTCTTTTCCGACGACACGCCGTTTAGAACGGCGAATACGGCCGATCCGTCCAGGACGGCATCGACCTTCTTCGCATCCGCTGCCGGATCGTGCCGTGGCACGGCCGTCAACAGCCGGCGCAAATCCGTGTAATGCCATGCCTCGATCCGCTTGGTCGGCAGGCCGGTCTTCAGCCTCTCCATCGCGTTGTCGCGCTTGATGGCGACCGCTCCGTCGCCGGGCAGCCCCGAAAGACGCTCGTCATAGGCCTCGATCAGAGCCGTTTCTGCGGCGGTGCGTTGCGGCTGTGCAAGCATATTCATGACCGTCACCTATGCCGCCTCGTCGATAAAGCCGGCATAGCCGTTGGCTTCAAGTTCGACGGCCAGCGATTTGTCGCCGGACTTGATAACCTGGCCCCTGTAGAGCACATGCACACTGTCCGGCACGATATATTCGAGCAGGCGCTGGTAGTGCGTGATCACGACGATGGCGCGATCGGGAGAGCGCAGGGCATTGACGCCATCGGCGACAATCTTCAGCGCATCGATATCCAGACCCGAAATCGGTTTCGTCGAGCACGCAGAGCTTCGGCTCCAGGAGCTTCATCTGCAGGATTTCGGCGCGCTTTTTCTCGCCGCCCGAAAAGCCCACATTCAGCGGCCTTTTCAGCATGCCCATGTCCATATGGAGCAATCCGGCCGCTTCCTTGACCTTCTTCAGCAGCTCCGGAATCTTCAACGGCTCCTCGTCGCGAGCCTTGCGCTGCGCATTCATCGCCACCTTAAGGAATTCCATCGTCGCGACGCCCGGTATTTCCATCGGATACTGGAAAGCCAGGAAAATGCCGGCTGCCGCGCGCTCGGCGGGATCCATTTCAAGGATCGAGTGGCCGTTATAGAGAATGTCGCCCTCGGTCACTTCGTAGTCGTCCCGGCCCGCCAGCACATAGGACAGCGTCGACTTGCCGGAGCCGTTCGGGCCCATGATCGCGGCAACCTCGCCGGCTTGCACGGTCAGGTTCAGGCCCCGGATGATTTCAGTGCCGTCTTCAGCGATGCGGGCGTGGAGATTTCTGATTTCAAGCATTGTGCGTTCCGTTAATTCAGATGCGGACGCCCATAGGGGCGGTGTGTTTTTCGTCAACGATGTTGCCGATACTGATGACGCTGGCCAGGTCGAAGATCATGACCATGGCCTCGTCATTCGCGCCGGCGCTATCATTTTTCGCCGTCATAGTAGCCAAGGCTGGTGCCCGGGCGCCCAAGGTGGCGAACCCCACCCTTGCCGGTCGACCAATCATAGCGCGACGTGACACCAAACTTGCCGGAATCCGGATATTCGACCACTTCGGTGTCGGTCGTCGTGGAAACGCCCAGATATTTCAGGGTCACAGCGCCGGTGTTCAGAATCTGGTGCCCGTGCTCTGGTCCGCCGGTCGGAGCCGCGAGGACGTCGCCCTGCCTCACCGGATACCGCTCGCCGCCGAAGCGATACTCGCCCTCGCCTTCCAGGATAATGAAAAGCTCATGGATCTGGTGATGCGCGTGGAAAGGAAACGCCTTCTTGCCCGGCTCCACGACATGCAGCATGCAGCCGATGCCCGTCGATCCAATCAGGCCGCCAAAACTGCCAACCTTGGCCGAGAATGCATCACCATTGCCGGTGTCCTGGAGCGGCACATCGGCGAAGTTGATGACCGGTTTCTTCGCCATCACCCCACACTTCCCTCAAGGCTTATGCCGATCAGCTTCTGCGCCTCGACGGCGAATTCCATCGGCAGTTCCTGAATGACTTCCTTGACGAAGCCATTGACGATGAGTGCGATCGCTTCCTCCTCTGGAATGCCGCGCTGCATGACGTAGAACTTCTGATCGTCCGAAATCTTGGACGTCGTCGCCTCGTGCTCGAACTTGGCCGACGAGTTCTTCGCCTCGATATATGGCACGGTGTGCGCACCGCATCGGTCGCCGATCAACAGGCTGTCGCAATTGGTGAAATTGCGGGCGTTCTCCGCCTTGCGATGCGCCGACACCTGGCCGCGATAGGTATTTTGCGAGAACCCTGCGGCGATGCCCTTGGAGATGATCCGGCTCCTGGTGTTCTTGCCGAGATGTATCATCTTGGTGCCGCTATCGACCTGCTGGTAGCCATTCGACACCGCGATTGAGTAGAAATTGCCCTGGCTGTCGTCGCCGCGCAGAATGCATGACGGATATTTCCATGTGATCGCCGATCCGGTCTCGACCTGCGTCCATGAAATCTTCGAGCGGTCACCACGGCAATCGCCTCGCTTGGTGACGAAGTTGTAAATGCCGCCCTTGCCCTGAGCGTCGCCCGGATACCAGTTCTGGACAGTCGAATATTTGATTTCGGCATCGTCCAAAGCGATCAGTTCGACCACAGCCGCATGAAGCTGGTTTTCGTCGCGCTGCGGAGCCGTGCAGCCTTCAAGGTAAGAGACGTAGGCGCCCTCTTCCGCGATGATCAAGGTGCGCTCGAACTGGCCGGTGTTCTTCTCGTTGATGCGGAAATAGGTCGAGAGCTCCATGGGACAACGAACGCCCTTCGGCACGAAAACGAAAGAGCCATCGGTAAATACGGCGGAGTTCAGCGTGGCGTAGAAATTGTCGGTCGTCGGCACAACGGAGCCGAGATATTTCTTCACCAGTTCCGGGTGTTCGCGGATGGCTTCGGAGATCGAGCAGAAGATCACGCCGGCCTTTGCCAACTCATCCTTGAAGGTCGTGACAACCGAGATTGAATCGAAGACAGCGTCGACGGCAACACGGCCCGACTTGTAAACATTGTCATTGGCCTCATCGAGCTCGGAAGCGTCGTCGCTCTTCTGTACGCCAGCCAAAATCTCCTGCTCTATCAGCGGGATACCGAGCTTTTCGTAGACTTTGAGGATTTCGGGATCCACCTCGGCGAGCGACTTCGGGCCGCTCTGGTTCTTCGGGGCGGCGTAATAGTAAATGTCCTGGAAATCGATCTTCGGATAGTCGACGCGCGCCCAAGTGGGCTCTTCGAGCGTCAGCCAGCGGCGAAACGCGCCGAGACGCCATTCGAGCATCCATTCCGGCTCGTTCTTCTTGGCCGAGATAAAACGGATGATGTCCTCGCTAAGGCCTTTGGGAGCCTTGTCGGTCTCGATCAGTGTTTCAAAGCCGTATTTGTACTGGTCCACATCGATCTTGCGGACCTGCTCGATCGTCTCCTGCACAGCAGGCATCAGCGCTCTCCATCCACACCGGGGTCAAGGCCCGGCAGTTTTCGAACTATGGCACCGCAGTGCGGCGTAAGTCCCATATAGTGCCTTTCGCCCGGGAATTCACCCCGGAGTGTGTGAAAAGCACGGCGTTCACAGGCCTTTCGGCCCGCATGTCCATGCGGCTTTACGCCGCTTTTGTCCTACCGGCCCGGCGCGCCAATATCCCGGCAAGCGCTGCGCTGAAAAGAGCGATTTCCGCATCGCTGGTCGCGCGGCCGATCGAGACACGCAGCGCGCCAAGGTTCGCATCCCGTCCCATCGCCTTCAAAACGTGGCTCGGTCCGACCTTGCCGGAGGAACAGGCAGAACCCGCTGAAAGCGCGATTCCGGCGAGGTCGAATCCAATCTGAGCCGTTTCCGCTTTCAGGCCGGGAACAGCGAAGAAAGTCGTGTTCGGCAGCCGCTCCGCGCCGGCGCCAAAAATTTCCGCGTCTGGCGCCTGCGAAAGCACCGCCGTCTCGATCGCGTCACGCCTTGCCCGGACAGTACCCGCCGCACTCAGCGCGCTTAAGGCTTCGCTCGCGGCAGCGCCAAATCCGGCAATGGCTGCAAGGTTCTCCGTTCCCGCGCGATGGCCCTTTTCCTGGCCACCGCCGGTTATCAGTGGGCGGGGCATCAACAGGTCGGATGCACCGATCACCGCCCCTGCTCCTTTCGGCCCGCCGATCTTGTGCGAAGAGATGATGAGAAAATCAGCACAACCGTCTGATATATCGATAGGAATTCGCCCTGCCGCCTGGACGGCATCGAGCACCAGAACGCCGCCTGCATTCTTGACGGCTACAGCAATTTCGCGCGCGGGTTGGACAACGCCAGTCTCGTTGTTCGCCAGATGAATCGCCACGAGCGCCAATCCTGTTGAGCGATCATGCCGCGCCAGCGCTTTGCTCAGCGCGTCAAGATCGATCACTCCCTGGTCGTCGACAGGAAGCACGTCCACGTGCTCGCGTGGAAAGCGCCCGCCGCTCAGGATGCAGGGATGGTCGGCGGCGGATACATAGAGTTTCGCCATGCGCGTTGCCCCGCGGCCCATCTGCCAGTCGGGGGTCAAAAGGGTGGATGCGGCTTCGGTAGCGCCTGAGGTGAACACCACATGCTCGGGCTTCGCATTGACAAGAGCGGCTACACGCCGCCGTGCTTCTTCTATCAGCCGGCGCGCGGCGCGCCCCTCGATGTGGACGGACGACGGATTCGCGTCAGCTTCGAGCGCAGCAAGCATCGCCGCGCGAGCCGTGGCGAGGAGTGGCGCGCTGGCATTGTAGTCGAGATAGGCTCGGTGTCCGGCCATTTCTTAACGATTTGCCCTGTCCGTCTGCATTTACGGGCAGTTCGGCGTTTTTCCTTGAAATTACAAGGTCAGCCGTCCTATCTACCCGCTTCGTCAATACGGGGCGGCGATGCCATCCCAGTTTTGAACAATTCTAAACTAGCTTCTATGGAGCGACCTGCGACTCGTCAAGGCTGGAGATCGATTTCTCCCGTCGGCGCTGTCCACTTCCTGAGCGATTGGAGTCATTCATGCCCGAGGTCATTTTTGCCGGTCCTGCAGGTCGTCTTGAGGGCCGCTATCAGCCGTCGACAGAGAAGAATGCCCCCATCGCCATCGTGCTGCATCCGCATCCGCAATTTGGCGGCACGATGAACAACAAGATCGTCTACGACCTCTTTTACATGTTCCAGAAACGCAATTTTACGACACTGCGCTTCAATTTCCGCAGCATCGGGCGCAGCCAGGGCGAATTCGACCATGGTACCGGCGAATTGTCGGACGCGGCCGCCGCGCTCGATTGGATCCAGTCCCTGCATCCCGATTCCAAATCCTGCTGGGTTGCCGGCTATTCGTTCGGCGCCTGGATCGGCATGCAGCTTCTGATGCGCCGTCCCGAGATCGAGGGCTTCATTTCCATCGCGCCCCAGCCCAATATCTACGACTTCTCGTTCCTGGCGCCCTGCCCGTCATCCGGTCTGATCATCCATGGCGACGCTGACAAGGTCGCGCCGCCCAAGGATGTCCAGGGGCTGGTGGACAAGCTCCATACGCAGAAGGGCATAACCATCACGCAGAAGACACTCCCCGGCGCCAATCATTTCTTTTCCAACGAAGCCGACCTTCTGCTCGAGGAATGCGCGGACTATCTCGACCGCCGTCTCGCCGGCGAACTGGCCGACCCGCGGCCGAAGCGGCTGAGGTAGGCACTCGGCCGAGTTTGAACCAGCCGCATCAGTTATTCGCCCCCTCTTCGGCGACAATCTTCTCGGCTTCCTCGACCATTGGGTTCCAATCGAATCGGGCCACGATGATCCCGTGGTCATTGTAGCCGAGCCGTTTCCGTTCGACCTCGGTCGCTGTCAGATGGTCGTTGAACACCTGCATTTCGCGGAATGACCATTTGCGAATGGAAGAATGATCATAGAACGAGATCAGACACCATGATGTGGTCGAGTGACTCCATCTGGTTCTTGAAAATGTGCGTGTAATAAACGTGCCGGAACGATCGCAACTGCTGCAGCTTCTCGACCGTGTAAAGCCCGGTGTCGGATTTGAGACCTGCCGTACTCTTTGCAAAGAACCGGTACCCCGGATTGCCGGATAGCAATTCCGTCGACACCGATAGCGTAGCGTCATTCAGATCGCCGACAATGACGACCGGTTTGTCATTGCCTTTCATTTCGGCGTCGAGAATGGCGCGAAACGCGCCAGCTTCGACCATACGGCGAACGTGGGATACCACGGTTTGCGCGATGAAACTGTGCGCCTTCTGTACCGGATTATCCGGGTTCCTCTTGAGCGTCGTCGGTCCCTTGGATTTCAGATGCGCAACATAAAAAACAATGTCCGGCGTGCCTGCGGCCTTGTTGACGACAACGCGCAACAAGGGACGTGAAAACCGGCTGATCGTGACAGTGACCGACTCCTTGGCGTCACGCGCTTCCTGCAAATCGACAAAGCGCGCGGTCTCCGGGAATTCTTCTATCCAGATGGGCTCGCCTTTGATGAGGCCCTTCTTTGCGGCCAACGCGACCTGGATACCTCGTGGATTAAGGGTTCGCGCAACCAGATCATATTTGCCGCTTAGGCCTGGAGCCGCAAAGATGTCGTCGAGGACCTTTGCATCCCAGCATTCCTCGAAACCAATCACATCGGCATCAATGGCGTCGAGCGCGCGTGATGAAAATGCAATCTTGGCTGCGTATTGTTCCGGCGTCCAACCCGGGTCATCGTAGATCGGCGTGTTCGGAAGGTTCAGGTTCAACAGATTGAAGTTTGCAATCTTGATATCGCGCTTGGCCATGCGATCCTCCACACCGAAATTTGCGGAACAAAGCAACAAGGATACGATATACGTAAATATTACATAATTTACTTTTCAAGTAAACGTTATTTTATAGTTATAGGTTCTCGTCAAATCGATAAAAAACATCTCAACCGAGACTACCGGTAGATGCGCCCCTAAAATGCGATGACCAAGACTATTCGTGACTGAAGAATCGCCAACCGCAAGCAGCGGTAATTCTTCATGCCCTATAGCGAGCGCTGCCAATCGAAGACGGCAGATCATCGTCGTCGCCAACTGCGGAATCAGTCGTGTCAAACAGATCGGCGCTTATGAAACTTCGACGAGGTGTTCGGTCGGTATCAAGGTTCTACTCGCAACCCGCCGCTCACCGGCACTCGGCAACCTGTCGTCCCCGGAAAGGTCAGAGGCAGACCAAGCACCGATCTAACCGCCAGATAAGCCCAGGCCTCGGCCTCGGTCGCGTCGCCGTTCAGGCCTGCATCCTCCGCAAGGATCACCTCTGCCCCTCCTCTTGACGCACCGTCGCGCAAATCGCCGACGATGTGCGGGTTTTTCCGCCCGCCACCGCAGACAATCCAGAGCTTTGGCCGCTCGGGCAAATGTTCGACCGACTTCAGGATCGCCTCGGCGGACACTTTGGCGAGCGTGCGCGCGCCGTCAGCAAGTTCAAGGCCTTCGGCGAACGCCAGGGTGAAATCACTGCGATCGAGCGACTTAGGTCCGGACTTCCCGAAAAACGGGTTGTCGAGGTAGTGCTTGACCACCTCGGTCACGATCCCGCCCTCACTGGCGATTGCGCCACCGGAATCGAAGGGGACGCCGCCTTCGCGCGACACCCACTGATCGATCAACGCGTTGCCGGGGCCGGTGTCGAAGGCGACCGGATCGCCGCTGCGCGGGACATAGGTGATGTTGGAAATGCCTCCGACGTTAATAAAGACTGTCGGGCAGCGACCGGCAAACGGCTCTGGCAGCGATCGCGCCAACGCAGCATGATAGGCCGGCACAAGCGGAGCGCCCTGCCCGCCATGCGCCATATCTTTGGCGCGCATGTCATAGATGACCGGAATGCCGGTTTTACGGGCAAGCAATCGCCCGTCGCCGAGCTGCACTGTCACTCCCGCTTGCGGCCGATGCAGCACGGTCTGCCCATGGAAGCCTATCAGGTCGGGTGACTGCCATTCAGCAGGTAAGGAGCGTCGAAAGTCTGCGACCGCCGCCGCATGGCGCAGCGTGATATCCTCTTCCAGATTATCAAGATCGCCCGGGCGATCGTCGCGGTGGACGATCGACTTGGCCGTCTCCAATGACGCCTCGATGCGCCAGCGAAATTGAGATTCGTAAGCGATCGCAGCGGATGGTCCGAACTCAATCCGGTTGACGCCGTCGGTGCGCAAGATGGCGAGATCGATCCCGTCCATCGAGGTTCCGCTCATCAATCCGATCGCCGTCTTCAGCGCCATGACGTCGCCATCCTTGTGATTCCGTGGCTTCCGATGCTAAAGCGCCAGCTTCGGCCAAGCCATGCCGGATCGAACGAACCCATCATCCGCCAAGAGAAAACAATGTCCGCCTTCAAGTCCGATTTCCTGCGCATCCTGTCAGAGCGCGGCTTCATTCAGCAAGTTTCCGATGAAGTCGGCCTGGACGAACTCTTCGCCAAGGAAACAGTGGCTGCCTATATTGGCTTCGATGCGACGGCAAGGAGCCTGCATGCCGGCTCGCTGATCCAGATCATGATGCTCCACTGGATGCAGCAGACCGGCCACCGGCCGGTCGCGCTGATGGGCGGCGGCACATCGATGATCGGCGATCCATCGTTCAAGGACGAGGCGCGCAAGCTGCTGACGCCGCAGGACATCGAAGACAACCTTGTTGGTATCCGCCGGAATTTCGAGCCCTACTTGAACTTCAGCGGGGGCCGGTCGGACGCCATCATGGTCAACAATGCCGACTGGCTGATGGAGATCAACTACGTCAACTTCCTGCGTGACGTCGGCCGGCACTTCTCGGTCAACCGGATGCTGGCTTTCGATTCCGTCAAGCTCAGGCTGGACCGGGAACAATCACTGTCCTTCCTAGAATTCAATTACATGATCCTGCAGGCTTACGACTTCGTCGAGCTTAACAGGCGGTACGAGGTGCGGCTGCAGATGGGCGGCTCCGACCAGTGGGGCAACATCGTCAACGGCATCGATCTGGGCCATCGGCTCGGCACCCCGCAGCTCTACGCGCTGACGTCACCGCTGCTGACCACCTCCTCCGGCGCCAAAATGGGCAAGACCGCATCCGGCGCGGTCTGGCTCGATCCGGATATGATGAGCCCCTACGATTTCTGGCAGTACTGGCGCAACACGGAGGACGCGGATGTCGGGCGCTTCCTGAAGCTCTACACAACGCTGCCGATGGATGAGGTTGCGCGGCTGTCCGCGCTCGGCGGAGCCGAAATCAACGACGCCAAGAAGGTTCTTGCGACAGAAATCACGGCTATGCTCCACGGCCGCACGGCCGCCGAACAGGCGCAGGAGACAGCCCGCAAGACTTTCGAGGAAGGCGCGCTGGCCGATACGCTGCCCACGGTGGAGGTAGCGAGCGACGCACTGGAGGCGGGCATCGGCATTCTGTCCTTGTTCGTCAGCGCGGGCCTTGTGGCGTCGAACGGAGAGGCACGCCGTCAGGTGCAGGGTGGCGGTGTGCGGCTGAACGACCAGCAGGTTTCGGACGAACGCCGGCTCGTCACCCGCGAGGATCTCACCCGGGAGGGCGTCATCAAGCTTTCGCTGGGCAAGAAGAAGCACGTGCTCGTGCGGCCGACCTGATCCCGAAGTTCGGGGTGCTTTACCGATATTCGAAGATCGACCGGAAAATGCCTGGTGCAATTACGGAAAGCGGATTGATCTGAAGGTTCGGCGACTTGGCGTCGCCAGACAGTTTGTAAGTGACGCCGATCAGCCCCCGGTCACGCCCGTTGCCGAGGATCATGCCCACCAGAGGCAATTCGCCGAACAACCGATTGAGGCCATAGGCGGGCATGAAAGTTCCGGTCATGGCCATATTGCCTCGGGTATCGTAGAGCGTGCCCTGGAACGTGGTGCCGATCATTGGGCCGCGCAGGACGCCTCTCCCAAGGCTAAGATAGCCGTCGCCCTTCTCGATCTCGGCATAGCCTCGCTCGAACTGGACTCGCGACGTGTCGATATCGCGTTTGACCGCCTCGTTAAGGCTGCGGTCGTCGCCGGCTGGCGCGGTCGACACAATGGAGCGCAGCTTCGGTTCGTCCACCACCCAGAAATCCACCGCATCGACGTTACCCTTGAGAGGGCCATTGGCGTTGCCGGCAAGCGCCAATTTGATCGTCCCGCCCTGCATATGTTCATAAATGTCCAGGAACCGCAGGATCGCGCCAGCATCCGGAGACTGCATGTCCATCGTTCGCCGGTCGCCCTTCATGTTGTTGCCGAGGGTCACGGCAGCACCGGACTTCGTTACCGCGGACACTTCCATGCCGAGCACCTTTCCGCCGATGCCGCGATAGTCGAGCTTGACGTTGGAGAGCTGCTCGCCGTGAAAACCACTTAGTGTGTCGATCTTCGCGCTTAGCGAGATCGGGATAGCCCCGGTCGATTGAGTGGCCTTTTCGGCGCCGGCGGTAAACTGCTTGATCACCGCACGGGCATCAAGCGCGTTACCTCTTATGTCGACATCGTAACCCTTGCCGGAGCGTCTTAAGACGAGCGAGACGTCGTCGCCGCGGTTGAGTCTCACTGTATCGAAGTTCGCGCTCGAAAGTTCGCCCTTGGCCAGTGTGATGCCACCTTCGACCGCAAAGCTTTTGCCTGCAAGCTTGAACCCCGACAGCTTAACAATGCCATCCTGCGACTTGTCGAGCGCGAAGCTCACGTCAGCGGGAATGCCAGCGCCCTTGTTCCATCCGGCCCAGGGAATGTTGAGCTTTGCCCCCGTAAGGTCGGCCTTGATGTCCTGCTTGGGGCCTACGCCGGAACTAAAACCGACCTTAACCGGGCCTGACAACATCGATCCCAGCCCAGGGATCAACGCCTCGCGCGCCTTGTCGTTCAAAGTCACGGTGATGTCGCGTTGTCGCTTGGGCCCGCGATCGTTGATGGGCTCGATCATCGCAATTTCGGCCGGCGCCCCGTTGAGCTGCGCTTTTGCCGCGATCACGGCCTTCGTCGGATCAATGACGATTGTTCCCTCGGCTCCCGTCACCTTCTGTCCGTCAAAGGGCTTCGTTATTCCAAGGCCGCGATAATTGAGGGAGACCAACCAATCGAGCGTGCTCGTATCGATACCCTTTTGCAGCGGGATATCCGCCTTCACGTGGCCTTCGACCTTGCCGGAGAATTCCTCAGGCGCCAGCCCGACATGCCGCATGGCATTGATTGGCTCGTAGGAAGCGAGTTCCGCCACGGCGTCGGCATCTCCGGTAATGTCGATGTCGAGATCGCCGATAACCGGCCGCCGGTTGACATTGCGGGCGATGAGTTTGCCGTTGCTCGCCGCAACCGACCGCCCGTTCGTCATGAATACACTGCCCGACGACAAAGCGATGTCGATATCATTGCCGCGAAAATCGACCGATCCACGGGCGTCTCGCACCGGGGGGATGCGACCGGTAATGTCGAAGCGCGTACCTTCAACATTGAATGTACCGGAGACTTCGTCATGGTTGAGCGGAATGCCGTTGCCGATGCGCCCGACCGCCACGCCATAGTGAAGGCGGCTGCTCGTCACCTGCCCGCCGAAGACATTGTTCAAAACCCAACGGCGCGCGCCGCTTGCAGCAAACCATGGCCACAGCTGCTTCAGATGCGCCGCCGGCATGTGCGGCACAGTCATCTCAAGGGTGATGCCGGGGGCTCTTCCCTCGGCAAATTCCAGCGATGCCGTGCCCATCAATTCGCCCGAGCCGGTGCGGATGCCAAGCTGGTCAGCCCTGAGCAGGTTCTTGAGCGGATCGTAGCGGCCCGAAATTCTTGCCAGCAATTGCAAGGCGGGTTCCGGAGAATCCTCCGGGGCGACCGTCGAGTCGTCGCTTACAAGCTCGTAGCGATAGCTGGCCAGCTCGCCTTCCGCCCGAGGTGCTGGACCGATGGCGCCCTGAAAATTGAATTGTGATCGCCCGGTCGTCAAATGCAACCGTTCTATCTCGACCTTTCCCGAGCCTGTGGCCAAAAGCGCGGCAATTTGCATATCCCCCATCAGCTTGCCGCGCGAACCAAGGTCGAGCACCGATTGCGTCAAATTGATCTTCGCCGAAAGCCGGGAGGGCTCGCTGCCTATCCCTTCGCTGCCCGTCACCGCTATCTCAACCGCACCGATGCGGCTTCCGCTCGAGTTTGCTGACTGAGTGCCCTCCGCGTCGCTTGCCGCGTCGACAGCCGGCGCAGTAAGCCGCAGATCAAGGTTGGAAATCCGCTTCGACACCAAATCTCGTTTGGCGGTTCCTTCGAGCGAGAAGGCCCGGGCGTCGATCTCGACCTCGGCGGTAACGGAAAGCTCACCGTCCGTAGACTGATGGAGCCGCGCACCTGAGATGAGAATGTTCCGCATCCGGCCGCCTTCCGGCAGGACGAATTCGACATTGTCGAGTTCGACGGATCGCGTGGAGCCAAGCTCCATCGCGTCGAATGCATGATGAAGTCCTTCTAAGAGAACGGTCGTAACGCGATCGGGATCGATCAGTCCGTCGGGATTGAAGAGCGTCGCCTTCCAGTCAGGTCCCTCGCGCGTTGGAAGGGCGTCAGGGATGATACGGGCATCGCTGATCGTCGCGCTACCCAGTCTGACGCGCCCCGACATCAACGGCCAGAATTGCACGCCGAAGCGGACCCGTCCGGCATCCACCATGGCCACTCCATCCGTTGGCGAAGCGAACTTCACGTCTTGGACTTCGAGTGCAAGGAAGCGCGAACTGTCGAGCGACAGATTGGCAGGCCCGATCGTTGCCGCGACATCAACGCCGGCGAATTGCTGGATGGCGGCTTCCGCCTCCCGGCGCAGCCGGTCGGCGCCGAGACCGGACATCCCGATCATGAAAACGGCGAGAACGAGCACAGCTAATAGTGCGCCGGCTACCGCGGCGCCAATTCCGAACCCGCGCATGATCCTGGTCGAGACTGGACGTCTCGCGAGAAGGTGCCCCTGCCCTTCCGCCGAGGGAAATGTCGTCAGACAGGTGATGTCTTCCTGCCGGAACCGGACTTTCTCGTGTCTCTGAACCTCTTGGTTCACGCGGTTTTCCGCCATCTAAACTCGGTCATGGACGAATCCTGGGACACCCTATATCCAGTTAGCGCACCCACGTAACCTCAGGAGCATCCAATGGCCGAGCTTCGCACAGGGCAGCAAGCCCCGCAATTCGAGCTTCCAACTGCTGACGGCCGTCTTCTTTCAATGAAGGCGTTCCTGGGCAAGCCGGTCGTTGTTTACTTCTATCCTCAGGACGACACGACCTCCTGCACCGCCGAGGCGATAGACTTTTCCCGGTTGAGACCAGAATTCGACAAGGCCGGCGCGGTGGTCATCGGTATATCACCCGACAGCACCAAGAAGCATGGCAAATTCAAGACCAAGTACAATCTTTCAGTCGATTTGGCCGCGGATGAAGAACGCAAAGCGATTGAAGCCTATAATCTGTGGGTCGAAAAAAGCATGTTTGGCCGCAAATACATGGGCGTCGAACGCGCAACGTTCCTGATCGGTGCAGACGGGCGAATCGCCCGAATCTGGCGCAAAGTGAGGGTGCCGGGTCATGCGGACGAAGTGCTGGCAGCTGTGAAAGCACTTTAAGGCCAGCGGTCCTACGACCGATCGGTACCCGGTACACAAACCAAAGACGCGGCGGTGCGGATTGGAAGGCCACATAGCGGCGACGGACGCTCAGGGAACTCTTGCGGAAACACAACGTTTCCTCCTCACAACGCGAAAAAGGAGAAGAAAATGCTTCGCGGAGTTCTTCTTTGGCTGCTCGGAATTCCCATCCCGATCATCATCCTTCTTTGGTTATTTCTAGATTGAAGCGAACGTCGAAAGTGGTGACGTCAGCTCAATAGAGTTTGCCTAAGCAGCGACCAGTTAAGCCCGCCATTCGGCGGGCTTTCTTTTGTCCCAGGCCGAACCGCGTTCCAACCTCTCTTCGCACTTTGCATGAAGGCCGCAAACCTTTGTTAACCCTAACAATGTGTAATCGACATGTCGGTGATCTCTCGGCATGGAAGCATTCCCCCTGTGGCAAACTCTGGTCAGTCAGCAGTCTTCGGAAGACGCAAAGAACCTCATACAGTCATCATCGCGCGCGGTGACGAGATCAGGCATTTTACGGTCCGCCCATGGCTCGTCGCATTCGCCGGCTCGGCAGTTGCCGCCATTACGATCGGTTATGTGCTGGCCACCTCCTATCTCGTCCTGCGCGACGACCTCATCGGCGCGACAGCTGCCCGGCAGGCCCGTGTCCAGCAGGCGTACGAGGATCGCATCTCGGCCCTTCGCGCCCATGTTGACCGCATCACGAGCCGCCAACTGCTTGATCAACACCTGATGGAGAGCAAAGTCAGCGAGCTTATCGAGCGGCAGACCCAGCTCTATCAGCGCCACGGCCGCATAGGCCCGATGCTTGAGCGCGCGGAGGCTGAAGCCTCTCCCGATGTAGCGCCCATCCCGGCGGACAAGCCCGATAACCGTGCCGCGCTTCCGAGCGCCCCGACCATGACGGCTTTCGCATCCGCTTCCGCCGTCCCGCCGCCCGCGGCAACGCCTTTCTCGTTCTGGTCGGCTAAAAAGGCCGTGGCGGTAGAGTCGGTTGCCGATCGCGCCGACAAGCTTTTTGTGACGATCAACCAGTCGCTACGCACGATCGAGGACGAGCAGCTGGTTCGTATCGATACGCTGGCGGATAATGCCTATCAGACGGCCGACGCTATCAAGGAGGCGCTTGGATCCGCAGGGCTTTCACTCGATCTCGACTACGGTCAGGAGGCCGTGGGCGGACCGTTGGTGACAATCGACAAGACCGCCATTTTCGACGCCAAGGTGAAGGAGCTCGACGGCGCGCTCAATGCTCTCGAAGCCGTCAAGAAAGAAGCGCAGAAACTGCCGATCGGGAATCCTGCGCCAGGGCTCACCATTACGAGCACCTTCGGCATCCGCCGCGACCCGATCCTCAGGCAGCCCGCCTTCCATTCAGGCATGGATTTCAGGGCTCCGGTCGGCACTCGAGTTCATGCCACCGCGCCGGGCACTGTCGTCAAGGCTGGCCGGAGCGGCGGCTATGGCCGTATGGTCGAGATCGACCACGGAAACGGCTTTTCCAGCCGCTACGCTCATATGAGCCGCATCCTCGTCAAGCCCGGCCAGAAGATCAAGAACGGCGACGTCGTCGGAGAATCGGGAAGTACTGGCCGCTCGACAGGCCCCCATATCCACTACGAAGTGCGTCGTAAGGGCCAAGCCCTGGATCCGCTTCGGTTCCTGAAGGCCGGCAAGACAGTCGCTCAATATCTCTGAGAGGGACGAGGACACGCGCGCAGCGCGGCGCTCCCGGTCCAAAATTCAGCCAACCGTCGCAGCTTCCGATTTGTTCGTAAGAAAGCCGGCCACTTTCCAGATCACAAGCACACCGAAAAGGGAAATGTAGGCATCGATGGCGTAGTGCCATCCGAGATGCACTGATCCAGTAAATATCAGAAGGGCAAAAATCGCGGCGGCAGCGGCCAGGCGCCGGTCGATATGCCGCGCGGCAAGAAACAGCAGGACACACATGGCGTTGTGAACCGAAGGCATGGCCGAGATACCGGAAATCGTCCCCTCGATGTCCATCGTGTAGTCCAACCACAGCGCCTCGCGGACGAACATCGTGGTCAAGCCAAAGTCGGCGCTCACACGACCCAGGTTTTCAATCAAGGGAGTGAACTCCGACGGTGCTCCGTAAATCCGGTCAAAATAGATCGGTCCGGCCGAGGAGAGCGCCATGGCGCATGCAATGCCCAACACGCTCCAACTGAGAACGTAGCCTAGAAGGAACCGGTGCCGGAATTTCGGATTGGCCGGCGTTCCGATGCAAACGGTGACCGAGATAAATACGGCAAAGAACCAGAGATAGTAGATCGTATCCAGGAGCTTGGTAATCGAGCCATATCCAATCAGGTACTCCGTGATGCGCCAGGGATCGACGCCGAAGTGCAGCATGCGATCAATAGGAGCGAATACGATGTCCAATTCGTAGGGCTGGAAGTCCGGGATGTTGGATTTGAACATGGTAAAGCAATTCATGGTCGCGCCCACCATCACGAAAGCCGGAATGGCCGTGGTTGCGTTGCGCCACGTAAAGACGTCGGACCAGAGATACGTGAAACTGTCCGACAGAGATCTTGTTTCCAGGGTCTTGAAGAAAAGATACCCGCAAATGGCGAGCGTCGATGCCGCCACAAAGGGCTGCAGACTGAGATGCAGCGTCTGCAACATCACGCCAGCAGAGCCTGGCATCAGAAGGAGCCGCGCGACCAAGACCGCGGACGAGACGAGCAGGAACGCGCCCTGTGCGCGCCAGTTGGCGCGAATAAGATCAATCCCGATGTCCCTGCAGTACCTGGCGACTGACGAATAGGCCGCGAAGTTCGTCGTGGCGGCACTCACTGAAATGACGTCCCGCCCGGCGTTTTCCATCTCTATTTCGCAGCCTGCAACGCGGGGTCCCGCACACGAATTGCGGATTGTCTGGACGTCAACCCGACTAGCGCCCACGAAACGAGCGCGGCAAGAACCCCGCCTATGGCGTCGCTGAGGTGATGGCCACCATCGACCGGCGTAGAGAGGATGACTGCCAGATTAAGAACGAGCACCGGCCAGAACCACGCGCCGTAGCCGAAAAAAGCGATCACAATCAACGCGGAAAGCGTGCAGTGATAGGATGGGAAGGCGATGAGACCGTGAAGGGAGTCGAGAGAGATGAAACGGTCGGCCCCGCTCCGCAGATCGAAAAAGACCTGCTTATAGTCCAGGTCCACGATCGGCTGGTTGGCTGCAAGGAAGTCTGTGGGCGGACGCAGCGTGCCGAGCGCGCCCGCGGATGGCAAGATGGCCGAGACAACGATGCAGATGAGCGCGCCGAGCATGACCGCGGACACGAAATGCCGCATCCGCTCCAGATTGCCGGTCATCCCGAAGGCGACGACCGTCAACGCAACCTGGCCAAGGGTCGTCACGTATACGGCTGAGAAAACGGCGCCCAGCCACGGCCGAGCGTTGACGAAATCGATATAGCCGATCCAGTCAAATCCAAGTGCCGCGTCAACCGAGAGCAGCCGGTTGTCGATGAGCGGAAGGTTGAGTGAGGTCATCAGGTAGCTAAGTGTCGCGGCTGAAGCGGAGAACGCCAGGAGCAACGCCGTTTCGGTACACAAAGCCTCGAACTTCCTGATCGGTCGCCATACCCTGTAGAACAAGGCGACTGCCGCCAGGAAGCCTGCCGTAGCCACAGCCTTGGCGCCGCTGGCCGTGTCGAAACGGAAATCCGAGACCGCGATCCAAACGGCGTTGACCGCAAGGATCGCCGCTATAACCAGAACCTTCACCGCCGTCTGACGGTCGGCCCAACGGTCGGACCCGGAAGACCCCGGTTCTTCAGGATAAACTTCAGCCATCTCGACACCCCAACCCGCACGCAGCTTACGAATGGCCAGTTAAGGCGCCATGAATCCCTTGGTCTCAATCTTCAACCACCGAATACGAGGGCCAAAAACGAGGACAAGACCAGCGAAACCCACAAATGCACTGTTGAGGATCAACCCGGGAACGGAGAATGCTGCGCGGACGCCGCGCAGATACCAGTTGCGGCGACCGGCAGGCGTCGTGTGAAGGTAAGCCAACTCGGGCATCGGCCGCAGCTTACAGCGCCGCGCGTCCTTCGGACGCGCAAAGGACGCTGTAGCTCTCTGAATCTATGCATCGTGCTTACCGAAAATCGATTCCGATTTTCGGACCGATGCAGTAGAGCATGATGGCGTCGCGTTGAAACACCGCTCTAAGCCATTGTTTTCACGGACTATCTGACAAGCGAACGGTCGCTAACACGTGCAAAGTGGGCGGCAATGCTTCAATCGCCGCCAACGGCATCGGCGGAGGCTTCGAGCACGAAGCCTCCGCCTCGCCAGTCAGTTCTTGCGGGGCAATTGCGGCACGAGGCTGCGCTTGCCTCCATCTTTACTGCCGGATGGACCTTGAGAACCTTGAACGGTCGGCTTCCTTGCCACCTTCCGCGTGGCAGGCTTTCTGGGCGCGGAATCCTTCCTGGGCTCCTCTTTCTTGGGCTTGACCGGCACTTCGTCAGCGAGTGACTCCAGCTTCAGACCTGTTTCGCCGGATTCCTTCGTCTCGACAGTCACCTTGACCGTGCCGCCCTTGCGGAGCTTGCCGAACAAGACCTCCTCGGCCAACGGCTTCTTGATGTGTTCCTGTATGACCCGGGCAAGCGGACGCGCGCCCATACGCTCATCATAGCCCTTGTCGGCAAGCCAGGCGATCGCTTCGGGCGACAGGTCAAATGTAACGCCCCGCTCGGAGAGTTGAGCTTCCAATTGCATGACGAACTTCTGGACCACCTGATGCACAACCGGGATAGGCAGCGAACCAAACGGGATGATCGCGTCGAGACGGTTGCGGAACTCCGGCGAGAACAGGCGGTTTATCGCCTCCATGTCGTCGCCTTCCCGCTTCGACGATCCGAAGCCGATGGCGGCTCTCGCCATATCGGCAGCACCCGCATTCGTCGTCATGATCAGGATGACATTACGGAAGTCGATCTGCTTGCCATTGTGGTCGGTCAGCTTCCCGTGATCCATGACCTGCAACAGAATGTTGAACAAATCCGGATGCGCCTTCTCGACCTCGTCGAGCAGAAGCACGCAGTGTGGATGTTGATCGACGCCGTCAGTCAGCAATCCGCCCTGATCGAAGCCGACATAGCCGGGAGGCGCGCCGATGAGACGCGACACCGTATGGCGCTCCATGTACTCCGACATGTCGAAACGCAAAAGCTCGACACCGAGCGAAGCTGCCAGTTGCTTTGCGACTTCGGTCTTACCGACGCCGGTCGGACCTGAGAACAGATAGGACCCGATCGGCTTTTCCGGCTCGCGCAGGCCGGCTCTGGCCAGCTTGATGGACGAAGCAAGCGCCGAAATGGCCGTATCCTGGCCATAAACGACTCGCTTCAACTCGTCTTCGAGATTGGCCAGAACCTTCTCGTCGTCGGCCGAGACGGTCTTCGGCGGGATGCGCGCCATCGTGGCCACCGTGGCCTCGATCTCCTTGACGCTGATCGTCTTCTTGCGCTTCGGCTCAGGCAGCAGCATTTGCGAGGCGCCGGTCTCATCGATCACATCGATCGCCTTGTCCGGCAGCTTGCGGTCATTAATGTAGCGCGCGGACAGTTCCACCGCCGCCTTGATCGCGTCGTTGGTGTAGCGCACCTTGTGGAAGTCCTCGAAATAGGGCTTGAGCCCCTTCATGATGGCGATCGCGTCATCGACCGTGGGCTCGTTCACGTCGATCTTCTGGAAACGCCGCACCAGGGCGCGATCCTTCTCGAAGAACTGTCGGAACTCCTTGTAAGTGGTTGAGCCGATGCAACGAATCGTTCCGGACGAAAGCGCCGGCTTCAGAAGGTTCGATGCGTCCATCGCGCCGCCGGACGTAGCGCCGGCGCCGATCACCGTATGTATCTCGTCAATGAACAGGATCGCGCCAGGGTATTCCTCCAGTTCCTTGACGACCTGCTTCAAGCCGCTCCTCGAAATCGCCACGATAGCGGGTGCCTGCGAGCAGTGTCCCCATGTCGAGTGTGAAGATGGTTGCCCCGGCAAGCACTTCGGGCACATCGCCTTCGACGATGCGTTTGGCGAGGCCTTCGGCGATCGCCGTCTTGCCCACGCCGGGATCGCCGACATAGAGCGGGTTGTTCTTGGAGCGGCGACAAAGCACCTGGATCGTGCGGCTGATTTCGGCTTCCCGGCCGATCAGTGGATCGATGCGGCCTGCCTTCGCCTTCTTGTTGAGATCCACGCAATAGGCGGTCAGCGCATCCTGCTGCTGTTTCTTCTTTCCGCCTTCTTCTGCGGAATCGCCTCCCGAAGGGCCGGACTGATCATCCTCCGCACCGCGCGGTGCGCGCGTCTCGCTGGCGCCCGGGCGCTTGGCTATGCCGTGCGAAATATAGTTGACCGCGTCGTAGCGGGTCATCTGCTGTTCCTGCAGGAAATAGGCGGCGTGACTTTCCCGTTCGGCGAAGATAGCGACAAGCACATTGGCCCCGGAGACCTCCTCCCGTCCCGACGACTGGACATGAATCACCGCGCGCTGAATGACGCGCTGGAAGCCGGCGGTGGGTTTTGAGTCCTCGTCATAGCCGGTGACGAGATTGTCCAATTCCGTGTCGATGTAAGTCAGCACGGTCTGTTTGAGCTCGTCGAGGTCGACGTTGCACGCGCGCATTACGGCCGCGGCATCGCTGTCGTCTATCAGCGCGAGCAACAGATGCTCGAGCGTCGCATATTCATGATGACGCTCATTGGCGAGAGTCAGTGCCTGATGAAGCGCCTTTTCGAGGCCTTGCGAGAAAGCCGGCATTTTACCTCACTTCTTCTCCATCACACATTGCAGCGGATGCTGGTGCTGACGGGCGAAATCCATGACCTGAGACACTTTGGTCTCGGCCACTTCGAATGTATAGACCCCACACTCGCCCACCCCGTGGTTATGGACATGAAGCATGATGCGGGTCGCGGCTTCGCGGTCCTTCTGGAAAAACCGCTCCAGAACATGGACGACGAATTCCATCGGCGTGTAGTCGTCGTTGAGAATGAGAACGCGGTACAGGCTCGGCTTCTTCGTTTTGGGTTTTGCGCGCGTAATGACCGCGGTACCACGGCCGGGGCCATGGCCATCCTTGTCACCGTTCTGCATCCGTGCCGCGCCGCCGCGCATGGCATTCCCACCGGTCGTCAAATGTTCCTCTTCTCGTCACAGCCCCTCAGGATGCGACATGTAGGTGCTCACCATCAGATTGTAAGACCTTCTTCCGCGCTGACAATATGGCCTGACAGCAAAGGCCGGAGATTTGGCGCAATCGTGAATGCGTCGACGCCGCCGGCATGAAAAAACCCGGCTGCATCGGGCAACCGGGTTTGCTCATTCTGGCCGAAACGGCCGGAATTGTCGGAATGTCGATGGCTTACTTCGCCTTGGTGACCAGCGACTCGAACGGCTTGTAGGCGTCCTTGGCGACTTCCGCGTACAGTTCACCGATCTTGGTGGCCTGCGCGACAAGGCCCTCATAGGCCTGCTTCGCATAGTCCGTCTGGATTTCGATAGCCTTCTCGAGTGACTTGGCGGCGACGAGCTTCTCAAGCGCTGCGCTGCCGGCTTCGAACGACTTCTTGGAGTATTCGGTGGCCTCAACGGTGATCGCCTGCACACCCTTCGACAGGGAAGCAAAGCTCTTCAGGCCGTTGTCGACGAATTCCTTGCCGAGTTTGCCGGCATCTTCGAAAGTCTGCGTCATGTGCATGTCCCTTTCCTGATTGGGGATGGTCCGAACGTTATTGTGCAATGCACTTCACATATTGTGCATTGCACAAAAAGTCAACGCGTTTTGCCAAACAGGCTTCCGCCTGGTCAGCGACAGCGGCTTCCGTCGGTGAGTTGATCGCGGGCCGCCGGAATACGTTTCCATCCCCAAATCGGATCACTCGAGACAACGCCCGAAGGGAATTGTGAACGTTCTGGTTACCATAAACGGATTGGTAACGCTGTTCGCCTACCCTAGCCGGAATACGAGGCAGGAACCTTTGCCGCCTCTCGGTGCAAGGACAATTCAAAGGAAACAACAGTGCGACAGGCGCGGGCGAGCTCTTTTTTCCCTTCATTTTCTCTTTTCAACACACTGCTGGCAGGCCTGCTCGCAGCCACGATGAGTCTCGCGTCCGCAGCAGATGCGACGGCGGCCGCTTCGAAATATGCAGCAGTCGTGATCGACGCGAATACGGGCAAGACCCTTTTTTCGGCCAACGCCGATGCACCGCGCTATCCGGCTTCGCTGACAAAGATGATGACGCTCTATCTCATCTTCGAAGGGCTCTCGTCCGGAAAGATCACCAAGAACTCGCGGATACCGTTTTCTGCGCGCGCTGCATCCATGCCGCCAACCAAGCTGGGCGTCAGGGCGGGCGGATCCATAACGGTCGAGACCGCTATTTATTCGTTGGTCACCAAGTCAGCCAATGACGTCGCTACCGCGGTCGCCGAATTTTTCGGCGGCACGGAGGAAGGCTTCGCCCGAATGATGACCCAGAAGGCACGCCAGCTCGGCATGACTGGCACCACCTTCCGCAACGCCTCGGGTCTGCCAAACACCGCCCAGCATTCGACGGCTCGCGACCTGGCGACTCTCGGTGTGGCTCTGCGCGAGCACTTCCCGCAATATTACAGCTACTTCTCGACGCGTTCCTTCAGCTTCGGCAAGCACCGTATGTCCAACCACAACAGGTTGCTGGGCAGGGTGAAGGGCGTAGACGGCATCAAGACCGGCTATACGCGGGCTTCCGGCTTCAATCTGGTTTCCTCGGTTTCGGTTGGCGATCGCCGCATCGTGGCAGTCGTCATGGGCGGTACTTCCGGGGGCGCCCGCGACGCGCAGATGGCCGAACTGATCAAGAAGTATTTGACGAAGGCCTCGACGCGCAGCAACGGACCGCTCGTCGCCAAGGCTGGCAAGTCCCTTATTGCGGCGCTTGCCTCGGCGGTCCTGCCGAAGAGCGATGTGCCGACACCCGACACAAAGCCAGAGACAGACGTGGTCGTGGCCAGCAACGAAGCTGATATCCTGGCCGCCGAGAGCGAACAGGTCGCGGATCAGGAAGAGACTGACGAAGAAGCTCCGGAACCGGTTGTCCAGGCCTACGCCGCTCCAGAACCTCAGCCCAAGGTCGAGCCGACCCCACGTCCAAAGGCCGAGGTCGATCCGCTCAGCACATCGTCCACCGCGCCCGAGGGTTGGGCAATCCAGGTTGCATCGTCGCCCAGCGAAGGTGAAGCAAAGGAGGCGCTTGCCAAGACCAGCAAGCAGGCTCCGAAGGCAGTGGCATCGGCATCGCCCTTCACCGTCCCCTTCGCAAAGGGCGGCACCACCTACTACCGCGCGCGTTTCGGCGGCTTCGCATCGAAGACCGCCGCCTGGAAGGCCTGCGGAGCTCTGAAGAAGAAGAAGATCGCGTGCTATGCGGTCGACCAATAGGAAGGCGTCTCGAGAATTCTCCAGGAATTGTCGTGTGTCGAAGGAGAAGTCAGTTGTGATTAGAGAGAAGAACGTCCTTGGCTTCGTTGATTCTCGCCGCCAGGAAAGAGGAGCCACCGAGATCGGGGTGCAGGCGCTGCATCAGGCGGCGGTGCGCCTTGCGGACCTCCGCCGCGGTGGCTCCCGTTTCAAGACCAAGGATCTTGTAGGCCTCCTCCTTGGTCATGGCGCCCGTACCTGGCGAAACACCTTGCCAGTGGCCGTGGTCCGGCTTCGCGTCTTCGCGCCATGCGGGAAACCGGCTGTCAAGATAAGCCTCAAGTAACTGCCGGCTCTCAGAGTCGGCCGAGAGTTCGGCAAGCAGGTCCAGCAACTCCTGCTCTGATAGTGCCCCCAACGTCCGCCCTTCATAGCGTCCGGCAAGAACCAGCCCCTCGAGCGCGCCGCTGTCGTGGTCGAGCTCCATTTCCAGCGCCGCTGTTCTGACGGTCGAACGCTTGCCAGGCGTCTTTTGTACGCTGCGGCGCATCCTGTTCGATGAGTACCAGGCGAGTGCGCCGGAAAGCAGCATACCGCCGAGCCCTGCCCGGCCGATAAGGACAAGCACGCATCCGATGACCGCCAGGATCAGCGGTCCGCTGACGCGAACGGTCTCCGCCAGTCTTGCGGGGTTCGTCCGCAGAAAGGCCGCGATGATGACCAAGACCCCCAGCAGGCCCGCCAGGATGTAGAAGACCACGGTCATCCGGTCTTACCGCTCCTCAGGTGCTCGATCATCTGCAGGTCTTCCGGGCGGCCCCGCGATTCCAAAGCCGGCAGGCCGCCGGTGGCAAAGACAGCCACTGCGGAAAGCAGCCGCGCAAGTGTGGCGGCGGCACTGCGATCGAAACGGAACCATGCCCCTTTCGATAGCCGTGCAAATTCCTTGAAAGCAATTTCAACGGAACCGCTGTTTCCTTCCTGGAAGATGAACAGCGGCACACCATGTAGCCCCAAATCGCCGGCCTTTTCCGCCAAGGCGTCAATCTCCTCCTCCATCGCATCGCCGATGTAGACGACGGCATTCACTTTCTCTTTCGCCGTTTCCTTGAGCACGTGAGAGAAAACCTTGCCGATCTGGGTATGGCCGCCGCGGCAATCGATGCGAACCATCAGGTCCTTCAAGGCAGTGGTATCGCTGACGAATTTAGACGCACGGCATTCGCCGAACCCACGAAAGTAAACCAGCTGCACATTGAGTGATCCGGCCTTGCCGACCGCGTCGAACATTTCTGCCTGGAGCTTGCACGCGAGATCCCAGGTCGGCTGGCGGCTCATCGTGGCATCGAGAGCGAGGATCAGACGGCCCGCGCCCTTGGTCCCTTGCCCGGCCATCGCACGCGCCTGCCTGACGAACGCGTCAATCTCGCTGGCACCGGAACTCGGCTTGGCCGGTGTGTTCTTGCTACCAATCGGCACAGGTGGCGATTTTTCGCTCATCGCCACCAACATGTGGCGTCAAGACCGCGCTTGCAAGACCATCGATGCCACGAACGACGATCGCAACCGCACGGTACAACAAGCGTGTGTGCTTGGCCTGGCCTAACCCGGCAATTTCGGGCACACTTAGCGCAACGCCAGTCACCTCAAAGCAGCCCGAGTTCCGCGAGTTCCTTCCGCAGTTTCGGCGGCATGTCCACCAGCCCTGACCGGCTGCCGAGATCGGCTGGCGCATCCGCGGCTTTCAGATAGCGCCAACCCTGAAATGCCCGTCTTGGCTGCCATTCCGTGCGGACGACGTTCGGGTCAAGCACCAGATGGCAGCGCGAAATACCTTCGCCATCCGTGAACGGCCGGATTTCGAGAAGCCGCTGACGGCACTGAACGCTGCCCTTGATGACCCAATAGAGCGAGCCACCATCCGTCAATTCGGCAGCACGCGTCGGCACCATTCGCGTCGTGTGGTACTGCTCCACCGGCTCATTGGCGCGCCGGCGCTCCTCGAGGCGGAACGCGATCCACTCCTCCAGATCTTCGACGCTGTCGCAACCGACGCACAGTTTTACAAGGTTGAGGGCCATTGCCAGAGCTTTACCGCGACCGGCGCAAGCGTCAACCGCGGGCTGGTTTCTCCACAGGCTGTCGCCGTACTGCAATCCACTCCGCCGAAGCCACCAAGCACTACATCAACATTCGACAACGTTGACCGCGAGACCGCCCTGACTGGTCTCCTTGTACTTTTCACTCATGTCGAGTCCGGTCTGGCGCATGGTTTCGATCGCGGCGTCGAGCGGCACGAAATGCTTGCCGTCGCCCTTGATCGCCAGTGAGGCGGCGGTGACCGCCTTCACGGCACCCAAGGCGTTGCGTTCGATACAGGGCACCTGCACCAGACCGCCTACCGGATCGCACGTCATACCGAGGTGGTGTTCGAGCGCGATTTCGGCGGCGTTTTCCACCTGTTCGGGCGTTCCGCCCATGACCGCGCAAAGTCCGGCGGCCGCCATCGCGGATGCCGAACCTACTTCTCCCTGGCATCCCACCTCCGCACCCGAAATCGAGGCATTGGACTTGATGATGCCGCCAATCGCCGCAGCGGTGAGCAGAAAGTCGCGAATGCTCTGCTGATCGGCCTCAGGATGAAAATGCAGCCAGTAGCGCATGACTGCCGGGATGACGCCGGCGGCGCCGTTGGTCGGCGCCGTGACGACGCGCCCGCCTGCTGCATTCTCCTCGTTGACGGCCATGGCGTAGATCGACAGCCAGTCATTGGCGAGCAGCGGGTTCGGCCGGTTCTGCTGCCATTGTTCCTGAAGCTTGGCGTGCAGCTGGCGCGCGCGGCGGCGGACTTTCAGGCCGCCCGGCATGATGCCTTCTTGCGACAGGCCGCGTTCGATGCAGCCCCGCATCGCGTCCCAGATCCCTTCAAGGCCTGCATCAAGGTCTTCGCGCGGCATGTGCGTTTCTTCATTCGCGCGCTTCATCTCGGCTATTGAAAGACCGCTCCTTGCCGCCATCTTGAGCATTTCAGCAGCATAGGCGAAGGGATAAGGCACCGGCTTGCCGGATGCGGTAGGGCCGCGAGACTTCAGACGCTGCAGTTCCTCTTCCGAAACGACGAAACCGCCGCCAATCGAATAGTAGATGCGCTTGAGGAGAAGCCTGCCCGCGGCATCGTAGGCATAAAAAGCCATGCCATTGGCGTGGCCCAGCAATGGCGTCTTCTTATCGAGAACCAGGTCCACGGACGGATCGAAGTTGTACCCCGGATGGCCAGGCGGCGATACGCGCTTTTCCGTCTTCACCTGTTCAACAAGGGCGTCCGCTTTGTCGGGATCGACCGTCTGAGGTGTTTCGCCAACGAGACCGAGAATCACCGCACGGTCGGTGCCATGTCCAATGCCGGTGTAGGCGAGCGAGCCATGCAGGCTTGCGCCAAGCCTGTCCACGGTCGCCCCGGCAGGCCTCGGCCAGTCACTGCCCGCAATCTCGCTCAGAAAGCGCGCCGCCGCAGTCATCGGTCCCATCGTATGCGAACTCGACGGGCCGATGCCGATCTTGAAAAGGTCGAAGACTGAAAGAAACACGCGCCAAACTCCCGGAGGATACCCGTCCATGGTATCGCATCCCGACGGATATTTCCGTATTTAGTGACGAACCGCTTCGCGCGACCCGACTTCCGATACGCTCCGAGCGACATGCCAACAGGCGAATGGACTTTGATGGCGATGGGCTGGTCCCAATTGTGCTCGATATTGTCGACCGCACGACGTATATGCCACGGCGCTGCTGCACGCGGCGTATCCAGCCTACCGCAGTTCGGCGGCCGAGGTTAAGTCAGGCAGTAGAATGATCAATCTTGCTTTCAATCGAGAATTGGACGTCCTCGACCTTGACGGTCGGCTCACCTTCATAAGCGCGGCCAGCGGGCTGGTCCGCGCCGGCGCCTATTTCCACGCTATTGCGGATGACTCGTTACATCTTGCGAGTTTCCGCAGTGACGATCCCCGCCCTGGACAACTCACGCGACTGCTTGAAGGAGAGTTGCCGGTTTCGCCAACCGAGCGAAAAAAACAAAAGCCGGATTTCGAGGCGCTCGTAGCGTTGCCGCGCTCGCGAGAATTCCCGTTTGGGACGCTCCTGGCGCTCGGTTCCGGGTCTCGTCTCAATCGCAAACGCGGTGCGCTGATTGCGCTCGGTCCGAATGGTGAACCGGGTGCCGCGACGATCGTCGATCTCGACCCTCTGTTTGCCAGCTTTGAAGGTCAGTTTAAGGAGACCAACATCGAAGGGGCGATCGTCTTTGACGGCGAGCTGCTTCTGTTCCAACGCGCAAATGCGGGCTCGCCGGTCAACGCAATCGTCACATTCGCGTTTGAGCAAGTGCTGTTGGCGCTGGAGAACCGGGGTATCGTGCCTGAGCCGCGCATTCAGAACGTCGAACTCGGACAAGCGGGGGATGTTCCGCTGTCATTCACCGACGCTGCGGTCGCCGGCGGCACGATCGTGTTTTCGGCTGTCGCTGAGCGCACGGCGAGCGCGTATGACGACGGCGCGCTTGTCGGTGCGGTCTTGGGAACGCTCACTTCGGATGGCCGCGTAGACACCTGCGATGCAATCCTGCCCCTGGTAAAGGTCGAAGGCATTGTAGCGACTGCCGGCAGCGACGCCATACGCGTCGGCTTGGTTACCGACGCGGACGACCCTCAATGCCCCGCCATGCTCTTTTCGGCAACGCTCCCACTAGTGGTCCGATCTTAACATTCGCATCCCATCGATACAGGCCATTCAGGCGAATGTTAAAATCAAAGGACCACTAGCAAACATATGATTCTAGTGGAACTTTGAATTCGACATTCGCAATGGACGCGTGATGTCAAATGGGATGCGAATGTCAAATTCGTTTCACTAGGCCGTGAACTCATAAATCTGATCGAAATGGCCTAAGCGCCCCACCCACCGCATATTGTGCGTTTCCGAACCGGAAGGCCAAGCTTCAGCTTCGAATAATGCGGCCTTCCGGCATGACGCGACTGACGGGGGCTCGAACCCGCGACCTCCGGCGTGACCACGTCTCGGCTCAAGTGCGTAGAAAGTCCGTCCCGCTCCGCGCAGAATAGGCTATTATTGGAGCAACGAAATTCCCGCCTGGCTGGGTGGTTGAATGGAACGCCGGCTGTCAGCAATTCTTGCTGCCGATGTGGTGGGATACTCCCGCCTCATGGAGCAGGACGAGGCTGACACTTTCGAGCGGCTGCGCGCGCTGCGAAAGGAGATCCTGGAGCCGGAGGTGGCTGCTCGCCACGGCCACATCTTCAAGCTCACCGGTGACGGGTTCCTCGCCGAATTTCCAAGCGTGATCGACGCGGTCGAGTGCGCCGCTGTCCTGCAGACCAAGCTGGCCGAGAAGAACTTCGCCATTGAGGAAGACCTCCGCATTGATGTCCGCATGGGCATAAATATTGGCGAGGTCATCGTCGAAGACGATGACCGCTACGGCGAAGGGGTCAACATCGCCGCCCGGCTGCAAGAGCTGGCCGACCCGGGCGGCATCTGGGTTTCGGCCAAGGTTGCCAGCGAAGTCGGCAAGAAGCTTCCGTTCGAGCTGGAATCAGTCGGATTGCACCAGCTGAAGAACATGGAAGAGCCGATCGGTGCCTTCCGGGTCAAACTCGACAAGGCGATGAACCGTCCGCGCGTGAAGCGCCGGAACCCGACGCGCAGGGTGACCCGGCGGTGGGCCGCGCTTGCGGCCGGCGCGGCGGGATTGGCAGCCCTGGCCGGCTTCTACCTCTTGCCGACGACGAACACTGCCGCCGAGCCGCCGGCCATCGCCGTGCTGCCCTTCGAGAACATCAACGGCGACGAGAAGTGGGGACGGTTCGCCAACGGCATCACCGAGGACATCATCACCGACCTGGCACGCTACCGCGACCTTGCAGTCATCGCACGCACATCCACGGAAGCCTATCGAGACAAGCCGCATGACGTGCGCGAGATCGGCAAGGCTCTCGACGTCAAATACGTGCTGGAAGGCAGCCTGCAAGTCGACGGCCATCGCTTGCGGGTGACCGCACAGCTCATCAATGCGGAGACCGGCGCGCATGTCTGGTCAGAGCAATATGATCGCCCTGCAGCGGAGCTGCTCGACGTGCAGGACGAGATTACGCAAAAGATCGGGATCACCCTGACCGGCTGGCAGGGGCAAGTGACGGAGGCCGAGCGCACGCTCGCCAGGCGCAAGAACGCGACCGACCTCAACGCCTATGACTATTGGCTGCTCGGGATCGAAGCGAAGCACAGGATGACCGTGGAAAGCCAGCTGGAGGCGCGGGCCTATTTCGAGAAGGGGCTGAAGCTCGCGCCCGACTTCATGCCGCTGGTGCGCGATATGGGCATCACCTACCCGATAGATATGGATATCGGCTCGACCTACGACTACCCGGCATCGCTCGACGCCATGCGGAAATATACGGAAAGAGCGCTCGCCCTTGACCCGAACGACGCGAGCGCAAATTTCATGATGGGGGTGGTCTACAGCCAAGAGGGCAACGAGGAACAGGGGGAGCGCTATATGAACCTCGCGCTGCAGTTTGGGCCCAACAACGCTGACACGATGATGCAACTAGCCTGGACTTATAGCGGCTGGCAGACGGAACGCGCCATCGAACTGGTGGAACGGACACTGAAGCTCAATCCGCGCTATCCCTCCTGGTGGAACTTCCCCATCACCTACACCTATTTTGCGGCGCGTCAGTTCGACAAGGCCTATGCGGCTGCGAAGCAAGTTGGTGAATCGCCCAACCAGGCCGCCTATGTCGCCATGAGCGCCGCGCAACTCGGAAAGAGCGAGGAAGCAGCCGACGCGACGGCCAGGGTGCTGCGGATGAAGCCCGACTGGACGGCGGAGGGCATGTACCCCTATCAGAATTTCGCTGACGAGACGCTGTTGCCCGAAAGCGCTGCCAAGGCCGGGCTCCCGGTCTGCATGACGGCAGCGCAGAGTGCGGCCTACTCCGGTCTGTACCGTTCCAAGCAATGCGAGGAGGAAAGGGCGAAAGCGGCGGTGAACTGAGATGGACACCCGCCGCTGGCGAGCCGCCGGCCATTCCGTCAGGCGAAGGCGGTCGGCGACCCCGGGCATGACCCTGCCGCTGGGGAGCAATGCGAAAGAACGCGAAGCGGCGGCTGAGATGATCTGTCAGTGAAATGCTCGCGTACGGCTTTTTCCGCTTGATATGATGCTTTTCACCGCTGCCGTTGTCGCGCCAAGGTGTTGGCAGCGACCGCTTCTGGACGCACGATTGACCTTCATCGGCGGCGGGCATATGGCGTGTGAAACGACGCTCGGAGAGCGGACAGAGAGCAACTTGGAAAGGGCGGCCGGCTTCCAAGTTTTCGGGAATCGCAATTCTGCTAAGTGCTTGAATTAAGTGGCGCGAGTGACGGGGCTCGAACCCGCGACCTCCGGCGTGACAGGCCGGCACTCTAACCGACTGAGCTACACCCGCGCATTGACGCCCGCCAAGAGGCGTGTTGCATCGATTGGCGGTGGATAAGTGGTTCGCCGCAGGGTGTCAAGCGGCCTCGGACCACTTTCACGCTATCGCGCGCGAGATTTTCTCGCCGCCGAAAGTCGCGGCGAGCCGTGGCAACAGGACACGCGTTTTTTCTTGCGCTACCCGGACGAAATGCTTAAACGTCCGCCCGGATCGGGCGATTAGCTCAGTTGGTAGAGCGCTTCGTTTACACCGAAGATGTCGGGAGTTCAAGTCTCTCATCGCCCACCATCCACCACGCCCGAAACGCTTTACACTGTTCTCCCTGCCCCCGGGCAAAGCTCCATACCGACGGATGAGAGTGACCTCTGAGGAGGCGCACGCATTCCCAAGTGGACGCAGCGGCGCTCCCCAGCCTTCGCCTAAAGAAAAAGCCGGGCGAGCCCGGCTTTTGAAGCAGTGCATGGTAAAGCGATCAGTTGACCGCCTCCTTGAGGCCTTTGCCGGCGGAGAACTTCGGCACCGTACGCGCCGGAATCTTGACCTCGGCGCCGGTTTGCGGATTGCGGCCGGTCGAGGCAGCCCGCTTCGAAACGCTGAAATTGCCGAAGCCGACAAGCCGGACATCCCCACCCTTTTTCAGCTCTCCGGTGATGACGGAAAATACCGCATCGACCGCAGCCTGCGCGTCGCCTTTGGAAATCTTCGCCGCGTCGGCGACGGCGGATGCAAGTTCGTTCTTGTTCATAAAAAATTCCTTCCATGTGAAGACCGGACAAACAACTCAACCGGCAGGAAACGAACTCTAGAAACAGTTGTTCCGCGAACCAAGATGCAAACCCCTGTAGAATCGCTAAATTCCTTGGTTTTCCGGGGTTTTTTCAACAGAAAAGCCGGGCTGCAAGGTCCGGCTTCGCTTTTGGGTCGCTACCGAAGAGAATCAGTGCGCTAAAGTTGTCGCGCTCACATCCTCCGCAACGTCGGTCTTGGTTGCCGGCGTTTCGACGGGCTCAACCCACTCGATCGGTTCCGGCATGCGCACGAGCGCATGACGCAGCACCTCGCCGACACGGCCCACAGGAATGATCTCCAGTCCGCTTTTCACATTGTCCGGGATTTCGGCAAGATCCTTGGCATTCTCTTCAGGGATCAGCACCTTCTTGATGCCGCCGCGAAGCGCCGCCAGGAGCTTCTCCTTAAGGCCGCCGATCGGAAGCACCCTGCCCCGCAGAGTGATTTCGCCCGTCATCGCAACGTCCGCACGCACCGGAATGCCGGTCAACACGGATACAATGGCGGTTGCCATCGCCACGCCGGCTGACGGGCCATCCTTGGGGGTGGCGCCCTCCGGCACGTGGACGTGGATGTCCCGCTTGTCGAAGAGCGGAGGCTCAACTCCGAAATCGATCGCTCTCGAGCGAACGTAAGATGCCGCCGCGGAAATCGATTCCTTCATCACTTCCTTCAGGTTGCCGGTGACCGTCATGCGGCCCTTGCCAGGCATCATGACACCTTCAATCGTCAGCAATTCGCCACCGACCTCGGTCCAGGCAAGCCCTGTCACCACGCCAACCTGATCATCCGCCTCGACCTGGCCGTAGCGGAAGCGTGTCACGCCGAGGTAGTCTGACAGATTGTCCTGGGTAATCTTCACCGACTTCGTCTTCGCCCGCAGGATTTCAGTCACGGCCTTACGCGCGAGCTTCATCAATTCACGCTCGAGGTTACGAACGCCAGCTTCCCGCGTGTAGGTCTGAATAATCCCGCGAAGAGCCTCTTCCGTGACCGAGAACTCCTTGGGTTGCAGTGCGTGATCACGGATCGCCTTCGGCAACAGGTGCCGTTTGGCAATCTCGACCTTCTCGTCTTCCGTGTAGCCCGCGATCCGGATGATCTCCATGCGGTCCATCAGCGCCGGCGGGATATTGAGCGTATTCGCCGTGGTCACGAACATCACACTGGAGAGGTCGTATTCGACCTCCAGATAGTGGTCCATGAACGTCGAATTCTGCTCCGGATCCAGCACTTCAAGCAGTGCCGACGAAGGATCGCCACGGAAGTCCATACCCATCTTGTCGATCTCGTCCAGCAGGAAGAGCGGATTGGACTTCTTCGCCTTCTTCATCGACTGGATGACCTTGCCGGGCATCGAGCCGATATAGGTGCGGCGGTGGCCGCGGATTTCGGCCTCGTCACGCACGCCGCCCAGCGCCATGCGAATGAATTCGCGGCCGGTCGCCCTCGCAATCGACTTGCCGAGCGAGGTCTTGCCTACGCCGGGAGGACCGACGAGACAGAGGATCGGACCTTTCAGCTTCTTTTGGCGGCTTTGGACGGCCAGATACTCGACGATGCGGTCCTTGACCTTGTCCAGGCCATAGTGATCGGTGTCGAGCACGTCCTGCGCGAAGTCGAGGTCCTGCTTGACCTTCGAATTCTTGCCCCACGGGATGGACAGCAGCCAATCCAGGTAGTTGCGCACCACCGTGGCTTCCGCCGACATCGGCGACATCGTCCGAAGCTTCTTCAATTCGGCGTCCGCCTTTTCGCGGGCTTCCTTGGTAAGCTTCGTCTTCTTGATACGATCCTCGATTTCGGCAGCCTCGTCGCGGCCGTCCTCGCCCTCGCCGAGCTCCTTCTGGATCGCCTTCATTTGTTCGTTGAGATAGTATTCGCGCTGCGTCTTCTCCATCTGGCGCTTGACACGCGAACGGATGCGCTTTTCCACCTGCAGCACGGAGATTTCGGCTTCCATGAAGCCCATGGCCTTTTCGAGCCGCTCCTTCACGGAAAGCGTGCCGAGCATCTCCTGCTTTTCGGGGATTTTGATCGCAAGATGCGACGCGACGGTATCGGCCAGCTTCGAATAGTCGTCGATCTGGCTGGCGGCGCCGACCACTTCAGGCGAAATCTTCTTGTTCAGCTTCACGTAGTTTTCGAAATCGGTGACCACCGAACGCGCAAGCGCCTCGACTTCGACTTCCTCATCGTGGGGCTCGGCCAGAACGACAGCCTTGGCTTCATGAAAATCGGGGCGTTCGGTGAATGATTGAATCTTGGCCCGCACTGTTCCTTCGACGAGTACTTTCACGGTTCCGTCGGGAAGTTTCAGCAGCTGAAGCACATTCGCCAACGTGCCAATGTCGTAGATCGCACCCGGCTCAGGATCATCGTCGGCGGCATTCATCTGGGTCGCGAGGAGGATCTGTTTCTCCGCGCCCATCACCTCTTCCAGCGCCTTGATCGATTTCTCGCGCCCCACGAAAAGCGGCACGATCATGTGCGGGAACACGACGATATCGCGCAGCGGGAGGACCGCGAAAACGCCGTCGCCGGAAGACCTGGTTACTTTGGCCATTGTCCAACCTTTCACTTCGCGGCCGCACATGGCCAACCGCGAATCTCATATTAACGGTCGCCAGCCATTCCGCCTACCTGACCGTTCGGATAACGGAAAGTTTCGAGCACGGAATTCAGCCCCGACCTAACTCCGGTTAGTTGGCGTCACACCGGCTAAAGATCAAGTGCAAAAGGATACACCCGCCCGGCGTCCGGGCTAGCCCGCTTGGGTAGCGCCATAGCACGAAACGGCGCCCGCAGGCGCCGTTGTCGACACCGTTCAGGCGCTGACGCTGCCCTTTTCCTTTTCGGCATAGATGTAGAGCGGTCTGGCGCTTCCGGAGACCACCTCTTCCGAAATCACGACCTCTTGAACGCCGTCGAGAGCCGGCAGTTCGAACATCGTATCCAGAAGGATCGCTTCCATGATCGAGCGTAGGCCGCGCGCACCGGTTTTGCGCTCGATCGCGCGCTTGGCGATGGCGGTTAGCGCATTCTCGTGGAACGTCAGGTCGACATTCTCCATCTCGAAGAGCCGCTGATATTGCTTCACCAGCGCGTTCTTCGGCTCCGTCAGGATCTGGACAAGCGCTTCCTCGTCGAGATCTTCGAGGGTGGCCAAGACCGGCAGACGGCCGACAAATTCCGGGATAAGGCCGAACTTCAAAAGGTCCTCGGGCTCGACCTGGCGGAAAAGGTCGCCGGTACGGCGATCCTCCGGCGAAGCAACGGTCGCGCTGAACCCTATGGAGGTCTTGCGGCCGCGATCGGAAATGATCTTGTCCAGTCCGGCGAACGCGCCGCCGCAAATGAAGAGGATATTGGCCGTGTCGACCTGCAGGAACTCCTGCTGCGGATGCTTCCTGCCGCCCTGCGGCGGAACGGAGGCTACCGTGCCTTCCATGATCTTCAACAACGCCTGCTGAACGCCCTCGCCCGACACATCGCGGGTGATCGACGGGTTGTCAGACTTCCTGGAAATCTTGTCGATTTCGTCGATATAGACGATGCCCCGCTGTGCGCGCTCGACATTGTAGTCGGCCGACTGCAGGAGCTTCAGGATGATGTTCTCGACGTCCTCGCCGACGTAGCCCGCCTCGGTCAGCGTCGTTGCGTCAGCCATGGTGAAGGGTACGTCGATGATACGGGCGAGCGTCTGTGCAAGCAGCGTCTTGCCGCAACCGGTCGGGCCGATCAGCAGGATGTTTGACTTTGCCAACTCGACATCATTGTTCTTGCCGGCGTGAGCAAGGCGTTTGTAGTGGTTGTGAACGGCGACCGACAGCACCCGCTTGGCGTAGGGCTGGCCGATCACATAGTCGTCCAGCACCTTCAGGATTTCCTGCGGGGTCGGCACGCCCTCGCGCGACTTCACCATCGAGGTTTTGTTTTCCTCGCGGATGATGTCCATGCAGAGTTCGACGCACTCGTCGCAAATGAACACCGTCGGACCGGCGATCAGCTTGCGCACCTCGTGCTGGCTCTTGCCGCAGAACGAGCAGTAGAGCGTGTTCTTGGAGTCGCCGCCGCTGTTGCTGACCTTGCTCATATTTCAGTCCTTTCAGTGCCGCCGTCCGGTCGTCTGGCCGCGGCTGAATAGCAATCTATGGCGGGAATCCACCGCCGCCAACTGAAAGTTGGCCCCCATGCTGCGCATTTCCATCACACGCACAATTCAGGAAACGCGCCGATAATGTGCGGCTGCCCCAATAAAAGCTAAGCCGTCGAAACTCAACAGACGCTTAACGTAAGATGCCAGTTGCCCGGTGGAAACACCCAATTGTGACAGAAATGCCGCAGAATCGGTCAAAAATGCGACATCGTTAAGCGCCGCGCCGACGCGTCAGCGCGCCGAGGCGCCCTCGATCGCTTCGCGCGAGGAAATCACTTTATCGATAATGCCGAATTCCTTCGCTTCATCGGAGGTCATGAAGTGATCACGGTCGAGCGTCCGCTCGATCGTCTCATAGTCGCGGCCCGTGTGCTTCACATAGACCTCGTTGAGACGCCGCTTCATCTTGATGATGTCCTGGGCGTGGCGCTCGATGTCGGAAGCCTGGCCCTGGAAGCCGCCCGAAGGCTGATGCACCATGATGCGCGCATTCGGCGTCGCAAAGCGCAAATCCTTTTCGCCGGCGCACAGGAGAAGCGAACCCATCGACGCGGCCTGCCCGATGCACAGCGTCGAAACCGGCGGCCTGATGAACTGCATCGTGTCGTAGATCGCCATGCCGCTCGTCACAACCCCGCCCGGTGAGTTGATGTAGAGCGAGATTTCCTTTTTCGGGTTCTCGGCTTCGAGAAACAGAAGCTGCGCGCAGACGAGCGTCGCCATTCCGTCTTCAACCGGACCGGTAATGAAGATGATGCGTTCCTTGAGCAGCCGGGAGAAGATATCGAAAGCCCTCTCGCCGCGGTTGGTCTGCTCGACGACCATCGGAACGAGATTCATGGCTCTTTCGACGGGGTGGTGCATGGACTGTCCCTTTGTCAGGATCGGATTCCGAACGCTGGCGGGCGGAATCGGTTCGAAAGCTTTGTCCTGTAGATAGGATGCTGCCTCACCCTAGCGCAAGACCGATGCAGTCGTTCAACAGGTCGCATGATCCGGTTTTGGGCACAGCCTGCGCTCGACTTGTTGAGGCCGCCGCCTCGCAGGTCGAGAGAACGACGCATTTTCGTACTCTTTACCGCCTCGCCTACGGGCTGGAACTGGACCGGCAAGGCGGGCTAATGTTGGCAGGATGGGCCACGCGGACGCTCCACCTCCCTATCTCGATTTCGATCCTGCCACCCGCCGTCTGCGGCTCGATCCGCATGAGCCGCGCTTCATTCAGAACCCGTACGAGGCCTATGCATGGCTTCATGGGGTTAGCCGCAGCTTTTTCTGGGAAGACTACGGTTTCTGGTGCTTCGGCGGTTTTGACGATGTCGGCCGCTTGTTGCGCGATCGTCGATTTGGCCGCGCAAGGCCGGCCGGAGCTGCCGACGACCAAGGCTTTGCGGGCGACCGCTCTCACCTCAGAGGACTTCGACCGCATCGAAGCCAATTCGATGCTCGAACTCGAGCCGCCCGCCCATACGCGGCTTCGGACTTTGGTCAATCGTGCGTTCGTTTCCCGGCAGGTCGAACGGCTGCGTGCGCGCGTCGAAACTCTCGCCCACCTGCTGATCGACACATTCGAAGGACGACGCGAAGCCGACCTGCTGCCGGCGTTCGCCTCGCCGCTGCCCATCACGATCATCGCCGAAATGCTCGGTGTGCCCGTCGAAATGGGGCCGAAACTGCTCGAATGGTCGCACGACATGGTCGCGATGTACATGCACGGCCGCACGCGCGAGACAGCGGAGCGCGCCAACCGGGTGGCGCGGGCTTTCTCGGATTTCATCCGGAGCTACGCAGCGGAAAGGCGCAAGAAGCCCTCCGACGATCTGCTCAGCATGCTGCTCTCGGCCCAGGAGGACGGGCAGAAACTCAATGAGGACGAACTCGTCTCATCGACGATCCTGCTGCTCAATGCGGGGCATGAAGCGACCGTCCATCAGACTGGCAATGCCGTACGTGCGCTGCTCGCTCAGGGCGGCGACCCGCGCCGCTTTTTCGCAACGCGCTGAGGCGACTGCCGCGACAGTCGAAGAGTGTCTGCGTTTCGACGCGCCGCTGCACATGTTCACACGCTACGCCTATGAGCAGATGGAGGCTGGTGACGGCGTGATCGTGAATTCCGGCGAACAGGTCGGCCTGCTGCTTGGCTGCGCCAATCATGATCCGCGCGCCTTTGCCGAACCGCAACGCTTCGATCCCGGTCGGAGCGACCAGAAGAACGTCTCCTTCGGCGCCGGCATCCATTTCTGCATCGGCGCGCCGCTTGCGCGGCTTGAGCTCCAAGTTGCGCTGAAAGTGCTGTTTGACCGGGTGCCGGGCCTGCAGCTCACCGAACAACCGCGCTACCGCGACACCTATCATTTCCACGGGTTGGAAGCGCTGCGGGTCCGTTTTTGAGACCGGCGCGACCGGCCGTTCTTACACCCGGATCACATATTCCTTCCGGGTTGTCTCGACCACCTCCCAGCTTCCCTTGAAACCGGGGCGAAGAACGAAGGAATCGCCCGCTTTCAGAGTGCGCGCCTCGCCGCCCTCTTCCGTGACGATCGAGACGCCGGAGAGGATGTGGCAGAACTCCCACTCGTCATATTCGATACGCCATTTGCCGGGGGTGCATTCCCATATTCCGGCGTAGAGGCCGCCGTCCGCTTCTTCCACATTCCAGGTGCGGAATTTGGGATTACCGGAAATCACCCTTTCGGCAGCAGGCGCGCCGCGCTTCCGCTTCGGTGCCCGTAATGCTGATCGGTCGAAAGTGGGAGACGTACATCTTCAACCTATTTTGGCCAGCGCCTGTTCGAGATCCGCGATGATATCCTCGACATCCTCGATACCGACGGAAAGGCGCACGACGTCGGGACCCGCGCCAGCAGCGATCTTCTGTTCATCGGAAAGCTGCCGATGCGTGGTCGATGCTGGATGGATGATCAACGACTTCGTATCGCCAATATTGGCGAGGTGCGAGAAGAGCTCGACTGATTCCACCAGCCGTATGCCTGCCGGATAGCCGCCCCTCAGACCAAAGGTGAAAACGGACCCCGCGCCAAGCGGCGAATATTTCTTGTAGAGAGCATGATTCCTGTCGGTGGGCAGGCCGGGATAGGACACCCACGCGACCTTGTCGTGGTCCGACAGCCATTCCGCCACCTTCATCGCATTGTCCGAATGGCGTTGCATCCTCAGCGGCAGCGTTTCCAGTCCGGTGAGAATGAGGAATGCATTGAAGGGCGAGATCGCAGGGCCAAAATCGCGCAGACCGAGAACGCGGCAAGCGATTGCGAAAGCGAAATTGCCGAAGGTCTCGTGCAACACGACACCGCCATATTCCGGCCGTGGCTCCGACAGCATCGGGTAGTTGTCCGACTTCGACCAGTCGAACGTGCCGCCGTCGACGATCGCGCCGCCCATCGAGTTACCGTGACCGCCGATGAATTTGGTCAGCGAATGGACGATAATGTCGGCGCCATGCTCGATCGGCCTGACCAGATAGGGGCTCGCCAGCGTGTTATCGACGATCAGCGGCAGGCCGTGCTTGCGGGCGATATTGCCGATTTTCTCTATATCGACGAACTCACCGCCGGGGTTCGCCAGGCTCTCGATAAAGATGCCGCGTGTTTTGGCGTCGATCTGGTTTTCGAAACTCTCGATTTCGTCAATGTCGGCCCAGCGCACTTCCCAGCCAAAATTCTTGAAAGCGTGGCCAAACTGGTTGATCGAACCGCCGTAAAGCTTTCTCGCCGCTATGAAATTCTCGCCCGGCCTCATCAGCGTATGGAAAACCAAAAGCTGCGCTCCATGGCCCGAAGCGGTCGCGAGCGCCGCCGTGCCGCCCTCCAGCGCTGCCATGCGCTCTTCCAGCACGGCCTGTGTGGGATTCATGATGCGGGTATAGATGTTGCCGAATGCCTTCAGGCCAAACAGGGATGCCGCGTGGTCGACATCGTCGAAGACATAGGCCGTCGTCTGGTAGATCGGGGTGGCCCGCGCGCCGGTCGCAGGGTCCGGCCTGGCGCCTGCGTGGACAGCCAGAGTGTTGAAGCCCGGTGTGCGCTGAGACATCATTTCTCCCTGGACCTGTCGATACGAACAGTCGCGCATTCTTGGACAAGCTTGACGCCAATTGCAAAGAAGAAAATTGCGCCGCGGACGTCTTGCTCGTCCATCCGACAAGGCCGCGAGGCCAATCTGATAGAACGGCCTTCTCTCTATTTCGCTCGAACGCCGAAACTCTGGAAACCCTTCCGCATGATCGGCTTTCTGGACGACAGCACGCCCGAATTGACGCCATTCCAGCCGATCTCGCCGGAAAGGCGGCCGTATTCGATCTTCGGGCAACGGTTCATGACCACCTTGATGCCGGCTGCCTCCGCCCTGGCCGCGGCCGCATCATTGCGCACGGTCAGTTGCATCCAGATCACCTTCGGCAGGGGATCGAGCCTCAACGCCTCCTCGACGATTGGCGTCACGGCATTGGAGCCCCGGAAGATATCGACCATGTCGATGGGCGCCGGAATGTCAGCCAGTTTTGCATAAACCGGGCGACCGAGAATCTCCCGCCCGGCGTGTCCTGGGTTGATCGGAAAGACATCGAAACCTTTGTCGATCAGATATTTGGTGACGAAAAAGCTCGGCCGTACATCATTCGCCGACGCGCCAACGACCGCGACCGTGCGAACGGAGTTCAGGATGCCGCTGATATACGCATTGTCGTAGGAATCGTGGTTCATGCCGGCAAGGAAATGTTGCCATCCGGATCGATCGGAAAGGCCGGATTGTTCGCCACTTCCCACAGATTGCCCTCTGTGTCGGCGAAATAGCCGTACCAGCCGCCCCAAAAGGCGCGCTGGGCCGGCTTAACGATGCGGCCGCCCGCCTGCTCAGCCGTGGCGAGTACCTTATCAACCTCATTTTCGGACCGCGTGTTGTAGGCGAGCGCCACGCCGGCAAAGCCTGATTTGCTGTCTTCCACGCCGGCATCCTTGGCAAGTTCGGCGCGGGGCCACAACGCCAGGATCACGCCGCCCATCTGGAAGAAGGCCACGCCCTCGGTGATCTTCTCGTTCCTTTTGAGCCCCATTTCTTGATAGAAACGGACTGCGCGGTCGAGATCCTCGACGCCAAGGGTCACAATGGAAATACGCGGCTCCATTGTTACTCCCCCTTCCATTCCGGTTTGCGCTTGCCGATGAACGCGCCGATCCCTTCCTCCGCGTCACGGATTAGCATGTTCTCCACCATCACGCGCGAGGCATGATCATAGGCTTCCGCCAGCCCCATCTCGATCTGCGCATAAAACGCTTCCTTGCCGATCTTCAGCGTCAAAGGCGATTTGGAAGCAATGGCTTGCGCATATTTCATCACAACCTGGTCCAGGTATTCGCTCGGCACGACGCGGTTGACGAGGCCGAAATCCTTTGCCGTCGCGGCGTCGATGGGTTCGCCTGTCAGCAGCATTTCCATGGCCTGTTTGCGCGAGACATTCCGCGCTAGCGCTACGCCGGGGGTTGAGCAAAAGAGGCCGATATTGACTCCCGGAGTGCAGAACGTTGCTTTGTCGGATGCAATGGCAAGATCGCAGCTTGCAACCAGCTGGCAGCCGGCTGCAGTCGCCAAACCATCCACTTCGGCGATCACGGGCTTTGGATGGCCCACGATCGACTGCATCAGGGCGGAGCACTGCGTCATGGCCTGCTGGAAAAAGGCCCTGCCCCGGTCGGCGTAGGCGCGATGGGCTGTCATTTCCTTGAGATCGTGCCCGGCGCAAAACACCTTGCCTTGCGCGGCAAGCACGATCACCCGCACCGTAATGTCGTCCCGGGCGCGGCCCAATTCCGACTGCAGCGCGTCCATCATCGCGCACGAAAGCGGATTTGCAGGCGGACTTGCCAGGACGATCCGGAGGATCGCACCTCTTTGCTCGACGGTCAGCGGCCCCTGAGCCTCGCCTCGTTTCATCGCCAGAATTTCAGCCATCGTGAATGCCTCCTGCAATCGCACACCACGCGCCGGTTCATAAATCGGATTACCACATGCCGGGTTGATGAACACCGGTGAAATATGGTTTCTGCCTTCCTCATACCAACGACGATGACTGATGATTGTATCCGCGCATGACCAAGGCAGCGGGCGGGAAAGACAGGATGACGACGCCTTCCAAGCTCACACCGGTGATGACCGCCGACGAAGTCACCACACTTTTGAGGTCGGTCTATCCGCAGCTCTATGAGGACCTTCCTGCCTACTCGGTCCTCGACGTTTTCCCTGGCGGTTGCACGGTCCGTCTGAATGCTTCCGAGCGCCATCTGCGTCCAGGCGGTTCGGTTTCGGGTCCTTCCCTCTTCACGCTGGCCGACATTGGCGGCTATGTCTGCGTGCTCTCGCACGCCGGGCCTGATGCTCTCTCCGTGACGACCAACCTGAACATCAATTTCATGCGCAAGGCCGAAGCCGGTCCCATTGACGGCCACTGCCGCATATTGAAGCTCGGCCGGAGCCTGATGGTGTTCGATATCGATATGGTTTCCGGCCCCGATCGCCATACCGTCGCCCACGCGACCGGGACCTATTCGATACCTCCGAAGCGGTGAATGACTGCGGTAAAATAATACCATACACGCATGTGTCTGTTTTTGCTTTCTTTTTCTGATGCGGACAGTTTTTGCGTGGCTTGACGGATGCCCCTCGCCCACATATAAGCCCGCACAGATCGCGGTCGGCTTCCGGCCGCTGTTCTATTTTGGCGACGCGTTCGCCAATCCAAGCAACAAGAAACGCCTTCTCTTGAAGGTCCGAAAGAAAGATCGCTCCAATGCAAACCTTTTCGCAGAAACCTGCGGACGTGGTGAAAAAGTGGGTGCTGATCGACGCCGAAGGTCTCGTCGTCGGCCGCCTCGCCACCATCGTCGCCAACCGCCTTCGCGGCAAGCACAAGCCCACCTTCACGCCTCATGTCGATGATGGCGATAACGTCATCGTCATCAATGCCGACAAGGTGGTCTTCACCGGCAAGAAATTCACCGACAAGGTCTATTACTGGCACACCGGACACCCGGGCGGCATCAAGGAACGCACCGCGCGCCAGTTGCTCGAAGGCCGCTTTCCCGAGCGCGTCGTCGAGAAGGCCGTCGAACGCATGATCCCGCGCGGTCCGCTGGGCCGCCGCCAGATGAAGAATCTCCGCGTCTATGCAGGCGCTGAACATCCGCACATTGCGCAGCAGCCGGAATCGCTCGACGTCGGCGCGCTGAACGCCAAGAACAAGAGGGCTTGAAAATGGCTGAGCTTTCCTCGCTCGCAGAACTCGGCACCGTCGCGCCGGCGCAGCCCGCCGCTCCGGTCTACGTCCAGAAGCTCGACAAGAGCGGCCGCGCCTATGCCACCGGCAAACGCAAGGACGCCATTGCCCGCGTCTGGGTAAAGCCCGGCTCCGGCAAGATCACCGTCAACGACAAGGACTTCAACGCCTATTTCGCGCGCCCTGTCCTCCAGATGATCCTGAAGCAGCCGATCGTAGCAACCAATCGCGATGGCCAGTTCGACATCGTCGCAACGGTCGTCGGCGGCGGTCTTTCCGGCCAGGCCGGTGCGGTTCGCCACGGCATTTCGAAGGCGCTGACCTACTACGAGCCGGGCCTGCGCCCCGTGCTCAAGAAGGGCGGCTTCCTCACCCGCGACAGCCGTACCGTCGAGCGCAAGAAGTACGGCAAGGCGAAGGCCCGCCGCAGCTTCCAGTTCTCGAAGCGCTAAGCGGTTCGAACTTTCATCAATCAAAAAAGCGGGCCTTCGGGTCCGCTTTTTTGCTTCAATTGGTAGATGGGGCCATCATTTCAGGTAGCGGATGGCGCCGCCGCCGCTCCATTGCTTGCGCGCTTTCCGGCCAACGGCGCCGAGCGTCGATGCAGCTCAGGATGGTCAGTTGGTCAGGTCATAAGGCACGCGGTAACCGTTGGTTTCCAGCCATTCGATGGCTGCCTTCGGCTCGTCGGTCTGGATGATCGTTGCACCATGATCGACCCAGAAACCGAAAGCCTCCTCCGGCGCGTCCGCGAGCACCGCGAGTTTGTCGCCGCGTCCGCCGGCGAGATAGCCGCCGCTCTTGTTGACGATGGAATAGGTGTTGACCCAGAGGTGCCAGTCGCCCCGCGCGGCGACGGCTCTTGCTCTCGCGCCGAACAGCGCACCGCCAGTATCGGTCATTTTTTCGTCGCCACGATGCCAATTGATCACCTCCACCGCATCGGCGGCGAATGATTTACTAGCCGTTTCCAGGAAGCGAACATCTTGCACCGCGTCATCGGCGATGATCGGCATGAATTTCACGTCCTCGCCCATTATCGCGACCAGCTGCTTCATCTGCGAAATCTTTTCCGCGTTCCAGAGGTTCTGCTTGATCAGGACCTGCTCTGTCATGCTCATGGCGCGGGCGATGGCCACAATGCCGGCGAGGTCTTCAACGTCGAGTTTGTTGTCGATGTTCACCAGCACACGGTCCTTGGTCGCGGCCAGCATCTCGCGCAGCGTCGGTACGCTTTCCGTCGTCTCGCGGCCGGTTCCCTCGACCACGAGCCGGCACTGTTTCAGTTCGGCGACTGTCCTTTGCACAACCTCGCCCCGGCAGGTCGTCGTGCGATCGAGCCACGAGTCGTGCATGACGATGTATTCGCCGTCCTTCGACTTTCTGACGTCGATCTCGACGATTTCGACGCCGAGGCCAATGGCGCTCAGCACACCCTCGATGGAGTTCTCGGCGTGGACGATCTTTCCACCCTCCATCCATCCGCCGCGGTGCGCAACGATCATCACGTGGTCGCGCCAGAGGTTGGCATGCTCGAAGCGCTCGAGTATCTGACCGGTCCGGGTGCTCTCGGCCCACACAGGCGAGGCGAACCCTGCCAGTGCGGCGGCAAGAGCGGCGCCAAAGGAATTCATCCGCATGCGAATCGCTCCACGATGACGAAGGGAGACGCGCGAGGCCTAGAGCCGCAGCATGACACGGCCATGAAGCGGGATGACAGGTGGATGACACCGCCCTCCCCGAGGCGAAACAAAGGGGTCGCATTTCCGGGAAGAATATCCAATAAGGTCCGTTCCGCAGACGACAGAGGGGACGGGACATGCCATCGACATCGATCGACAACGCCTTCATGGCGCGCAAGACGATTGGCGCCGCGAGCGACCCCACCTACGCCGGGGCTCTGTCTTTCATGCGCCGGAAGTTCACCAAGGATGTGAAGGGCGCCGACGCCGTCGTCTGGGGAATTCCCTTCGATGCCGCGGTTTCCAACCGGCCGGGGGCCCGGTTCGGTCCACAGGCAATTCGCCGTGCTTCGGCGATCTTCGACAACGACCCGCAATATCCGTTCAGCCGCGATCTGTTTGAAGCGATGAGCGTCGTCGATTATGGCGACTGCCTGCTCGACTACGGCAACCATCAGAAGACGCCTGGCGCGATCGAGCACGAAGCTTCAAATATCCTCAAATCCGGCGCTTTTTTGCTGTCGCTCGGCGGCGACCATTTCATCACCTGGCCCCTGCTCAAGGCCCACGCGGCAATACATGGACCTATGGCGCTCATTCATTTCGATGCGCACCAGGACACGTGGTTCGATGATGGAAAACGGATAGACCACGGCTCATTCGTGGCGCGCGCGGCGAGAGACGGCATTATCGATCCGGATCGATCGATCCAGATCGGAATCCGCACCCATGCACCGGAGGACTTCGGCATAAAGATCCTGCATGGCCACGAAGTCGAGGACATGCGGCCGGCCGACATTGCCTACGCGATCGCCGAGCGCACCGGTGGCAAGAAGAGCTACCTGACGTTCGACATCGACTGCCTTGATCCCGCCTTTGCGCCGGGCACTGGCACGCCGGTGGCGGGTGGGCCGTCATCGTCGAAGATCCTTTCGGCGCTGAGGCAACTCGGCCACGTCAGTATCGTCGGCGCCGACGTCGTCGAAGTTGCGCCCGCTTACGATCATGCCGATATAACCGCCATTGCCGGAGCGACCGTCGCGATGCATTTTCTGGGCCTCCTGGCCGAGCAGAAGGCCCGCAACGGAGAACTGGCGGCTTGACGGCCATGCCGGGGTAAATGCCGGCGATTTTTCATTGAGCGTTTGACGGAATAGTCCCATGAAACCGAAAATATTCATCGATGGCGAACACGGAACGACCGGATTGCAGATCCGCACGCGGCTTGCTGCCCGGCGCGACCTCGACATCCTGTCTATCCCGGAGGCGGAGCGGCGGAACCTGGATATACGCGCCGACTTACTCAGGGAAGCCGATATTGCCATCCTTTGCCTGCCGGACGACGCTTCGAAAGAAGCCGTCGGCATCCTCGATGGCCACAATTCGACGCGCATCATCGACACTTCGACCGCGCATCGCGTGCATCCGGATTGGGCATACGGCTTCGCGGAAATGGACAACGCTCAGCGTACAAAAATCGCCGAAGCCCGGCTTGTCGCCAATCCGGGCTGTTATCCAACCGGCGCAATCTCGTTGATCCGGCCGCTGGTGACGGCCGGGATACTGCCCCCCAACTATCCGGTCACGGTCAACGCCGTCTCCGGCTATACCGGCGGCGGCAAGCAGATGATCGCGCAGATGGAGGATCCAACCCGCGAGGATCACATCGCCGCCCCGCATTTCCTTTACGGACTTCCCTTGCAACACAAACACGTTGCCGAGATGAAGCTGCACGGGCTTCTCGACCGGCGGCCTATCTTCGCTCCAAGCGTCGGCCGCTTCGCCCAAGGCATGATCGTGCAGGTCCCGTTGCACCTGGCCGATCTCAACGGAACGCCGTCGCTTCAGGAAATCCACGCCGTACTGGCCGCGCACTATGCCGGCCAACCGATCGTCGAAGTCGCGCCGCTCGCCGACAGTGCAAAGCTTGCTCGCCTCGATCCGACCGAGCTTGCTGACACCGATCTGATGAGGCTCTACGTCTTCGGCACGGAGGGCCAAGGCCAGGTTAATCTGGTTGCCCTGCTCGACAATCTCGGCAAGGGCGCATCGGGCGCTGCGGTGCAGAACATGGATCTGATGCTCGGGCGAAAAATAAACTGACGGTCCTTCGGCCCTATTCGCGAGCAGCGATGGCCGAGTCATTCGTCGACGCGGCCGGGCATATGCCTACATCTGCACCGGGTAGCTTCCTTTTGTGCCGCGCCAATGCGCCGCCGCAAAGCCGAGAACGATCAGGGCGAGGGCCTGGTGAGCCAGCGCCCAATGAAGCGGCGCCTGCAGGACAAGCGTCATGATACCGACCACTGCCTGCATCGAGACGAGGAACAGGAGTACGACCGACCGGCGCAAATGGGTCGTGCCCGGTTCACGCCGCCACACCGAGATCACCTGCCAAAGCGCGACGGCCAGGACCGTGTATGCGCCGAGACGGTGCACGAACTGAACCGTCTTCGGATTCTCAAAGAAATTGCGCCACATCGGTTCAATGACCAGAAGATCTCCGGGAATGAACGCGCCGTCCATCAACGGCCAGGTGTTATAGGAAAGCCCGGCATCCAGCCCCGCCACCAGGCCACCGAGATAGATCTGCACCAGCACCAGAAACAGAACCAGCCCGACCGCCCGCTGCGTCGGGCTGCTGGCAGCCGCAGCGCTGTGTGGCGCAAGTCCGCGCGCCACGACCATCGTGGCGGCGAAGATCAGGCAGGCCAGCGTCAAATGCGTTGCCAGCCGGTACTGGCTGACATCGACCCGGTCGACGAGCCCTGAAGCCACCATCCACCACCCGATAGCACCCTGCAGACCGCCAAGCGCTAGAAGGCCCAAGAGTTTCGGCTTCAACGAGCGTTCGAGGCGGCCAGTCAGCCAGAAAAACGCAAGAGGCAAGGCAAACACGACACCGACGCCCCGCGCCAGCAGGCGATGCGCCCATTCCCACCAGAAGATGGTCTTGAAGGCGTCAAGGCTCATCCCGCTGTTGATCTGCCGGTATTCGGGAATCTGCCGATACTTCTCGAATTCCTCCTGCCATTGGGCATCCGAGAGCGGGGGCACCACCCCATGGATTGGCTTCCACTCAGTGATCGACAACCCAGAATCGGTCAGCCGCGTTGCGCCGCCCACCATCACCAATGCAAACAGAATGAAAATGACGGTATAGAGCCAGGTGCGGACGAATGTCCGGTTGCGTTCTACCCGCTCGCGCACCGCGATCGGTGTTTCAGCCCTCGTAACCGCAGCCATGATCGTTTGGGCTCCCGTGCGCGGATACGTGTACCATCAGCAAGGGAAACGATCACGCGACACGCGGTCGCGGCATTGCATCTCGTCAAACCATCTGTTGCGCCCCGCCGCCGCAGCGCTTAGAGCATGATCCTGAAAAGTGCGTAGCGGTTTTCAGAAAAGATCACGCGAAATCAAATAGTTATGGCGCAGCGATGACTCCAATCGAAACCATCGCACCCTAGTGTGGCGAATCCGAAATTCGTATTACCTTGGAGCGAGGCTCAGATCGAATTTCGGATTCAAAGCCACACTATCAACTTATTGAATCTAGTGTGGTTTACGGATTTGAAGTTCCTGTCATTTCCATGGCATCCACGTTTAGGAACTTCAAATCCGTAAACCACACTAGGAGGCCCGAAAGGATCGTCGCTATGCCCGTTCGCCTGCGGAAGCTCATCGGAACCCTGCTGCTGATTGCGCTGGTGATCATATACGCGCTGCTTGCGACCATGGTGGCTGTGGCGCAGCTTTCCGAATCCGGACCGATTGTCCACCTGGCCTTTTTCTTCCTGACTGGTCTTCTCTGGATCCTGCCCGCGATGCTCATCATAAAATGGATGATACGGGCTCCTCGGCCGCGCCCCTAAGTCTGACTCAAAATTCGCTGGGGCGCAGCGAAAATAGTGATTTTGAGGATCATGCAGCCGAGCGATCCGGAACCGCAAAACCCAATCGCTGGCAACCCAGCGGCGAAACGAGCGTCAGCCTGCCGTAACCGCTCTTGGCCAAATCGGCCATCGTTTCGACAATTGCCGGATCGTTCGGCTCCAAAACGCTGACCAGTATTTCGGTCCCGTCGGAAACCAGCCGCCCAATACCTTCGGCATCTGCCGGACCGCACTCAACGACGACAACATCGTAAGCCGCCGCCAGCGAATTCATGATTATGGGCAGGCGATCGGCCGCCCGCATTGCACGTTCAGGATCGGCGGTTCCATGCGGAACAACGTGGCAGGTTGAATAGCGATCGGCGTGGATCACGTCCGAAAACTGCGCTTCGGAAGCAAGGAGATTGGTGATCCCCGAGTGGAAGCGAGCTGCCAGCATATGCCGCGACGCTGCTCCGCTCGCCGTCAGGTCAAGGAGAACGACGCGAAGTCCCGCATAGGCCGCTTCGCGGGCGACGAATACAGCAGTCGCCGCGGCCTCATCGCCCTCCGGCGAAATGAAGATTGCGCGCCTTGAGCCGCCGGCGATCAGACGTCTCGCTGCAGTTTCGACCCCAATGGCGCGCCTTGAGCCTTCCATTGCGGTCGCCGCGACGGAACGCGGTGGCGCGGCATCCGACCCGCCTTCGACGGAAGCCAGAGCATCAGGCATAGGCACCTGGGTGATCGGTTCGGGCTTCGCGCCGGTTGCCGGCCGTGTCGTCCGCCCGCCGAACATCTCCCCCAGGAGAGTCATAATCGCGGTCACCAGCAGGGTCGCGGCGAAAGCAACGCCGGCAATCGGCAATGCTTTCGGAAAATAGGGCTCTGCCGGGACGGTGGCACGCGAGAACACGCGCGCCTCCACCGGCCGGTAATTACTCTCCTTGCGCGGCGCGGTCTCCAGCAGCTCGCGCTGTAGCGCCGCCTCGCTCTTAATCTCTGATCCCCGCCATCTGATGGCGTCCGTGTTCGATTGCACCGTCGCGTCACGCCGGGCGGCGATAAAGGTCTCCGCCAACGCATTCGGGATATCGGCCGCAAGCTTCGCGTCCTCGGACGAGAATTCAATCCCGATGAAGCGGGATTTTTCGACGCGATGGACGTTCAGCTTCCCCCGCATCGCTTTCAGCACGCGTTCTTCCGCTGGAATATCGTCTGGATCGACCGATAGCCCAGCGGCCACCAGGAGTTTTTCGACAGGCGACGGCTCGGCTGCCTCGTCAAACTCCGGCAGATGGGAAAGATCGAGCTTGTCGGCGACCTGCTTCAAGATGCCGGTCGAAGAGATTACTTCCAGCTGGCCGGCTACACCCTCTTCGTTGAGGATCGGCCGGTCGTTCTCAGCGTTGCCATCCGGTCGGTTAGAGGACGTTCCCCGGATTTCGATCAACAGACGCGTTTCACCCTTGTAGTGCGGCGTAGCGCTCTTGACGAAGGCCAGCGCGAGACCAGCAGCGGCGACCGAGACAATGAGAACGCGAAGCCACTTCGCCGCGAGGCGGCCAGAGAGCCTCCCGAGATCGAAATCGTCATTGGCCGGTTGATGATTGCCCAACATTGGTCCGCTTCCATGCCGGACCAACAGGTAAACAAATATGGTAACTCATTGGTTAAGAGCCCGCCAAACACCGACGCGGCAGCTCCCGCGTACCCGCATCGGCACGGTGGTCTAACGCATGATCCCGAACCGAAGGTCAGCGAAGCAAAAAGTGCGTAGCGGTTTTCGGAAAAGACCATACGAAAATCAAAGAGTTAGAGCACGGCGACGACTGCAGGACTCCAAGAGAAATCATCGTGCTCCAACGGCGATCTTTCGGTTCGCACGCGATCCTGCGCACACTTCAGTGATTTCGGTTGACCAGCCGGCGCATATGACGATAGACAGCACCCGGTTCGGAGCGTAGCGCAGCCCGGTAGCGCACTTGACTGGGGGTCAAGGGGTCGTGGGTTCGAATCCCGCCGCTCCGACCATTTTCCCCTTACCGAACCTGATCAAGCAGCCGCTTGCATTCAAGCAAGTCGAACAGCGCTTCCTGGAGCAGCGCCCGGTTATCGCGCGATAACTTGCCGGAATCCGCCTGAACCGGCCCTTCCTCTTCCGACTTGCCGAGGCCGAAGAAGCGGCGGTTCGGCTTGGCTTTCGGCTCGCCAACGAGCATTTCATCATCGGCGCCGCGAGGCTGAGCAGCAATGAGAGAAGGCGCCGATTTCGGACTGCTTGTTCTGCGTGATCGCCTGGATCGCCGACAGGTCGCCATTGCCGATCGCCACGAGGAAATGATTGCCGTTTTCGCGCAGTAATTTCTGCACGCCCTTGATCGTGTAACCCTGATCATAGAGCATGTGGCGGATGCCCTTGATGAGTTCGACATCCTGCGGCCGGTAATAACGCCGGCCACCCCCGCGCTTCATCGGCTTGATCTGGTTGAAGCGCGTCTCCCAGAAACGCAGCACGTGTTGAGGAAGATCAAGATCTTCCGCGACTTCGCTGATCGTACGGAATGCGTCGGGGCTCTTGTCCATGGCAGTTCCCGCTAGAGCGATGAACGCTCTGATGGAATCAGAGCTGCCGCTCTATCTCCTTGTTTGAGCAACGGATTCTTCCCGAAACCGCTCATGCTTCGGTTCGATGCCCTAGCTTGGCCCGAGTCGTTCGATATTTCAACGGTTTGCGCGCCAATATTCAAGCCTGGCGTCAATCGCGCCGGCCATTCACCACCATTCTTCTTGGAATTGCGGCGGGCTAGCCTATTTGGCGGCCTTGCTCTTGTTAGACTGGTGCGCCCGCAGAATGCGATTTTTCAATACATTGGACGCCTTGAACGTCATCACCCTGCGCGGCAGGATGGGAACTTCCTCGCCGGTTTTTGGATTGCGGCCGACGCGCTCGTTCTTGCCGCGCACGTGGAAAGTGGCAAAGGACGACAGCTTCACCGTCTCGCCGCGCACGATCGCTTCGCAGATTTCGTCAAGAACCGTTTCGACGAGTTCGGCGGATTCAGTGCGCGATAAACCGACTTTGCGGTAGACCGCTTCGGCGAGATCGGCGCGCGTCAGTGTTTTGCCCCCCATGCGACCGTCCGCCATCCTCAAAAACACAATTGAAACAAGTGGAACGACGTTAGAAAATTGGTTCGACAAGGTCAAGGACCGACCCGACGGCAAGCGGCCGAAATCACGCTACCAGCGCAGAAGAACGGCACCCCACGTGAAACCGCCGCCCATTGCTTCCAGAAGAACGAGGTCGCCTTTCTTGATGCGGCCGTCCTTTACGGCGACAGCGAGCGCCAGCGGAACCGAGGCGGCCGACGTGTTGCCGTGCCGGTCAACCGTAATTACGACCTTTTCCTCGGCAATTCCAAGCTTTCTGGCGGATGCATCGATGATCCGCTTGTTTGCCTGGTGTGGCACGAACCAGTCCAGGTCACCGGCGGTGATGCCGGCCGCCGCGAAGGTGGCCTCGATCACGTCAGTTATCATTCCGACTGCATGTTTGAAGACTTCCCGGCCTTCCATCCTCAGATGACCCACCGTGCCGGTCGTCGAAGGACCTCCATCGACATAGAGCTTGTCCTTGTGCGCGCCGTCCGAACGCAGGCTGGCGGCCAGCACGCCACGGTCGGCGATCGAGCCTCGGCCCTCCTCCGCCTCCAGGATCAATGCGCCCGCGCCGTCACCGAACAAGACGCAGGTCGAGCGGTCCGACCAATCGAGGATGCGCGAGAAGGTTTCGGAGCCGATGACCAGCACCCTCTTCGCCAGGCCTCCGCGCAAATAAAGGTCAGCCGTCGTAACCGCATAGACGAAACCGCTGCAGACGGCCTGCAAGTCGAAGGCAAAACCATGCCGCATGCCGAGACGCTGTTGAATGTCCACGGCCGTGGCCGGAAAAGTGTTGTTCGGCGTCGAAGTGGCGAGCACGATCAGATCGATGTCATCGGGCGTCAGTCCGGCACTGGCCAACGCCTCGCGCGCTGCTGCTTCGCCAAGCGACGCCGTCGTCTCCTCGTCAGCCGCGATGTGCCGCTCACGAATGCCGGTACGCTGGGCGATCCATTCGTCAGAGGTTTCGACCACACCGTCGAAATCGGCGTTCTTCATAATACGCCGGGGCAGCGCGGATCCGATTCCGCGCACGACTGACCTGATCATCATTTGTCCTGTTCTTGGCCTTCGCCGACCGGGACCGGTCTTGCGGCCTGCAGTTGCGGCTGACGCCTGTGAAACGTATCGAGGTCGGCCTCGATCCGCTCGATCAAACGGTTTCGGACCATATCATAGCCGAGCTCGATCGCGGCCGCGAAACCTTCCTCGTCCGTACCGCCGTGGCTTTTCACGACAATGCCGTTGAGGCCGAGGAAGACGCCGCCATTCGACTTGCGCACATCCATTTTTTCCCTGAGGCGGTCAAAGGCGCTCTTGGCGAAAATGTAGCCGATCCGGGCCATCAAGGTGCGGTTCATGGCGGCGCGCAGATACTCGGCGATCTGTTTTGCGGTGCCCTCGGCCGTCTTCAAGGCGATGTTGCCGGAAAAGCCTTCCGTGACCACGACGTCGACCGTGCCCTTGCCCAGGTCGTCGCCCTCGACAAACCCTCGGTAGTCCATCGATTTGAGGTTCGCCTCGCGCAGCAGTAGCCCCGCTTCCTTCACCTCTTCCTGGCCCTTGATCTCTTCCACCCCGACATTCAGCAGGCCGACGGTCGGCCGGTCGATGACCAGCAGCGCCCGCGCCATCGCCGCGCCGAGGATCGCGAAATCGATCAGCTGATGCGCATCGGCGCCAATCGTCGCCCCGACATCGAGCACGACGCTTTCGCCGCGCACCGTCGGCCAGAGTGCAGCGATGGCGGGCCGGTCGATGTTTGCCATCGTTCGCAGGCAGAATTTCGACATCGCCATCAGCGCGCCCGTGTTGCCGGCGGATACGCAGACTTCGGCGCGACCGTTCTTGACCGCTTCCACGGCTTTCCACATGGACGACTTCCAGCGGCCGTGGCGAAGCGCCTGGCTCGGCTTGTCGTCCATTCGCACCGCCACCTCGCAGTGAACGAATTCGCTCACGCCCGCAAGCCGCGGCAGCTTCTCCAGGACCGGCTTCACGGCCTCTTCGCGACCGAAGATCAGAAACCTAACGTCGGGACGGCGTTCGATAACCTTCGCAAGAGCAGGTAGGATCACGGTTGGTCCGTGGTCACCGCCCATGGCGTCAATGGAGATATTTATCACTCGGCAATCATCTCACAGATTCCCGACAGCGCGGGGGTTTCGAAAGCTTGGCGAAAATAGCGGTTTTGGAACGCCGCACAACCGGTTTGGAGCGAGTCCCACCGGGTTTTCAGGATTTTTGCCTCAAGCGCGCAAGCTTTTCGCCCAAGGGGTTGCTTGTTTCATCGCTTTCCGCATCGTCACCCGCTTGTGGAAGTGAAGCGTCTGACTTGCGCGGATACGGATCGATTGCAAGCGCGAAGAATTCTTCGGCCAAGGTTCCGACGTCGATCGTATCCCCTGAAAATGTCTCCGGACTGTCGGGACCGTCTGAGTTGAGCACGATTTCGCCGCCTCGGTGAAAGCCTAGCCGACCGAGCTTCGAATCTTCGGGCAGGAAAACCGCGTCGAACTCTTCCGAAATCCTGGCGTCGAGCGGATCGAGCGTGACGACACATTCTTGCACGATCTCCGCTTCGACAGTGCCGGTCACCTTGACACCATGGCGCTTCCACGGCGCAACCAGCAGGTCGGCGCGATAGCGCTTCACGGAGACAAGTCCGTGATCTTCAGCGAGCCGCACGCGCTGATCCGCATCAGCTTCAATGACGACAGGCATTCCCTTCTGCGGGAGCCGGGCAACGTTCGCCAGAAAGGAGACGGGGCTTTCAGCGCTGTGTTTCGTGTCGCCGTGTTTCATGTTCTTCGTCCTTATGTCCGCTCGGGAAAGCGGAGCTCTCCAGCAAGAACCGCATCGACGGGCTGGCCGGACAGCAATTCGTCTGCAGCCATCACGTAGGCCGCAAGTGCATCTGCTTCTGGCCACATCTCCGAGTCCGGCCGGACGTTGCGCGCGAGCGCGGCAGCCAGCGCGGCCCGGTCGTTGTGCTCCAGTGCGCCAGAATAAGCCGCCGGCGCGGCCATAGAACATGCGCGCGAGCTTCTTCATGCGTTTCGGCACCCCGAGATCGCCGATGCCAAGCTCGCGAAGCGAATGCTCCACGTCACGGAAGAACTCGTCCGTCAAAACCTGAGCGATCTCCCGCGAGGCGCCTTCTTCACGCCGCATGCGATGAAGAAAAAGAAACATGTGCACAGACAGCATTTCGAAGCGCCCAAGCGGCGTATCGGGCACATTCCATGCGGAGTAAAATAGCGGCTGCCGCGCCGCTGCCACGATTTGGCGGTAGAGCGCGTCCGTTATTGTCCGGTTGGCGTGGCGCTGGCCGAACAGGCGTTGGAACATATGAGGCGGTCTCCCAAGGGGCCGTTTCGGATTCTGGCCTTGTTGCATCGGCGCGCAAGCTGGTTTACCGGTTTTGCGGCCTCGCGCAAGCAGGCCTAAACATGGATCATGGAGTTGTTGTTGGGCTCGCCGAATGTCAAGTCAGGGTCTTTTTGTTACCCTGCAATTACCATCTCACTGCTGGCCGTCGTTTCCGCCGTGTCCGGCTGCACCTCCGCCAAGTCGCTAGGGCTCAATCCGAGCGAGACGCTGACCCAGGGCTACGTGATCGACCAGCAGCAGATCGACCTGGTGCCGGTTGGCTCGAGCCGCGAACAGGTCATTCTCGCGCTTGGCAGCCCCTCGACTACGGCAACCTTCGACAACGAGGTGTTTTACTACATTTCGCAGACCAGAAAGCGCCCGGTCGCATTCCTGAACCCTCATATCGTCGACCAGCGTGTTCTCGCTGTCTATTTCGGTAAGGACGAGCGCGTCACCAACATCGCCAACTATGGGCTGAAGGACGGCAAAGTCTTCGACTTTGTCTCGCGCACGACCCGACCGCCGGCAAGGACCAGAACTTCATCGGCCAGCTCATTTCGGGTGCGGGCGGCATGCCGACAAGCCTTCCCGGAGCCTCGCAGCCGCAACAGTAGGATTTGTAGGCTTCAACCGGCTTACGCAGCAAAGGAAAAACCCGCGGAATCACTTCCGCGGGTTTTTTTATCTTATCAGCAGGATCTTATGTCTGACTCGAAATTCGCTCGGGCGTAGCGAAAATGATGATCTTGTGAACCGGAGCGCAGCGTACATTCGGGTACGTGAGCGCCGGAAGCGCAAAAAGCGCCATTTGCAGCCCCGCTCCGGCGAGTTTTCGGACAGACACTTAGCTGTGCGCGAGCACAGCAAGCAACAGCAGTGCCACGATGTTTGTGATCTTGATCGCCGGATTGACCGCGGGACCCGCCGTATCCTTGTAGGGATCACCCACCGTGTCGCCGGTCACCGATGCCTTATGCGCCTCGGAGCCCTTCATGTGCTTCACACCGTCCTTGTCGGTGAAACCATCCTCGAAGGACTTCTTGGCGTTGTCCCATGCGCCGCCGCCTGAGGTCATCGAGATCGCCACAAACAGACCGTTCACGATGACACCGAGCAGGGAAGCGCCAAGTGCGGCGAAGGCCGAAGCCTTTGAGCCGGAAATCGAGCAGGACACCGAAGTAGACCACCAGCGGTGCAAGCACAGGCAGACAGCGACGGGATGATCATCTCGCGGATCGCAGCCTTGGTCAGCAGGTCAACGGCGCGAGCATAGTCCGGACGGTCCTTGCCCAGCATGATGCCGGGCTTTTCCTTGAACTGACGCCGCACTTCCTCGACGATCGAGCCAGCTGCGCGGCCGACCGCCGTCATGGCGATGCCGCCGAACAGGTATGGGATGAGGCCGCCGAAGATTAGGCCAGCCACGACATAGGGGTTCGACAGGTGGAAAGAAACAGTACCGAGGTCCGCAAAATACGGGAAGTTCGCGCTGTTGGCCGCGAAATACTGGAGGTCGTAGCTATATGCGGCAAACAGAACCAGCGCGCCGAGACCGGCGGAGCCGATGCGCATAGCCCTTGGTCACTGCCTTGGTCGTGTTGCCGACGGCATCCAGCGCGTCGGTCGACTGGCGAACTTCCTTTGGCAGGCCCGACATCTCGGCAATGCCGCCGGCATTGTCGGTGACCGGACCGAAGGCGTCGAGCGCCACGATCATGCCGGCAAGGCCGAGCATCGTGGTCACCGCAATCGCAGTACCATAGAGGCCGGCGAGCTGATACGTCGAGATGATGCCGCCGATGATGACGAGCGCCGGGAGCGCGGTGGCTTCAGCGAAACCGCCAGTCCCTGGATCACGTTGGTGCCGTGACCGGTAACCGAAGCCTGGGCGATCGAATTGACCGGGCGCTTGTTGGTGCCGGTGTAGTACTCGGTGATCACCACGATCAGGCCCGTCACGGCAAGTCCGACCAGACCGCAGAAGAACAGGTTCTTTCCGCTTACGGCGACAGATCCCGCCGTGCCGATGTCGCCCAGCCGATGGTCAGCGAGGTCGCACCGCCGAGCCCGATGATCGACAGAAGGCCGGTAACGATCAGGCCCTTGTAGAGCGCGCCCATGATGGAGCCGTTCGAACCGAGCTTCACGAAGAACGTACCGATGATCGATGTAATGATGCAGGCGCCGCAGATTGTCAGCGGGTAGAGCATCACATTGCCAAGCACTTCCGTGCCGCCGAAGAAGATCGCGCCGAGAACCATCGTGGCGACGACCGTCACCGCGTAGGTTTCAAAGAGGTCCGCCGCCATGCCTGCGCAGTCGCCGACATTGTCACCGACATTGTCGGCGATCGTTGCCGGGTTGCGTGGATCGTCCTCCGGAATACCGGCTTCGACCTTGCCGACGAGGTCGCCGCCGACATCCGCTCCCTTGGTGAAAATGCCGCCGCCGAGACGGGCGAAAATCGAGATCAGCGAGGCGCCGAAGCCGAGAGACACAGAGCAAATCGATGACTTCCCGATCCGCCGGACGTGGCCCATCGGACCGGTCAGCACCCAATAGTAGACGGAGACGCCAAGAAGCGCCAAACCGGCGACCAGCATGCCGGTGATCGCGCCCGACTTGAAGGCGATATCAAGGCCGGCGGCGAGACTATTGGATGCCGCCTGCGCCGTGCGGACATTGGCGCGCACCGAGACATGCATGCCGATAAACCCGGCCAGTCCCGAGAGCACAGCGCCGATCAGGAATCCGATCGCGGCCGATGCTGACAGAAGCCACCATGCGAGCAGAAAGACGACGACGCCAACGATGGCGATAGTAGTATATTGGCGGGCGAGATAGGCCTGCGCACCCTCCCGGATGGCGCCTGCGATTTCCTGCATGCGCGCATTGCCCTGGTCGGCCGCAAGGACCGACTAAGTCGCCCAGAAGGCGTAGAGGACAGAAAGCAGGCCGCAGGCGATGACGACGTAAAGCATGGTCATTGCCGATTTTCCTTGGATTTGGTCCGCAAGATCCCCTCCCCCGGACCGTTGAGACAAGACCGGCCGCCAGATCGGCGGAAATCGGCCCTTCGCTGCGGTGTATGCGAAACGCACCTCGCATCGTCAAGGTTTTGTTCGGTTTTTGCCCGGATTTCCCGCTCGCCGTTCGAGAACGGCCGCGCCTGTCAGCTTGTCGTCAACCGCGGGCGGCCGCGCGGCGGTTCTTTCCGGAAACGAAGAAGGCAAGAGCCATCAGGCAGAGAGCGGCCACCGGAAAAACGATCCAGTTGAGCATATTCCAGCCATAACCGTTGTAGACCGCACCCGACATCAGCGAGGCGAAGGCGACGCTTCCGAAGAGGATGAAGTCGTGGAAGCCTTGAACCTTGCCCTTTTCGGCCGCGGTGTAGCTTTCGGCGACCATCGCGGTGGCGCCGATGAAGCTGAAGTTCCAGCCCAGGCCAAGCAGGATGAGCGCGGTCCAGAACTGCCAGAGCGCAATGCCTGACAATGCGACGATCGCGCAGAAGCCGAGAAGGATAAGCCCGGCAGCGACAATCCGTTCCGCTCCGAACCGATAGATCAGACGGCCCGTGAAGAAGCTCGGCCCGAACATTGCCATGACGTGCCAGGAAATGCCGAGGGCGGCGACATCGGGCGAAAAGCCGCAGCCGACCATTGCCAGCGGCGCGCCGGTCATGACGAAACTCATCAGCGCGTAAGATCCGACGGCACAGGCCAGCCCGATGGCAAAACGCGGCTCCAAAACGATTTCGCTCAGCCGTCGCGCCGGCTTCGCTCCCATTTCCTCCGAAGTAGAGCCGTGGACGGAGGCGGGCAGGAACGCCAGAACGACCACGCCTGCCACCGCCAGACCGACGATCGCCGCAAAAGACCCGGCAAACATGACGGGAGCGAGCAGTTCGCGTGTGAAGATAACAATCTGCGGGCCGAGGACCGCCGTCACGATGCCACCCGCCAGCACGAAGGAAATCGCGCGTGCCTTGAACTCAGGCGGTGCATTGTCCGCGGCGGCGAAACGGAGTTGCTGAACGAATGCGCCGCCGATGCCGACAACGAGAAGGGCGAACGCAAACAGCCAGAAGCTGCCCCGCAGCATCGCCGCCGCTGCCAGCGCACCCCCCGCGCCCGTTATGACTGTTCCCGCCATGAAGCCGCCGCGGTGGCCGAGCACTCTTATTAGCGCAGCCGCCGGAAGGGCGCCAAGCGCCACGCCGAGCGTAAACCCTGTGACGGGCGCCGTGGCCAGCGACTTGTCCGGCCCGAGAAGATAGTCGCCCGCCAGCGCGCCGATGGAAAAGGAGATCGGCGCCGCCGAGCCTACGATCGCTTGCGCGATTGCCAGGATCAGAGCCGTGCGGCGCGCTTCACGCGCGCTGGCTACGGCTGTCACGTGGCGTCCTTGCCGCGTCCCTCGCCGCGGACCCTGCGGGAAACACGGTCGAGGACGGCATTGACGAGCTTGGGCTCGTCCTCCTCGTAGAAGGCCTTGGCGATGTCGACATATTCCGAAACGATGACGGCGACCGGGACGTCGTTGCGTTCCATCAACTCGTAGACGCCCGCTCTGAGGATGGCGCGCAGGGTAAAGTCGAGGCGGGACAAAGGCCAATCATCGGTCAGGGCCTGCCGGATGACGGGATCGATGATCTTCTGGTTTTCCACGACACCGGCAAGGATCGCCCGGAACCATTGCGCGTCAGCCTCGCGGTAGACCGCGCCGTCAACCTCCTTGCCAAGCCGGAATGCCTCATATTCTGCCGTGATCTCGAGCAGTCCGCTGCCTGCGACGTCCATTTGATAAAGAGCCTGCACGGCGGCAAGCCGCGCGGCTCCGCGCTTGTTGGCGTGACGTGTGGCGGGTTCCTTGCCGGCAGGCTGGGTCACGATGCTCAGGCCCCCAACCGCTCGCGAACAGCGATCATGGTCAGTGCCGCACGCGCCGCGAAGCCGCCCTTGTCGCCTTCGTTGCGCCTGGCGCGCACCCAGGCCTGCGCCTCGTTCTCGACCGTCAATATGCCGTTACCGATCGCCAGCAATTCCTCGATCGCCAACTCCATCAATGCGCGGCTCAATTCATTCGCCACGATCTCGAAATGGTAGGTCTCACCGCGAATGACGCATCCGAGCGCGACAAAGCCGTCATATTCGGTTCCGCCTTCTTCCGCGCCATCCAGCGCGAACGAGATCACCGCCGGGACCTCGAGCGCCCCGGGAACAGTCACGACGTCATAGGAAGCGCCCGCTTCGTCGAGCGCCGCCTTGGCGCCTTCGAGAAGCGCGTCCGCCAGGCCTTCGTAGAAGCGCGCCTCGACGATCAGCAAATGGGGTCTTGGGGAATTGGCCATGAATGTCTCCGGATTGCCGGTGATTAGGCCGAACGGATGTTCACCGCAAGCGGTTCATTTGGATCATTTGCAAGATCATGAGAGCCGGTCCACCGCAGCCTCGGCCAGTCGCGCGGCATAGCGCGCCATCGTGTCGACTTCGAGATTGACGCGGTCGCCGGCTTTTCGGTCACCCCATGTCGTTACCTGAAGCGAGTGGTGGATCAGGAGCACGTCGAATTGCGTGCCCTCGACCTTGTTCACGGTGAGAGAGGTCCCGTCGAGTGCGACCGAGCCCTTGGGCGCGATGAATCTGGCGAGTTCACGCGACGCTTGAAGGCGGAAGCGGACAGCATCGCCCTCCTCTTCCCGTGCCGTAACCTGAGCCATGCCATCGACATGGCCAGACACGATGTGGCCGCCGAGTTCGTCCCCGATTTTCAAGGCGCGTTCCAGATTGATCCTCGTACCGGTGGACCAGTTGGAGGCGGTCGTCAGCTGCAGAGCCTCCTCCCAGGCCTCGACTTCGAACCAGCGCCGGTTCGACCTCTCTTCCGGAAGACCCGTGACTGTCAGGCACACGCCGGCGCAGGCGATCGACGCGCCAATCGCGATAGTCTGCGGATCGTAGTTCGTCTCGATCCGCAAACGGATGCCTTTCGGCAGTTCGGAAATGGCAGCGATCGTGCCGATATCGGTGACAATTCCGGTAAACATCAGAGCGCCCGCGTCCATTCCTCGTAATTGTCGTCGCCGAAGCGCGCTTCCCGACTCAACCGGAACCCTGGCGGCATGTGGTGGCGATCGACGGGCGCCGCAATGCCTGAGTCCCCAATGGGATTGGGCCCGCGGAAAAGAACGATCCGGTCCACCAATCCCTCGTCGAGAAATGTCCTCGCGGTTTCAGCCCCGCCTTCCACCATCAGGCTGGACATGCCTTGCGACGCCAGGTCCTCGAGCAATTCGGGCAGGGCGATCCGGCCATCATACGTTTCGGTCGCGAGAAACCGTACCCCCGCCGCCTCAAGCTCCGCCTTCCTGTGCGGATCGGCGTCAGAACCCGCCGCCACCAGGACGGGCACGGTGTGGGCGGTGATCGCCAGCTTTGAGTTCGTGGAAAGCCGCGCGGACAGGTCAAGCACGATGCGGGCCGGTGACCTGTTCTCCAGTCCCGGAAGGCGGACCGTGAGTTTCGGGTCGTCGGCCTGTGCGGTACTGATACCGATCAGAATCGCATCGGCCTCGGCGCGCATCAAATGCACCTGCCGACGCGCAATCGCGCCGGTAATAGCAACTTGCCCATCCCCTGCCCGGCCGATCATACAGTCGCTGGAAATCGCAAGTTTCAGAGTAACTTCCGGCCGTTTCCTGAGCGAGCGGATCATGTAACCAGCCATCCGATCGGCAGCTTCGTCCGCCAGCACCCCTTCGCGCACCGCAACGCCGGCCTCGCGCAGAATTGCATAGCCCTTGCCGGAGACCCGCGAGTCCGGGGTCGCTTGCCGCGCCGACCACGCGCGCAATGCCGGCCGAGACCAGCGCTTGGGCGCAAGGCGGCGTGCGTCCGTGATGCGCGCACGGCTCGAGCGTCACATAGGCTATCGCGCCGCGCGCCAGATCCCCCGCTTCTGCCAGTGCTTCCGCCTCCGCGTGCGGGCGACCCCCGATCGCGGTAACTCCGCTGCCGACGACCACAGGCCCGGCACCATCATCGCGAACGACGAGGGTTCCCACCGAAGGATTTGTCGATGTGCGGCCCGAGTGTTTCTGGGCCAGGCGGATCGCCGCAGCCATGAAGCGGCGATCCGCCGCGTCTTGCCCGTCAGTGCCGGCAGCCAGCCTCGCCATGGCTCAACCGGAGTCCTCGTCGCCCTTGAGCTCGCCAAGAACCTCATGAAAATCCTTGGCCTCGCGGAAATTCCGGTAAACCGACGCGAAGCGGACATAGGCGACATCGTCGAGGGATTTGAGCGCTTCCATGACCAGCCGCCCGATTTCGCCGGACGAAACCTCGGTTTCGCCCGAACTTTCAAGCTGGCGGACGATACCGGTAACGGCCCGGTCTATCCGCTCGGGGTCGACGTTGCGTTTCCTGACGGCGATCTCAACCGAACGCAGCAGCTTGTCACGATCGAACGGCACCCGGCGGCCGGATTTCTTGATCACGAGCAGATCCCGCAGCTGCACACGCTCGAACGTCGTGAACCGGCCACCGCAATCCGGGCATATGCGCCGGCGGCGAATGGCCGCCCCGTCCTCCGCCGGCCGGCGAATCCTTCACCTGCGTATCTTCCGACTGGCAGTACGGACAGCGCATCGATTGCCCTTCGCTCACGATTCTTCCATTGGAAAAGGCTTAGCGCATGCCCTCGAAAAGTAAAATTACTTTCGCGAAGAGATCATGCGAAGATTCAAAGTGTTAGAGCACGCACCTTTGCCGTGCCCAAGCGCGCATTACGCGCTCGGAATCTTTAACCGCTTAGCAAAGCCCTGCATGTTCAGCGGCGAGAAGCGCCGCCGTCCATCCGCCTCAGCCCAGATAAGGATAGAGCGGAAAGCGATCAGTAAGAGCAACGACCCTCTGCTTCACCGCTGCCTCGACCGAGGCGTTCCCCTCGTCCGAATTCGCCGCTTTCAGCCCGTCAAGAACTTCCGCGATCAGGTTGCCGATCTCGCGGAACTCGGCCTGGCCGAAGCCGCGCGTCGTGCCAGCCGGCGTTCCGAGGCGGATACCGGATGTAACAAATGGCTTCTCCGGGTCGAACGGGATACCGTTCTTGTTGCAGGTGATGTTGGCGCGGCCGAGGGCCGCCTCCGCACGCTTGCCTGTCGCATTCTTCGGCCGCAGGTCCACCAGCATCAGATGATTGTCGGTGCCGCCCGACACGATGTCGAGGCCGGTCTCCTGGAGACTCGACGCCAGGGTCTTGGCGTTCGCCACGATGTCCTGCGCGTACGCGTTGAACTCCGGCCTCAGCGCTTCTCCGAACGCAACCGCCTTGGCGGCGATCACATGCATCAGCGGCCCGCCCTGCAGGCCGGGGAACACCGCCGAGTTCATCTTCTTGGCAATGTCCTCGTCATTGGTGAGGATCATTCCGCCACGCGGTCCTCGCAGCGATTTGTGCGTCGTGGTGGTCACCACGTGCGCATGCGGCAAGGGCGAGGGATGCACGCCGCCGGCGACCAGGCCAGCAATATGCGCCATGTCGACCATCAGATACGCGCCGATCGAATCGGCGATCTCGCGGAAGCGCTTCCAGTCCCAGATGCGCGAATAGGCTGTGCCGCCGGCGAGGATAAGCTTCGGCCGATGCTGCTCAGCCAGCTTCTCAACCTCGTCCATATCGAGCAGTTGGTCGTCCTTGCGCACGCCATAGGAAATGACCTTGAACCACTTGCCGGACATGTTGACAGGCGAGCCGTGCGTCAGGTGGCCCCCGGAGTTGAGATCAAGCCCCATGAACGTATCGCCAGGCTGCAGAAGGCCAAGGAAGACCGCCTGATTCATCTGGCTGCCGGAGTTCGGCTGGACATTGGCGAAATTGCAGTTGAAAAGCTTCTTGGCCCGCTCGATCGCCAATTCTTCGGCAACATCCACGAACTGGCAGCCACCATAGTAGCGCTTGCCGGGATATCCCTCGGCATACTTGTTGGTCATGATCGAACCCTGCGCTTCCAGCACCGCACGGGAAACGATGTTTTCGGATGCGATCAGTTCGATTTCGTGCCGCTGGCGTCCGAGTTCGTTGCGGATGGCGCCGAATATGTCCGGATCGCTGTCAGCCAACGGGGTGTTGAAGAAGGACTCGAAATCTTTCGAGGCTGCCGTTGCTGTTGCCATGGCGTTGATCCTTGCTGTCGGGGGAGTTCGACGTTCGGCGCGCAATTAACACACTTGCCCGGCTCTCGCCACGTTCGCGGCGCGAAATTTCATGGCCGCTTTGCGCCAGCAGTCATCGCAAGGGCAAAGAAAAAGCCGCCCGAGGAGGAGCGGCTTTTTCGATTGTGTCTCTGATCAGAGCGAAGTCGAGGAAAGCTGCAGTTCGTCAACCCCGTCGCGGCCATAGATGTCGTCGCGGAAATGGACCACACCGTCGCCCGTAGACCAGGCGGAAACGTAGGTGAAGTAGACGGGAACAGGATTGACCAGTTCAACCGGGGTGTTCTCGCCACTTTTGATCGTCTGCTCGAAATGCTGACGGCTCCACCCCGGCGTATCCCTGAGCAGCCAGGTCACGAGGTCGCGAACATTCTGCACACGAACGCAGCCGGACGAATCGAAGCGCATCAGCTTCGAGAACAGGCTCTGCTGCGGTGTATCGTGCATGTACACGCCATCGGGGCTCGGGAAGTTGATCTTCACCGACGCCATCGCGTTGCCGGAGCCGGGGTCCTGCCGGAACCGGAACTTCGCGGCATCCTCGGTCGACCAATCGACCGCCGTTGGATCAATCTCGTTTCCGTCGGGGCCAAGGATGTGGATGTTGTTCTTCGTCAGATACTGCGGGTCCTTGCGCATGAGCGGGATGATGTCCTTGCGGACAATCGAACTCGGGCGCATTCCAGTACGGATTGACGATGATTTCGTTGATCTTGGAATTGACGATCGGCGTCTGCCTGTCGATCTTGCCGACGATCGCCGTGTGGCGCAGCACGACGCGTTCATTCTCCACCGCCTCGATCTGCGCTGCGGGAATGTTGACCATAACATAGCGCGCGCCCAAGTCCCCGGACATCGACCGCAGGCGCACGAGATTGGTCTCCAGTTGTCCAAGGCGGACAGGCGCTGAAATATTCATGGCCGCGTAGGAATATTGGCCTAAAACGCCATCCGCCGGCAGGCCGTGGCGAGCCTGGAAGCGCTTTACCGCAGCGTCCACGTAGGTGTCGAACGCTTCTGAAATGCCCGCATTGGGCGCAAGGTCGCCCGTAACCATCAAACGCCGGCGCAGCGGCACCACGTCCGGATCAACGACGCCGAGCTTGAGCTTCTTGGTTGCGGGTACCGTCGGCCAGCCGCCCTGCGCGGCGATACCGGAATATTGGGCGATCGCCTGTTCGAGATAGGCAATGGTCTGCAGGCTGAAAATCGGCAGCGTCGAGGCCACCTTGTCGCCTTGGCTGGCGCGCGCATCGAACTCGTCGTCCCAATTGCCGCGACGCGGCGAACTCAGAATATCTCCGATCACGTCCTGAGCGCTCGCGGTTCCGGCCAGCATCGAGGCGGCAAAAAGGCCTGCACCAGTGATGAAAAGGCGGCGGTTTGTTTTCATGGGCGTTCCAGACCTGTTATACTTCGCAGTTGTCGATCGGGTGGGGAGGCTGCCTATTGTAGTTGACCACTGTTAACAATTCGCCAACCATAACGGGCGCTGTTCCCTCCGGCGCGGAAATACGCAATGTGGAGTGGAGTCCCCTTCCGCCGGCGGACCGCCGGCACACTTCAACCAACGGTAAGTCACTGGAATATGGCGGCAGCGTGACCACCCCGGATCAGGCGCCACGAAAGAGTTCAAAACACAAAAGACCGGCGCCTGAACGACGCCGGTTTTTGCAACAATGCTGGCGGATAGCGCCAGTCTTACATGCGATAAGCGATGGTATCATTCCAGAAGCGGTCGAGACGCTGCAAGGCGCGGTTCATCTGGCGGAATTCCTCCGGGTTGATGCCGCCAACCTGCTCGATCGAGCCGATGTGCCGCTCGTAGAGGCCGGCAACCACCTCCGCAACCGCTGCACCCTTGGGGGTAAGGCTGATGCGGACCGAGCGCCGGTCGATCCGCGACCGCTGATGATTGACGAAGTCGAGTTCGACGAGCTTCTTCAGATTGTAGGAGACGTTGGAGCCGAGATAGTAGCCGCGTGACCGCAGTTCGCCAGCTGTCAGCTCGGCATTGCCGATGTTGAACAACAAAAGCGCCTGGATGGCATTGATGTCGCTGCGGCCGTTTCTGTCGAATTCATCCTTGATCACATCAAGTAGCCTGCGATGCAGCCGTTCAACAAGCTGCAACGATTCCATGTAAAGGGAGCGGATCGCATCGCTGCGATTATCGGATACACCAGCGGTCTTTGCCGCCTGACGCGTATTGATCATTGTCTTTGCCTCTCGTTTGTCGCCCGGTGATTGTTTTGTTTTTTCTCACCTTGCCGCGACCCTATCGAATACACCTAAAATTCGACTTAAAGACCAAGGCTAACAGGAGCTTACCGGAGAGAGGTTTCGAAGGATGCTTAACAGAAGCCTTTGCAAGGTGAATCCGTTAACCACAAGAATTTGCACAGTGGGATTACTGCGCTGCGGCGCGCTTCTGCAGATAAATGACAAGCCGGAACGTGGCGTAGAGCAAAGCTACGCAAAAATGCGAAACAACAATCAACCGCTTGTCGCCAAAAAGCTCCGGAAAGCCGGCATACATGACCGCTTCCATTGCGGCGCAGATGAACCAGATCACCGGTCCCCAGGATGCGAGCATCCACAGCCCGCTTGCGGCAAAGGGAAACAACACGGCTAGCGTAACGCTCGTCACCTGCCAATGAACCGGCATCAGGTCGAAGCGCCAGGTCGGCCCTTCATAAATGCCAATCAAGCGGATCCAGTAGAGTATGCCAAACATCAGGCAATAGGCGGCGATCACGCGATGGAACCAATAGAAAGTGAATTCCGCGGTCGTGGGGGCCAAGGAGCGCTGCCTGTTTGCTTCCCGGTTCAAAGCGTCAGTTCCTCCGGTAGCGGCGCAAAATACGCTTCGATCGCGGCCGGCTCGACCTCCTCCAGCGTGGCCGGCCGCCACCGGGGCGGCGTACGCTTGTCGATGATAGCGGCGCGGATCCCCTCGTAGAAATCATGTCCCCGCAGCATCCGGTTGAGGATGCGGAAATCCATCCGCATGCAGTCCTCGATCGACAGCATCGCACCAGCGTTGATCTGCCGGAAAGCGACGTTGAGACTTGTGGGCGAACGCTTGCGAAGCGTCTCCAGCGCCGCCAGCGCAAAGTCTTCTTCGTCTTCAGCGCCCTGGGTCAGACTGGTCATCAGGTCATTCAGCGTTCCGCTCATAAAGTGGTGGCCGATCTCATGGATCGTGGCGTCATCGGTCTCGCGCGGTGGCGTTTTGACCACCGCCTCCAGCGCCTCGTCAGGCGATCCGGATTCAGCAAGGTTGCCGATCAGCGCGTCAAGGCTAGCGGCCTCGACCGCGTGCGTGGCCAGCCCGGACCATAAGGCGTCACCATACCGTATGCGGTTGCCGGTCAGACCGAGATACATGCCGAAGCCGCGCTTGAGTCGCGGCAGCAGATAGCTTGCGCCCACGTCCGGAAAGAAACCGATTCCGACCTCCGGCATCGCGAATTGCGCGTTTTCGGTCATGACGCGATGAGAGCCGTGGAAGGACACGCCGACGCCCCCTCCCATGACAATGCCGTTGATGAGCGCGACATAGGGCTTCGGGTATCCCGCGATTCTGGCGTTCAGCCTATACTCGTCCGCGAAGAAATCGACCGGCGGCTTACCTTTCAGCCCGGCCTCATAGATATCCAGAAGATCGCCGCCGGCAGAGAATGCCCTGCCCTCCCCCTTGATGATGACAAGCGCCACGGCGCTATCGTGTTCCCACGCCAAAAGTGCGTTGCCCAGCGCCTTGACCATGCGATGGGTGACCGCATTGAGCGCATTCGGCCTGGTCAGCGTAACTACCCCTGCCTTGCCGATGCGCTCGAAACGCATCTCGTCACCAGCGCCAAAATCCACGCGCACTTTCCTCCTCGCACCAAAAGCGAAGCGCAGTGCTAGCGCATGCCTCCAGAAAGTGGAATTGGTTTTTAGAGCCAAGTTCGAATGCAGATTTGTCTGCCGAAGCCTCCGTCCCCGCATTCGAATGGCTGGCAGCGCCTGAGCCCGTGTCGATTTTGCCGCTGGCCGGGCTTGGTGTCAGGATGGGCAGCATGATAGAACCCGCCTGTCCGGAGATGTGCCATGAACAAGATCAGCCGCCCCAAAATCGACGGAGCCCGCAGCGTCGACGAAGTCACAGGCGGGCGCCGCTTACGCCGCATGCGAAAGGCGGACTGGTCGCGCCGTCTGGTGCAAGAGAATCATCTCACCGTTGATGACCTGATCTGGCCGGTCTTCATCATCGATGGCGAAAACCGGCGCGAGCCCATCGCCGCGATGCCGAGCGTTTTCCGTCTCTCGCTTGACCTTGTAGCCAAGGAGGCGGAGCGCGCGGCCAGACTGGGCATCCCCGCTATCGCGACTTTTCCAAATGTCGATGTGAAGCTTCGTGACCAGACCGGGTCTCACATCCTCGATGCGGAGAACCTCATCAACCGCGCAACGCGAGCGATAAAGGACGCTGTCCCTGAAATCGGCGTCATCACCGATGTTGCGCTCGATCCCTTCACCAGCCATGGCCATGACGGCATCCTGCGCGACGGCATCATCGTCAACGATGAAACCGTCGAACAGATCGCGGCGGCTGCGGTACTGCAAGCGGCGGCGGGCTCGGACATCATCGCGCCCTCCGACATGATGGACGGCCGTATCGGTGCAATCCGCGACGCATTGGATGCCAACGGATTTCAGGATGTCGCGATTATGTCTTATGCGACGAAATTCGCCTCCGCGTTTTATGGTCCTTACCGTGAAGCGATCGGGACCGGCGGTCTGCTCAAGGGCGACAAGAAGTCTTATTACATCGATCCGGCCAATACCGATGAGGCCATCCGGGAGACCGAACAGGACGTGGCCGAAGGCGCCGACATGGTCATGGTCAAGCCAGGCCTGCCCTATCTGGACATCATCCGGCGTGTGAAGGACGAATTCCAGATGCCGACCTTCGCCTATCAAGTGTCGGGCGAATACTCGATGATAAGGGCGGCCGCAGCCAATGGCTGGATCGATGGCGAGAGGGCGATGATGGAAAGCCTGCTTGCGTTCAAGCGGGCAGGCTGCGACGGCGTCCTTACATACTTTGCGCCGGAAGTGGCCGAACTGTTGAAAGGTTAGGCTCTCAGAGCCTTCCGTATGGGCCACCTGCCTCCCTTGCCGTCTCCTGCCGAACGGAAGCGGGTGAATTCTTGAATTCCCTTGGTTGATCCCCATCTGCATTGTGCTTGCCGGGCGATCTTCACTGTTTCCGGCGACCAGGACGAGACATGAACACGAGCATTCTTGAAGGCGGCACGATTTCTACGCGGCTGAACGACAGCCGCGTCTATGAAGGTGTGAGAACGCGCCGGGTATTGGCATTCTGCATCGACTACTTCATCGTCTGCCTGCTGCTGATCCCCTTCGGCATTCTGGTCTTCCTGTTCGGCATCTTGACGCTCGGCCTTGGATGGCTGCTGTTCGGCATCCTCGTTCCCGCGGTTGCGCTGACTTATATCTGGAAAACGCTTGGCGGACCGAAGCAGGCCACCACTGGCATGCAGATGATGAGTATCCGTCTTGAAAGACTGGACGGCGCACCGATCGATGGCATGACTGCCGTGGTCCACTCCGTCCTGTTCTGGGCCGGCAATGTCGTGTTGACGCCGCTGATCCTGCTGGCCACTTTGTTCCTCGACCGCAAGCGCACAGTGCACGATTTGCTCCTTGGCACGGTTGTCACCCGCAGCGACCGCTGAGCACGCAACGGAAAAGTCATTTATCATGCAATATTTTTGATCCCGGCTGCCCGCTCAGCCCTCATTCTCCTGTTGAAATTTCTGCAACTGCGGCCAAGGTATCACCACGTGAGGAGTTCATCTGACGTTCGATGACGCAGCATCCGACCCAGTCGCCACAGTTCTTTCTGACTGCACCCTCGCCGTGTCCCTACGTAGAAGGTCAGTTCGAGCGGAAGGTGTTCACGCACATGGTCGGCGACAAGGCGCCGGAGCTCAATGACCTCCTGACGCAGGGCGGCTTTCGTCGCTCGCAAAATATTGCCTACCGGCCAGCGTGCGAGACCTGCCGCGCCTGTGTCTCGGTCCGCATTCTCGCAGGCAAGTTCAAACCCACCCGGAACATGAAACGGGTGATGCATCGGAATTCGGACCTGATTGGCGCCCTACACAATGCCGAGCCAAGCACGGAGCAGTATTCCCTCTTCCGCTCCTATCTCGACATGCGCCATCGCAAGGGCGGCATGTCCGACATGACCGTGCTCGACTACGCCATGATGGTCGAGGACACCCATGTCGACACCAAGATCATCGAATACCGCAAGCGCGGCCCTGACTCTTTCAAAACCGGCAAAGGCGGCGAACTGATCGCAGTCGCCCTGACCGACCGGATGTCGGACGGCCTGTCGATGGTCTATTCCTATTTTAACCCGGAGCTGGAGGACCGTTCGCTCGGCACCTTCATGATTCTCGACCACATTGGTCGCGCACGCGCCGCTGGGCTGCCCCATGTCTATCTCGGGTACTGGGTCAACGGCTCCCGCAAGATGAACTACAAAGTCCGCTTCAGGCCACAGGAACATCTGAGTTCCAAGGGCTGGGAACTCTACGAGGACGAGGCCGGCTGACCGGGCGGCGGCCATTCTGGCCCGATGCGACGGGACGACGCCAGATTGGCGACCTCACGCCGGACTTTGTAAGGACTGCTATCCAAACTTGCCCGTCCTTGGGAAACCCTTAGGCACCATGCGGCCGGCGGAAGCGCGTGCGCCGAACCACTCGGCCAGTTCCTCGCGGCTGCGCGTAAAGATTCGCTCCGCCGAGTCCTGCCATGAGAGGCCCGTTTCGACCGCGAAGGTCTTGATGTCGAGCACGCCGCCATCCTTGTATTTCTGCAAACGGACGCCCTTGCCGCGCGTCATTTCAGGAATGTCGGCCATCGGAAACACCAGCATCTTCCGGTTCTCGCCGACAATCGCCAGATGATCGCCCGTCACCGGCAGGCAGCGCTTCGCATCGTCCGGCGCTTTGACGTTCATGACCTGCTTGCCCTTGCGCGTATTGGCCACGACCTCGGCCTCCGGCACAATGAAGCCGTTGGCCTGGTGCGAGACCAGCAGCAGTTTCCGTTCCGGATTGTGAACAAACGCGGTGACAATGTCCTGATCGTTCTCCATGTCGACGATGATGCGGATCGGTTCGCCATGGCCGCGTCCGCCCGGCAGCCTGTCGGCGCCGATTGTGTAGAACTTTCCCCCGGTCGTGAAGACCAGGATCTTGTCGGTCGTTTGAGCCGGAAACGCCAGTTTCAGCGAATTGCCTTCCTTGAAGGTGAGCGCGGAAAAATCGGTGAGATGGCCTTTCATCGCCCTCAGCCAGCCCTTTTCCGACACGACGACGGTCACCGGCTCCTTCTCGATCATGGCGTGGTGGATGTCGGCCACGTCGTGATCGGGCGCATCGGCGAACGTCGTGCGACGCTTGCCCAGTTCGGTTGCGGGACCGAACTTGTCCCGCAGCTGGCGGATTTCCCAGGCGATCGTCTGCCATTGCTTGGCGGTGGACGAAAGCAGTGCCTCGATCTGCTTCTTTTCCGCGGTCAGCCCGTCGAATTCCTTGCGGATTTCGAATTCCTCGAGTTTCCGCAACGCCCTCAGCCGCATATTGAGGATGGCTTCCGCCTGAACGTCGGTGAGCGACCAGCGGGCCATCATCACCTGCTTTGGCTCATCTTCCTCGCGGATGATCCTGATGACTTCGTCGATGTTGAGGTAGGCGATCAGGTAGCCGGCAAGGATTTCGAGCCGCCGCTCGATCTCGGCGAGCCTGTGACGCGAACGGCGCACCAACACGTCCTTGCGATGCTCCAGCCATTCCTGAAGCACGCTCTTGAGCGATAGGACATTGGGCACCTTGCCGCGCGACAGAACGTTCATGTTGAGCGGGAAACGCGTCTCGAGCTCCGTGAGCTTGAAAAGCGATTCCATCAGCAGACCGGGATCGACCGTGCGGCTCTTCGGCGCCAGAACAACCCTGATGTCCTCCGCGCTCTCATCGCGCACGTCTTCGAGCAAAGGCAGCTTCCGCGCCATCAGAAGCTCGGCGATCTTTTCGATCAGCCGCGCTTTTTGCACCTGATATGGGACCTGCGTGACGACGAGGTTCCATGTGCCCCTACCCTGATCTTCCGGCGCGCTGACAGCGCGAACGCGGAAGGAACCGCGTCCCGTCTTGTAGGCTTCCACGATCAAGGGCCAATCGTCGACGATGACACCTCCGGTTGGAAAATCCGGGCCGCGAACCTTGCATTTCAACAGCGCGGCAGGATCGCTCTTTGCCTCGACCTCGATCGCCGCCCATTCCTCGGGCGACGTCATCAAGTCTTCCACACGCGCGTCCGGGTGGTCGATCAAGTGCAGCGCGGCAGTACAGAGTTCGGCTGCATTGTGCGGCGGGATCGATGTCGCCATGCCGACAGCGATGCCGGATGACCCATTGGCGAGGATGTTCGGAAAGGCGCCCGGCAAGACTGCCGGTTCTTCGTCAGCTTCGTTGTAAGTCGGCCGGAAATCGACTGCATCCTCGGTGATGCCGTCCAGCAGCGAAGTCGCAACGTCGGTCATGCGCGCTTCGGTGTAACGCATGGCGGCGGCGTTATCGCCGTCGATATTGCCGAAGTTCCCCTGCCCGTCGACCAGCGGATAGCGCACGGCAAAGTCCTGCGCGAGGCGCACCAGCGCATCGTAGATCGACTGATCGCCATGGGGATGGAACTTGCCCATCACCTCGCCGACAATGCGCGCGCATTTGGCAAAGCCCTGGTCCGGGTTGAGGCGCAGGAGGCGCATCGCATGCATGATGCGGCGGTGAACCGGCTTCAACCCGTCACGCACATCGGGCAGCGCCCGATGCATGATGGTGGACAGCGCATAGGCGAGATAGCGCTCTTCCAGCGCCTTTTTCAGATCGACCGGTTCAATCGAATCACCGCCGGACGCCGGCGGAATTAAGCCTTTTCCCATGGTCTGGGGTTAGACGACCGGCTGATTCTCGGCAAGAAAAACATGGCCTGAGCGCGCTTGTCGGCCGCCTTTCCCCCAATTGCAGTGCTCTGCCCTATAGGTAGTCTTTCGATTTGCCTTTTGACGAAGTTTCGCCAATCTTCCGCCGACCTTATTCGGCCACATTGCAACAGCCGAATATGAAAACTCAAAATAGTCTCAGGAAACCACATCATGATTTTTCACCGCTCTTTCACAGGCAGCCTTGCGCTGTCCGCCCTTCTTCTGGGGCTGTCGGCCTCGGCCTCCTATGCTTTTGAAAGCAGCGCGTTTGGGGACCGGCTGAAGGCGGCATTGAGCGATCAAGGCACGGCAATCTCCTGGACGAACCTTAGCGAAAGTGGTTCGCAAATCGTACTCGAAGGCGCGACGGTAAAAGCTTCGGGTGCGGCAACGCCGATAACGCTTGGAAACGTGACGCTGGACGATGTGACCGAAGAAAGCGGCGGCTATAAAGTGGGCAAAGTCACCCTGCCTGCCTATTCAACGTCGAAAAGCGGCACAGACTTGGACGTCTCAGGCGCGACCATCACCGGCGTTCGCATTCCAGCCGCGGGCGCGACCGACCCGCTTGCCTCGATCCTCCTCTATGAAACTGCCGACGTCGCTTCCGTCTCCGCCAAGCGCGACGGCAAACAAGTCGCCACGGTAAGCAATCTGCACTTACAGGCTTCCCCACCTGTCGCTGGCAGCAAGCTGGAGATTTCTGGCGCGGCTGAAAAATTCACGGCCGACCTCTCTTATGTAGAAGACCCCAAGGCGAAGAAGCTGCTCGAAGCGCTGGGTTACACGACATTCAGTGGAAAGTTCCAGATGGCTGGTACCTGGCAGCCAGGTGACGGCCGTTTGGACCTGTCGAAAACCGAGATCACGGTCGACAATGCCGGCAAACTGGACCTGACTTTCGATCTTGGCGGCTACACGGTGGACTTCATAAAAGCCGTCAATGAGATGAAGAGGAAAATGGCGGACAAGCCGGAAGGAGGCGACCGCTCCACGCAAGGCCTCGCCATGCTGGGCCTCATGCAGCAGCTCAACATCCACGGCGCTACGATACGGTTTGAGGACGATTCGCTGACGGGCAAGGTTCTGGAGTATGTCGCCGGGCAGCAGGGCGTGAAGCCAACCGATGTGGCCAACCAGGCCAAGGCAATCATGCCCTTCCTTTTGGCGCAGCTCAACAATCCGGAGTTGATGCAGAGCGTCACGGAGGCGGTGACCAAATATCTCGACAACCCTCAATCTATCGAGATCAAGGCCGCGCCCGCATCTCCGGTACCCCTCGCCCTTGTGATGGCCGGCGCGATGGCATCGCCGAAGGATCTGCCCAAGACACTTGGCGTCACCGTCACCGCCAACGAATAGCGGGTTAGCTGCCGCTAAAGCGTGGTGCGTCCAATGTGATTCAGGAATACTGGCTGGACTGCACCCCCCTCTGTCCTGCCGGACATCTCCCCCTCACGGGGGGAGATCAGCTGCCGCGATGCATTCGCTAACCGCCAGCGTCGCAGGGCAAGCGTCGTCAACGACGTGCGATCTCCCCCCGGGGGGAGATGTCCGGCAGGACAGAGGGGGGTGACGCAGAGCGACGTCCGGCAAACTGCGGGGTGAGGTCGATTCTATGCGACACGCGCTAACGAAAAAGCCCGGCTCGCGCCGGGCTTTTTATTAAGGCAAGGAAGCCGCCGATGCGATAGACCTCGTCTCAGCCTTCCTTTTTCTGCGGGACAATCCTGAGCGACAGTTCCCGCATTTGCGTTGGCGTCGCCTCGGAGGGCGCGGACATCAACAGATCGAAGGCCTGCTGGTTCATCGGGAACATCGTCACTTCACGCAGGTTCCTGGCGCCGAGCAGCAACATGACAATACGATCGATGCCGGCCGCCATGCCGCCATGGGGCGGCGCGCCGTACTGGAAAGCACGATAAAGACCGCCGAAGCGTTCCTCCACCGTCTCGCGGGAGAGCCCGACGATCTCGAACGCCTTCACCATCGTTTCCGGCAGATGGTTGCGGATGCCGCCGGACGCGATCTCGAAGCCGTTGCAGACCATGTCATACTGGAACGCCTTGATCGCAAGCGGATCCTCGCCCTTCAGCGCCTCGATGCCACCCTGCGGCATGGAGAACGGGTTGTGGCCGAAATCGACGCGCTCTTCGTCTTCATTCCATTCGTAGAAGGGAAAGTCGATGATCCAGCAAAGCTCGAAACGGTCACGATCGACGAGGTTGAGCTCCTCGCCTGCACGCGTGCGGGCAGCACCTGCGAAGCTCACGAATTTCTTCGGGTCGCCGGCCACGAAGAAGGCCGCGTCGCCGTCGCCGAGGCCAAGCTGGGTGCGGATCGCCTCGGTGCGTTCCTCGCCGATGTTCTTGGCGATCGGGCCGGCCCCTTCGAGCCTGTCGCCTTCCTTGCGCCAGAAAATGTAGCCGAGGCCCGGCTGGCCTTCGCCTTGCGCCCAGGAGTTCATTCGGTCGCAGAAGGCGCGGCTGCCACCCGTCTTCGCCGGAACGGCCCAAACTTCCGCCTTGGCGTCGTTGGCCAGGATATTGGCGAAAACCTTGAAGCCCGATTGGCGGAAATGCTGCGAGACGTCTTCCATGACGATCGGATTGCGCAGGTCCGGCTTGTCGGAGCCATACTTGCGCATTGCGACATCGTACGGGATGCGCGGAAACGTTTTCGTCACCGGCTTGCCCTCGGCGAAGGTCTCGAAAACGTCGCGCAGCACCGGCTCCATCGTGGAGAGCACGTCCTCCTGCTCGACAAAGCTCATTTCGAGGTCGAGCTGATAGAATTCGCCCGGCAGGCGATCGGCGCGCGGATCCTCGTCGCGGAAGCAGGGTGCGATCTGGAAATACCGGTCGAAGCCGGAAACCATGATCAACTGCTTGTAGATCTGCGGCGCCTGCGGCAGCGCGTAGAATTTGCCCGGGTGGATACGGGAAGGCACCAGAAAGTCACGCGCGCCCTCGGGCGAGGATGCGGTCAGGATCGGCGTCGAATATTCCGTGAAACCGGCATTCGCCATGCGGCTGCGCATTTCTGCAATGATCTTCGTGCGCGCCACGATGTTCCTGTGCAACGTGTCGCGGCGCAGGTCGAGGAAGCGGTACTTCAGGCGGATGTCTTCCGGATAATCCGGTTCGCCGAACACCGGCATCGGCAGTTCCTTCGCCGCGGACAGAACTTCCATGTCGCGGGCGAAAATCTCGACTTCGCCGGTCGGCAGGTTCGGATTGACCGTCTCGGGCAAGCGCGCCTTCACTTCTCCGTCGACGCGGATCACCCATTCGCCACGCACGGTCTCGGCCGTCTTGAAGCACGGCGAATCCGGGTCGGCCACGATCTGGGTCAGGCCGTAATGATCACGCAGATCGATGAAGAGCAGGCCACCGTGGTCGCGCACGCGATGAACCCAGCCGGACAGACGGACAGGCGATCCGACATCGGATTTCCTCAGTTCGGCACAGGTGTGGCTGCGATAACGGTGCATGGGACAGTATTCCGGTTTTGAAGAATTCGCTTGAACAGGCGGCGCAGTACGCCGAGCCTGAAAAATTTGCGCGAAAAGCGCATGCGTGTCGGTATTTGTCAAGGTGAAGCGCGGCAGTAGCCGCAGAGAGGCGAATATCCGCCTGTGGCGCGTATCGCCGGATTTTCACGCGTTATGAAAACACGTTCGACGACGCCGTCGCAATTGGACCACGATCCTCGCGCTGTGGAGCATCGCGCAGGTCCGGCGATCGGGCTATAGACGCTTTAGTCGCCTCTGATTTGTTGTCTCCTCCCGATGTCCTCCCTCCGTCCTTTGATCCCGCTTCTGATTGCCGCCGGCATCCTTCTTGGAGGCAACGGCATGCAGGGTACGCTGATCGCGCTGCGCGGCGCGCAGGAAGGATTTTCCCCCTCTCTGATCGGCTTTATGGGAACCGCCTATTTCGGCGGCTTTCTGCTCGGCTGCCTTTTCATCACCCGCATCCTGAAAAGCGTCGGCCACATCCGGTCCTTTTCGGCGCTGGCGGCCATTGCGGCTAGCGGAACGCTGTTGCTCGTTCTTATCATCGATCCGCTGATGTGGTCCGTCATCCGCTTCGCGACCGGATTCTGCTTCGCCGGGCTCTTCACGGTGATGGAAAGCTGGCTGAATTCCGGCGTCTCCAACCAGGACCGCGCGCGTGTGCTCGCGCTCTACCGCATCATCGACATCGGCTCCGTCACGGGAGCCCAGTTCATGATCCCGGTTTTCGGTTCTGATGGCTTTACGATTTTCGCCATCATGGCCATCATGATTACGCTGTCGCTGGTCCCGGTGTCGCTCGGCGACCGCTCGAACCCGACACCGCCGGAAGACGTGAAGCTTGACCTGCCCAAAGTCTGGCGCATTTCGCCGCTCGCCTGCATTGGCTGCATTACCGTCGGGGTCACAAACAGCGCGTTCCGCACGCTTTCGCCGGTCTATGCGGAGGAGATCGGCATGTCGTTGACCGACGTCGTCACCTTTGTGAGCGTCGGGATCATCGGCGGGGCGATCATTCAGTATCCGCTCGGCGCTCTGTCAGATCGCTGGGATCGCCGCATGGTCCTGCTGCTCACGACCGGCTGCGCTCTCATTTCAGCGCTCACGCTCGTTTCGCTCGCGGGAAACAGTGCGTTCGCCAACTTCGTGATCGTCTTCATCTTCGGCTGCTTTGCCATGCCGCTGTTCTCGCTCTCGGCCGCACATGCCAACGACCGTGCCGGCAAAGGTGAGTTCGTGCTCGTCAACGCAGCGTTGATGTTGTTCTATTCCTTCGGCGCCATAGGCGGGCCCTTGGCGGCATCCTGGGTCATGCAACGCTTCGGGCCGCAGTCGCTGTTCAGCTTCATCGCGGCGGTCTACGCGGTTTTCCTTTTCATCACCCTTTATCGCATGCGCGCTCGCGGCAGTGTGCCCGCGAGCCAGCGCGGCAAGTTCATGGGCCTGCTCAGGACATCGCCCGTCTTCTCACGCCTTGCACGCCGTAGTGGCAGCGAAAAATCAGGCAAGGACGACTGAGACGGCCAGTGGCCCAATTCTATCATCCCGCCGATACGGTCAGCTCAAGCAAATGTTAGAATCAAAGGACCACTGGCAAGTATATGATTCTGGTGGAACTTGAAGTTTGACATTCGCATGGACCGCGTGATGTCAAATGGGATGCGAATGTCAAATTCGTTCCACCAGTGGATGATTCGACTAAAATCATCCTCCGGTGCAGACAAAACGTGTTTCGTTGCCTAAACAAGCCCGATGCACCTGATCACCACGCAACAGGAACTCGAGTCGGTTGTTCGCGCCCTGGCAAAATCCGAGTTCGTCACCGTCGACACCGAGTTCATCCGTGAAACGACATTCTGGCCGGAACTCTGCCTGATTCAGATGGCTGCGCCGGGCGTGACGGCGCTCGTCGATCCCCTCGCTCCCGACATCGATCTCGCCCCTTTCTTCGAGCTGATGGCGAATGAAGCGGTGACCAAGGTCTTCCACGCCGCCCGCCAGGATATCGAAATCATATTCCATCGCGGTGGCCTCATTCCGCATCCGGTTTTCGACACACAAGTCGCTGCCATGGTCTGCGGCTTTGGCGACAGCGTCTCCTACGACCAGCTCGTCCAGAAGATCACCGGTGTGCGGCTCGACAAGTCGTCTCGCTTCACGGACTGGCGGCACCGGCCGCTTTCCGACAAGCAGCTCGAATACGCGGTCGCTGACGTCACCCATCTGATCGACGTCTATGGATACCTCAAAGCCGAGCTCGAGCGTGAAGGCCGCGCGCACTGGCTCAATGAGGAAATGGACGTTCTCACGTCGCGTCAGACCTATGACCCGCATCCGGAAGATGCGTGGAAGCGCTTGAAGATGCGCTTGCGGAAACCGCAGGAACTAGCGGTTGTCCAGGCTGTGGCCGCATGGCGCGAGCGCGAAGCGCGGGAACGCAACGTGCCGCGTGGCCGCATCCTGAAGGACGACGCGATTTATGAAGTCGCGCAGCAGCAGCCGCGCGATGCGGCCATGCTGGCGCGCCTCCGCACGATACCCAAGGGTTGGGAGCGTTCGTCCACCGCGGCCGCACTGGTTGCCGTCATCAATTCGGCGCTGGCCATTCCGAAGGAAGAGATGCCCAGGCTACCCAAGTTCCCACAGGCTCAGGAAGGTTCGAGCGCCGCTGCCGAACTTCTCAAGGTGCTGCTGCGCATGGTCGCGGAAAAGGAAGGGGTTGCGGCCAAGGTGCTCGCATCCAGCGACGACATCGACCGCCTGGCCGCCGAAGGCGACGCCGCCGACGTCCCTGCCCTGCATGGCTGGCGTCGCGAGGTATTCGGCGAGAAGGCGTTGCAGCTCGTCCGCGGCGAAATCGCGCTGAAATTCGAGCGGCGCAAAATCAGCGTATTTGAAACGGCGGAGCAGACGGCGGCGGTTGACGCGTAGCCAGAACGGGCTAGCGATTCTGCGGTTAACACGTGTCGCATACAATCGACCTCACCCCGCAGTTTGCCGCAACGTCGCTCTGCTTCACCCCCCTCTGGCCTGCCGGCCATCTCCCCCTCAAGGGGGGAGATTGGCAGTTTCAACGCTCCGCATGCTCCTGCAGCGTCGGAGATTGGCGAAAGCCGCGTGACCAGCTGATCTCCCCCCTTGAGGGGGTAAGGAGTGGTCGCCGAAGGCGACGAAAAGCCAACGATTTGGCTTTTCGAATGACGAACGCCCGGAGCCATAGCGAAGGGCCGGGTCCAGCAGGACAGAGGGAGGTGCAGTCGGGCCAGATTCCTGAATCACATTGGACGCAACACGCGTTAGTTTTGCGTCACGACCTGAATATAATTGACCGTCTCTAGCGGCAGTGTCTTACGCCGGCCGAACATACATTTTTCGCCGCAGTTGTAACCCGTCAGTGTCTGTTTGACATCTCCACCTGATAATTTGAGCAGGTGTTTGAGTTCCTTGACGCCGGCCTCCGCCCCGGTGCGACAGTTGGTGAGCTGCTTGGTCGAATAGCCGTGCTTGGCGCCCGTGCGTGGCATGACCTGCATCACGCCCAGGGCGCCGGCTGATGATTTGGCGCCACAGTTACCACGTGATTCCTGTTTGGCCACTCGCAGGGCCAGATCCACTGGTACTTGGTGTATCCTGGCCGCGCGGATGACTTCTTGATATCCGGGTTTCTCCATCTCGATACCGGACGCACGGGCGACAGGTTGGGATAGAGTGGCGTCGTTGCGGATACCGAACAGATTGGACAGTCGCCACTGTTCCTGGAGCGAGGTCTGTTCCGTATAGGCTGTCTCGACCGTCTTGGTTTCCGTCGTCTTTAAGGTGATTTTGGTTCTGGTCTTGAGCGTCGGTCTCGGCTTGTCGACGGATGCTACCTTGGAGCGTGGTTTTTGATCTTTCAGGTCCTGATTTTCATCCACCTTGGAGAAGATAAATGGGATTGGGATCTGTGGGTCGGTGGTGCCGAATCGTTCATCTTGACCGAACCTGGCGACGATGAGTGTGGGTTGGGTATTCAATTGTTCGTCTAGACCGAACCTCGCGACGATGGGTGCGGGTGGTTTACCCAATCGCTCGCGTTTGATCGATTGTGTGTGTTCGGTTGAGGGTTGGAGCCGTGCCCCGGTGTACGGTGGGTTACCCAATCGTTCGCGCTTGATCGATTGCGTATGTTCGATTGAAGGTTGTAGCCGTGCCCCGGTGTCTGGGTACGGACAGCTCAGCAGTGAAGCGAGCAGACAGACGGCTGCCGACATTGATGATGTCCCACCTAATTAGATAATCACCCTCTCCGAAGTCGGCTCTAACCCTCACTTTCAAAACGCGAGCGACAACTCTCCTGCCATCTCCGCCAGCGTCAAGTCTCTATGAATAAACCTTAAAGACAAAGCGCAAAGCTTACGCCGTGAGGCGCCGCTGCGCGGAATTGGTTGAGCCTGTTGCAAAGAAGAGACAGCAGCGCTCGCGCCTCGTTGCCCGTCACCAGTTGATTCATCGACCAGCTTGCGATGGCGTCGCGCACATCACTGCACAGTCAAGAGACCAGCACCGGCGTGCCCAAAGGCGTGCGATCGTAGAGGTCAATGATATTGTCATTTGTCAAGCGGATGCACCCGTTCGACACTGCTGTGCCAATCAGCCATGGCTCGTTTGTGCCGTGTATCCGGAACATCGTGTCGCGACTGCCTTGATAGAGATAAAGGGCGCGGGCGCCGAGCGGATTGTTCGGCCCGCCGGGGACCCCGCCTGCATATTGCAGCAAGCGCGGCTTGCGCTTCATCATGCTGGTAGTGGGTTGCCACGACGGCCATTCCGCCTTGCGACCGACGGTCGCCCTGCCTGTGAACGTGAGACCCTGCTCGCCCACGGCGACGCCGTAACGCGTTGCCCAACCGTCCTCCTCGACGGCATAGAGAAACCGATCGGCTATATCCACGACGATCGTGCCGGGGCTTTCGCCTCCGTCATACTGCACACGCTGGCGTAGGAAGCGAGGATCAGGGAGCGGTCGCTCTGGAAAGGCAAGTGACATGGCGCCGGTCGCCTGCGTGCATCCCGAAAGCATGATCGCCAGGCCACCCAGCACCAGCCGGCGCGAAATCTCATTGTCGCTCATTGCGGCCCTTGTATCCCTTTTCTGAAGCCCGCTGCCCGTTGAAAGGAGAATATGCTTAAATGCCGAGCGCGTAAGCCCCGCTGTCAGTCTCCGATTGAAAATTCAAGATTGCGTCCGGTGATCCTGCCGAGTTGCGCCAGCCGGCCGGTAGGCCGCTCACCGTCCAGTCCGGTATGCGATCTGGGAATGACGAGCGCTAGGGCCCCATTCGGCAGCAAGCGCCACTTGAGCCTCGGGATGACGCCGGGCATCGATGCGGAAAACAGATAGACGACCCGCAATAGCGCACCGAGGAGACGCGCCCGTTCAAGATAGCGTGGCGGCGCGAGAGAGCGCATTTCAGGCGCGACCGAATCGTCGAAAATGCCGTCATGCCGGAAAAGATTGGCGAGCGCGATGAATGCACGTCCTGGATGATCGATGCCAATAAAGGACGCATGGGCAATGATGTTCAGCGACTGCGTGCCGCGATATTCAGGGTGCGCTCGCCAGCCAATATCCGCGAGCAGGCAGGCGGCTTCGCGGTAGCGCGCTTCGTCCTCGGTTTCTGCGATGTTGAAGGCGGCAAGCAATTCGCCTGTCCATCTTACGAGTTCGCGCGCATGGGTCACGGACCGCGCGCGCAGGATGGCCAATTCTTCCGCGGCCGAGATCAAAGGGTCGGTGCCGCGCTCTTCCGGCGGTAGCAGCGAATAGAGAAATCCCTCGCGGACTCCGTGAGCCGACACCACGATATTCGACGGCTGCATCGCCGCAATAATCGCTTGCAGCACCACGGCGCCATAGGGCAAGAGCGAGCGGCGGCTCTTTGAGATGCGTTCGATGCCCTTTATTTTGTCGATGTCGCCCTTCGCAACCTGACGAAGGAACTCAGCCGAACTCTCCACACCGAATTCGTAGTGGTGCATGACGCTGAGCGGATAACCGACTACGCTCATGTGCAGGCGGGCAAGATTTCGCCATGTGCCGCCAACGCAGTAGAAGACCCGCCCCTCGCCGCCTTTCAGCAGCTTGGCGCGAGCCAGTTCCTTCCTGGCGATCCGGCTTGCCTCACCCAGCGAGCCTTTCGCCATGTCCTGGAGGCGAAGCCCGCCAAGCGGAAGCGTGATCCCCTCGCCGATCTCCTCGCCGTTCACATCGACGAGTTCCAGGCTGCCGCCGCCCAGATCGCCTGCAATCCCATTGGCGGGATGGAACCCCGAGATCACGCCCAGCGCGGAATAGTAAGCTTCTTCTCGGCCGCTCAGCACGCGGATGCTTGTTCCGAGGATTTCCTCCGCGCGATGGATGAAATCCGGCCCGTTTTCGGCCTCGCGGGCCGCAGCCGTGGCAATGACATGAAGTTCCTCGGCGCCAGCCTGATCGGACAAAGCCCGAAAGCGCCGAAATTCGGCCATTGCCCGCTGCACCGCTTCCGGATCGAGCTTGCCCGTCGTGACGATCCCCCGCCCGAGACCCGCGAGCATCTTTTCATTGAAAAGCACCGTTGGCGAGCGCGCCACGCCCTCATAGATGACAAGTCGAATCGAGTTCGACCCGATGTCGATGATGGACAGTGGCTGGCGATCCTGCAACCGGCCCTGGGAGTTTGCGATCATGCGCCGGCTGCTGCGCTGACTTTTCGCTGGCGCTTGAACTGCGCAATGCGTTTTGGCGCGTGCGATTTAAGGGCGTCACCCCGTCCGGACAGGCTCGGATTCGTCATGAAATATTCCTGCGCGTTGAACGGCTCTTCCCCCTCGTCCGGCACAACGCGCCGCGAGGTACCGTCTGCCAATACTTCGAAACTTTGCAGGTTGTCCATGATGTTGCCGAGCATGATCTGGCCGAGCACCTGTTCATGCACGGTCGGATTGGTGATCGGAACCATCATCTCGACACGCCGGTCGAGGTTTCGCGGCATCATGTCGGCCGAACTGATGTAGACGAGCGCCTCATCGGACGGCAGGCCATGGCCGTTTCCGAAGCAGAAAATGCGGCTATGTTCGAGGAAGCGGCCGATAATCGACTTGACGCGGATGTTTTCCGAAAGTCCGGGCACCTGAGGCCGCAGGCAGCAGATTCCGCGCACGACGAGATCGATCTCCACGCCTGCCCGGCTTGCCTCGTAAAGCGCATCGATAACAATTGGATCGACCAGCGCGTTCATCTTCATCCAGATGCGCGCCGGACGGCCCGCCCTGAAATGCGCAATCTCGGCCGCGATGTGGCCGAGAATGCGGTTCCTCAGCGTGAAGGGCGAAATCGCGAGCAGCATTTCCTGCGCCGGCTCGGCATAGCCGGTAATGAAATTGAAAACCTGGGCCACATCGCGCGCAATGGCGGGATCGGTCGTGAAATAGGACAGATCGGTGTAGATGCGTGCCGTGATCGGATGATAGTTGCCGGTGCCGAGATGCACATAGTTGCGTAGCTTGCTGTCCTCGCGGCGGACGACCAGCGACATCTTCGCGTGGGTCTTCAACTCGATAAAACCGAATACAACCTGCACGCCCGCGCGTTCCAGATCGCGCGCCCAGCGGATGTTGGCCTCCTCGTCGAAGCGCGCCTTGAGTTCCACCAGCGCGGTGACGGACTTGCCCGCCTCGGCCGCGTCGATCAGCGCGCGAACGATCGGGCTGTCGTTCGAGGTGCGATAGAGCGTTTGCTTGATCGCGACGACTTCAGGATCGGCCGCCGCCTGCCGCAGGAACTGTACGACGACATCGAAAAACTCGTAGGGATGGTGGACCACGATATCCTTCTCACGGATCGCCGCGAAGCAGTCCCCGCCATGGTCTCTGATGCGTTCCGGAAAGCGGGGGTTGTAAGGCGGAAACTTCAGATCGTCCCGCGCGATTACCACGATCTCGGAGATCTGGTTTATCGCAAGCGGCCCATTGAGGACGCTGATGCGGCCGGCCGACACGCCCAACTCACCGGCGACGAAATCCCGAAGCGCTTCGGGCATCTCACTGTCGAACTCGATGCGGATCACGGACCCGCGACGGCGCCGCTTCAACGCCGTCTCGAACAGCCGCACCAAGTCCTCGGCCTCTTCCTCAACCTCGATATCGCTATCGCGGATGATGCGGAACGTGCCGGAACCTTTCACTTCATAGCCGGGAAAAAGCTTGCCGATGAAAAGGCCGACCGTGTCCTCCAGCCTGATGAAGCGAATGATCCCTTTCCGGTCGGGCAGGCGGATGAAGCGGCGGAGCGCAACCGGCAGGCGCAGCAGTGCCGTCATCTCGCCGCTATTCTTCAGATGGCGGAGCTGGAGCGCGATCGAAAAGCCGAGATTCGGGATGAACGGGAAAGGATGCGCGGGGTCGATCGACAGCGGCGTCAGCACCGGGAACACCGATTCAAGAAAATGCTCTTCAAGCCAGGCTTTGTCGTCGCGGTTCAACGCGTCGGCCCTGGTGTTTTCGATCCCTTCCCTCTTCAGAAGCTCCGCGAGACCCGAAAGGCTCTTCTGCTGGTCCTCCTGCAGCCGCTCGACCTCGACCAGCAACTGCTCGAGCTGCTGTTGTGGCGTGCGCCCGTCCGGGCTCTTGATCGCGATACCTTCACGGATCTGGCCGGCAAGTCCGGCCACGCGGACCATGAAGAACTCGTCCAGATTGGCCGCCGAAATCGAGAGAAAGCGCACCCGCTCAAGCAAAGGATGCCGGGAATTCTGCGATTCCTCCAGCACCCGGCGATTAAACTGCAGCCAGGAGAACTCGCGATTGACGAAACGGTCGGGATTGCCCGCCGCCGCCTGTGTTTCGGCCGCCGTCCTGCCGACAAACTCGTTCTTGACTGGCTTGAGTTGATTCATCTTCGCTCTTCCGCGGCGGGCGAATGGTGTGAGATTCCCGCCATAGTATCCCCTGACAGGGTTTTGCGACAGTTTGATATCACCCGCTTGCAAACTCAGTCTTAATGTTACAAACGCTTCGTCAGACACGGCGCCTTTGCCCATTGACGGGAGAAGAAGATGGCAGGCCACTCCACTCCGCACTTCCAGAACGAGGCCGGCCACGCCGTGATCGAAATTGGCGTGAAGGAGTTCATGTGCGTGGGTGCGAACCCGCCGTTCGACCATCCGCATGTGTTCCTCGACATGGGCAGCGACAGCGAAAAAGTATGCCCCTACTGCTCGACACTGTTCCGTTACAATCCCTCGCTCAAGGCGGAAGAAACCCGCCCCGAAGGGTGCCTCTTTCTCGACCGCGCTGCATGATTTCCAAGGTCCGGACGGACCATGAATCGTGACGGACAGATCATTATCGCCGGCGCCGGCATTGCCGGCCTGACCGCTGCTCTCGCCTTCAGCCAAAGAGGCTTCGTCGTCCGCATTTTCGAGCGGTCGGAAAAACTCGAGGAAATCGGCGCGGGCTTGCAGCTTTCACCGAATGCGACCCGCATTCTTGAGCGGCTGGGCGTCATGGAAGCGCTCGATGCGCGGGCGACCCGGCCGGATGCCGTTATCCTTCGCCGCGCCTCCGACCTTCGCGAACTCGCCAGGGTTCCGCTCGGCGACTCTGCCGAAAGCCGGTGGAAAGCGCCCTATCTCGTCGCCCATCGCGCGGACCTTCAGCACGCGCTGCTGGCGCGGGTATCGAGCGAGCCCTCCATCGAACTGACAACCGGCGCGAACGTCCGCGCGACCATGACCGAAGGCTCCGTGAGCGTATCCATCAAGGCCGGCGGCAAAAAGACCGAGGTCAAAGGCGCGCTGCTTGTCGGCGCCGACGGCGTCTGGTCCGCGCTTCGGCCGCTCATTGCCCGCTCTGGGAGGAGCCGCTTTGCCGGCGAACTCGCGTGGCGGGCGACGCTATCGAGTACGAGCGCTGCCGCAGAGATGCTCCGTCATATCGGCGCAGACATTGCGGTGACCGCATTACTGCACCCCGGCGCGCACATCATCGTCTATCCGGTGCGGAACGGCGCGGAATTCAATCTTGTCGCCTTCACGCCCGGTCACCGTGTCGAGGAGAATTGGTCCGGCGAGGCGGATATCGCGAGGCTCCACAATGCCTTGCGAGGCGCAGCTCCAGAACTGCGGCAACTCGCGGCCGCCGTCGAACCGTGGTCGGTATGGCCGGTCCATACGGTAGACCCGTCCGGACCGTGGACAGCCGCTCGAAGTGTTCTTATCGGAGATGCCGCCCACGCCATGACGCCGTTCGCGGCGCAAGGGGCCGCAATGGCCATCGAAGATGCGGCGACGCTCGCAGCCTCAGTATCGGCTGGGGGAGATCTGCAAAGCGCATTAGCCGGCTGGGAGTCCGCCCGCAGGCCACGCATTCGGCGCGTTGCCCGGCGTGGCGCGCTCAACCATCTTGCCTGGCATGCGGCCGGGCCGGTTGCGATTGCCCGCGACCTCTTTCTCAAAACCCGGTCGCCGCAGAGCTTGGCCTCGGACCTGGATTGGCTTTACGGCTGGAACGCCTTCAACACGACCTGATCAGGTCTTCGAACCGCCGCCGCAACCTCAATGCAGGATCTGGCTAAGGAACAGCTTGGTCCGCTCGTGCCGTGGATTGTCGAAGAACTCGGCAGGCGTGTTCTGTTCGACGATCTGGCCCTGGTCCATGAAGATCACGCGATTGGCGACCTTGCGCGCAAAACCCATCTCATGGGTCACGCAGAGCATGGTCATGCCTTCCTCGGCGAGCCCCACCATCGTCTCCAGAACTTCCTTGATCATCTCGGGATCGAGCGCTGACGTCGGCTCGTCGAACAGCATGATGCGCGGGTTCATGCACAGCGAACGCGCAATCGCCACGCGCTGCTGCTGGCCGCCCGAAAGCTGGCCCGGATATTTGTTTGCCTGCTCGGGAATTTTCACACGCCGCAGAAAGTGCATGGCCGCCTCCTCGGCCTGCTTTTTCGGAACCTTGCGCACCCAGATCGGCGCCAGCGTGCAGTTCTCCAAAATGGTGAGATGCGGGAACAGGTTGAAATGCTGGAACACCATGCCGACCTCGCGGCGGACTTCGTCGATCTTCTTGAGGTCGTTGGTCAGTTCCTTGTCGTCGACGATGATCTTGCCCCTCTGGTGTTCTTCCAGCCGGTTGATGCAGCGTATCATCGTCGACTTGCCGGAACCGGACGGACCGCAGATCACGATGCGCTCACCGCGCATGACCCTCAGATTGATGTCCTTGAGCACATGGAACTCGCCGTACCATTTGTGCATGCCCACGATATCGATGGCCACATCCGTGTCCGAGATGTGCATCTTGGCGCGGTCGACTTTGATTTCGTCGGCGCTGACTGCATTTTCCGTAATCATCGATCGCTCCCCTTTTCGTGGCCTTGGCCTTGTTCTTGTCTAACGCTTGTGCGCGGTATCGAGCCTGCGCTCCATATATATGGAATAGCGCGACATTCCGAAGCAGAATATCCAGAACACGAAGCCGGCAAAAACAAGACCGGTCATCGGCGTTTGCGGCGAGGCCCAGACGGCATCCGAGAAGTTCAGGCGGACGACGCCGAGCAGGTCGAACATGCCGATGATGTAGACCAGGCTGGTATCCTTGAACATGCCGATAAACGTATTGACGATCCCGGGGATCACCAGCTTCAGCGCTTGCGGCATTATGATCAGGTTGGTCTTCTGCCAATAGCCCAGGCCGAGTGAATCGGCGCCTTCATACTGGCCTTTCGGTATCGCCTGAAGACCGCCGCGCACGACTTCAGCCATATAGGCGGAAGCAAAAAGCGCCACGCCGATCAGTGCTCGCATCAGTTTGTCGAAGCTCATGCCTGCGGGCAGGAACAGCGGCAACATCACGCTGGCCATGAACAGCACCGTCACCAGCGGCACGCCACGAATAGCCTCGATGAAGATCACGCAGATAAGCTTCACAACCGGCATCTTCGATCGGCGGCCAAGAGCCAACACGATGCCGAATGGCAGCGACACGGCAATGCCGACAAAAGACAGGATCAGCGTCACCATCAGGCCGCCCCACAACGGCGTCTCGACGTGACGGAGACCGAACCAGCCGCCCGTCAAAAGGACAAAGGCGACGATCGGGAGGACGAAGAAGAACAGTATCGCGTTCCAACCCTTGTAGGGAACTTTAGGGATCAGCAGCGGCACGAGCAGCGCGACGAACATGACACCGCACAGGATCACGCGCCAGCGTTCGTCGACCGGATAGAGGTTGAACATGAAAAGATCGAACTTGGCGCGAACGAAGGCCCAGCACGCTCCCGACCATCCTTCGGGCTGGATCCCGCCCTGCGCTGCAGTCGCGCAGAACGTGCGGTCGGTCCCTGCCCATTGCGCATCGATGAACGCCCAGCGGATGAACGGGGGCAGGACGTAGGCGACGATCAGCAGCCCGATGATCGTAAGTGCCGTGTCGCCCATCGACGCGAAAAGGTTCTTGCGAACCCAGCCGATAGGGCCGGCCTCGGTTACCGGAGGCGCCTGGTTTGCCACCATTTCGGCGCGAACGAAGGTAAGGTCGTGTTCCTGCATCGCCCTTACCTCTCGACCAGCGCCATCTTGGCGTTGAACCAGTTCATGAAAGCGGAAGTGATCAGGCTGAGGCTCAGATAAATCACCATCCATATTGCAACGATTTCGATCGCCTGTCCGGTCTGGTTGAGGATCGTGCCGCCGATGGCGACAAGGTCCGGATAGCCGATCGCGATCGCCAGCGACGAATTCTTCGTCAGGTTGAGATACTGACTGGTCAGTGGCGGTATGACGATCCGCATCGCCTGCGGAATGACGACCAGCCTCAGTGTCTGTCGCGGCCTAATGCCGAGTGCATAAGACGCCTCGGTCTGACCCTTGCTGACACCCAGGATGCCGGCACGCACAATCTCGGCGATGAAGGCTGCTGTATAGAAAGACAGCGCCAGAAAGAGCGACAGGAATTCTGGCTTGACCTGGAAACCACCCGCCAGATTGAAGGTCGACTGCCTCGGAAAATCGAGAGTGAGGGGAAAGCCGGCAGCCATGAAGGCAAGCACTGGCAGTCCGATGATGAGTGCGAGACCGGTCCAGAGCACAGGGAACTGTTGCCCCGTGGCCATCTGGCGCTGATAGGCGCGGCGAGCGACGAACCAGGTCATGCCGATAGCAAGCAGCAGGGCCACCGGTATCAGCCAGGCGCCCTCGCCCCAAATGGTCTTGGGGAAATAGAAACCACGGCTGTTCAGGTATGAGCCGAAAGGCAGCTCGATACTGTCGCGCGGCAGCGGCAAGACAGACAGAACGCCGAAATACCAGAAGAAAATAACGAGCAGCGGCGGGATGTTACGGAAGACTTCTACATAAACGGTCGAAATCTTGCGGATCAGCCAGTTGTGGGAAAGCCGGCCGATACCAACAATGAATCCCAGCACCGTCGCCGTGATAATTCCCAACACGGCGACAACGATCGTGTTCAGAAACCCGACGATCAGCGCTCGGCCAAAGGTGGAATCCGACGAGTAAGCGATCAGGCTGTCGCTGATGTCGAATCCTGACCGTCCCCGTAGGAAGCCAAATCCGGAAGCGATGTTCGAACGCCTCAGGTTCTCGACGGTGTTGTTGGCGATCCAGTAGATAAACGCGGCGATGAGAACAAAAACAAGGATTTGAAAAAAGATGCCGCGTATCTTCGGGTCATAGAAAAGCGAACCCCGGTCGGGCCTGACCGGCTGAACGATGTCGTGCGATGCCATCGTAACTCCCCTGATTATAGGGGCCGGAGAACGGCTATCCGTTTCTCCGGCCCCAATTCTCTATCAGCGGATCGGCATTCCGTACTGCAGACCACCCTTTGTCCAAAGCCCGTTCACGCCACGCGCGATCTTGAGCGGGCTGCCGCTTCCAACGTTCTTTTCGAACATCTCGCCGTAGTTACCTACGGCCTTTACGGTATTGGCGACCCAGTCGTTCGTCAGGCCAAGGTCGGTGCCGATCTTGGTGTCTGCCTCGGTCCCGAGGACGCGTTTAATCTCGGGGTTTTCCGAGTTCTTCATTTCTTCCACATTCGCCTGCGTAATGCCGAGTTCCTCGGCGTTGAGCAGCGCGAAGTAGGTCCACTTCACGACGTCGAACCACTGGTCGTCGCCCTGGCGTACGGCCGGACCGAGCGGTTCCTTGGAGATGATCTCCGGCAGAACAACGTGATCATCAGGGGCGCCCAACGTCAGGCGGGTTGCATAGAGGCCCGACTGGTCGGTTGTGAGGACATCGCAGCGACCGCTGTCATAAGCAGCATTGGTCTCTTCCAGCTTTTCGAAAACAACCGGATTGTACTCCATCTTGTTCGCCTTGAAGTAGTCGGCAAGATTGAGTTCGGTCGTCGTACCGGACTGGACGCAGACAGCCGCGCCCGAAAGCTGCAGCGCGGAATTCACGCCCGGCAGTTTCTTCGAGTTGATCATGAAACCCTGGCCGTCATAGTAGGTGACGCCAGCGAAGTTCAACCCGAGCGCCGTGTCGCGATTGACGGTCCACGTGGTGTTCCGCGAGAGAAGATCGATCTCACCCGACTGAAGCGCGGTGAAACGCTCCTTGGCGTTAAGCGGCGTGAACTTCACCTTGGTGCCATCGCCAAAAACCGCCGCAGCGACTGCGCGGCAGAAGTCGGCGTCGAGACCCGCCCATTCGCCCTTCGCATCCGGCGCCGAAAATCCGGCGAGACCGGTGTTGACGCCGCATTGGACGAAGCCTTTCGCCTTCACATCGTCAAGTGTGGCGGCTGAGGCGACCGATGCTGTCAAAGCTAGCGCGGCCACGCCCAAAACCCCTGTCAGAACTTTTTTCATACCCACAGACCCTCTTCTGTTTTTGTCAGGAACCAGCCCTGAATGATGCCGTGCGGAAGCTGGCTTCCCGTTCCCGTGCTGGAACGCCGCATCTTATGTGACGCGTGTGCCCCATCTCCCATTCACGTGCCCCATCGAAGGCGATTATTGGTGTGCGGTCAAGGGCGAATGACCGCAGCGATGTCAGATTGCAAACTAACGCCTTGCAATCTGCACCATATTGCCGGTGACACGGCGGATACCGCCGGCAAAACAAAACTGTGGGCCAATCACTGGAGCCGGTCTGCAGTTGCGCGGTGCGCGCCCGCGTCCTATGCGTAGCGCGTTTTTCATGAAGGCTCCCGAATCCATGGCCAAGCGCGACTACTCAGGCACCGGCGTCAACACACGGCTTGCCCATTCGGGCAACGATCCGCAGGATTTCTTCGGCTTCGTCAATCCGCCGGTCGTGCACGCTTCGACCGTACTCTTCGCTGACGCCAGCAGCATGACGTCCCGCCAGCAGAAATATGTCTATGGGACGCATGCGACGCCGACTTCCGATGCGCTGGCGGCGGCCATCAACGAACTTGAGGGGTCCGCCGGCACGATCATGGTTCCTTCCGGTCTTGCAGCGGTTACGGTGCCTCTGCTCGGCTTTCTGTCAGCCGGCGATCATGTGCTGATCGTCGATTCGGTCTATGCGCCGACCCGCCGATTTGCCGACACGATGCTGGCCCGGCTCGGCGTCGAGGTCGAATACTACGACCCGCTGATCGGTGGCGCGATTTCGTCCCTGATCAAGCCGAACACGAAAGTGGTGTTCACCGAATCGCCGGGAACGATGACCTTCGAGGTCCAGGATATTCCGGCGATCGTCCGGGCGGCGCATGATCGCGGCGCGATCGTGATGATGGACAACACCTGGGCGACGCCGCTCTACTTCCGTCCGCTCGATCATGGCGTCGATATTACGATTTACGCCGCCACCAAATATCCGGCCGGCCATTCCGACGTCCTGCTCGGAACCGTTTCAGCGAACGAAGCATGCTGGGAGCGGCTCCACCACACCTATCTGGTTCTCGGCGTCTGCGCCGGACCCAACGATGTCTACCAGGTGCTGCGCGGACTGCGCACGATGGGCGTGCGTCTCGAGCGTCATCAGCAAAGCGCGCTGGAAATCGCCCGCTGGCTGGAGACCGAGCCCGGCGTGGCGCGTGTCCTTCACCCCGGACTTGAGAGCCATCCAGGCCACGCGCTCTGGAAACGCGACTTTTCCGGTTCGACCGGCATCTTTTCGATCGTCCTTGCCGGCGGCGGACAAAAAGAGGCGCACGCCTTTCTCGACGCGCTGCGGATTTTCGGGCTCGGCTATTCCTGGGGCGGTTATGAAAGTCTGGCGGTTCACGGATCGCTTGCCGACCGCACGATTGCCAAAGGGCCCTACGAAGGGCCTGTGCTTCGCCTCCAGATCGGACTGGAGGATGTCGAGGACCTCAAGGCCGACCTCACCAGAGGCCTAAAGGCTGCTCGAGAGGCTCGCGACTGACCATCGACGGGGTTGCGACAGTCTCCGCATCCGTCGCCTGGCGAGTGTCCAAAAAGCCTGGCGACGGGCGGTCGTTCTGAACCGATTTTCGGGCCGATGTGTTCGCCGCCCTTCCGGGACGGCGTCCTTCCGCAAATCGCCGTCATGATCGGCGTTTCCGTGAGGAACTGGCAACGATTATGACGGGAAGCAGCAGCGTGTGGACACGGAAATGCACGGAAGTCGCCACTGATCCTCCATCGCATTGATCGGTAACGGATATTTCCGAGCGTTGACGGAACAAGCGCTGGATTTGTCCACGGGCAGACCTGATGCGGGGTTCACCAAGAAGGCGAATTAGCTCGCAACATTCAGCTGTGATATGAGTTTGTATGGTCTGGCGGGGGGCTGAGAACTCTGTCAGATACGGGACACTGCGGGACCTTGCCAATGGAACGCAAGCTTACGGCGATTTTGCCGCCGATGTGGCGCGTTATTCGGCCCTTATGGAGGCAAACGAGGCCGGGACGTTCGAGCGGCTGAGGTCGGATCGAAAGGAATTGTTCGAGCCCGCAATCAAGAAACACCATGGACGCATATTCAAGGTCATGGGCGACGGCATGTTGGCCGAATTCGGCAGTGTCGTCGATGCAGTCGAATGCGCGGTGGCGCTGCAGCGCGGCATGGTTGAGCGCAATGCCAGCGTCGGCGAAAGGATCGACGTCCGCATCGGGATCAATCTCGGCGAGGTGATCGTCGAAGGGCGCGACCGCTACGGCGAGGGTGTGAACATAGCGGCCCGTCTGCAAGAGCTGGCGGATCCGGGCGGTATCTGGGTCTCGGAGAAGGTATCCAAGGAGATCGAGAAGAAACTCCCCTATGGCCTCGAACCGATGGGGGAGAAGCGGATGAAGAATATCGCCGAACCGGTGGCCTGCTACCGCGTGAAACTGCAGACCTTCTCATCGGACCAGCACGAGCGGTCCCTGCCGAACTCACACAGATTGTCCGAGCGGGCGTCGATCGCCGTTTTGCCGTTCAACAATATGAGCGGCGATCCCGAACAGGAGTATTTTTCGGACGGGATCACTGAGGACATTATCACCGACCTGTCGAAAATTTCCGGCCTGCAGGTTGTCGCACGCAACACCGTTTTCACCTACAAGGACAAGCCTATCCTGGCCCAGCGGGCTGCGGCAGAACTCGGTGTAAATTTTCTCCTGGAGGGCAGCGTCCGCAAAGTCGGGTCACGCGTCCGCGTCACCGGCCAACTTATCGACGGCAAGAACGGCAGCCATGTCTGGGCAGACCGCTATGATCGTGAGCTGACCGACATTTTCGCAATTCAGGACGAGATCGCGCACGCGATCGTCAATCAGCTGAAGGTCAAACTCCTGCCCGAGGAGAAGAGGGCGATCGAGGCCGCACCCACAGCCAACGTGGAGGCCTACACTTTTTACCTTAGAGGACGACAGTTCTCACACATGTGTTCGAAGTCGTACGTGCTTATGGCGCGACGCATGTTCACCAGGGCAGTCGAACTGGATCCCGGCTATGCACGCGCCTATGCAGGAATTGCTGACTGCGATTCAATCCTTCATTCCTGGCACCACGTGGACGTCTCGATGGACGGCATTCTGGCAATGAGCGCAAAGGCCCTGGCGCTCGACCCCGAATTGGCCGAGGCGCACGCCTCGCGCGGGCTCGCCCTTCAATTTGGCGGCCGTCGAGAGGAGGCGGTTGCCGAATTCGAGCATGCGCTTGCGCTCGATCCCGATCTGTACGAAGCGAACTATTTCTACGCGCGGTTTTTCAATGCTCAGGGCGATTTCGAGAAAGCTGCCACGCTGTTTGAACGCGCCGCTCAGATAAGGTCCGACGACTACCGCTCGCCGGTTTTGCTCACCGCGGTCTATCGCTCCCTCGGACGTGAGGAGGACAGGATCAGAGCAGCGCAGCTGGGTTTGGAGCGGGCCGAGCACGAACTCAATGTACATCCCGAGAATTCGGGTCCCGCCCAACTGGGCGCGCTGGCGCTTGCGCATCTCGGCGAGCGCGACCGGGCCATGGAATGGGCCGCCCGTGCCATGGCGATAGACCCCGACGATCTCCTGGCCTTGTACAACATTGCCTGCACCTATTCGCAAATGGGCGAGCTCGACGCAGCAATCGATGTGCTGGAGAAGGTCCTGCCGCACAGGCAGTCCCGAGCAGATCCTGTGGTTCAGCAAGGACTCCGATCTGGATCCGCTTCGCAACCACCCGCGCTTCCAGAAATTGCTGGAAAGTATCGCGGAGCGTTCTTCTTGACCAATGACGACACCGTCCACCGGCGGCGGGTCACTTCTGGATGATGAGAAGAAGATAGGCCGCAAACAGGATGAGGTGCACTGCGCCCTGAATAAAGTTTGCGCGGCCACTTGCGAAAGTGACCACGCAGACGGCGAGCGTCAGGAGCAGCATCAGCATGTCGGTGCCTTCGACTCCCAGAATCAGATGGTGCCCGGTGAGAAGGCTGATCAGGATCATGGCCGGCACGGTGAGGCCAATCGTCGAAAGCACGGATCCGAGAAAGATATTGATCGAACGCTGTATTTGGTTCGCTGCCGCCGCACGTATGGCGCCGATGGCTTCGGGGGTCGCCACCAGCAGGGCCACAAGGACACCGCCGATGGCAGTTGGAACGCCCAGCGTCTCAATGAAATAATCGATTGGCTCCGCAAGATGCTCCGCGAGATAGACGACGGGAACCAGATAGGCGACCAGCAGAAAAGCGTGACCGATTACGGAGCCCTTCTCGTCAGTGGCGGGAGTATGATTTTCCGCTTCGTCACCGAAAACAAAAAACCCGCGATGGCGGCCGGTCTGAGCCGCCACGAAGGTCACATAAAGTCCGACCGAGGTGAGAACAAGAAACATCTGCTGGACGCCGGACATGGTGTGGCCAGCCGCGGTTTGCGTGAGTGTGGGAAGTACGAGACTGAGAACCACCAGCGGAATGATGGCGCCCAGATAGGCATTGGCGCCTTGGAGATTGTATTCCTGCTCGCGGTGGCGCAACCCGCCGAGCAACAGCGACAGGCCGACCATGCCGTTCAGGATGATCATAACCACAGCAAACATCGTATCCCGCGCCAGGGTGGGATTTTGTGCTCCATGCATCATGACGGCGGCGATGCTCACCACCTCAATGAAGGTGATGGAGATTGTGAGTATAAGTGTTCCATAGGGTTCACCCAGCAGCACCGCGAGGCGATCGGCATGGTGAACCACGCGAAGCGCGGATCCCAGGATGGCTGCGAATATCCAGACAAGTACGAAAGCCAGTGCGGCATAGTTCTTGAACGTGTGAAGCAGCGAATTCCCGAGCAGGAAAAAGACAAGGCACGTTCCATAGCTGACAAGCAGGAAAAGCTCAGCCCTCCGGATCTTTAACGGCCAACGCAACTCGATCCCTCCCAGCCAAACGCCTCTGGCGCACGCCAGATACTCAGCCAGAAATATCTTGGTGCGAGTGGAATGGACAGGTCACGAAAGCGGCCGGAGCATCTGCCCGCACAGAAAGACGAAGTGCTGCCACGCGGAACCAACCAGAAGAAAACCGGCATACAAGGGTATCCGGCGCGGCCGGCGCAGCCCACGCCCCCTACATTACGCTGGTGTTCAGAACTTCCCGGTTTCCCGGAACAGCTCGAACGTCGCACGGATATGGTCGGCAGCGGCTTTGACGGGCGCCTGGGCATCCGGAGCGATCAGCATTGCAAGGCTGTAGTTCCCGATCACAGGCATGCCGTTCTTCGGGCCGAGTTCGACCATGTCGCCGGTGATAAAGGATTTCGGCAATGGCGCGACCGCGAGATCGGCCATGATGGCGGCGCGCTGGCCGGCCGTGTGCGCACTCATATAGGCGATGCGATAGTTGCGCCCGTCACGGCCGAGCGCTTCGATCGCCCCGGCCCGCCAGGCGCATCCCTCCTCCCAGACCGAGACCGGCAGCGGCTCCCTCATATGCGCGCAGCCGCCCTTCGCGCCCGCCCACACAATCGGCTCGGTAAGCAGGATTTCAGCGCCGGCAGCGTCCGATTTGCATGAATTCGTCAGTAAGGTGATGTCGAGCGTGCGGTCGTCCATTCGACGGCGCAGATTGCTGCTCTGATCGATGATGACGTCGACCGCGATCGATGGATGCGACTGCGCGAAACGCCTCAGTACATTGGGCAGCACGCGTTCGCCGAAATCGTCCGGCGAACCTAGCCGCACAATACCGGTAATGTCAGGAATAATGAATTTCGACACGGCCTCGCGGTTTACCGCAAGCATACGCCGCGCGTAGCCGAGCAGCATCTCGCCATCGGTTGTCAGCGTCACGGAACGCGCATCGCGCGCAAACACCGAACGGCCAAGGATGTCCTCCAGCTTCTTTATCTGCATGGACACGGCCGACGGCGTGCGGAAAACGGCGTTGGCGGCGGTGGTGAAGCTCCCCGTCTCGGCGATCGCGACAAAAGTGCGCAGCACATCCAGATCGAGCAGCGGCAGGGGGTGATTGAGGGGTGCGGTCATCGGTTTATCTCTTCAATTTTTCTGAACGAAACGATCACTCCATTTCGTTTGATTGAACATCAAACCTGCGAGATAGTCAACATACGGATTGAGAAATCCGGCAATCGAGAGGAGAAGCAAAATGTCGGTCTATTCAGCATTGAGCCATCTCGCAGCCGAATGGCGTACAGCCCGCGAGGAGGCCCGTACCCGTCGCATCATTAACTCCCTGCCGGCGGAAATTCAGAAGGATATCGGATGGCCGGACACGCATTCGATCCGTGTCGCAGCCCGTCGCCGCAACCACTCTTAAGTAGTGCGGACCATGAGGGATTTCGACACGCGTCCGACTGCACCGCACAGACCTCTCCACTGTGCGGTGCAGCATATCGCTGAGACGGGTTCCGCCCGCTTCGCCATGCGCTGGACGCATGACGGATATGAAGCAGACGCAAAGCGGCAGGGAACCTGCTGTAACGCCTTGTAACCTAGGGGAATTTCCCGTCGAGACTTGGTGGCGGTCGGCCTGATGTCGCTTTTTCATATTGAGCGCTTCGCTTTTGCCGCTTTATGTGCGTCGCAACATCACTATATGTGCATCAACAACGAGCTGCCCCACTCCTTCCAGCGAAGGCACCCCGTGTAACCCTGACTGCATGGAGATGTGTCATGAAATTCCTTTCGCGCTTTTTTGCCCGCCGCGACAGTAATCTGGCCACCGCACTTGAGCGCCAGCGCCTCGGCAGGACCATGCCTGGCCAGACGGCAGCCCTCGCCGGCGCGCGGCTTGGCGTACTCGTCGCCTGACATCCAGACAGCCGCCGCAGGCAGGGGCCAGCGATCAGGCAACTGCGCGGAGACCACGCCCGCCCTGTAGCCTTTGGCGACGACATTCCGCACAACCTGCTGTCGGTCCAGATGACGGTGCCTGACGCCTGTCTCTTCCATCTCATGATGCGTCCCGAATTTCGCGCGACGCTGCCGCCGCTTCCCGTGGGCATCACCCCGCTTGAGAATTGGGACGATGGGGTCGTGACGATCGCCACCGCCTTGGGCCTCCAGGCCTTCTGACCCTCGGGTCTGTTGAGATTCAGGTCAGGCCGCACCGAAAAGGGTGGATTTCGAGAACCGGAACGGAGCGTACTTTGAGTACGCGAGTACCGGAAGCGCAGAAAACCGCCATTTGCAGGCCGGCATCACCTGAATCTCAACAGACCTTAAAGCACGTAGCGCATGAGTGGCCGGCCGGGCTTGCGGGTTGCTACAACCTGAAAGCCGGCTTTCTCGAAAACCCGCGTCGAGCCAACAAAGAGGCCGATGGAACGGGAATCCTTCGACTGGTCCATGGGACAGACTTCCAGCACGCGCGCGCCGTTTTGGCGCGCGAAATCAATTCCGGCGCCAACAAGCCGATGGGTGAGGCCCTGACCGCGCGCCCTATTGCGGATGAAAAAGCAGGAGATCGCCCAAACAGCCGGATCGGTCGCGTCGGCGGGGTCGAGCGGTGCTGAGGTCCTGCCCTTGTTGTTCCACTCAGGCACATCAACGCGCGGACCGATCTGCATCCAGCCGGTTGCGGTCTCTCCCTCGAACGCCAGAAGACCAGGAGGCGGACCGGCCTCGACGCGCGCCTTCATGTGGTCTTGGTTGCGCTCATGATTGCTGTCCCGGCGCGCCGCGGGCGGCAGGCGAAAATAGGTACACCAACAGCCGTAGCATGCGCCCTGCTTGCCGAACAAATCCTCGAAGGCCGGCCAGAGATCCGGCGTCAGCGGCAGAATTGCAGTCGTCATGAATTCATATCCCGGTCGTCTTGTTCGACTCGGCAGCGTGGCGTAAACTTCGGATGTTCTCATTATGTTCGCAGCGATGACCGCTCCTGTCAACCCGAACCAAGGTTTTTGCCGTGACTGCATGACCCTGCAGCGCGATGATGCACGGCGATGTGCGCAGTGCGGAAGCCCGCGCCTGGTGCGGCATGCGGAGCTCTATCGGCTGCACCTCGCGCATGTAGACTGCGATGCCTTCTATGCCGCGGTCGAGAAGCGCGACAATCCGGCCCTCAAGGACAAACCGGTGATCATTGGCGGAGGGAAGCGCGGTGTCGTCTCGACCGCCTGCTATATCGCCCGCATCCATGGTGTGCGTTCGGCAATGCCGATGTTCAAGGCGCTCGCTGCTTGCCCTGAGGCGATCGTGATCAAGCCAGACATGGAAAAATACTCACGGGTTGGACGGGAAGTTCGCACGATGATGCAGGCGACGACGCCCTTGGTGGAGCCGATCTCCATCGATGAGGCCTTCCTCGATCTTGCCGGAACAGAGCGGCTCCACGGTCGCCCGCCGGCGTTGGTGCTCGGGCAGTTCGCGCTCGATGTCGAGCGCGAGATCGGAATTACCGTTTCAGTCGGCCTTTCCTACTGCAAATTTCTTGCCAAGGTTGCCTCGGACTTCCGCAAGCCGCGGGGCTTTTCCGTGATAGGCGAGGCTGAGGCCGTTGTTTTCCTCGCTGAACAGCCGGTGACGTTGATCTGGGGCGTCGGCAAGGCCTTTGCCGCCACCCTGGAGCGCGACGGCATCCGCATGATCGGCCAACTGCAGCAGCTTGAACGCGCCGAGCTGATGCGCCGCTATGGTTCTATGGGCAACAGGCTGTACCACCTCTCCAGGGGCCGGGATGAGCGTGTCGTTCATCCAGATCACGACGCAAAAAGCGTGTCGGCTGAGACCACCTTCGACACCGACCTGGCATCTTCTGCCGATCTCGTTCCCATCCTGCGCGCCCTGTCGGAAAAGGTCTCGGCTCGCCTCAAGAAATCCGGCATCGCCGGGCGGACCATCGTCCTGAAACTGAAGACGCAGGATTTCAAGCTCCGCACCCGAAACCGACAGCTCGGTGATCCGACACGGCTGGCAGACCGCATATTCCAGACCGGACTCCAACTTCTGGAGAAGGAAACCGACGGCACGAAATACCGCCTGCTCGGCATCGGCGTCAGCGACCTTTCCAGTGCGGACAAGGCGGACCCGCCAGACCTGATCGATGTTCAATCGCGCAAGCGGGCGCTGGCCGAAGGCGCGATCGATACTCTCCGCGACAAGTTTGGCCGCAAAGCCATCGAAACGGGCTATACCTTCGGCAAGAGCCGGAATGTACATCCGCCCGAATCTCTGGACGAAGAGCAATCTTGACTGCGCTTCGCGGCTGTGTGGCCGCTGCGGCTCGGGCGGCTAGCTTATGCAAACGCCAATCGCCCAGCCTCCCTCACCGTCTCGGCTTTGCCGAGATCGGCTATGCAGGCAGGGGTGGGCGCGTCGGCCACCCCTTCTGCCTCAGGCGTTCGCCGCCGCTACTGCGCGCTTGGCCATAACGACGACGAGGTTCGCTCGATACTCGGGCGAGGCGTGGAGATCTCCCATCATCGTTCCAGCGGCGAGTTTGACGCCTTCCAAAGCCGAGGCGTCGAATTTCTTCGCTAGACCGGCCTCGATTTCCTTCGACCGGAAGACGCCGTTGTCGCCCGCCCCCGTTACCGCGGCGCGCACGCCATCCTTGCCCTTGGCAACGAAAACCCCGGCCATGGCATAGCGCGAGGCTGGATTCGGAAACTTCGCATAGCCGGCCTTCGCGGGCGCGGTGAACGCTACCGCCGTAATGATCTCGCCCTCCTTCAGCGCTGTCTCGAACAGGCCGGTAAAGAACTTCGCAGCCGAAATCTGGCGCTTGTTGGTGACGATCGTTGCATCCAGCGCCAGCATCCCGGCCGGGTAGTCTGCCGCCGGATCATTGTTGGCAATTGACCCGCCAATGGTGCCCTTGTGGCGCACATGCGGATCGCCGATATGGCTGGCGAGGTGGCAGAGCGCAGGGCAAACCTTCCTGAGCTTTTCATTCGTGGCGACGTCGTGATGCGTCGTGGCGGCTCCGATCGTGACCGTCTTGCCCGATACGGTGATGCCGACGAGCGAGGCGATATGGCTGATGTCGATCACGTCGGTCGGAGCCGCGAGCCGCACCTTCATCGCCGGAATGAGCGTCATCCCGCCCGACAAAAGCATTGCGTCACCCTGTTTGGCCAGCTTGACCGCCTCTGCGATGGAAGCCGCCCGGTGATAGTTGACTGAGTACATGTGTTGTCTCCCTTAAGGAGTGACGGACGATCATCTGTGAATAGCTGCTGGGATGGAACAGCGACTGTCGCGCCTGCGTATGTCCATTCACCATTCACTATTCACCATTCATCTCGCTCAATGCTTCGTCGCAGCCCTGAGCGCCGCCCAGACCTTTTGCGACGTCGCCGGCATTGCCAGTTCATTGTTCCCGATTGCATCGGTGATGGCGTTGATGACGGCGGGCGGCGAACCGATGGCGCCCGCCTCGCCGCAGCCTTTTATGCCGAGCGGATTGCCAGGGCACGGAGTATTCGACGTGGACACCTGGAATGACGGCAGGTCGGAGGCGCGAGGCATGGTGTAATCCATGTAGCTTGCCGTGAGGAGCTGCCCGCTGCCCGGATCATAATGCGCCGCTTCCAGCAGAGCCTGTCCGATGCCCTGCGCAAGGCCGCCATGCACCTGACCCTCGACGATCATCGGATTGATGACGTTGCCGAAATCGTCCGCTGCCACGAACTGGATGATTTCGGTTTGGCCGGTTTCGGGATCGACTTCGACCTCGCAGATGTAACAGCCGGCCGGGAAGGTGAAGTTGGTCGGATCGTAGAAGGCGGTTTCCTTCAGGCCCGGCTCCATTCCGGAAGGCAGATTGTGTCCCGTGTAGGCCGCTAGCGCCATCTGGAACCACGGCACGTTCTTGTCGGTGCCAGTGACCTTGAGCGCGCCGTTCTCGATAACGATGTCGCCCTCATCCGCTTCCATCAAATGCGCGGCGATCTTCCTGGCCTTGGCCTCGACCCTGTCGAGCGCCTTGACCACCGCCGACAAGCCGACCGCCCCGGAGCGCGACCCGTAGGTTCCCATACCCATCTGCACCTTGTCGGTATCGCCGTGCACGATCGACACGCTGTCGATTGGCACGCCGAATCGATCGGCCACGACTTGCGCAAAGGTCGTCTCATGGCCCTGTCCGTGGCTGTGCGAACCGGTCAGCACTTCGATCGTGCCGACGGCGTTCACCCGGACCTCGGCGGATTCCCAGCAGGCCGACACCCGCGCCGAGTGAGCCGACCGCCGCCGACGGTGCGATGCCGCAGGCCTCGATATAGCAGCTCATACCGATGCCGCGCAGCTTGCCGCGCTTGGCGGCTTCGGTCTTGCGCTTTGCAAATCCGGCATAGTCCGCCGCCTTCATCGCCGCGTCGAGCGAGGTCGCGTAGTCGCCCGCGTCGTAACACATGATGACCGGGGTCTGATGCGGGAAGCTTTGGATAAAGTTCTTGCGACGCAGTTCGGCGGGGCCGACGCCAAGTTCGCGAGCCGCCGTCTCCATCGTCCGCTCCAGGAGATAGGTCGCCTCCGGCCGCCCTGCCCCGCGATAGGCATCGACTGGCGACGTGTTCGTGTAAACAGCGCGGACATTGGCGTGGATCGCCGGGATATTGTACTGCCCCGACAGAAGCGTTGCGTAGAGATAGGTGGGTACGGAGGAAGAGAACAGCGACATGTAGGCGCCAAAATTGGCGATCGTGTCCACCTTTAGGCCGATGATGCGGTTGTCCTTGTCGAACGCCATTTGGACGGTCGAGTGATGGTCGCGGCCATGCGCGTCTGTGAGGAAACTCTCGGTGCGGTCGGCTACCCATTTCACCGGAACGCCGGTCTTCTTGGACGCCCACAGGCACACGATCTCTTCTGGGTAAATGAATATCTTCGAACCAAAACCGCCGCCGACATCGGGCGCGATGACCCGGAGCTTGTTCTCCGGCGCGACATTGTAGAATGCGCTCATCACGAGGCGGGCGACATGCGGGTTCTGGGACGTCGTCCAGCAGGTATAATGGTCCTCCCCCTTGTCATAGTGACCGAGGGCGGCGCGGGGCTCCATCGCATTGGGCACCAGCCGGTTGTTGGTGATGGTCATTCGCGTCACATGCGCTGCGCTGGCGATCGCCGCGTCGGCAGCTTTTGCATCGCCAAGTTCCCAGTCAAAGATGACGTTGCCGTCAGCCTCAGGATGAAGCTGGGGCGCGCCTTTCCCGAGCGCCTTGGCAGCATCGGTGACCGCGTTCCTTTCCTTGTACGTGACCTCGACGGACTCAGCAGCATCACGCGCCTGGCCCTTCGTCTCCGCAACGACAATCGCCACGGCATCGCCGACATAGCGGACCCGATCGAAAGCCAGAGGCGACCAGGCGCCCATCTTCATCGGCGAACCGTCCTTCGAGTGGATCATCCATCCGCAAATCAGGTTGCCGATGCCGTCGGCTTTGATTTCGCGACCGGTCAGAACGCCGATCACGCCCGGCATCGCCTGCGCCTTCCTCACATCGACTTTCTTGATGTCTGCATGCGCATGCGGGCTCCGGACAAAAGCCGCATGTTTCATTCCGGGCACCACCATGTCGTCTACAAAACGCCCGGCGCCCGTGATGAACCGTCTATCTTCCTTGCGCGCTACCCGCGCTCCGATCCCTTCAACGCCCATTCTAGTTCTCCTCCAGAACCGAAATCCGTGAATTGTGCCAGCGAATGGCGAACGAGCGAAGCTCCTTGGCGGTGAGGCAATTGGACCTCTTTCGCTCGCCGCCCCGTCAAGCCGCCTTCTTTGTACGACTGTTGGTCTTCGCTTTGCCGGCGCCCTTCGCCATCGTCTTCGACGCCGCGAGAATGGCCTTCACAATATTATGGTAGCCGGTGCAGCGGCAGATATTGCCTTCAAGCTCCGCACGGACGGTCGGCTCGTCCAATCCTTCCGGATGACGCCGGATCATATCGACTGCAGCCATGATCATGCCCGGCGTGCAGAAGCCGCATTGCAGTCCATGATGTTCCTTGAAGGCCGCCTGCACCGGATGCAGTTCCGCACCGTTCGCAAGCCCTTCAATGGTTACCACGGTAGATCCTGACGCTTGCGCAGCAAGCACTGTGCAGGACTTCACTGCCTTGCCGTCGACGTGAACGACACAGGTTCCGCATTGAGATGTATCGCAACCGACATGCGTGCCTGTCAGGTTCAAATCTTCCCGCAGGTAATGGACAAGCAAAGTCCGGTCTTCGACGGTGCCGCGCACATTTCGCCCATTCACCACCAAGGATATTTCGGACATGATTCCTCCTCCCACCATCCAACAGGCGGGATCCGGAAAATCCCGCTGCCCTTTTCGGAGACGTTTTCGCAGCCCACTAGATATCTCCCCTCGAGAGTGAGCAGAATGCTGCCTGCCCCTTCCGGGGTATATTGTACTTTCTGCCGAACGAGCGCCGACATCAAGATTGCAAAAAGCGAAATTGCCGATGATGATAACGCAGCCGGCTGGGACGAAGACTCTATTCAAAGACGCCGGAGAAGTGCCTGGGATCTTTGTATTCACGCGTTGATTATGCCTGCGGCATCGCCGCCTTAACATCATCCGAACCGGGCGCTGTCGCCTTTGCCGAAGCTATTGCCGAAGAGGCCAGTCGCATCGAAGCGGGCTTTGCCCTCCTGTTCTTTTCGCAGGCGATAGTCGACGGACGGAAGCTTGTCGACGCCCTGAAGACGCACGCGCCAAATCTGCACTACGCCGGCTGCTCCACGGCCGGGGAAATCACGCCTGCCGGGCTGGAGGAAGGTCATGTCGTTGCCCTGCTCTTCCCTTCGCACTCCTTCACCGCCGTCAGCACTTTCGTGCAAAATATCTCCGCCGCCGGAATGGATGCGATCGCGGAAGAGGTGGCGGCACTGAAGCGTTCGCTGAAGTGCCGCCTCGAACCGGAGGCGAGGACCGAGGCTTTTGCTTTGTGCTTTATCGACGGGCTATCCTATGCGGAGGAAGCCGTTACTTCCGCGATCCATTGGGCGCTGGATGAAATTCCGCTGATTGGCGGCTCAGCCGGAGACGACCTCAAGTTTGAAATGACCACGCTGATCTCAAACGATCAGGTGGGTACCGACTGCGCCATCGTCGTGCTCATGGCGACCGAGGTGCCTTTCCATGTCTTCAAGACGGAAAATTTCGTTCCAACCGACTCCAAGCTTGTCGTCACCGCTTCCGACCCTGATCGCCGCATCGTCCATGAGTTCAATGCCGGCAACGCCGCCGAAGAGTACGCAGCGGCAGTGGGCATTGCCCCGGAAACGTTAACCCCGATGAGCTTCGCGTCACATCCGGTCGTCGTGCGGGTAGGCGGCGAATACTATTGTCGCTCGATCCAGAAGATGCACCCGGATGGTTCGCTCTCCTTCTTCTGCGCTATCGATGACGGTATCGTGCTTTCAATTGCCCAGCCCAAAGGGATGGTTGAATCCACTAGAACTGCATTCAAGAACGTTGCTGAAAAGCTGGGCAGCATTGACGTCGTTCTCGGTTTCGATTGCGTCCTGCGGCGTCTCGATGCGCACAACCGTCAAATTTTTCGTGACATTTCCGAGGTTTATCGCGCCAACAATGTTATTGGATTCAGCACTTATGGCGAACAATATAGATCCATGCATCTGAACCAGACCTTCACGGGCATTGCGTTCGGCCACCGCTTCGTCGAATAGAGGCCGTAATGCCTTTCCGAGAGATCAACGACATAGAAAAGCTGCGGCGGATCAACGAGGCGCTGGTCTCGCGCGTCGAACGGTCGATGGACCAGCACGGTAACGCCTTCTCTCTGTTCCAGACAGCGATCAATCTGGAAAACAGGGTTCGCGCCCGCACAGAAGAGCTCCGCGCAACCCTCAGACACCTCGAACAATCCAACATCGAGCTCGTCGGGGCCAAGGAAAACGCCGAACAGGCCAATCTGTCCAAAACGCGTTTCCTTGCGGCGGCGAGCCATGACGTGTTGCAACCTCTCAACGCAGCCCACCTCTCGATCTCCGCACTCGCGGAACTGCAGACCAGCGAGGAAGGAAAGGTGCTGGTTCGCCAGGTCGAGCGCTCGCTCGAAACGATGGAGGATTTGCTCCGCACGCTGCTTGACATATCCAAACTGGATGCCGGCGTCGTGCAGCCGGATATCGGGGATGTCCCGCTCGAGCCTCTTTTCTCGTCGCTCAAGTCCGACTTCCAGCCATGGACAGACAAGAAGAAGCTGAAGCTGAGGTTTCGGCCGACGCAAGCAGTTGTCCGGTCGGACCGCACACTGCTCAGACGAATCCTGCAAAACATCATCTCCAACGCGATCCGCTACACCAAGAAAGGCGGCGTACTCGTCGGCGTTCGCAGCCGGGGATCGGTCGTGCGGATCGACATCGTCGATACCGGACGCGGCATTCCTGGCGACCAGCGTGAAGCCGTGTTCGAGGAATTCCATCGCGGCTCGGAAACGGTGGATATCGATCTCTTCGCTGGTGGCTTGGGACTCGGCCTGGCCATCGTACGGCGTATGGTCGACGCGCTTGGCCACCGTGTCGATTTTATGTCCGAAGTCGGCTGCGGCACGAGCTTCCATGTCGAGGTTCCACTCGCGCCAGGCGCCTATTACGAGCCTGTCCTGCGGGCCGAGCCCGAGCGTCAGCGCGGGTACGGTCTGTTTGGCACGAAGGTTCTACTCGTTGAGAACGACGTTGCAATTCTTGAGGCCATGAAAATCCTACTCGAACGCTGGCGCTGCGAAGTGCGGCTGACGACCTCCACCGAGGAAGCGCTCGACGTGCTCGACGATGAAGCCTGGGTTCCCGACATTGTCATCGCCGACCAGCATCTGGATCTGGGTGACCTCGGGACGATCGCGATCAGAGCAGTTCGCCAGCGTCTGGAACGCAATGTCCCGGCCCTGCTGGTCACGGCGGACCCTTCGGAGGAACTGGCCCGAACCGCTAGTGGCGCTGGTATCGAATTGATGCGTAAGCCCGTCAAGCCAGCGCGGCTACGCGCTCTGCTGGCACATCTGCTTGCATAGCGCGCACCGCGTACCCAGAGCGGCACGCGTTCTTTGGAAGCAAAGGACGCTCTAACGCTTTGAATCTACGATGCAACAGCAGCGACCGCCCCTTGCCTGCTTTGGTGTCTCCCAAAACAACAAAAACGACATTCAAAATCCGGACTGTTCACGGAACAGATCCATCGAAATCGAGCTTTGAGACCTCGATCACGGCCTGCGTGCGGCTATAGACGTTCAGCTTACGCAAGATCTCGGAGACGTGCGCTTTCACAGTTGTTTCACCAACCTGCAGCTCATAGGCGATCTGCTTGTTGAGCAATCCCTGTTTCAGCATTTGAAGGACGCGCAGCTGCTGCGGAGTCAGTGTCGCTAGGCGTTTGACCATCTCGGCGCGATCAGCGCTCTCTGGGTTTGGCGTCCGGGCTCCGAAATTTTCCGGAACATGGATCGCGCCGTCCATCACCGCTCGTATCGCGTTTGCCAGGTCGGCCTTCCGCACCGACTTGGGAATGAAACCCGCCGCCCCATACGAAAGAGCCTCGGAAATGATCTTCGGCTCCTCGTGGCCGGAGACGACGACGACCGGCAACTGAGGATACCGCGTGCGCAGTTGCAGCAAACCTTCGAAGCCCTGTACGCCGGGAATGTTGAGATCGAGCAGGGCGAGGTCGAACGGCAACGGATCGTCGAGAAGTTGAAGCGCCTCGTCGACCGTGCGCGCTTCTACGGTGTTTGCGTCCGGATAAGTCATCTGCAAAGCGCTGTGCAGGGCCTCCCGGAACAGCGGATGATCATCGATGATCAGAAAACGGGCGGCATCGTTCGCGGTATTCATCTTGGTCGTCCTGCCCGTCTTCTGCCTCGAGCGGTCCTGCCGCGGTTTCCGCTTGTCAGCAGCGACGTCTATGCCCCTGTCAAGCAGCCTCCCGCCTGCGTACAGAATTGGGTCCGTCGCGTAAACCTTCGGTAGACTACCGGAGCGTTGAACACTCTATTATTGGCAAATAGTATACCGATGCAAATAGTGGCGCTACCGGCAGTTCGTACCTCTGCGAGCTTATCTGTCACGCTACGAACTGCGCTTGTCGGACTAACTTGCACAAAATCGGACAGCGGGTCGACGACGCCCCGCCTGACGCCATCGACTCCGCTGCTTGGCCGCTTTGCCCCCCACAGCATGCGGCTGAATTCTTCTGGTAATACCAAAATCTATGCAATGGTCAATGGCAAATTGAAACCTGCACACTTGCCATTTGCATTTTTATGGCTGAAAAACAACCACATGTATCCTCTGAGGTGTGGCGGCCCCGGACTTCTTGTTGTCATGAGCGAAATGCGCTAGAAATGGAAAGAAGCCTGATTGGTCGAACCAGTTAAGAACAAATTGAGGCCATTTGGAGAAAACGAGCCGCCAGCAAATCGACGGCGCCACTCAAGCTGAACCCTGGGAGAGCGGTTACATGCATCTTTCGACGCACAATTGGATGCGCGCGGAGCCCTTGGCCAAGACCCTCGCGCGGATCAAGAAATACGGCTACGAAAGCATTGAAATTTCTGGCGAGCCCCAACAATACGATACCAAGGAAACGCGGCGCCTCCTTAAGGAATACGGCATTCGCTGCTGGGGTTCGGTGACATTGACACTGGGCGAGCGCAACCTCGCTGCGAAGGACACCCAGCAACGCGCGCGCTCGGTCGACTATGTCAAGAGCGTCATCACCATGGTGAACGAGCTCGACGGCGAGATCATCACCGTCGTTCCCGTGACCGTCGGCAAGATTGTGCCGGATGGTACCGAGGACGAGGAATGGAGATGGGTCGTCGATTCAGTTAAGGAATGTTACGAGCACGCCAAGAAAAAAGGCGTCAGGATCGCGCTGGAGCCGCTCAACCGCTTCGAGACATATTTGTTCAACAAATCCTCTCAAGTGGTGCGGCTGGCGGAAGAAATCGCTCCGGACTGCGGCGTCTGCCTCGATGCATTCCACCTCAATATCGAAGAAGCGGACATGTATGAGGCGATCCGCCACGCCGGCCCGCGCCTCTACGATTTCCACGTGGCGGACAACAACCGCATGGCTGCGGGCCAAGGCGCGTTGGATTGGAAGAAGATCGTAACGACGCTAAAGGAAATCGGCTATGACGGCGCGCTGACCAACGAATTCGTGGCGCCGGTTGATCGCACGCCGGCCAACAAGTATCCGAACCAGGTGGAACGGAATCCGGTCGACATCTCGCCCGAGCAGCTGAAGTTCATCCAGGATCACGGCTCAAGCCTGCTGACCGAGGAATTTTACGACGACCTGACCCGGGTGACGGCGGAAACGATTCTGCCGCTCATCAAATAGGCCGCCGACCGACTTAGCAGGACGTCGATCCCTTCCGTTCGGGGGAAGGACGAGGAGGACAATGCGCATCAACAGGATGCAGGCGTGGTGGGTTCGGGTGCCGATCGAGGCTCCTCGCCAGCATCGGAGCGATTTCGGCCAGGTAACCACATTCGATGCAGCGATCCTGCGTATAGAGACTGACGACGGTATTGTCGGCTGGGGAGAGGGAAAAAACGCAGCTGGTAGTGCCGGCTCTTACGGAGCGCTGGTGCATCTTCTCAATCATGAGGTCGCCCCGCTGCTCATCGGCCGGGACCCGCGCGACATCAATGGGATTTGGGACATGCTCTACAACGGCGAGCGCTACGAGCTGGCCGCGGCAGCCGGCCATGCGATGCCGCGGATCGCGCGGCGCGGACTGACCGTCGCGGCGATCAGCGCTGTCGACATCGCCTTGTGGGACATCTTCGGAAAATCCCTTGGTGAGCCGGTCTGGCGTTTGCTCGGCGGACGCAAGGCGGACCGCATGCCGGCATATGCCTCGGGAGGATGGGCGCCTGCCGAAACGATCGGCGAACAGCTAAGATCCTATATCGACGGCGGCGGCTTCAAAGCCGTGAAGATGCGCGTAGGTGCGATGGACGGCGCCCCTCACATATCGGCGGCCAGGGTGCACGCCGCGCGCGATGCGCTCGGCCCCGATGTCGGCTTGATGGTCGATGCGCATGGAACCTATGCAGTCGCCGACGCTAGGCGCTTTGCCCGGCTCGTCGCCGATTGCGATCTTGCCTGGTTCGAGGAACCGGTGACCGCCGACGACAAGGCTGGCATGGCCGAACTGCGGGCTCACTGCGGAATCCCTATCGCGGCCGGAGAGAGCGAGGCGACGCGTTTTGCGTTCCGCGATCTTGCCATATTGCGCGCTGTGGATGTCATGCAGCCTGATCTCGGCTTCTGCGGCGGCATCACCGAGGCCATGAGGATCGCAACCATTGCCTCCTCCTTCAACCTGAGATTCGCTCCGCATTTGTGGGCCGGCGCGCCTGCGTTCTTTGCAGGGTTGCATGTCTGCGCCGCAGCTTCGTCGGGCTTCATCATCGAATATTCCCTCGGCGCCAATCCGATGTTGCACGATCTTGTGGAAGAGACGATAGAACTGAGAAACGGTATGATCGCGATACCGGACGGCCCGGGCCTCGGCATGACCGTCTCGGAGACGTTTCTCAATGCTCATGCAATGACTGGCTGATGACTGACAAGAACCTTCTGGCAGACCTTGCCAATCATCTGTTTTCCTTCTCGGATTCCGAAACCGGGCGAACGCCTTCCGAGCGCGAGCTGGCAGAGCATTTTTCCGTCAGCCGCGGCCAGATTCGTGAAGCACTGGCCATCCTGGAAGCGATGCGAATCGTGGAGCGCCGGGCAAAATCCGGCATCTATCTGACCACAAGGCAGGCCAGCGTGGATGCGCTGGCGCTGTTCGCGAAGGCCGGGCTCCCGGTCGAGCCGGCGCGCATCTACGAGATTGTCGAGATCCGCAAGATCCATGAGATCAAGGCCGCGGAACTTGCCTCCAGCCGCGCAACCGAGGAAAACTACGAGCGGCTGCGCGAAATCCTGCGGCAATCCGAGGAGAATATCGCCGCCGGACGCCCCATTGCCGGGGAAGACAGGGACTTCCATCTGGAAATCGTGCGTGCAACCAAGAACAGCATGTTCCACCAAATCTGCAGCATGTACTACATGATGGGGGAGGAACGCCTGCCCGTCTACTTTAGCGATCCGGAGCGCGGAAAGAGGTCTCATGCCGAGCACCTGCAGATTTTCGACGCTCTGTTGCGGCGCGACGGCAACCTCGCCCAAGCCCTGATGAGCGCCCATCTGCAGGGCGCTGAGAGCTACTGGAAGGGCCTGATCGACGGTGAAACGCCCGAGAATGGCGAAACCGTGTCGCATCTGCAAAATGCCTGACGGCCCAAAAATTCTTTCCACACATCCGCTTCATGCCCGCGCCGAAGCTATGCTCGCAGAGGCTGGACGACTGGAGGTGGTCTCTGCCCTCGCCCCCGCGACATTGGCGCGCGAAGCTGAAGACGCCGACATTGTCATCGTGCGAGCGCCGCTGCCGCCGATGCTCTTCGACAGGGCCGCGAAGCTTCGGGCGGCCATTCGACATGGCGCAGGGCTCGACATGATCCCGCTGGACGCCGCCACGCGTGCCGGCGTACTCGTCGCGAACGTCCCCGGCGTCAATGCGCGCTCGGTGGCCGAGTACGTCTTCTTTGTATCGCTTGCCCTGCTGCGCCGCTTCCGTGCACTGGACCGCGACCTCAGGGCGTCAGGTTGGCTGGCGGGACGGGACCACGCCAACCTGACCAACGAGTTGACCGGCCGGACGATGGGCATCATCGGCATGGGCAATGTCGGCCGCGAAGTCGCCCGGATCGCAACACACGGTTTCGGTCTGCCGGTGCTGGCCAACAGCCGCTCGGGCATGAATATGCCGGAAGGTGTGCGTTTCGCAGCTATCGACGATCTGGTGGCGCAAAGCGACGTCATTGTTCTCTGCTGTCCGCTCACTCCGGAAACCATCAAGTTGATCAACGCCGAGCGTATCGCCGCCATGAAGCCCTCGGTGCTGATCGTCAATGTGTCGCGCGGACCGGTTGTCGACGAAACCGCGCTGATCGCCGCGCTGCGCGAAGACCGCATCGCGGGCGCGGCGCTCGACGTTTTCGCATCGCAGCCGCTTCCGCCGGACCATCCGTTTTTCAGCTTCGAGAACGTGGTCATCACGCCGCACATGGCGGGGATCACCGAAGAAAGCATGGAGCGCATGGGCGTTGGCGCGGCCGCCGAGGCGCTTAGGGTCCTTCAGGGTGCGCTGCCGGTCAATCTGGTCAATCCGGAGGCAGTCATCCTATATCGCGAACGATTTGCTTGAGGCGCATGCCGAGAGTGAAGGCGTCTGTCACCCGTGGCGCAGGCTGACGCCGGTTTGCTGGTCGAACAGCACGACCTTCTTCTCGTTCCAGGCGAAGCGAACCGCGTCCTCGATGGTGACCGAGGTCTGCGCCGGCACGGTCGCGCGAAGCATCGCATCGCCAACGCGCAGCGTCAGTATCTTTTCGACGCCGTGATTTTCGACATCGTGCACGCGGGCCTCAACCGGCGCGCCGGGCTCAAGATAGACATCCTCCGGGCGGATACCGAAGGTGAGCGGGCGGCCTTCGAGCGCGGCCGGGCGGTTGGCGGCGCCGTTGGCGAGATAGGGTAGCTCGAAATTGCGTGGCGCGATGACAGCGCGGCCGGAAACGAGCTCGCCGTCGAGCAGATTCATCGGTGGCGACCCGACAAAGCTCGCGACGAAGGTGTCGCGCGGATTGTTGTAGATCTCGTACGGCGTGCCGGTCTGCACCAGGCGGCCGTGGTTCAGGACGCCGACCTTGTCGCCCATCGACATCGCCTCGATCTGGTCGTGAGTGACGAAAAGAAAGGTGGCGCCAAGCGTCATCTGCAGGTTCTTCAACTCGGTGCGTAGCGCCTCGCGCAACTTGGCGTCCAGGTTCGAAAGCGGTTCATCCATGAGGAAGACCCGCGGCTTGCGCACGATGGCCCGCCCGATCGACACGCGCTGCATTTCGCCGCCTGAGAGGCGGTCAGTCTTGCGGTCGAGAAGGTGCTCGATGCGCAGCGTCCTTGCAGCGCGCGCGACCCGCTCCGCGATTTCACCCGGCTCGACGTGGCGGATTTTCGATTTCAGCGGGAATTCGAGGTTTTCGCGCACGGTGTAGCGTGGATAGAGCGAATATTGCTGCAAGACCAGCGCCACGTCGCGCTCGGCTGCGCCCCAGGCGCCGACGTCGACACCGTCGATAAGAATCTGTCCCTCATCCGGCTTTTCGAGCCCCGCGATCAGCCGCAGTGTGGTTGTCTTGCCCGCGCCGGTTTCGCCAAGCAGAACGAAGAACTCGCCATCCGCGATGTCGAGGTTGAGAGACTTCAGCGCCGTATGGGCGCCGAACTTCTTGGTGATGTTGCGGAGTTCGATATGGGCCATGGGTTAGGTGCGCTCCGCAAAGATATCGGGGCGCTGTCCCGCCGAGCTGGCGCGAACTCAGGCTCACAACCTCACCCCCAGCGAATTACCGCTTTCGGCATCGAAGAAATGGGCCTGGGCAGGATCGATCCTGGCAAAGACGCTATCGCCAGCCTGCGCAACATAGCCGCTGCGCGTGCGGGCCCGAAGCATTTGCGAGCCGACCTTCAGGTCCACGATGTCGTAGGCGCCAAGCGGCTCGATGATGTGCGCTTCGACCGGCATGTAGCCGGGCTTCGCTTCGCGCTCCACCTGCACGCCTTCCGGGCGTATGCCAAGCGCCAAGTGACCATTGCCTATCTTCAAAGCTTCCATCCTGCCGAGAAGTTCGCGCGGAAACGCAAAGCCCTCGGATGCGCCATCGACGGTCACTCGCGCAGCTCCGGCGTGCTCGGAGACGGACGCCTTGGCGATATTCATCATCGGGCTGCCGACGAACCGCGCGACGAAGAGGTTGGCCGGGTGGGCATAGACCTCTTCCGGTGTGCCGATCTGCTGCAGGATGCCCTCGTGCATGACGACGATCCGGTCCGCGAGGCTCATGGCCTCCACCTGGTCATGCGTCACATAGATCGTCGTGGAGCCCTGCTTCAGGTGGAGACGCTTGATCTCGGCGCGCATTTCCTCCCGCAGCTTCGCGTCCAGCGCACCAATCGGCTCGTCCATCAAAAGGGCTTTTGGCCGCCGCACCAGCGCCCGGCCGATCGCCACGCGCTGCATATCCCCGCCGGAGAGCGCCGACGGCTTCTTGTCGAGAAGATGGGTTATCCGCAGCGTCCTCGCGACCGCCCTCACCTCGCTGTCGACCTCCGCCTTGCTCTGGCGTGTCGCCTTGAGCGGAAAGGCAATGTTTTCATAGACGTTCATATGCGGATAAAGCGCAAAGAGCTGAAACACGAAGGCGATGTCGCGATCCGATGCCTTCAGGTGCTGCACAGGCTTGCCGTCGATCAGGATGTCGCCGCCATCGATCGTCTCGAGCCCGGCGATTGCCCGCAGTGTCGTTGTCTTGCCACAGCCGGACGGCCCGAGGAGTACTATGAACTCATTGTCGGCGATATTGAGGTTCAGGTCCTTGATGACCTGAACATCGCCAAAGTATTTCTGGACGCTACGCAGCTCGATCTGGGTCACCGCTCAGTACCCCGTTCGGCCTCGGCTTCCGGCGAAATCTTGGATGTGATCATGAAGCCGACAAGCCCGGCGAGAATAATGGTCACCGCGTAACGATGGAGAAAGAGGCTCCAAGGCTGGCAAAGCGCCACTATGCCGAACACCATCAGCAGGATCGAGCCGGGCTCCAGATATTTCTGGTTGATGGCGCGAAAGCTCATTTGCGGATCGCTCCGAAGGTGACGCCGCGTAAGAGGTGATTGCGCAACAGGAAGGTAAAGATGGCAACCGGCAGCAAGAACAGAAAGGTACCCGCCGCGATCACCGTCCAGTCGGTAAGGCCAGAGCCGATCTGGGCCGGGATGAAGGGCGGCGCGGTCTGGGCGCGGCGGTTGGTCATAATCAAAGCGAAGGCATATTCGTTCCAGGCCGTGATGAAGCAGAAGACCGCCGTCGCCGCGATGCCGGTTGCAGCCTCCGGTAGCACGATTTTGAAAAAGGCCTGCATGCGCGTATAGCCATCGACAAGAGCCGCCTCCTCATACTCCTTCGGGATTTCGTCCATGAAGCCCTTCATCAGCCATACCGAGAAGGACAGATTGAAGGCCGTGTAGAGGATGATAAGGCCAATGTGGGTGTCGTTGAGGCCGACCTCCCGGTACATCAGGTACATGGGAATGGCGACGACCACCGGCGGCAGCATGCGAGTCGACAGGATGAAGAACAGGAGGTCGCTTTCACCGGCGATGCGGAAACGCGAGAAGCCGTAGGCGGTAAACGTTCCCATCACGACCGCAAGCACGGTGCTGGTCACCGCGATGATCAGGCTGTTGGCGAAGCGATTGGGATATTGCGAAAGCTGGACGTTTTCGCCGGTACGCAGCACGCGTTCACCGCCGTCAAAGACACGCCGCTCCCACCACGGCGCTGCCTCGTAGACCTGCGGATCGACGGGCTTGGTCATTTGGACGCGCTTGGTGAAGAGCTTGATGAACGGCGTGATCTCTGGCTGGAAGAACACGGTCGGCGGCACGGTCGTCGCGAGGCTGCGGGGCTTGAATGCCGTCGAGGCGATCCAGTAGATCGGCGCGAGGAAAATCAGCGTGATGACAAGCACCGCTGCGATAGCGACGCGGTTCATCGCTTTCTCGCGGGGCGAGCGAACTGCGGCCATCTCAGCGCTCCTTCACCCGGTTGAGGTACTTCACGTAGATGTTGGTGATGGCAAGGACGACGATGAGGACGATATAGGCGAGCGCGCAAGACAAGCCCGTCTGCCACTCCTGAAAGGCCATTTTGTAGAGCCGTTTCGACACCAGTTCGGTCGTCAACTGCGTGCTCATAATGTAGGCGATATCGAAAGTCTTGAACGCCTCCATGGTGCGGAAAATCAGCGCGATCAGGAGAAGCGGCGCGACCAGCGGCAAGGTGATACGCGTAAATGTGTACCAGGCTCCGGCGCGGTCGATCGCCGCTGCTTCGTAGAGATGCTGCGGAACCGCCGACAGGCCGGCAAGCGAGAGAAGCATGACGAACGGCGCCCACATCCAGATGTCCGTGATCGCCACGGCATAAAGCGCCACGTCCGGATCGGACAGCCAGGCGAAATCACCCAGACCGAACACGTAGTTGATGACGCCCCAGGACGGATCGTAAAGCAGCTTCCAGAACAGACCGACGACAGCAGCCGACAGCATCATCGGGAGAAGCAGAAGCGTCGTAATCAGGCCCTTGAACGGAAAGCTGCGATTGAGGAGCAGGGCAATCCCGAAGCCCACCAGCATCTGCCCGCCCACCGAAACGATCACATATTTCGCTGTGACCGAGAAGTTGCTCCAGATGCGCGGATCGGCGAGCAAGTCGCGGTAATTCTGGAGCCCGACGAACGTGACTGGATCGTTCATCGAGGCGCGGAAATCCGTGAACGAATAGCCAAGCGAATAGATCAAGGGAAAGATATTGAAGACGATCAAAAAGAGGATCGTCGGGATGATGAACAGATTGCGGATGGTCAGATCGCTCCATCCGCGCGCCGCCGCGCGGGAGGCGGGATCAAGACGCGCAATCGCCGCAGTCGCCAAGGCCTTCTCCTCACCAGCATTCAGGAAAGCGGAACCGGAAGGGTGGACCGTCCTTCCCGGTTCCGTGATGCCGACAGGCTGTTACCGCCCGTATTTCTTGAAGGTCGCTTGCCAATCCTGCGCGACCCCGTCCAGCGCCTCTTTTGCGGTGCCCTCATCGCCAACGATGAACGGCCCGATCCGGTTTTTCATTTGCTCGAGGAGTTCGCCGTATTCCGGAACGGCCCAGAAATCCTTCACCATGAACATGGTCTGGTAGAAGGCTTCATTATAGGGAGTAGCGTTTCGGAACTCGGGTGAACTCGAGCACCTTGGCATTGCAGGTGTACCCGCCGAGTTCGCCCCACTTCTTCTGAACGTCTTCGCGGATGAACCATTCCAGGAACTTCATCGCCTCGTCCTGCTTCTTGGAATAGGAGACGATGGAGACACCCTGGCCGCCGAGAGCAGCATGCTGCTTGCCGCTCGGGCCGGCCGGGTTGGCGAAATAGCCGGTCACATCGGCATACGGGTTGGTCGCCTTGTTGGCGAGAGCCGGGAAGAAGGCGAAGTAGTTCATGCTCATTGCCGCAAGGCCTTCGGTGATCGCCTGGTTGTCCTCCAGGAAGAACGCCTGGCCCCAGTTCGGCGGCGTGAACTTGTAGAGCTCCTTGTACGCTTCAAGCGCCGCCACCGCCTCGGGCGAATTCACAATGCCGTCCACCTTATAGGTGGAGTAGTCGCCGAGTTCGCCGCCAAAGCTGAACAGGGCGTTTTCGTATCCCATGACCAGGGCGTCGTAAGGGTTCCAGGTATAGATGGCGATGCCGTAGCGCTTCTGGTCCGGACGGTGGAAAAACTCGGCGAGGTCGCGCATCTCCTTCCAGGTTTTCGGCGGCGCGAGGTCGTACCCGTATTTGGCCTTGAAATCGGCCATTTCCTTCGGATCTTCGAACCAGTCCTTACGGTACGCCCAGCCGGTGGCGTCGCCCTCGACCGGAACTGCCCAGTATTTCTTGCCGCCCTTCGGATACTCGGCATAGGCCGTGACCGTAGCGGGCGCCATGCTTTCGGCTACACCGTGCTTGGCGAAGAACTCGGTGAGATCGACGTAGTGCCCCCCTGTGGAACCGGCGCCGAGCCATTGCGAGTCGCCGACCACCATGTCGTAGGCGTCACCCTTGGCGTTGAATTCCGCAAAAGCCTTTGTCTGGAAATCGTCCCACGGTGTCGTCTGAACCGTGACCTTGACGCCCGTCTCGGCCGTGTATTCGTTGACGAGTTCCTGCAGGTAGTTGGCCGGATCCCATTCCGCCCAGAAAATGGTGAGCTCCTGCGCGAGCGCAGAAGTTGTGTAGGCAAGCGATAAGCCAATGCCGGCAAGCATGCCGGTTAGGGTCTTGCGCATATCAGTTCCTCCCTGTTTGCGCGTCGTTCCTGTCCACCGTGCGGGCGTAGCCTCCCGCTTCGCTGGTCCTGCTACCGCAGGCTTCCGGTCGCCCCGATGCCGGTCTCCTCCCTGCACTTTCCGGGCGATTTCGTTCAGCAGCCGGAGACGATTTGCTCTGGCTCCTGCCGCAACTCACAGCAAGTCGATCTGGTCGTACCAACCTTCAACCCCGGTCAAGTTTATCTCGACCCCCGCCAGCGAAGGCATCTGCAGCCTTCTCCATCTTCCAGAATTGTATGGTTTGTAATCGTTTGCAAGCTCCTTCTCCACCGAAAATGACCTCCCGTACACAAATTTTGGTCCGACCAGATTGACCTGCTCGCGGCTTACGTCAGATCAGGCAGGCGCAATGCTCCGGACCAACACGGCTGCGGCCCACTGCACGATATCTTGCGCTTCCTCCGCGCTGGCGCCCCAGATATCCTTCATGACAATCAACGCCTCGATACCAAAAAGCAGCGAAAGGGCTTTGGCGAGGCGGTCGAAATCAGCTTCACTCACACGACCGCGCAACGGCGCGATCGCGTCGCGAAGAAGGTCGACGCGATGGCCGCGCGTGAAGGCAGGCTCGTTCCCCAGAGTGCCTGCCTGGCGTTGCGCCCATTGATCGAGGGAAAGCTTGAGCGCCGCACGGAAGGTGGCTTCGAACGTGTTGATCCGGGGCATCGAACGTTCGAGCAGATCGCGCGTACGCTCCTCTGAATCGCTTGATAGCGAATTCCAGTCGAGAATGGGGCCAAGCGCGGCATCCACGACGGCATGAACGAGCGCGGCCTGGCTCGGAAAATAACGATAGGCGGTCGCGCGGGAAACCTCCGCGGCCTCAGCAACGTCACTGACGGAGGGCACGATTCCGCCCTGCATGAGTTGCACGGCGGTATCCAGCATCAACCGCGCAGTGCGGGCGCGTGCACCGCGCTCCTCGATATCAGGCAAGCTTGTCTCTTGATTTGAGACGGTCATATCAATATGATACCTGCGTCTCAAATTTCTGCAATGCCTTTCGGAAATCATCTCGGTTGGGAGCCCGCCTCCGGGCGGCCAATGGACTACGGCGGGAGGCGCCGTGAAGCGGATCTATGTCATCGGAACCGCCGACACAAAGGGCGAAGAACTCGCCTTTCTGGCCGATGCCGTGGCCGCCACCGGGGCTGCGGTCACGCGCGTGGATGTGGGAACGCAACGACCGACGACCGCGACCGATGTTGCGGCAGCGGAGGTTGCGGCCCATCATCCGAAGGGTGCAGCGGCGGTGCTCGATACCAGCGACCGGGGCACTGCGGTAGCAGCAATGGGCAAGGCATTCGCCAGCTTCATCGAAAGCCGCGCGGACATTGCAGGCATTGTCGGCATCGGCGGCGGAGGCGGAACGTCGATTATTACGACCGGGATGCGACGATTGCCGCTCGGGCTGCCCAAGATCATGGTGTCGACCCTGGCCTCCGGCAATGTCGCGCCTTATGTCGATGTCTCCGATATCATCATGATGCCGTCAGTGACGGACATGGCCGGGCTTAACCGGCTCTCCCGCACGATCCTGCACAACGCCGCGCAGGCGATCGCCGCGATGGCGAAGGCCCCTGCCCCTGCTGTCGAGGGAAAGCCGGCTATCGGCCTCACTATGTTCGGAGTGACCACGCCCTGCGTCACGGCGATTGTCGAGCAATTACGCGGCAGCCATGACTGCATGGTCTTCCACGCCACTGGCACTGGCGGGCGCATGATGGAGAAGCTCGCCGACAGCGGCCTTCTCGCCGGCGTGATCGACATCACGACGACAGAAGTCTGCGACCTGCTTGTGGGGGGCGTGCTGCCTGCGACCGAAGATAGGTTCGGCGCCATCGCGCGGACGAAAATCCCCTATGTCGGGTCCGTCGGCGCGCTCGACATGGTGAACTTCTGGGAACCGGAAACTTTGCCGCAAGAATGGCGGAACAGGCTCACTTACCAACACAATCCGAGCGTTACGCTGATGCGAACGACCGCCGAGGAATGCCGCAACATCGGCACGTGGATCGGCAGAAAGCTGAACCAGTGCGAAGGACCGGTGCGGTTCCTGATCCCGGAAAAGGGCGTATCCGCGCTTGACGCCCCAGGCATGGCTTTTTTCGATCCAGAAGCGGACAGGACGCTGTTCGAAGCGATCGAGGCCACGCTTCTTCCGGCCCGCAATCGCCAAATCGTGCGGCTGCCTCTACACATCAACGATCCCATGTTCGCCGGGGCCGCTGTTGCGGCATTCCACGAAATAACCAAATAGCGAGACTCCGCATGCCCGCCACTCCGCGCGCAAAGATCCTGGAAAAACTCCACACCATGATTGCCGAAGGCGTGCCCATCATCGGCGGCGGCGCGGGCACCGGCTTGTCCGCCAAGGCAGAGGAAGCCGGCGGAATTGATCTGATCGTCATCTACAATTCGGGGCGCTACCGCATGGCCGGTCGCGGTTCCGCCGCGGGTCTTCTCGCCTACGGAAATGCCAATGAAATCGTGAAGGAAATGGCGGTTGAGGTGCTGCCGGTGGTGAAAAACACGCCGGTGCTCGCGGGCGTCAACGGCACGGACCCATTCGTGTTGATGCCGCAGTTCCTTTCGAAACTAAAGCACATGGGATTTTCCGGCGTTCAAAATTTTCCCACCATCGGTCTCTTCGACGGCCAGATGCGGCAGAGCTTCGAGGAAACCGGAATGGGCTACGGTCTCGAAGTGGACATGATCAGGCTCGCCCACGAGCTCGACCTTCTCACAACCCCTTACGTGTTCAACACTGAAGAGGCGCGGGCGATGACCGAGGCCGGCGCCGACATCATTGTCGCGCATATGGGCGTAACGACCGGCGGCTCGATCGGGGCCACGAGCGCGAAATCGCTCGATGTCTGCGTCGGCGAGATCGACGCCATCGCCGAGGCGGCGCGCTCGGTCCGCCAGGATGTGATTGTGCTTTGTCACGGTGGGCCGATCTCGATGCCCAACGATGCGCGCTACATTCTCGAACGGACGCGGGGCTGCCACGGCTTCTACGGTGCAAGCTCTATGGAGCGGCTGCCAGCCGAGGCGGCGATCCGCGACCAGACGGCGAGCTTTAAAAATCTGACGCTGCGCGGCCCGGCTGGCGCAAAAGGCTGAAGGCGGAATATTCTTAGCAGCTCCGTCGCGAGCAGGATCAGCATCGGAAGCTGCCATGAGCGAAATCATTCTTCACAACTATTACCGGTCGTCCACCTCCTTCCGGGTTCGCATCGCGCTGGAAATGAAGGGCCTCTCCTACAAATATGTGGCGCATCATCTTCGGCATGGCGACCACCATGAACCGGCCTATCTGACGGTGAACCCGCAAGGGCTGGTGCCGGCGCTGATTTGGACCGACGGCACTGTCCTATTGCAGTCGTTGGCGATCATGGAATTCCTGGACGAAACCGTGCCACAGCCGCCGCTACTTCCAGCCGAACCGATCGGCCGGGCGCGTGTTCGTATGCTCGCGCAGATGATCGCTTGCGACATTCACCCGGTGAACAATTTGCGCATCCTCACCTCTTTGAGGGTGCTTTATGGCGCGGGGGACGAAGATATCGCCAACTGGTTCCGCCATTGGGTCAACGAAACGTTTGAACCGTTGGAGAAGATACTCGCGTCGAGTCGCGAGACCGGTACCTTCTGCCACGGGGAAACCCCCGGCATCGCCGACATCTGCCTTGTCGCGCAGGTGGCTAACAACGCCCGCTTCCATGTCGATATGGCGTCTTATCCGGTGATCTCACGCATCTACGCGGCCTGCATGAAACTGCCGGCCTTCATCCGCGCTTCACCGGCAAACCAGCCGGACGCGGAACCATAGATTTAACCTTCTCCCGTTGAATCACATAAGCGCGCCAAGCTTTTGTTTTTGCATGCGATCCTCCCGGACATCTGCCGGCTTCGGAACAAGCTGCCAAATCTAGATAATCGGCCTCGGGTTAGGATTGGGTCCCGGTCCCGGAGGTGGGACCGGTTCAGGCGGCGGCGTCGGAGCCGGTCCGGGAAAGGGTTCAGGCTTCGGCGGCACAGGTCCGGGCCGCGTCGCGCTCTCCATATCAATGTTCCCCAAATAGTGCGCCCGCTTCGAACACCGGGGCTGTCGTCAGTATGCCTTCGATCGGGTAACGATGCGATCGCGCCAAAGTTCCGCGCTGAAGCGCAGGAGTTCTGAACGGAGAGTGATGCCGCTCCCTCGTACAACGCTCGGTTCGAGATACTCTGGTAGTGACATCCCTTCCCCATTGCCGGCAAATCGGCCACACTCGACCACGTCATCGGATCTGAGGGGATTTCCACGATGAACTTCGTCTTCTTCTCTCCGCATTTTCCACCCAACGGGGCCGACTTCTGCGACCGGTTGAAGAAGGCCGGCGCTACGGTCCTTGGCATTGGCGATGCGCCCTACGATGGGCTGGACACAAAGCTCACCGAGGCGCTTTCGGAATACTATCGGGTTGCCGACATGGAAGTCTATGATCCGGTCTACCGCGCCATCGGACATTTCATCCACAAATGGGGGCGCGTCGACCGTTTCGAGTCGCTCAACGAACACTGGCTGGAACTCGAAGCCAATATCCGGACGGACTTCAACATCTTTGGAACCAAGATCGACTTCGTGAAGAACCTGAAGCGGAAATCGCGTATGCGCGCTTTTTTCCGCAAAAGCGGCGTGGAAACCATACCGCAGCGCAAATGCTCTGACCGCGCCGGGGCACTGACCTTCATCCGGCGCGTCGGTTATCCCGTCGTGGTGAAGCCGGATACAGGCTCGGGCGCCAGCAATACGTTCAAGATCAGCAATGCCAAGGAACTCGACAAGTTCTTTGCCGACAAGCCGGCAGACGTGACTTTCGTCATGGAACAATTCGTCGACGGGCTGGTCGTCACCTATGACGGGCTCGTCAATAGGGACGGCAAAGTGGTGTTCGCCGCGAGCACCTATTACGAGCAGAGCGTGATGGATGTGGTCAACAACGACGATCACATGAGCTACGTCTGCAAGCCGGACGTCGACCCGGCAGTCGACGAAGCAGGCCGGCGAATTCTCGAGGCGTTCGATGTTCGTGAGCGCTTCTTCCACATCGAGCTGTTCCAGACGCGCAAGGACAAAAGGATCATCGCGCTCGAGGTCAACATGCGGCCGCCGGGCGCCTGGATCACCGATGCGATCAACTACGCCTATGACATCGACATCTATGCCGAGTGGGCGAACATGGTGGTAAACGACCAGGCTGGCGGGCCATACAAGGGCAGGTATTTTACCGCCTATGCGAGCCGCAAGCGGCATATTCGCTATTCTCATGACCACGAGGCCGTGCTAGCCGCCCACGGAGACAAGATATTGCGGCATCAGCCGATCGAAGAGGTATTCAGCCGGGCCATGGGACACTACGCCTACCAGATGCGCTCCACGAAACTTGATGAGCTGAAGAAAGCCGTTCGCTTTATCCATGCGGTTGAGGCATAAGGCATGCAGATTTCCTATCACAAGGAATATAGCCGCGAACTTGGTCGCGACATGGAGCACAAGCGCTACGGTTATGCCGGGCGCCCCGTGGTGGTTTTCCCGACGTCCAACGGCCGGTTCTATCAGTTCGAGGATTCCGGCGCGATCGCAGCACTTGGCGAATTCATAGACACCGGACGCATCCAGGTCTGGACACTCGACGGCATCGACGGCGAGACTTTCACCAGCAATGACGCGGACTTGCAGCGACGCCTGGAGCGTCACGAGGCCTATTTCCGCCACGTCCGGGATGAGGCGCTGCCTGCCGTATCACAGGAGGCTGCTGCCTCTAACGGCAAGCGGAAGCTGAAGCCCCTCTTCGCGGGCTGCTCGATGGGCGCCTTCCATGCCTCCAATTTCGTATTCCGCTTTCCCGAAGTAGCGGCCGGGGTTATCGCGCTCAGCGGCGTCTATTCGACCAGGGATTTTTTCGGCGACGCGCGCGACGGCGCGATTCTCTTCAACTCGCCCCTGAATTACCTGCCGGGTCTTTCCGATCCGCGCGCACTGAAGCAGCTCAGGGCGCTGCGCCTGATCTTCTGCTGCGGCCAGGGCCGCTGGGAAGAGCGCATGCTGGAGGATACGCGCGCCCTCGAGCATGTGCTCCGCGAAAAGAGGATACCGGCCTGGGTGGACTATTGGGGCGGCGATGTCGACCACGATTGGCCCTGGTGGCACAAGCAGCTCGACTATTTCATGAGCCGTTGGCTGGACGACGATCTGCAGCACCGCGTAGCGTAAGCCGCAGTTCTCGCCGCTGCCGTAAACAAGCGCTGAACGCGCGTGATCTTGACCCCGATCAGCGATCCGACAAAGAGCCTATTTGCGTTCTTCGTAGGTCTGGCGGACCTCATCCATCGCGTCGCGGATGCGCTGTCGTAAAATATCGAGCGAGTCGGCGCCTGATTTCTGTACGATCTCGGCGACTTCGCCGGCATTCTTGACCGCGACCTCAAAAGACTTCCGGGCAAAGTCCGCCTGTTTTTCCATCATCTCCTGGGGGTTACCGGAAACCCGGTAGTTTTGGACCGCGTCGGTGAATTCACGCAACGCCTCCTGCAGGGCTTCGCGCTGCTTGGCGACAAGGGCCGACGCTCCGGCCGCAGACGCCTTGGCCGACTTCTCGAGCGCCTCGAGGTTCTTGCGGTTGTGGTTCATGATCTTCTCGATGTCGACGGTCGGCATTTTCAGATCGCGGCCAAATGTGGCGAACACATCCATGAATGATTGAGGTTCCGGTTTCTTGGCCATGGCCATCTCCCTCTGGCAGTCGGTAAGGATCACAAGACCTTAGTGCAAGGCTGCGCCCAGATGGAATCAATTCGTCAACAGAACGAGTTCGGCCGCATGGAGCAGCAGGCCGGCGATGCCGCCGATCACCATGCCATTGAAACGGATGTACTGAAGATCGCGGCCGACATTGATTTCAATCAGCCTTGTCAATTGGCCGAGGTCCCAGCCCTTGACCTGATCGGCGATAAATTTCGACACGCCGCTCTTCTGGCTTTCGACAAAGGAGGAGAGCGCCACAACGAAGCCCTGGTTCATGTCCGCGCGAATCTGTGGATCGCGCGCAAGGTGGCGGCCAATTTCCACGAACATATTGCCGAGGTGGTCGCGGACCATCGACTTTTCCGACTTTGCGTCCTGTTCGATAAAGGTTCGCATACTGTCCCACATATCTTGCGCCAGTTCGCGCAGCTCCGGTCGCGAGAGCAGATCGCGCTTCATCTTTTCGGCGCGTCGCGCATAGTCGCGCGAGGTGCGCAATTGATCGATGAACTTCACCACGAAACGATCGAATTCCATACGCATCGGGTGGTTGCGGTCTGTACTCACCTCCTCCAGCAGCGTGCCAGCCGATGCGACGATCTTCTTGAGGAGATAGGCGTCAGCGCGGAAGAGGTTAAACAGCGACGGGAGTTCCTCTCGAATCTTGTCCCGCATTGCGGCCAATGCGTCCTCGTCGCTCAGAAACTTTCCAATCACTTTCGTGAATTCGTTGAAGAGCTTCTGGTGCCGCCGGTCATCGGTGAAGGCCAAAAGCAGCTCCGCGGCAAGCGGCGCGACCTCGATCTTCTCCACCTGCTCGATCATGCGCTGGGTAACGAATCCGCGCAGGTCTGACTGCTCGATTGCCGACAAGGTCTGCGGCACCAGACGCGCCACGAAGCGCGACAGGTCGCCGGCGCGCTCTGTATTCGAAAGCCAGTCGGCAACGAGCGCGGCGAAATCGACTTCGTCGAGCTTCTGGCGAACCGCCCTTTCCGCAAGGAAATTGGCTTCGATGAACCGGCCAAGATTGTCCGCAATGCGATTCTGGTTCTCTGGAATGATCGCTGTATGCGGGATGGGCAGACCAAGCGGACGCCTGAAAAGAGCCACGACGGCGTACCAGTCGGCAAGGCCCCCGATGGTGGCGGCCTCCGCGAAGGCAGCGACAAAGCCGAGCATCGGCCAGCGGTGCTCCAAGGACTTGGCGGCCGCGAAGACTCCAACGCAGAGCGCGAGCATACCGGTCGCCACCGCCTTGGTGCGCCTCAGTGCGGTCAGCTTTTCCGCCTCCGCTGAACCGAAGTCGCCAGCCGCGTGCTGGCTTACGGGACGAGTATGTGGAGTTCATGTCTCTTTCGTTCCCGTTCTGCAAAGGCAATTCGCGCCCGACGTAGCTCTGTCTTCGAAACCGAAGTACGCTCCACATCTAGGCATCGTTTCCGGTGAAGCCCAGGGATCCCCGGATACGCGGTCGGTTCCGGCGCACGCCGTCATGGCATCAACTGTTCGAGTTTCTCCCCCTGCGTCGGCGTCGGGGGCAAGGAAAATCCAATCGTTTTCAATCCTCTAACGTTATGTTGCATTGCAGCAAGATTTTATGTTGCAATGCACAATTTCACTCACTATATGAACTGCATTCCCCGGGTCGCAGACGAACGGGGCCACCCCATAGCTCACATGAGAATGGAGAAAAGAGATGACCAAGACCACCGCCAAGACCGCTACGCCTGATACGAACTATTTCGCCTCGGTCCAGCAGGCTTTTGAAAACGTTCAAGGCAATTTCGAAGTGCCGGCCACCGCTCGCGACTTCGTAAAGCGCACGGCCTCTTCCGTTAAGGAAGGCGCCGAAACCGCTCATACCCGCGCGGCTGAAGCCACGAAGAGCGCCGAGAAATTTGCGGCGTCGTTCGTTGGCGGCTACGCCAGCTTCACCCGTGGCCTGCTTGATGCGACGCTTGCCAATGTCCAGCACGCTGTCTCGACCGCTGAGAAAGTTGCCGGCGCGCAGTCGATCAACGAAGCTTTCCAGATCCAGGCCGATTTCGTCCGCGAGAGCGCCCGCGCCAACTTCGAGCGCGTCCGCACCGTTGCCGACACTGCCAAGTCCGTCGTAACCGAAGGCGCGAAGAACGCTCAGGCTGAGTTCTCCAAGTTTTCTGGCCAGAAGGCCGCCTAAGCCTCTTTGGAACCGGTACGACGAAAGGCCCGCCTCGAGCGGGCCTTTTTATTTGGCAGACTGGCCTCGAAGGTCAGCGACGGGTAGAAACTGTGCCGCCTTTTTTGTTCTCGGAAGGTCGCCGAAATACATGACAGCAATAATCAACTTTATTGCATTGTTGTCTGGAACTGATCTAAGGTGTAGCCCATAAGCAATCCTGCATATAGCCTCGCAAAGGGTCCGCCATGCGACTCACTCGTCAGACCAACTATGCAATACGGATCATGATGTATTGCGCTGCGAACGAAGGGCGGTTGAGCCGCATCCCGGAAATTGCCAGCGCCTATTCGGTGTCGGAACTGTTCCTGTTCAAGATCCTGCAGCCGCTGGTCGAGCACAGGCTCGTGGAAACCGTTCGTGGCCGCAATGGGGGTGTGAGACTGGCAAGGCCGGCGGCAGAACTGACGTTGTTCGACGTGATACGGGTCACGGAAGAAAATTTCGCGATGGCGGAATGCTTCGAGAATGACGCGGCCGAATGCCCCTTGGTGGACAGTTGCGCGCTTAACTCGGCTCTGCGCGAAGCGCTCAACGCCTTCTTCGCGGTGCTCGAACGGTACACAATTGACGATCTCGTCAAGGAACGGCCCAACTTGCGCTCGCTGCTGGGCATCGACCTGCCGGAGCGACCAGTGCTGGCGAGTTGATTTTTTCACACGACGAAGCCTGACAAGCTCATGCAGCCGCCAGCAGGCTGGCATTGCCGCCGGCTGCTGTTGTGTCGACGCAGACGGCACGCTCATGGGCATAGGTCGCCGGATTGATGACCTCGGAGATGAGCGGCACAATTGGCCCCTTCCTGGAGGCCAATGCCTGGCGATAGGCTCGCAGGGTTTCGGCATCGGCGGAACTTGCAACAACATCCACATTGAGCGCTTCGAGACACTCCGGTTCGATGATACCGTCGAGCGCGGCGACCGGCAGCCCTTTGCCGGTGAGCGGCTGGAGCGCCGCTTGAGCGCCGGGCGCAACTGCGAGGACCGCATTTCCGGCGGCAAGGGCTTGGATTGCCTGAGCAAGCACCGTATCTGCGTCGGGACCGAGACACAGCACGCGGCCGCGCGGGTGGAGTGTCAATGTGTTCGCCTCACCAGTGGGACCGGGGAGATCAACAGGGCCGAAATCGATGCTTGCGGCCTCGGCGATCGCGTCCGCCCCCTTGCCCCGCAAATGCCTTCTCAGAATCGCGATGCGGTCGGGACGCGTCGCCCAGCCGCCAAGCGCGGGATCGGGCAAATGCTCGACAAGCGCTTTCGCAGGGACGATCCTAGCCTCGGCCGCAACTGCCGTCGCTCCGCTAGCGGAGCGACGGAATTGGCGAAGGTAGTGTGGACCGCCAGCTTTCGGCCCGGTTCCTGACAGTCCCTCGCCGCCGAATGGCTGCGAACCGACGACTGCGCCGATCTGGTTTCGGTTGACATAGATGTTACCGGCATGGACGCCGTCGACGATATCCTGCACGCGCGCCTCTATGCGTGTGTGAAGCCCGAACGTCAGCCCGTAACCCTTGCGGTTAATTGAGGAAATCACCTTTCCAATATCTTCGGCTTCGAAGGTTGCGACGTGCAGCACTGGGCCGAAAACCTCTTTTTCCATGTCGGCTATGCCCTTTACGCGGAAAACCTGCGGCGCGACGAAACGGCCGCTGTTCGGGGCTTCGCGACGGGCGATCAGCTTACCCTTCGCCGCGAGCGCGGCGCTGTATTCGTCGATCGATTTTTTCGCCTCGTCGTCAATGACGGGCCCCACATCGGTCGAAATTGACCAGGGGTCACCGACGGTGAGTGCGCCCATCGCGCCCTCGAGCATCTCCAGCATCTTTTTCTCGACGTCCTTCTGGACATAGAGAAGCCGCAGCGCCGAACAGCGCTGGCCGGCGCTCTGGAACGACGAAGCGAGGATGTCGCGGACCGCCTGTTCCGGAAGGGCCGTCGAATCAACGATCATGGCGTTGAGCCCGCCGGTCTCGGCGATCAGCATCGCGTCCGGCGCGGCAGTCTCGGCGAGCTGCCTCTCGATCAGTTTCGCGACTTCAGTCGAGCCTGTGAAACAGACGCCCGCAATGCGCGGGTCGGCGGTCAGCGGTGCCCCCACTGATGGGCCGTCGCCCGGCAGAAGCTGCAGGACGTCTTCAGGAATCCCCGCCTCGCGCAAAAGGGCCACCGCTCGCGCTGCGATCAGCGGGGTCTGCTCGGCGGGCTTGGCGATTACAGCGTTGCCGGTCACCAGTGCTGCGGCGATCTGGCCGGTGAAGATGGCGAGCGGGAAATTCCACGGCGATATACAGGCGATGACGCCACGCGCCTCCGTCCCTGTTTCAGCCTTTTCCGCCTCCGCCGCATAGTAGCGTAGGAAATCGACCGCCTCGCGGACTTCGGCGACTCCGTCGGCCAGAGTTTTCCCGGCCTCACGCGTTGCAAGCGCAAAAAACTCGACTGCATACGCCTCATAGAGGTCAGCCGCGCGAAGCAAGGCGGACGCCCGTTGCGCAACAGGCTTCGCCGCCCAGGATTTTTGCGCTTCAATGGCCGCCTTCACTGCGATCGGAACCTGGCTGGCTTTCACCTCGTGCACTGTTCCAACAATATCGTCCGGCCTTGCCGGATTAACGATCTTCCGAGTGGAACCATATCCGGCGGCGCGCGTCATCGGCTTGGCCGTCCACTGATCCTGCCCGGTAAAGGCAGCACGGCCCTTATTGATCTGGTCGAGAGTTACCTTGTCAGTAACGTCCCAGCCTTTTGAGTTGGGCCGCGCGGCACCAAAGATTTCGCTGGGCCTGGCGATATTCGGATTGGCAGCCTGCCCTTGCGCCTCAATGGTCTGCAACGGATCGCGCGCGATCTCTTCCGGCTTCACATCCTCGTCGGTGATCTGGTGCACGAAAGAGGAGTTTGCACCGTTCTCCAGCAGGCGACGAACCAGATAGGCCAGCAGATCGGAATGTGCGCCGACCGGCGCGTAGATGCGGCAGCGCGTCCCCTCCGCCTTGCGGATCGTCTCGTGCAGCGCTTCGCCCATGCCGTGCAGACGCTGGAACTCGAAGCTGTCGCGATCCGAAGCCATGGCAAGAACTGCTGCCACCGTATGCGCGTTGTGCGTCGCGAATTGCGGATAAATGCGGTCGGTCATGCCGAGCAACTTGCGGGCATTCGCGATGTAGGAAACGTCAGTGTTGGCCTTGCGCGTGAACACGGGATAGCCGGAAAGGCCCATCGCCTGGGCACGCTTGATTTCGGTATCCCAATAGGCACCCTTGACGAGGCGGACCATGATGCGACGGTCGAGCTTCTTCGCCAGAGCGTAAAGCCAGTCGATCACAAATGGCGCTCGCGGGCCGTAAGCTTGGACGACAACACCAAAACCATTCCAGCCCTCGAGCGATTGGTCCGCCAGAACGCGTTCGATGACGTCGAGGGAAAGGTCAAGCCTGTCCGCTTCCTCGGCATCGACGTTGAGGCCCATCCGGGCATCGCGCGCCGCTTGGCAGAGGCTAAGCAGGCGTTCGGCCATGACGGGCAGCATCGCGTCCTTCTGCGCGACTTCATAGCGAGGATGGATCGCCGAAAGCTTGACTGAAATGCCCGGATTGCGGCGGATGTCCTCACCCTTGGAGAATCGCTTCAGCGAAGCAATCGCGTCGGCGTAAGCGCGCAGATAACGCAACGCGTCGGCCTCGGTGCGAGCAGCCTCGCCGAGCATATCATAAGAGTAGAGATATCCCTTCTGGGTGAAGGGCTTGCCGCGCTTTACGGCCTCGTCGATCGTGCGGCCGAGCACGAACTGCTCGCCCATTTCGCGCATCGCAGCGGCAACCGCGGTCCGGATGACCGGTTCGCCGAGCCGGCGGACCATCGCGCGCAGCGTGCCTTCAATGCCGCCCTCGCCTTCGTCCAGCACCTTGCCTGTCAGCATCAGCGCCCAGGTCGAGGCGTTGACGAAGATCGAGCTCGAGCCACCCGAATGCGCCGACCAATCGTGCGGCGCAATCTTGTCGCGGATCAGATCATCCATCGTCCCGGCATCGGGAACCCGAAGCAATGCCTCGGCCAGGCACATCAGGGCCACGCCTTCCTTGGTGGAGAGTCCGTAGGCGGACAGGAACACCTCCATGAGACGTGGATCCGACGACGAACGAACGGCACGAACCAGATCGGCCGCCCGTTTCGAGATCGCCTCGCGGTCCTCGACGGACAGCGCGGTCACTTCGGTCAGCCTTTTCAGTGTTTCTGCCTCATCGGGCAGATAGTTGGCGCGCATTTCGTGCCGAATGGCGTCGAGCGTCTGGGCTTTCATGGCTTTCCCCGAAGATAAAAGACGTGCGGCCGAGCCCTTTCGAGCCTCCGGTTATGTCTGCGCACCATATCACGGAGCCCAAAACAAACCGGTCCAAAGCCGTGGACAGAATAGCAAGCTTTGCCTATTTACTGGCCTACTTTCATTCCTTTTGGACTGAGATACTTATGCCTGAAGACCAATTGGACCGGATCGATCGCAATATTCTGGCCGCGCTGGCGCGTGACGGACGGCTTTCCATGAATGAGCTTGCGTCGATGGTCGGCCTCTCGAAGACACCAGTGCAGGCACGTGTACGGCGGCTCGAGAAGGACGGATATATCCGTGGCTATTCGGCTGTGATCGATCGCGAACGGATGGGCGAAGGCCACGTCGCCTTTGTCCAGGTCAAACTATCCGATACGCGATCGCTCGCGCTGGGAGAATTCAACCGCGCCGTTCAGGGCGTGGCAGAGATCGAACAATGCCACATGATGGCAGCGAGCTTCGATTATCTCCTCAAGGTGAGGACGCGAGACATAGCCGCCTATCGCCGCGTGCTGGGCGAGCGCATTTCCGCATTGCCGCACGTTGCGCAGACATCGACATTCGTAGCGATGGAAACGGTGAAGGACCGCTAGCGGTCCCGATTCTGACGTAGTCCTGAACCGATCTAACCCTTTTTTTGCCAGTTCAAGAGGAGGAGACGGTTCCCGCTTTCTTGGAATTGGCTCCTAGAGCGCGATGATTTCATCATCGTGCTCTAATTCTTTGATTTCGCATGATCCCGAAACCGCTATGCACTTTTCGGGATCATGCTCCTAGTTCGACAGCGTCTTCAGGAATGCCACCAGCGCGCCGCGCTCGTGCTCCGAAAGCGTTACCGGCTGGACCTCAGATACGCCATCCGGACTCGCAGGGGCGCGCGAATAGTGGTCGACGACCGCATCGAGCGTCTCGATCTGTCCCGCGTGCATATAGGGTGGCCGATAAGCAGCGCCACGAAGTGACGGCGTTTTATAGGCGCGCTTCAGTGCCTCTCCTGCCGTCACCATGAAACGAAGTTCGCCGCAAGGGCCGGGTGCACTGTCGCTGAACTTGCCAAGGCAGTTGAACGGATCGGCAGAAACCTCCTTCACTGCGGTCTCGCGGCCCAAATCCTCGGGCAGTCCTTCAACTGCCGGGACGCCCGTATTGTGGAAGTGATTGTCTGTGAAGCGCGCGCCGTTGTGGCAATTTATGCAATTGGCTTTGCCGACGAAAAGCTTCAGCCCCAGCAGCTCTTCGTCGGAGAACCCTGCCTCTGCGGGCCGCTTGCCGGCAACGATTGCGGCCGCGAACCGGTCGAAACGTGTCTGCTCATGCACGATGGACCGCTCGAACGCGGCAATAGCCTTGCCGACATTGGAAAAGACCCGGTCGACGTCATCGCGCTGCTGTTCCGTCATCTCCTTCCAGGCAACCTTCTCGCCGACGCTTCCGAACGGGCCCGCATTTTCAGGTATTCCCTCCATCCCCGGCAAAGGTCCGAATATCCGCTCATAGCGGTCGCGGAAATTGCGCGAGATGAAATGCGCATAGGCGGCACGGTTGCCAGCCTGCTCGGCCTGGCTCTCAAGAGGTGTGAGCGCTTGCGACCACAGGCTGTCCCGTCGGCCGTCCCAAAAGAACCATGTGTTCCAGGCTGTTCCGGCAAGAGGCATCGTGCGGCGGTTGGTGACGCCGGCGCCTTGTGCCCGTGGCAGGTCGTCCTGGAACTGACGATCGATCAAATGGCAACTCGAACAGGCGATCGTGCCGTCACGGCTGAGCCGCTTGTCGAAGAAAAGTGTCGCTCCGAAGGCTGCGGCCGCCGGATTGTTCGCCACCTTGTTGGTTGCATCATCCGGCAGCGGCGGCAAGGCAGTGAGCGCCAGCGAGGCCACCAGTTCCTTCTCGTCCCGGCTTAGGCCCGAAGGCTCACAACCAGAAAGCATAACAACGCCGACGACCGCGGTGCCAATGACACGAGCCAATGTCTGCCTGCTCATCGCTCTCTACAACAATACGTTGAAGACAGCCCGATCCTCGCCGGGCGGCGCGGAGACCGCGAACTTCAATTCCCACCAGCCTCCCATGTTGAATTTGACGCCCTCGATCCTGTAGCGTCCGGTGCCGAGATACTTTGTCATGCGCGGGCTCGTCGGAAGCCCATGCCCATGGCGCGGCATACCGCCATCCACCGCAATGCTAGCGCTTTCAACCGGCCTGCCATCCGGAGTTGTCAATGTCAGCAGCCAAGTGTGCAATTCGCCTTGACGGAGCGGCTCGCTTTCGGGCGCAACTGCTACGACATAGGTTTTCAACTCGCTCGGCTTGGAGCGGGAAAGGTCTGGATCATCGCTCAGAAACAGCCCGTTGCCCGCAAAGAGGACACCAGCCGCGATAGCGAAAACTGCCAACACGAATACGATCCAGCGGGTTCTGCCACCATTCATGCGAGGTCTGCCTCGTGTCGATGTCCGGTTCGGTCACACATCGCTATAATGTCTCGATACGCCCGCGAAAATCCTCCGGCCACGGAAAGATCAGCGAGCGCGTCCCAATCACAGCAGGCTCTTCAAGAAATGTAGCAGCACTGCTATGACCACCGGCAGTATAAGAGGTTGTGTTGACGAAGAGGAGCGGTTGAATGGCGCAAGGCATCGCGGCGATTGGCGAATGCATGCTGGAGCTCTCCGGCCAAGGCGACAATGCGTGGCACATGGGTTATGCCGGCGATACGTTCAACACGCTGTGGGCGATCCGGGCTCTCTCCGCTGGGCATCATGTCGACTATGTATCGGCATTCGGCGACGACCCCTTTTCGGAAGGCCAGATCGAGTTTTTCCGCGAGAACGGAATTGGAACCGCAAACAGCCCGATTATCCCGGGCGCCCATCCAGGCCTCTATGCCATTACGCTCAAAGGCGCCGAGCGCTCCTTCACCTATTGGCGTGGCGACGCGGCGGCGCGACAGCTTGCCAGCGATCCGGCCAAATTGGCAAAAAGTCTTGAAAACCGGGCGCTTATCTATTTTTCCGGAATTACTCTCGCAATCTTGAATCCCGACGCACGCCAAGTGCTGCTAAAGGCGATCGCCGTGGAGCGGGCGCGGGGCTGCCACATTGCCTTCGATCCGAACTACCGTGCTCGTTTGTGGCCGAATGTCGAAGCGGCACGCAGCGCTATCGCGTCCGCCCTCGCTGTAACCGATATTGCCTTGCCGACTTTCCCCGACGAACAGGAACTCTATGGCGACGCCTCGCCCGAAGCGACGGCGACCCGACTGGAGCGCACGGGGGTCGCCGAAATCATCGTCAAGAATGGCGACCAGCCGGCGCTTATCTCGCACTATCAAAAGAACCAGTCTGTTCCGGCCACCCAGGTTGACTCTCCGCTCGACACAACGGGCGCTGGTGATTCCTTCAATGGCGCCTACCTGGCGGCGCGCCTGCTGGGGATCGCACCCTCCGAGGCGACCAAGCGCGCCCATCGTGTCGCCGGCGCGGTCGTTCAGGTGCACGGCGCCTTGGCTCCGTTCGAATTGCTGCGGACGGCTTTCGATCGCTGATCAGCAAACCGATCCGTCAGAAGCTGCTTAATTTCTGCATCGAGCGCTCGAGGGTCCTCCCTTGAGACCCACCCCTAAGGCTGTCTGAAGCGGTATTCGGTCGTCTGCCGATAGAGTTCGCCAGGCCAGAGAGCCGCCTGGGGGAAATAGGGCCGGTTGGGCAAATCAGGCCAGATCTGCGGCTCAAGACAGAGACCAGCATAGGGCTGGTAACGCCGGCCGCCATGGCCTGTCGCGTCGCGCGCCACCATGTGGCCGGCATAAAACTGCACCCCGGGTTCTGTTGTCCAGACCTCCATTTCCATCCCCGAGACAGCGCCTTGCAGCCAGGCCGCTTGATGGAGAGGTCCCCTCGCCGCCGCGAGGCAGAAATTGTGATCGTAGGCAAGTTGTTCGCCTTCAACCTCCATGCGGATTTCCCGCGCCCGCCGGAAGTCGAACGGCGTCCCGTCGACAGGCAGCACGACGCCCGTCGGAATCTTTTCGTCGTCGACGGGAAGGTAGGCGGCTGCATTGAGCATAAGGCGGTGATCGAGAATGTCGCCGCTGCCGCCATCGTCGAGGTTGAAGTATGAATGGTGGGCCAGATTGCAGAGCGTGGGCTCGTCGGCTGTTGCCGTGAACTCGATAGAAAGGGTCGCGGGGATTTTCAAGCGGTAGGTGCAAGTGACGTCGACCGCGCCCGGAAAGCCCATGTCGCCGTCAGAAGAGTGCAGCGACAGGGTGACATAGTCCCTCCCGTGCAGCGCCACGTCCCAGACCCGCTTGCCAAAGCCCTTCACGCCGCCATGAAGCATATGCTTTCCAAGAAAATTCTTGTCGGCCTGAAAGCGCTTGCCAGCAAGCATGAACCTGCCGTCGCGGATGCGATTGGCATAACGTCCGGCCGTGGCGCCCAGATAGGGCGAGAAGGCCGGATAGTCCTCGAACTCCTCGTATCCAAGAACGAGCGGCGCGTCGTGACCCTCGAATCCGAGATTCTGGAGCGTCGCGCCCCAGGTCATGATGTTCGCGCTCAGCCCGCCGCCCTCGATGGAGAACCGCTGAACCGTTTCGCCTTCTTCCGTTCTGCCGAAGACCTCGCCGTCCATGACGTCACTTCACGCTAGTGGTCCGATTCTAACATTCGCATCCCATTGATACGGGCCATTCAGCCGAATGTTAGAATCATAAGGACCACTAGCAAACATATGATACTAGTGGAACTTTGAATTTGACATTCGCGATGGGCGCGTGATGTCGAATGGGATGCGAATGTCAAATTCGTTCCACTACAAGCCAAGGCCGCCGATGCAGACATATTTGGTATCGAGGTAGTCCTCGATACCCTGATGCCCGCCTTCCTTGCCGAGGCCGGATTCCTTGACACCGCCGAACGGCGCTTCCACCGTGGTGATCAGCCCCTCGTTTACGCCGACCATCCCGTATTTTAGCCCTTCCATCACGCGGAAAGCCCGGCCGAGATCTCCGGTGTAGAAATAGCAGGCAAGCCCGAATTCGGTGTCATTGGCGAGCTCGACCGCTTCATCTTCCTTCTCGAAGCGGAATACTGGCGCGACCGGCCCGAAAATCTCCTCCTTCATGAAGCGCATTTCCGGTTTCGCCTCGGCGATGACCGTCGGCTCGAAAAACGAGCCGCCGAGCGCATGGCGTTTTCCGCCGGCGACGACCTTGCCGCCCTTTGCCCGCGCGTCATCGATCAGTTCCTCCACCTTCTCGACTGCCTTGCCATCGATCAGTGGCCCCTGCTGCGTGCCTTCCTCGAGGCCCGGACCGACTTTCAGTTTCTTTGTCGCCGCGGCCAGTTTTTCCACGAACGCATCATAGATGCCGTCCTGCGCAAAGAAGCGGTTGGTGCAAACGCAGGTCTGGCCCGAGTTGCGGTATTTCGCGATGATCGCACCCTCGACGGCGCGATCGAGATCGGCGTCATCGAAAACAATGAAGGGGGCGTTGCCGCCCAATTCCATCGACACCTTCTTCACTGTCGAAGCCGCCTTCTGGATCAGCACCTTGCCGACCTCGGTAGAGCCTGTGAACGTGATCTTCTTGACGAGCGGATTGGCGCAAATCTCGTCGCCGATCTCGCTGGCCGAGCCGGTGAGGACGTTCACCGTACCCTTCGGAAAACCGACTTCTTCGCAGAGCGCGCCCCAGGCGAGGCCCGAATAGGGCGTCTGGGAAGCAGGCTTGACCACGGCGGTGCAGCCGGCCGCAAGCGCTGGCCCGATCTTGCGTGCAAGCATCGACGACGGAAAATTCCAGGGCGTGATGGCCGCGATGACGCCGACCGGCTCTTTAGTGACGAGGATGCGGCGATCGGCCCATGGCGACGGCACGACATCGCCATAGGTGCGACGCCCTTCTTCCGCAAACCACAGTACATAGGCGGCTGAAATGGCGACCTCGCCCTTAGAACTCCGCCAGTGACTTGCCCTGCTCCATGGTCAGCAATTCGGCAAGCCCTTGCTGATTGTCCATGATGGCATCATGCAGCTTGCGCAGCAGCTTGTGGCGCTCGAGCACAGAGGTCTTCTTCCAGGATTGAAAGGCGGCATGGGCGGCCTCGATGGCGCGCCGGGTTTCGGCCGCTCCCGACTTTGGAACCGTGCCGATCGCCAGGCCAGTCGCGGGGTTGATGACATCGATGGTTGCGCCGGAATCGGCCGGGACCCATTCCCCATTGATGAAATTGGCCTGGCGCATGAAATGGATGGCTTTTTGGAGCATGATCTTGCCTCCCGTCGGCTGGAGTCCCTCTGGCGACCGCACATCTGCCACGCCTGGGACCATTCATGATCATGGATGTTTGACCACGGTCTTACCCCACGAAACACCCCGTTATCAATCGCAATGATGGCTGGAAACCTGATGCCCAATTCGCGCCTGGCGAGAGCGAACGTGCGCGGCTTGTCTTTCGCTCCGCTTTACGATCCCTATATGGCTGCAACGGGAAGGGAATTTTCGTGCTTCGAATGGCCGCGGCCCTGTTCGGTTTCCTCATGCTCACGCAGGCGCATGCCACGGAAGCAGGCTGGGCGCTGCTGCGTGATGGCGGTCAAGTCGTACTGATGCGGCATGCCTTGGCGGCAGGAAGCGGTGATCCGGGGAACTTCGACATCGGGGTCTGCTCCACCCAACGTAACCTGTCAGACCGAGGCAAGCTGCAGGCGCGCAAGATGGGCGCGCTCTTTGCGGCCCGCGCCGCGCCGGTCGACCGCGTCCTGTCAAGCCGGTATTGCCGCTGCCTGGACACTGCGCGTTTCGCCTTTGGGGACGGCATCGCTGAACCTATCGAAGCCCTCGATCCATTGTCGGGAGACGAGGCGGCAAAAAAAAAGCAGAAGGAGGTAATATGGAAGCTGGTGGAGGAGTTCACCGGCACTGGCAACCTTGTGCTGGTGACGCATCAGGAAAACATCCTTGAGCTCACCGGCGTCTCGCCGCGGGAGGGAGAAGCCATCATTGTGCGTCCGGATGGAGACAAACTGCATGTCATAGGGCGAATTATTTTCAACTGAACGCGACAGGTCCTGCCGGACTGTGATCGGCTGCGTAAGGCCGACAGACATGCAAAATGATGGATTCGCCCTTTTCCTATCGTGCAAAACCGATTAGAGAGCCCGACAACTCCAATATCCAGTTCGACCTTGACCGAGGGAATTGCCCGTGGCCACCACCTTTGAAAAAGTTGCTAAAATCATTGCCGACACGAGCGAGATCGACATCGATTCGATCACGCCGGAAAGCCACACGATCGACGATCTCGGCATCGATAGCCTAGATTTTCTCGATATCGTCTTTGCCATCGACAAGGAATTCGGCATCAAGGTTCCGCTCGAAAAGTGGACCCAGGAAGTCAATGACGGCAAGGCCTCGACCGAAGAGTATTTCGTCATGAAGAACCTCTGCGCTAAAATCGACGCCCTCGTGGCGGCGAAGAACGCCATCTGACCGCCCTAGTGGAACGAATTTGACATTCGCATCCCATTTGACGTCACGCGTCCATCGCGAATGTCAAATTCAAAGTTCCACTGGAATCATATGTTTGCTAGTGGTCCTTATGATTCTGACATTCGCCTGAATGGCCTGTATCAATGGGATGCGAATGTCAGAATCGGACCACTAGCCTCCCGCCAGGAACAATCGACCCAGACATGAGCGCCCGCGACGTCGTCATCACCGGCATCGGCCTTGTCTCTTCGCTGGGCGAAGGCACGGACGCGCATTGGCAGAAGCTCTCGGCCCCCGGCGTCAAACCGGTGGTCGATGAGGAGCGTTATGCACCCTACGTCGTGCATCCCATGCCTGAGATCGACTGGAGCCGGCAGATCACCAAGCGCGGCGACCAGCGCCAGATGGAGAACTGGCAACGCCTCGGCACATATGCGGCCGGGCTGGCGCTCGACGATGCCGGCCTGAAGAGTGACGACGCTCTGTGCTCGACCATGGACATGATCGTGGCTGCAGGCGGCGGCGAGCGCGACGAGGCGGTGGACCAAGCCATCCTCGACGCTTCGGCAAGCCGCAATGACCGCGACGTGCTGCTGAACGAAAAGCTCACGACCGAACTTCGGCCGACGCTCTTTCTGGCCCAGCTCTCCAATCTGCTGGCGGGAAACATTTCCATCGTCCACAAGGTGACGGGCTCTTCCCGTACCTTTATGGGAGAGGAAGGCGCCGGTATCTCGGCGGTTGAAACCGCCGCGGCGCGAATCCGTTCGGGTCAGTCTACCCACGTTCTCGTCGGCGGCGCATTCCAGACCCAACACTCCGACATGCTCCTTGCCTATGAGCTTGGCGGCTACCTGCATCGCGGCTCGTGGAAGTCCGTATGGGATCGCAAAGGCTCCGAGGGCGGCGGCGTCATCACCGGCTCGGGAGCCGCTTTCCTGGTGCTTGAATCGCGCGAGCATGCCGAGCTGCGGCAGCGCAATGTCTATGCCGCAATCGGTCCGGTAGCGTCTGCACGCAACAGCCGCACCGACGGCTCACTTGCAAGCGGCATCACCAAGCTTATCCGTGCGACCGGCGCTCCGTCGCGTAACCTTCTTGTATTGTCAGGCGCTTCCGGCGCGCATCAGGCGACAGCTGCCGAACGAGCTGCACTCGCGGAAGTCGGCGATCCGGTCGTGCGCGGCGTAACCTCCGTCACTGGGCATCTGAAGGAGGCGCAGTTTCCGTTCGCTATCGCACTGGCCGCGCTCGCAATCCGGAACCGTGCGGGATACCCGCCCTTCGATCCGGCAAACGAAACGGATTTGAACGATGTACCTGAGGCTGTGTTAGCCACTGCGATCGGCTATCATCGGTTCGAGGGGGCAGCGCTCGTAAGCGTGGCTTGAGGTAAAAGGTCATGGCAAAAACCACGGACCATCTTGGCAGACCAATCGTGGCTGTCACCGGCATTGGCCTCGTCACGTCGCTCGGCGTTGGCAAGAAGGACAACTGGGAGGCGCTTACCTCGGGGCGCTCCGGCATTCACCCGATCACGCGCTTCCCGATCGATCATCTGAACACGCGTATCGCCGGCACTGTTGATTTCCTGGCTTCAAGTGACAAAGGGGCTGCAGCCCTCACCTACGAGCTTGCCGAGACCGCAGGACGCGAAGCGCTTGACGAAGCCGGCTATCCGAACGGCAATTTTTCCGGACCGCTCTTTCTCGCATCTCCGCCGGTCGAGATGGACTGGAGCGATCGCTTCGGGCTCTACAATTCCGTCAACGGTCCGGACAACCACCAAAGGCTGTTGTCGGTCGCACGCACTCTGAAGACGCAGGACATATTCGAAACGACGCAGTTCGGCGCAATCGCGGACCGGCTGGCGGATCGTTTCGGAACCCAAGGCCTCCCGATTACCCTCTCGACCGCGTGCGCCTCCGGCGCCACTGCAATCCAGCTTGGTGTCGAAGCCATCCAGCGCGGGGAAAGCGAGCGCGCACTTTCGATCGGGGCCGACGGATCGGCGACTGCCGAAGCCTTAATCCGCTTCTCGCTGCTTTCAGCGCTCTCGACCAGCAACGAGCTCCCCGAAAAAGCCTCGAAACCCTTCTCGAAGGATCGCGACGGATTTGTCCTCGCGGAAGGCTCAGCCGCGCTTGTGCTGGAATCGCTGGAGAATGCGCTGGCTCGCGGCGCCGAAATCCTCGGCATCATGCGCGGCTGCGGCGAGCGCGCCGACGACTTCCACCGTACCCGTTCCAAGCCGGATGGATCGCCTGCGATTGCGGCAGTACGAGCCGCGCTTGCCGACGCCGGGCTCGGCGAGGATGAGATCGACTATATCAACGCGCATGGCACTTCGACGCCGGAAAACGACAAGATGGAGCATCTGTCGCTGTCGACCGTTTTCGGCGGGCGCATCCGCTTGATCCCGGTTTCGTCCAACAAGTCGATGATCGGCCATACCCTCTCGGCGGCGGGCGCGATCGAGGCGGCGTTCTCACTGATGACGATGCGCAAGGGTGTTATCCCCCCAACAATCAACTACGACAATCCGGACCCTGCAATCGAACTGGACGTGGTGCCCAACGCGAAGCGAAAAGCGGAGGTGCGTACGGTCCTGTCAAATTCCTTCGGTTTTGGCGGCCAGAACACCTGCCTTGTCATGGCGCGCGAACCGGTCTAGGGCGTAGTCGGGATTAAGGATTTTGCCCCTGACGTCCTGCCGGACATCTCCGCGCTGTCCCTTCTTCCCTTGTGGGAGAAGGTGGATCGGCGCGCAGGGCCGAGATGGATGAGGGGTGCTGGACGGAGTGACAGCACCGAATGAGCCCTGAGATCGATGCTTGGCACGCAATTTTGAAGTGCCTCATTTCTTCCAGCACCCCTCATCCGACCTCGCCTCGGGCTCGGCCACCTTCTCCCACAAGGGGAGAAGGGACAGCGCGGTGGAGCTTCATCTGATGCGTGCATTACAGTTGATCGACGATCGCCGGCTGGAACAGGTCGAGCTCGCGCCACCGCCGCCGCCTGAGCGCGGCGAGGTGACGGTGCGGATCAAGGCGGTCGCACTCAACCACATCGATGTCTGGGGCTGGCGCGGCATGGCATTCGCCAAGCGCAAAATGCCGCTGGTGATTGGTGCGGAAGCGTCCGGCGAGGTCGACGCGGTTGGCGCAGGCGTGCCGAACCTGCTGCCCGGACAACTCGTCTCGATCTACGGGGCCCGCACCTGCGGACTTTGCCGGCCCTGCCGCGAGGGCCGAGATAATCTCTGCGAAAATGTGTCCGGCGTTCACGGATTTCATCTCGACGGCTTCGCCCAGGAGAAGATCAACTTACCGGCCCGTCTGCTCATCCCTGCCCCGCCCGGCGTCGATGCCATCGGCGCGGCCGTTGCGCCGGTCACCTTCGGCACCGTCGAGCACATGCTTTTCGACAATGCAAAGCTGGAGCCCGGTGAAACGATCCTTGTCCATGCCGGGGGATCGGGTATCGGCAGCGCGGCGATCCAGCTCGCCAAGCGCATGGGCTGCACCGTGATCACGACGGTTGGATCGGACGAAAAGATCGAGAAAGCCAAGGCGCTGGGCGCCGACCATGTCATCAACTACCGCATCGACCGCTTCGAAGGCGTTGTCCGTAAGCTGACGAAGAAAAAGGGGGTCGATGTCGTCTTTGAGCATGTCGGAGCCGACACATGGGCAGGTTCCATGCTTTCGCTGAAACGCGGGGGCCGGCTCGTCACTTGCGGCTCCACGTCGGGCGTCTCCACTCAGATGAACCTGATGCAGCTCTTCCAACAGCAGCTGAAGCTTCTTGGCTCGTTCGGCTGCCGCATGGAAAACATGGAAACCGCCATGCAGAAGATGGCCGCCGGTATCGTCCAACCGGTGATCGACACCGAGGTGGGTTTCGAAGGCATCGACACGGCGCTGAAGCGGATGGAAGGCCGGGATGTCTTCGGCAAAATCATTCTGCGCGTGAACTGAACATGAGGCCGGTCGTCGTCCGCCTGACGCAGACCCTGCGGAGAGCGAACTATTGGCTGATTGCTCAGTTCGCTCTTGCCACGCTTTCCGTTCTAAGGCTGCTCCCAGCGGACAAGGCGCTGAACTTCGCGGACCGCGCAGCACGGCGCGTCGGTCCCTGGATCGGCAGGCACCGCGTGGCTCTCAACAATCTGCGCCAGGCCTATCCGGAAAAGACCGAAGCCGAGGTCGCGGCCATCGCCTCCGACATGTGGGGCAACATGGCCCGGCTGGCAGCGGAGTACATTTTCCTCGATCAGCTGTTCGACTATGTGCCGAACGTGCATACGGATGGCCGCATCGAAGTCTCGGGGGAGGAGACGTTTCTGCGCCTGGCGGATGAAAAAGACAAGCCACATATTATCTTCACCGGGCATCTGGGCAATTTCGAGCTGCTTCCTGTGGCCGGCGCCGCTTTCGGCCTCAGCGTCACCGCGATGTTTCGGCCGCCGAACAACCCGTACATAGCGGACTATGTGTTCTCGAAGCGCCGCTCATCGATGGGCAACCTTCTCGCCTCCCGTTCGGGTGCGGCCTTTTCCCTTGCCCGTATCCTGGAGGCAGGCGGAAATGTGGGCGTACTGGTGGACCAGAAATTCCAATATGGCATCAGGACAAAATTCTTCGGGCGCGAATGCGAGACCAGCCCGCTCGTGCCCAAACTTGCGCGGCAATATGGCTGCGACGTTTACCCCGCACGCTGCATCCGTTTGCCGGACAACCGTTTCCGGCTCATCCTTCAGCAAAAACTTGACTTGCCGCGCGGGGAGGACGGCCAGATCGATGTGGCCGCAACGGCGCAACTGATGACCGACGTCGTCGAGGGATGGGTCCGCGAGGACCCAGGCCAGTGGATGTGGTTCCACAAGCGTTGGAGTTTGGCGCAGCCGAAACCCAACCGGGCCAAGCGTACTGCCTGACCGCGGCCGCGCACAAAGCCGTGCCCCTATTCGCCGTAGTAGTTCATCACCGCGTGCCGGGCCTCGGCAAAGAACAGCCAGCGCTCCAGGAGCATACCAATGACGTGCGAGACTACGGCGAAGGCCGCAGCAAGGGACGCGACCAGACCGCCACTCACACCCGCGGCAAGAAGCATAAAGGCGATCGCTCCCGGCAGCAGGCCGCCAAGGAAGAACGACAAGCGGCGCAACTTGGCGACATGTTTGCGCGCGACGCGGAACCCCATTTCGCGTGTGAGGTAGTTTTCCGTCATATGCGGCCGCTCGAACAGCCGCACGCGGCCGATCATGCCGAGGCCTGTGGCGCTTTCCGGCGTCGAAAGCGGCGTCATGCGGTCGACGCGCCGCAACCACGCAATCTTCGCCGTCCATGCCGCAACGCTGAAACCCAACGCCATCAGCGACAGGAGCATCGCCGGTCCACCGCCGGCAATCGCAAAGAACACGCCAAGCAGCGAGCCTCCCAATCCGGCAAAGAACAGATAGCACAATGGCGTCAGCGGTGAGTGCCATGCCTGCACCGACTTAAGCGAGGCGTAGATCATCGACGTGCAATAGACGGTCATGCCAGCAAGCACCGCGCCACCAACGCCCGGCAACGCGTAATACCGGCTTTCCACGATTGCCGCCCAAGCAGACCAAAGCAGCGGCACGAAGGTGATGAGGGCTATCACGCCCTCGCGCGACAGCCAGCTTGACCGCCATTGCGAAAGTGCCCGCCATGCCCGCTGCGGGTTACCGAGATGGAGCGTCGAGGAAAGCAGGCCGAGACAAATCAACAGCAGCGCCAGCACATGAGCCATCTTGGTGACGGTCAGCGGCGGATCGAGCAAGCCCAGGCCAAGGACTGCCGCCAGCCCGTAGCCAAGACCGGAAAGCGTCGTGAAAACGATGATCGAATATGCCGGATGCATGGCGGCCTTAGCCTCGCCCTCGCCGGGTGGATAAAACCGCCGCCTCATTCCGGGCCACCGCCGCGCCTCTTGTGAGGTCAGCAGGAATTGCGAACATGACGTTCCTTCGCGCCCCCCTCTGGCCTGCCGGCGATCTTCCCCGCAAGGGGGGAGATCGGCCGTCGTTTCGGCCTTCGCCAATCGCCAACGTCGCAGGATAAGCAGCGACATTGCTGCCAGCGTGATCTCCCCCCTTGCGGGGGGTAAGGAGTGGTCGCCGAAGGCGACGAAAAGCCAACGATTTGACTTTTCGAATGACGAACGCCCGGAGCCATAGCGAAGGGCCGGGTCCGGCAGGCCAGAGGGGGGCAACGTAGGGTGCCGCCGTTGATGGATTGGCGAAGGCCGCAGGGAGGGCGTGATCTCCCCCGCAAGGGGCAACGCGAGATACGAGCTCCACCATCACATCCGCTCAAACACGCCATCGAGCCACGCGAAGAAGCCCTTTGCGCCGCTGGTATCCTCAGCCGGCAGCAAGGCCGCATTGTCGGCCAACGCCTTTCGCGGACGCGGCGGCAGATATTTGTTCACCGGCCTGGCCCCCTGCTCCGGCATCAGGTCCATCCCGCCACGTTCCGCGACCATGACGGAAACCGCCGAATTTGGATCAGCGAGATCTCCGAAATGACGCGCATTGGTCGGGCAGGTACGAACGCAGGCAGGAACCCGGTCCGCTTCCTCCATTGTCTCGTTATAGATCCTGTCGATGCAAAGCGTGCATTTCTTCATCACCCCGGCGGCAAGATCCATTTCTCGCGCGCCATAAGGGCAAGCCCAGGCGCAGAGCCCGCAACCGATGCATTTATCCTCGTCAACGAGCACGATGCCGTCTGCCGAGCGCTTGTAGGACGCTCCGGTCGGGCAAACGGTGACGCAGGGTGCATCCTCGCAATGCAGGCAAGACTTGGGAAAATGCACGATACGTGCTTCCCCCGCCTCGCCGATGATCTCGCCGCCCTCGGGCGCGACCTCGAATGTGTGCACCCGGTTGAGCCAGGCGCCCGAAACGTTAGCGCCGTACGGGTCCTGATCGGAAAGCGCGGAGCCGTAGCCGCCTGTATTCCACTCCTTGCAGCTGACCACACAGGCATGGCAGCCGACGCAGACATCGAGGTCGATGACGAGACCGAGTTTCTTCGGAGTAGGCAACGTCGGAAGCGAAGTCATCCAGCCCACTCCTGGCCGTAGCGGAGTTCGCGAGGGCGTTCGGCCGCTGGTTCGGCAACGGGCGCGAAATGGGGCTCGCTCATCGTGGCGGGCTCGGTCTTCTCGATCCGGACGCGCAAATCGTACCATGCTGCCTGACCAGTTATGGGATCGGAGTTCGACCACCGCAATCCGTCGCCTTTCGGCGGTAGAAGTTCGTGGATCAAATGGTTCATCAGAAAGCCTTTTCCGGCTTCCGGTGCATCATTGTCCAGCGCCCAGGCGCCTTTGCGCTTGCCAATGGCATTCCATGTCCAGATGGTGTCGCGGTTGACCGCGTCGCTGCGCGCGATATCGACTTTGATCCGGCCGTGATGCGATATCAGCCAGACCCAGTCACCGTCGGCAAGTTGCATCTCGTCGCAGATCGGTCCAGGCACATAGAGCGGATTGCGGGTATGGATTTGGCGCAGCCACGCATTCATCGATCCCCAGGAATGATACATCGCCGCAGGACGCTGCGTGATCGCATGATAGGGGAACTGCTCCCTATCGACGGCCGCTTCCTCGAATGGCCGGTACCAGTCCGGAAGCGGATCGAACGTATCGAGAATGCGAGGCCGGTGGCTCTCCGGCGCCCTCGGCTCACGCAGCCCTTCGGCCGACAAGCGAAACTTCTGCAGGGACTCCTGATAGAGTTGGAAGGTCACCGGCCGTGGCTGGTCGAAGAAGCCCATGCGAACCGCAAAGTCCTGATAGGCCTTGTTGGCGTGCTTGAAGAACTGAGCCTCCAGCGGAATGTGGGCGGAGAAAAACGAACCGTTCTCGATGTACCGTTTCAGCTGGTCCGGATTGATCGCGCCTCTGCCCGTGCGGTCGCCGTTGACGCCGCGAAAACCGGCCAGCGGCCCGATGCCTGGGCGGCGTTCGTGGCGCACGATGTAGTCGGCATAGTCCTTGTAAAGAGCGTGGCCGTGATGATCGACGAAACCGTTCAGCCGCAGTCGCGCACCGAGATCGAGAAGCACCGTCTGGAAGCCGCGTACATCGCGGTCAGGCTCGATCACCGGCCAGCGGATAGCGTCCTGCACGGCGTCCGGCTCCGAGATCGGGCGGTCGAGGAGAGAGATGCAGTCGTGGCGCTCGAGATAGGTCGTGTCGGGCAGGACAAGATCGGCATAGGCGACCATCTCGGACGAATAGGCGTCCGAATAGATGATCTTCGGGATGCGATAGTCGCCGGTTACCGGGTCCTTGTCTTCGAGCATCCTGATGACGCCCGCCGTGTTCATCGAGGAGTTCCAGGCCATATTGGCCATGTAGAGGAACAGGACATCGATCGGATATGGATCGCCCGCGTGCGCATTGGCAATGACCATATGCATGGCGCCGTGAACGGCGAAGGGCGCGTCCCAGGAGAACGCCTTGTCCAGGCGGTTCGGCCTGCCCTCGCTGTCGATCAGAAGATCTTCCGGTCCGCGGGGGAAACCCAAATGAGGGCCCGACAGCGGTTTGTTGGAGCCGAAATGCTCCGCCCGGCCATGTGGCGTTGGATGGGCTTCCACCGGTTTCGGATAGGGCGGCTCAAAGCGAAAGCCTCCCGGGCAGTCCACCGCCCCGATCAGCACCTGTAGCATGTGCAGGGCGCGCGCCGTCTGGAACCCGTTCGAGTGCGCCGACAGGCCCCGCATGGCGTGAAACGAGACCGGTCGCCCCACATAGCGTTCGTGCGTTTCGCCGCGCATGTCCGTCCACGGCTGCTCGATCGTTATCGTTTCGTCAAAGGCGATGCGCGCGATTTCAGCGGCCAGGCCGCGTAAAACTCCGGCCGCAACGCCGGTTTCAGCAGACACCGCCTCCGGCGCGTATTTCGGATCGAGATATTTCTCGGCAAGGAGCTGGAACGAAGGGACCACGCTGCGCCCGTCTTCAAGCTGGAAATGCCCTGACAGCGCCGGACGAGCGCCCGCCGTCGCGGCTGACACGATGCCCTCGGTGACCGTATCGAAGATCAGGGCGTTGCCGTCCGCATCGCGAGCAAAAAGACCGTGCTCGGCCGTCCCCGGCGCATCGACGACCAGCCATGGCGCGTTGGAATAGCGGACGAGATAGTCGACGTCGATCTTGCGCGCCTTCAGAAGCTCGTGGACGATGGCCAGGATCAACAACCCATCCGTGCCAGGCCTAATCCCGATCCAGTTGTCGGCGATTGCGGAATATCCGGTGCGTACCGGATTGACGGAGACGAAGCGCGCGCCGTTCTTCTTGAGCTTGGAAATGCCGATCTTCAGCGGATTGGAATCATGATCCTCCGCCACGCCAAACATGATGAAAAGCTTCGTGCGCTCCCAGTCCGGCGCGCCGAATTCCCAGAACGCTCCGCCGATCGTCATGATGCCTGCCGCCGCCATATTGACTGAGCAGAAGCCGCCATGCGCGGCATAGTTGGGCGTGCCATACTGTTGTGCCCAGAAACCGGTCAGCGACTGCGACTGATCACGTCCCGTGAAGAAGGCGAGCTTCTTCGGATCCGACTGCCTGACGCGGCCAAGCCAATCGGTCGCGAGCGCAAGCGCCTCATCCCAGGAGATTTCCTTGAACTCGCCCGAGCCGCGCGGACCGGTGCGCAGCAGCGGCGCGCGAAGTCTGGCCGGGGCGTAGTGCTGCATGATGCCGGCCGAACCCTTGGCGCACAGAACGCCCTTGTTCACCGGATGATCCCGATTGCCCTCGATGTAACGTATCTTGCCATCCTTGAGATGGACATCGATGCCGCAGCGGCAGGCGCACATGTAGCATGTCGTCTTGCGGACTTCGTCGGATACCGGCTTCGACAACGCGACATGCGGCTCGGAACTCATCGCTTGGCCTCCCTGATGGGAGTCCTACAGGGCAGCGGTTTCAAAGGAAATGGCCGGACACGCGCTTTTGCGGCGTCTTCGATAAATTTGTCTATACTTATCTGCAACCGGTCTCTGGAGCCAAAGACGGTCAGTTGACGACGACGATCCTGGTATTACCGGGACCAGCCTCCTTCACCAGCGAGTAGAAGCGGGCCGCATTGGCGGTCGCGAGACGCACGCAACCATGCGAGGCGGGGCGGCCAAGCTGTTTGACATATCCGGTTCCGTGAATGGCGTAGCCGCCACGGAAGAAGACCGAATAAGGCATGGGCGACATGTCGTATTTCCGCGAATACCACATGCGATGAAGTCGCGTTGGCCGGTAAGTGCCTCGGGGTGTGACATAGCCCCGGCGAGCAGTCGAAACACGCCAAGTATGGATGACACGTCCATACCTGCTTACGGTCATTGTCTGGTTGGCGACGTCGATGCGGGCGACAAGGCCTGCTGACAGGCTCTGTACTGTTGTTCCAAGGAGCATCACTGTGAAAGTGATCGCAACCAGAACAAGATTCCTCGCTCGATACATCGCTTCCTAAGCTGCTCTAACGTTAATATTTCGACCGCAAGGATCAACCCCGAACGTTACATGTAATTCTTAAGAATTTAATGATCACGCTGGCCTGGCGCGCGAGCGCTGCCGAGAGTGTTGCCAATCAGCATCGCAAGGTTGAAGCAACGGTCAGCCTTGCCAAATCCAGCGCTTGGCTTTTCAATCCGGTGAATGAATGAACGACTCCTCAGGACGATCGACGATCGCGTCGATGAACTGGTCGCGCTCACCGTCGACCTGATCCGGTTTCCGACCGTCAACCCGCCGGGCGAGGCCTACGGCCCATGCGCCGAATACATTGCTGCCCGGCTGAAAAAACGGCGGTTCGAAACGCAATTCATTCGCGGCGAAGGAACACCCGGCGACACCGACCGCTACCCCCGCACGAATGTCGTCGCGCGCCTTGGCGGGCGCAGCAGCGGTCCCACGGTTCACTTCAACTCGCATATCGACGTGGTCGAGGCCGGCGACGGCTGGACAGTCGATCCGTTTGCCGGGATCGTCAGGGACGGCAAGGTGTTCGGCCGCGGCGCGTGCGATATGAAAGGCGGGATGGCAGCCTCCATCATAGCTGCCGAAGCCTTCATGGACGTCTACCCGGATTTTCCGGGTTCCATTGAAGTTTCCGGAACAGTCGACGAGGAATTGGGCGGTTTTGGCGGCGTTGCGTACCTTGCCAAGCAGGGATACTTCTCAAAACCGCGCGTCGATCACGTGATTATCCCCGAGCCGCTCAATAAGGATCGCATCTGCCTCGGTCACCGCGGCGTCTGGTGGGCCGAAATCGAAACCAAGGGAGAAATCGCGCATGGCTCCATGCCCTTCCTCGGCGATTGCGCCGTGCGCCATATGGGGGCCGTTCTCCAAGCCTTCGAGACGGAGCTCTTTCCTGCACTCGACCAGAAGCGGACAAAAATGCCTGTCGTGCCCGAAGGCGCCAAACGCTCGACCATGAACATCAACTCGATGCATGGCGGCCAGACGGACGATTTCTTTCCCGGCCTGCCGTCGCCCAATGTGCCGGACTCGTGCCGCATGGTCATCGATCGGCGTTTCCTTCTGGAAGAGGATATCGCGACGGTCAAAAGCGAAGTGACTTCGATCCTCGATCGTTTGAAGAGTTCCCGACCAAAATTCGACTACCGTATCCGCGACCTGATGGAAGTCTTGCCGTTGATGACGGAGCGCGACGCGCCAGTGGTGACAGCCGTTGCACAAGGAATTCGCGAAATTTTCGGACGCGAGCCGGACTACGTCATTTCGCCCGGCACCTACGATCAGAAACATGTCGCCCGAATCGGCCATTTGCACGACTGCATCGCCTACGGGCCCGGCATTCTCGACCTCGCTCACCGCCCGGACGAATGGGTCGGCATTGCCGACATGGTCGAATTGGCCAAGGTCATGGCGATAGGGCTGGATGTGCTGTTGCGCGGAGTACGGCCAACTTGACGGCCTGGTTTGGACGCCGGTCGCGGGCTGAAATTTTAGTTCCCGTCATTGCGGCGCGGAAGAAAGAAACGCAATTTACTCGCGCGGGAATTCGCGCTTCAATCCGCGGCCTTCGCTCTTCGGGAGAATTAATCAAATGAGCTGGAAATCCATTCTTGCGGCAACGGCGCTCGCGCTCGCATCAAGCACGGCCGCATTCGCTGCGAGAACCGATCTGGTGGTCGGCGTGGTGCTCGAGCCACCGCATCTCGACCCGACCGCCGGTGCGGCCGCAGCCATCGACGAAGTGGTTTACGCCAATGTGTTCGAGGGCTTGACCCGAATCGGACCAAAGGGTGAGGTGCTCCCCGCGCTCGCCGAAAGCTGGACGATTTCCGACGATGGCAAGGTCTATACGTTCAAGCTCCACACAGGCGTAAAATTTCATGACGGCAGTGATTTCAACGCCGACGACGTGAAGTTCTCACTCGACCGGGCGCGCGCCGAAAACTCTACGAATGCACAAAAGGGCCTGTTTGCGGCGATCGACACGGTCGAAGTTGTCGATCCGGCCACGGTAAAGATTGCACTCAAGAACCCGCAGGGCTCCTTCCTGTACAACATGGGGTGGGGCGACGCCGTCATCGTGGCTCCGGAATCGGCCGAAACCAACAAGGAAAAGCCGATTGGCACCGGACCCTTCAAGTTCGAGAACTGGGCGAAGGGCTCCTCCATAACGATCACGAAGAATGCGGATTATTGGGGCGAGCCGGTTGCGCTGGAAAAGGCCGAGTTCCGCATCATTCCGGATGCAGCTGCGGCGATCCCTGCCCTCTTGTCCGGCGACGTCCAGGCCTTTCCCTTCACGCCCCCTGATGCGGTTGCTCAGATCAAGGACGATCCCCGTTTCAAGGTGGCGATCGGGTCGACCGAGGGCGAGACTGTCCTTTCCACAAACAACAAGAAGCCGCCTTTCGACAATCTCAAAGTACGGCAGGCGATTGCCCACGCCATTGACCGGCAGGCCATCATCGACGGCGGTTCGGCCGGATACGGCACTCCGATCGGTTCCCATTTCGCTCCGCACAATCCGGCCTATATGGACCTCACGGGCACATATCCGCACGATGTCGAAAAGGCCAAGGCCCTGCTGAAGGAAGCGGGTTTCGAAAACGGCATCAAGGCCACTCTGAAATTGCCGCCAGTACCCTATGCCCGGCAAGGCGGCGAGATCATTGCGTCGCAACTTCGCGATATCGGCATCGAGCTGGAGATCATTCCGGTCGAATGGGCCGACTGGTTGAAGCAGGTGTTCACCGACAAGGATTACGACCTGACCATCGTCTCCCATACTGAACCGAACGACATCGATATCTATTCGCGCAAGGATTACTACTTCAACTACGACAATCCGGCCTTCGACAAAGTGATCGCCGAACTCAACCTCACCTCCGACGAGGCGAAGCGGGCCGAACTCTATAAGCAAGCACAGAAAATCCTCGCCGACGATGCGGTGAACGGATTCCTGTTCGAACTGCCGAAAATCGGCGTTTGGGACGCAAAGGTCGAAGGGCTCTGGGAAAATGCGCCGATCCAGGCCAACGACCTGACCAAGGTGAAGTGGGTCGAGTGATTTCGCGGAAATATTTCCTGCCGGACATCTCCCCGCAAGGGGGGAGATTGGCTTTCAGCAGCGACTCCGCCAATATTCGACGTTGCAGGAGTGGCGGGGACGAGCGCGACGTGTCCAGCCTTCATTTCGGATTTCGCCAATCGCCAACACTGTAAATTTCAGCGCCATCGGTGCGGCCGGCGCTCCTCTCCCTGCTTGCGGGGAGAGGACGGTAGCAGCCAGGTGAGGGGCAGAGCAAACGGTCAAAAGCAGCAGCCATTGGTAGCCGCCAGGGTGATGCCCAGAACAGACCGCCAAAACTTGCAACCGTTGATGTCAAGTCAACGCGGCCGCCCTCCGTCGCGGGCCCGAATGTGCCCCGTCTTCTCCCCGTTATCCACATTAGTGACACACAAGATATTGATGTCACAAATCGTTCAACAAACGAATCCTTGACGCACCGAAACGAGTCGCTTTTATTGGTCCGGCACTCCTGTTGAGAGTGTGATCGGCGCGTGTTCAAGGTCGGTCTTTTTCCAGATTTTGTGCGAAGTATTCGGCTTTACGCCCTGTTACTAGGCAGGCGGAAGCGGTGGGTTTTTGCGTGCCGATTGGGGGTCGGAGGAGTGGGTTCGGGTCTGGAAAAAATATGTTGTTAACACTATATTTAGTGTTTGAAGGCAGCATATGACACCAGATAATGTGAACCTCCCTCGATGAGGGGAATCACAATCAGGCGTCAGACAAGGGACCATAGGTTCCGCGAATTGCCCGCGAGCGACCCGGAAATCCGGGGCGGCGGACTGATTTTGCGGAAGACCTGAAAGAGGAGATGCCGGCCGTCGATCGATGGCCGGACGCGGCGGACAATGCGGCCTTCCAGAAACTGTACGGGTTTCCTGCGGAAGTGCTATATATAGAGATTGAAGGATCGGAAAAATGCGCATCGAACGGCGTTTCACCAAGGACGGGCAATCGCCTTACGCGGAGGTCGAATTCCGCAAGGCGCTCTCCGAGATCAAGAATCCCGACGGATCCGTGGTCTTTCGCCTGGCCGACATCGACGTGCCGGCGCAGTTCAGCCAGGTCGCGACCGACGTTTTGGCGCAGAAGTATTTCCGCAAGGCCGGCGTTCCGGCGCGCCTGAAGAAGATCGAGGAAAATGCCGTGCCGTCGTTCCTGTGGCGCTCGGTGCCAGATGAGGCGGCGCTCGCCGCCCTGCCCGAAAACGAACGCTACGGTTCCGAGATCGATGCGCGTCAGGTCTTCGACCGCCTTGCCGGCACCTGGACCTATTGGGGCTGGAGAGGCGGTTATTTCAAGAGCGAGGATGACGCCCGCGCCTTCCGCGACGAGCTTGCCTATATGCTGGCCACCCAGCGCGTCGCGCCCAATTCGCCGCAATGGTTCAACACCGGACTGCACTGGGCCTATGGCATCGATGGCCCCGGCCAGGGTCATTTCTACGTAGACCCGTTCACCGGCAAGCTCACCAAGTCGAAGTCGGCCTACGAACATCCCCAGCCGCATGCCTGCTTCATCCAGGGCGTTGCCGACGACCTCGTCAACGAGGGCGGCATCATGGACCTATGGGTTCGCGAGGCGCGGCTGTTCAAATATGGTTCCGGCACGGGCTCGAACTTCTCGCTGCTGCGCGGCGAAGGAGAGAAGCTCTCGGGCGGCGGCAGGTCGTCCGGCCTGATGAGCTTCCTGAAAATCGGCGATCGCGCGGCCGGCGCCATCAAGTCGGGCGGCACGACGCGCCGCGCCGCCAAGATGGTCGTGGTCGACATCGACCACCCCGACATTGAGGACTACATCGACTGGAAGGTGAAGGAAGAGCAGAAGGTCGCTTCGCTCGTCACCGGCTCCCGCATCGTCAAACAGCACCTCACGGCAATCATGAAGGCCTGCGTCAATTGCGAAGGCCATGAGGACGACTGCTTCGATCCGTCGATCAACACGGCGCTGAAGCGCGAGATCAAGGCCGCGAAGAAGCACGGCGTACCGGAAAACTATGTCAAGCGCGTCATTCAGTTCGCGCGCCAGGGCTACACCCAGATCGACTTCAAGACCTACGATACGGACTGGGATTCGGAGGCCTACCTCACTGTCTCCGGGCAGAACTCCAACAACTCCGTCTCGCTGAAGGACGACTTCCTGCGCGCGGTCGAGAAAGACGAAGACTGGAACCTCGTCGGGCGCATAGACGGCAAGGTTTACAAAACGCTGAAGGCGCGCGATCTATGGGAAAAGATCGGCTATGCCGCCTGGGCGTCCGCCGATCCCGGCCTGCATTTCAACACAACGATGAACGACTGGCACACCTCGCCGGCCGCCGGTCCGATCCGCGCGTCGAACCCGTGCTCGGAATACATGTTCCTCGACGACACGGCCTGCAATCTCGCCTCGATCAACCTCCTGCCCTATCGCAATCAGGACGGATCGATCGACATCGAACGCTATGAACACACGGTGCGGCTATGGACCGTCGTGCTGGAAGTCTCGGTGATGATGGCGCAGTTCCCGTCGAAGGAAATCGCCAAGCTCTCCTACGAATACCGCACGCTCGGTCTCGGCTACGCCAATATCGGCGGCCTTCTGATGACGTCCGGCATTCCCTACGACTCCACGGAAGCCCGGGCCATCTGCGGCGCGCTGACGGCGATCATGACCGGTGTCGCCTATGCCACCTCGGCCGAAATGGCGGCCGAGCTCGGCGCCTTCCCGGACTATGACCGCAACGCCAACAACATGCTGCGTGTCATGCGCAATCATCGCCGCGCGGCCCATGGCGATAAGGACGGCTACGAGAAGCTGTCCGTCAACCCGGCGCCGCTCAACGAGGCGGACTGCCCGCACCCGGAGCTGATCGCCCATGCGCGCGCCGCCTGGGACCGCGCCATTGAGCTCGGCGAGGAACATGGCTACCGCAATGCGCAGGCGACCGTGATCGCGCCCACCGGCACGATCGGCCTCGTCATGGATTGCGACACGACCGGCATCGAGCCGGACTTCGCGATGGTGAAGTTCAAGAAGCTCGCCGGCGGCGGCTATTTCAAGATCATCAACGCCGCCGTGCCGGAAGCACTGCGCACGCTCGGCTATTCGGAAAGCCAGATCGCCGAGATCGACGCCTATGCCGTCGGCCACGGCAACCTCAACCAGGCGCCTGGCGTCAATCCCGGTTCGCTGAGGGCCAAGGGCTTCACCGACGAGAAGGTGGCCGCGCTCAATGCCGCGCTGAAATCGGCCTTCGACATCAAGTTCGTGTTCAACAAATGGACGCTGGGCGAGGAGTTCTGCAAGGAGGTCCTCGGCTTCACCGACGAGCAGCTCAACGATATCTCCTTCGACATGCTCCCGTCTCTCGGCTTCACGAGGCGGGAAATCGAGGCGGCGAACATCCATGTTTGCGGTGCGATGACGCTGGAAGGCGCGCCGTTCCTGAAGGACGAACACCTGCCGGTGTTCGATTGCGCGAACCCGTGCGGCAAGATCGGCAAGCGCTTCCTGTCGGTCGAGTTCCACATCCGCATGATGGCGTCCGCCCAGCCCTTCATTTCAGGCGCCATTTCCAAGACCATCAACATGCCGAACGAGGCGACGGTCGAGGACTGCAAGGAAGCCTACATGTTGTCCTGGAAGCTGGCGCTGAAGGCCAATGCACTCTATCGCGACGGCTCCAAGCTTTCGCAGCCGCTGAACGCCTCGCTGATCGCCGATGAGGATGACGAAGAGGACCTGATCGAGGAACTCGTCGCCGCCCCGACCGCGGCCAGAGCCGTCATGGTGACGGAAAAGATCGTCGAGCGCATCATCGAGAAAGTGGTGCGCGACCGCGAGAAGCTGCCGAACCGCCGCAAGGGCTACACGCAGAAGGCCGTCGTCGGCGGCCATAAGGTTTATCTCCGCACCGGCGAATTCGACGACGGACGCCTCGGCGAGATCTTCATCGACATGCACAAGGAAGGTGCTGCCTTCCGGGCCATGATGAACAATTTCGCCATCGCGATCTCGCTCGGCCTGCAATATGGCGTGCCGCTCGAGGAATATGTGGAGGCCTTCACCTTCACCAAGTTCGAGCCGGCCGGCATGGTGCAGGGCAACGACGCGATCAAGAACGCGACCTCGATCCTGGACTATGTGTTCCGGGAGCTGGCTGTGTCCTATCTGGGCCGCAACGACCTGGCCCATGTCGATACGTCCGACTTCTCGAACACCGCACTCGGCCGCGGCATCAATGAGGGCCGGGCGCTCCCCTTCTCCAAGGGCCTGACGCGCGGCGCATCGCCGCTCAAGGTGGTGCCCGGTTCCAATGAGGCCAAAGGCTCCGGCGGGTCCGGTCCGGCCGGCAGCGCAAGCGGCGGCGGCCAGCCGGTACGCTCCGCCCCGACCGGCATTTCGGGCTCGAATGTCCGCGCGATCTCGCCGGCCGTCACAGTGACGGCGCTAAAGCCCCTCGTTTCCGAACTGCGCGACGAAGTCACCGCCTTCAAGCGCGACTATGAAGAGCGCGCACGCGAAATGAGCGAACGCGTCGCCGACCAGGAAGGTACTGCGGAAACCTCCGGCCTGTTCACCGACGCCGCCGCGAAGGAGGCCTCCGAGGCCAAGGCGCTCGCCGCCGAGCGCCGTAGCCGGGCGATCATGCAGGGCTACACCGGCAACATGTGCTCGGAATGCCAGAACTTCACCATGGTCCGCAACGGCACCTGCGAGAAATGCGACACCTGCGGGTCGACGAGCGGGTGTAGTTGAGGCGCCCTCCGAACACCACTCTCAAGCCTTTTCTAGCCACACATTGTTCAAATTCGACCAGAATTGTTGAGCGGATGACATATCGTACTGCAGAGGAATTTCTGGAAAAATACAAAAAATCTATGGGTGACGAACTCGGAACGGTGTTTTTCTGGATTCTACAAGAAACATATTATGTAAGCTCTCTATGGAACCAGTATGAAACGCTATTTGAGCGATCGGAACGAATTACGCTTTTGAACGACTCGGGTGGTAATTTCTTCGGAAATGTTCAGAGGGTATTTTTTGAGTATGTTCTGCTAGGGATTGGGCGTCTGACAGATCCTCTCAAAACAGGAAAGAAGGAAAATCTTACTATCCTCCAACTACCTGAATTGGTCGAAGATGACATCAAACCATCTTTGAGCAATTTGGTAGAAAAGGCTGTCGAGGCCTCGACATTTTGCAGAGATTGGAGAAATCGGAAAATTGCGCATAATGATCTAGCGTATAGGCGTGTCGGTTCTCCACTGGAAGCTGTCACGCGGGATAGCGTTACCTCTTCCCTGATAGCTATTCATGACGTATTGCGTATTCCGTCTATGAAATACTGCGAATCGCACCTAGAATTTGTCGCGCTAGATGATAATGCTGTAACAGAATTGCTTTTTCGACTGCACTTTGGGCAGCGCCACATGGGCGATATGCGGGAGCGTGCAATCCGAGGGGAGTATTCAGAGGAAGACGTCGGCGTTCCAGATTGGCTCAATCAATCAGATCCCTTGTTGAGATACAACAAACGTTAGCTCACCTTTTCTTAGGCTAAAGGAAGATGATCCCTCAGCTGTTTTGTCCGCTCCCTTTTTTCAATCTGACACCAGGTCCACCGCCGTTCTCGGCGATGAATTCGACGCCGGCCGTCTCCAACGCACGCCGGGGGTAGCTTTTAGGAATACTTTCAACACGCTCTTTGCGGAAGAGCAACGACGACACGTGTGTGGTCGGACCACTCTTGTGTTCTTTGTTGGAGCGTTCCGTGAAAACCTATCCCATGCCTGTTGCCGACTTGAGAGTCGACGAGATGATGAGAACGTGGCCGTCCACCGTCTCCGTGGTCATCAGGCGTCGGATGCTCTGTGTCGGATGCCCGATTGGCATTTTCCACACGGTAGCCGACGCCTGCCGGGCGCACCACCTCGATCTGTGCGCCGTCGTCGCGGAGCTAGAAAGGGCGATTTTGGGAGTTGCTTAGATTAGGGTGTGTTGAGATTCAGGTCAGGCCGAGCCGAAAATGGCGGTTTTCGGGAACCGGAGCGCAGCGTACATTCGGGTACGTGAGTACGGGAAGCGCAGAAGATAGCCATTTGCAGCCCGGCATCACCTGAATCCCGATACACCCTAGTGCCCTTCCCGGCCTTCTGACAGCACCATCAGCCGATGCGCGTCGACGATCGTCACCCGCTGGCGACCGCTCGTAACGATCCCTTTTTCCTCCCATGCGCTCAGCAGGCGGCTGACGGTGTGCAGCGTTGTGCCTGTCATTTCCGCGATGTCCTGGCGCGATATCGGAAAGTCGATCTCGATGCCGCTGGCCGTTTTCCGCCCCGTCTGGTTCACGAGGCGCAGCAGCGCACGTGCGACGCGCTGCTCCACCTGCTCGGTCGACATCTCGACGACGCGGGTCTGTGTTTCCTGGAGCCGGCTGCCGACGGTCTTGTAGTGTTGGCGCCGAACACCGGAAACTTCGCGGACAGTCGCTGCCACAGCGCATGCGGCCAGACCAGCGCCACGCAGTCCACTGCCGCGATGGCGCTCGCCGGGTACGTGGTCCGGCCGAGCGCGGCAGCGACGCCGAAAACCTCGCCTTTGCTGATGTATCTGACGATCACCTGATGGCCGTCGGGCGTGGTACGCACGACGCGGATGTGCCCATCCAGAAGCACGAAGAAGGAATGGGCTTCCGCGTCCTGGTCGAACACGGCGGTGTCCTTGGGATAGCGGGCCGACCGCGCGCCGCGAAGCAGCTCGTCCATCTCCCCGGCGGTCAGGCCTTCGAACAGCGGCAGTCCGGCAATCAGCGATCTATCAAGCGCCACTGGCCCTCTTCTGACGCCCATCGAGCCGGATGTCCTTGCTGGACAGGCGCAATCCTTTTCTAACCCCAGTTTGCGCCAACGCAAATTGGCCGGCCGCGCTTCACGTTAGCCTGACACCACCGTCAAAAGAAAGGAAGAATTGTATGAAGCCCTCCGCTTTTGCCGCCTCCGTGTTGTCCCTCATCGCTTTGATAAGACGCACTTTCCTGGGCTTCCGAAATAATGCGCGCCGCGAAGCCGTTCGTCCATCTTCCCCGCGCAGGCGCCGTCCTTTCTAACGCCAGTTTGCGCTAGCGCAAATTGGCGCGCCGCATTTCCCGCTAGTGAGGCGGCCAACTTCACCATCGGAAGAAAGGAACAATTCCATGAAACCCTCCGCTTTTGCCGCCGCCATGTTGTCCCTCCTCGCATTGGTGAGTGGCGCTTCGGCGGAAGAGCACGTGATCCAGATGCTCAACAAGGGAGAGAAAGGGGCGATGGTCTTCCAGCCCAACCTGGTGCAGGCGTTGCCGGGGGACACGATCAAGTTCGTGCCGTCGGACAAGTCGCACAATGCCGAGACGATCAAGGGCATGATCCCCGGAGGGGCCGAAGCGTTCAAGAGCAAGATGAACGAGGAATTTTCCGTGACCCTGCAGCAGGAAGGCGTCTACGGCATCAAATGCGCCCCGCACTACGGCATGGGCATGGTCGCCCTGATCGTCGTGGGGCAGCCGGTCAACGCCGACGAAGCCAAGGCCGTGAAGCAGGCGGGAAAGGCCAAAGCGGCTTTCGCCGAACTTTTCGGCCAAGCGGTTGCAGCGAAGTAGAACGGTGAATGGTGAATGGTGAATGGTGAATGGTGAATGGTGAATATTAAGTATCAATTAGTATAATTGAAAAATGGTTTCTTTTATTAGGGTTAAGAATGTTATACTTACCATTCACCATTCACCATTCACCATTTACCATTCACGTGCAGGGCGGACCGGGCGGGCCTGGAGGGGGCTCGCTCGGTCATCTCGTTCTCAGAGGAGTTAAAATGGGCGTTCCGCGTCTGCGGCCCTATGAGGGACCAGCCATTCTTTCCTATGGGTTTCGCCCGTTCTTTCTGCTCGGCTCCGTGTATGCCGGCCTTTCCATCCTGTGCTGGATCCCGGCCTATTCCGGGCATGTCGAGACATTCAGCGTCTTCGCTCCCGTCGACTGGCATGTGCACGAGATGCTGTTCGGTTATCTGACCGCCATCGTGACCGGGTTCCTGCTGACGGCGATTCCGAACTGGACAGGGCGACTGCCGGTCCTCGGGCTGCCATTGCTTATGCTCGTGGTGCTTTGGGTCGCCGGCCGCATCGCCGTCTTTTTCTCAGGTTTCCTGGGATGGCAGGTCGCAGCGGCGGTCGATTGCGCCTTCCTGGCCGCCGTTGCCGTTGCGGCGGCGCGCGAAATTATATCTGGCCGCAACTGGCGGAACCTGAAGGTGCTCGCTCCGCTTGCGGTGCTGCTCGCCGCGAACGTCTGCTTCCATGTCGAAGCTTATGCGTTTGGAATTTCGGATGTAAGCAGGCGGCTCGGAATGACGGCAGCCATACTTCTCATCATGGTCATCGGCGGGCGCATCGTCCCGAGCTTCACAAGAAACTGGCTGGCGCGCGAAAATCCCGGACGGCTTCCCTCTCCATTCGGCAATTTCGACACATGCGCCGTCGCTGTTTCCGCTGGTGCGCTGCTCGCGTGGTGCGGTTTCCCCGAAGCGAGCGGCACGGCCATCGCTCTCGCTACCGCCACGGTGCTCCAAGGGACGCGCCTCGCCCGCTGGGCCGGCGACCGCACTTTTGCCGATCCGCTGATCCTCATCCTCCATTTCGCCTACGCCTTCATTCCTATCGGCATGATGCTGATTGCGCTATCCATCCTGTTTCCCTCAGCCGTCCCTGCCGCGGCCGGCATTCATGCGCTGGGTGGTGGCGCCATCGGCACGATGACGCTCGCTGTGATGGTGAGGGCGACGCTGGGGCACACGGGGCGCGCGCTGCGGGCGGGCCGCGACGCCATGTTGATCTTCACCGCCGTCCTGACGGCTGCCCTGGTCAGGATCGCAGCCGCGTTCGTGCCGGACCTTTTGCTGATCCAGATTGCTGGCGGCGCGTGGTCGGCCGCGTTTCTCGGCTTTGCCCTGGCATACGGAGCCGCGTTGACGCGGCCGAAGGCGCATTGAGCCGACGGCGTTTGCGCGTCGTTTCGTTCACCTCCTGAAGAGCCAAAATGTCCTCGGTAGCCGGCGGGCAACGGGGTCCGTCCGGCCGCCCCCGCTTCCCCGCCTCCCGGGTCGATCCGGTCCAAATTGTCGCACCCAGAGCAATTCCAGGAAAAGCGGGAACCGGTTTTCCGCCCAGAATTGCGGAAAAACAAATGCTTAGAGCGGGTCATCGATCCCATGAAACGGTGATCCGCTCCGGCGCATGCCCGCGCCCTCTTTGCGCCAGCACAAAGATGGATTGGCACCGGGCGCATACGGTTCTCCTGTCGATAACGACATTTCACAAGGAGATTAAAATGTTCACGCGACGCGAAGCCCTCATCGGAGCAGCCATGGCGGCTGCCGCGGCGGCCGCGATACAAGCGCTTCCGGCAATGGCGCAGACGGCCGAAGTCGCCGCACTGCCACGCCAGAAGGTGGCGCTTGTGGCTCCGCCCTTCGTCCATGAGCACAAGCAGGTTGCCGCAGGCGGCCCGAAGGTGGTCGAGTTCACGATGACAATCGAGGAAAAGCCGATCGTCATCGACGACGAGGGAACGACCCTCAGGGGCATGACCTTCAACGGTTCGATCCCTGGCCCGATGATGGTCGTCCATGAGGGCGATTATCTGGAACTGACGCTGGTCAATCCCGAAACCAACGAGATGCCGCACAATATCGACTTCCACGCCGCCACCGGTGCGCTCGGAGGCGGAGCGCTGACGCACGTCAGCCCCGGCGAACAGGTAACGCTCCGATTCAAGGCGACGCGGACCGGAACCTTTGTCTATCACTGTGCGCCCGAGGGGATGATCCCTTGGCATGTTGTGTCGGGTATGAGCGGAACGGTCATGGTGCTGCCCCGCGACGGGCTGAAGAACGACAAGGGCGAACCAGTGCGCTACGACCGGATCTACTATGTCGGCGAGAATGAGTTCTACATTCCACGGGACGAGGCCGGAAACTACAAGACTTTCGAGTCGCTCGGCGACAGCTATGCCGACACTCTGGCGGCCATGCGCGGCCTGATCCCGACCCATGTCGTCTTCAACGGCAAGGTAGGTTCGCTGACCGGTGAGAACGCCATGAAGGCCAAGGTCGGTGAGACGGTCCTGATCGTTCACTCGCAGGCGAACCGCGATACGCGGCCGCACCTGATTGGCGGGCATGGCGATTATGTCTGGGAAGAAGGCAAGTTCGCGAACCCGCCCGCCAAGGACCTCGAGACCTGGTTCATCCGCGGCGGCTCGGCGGGGGCGGCGCTCTATACGTTCCTGCAGCCCGGCGTCTATGCCTATGTGAACCACAATCTCATCGAGGCGGTCGAACTTGGCGCCACAGCGCACTTCACCGTCGAAGGCGAGTGGAACGATGACCTGATGAAGCAGGTCGCGGCGCCGGCGCCCATCGCATCGAACTAGCGCATCGGCCCGAAAATCGGGATCGATTTTCGGTAAGCACGATGCGTAGATTTAACAACTTAGAGCGTCCTTTGTGCGTCCAAAAGGACGCACGGCGCTCTAGGTCGTCGCGGAAACGATCAACGCGGCCCGCCGGAACCTGCCGGGCCGCGTTTTTGCAGGAAGGACAGATCATGCCATTCGCTAGAGCATTTTGCAGCCAAGTGGAATCACTTGGCGTCGCACAAATGCGGCGAAAACAAAGGGATAGAGCGGCGGTCCGGTTCCGTCCGGATGCACGCCGCTCTAGGCCGAAACTGATCTTCGGCTTCGCGGGAGCCATTGCCCTCTCGGCCGCGGCGCTTGGGCTGGAGGGTCTGGTCCCGGCCACCGGGGAAGATCGGAGCGAATTGCCGCCGGCTCAAATGGTCATCCTCCCACCAAGGTCGTTCACCCATCCTCAACCCGGCGAATTTCTCCAACAAGGCCACCCGGCGGCCGCTCCGCGCGTCCGCATTGAAATTGAAAAGCCACTCGAGATCATGACCTACCAGGTTAGTCTCGGCGAATATGATCGCTGCGTGAATGACGGCGTGTGCGCACCGGCGGATGCGCGTGGAACCGGCGACGTGCCCGTCACCGGCGTGAGCTATCTCGACGCGACTGACTATGCTGCGTGGTACTCGGAGGCGACCGGGGAGACCTGGCGGCTGCCGACCGACGAAGAGTGGGCCTTTGCCGCGGGCGAGCGGTTCACGGCTGATGTGGAGCCTCTCGAGGAAGACCCTAACAATCCCGCCCGGGGCTGGCTTTCAAGCTACAGGCGAGAAGTGGCCATGGCTCGCAAGGCGGACCCGGAGCCGCGCTCGCGCGGCGCGTTCGGTGCGAACTCCAAGGGCGTCGCCGATGTGGCCGGCAATGTCTGGGAATGGACGTCGAGTTGTTATCAGCGTTCAGCCATCTCAAGCGACGGCCAGACCATTGAGAGCCGGGTCGACAATTGCGGCGTGCACGTCGTCGAAGGCTTCCACCGCACCTACATGTCAAACTTCATCCGCGACGGAAAAAGCGGCGGCTGCGCCGTCGGCCTGCCTCCGGACAATCTCGGATTCCGGCTCGTGCGCAAGTAGCCGCTGCCCTGAGCGCGGCGGCGTTCCATCGGGTCGCTGCCCGACGGATCAGCCGGAACAGGCATGGCTCAGGGCTTTGCTTGTTCGTTCCGGAACGCCGCCTCTCCGGCGTCCGACACTTCGACCCACTTCTTGTCGGGTGCAGCGTCTGCGACGTAACTGTCGTGCCAGTTCCACCATTTGTAGGTCGGGGTCTGAGGATAGCCCTTGGGCGAGTCCTCCCAGACCTCCTGCCGGCCCAGCGGCGTGATGTCGAGGTAGTTCCAGGTGCTCCCCATCTGCTCGTCGCCGCGGTTGTTGATGAAGTAGGTGCGGAACACCCGGCCGCCGTCGCGGTAGAACACGTTCGTGCCGTGCCACTCGTCCACACCGAAGTCGGCGTCGAAGCTTTCCGTGATGGTGAACCACGGCATCTCCCAGCCCATCCGCGCCTTCAGCCGGGCTATATCTGCCTGAGGCGCACGCGAGACGAAGACGAGAGTGGTGTCACGGGCGTTCAGGTGGGCGACGTGGGCGACCTGGTCAGCCACCATGGAGCAGCCCCGGCAGGCCTGGTCGGGCCAACCGAAAACCCCCGGCTCGAAGAAGGCGCGGTAGACAATCAGCTGATGCCGGCCGTCGAACAGGTCGAGCAGGCTGGCCTTGCCCGCTGGCCCCTCGAACGCATACGCTTTCTCCACGGCCATCCACGGCATTCGCCGGCGCTCGGCGGCCAGGGCGTCACGGGCGCGGGTTTGGGCCTTTTCCTTCACGAGCAGCCTCTCGCGCGCCGCCTCCCACGCGTGCGACGACACGACAGGTGGTGTGTGCATCGCAGGCTGTTCGCTTTTCCGTCTGTTCTCGGCTGATGTAGGCATGACGTTAAACCTCCTGACCAGGGCGAGTTCCCGCACCTCGTGGCTGAAGCGCAATTCATTCGCTGCTCATCGCTCGTTATTGCTTATGAGATAGTTCGAACGGTGCGTGTAACAAGTCTGGCGGACCGTGCCTTCCTCAAATCCTCGCCTGTTTCCAACCGGGAAACCTCTCGTTTGAGGAATTGCGGTGACTATCGAGGCGAAGCCGAAGGCTGTGGACACAGAACGCCCCGTGACATCACGACGATGCCGTCATCACATTGATCTCAAACGGGTATTTTCGTGCGCGAGGCGGAATGAGCGAAGATTTGTCCACGCCCCGCCAGCGCGTCTGCCGCGCTATGACGTAGCCGGCGTCGAGGATTTGCTCGCTTCCTTTTCGGCCGACTGGCGCTCTTGCTCTCGTTTCCGCTCAACCATCCGGGCGGCCCAGATCGACACTTCGTAGAGAAGGATCGTCGGCAGCGCGAGGCCGATCTGGCTGACAGGATCGGGCGGCGTCAGCACGGCCGCGACGACGAAGGCGATCACGATCGCCCATTTGCGTTTTTCCTTAAGCCCCTCCGAGGTCAAAAGACCGACGCGGGCCATCAGCGTTGTCACCACGGGCAGCTGGAAGACCAGGCCAAAGGAGAAGATCAAGGTCATGATCAGGCTGAGATATTCGGAAACCTTCGGCAGCAAGGAAATTTGCACCTCGCTGTCCGGCCCCGTCTGTTGCATGGCGAGGAAAAACCACATCACCATCGGGGTGAAGAAAAAGTAGACCAGCGCGCCGCCCATCAGAAACAGGATCGGCGATGCGATAAGAAACGGCAGGAAAGCCGCGCGTTCATTGCGGTAAAGGCCGGGCGCAACGAATTTGTAGATCTGGGCGGCAATCAGCGGAAAGGCGATGACAAGCCCGCCAAACATGGCGAGCTTGACCTGCGTGAAGAAGAATTCCTGCGGCGCAGTGTAGATCAGCTCAACCTTGTCATTGGCGAGACCGGCCCAGTGGACCGCCCATTTGAAGGGGATTACGAGCAGGTTGAAGAGCTCTTTCGCGAAGAAGAAGCAGACCAGGAACGCGGCAAAAAAGCCGCCGATCGACCACATCAGGCGGGAACGCAGCTCGATCAGGTGCTCGATCAAGGGCGCCGAGGATTTGTCGATTTCCTGGTCTTCGGCACTCACGAGGCGCGTCCGCCTGTCTTCTTTGCGGGAGTCTTTGGCTTTGCTGCCAGCTTTGGCTTCTCAGCCGCCTTTGGCCTGGCAGGCGTTTTTGCAGTTCCTGTCTTGCGTGCGACCTTGGGCTTGGCGGCGCGTGCCGGCTCAGGCACATTGGAGCCCACAGGCGCGGACGCCTCCGCATTGGCCGGGAAGGCCGGCGCGGACGGCATGGAAATCGGACCGTTGACGCCCGGTATTTCGGTTGCACCGTTCTTCAAAGGTTCGGCGGGATACGCTTGCGTCATTGCCGGCTGGGCGGCAACCGGCGGCGACGGTTTCAACGCCGAATCGAGCCCGGAGCGGATGTCCTGCGCCGCCTTCTCGAACGGGTTGAGTTGTTTCTTGATCTCATTCGCCGGATTGAAACTGCGCAGATCGTCGACCGATTTCTTGACGTCTTCCAGCTCCGCTTCCTTCAGCGCCTCGTTGAACTGCTTCTGAAAATCGCCTGCCATGGAGCGCAGCTTCGCCGTTGTCTTGCCGAAGGTGCGCAGCATGCGCGGCAAATCCTTCGGCCCGACAACCACGATCATCACGATCGCGATGACCAGCATTTCGGTCCAGCCGATATCAAACATCGCTCACGTTCCGGGCAGCGGAGGCGTCGTGTCGCCTCGAGGTCAGGACTTTGTCGCCTTTTCCTTGGCCGTTTTGACCGCTTCGTCGGTACGGTGCTCCACGGTCCTGGCGGTTTCCGCCTCATCGTCCTCGGACATGCCCTTCTTGAAGCTCTTGATGCCCTTGGCCATGTCGCCCATCAGTTCGGAAATCTTGCCACGCCCGAAAAGCAGCAGCACGACCACCAGCACGATGAGCCAGTGCCATATCGAAAAGGAACCCATTGTAAAATCTCTCTCGACCGGTTTCTCTTTGTTGATTTATGCGTTTTCGGGCCGGGTTTCAAACACAAGCACATCGGACTTTCTCAACGATAGCCAAATATCACGCGCGGCTGCGGACAAAGCGCCGCACCTTACCCGAGCCCGGACAGGAACTTCCGAACCCTGTACTGCCAGATCCAGCAACTCGACGACACCAAGATAGCGGCGCGATATGACGCGGGCGGGGATTCCGCCGCCATTTTCGCTGACGTCAAACCCTGCCATGCGGATGGCCACCGTCGCCTTGGCGCCCTCCCCGAGGCCGGCGGCCTCGACTTTACCCACGGGCGTGTCGGCCATGCCGTCTTTAACCTTCGTGTCGAAGGTGTTGAGTTCCGAGAAAAAGCCAGCCGCGAACAAATCGACCGGATGCTGGTAGAGTTCCTCGGCGCTGCCGACCTGCACCAGCCGCCCGTTCCTCAAAAGCGCGATGTGGTCGCCCATGCGCATTGCTTCTTCCGCGTCGTGCGTAACCACAATCGCGGTGGCCCGGCTGTGACGCAGTATGTCCAGGGTTTCCGCCCGCACAACATCCTTCAGCCGCGAATCCAGTCCGGAGAACGGCTCGTCCATCAGCAGCACGGACGGCCGCGGCGCCAGTGCACGCGCCAGCGCCACACGTTGCTGCTCGCCACCGGAAAGGATGTGGGGGTAAGAGCTGGCGTAGTGTTCCAGGCCGACCCTGGAGAGCGCGATCGTAGCCTCGCGCTTGGCTTCCTCTCGCGACAGTGCCGTCAGGCCAAAGCGGACGTTGTCGAGGATGCTCAGATGCGGAAACAGGGCAAAGTCCTGGAAAACGAGCCCGATGGAGCGCTTTTCCGGCGGAAGGAAGACCGACGGTCCAGCAATTTCCTTGTCATTCATCAGCACGCGGCCGGTGGTCTGACTTTCGATGCCAGCGGCGATTCTGAGCAGCGTGGTCTTGCCGGATCCGGACGGCCCGAGCAAGCAAAGCACCTCCCCCGGCTCAGCCGAGAGCGAAATATCGCGCAGGGTCTCATTGTTGGGGCCGAATGCGTGACTGATTTTTTCGAACGACAGGCGCGCGGCAAAAGTGACGCCGGCGGTCACACGCGATACCGGATGCGCTTCCTGCGTTGCCACACTAAAACCTTCGGATGCCGGAATAGTTTTCCGGCTCCGGTCAATCATCCTCCACGCGAGGTGTCAACAGGCCGAGTTCCTCAAGGTCGATATCCGTCAGCGGATCCTCGTCCTCGGTCAGCGCATCAGGATCGGAAGGAGGAAGCGGCATGGAGAAATTGGCAGGCATGCGAACCGAAAGCAGCCCGGCGCCCTTCAGTTCCTCCATACCCGGCAGATCACGGATTTCCTCAAGCTGGAAGTGGTCGAGAAATTTCTCTGTCGTGCCATAGGTTACCGGCCGACCCGGCGTGCGGCGGCGGCCACGCATCCTTACCCATTCGGTCTCCATGAGCGTGTCCAGGGTGCCTTTCGAGGTCTCCACTCCACGGACGTCTTCGATCTCGGCCCGTGTGACCGGCTGGTGATAGGCGATGATGGCCAGAACCTCGAGCGCGGCCCGCGACAGCTTCTTCTGTTGCACGGTGTCCCGGCTCATCAGAAAGCCGAGGTCGGATGCGGTGCGAAATGCCCATCCATCGCCGACGCGGACGAGATTGACGCCGCGTTTCTCGTAGACCCGCTGCAATTCGGCCATCACTGTTGGCACGTCGATGCCGTCCGGCAGCCTCGCTGTGAGTTGCCTGTCTGCAACTGGCTCGGCGCTGGCGAACACAATCGCCTCTGCCATGCGCACCACCTCGCCAAGAAACAGGCGTTCGGCGGGATTATGGTCATGCATTTGGCCCTCTCCCTCCTCGTCGATCACGAAAGGGATCACGGTCGCGTTTCGGCTTTCACTCATGGGTCACCTTAATCGCCTTCGGCGCCTGCCGCAGGTCACGCATATAAAGCGGGGCGAATGCTTCGTGCTGGCGGATTTCCATCCGCCCCTCCCTGACAAGCTCGAGGGTGGCCGCAAAGGAACTTGCAATCGCGGTGGGGCGCGCTTCGTCGTTCGCCAAATAGCGGATCAAGAAACTGTCGAGGTCGGTCCAGTCGCGAAACTCGCCGATCATCCTGATCAACATTTCTCTCGCCTGCTTAAGCGACCAGACATCGCGCTTGGCGATGCGCACAGTGGTGATCGCCTGCCGCTGGCGTTGCATGGCGTAGGCGGTGAGCAGGTCGTAGAGCGTGGCGGAATATTCATTGCGCTTTTCGACGATCACAAGCTCGGGCATGCCCCGCGCGAAGACGTCGCGGCCCAACCGGTTCCGATTGACGAGCCGCGCCGCAGCGTCGCGCATTGCCTCGAGCCGCTTCAGGCGGAACTGGAGCACGGCGGCCATTTCCTCGCCGCTCTCGCTCTCCTCGCCCAACTGTTTCGGGATCAGCAGCTTTGACTTCAGGTATGCGAGCCATGCCGCCATGACCAAGTAGTCAGCGGCCAGTTCGAGCCGCATTGCTCGCACGCTTTCGATGAACTGAAGATATTGCTCGGCCAGAGCGAGGATCGAGATTTGCGCCAAATCGACCTTCTGGTGCCGCGCAAGGTGAAGCAGCAAGTCGAGTGGACCTTCGAAACCGGCGACATCAACGACGAGCGATGGCTCGCTCACGCCGCGCGAATCGTCGTTCTCCGCCCAGAGACGTTCCATCGGCACCGGCTTGCTGCCCCTGTTTTCGTTCTCCGTCACGTCCCTTTCCGTCCCCTGAAGCGGCGGCTACGCCACCGCGTCGAAATAGCCGGCGAACTCCGCACGAATCCCGACCTCTTCCTTCAAGTCGCCGGCGCCGATGCATTCCAGCGCGCGTTCGGCGCGTTCCAGCGCCTTTCCGGTCAGGATCGTCGTACGCGACGCGATCCCCGCCATCTCTTCCATGACGCCGTTGCAGTGAAGAACCAGATCGCAGCCCGCTGCAAGGATTGACGCTGCTTTCGTTGGGAAATCCCCAGAAAGTGCCTTCATCGACGTGTCGTCACTCATGAGCAGCCCATCGAAGCCGATCTCGCCACGGATCACTTCCTCGATGACTTTCTTCGAGGTCGTCGCGGGATTGTTCGGGTCGAGCGCACTGTAGACCACATGCGCGGTCATCGCAGCGGGCAAGTCGTTGAGCGCCTTGAACGGCGCAAAATCATGTTCGCGCAGTTCCTGGAGCGGTGCATCGACGGTGGGCAGTTCGAAATGCGTGTCGCAAAACGCCCGGCCGTGACCGGGAATGTGTTTCATCACAGGGAGCATGCCGCCCGCGATCAGGCCGTCCGCGGCGGCCCGGCCAAGCGCGGCCACGCCGGCAGGTACCATGCCATAGGCACGCGAGCCGATCACATCGCTGGCGCCCTCAATGGGCACGTCAAGCACCGGCAGGCAGTCCGCCGTGATACCGAAGCGGGTGAGGTCGAAGGCATGCAACCTGGCAAGCAGCCATGCTGCACGCAGACCGGCCTCGCGATCCTGCCCATAGATCGCGCCGAGTGCGGCGCCGGCGGGATAGTTCGGCGCGAGCGGCGGGCGAAGCCGCTGCACCCGTCCTCCCTCCTGGTCAATGAAAACGGGCGCGGTCGGGCGATCGACGCTGTCGCGCAGGGCCTGAACGAGGTCCTTTATCTGCTCCGGCTCGCCGATATTGCGAGCAAACAGGATGAAACCCCAAGGCCGCTCATCCCGATAGAAACGAATTTCTTCGGCGGTGAGAGATTTCCCGGAGCACCCCAGGATCATCGATTTTGATTCGGTCATGGCGTCGAGTTCTAGCGTGAAGCGGCCTTTGTCGCACCTGTCAGGGAGCCGAATGCAGAAGGGGCGCAGCCAACGGCTACGCCCATTGAGCAAAATCGTATTGGGCTACTTCGACACGAAGCAGTTTCCGCCGGCCGCCTTGTAGCTCTCGCAGAGCGAAACAGCTTCATTGCGCGTACCGGCCGGCACACGGACGCGCCAGAACGTACCCTTGCCGGCGATTTCGGCCTTGACGATGTTGACGCCACGGTCGCCGATCACGCTGCCATAACGGCGTGCAAGATCTGCATAGCTCGATTTCGCCGCTGCTTCGCTGGGCTGCGAGGCGATCTGCACGGACCATGCGCCGGCGGGCGTCGCTGCCGTGGTGGCGGCTGCAACCTTCTGCGGCTGCACCTCGCCGACCACCTCCAACGGCTGGTCAGCCGGACGTGACGGAGCAACCGGGCCGGAAGCCGGGATGCTCGACTGCTTGGCCTGAACATGAGGCTTGGGCGCGGCTGTTTTCGCCTTGGGCGCAGCAGCGTTGGTGTCAGGCGCGGACTGCGTCGGCGCGGCCGCCGGTTCAGTCGGAGCAGCGTTGTCCGGCTTAAGCGAGGCTGTGGATTCAGGAGCGACCGTCGGATCGGCGAGATCCTTCGACGGATCAGCCGGCTCCAGCGCGGCGGCATCGGAACCAGCCGGAACCTCTGCGGACGATGCTGTCTCAGTCCCTGAAACAACTGGCTCTTCGCTTGGCACCAGCGTGCCATCCGGGCGGACAACCATGGTGCGCACGCGGCGCGGCGCAACGGCGATGACCGGGTCGTTCAAGCTGGCCTCGTCCGCACCGTTCGCGGCCACACGATCCTCTCCCTTGGGCGCCGATGCGATTTCATCCGCGATCGGATCGTCCGTGGAGGTCTCATCATCAGCCATAAGCATCGCGTCTTCCACCGTTTCGACGTCGGATGCGTCTGCTGGCGGCTGGGCGCGGGCTGCGACATCGACCGGCTCCTCATTGCCGGAAATCAGCTTCTCCTGCGTCGGCGCGGCATCCGTTTCAGTGCCATTCATGGTCTGAAAGACCTTGTTGTCCTGGTTGGGCACAACCGTGCCGCCCGGATTTTCCGGCCTGACCTTGATGGGATCGGTGTCGGCGCGAACCAGCGCCGGCGCATCGGAACCTCCACTTCCGGAGTTCCAAGCAAGGGCGGCAATCCCTCCAACAACGGCAAGACCGCCGGCCACCGCCGCGATAAGCAATCCGCGCCGGCTCGATGGCCGACGCTCGGCGTCACGATACGACGGGATCGCCATCTCCTCGTTCAGCGCCGGGTCGAAGTCGAGATCGTCTTCATCGCCGGCCCGATAGGCGCCAGAGGCCTGACCTCCGATGCCACCTAAATTATCGAAGTCGTGATCGCGATCCCTTGCGCGGCTGTCGCTTGCCGCCGCCTGCGTCGCCAGCACAGCCCCGGCCGCCATCGCCGCACCGCTTGCGTAATTCACACCCGCTGCCGGATGGGCGGGCTGCTCGAACTCGTTGTGGTAGGCCTCGCGGGGCACATCGCGCACAGTCAGGCGGGCCGCCTCGACGGACGCAGAAGCGGTTCCGCTGCCTGCTTGCTGGCCAAACGCGCTGGCAAGCTCGGCTTCGAAATCGTCAAAATCCGCCGCGAGCGGCAGATCGTCCTCGAAGGCGACATCCGGAATCTCCAGGTCGTCAGCAAGCGCGACCGCAGCCTCCGGCACATCCACCGTTTCAATATCCGGAACGTTCACAGGCGCCCGATTGACGTATGAATGATTCTGATACTGATAATCACCTGGCGCTGTTGGGCTCTCGCTTGCTCTCGGAGCATAGCTCCGCGCTACGTCCTGTTCGATCGAGCTGGCCGATACGGCGCTGGGGCTGCGCATCAATTCTGCAAGCGCCGCAAACGGGTCGTCTTCTTCCTGAGGCCGTGTTTCGGATGCCGCAGCCGGCTGCGGCGCAACGCCGGCATAAGCTAGGGGCTGCTCATCCATTGGATCGTCGAAAACCTGGGCTGACACGGTTTCGCTTGGTTCGAAAACTGCCTGCCCATCTGCATCGGTGGGCTGACGGAACCTCTGCACCCTGTCCTCGACCTGTTCCTCCGCGAGGTGGCCATAGCCGTCCTGCGGCTCCGGTTCCGGTACTTCAACCGGATCACAAGTATGATCGAACTCAGGAAATTCCGCCCGGTGATCCAGCTCCTCTGCACGTTCGGCCGCGGCCTCATGCGCCGCGAACACGGCCTCGTCATAGACCGCCACGCCAGCGTCGTCGTGGGTATGACTCTGCGGCACAACCTCCGAGAACCCGGACTCTTCGCTGTCGTATGCCGTGTCAGCGGCAGCCGCCAGTTCTTTAGTGAGCATGTCGGAGATGTGCTCCGCATCTTCGGAAGAGAAATCCTCCGACGGAGCCACGCCGGCATGCGATGCCACCGCAGCCGTGGTCTTGCCGAGCAACGCGCTGAGTTCTGCCTCTAGATCGTCGTCCGCCTGGGCGGCCTTCGGTCCATCCTGCTCCAGTTCGGCGGCGAACTCGGCCTCGAAATCCATATCGACCGGCGCTTCGGCGTCCTCCAAGCGGGCAAAATCGCGCGCGGCGCCAAGCGGAATAAGCGGCACTTCGTCAGAAGCATCGAAGTCATCGGTGGCGGGTTCGGCGTCTGCAATTTGAGCCTGCGCTTCAGGCTCGACCGCCTCTTCGCGGGTAATAAAGGTCTTCTCGATAGCGTCCACGAGCGGATTGGCGAATTCAGTCGCCTCAGTGTCCTCAGACCAGTTCTCGGACGCAACGGATGCGGACTCTTCAGCGAGGGCCGCGTGGAATTCCTCCACAAGGGCATCTTCCTCCGCAAGAGGCTGATCCGCCGCTTCGGTATTGAAGGTTTCGCTGGCTTCGTAACGAGCGGTCTCACCAGATGCCGTTACTTCCTCTGCCTGCGCATCGCCGCGAACTTCCGCACTCTCCCCGGTCGCTAATTCTTCCCAACTTTGACCGCCGACCAAGGCAGCTTCCAGTTCCTCGTCCAGTGCTGTCTCGAGATCGTCGGCAATCGACGCGTTCCGCACCGGCTCGGTCAGTTCGGCATCGAAAACGACGTCGAAATCTTCCGTCGGCTGGGTAGCGCCGTTTGACGCTGACCGGACCTGCCACGAAGACGACGCTGGCGAATACACTGGGGCCGGCTCTGCTGCGGCAGCAACAGCGCCATTTTCCAAATCTTCGAATTCGCTGATCAATTCCTTTTCGAGGTCGATCGACAGATCGTCCTCGTCAGGCGCCGCAGACGGCGTCTTCTGGATGCTACTGGGCTGGGCGCGGGTCACTGGCACACGGGGATCGAACCCCATGATGCGCGTCAATTCCGCGAAGGGATCATCGCTGTGGATGTCGGATTGGTCGGCTTTCTTATGCTGCTTTCTGTCTGCCATGGTCTTTTCCGCACTCGCACTCAGTCGGACGCCGGCGACGTCACTTGGGGTTGGCCCTACCAGCGCAATGTGGGCAAAAGGTGACAGGAAACCCCGGTTTCCCTAGCGCATTTCGGTCGGCGCCTCCGCCCCGATCAACGCCAGGCCCGACGTCAAAACGTCGGAAACGGCCTGCACCAGCCCGAGTCTGGCATGGGTCAATTGTCGGTCGTTAACCTTAACAAAACGTAAGTCGATATTATCGGTGCCGCGGTTCCAGTGCGCATGGAAGGTGCTGGCCAGATCGTAGAGGTAAAAAGCGAGCCTGTGGGGCTCGTGCGAGAGCGCAGCACTTTCGATCAAACGCGGGTATTCCGCCAGCTTCTTGATCAGCGCAATCTCGCCCTCATCCGCCAATTCCCCTGCGGCAGCTTTAAGCGATCCGCGCTCGAATGTTTCGCCCGGGAACTGCTCCCGCGCCTGCCGGAAAACCGAATGCGTCCGTGCAGAGGCATACTGGACGTAGAAGACCGGATTGTCCTTCGACTGCTCGGTCACCTTGGCGAAGTCGAAATCGAGTGGCGCGTCGTTCTTCCGGTAGAGCATCATGAAGCGGATCGGGTCGCGCCCGACTTCCTCCACCACGTCCCGCAAAGTGACGAACTCCCCTGCCCGCTTGGACATTCTGACCGGCTCGCCATCGCGGTAGAGTTTCACCAGTTGGCAGAGGAGGACAGTGAGCGTCGCCGTGCCGCTGGAAACCGCCTTCGCCAGCGCCTCCATGCGCTTGACGTAGCCGCCGTGATCGGCGCCAAGCACGAAGATGAGATCGTTGAAGCCGCGTTCGAGCTTGTCCTTGAGATAGGCCACGTCAGCGGCAAAATAGGTGTAGCTGCCATCCGACTTGACCAGCGGTCGGTCGATGTCATCGCCGACATCGGTCGAACGGAACAGGGTCTGTTCGCGGTCTTCCCAATCCTCCGGCTTCTGCCCTTTCGGCGGCGGCAGTTTGCCCTTGTAGACGTGGCCCTTCAGCGTCAGATCCGTAATGGCCGAGCGGATCGCCCTCGCGTTGTCCGCATGCAGGTTCCGTTCCGAGAAGAAAACCTCGTGATGCACGTTAAGCAGCGCCAGGTCTTCCCGGATCATTGCCATCATGGCGTCGATAGTGCGGTCGGAGACGATGGCCGTGGCCTCGCTCTCGGGTTTATCGAGCAATGCCGGCCCAAACTCGCTGGCGAGCGCCTGACCGACTGGCACCAGATAGTCCCCCGGATAGAGACCCGGCGGTATCTCACCGATCTCTTCGCCCAACGCCTCCCGGTAACGCAGCATGACCGACCGCGCCAGAACGTCGATCTGAACGCCGGCATCGTTGATGTAATATTCTTTTGTGACGTCGTGGCCGGTGAAAGCCAGGAGGTTGGCCAGCGCATCGCCCACGACCGCACCACGGCAGTGACCGACATGCATCGGCCCGGTGGGATTTGCCGAGACGTATTCGACATTGACTTTCCGGCCAGCGCCTACCTTCGAGCGCCCGTAGTCGAGCCCGGAATCGAGCATGCCGGCAAGGCGAGCCTGCCAAAAGCGCGCGTTGAGTTTCAGGTTGACGAAGCCCGGGCCTGCGACATCGACCGCGGCCACGTCGGGATCGCGCCTCAGTTCGGCTGCGATCCTGTCGGCCAGCATTCGTGGATTTTCGCCCGCTGGCTTGGCCAGAACCATCGCCGCATTGGTCGCCAGGTCGCCATGCGACGGATCGCGCGGCGGCTCGACCGTAATACGCGACAGATCAAGCGCCCCGCCGTCTTTAGATTTAAATTCAAGCGTTTCGACGATCTTTTTGATCCGCTCGTTGAAATCGGCGAAGATATTCATCGGTCAAGTCCAGGGGATTTCGGAATATATCCGGCTTGCTTCCGCCGGAAAACAGCCCGCCCTATCCCAAATCCGGCGTGCGGTCAAACAAACGCCTATGTTCCTTAAGTGCGTAGGTATCTGTCATTCCGGCGAGGAAGTCACAGACATGGCGGGCCTTGACGTGGTCCTCAGCCTGCACGAGCACTTCCCGCCAGCCTTCCGGCATGATGGCTGGATCGGCGAAATAGGCATCGAAGAGATCGCGAACGACCTTTTCCGCGTCAGCCCGGACGCGCATCACGTTCGGATGACGATAGAGGTTCTTGTAGAGGAACTCTTTCAATACCTTCTCGGCAGCCGTCATCTCGGCCGAAAACGTTACGATCGGTCGCCCCGCGCGATGCACGTCGTCCGCGCTCCCAGGCTTGAGCGCCGCGATGTTCGACGTCGCGTTCGCAATCACATCCTCGACCATCGCCGTGATCTGCCTGCGCATCAGCTCGTGCCCCGCGCGCACGGGGTCGAGCGCCGGATAGCGGTCGCGCACGCTCTGAAGGATTTCCCGTGTTAGCGGAACCTCGTCCAGCATATCGAGGCTAAGATGCCCCGCCCGCAATCCGTCGTCGATATCATGCGTGTCGTAGGCGATGTCGTCCGCAATCGCCGCGCACTGAGCCTCAAGGCTCGCGAACCGGTCGAGTTCGAGATCATGCAGTGTGGAATAGTCGAGGATCGCTTGTGGCACCGGACCCTTCAGCCCTGCGCCGTTGGAGTCGGTCAACGGACCATTGTGTTTAACCAGCCCCTCCAGCGTCTCCCAAGTCAGGTTGAGCCCGTCAAATTCCGCATAACGGCGCTCGAGTTTGGTCACGATGCGCAGCGACTGCGCGTTGTGGTCGAAGCCGCCCCAGCCGGCCATTTTCTCGTTCAGCGCATCCTCGCCCGTATGGCCGAAGGGGGTGTGGCCGAAATCGTGAACAAGCGCCACCGCCTCGGCAAGGTCTTCATCGCAGCGCAGCGCACGCGCCAAGGCCCGGGCGATTTGCGCCACCTCGATCGTGTGTGTCAGCCGCGTCCGGTAGTGATCGCCTTCATGCGCTACGAAGACCTGGGTTTTGTGCTTGAGCCGCCTGAAGGCGGTCGAATGGATGATGCGGTCGCGATCGCGCTGGAATGGCGTGCGGGTGGGGCTCTCGACTTCGTCACAGAAGCGGCCGCGCGACTGCGCCGGATCGCACGCATAGGGAGCGCGCGGCCGGTAGCCGAAACCGATCTCCCCAAGTTCGACAGAATTCATCCGTCCGTGCCACAGGTTGACTTGCTGCTTTACGCTTCATACCTATTGGGTGGACACAAAAAAGCAAGTTGACGGCGGCCAAGGTCAAGCAATGGGCACTGATGCAAAGTCTGCCATGAAGGTCGAAGTGACGGACGCGGCCGCGAAGCGGATCGCAACAATCGTCGCGGGCGAGCCAGGCAAGACCGCGCTCCGTGTTTCCGTGGAAGGCGGCGGCTGCTCGGGCTTTTCCTACAAGTTCGACCTTGTCGAAGGCCGCAACGATGACGATGTCGCCATCGAAAAGAACGGCGCCACCGTGGTCATCGACGATCTGTCGCTGGTCTATATGGGCGGCTCCGTCATCGATTTCGTCGACGATCTGATGGGCCAGTCCTTTCAGATCAGGAATCCCAACGCTGTTGCTTCCTGCGGCTGCGGCACCAGCTTTTCAGTCTGACTTGTTAACCGAGCGCGAACGCCCGGCCTTGGCGTCGGTCCCGCTTGATTGCCGGCCTGGCGCCACCGAAAAATCGATTCCGATTTGCGGGCCGATGCGTTAGCAACATGACCGGCCTGGTTACGCGAAGGCCCTAAGGCAATCCTGTCGGAGCTTCCATGAAAATAGTGACCTGGAACATCAACGGCGTCAGGGCGCGGCTGGGTAACCTGACGCATTGGCTCGGCGAAAGCGCGCCGGATATCGCCTGCCTGCAGGAAATCAAGACTGTCGATGACCAGTTCCCACGTGCCGAGGTCGAGGCTCTCGGCTACCACGTCGAAACCCACGGTCAAAAAGGCTTCAACGGCGTGGCCATCCTGTCGAAACTCCGCTTCGACGAGGTCAATCGCGGGCTGCCCGGTGACGACAGTGACGAACAGGCGCGGTTCATCGAAGGCGTCTTCTCGACCGCGAATGGCGCGCTCCGCGTCGTTTCGCTCTATCTGCCTAACGGCAATCCGATCGGCACCGAAAAATTCTCCTACAAGCTGTCATGGATGGGGCGCCTGGAGAAATGGGCAGCCGAGAGGCTGGCGCTCGAGGAGCCGTTGGTGCTGGCGGGCGACTACAATGTCATCCCCGAGCCGATCGACGCGAAATTTCCGCAAGCGTGGGTCAATGATGCGCTGTTTCAGCCGGAGAGCCGGCAGGCCTTCCGCCGGCTGTCCCATCTCGGCTTCACCGACGCCATCCGCTCCGTCAGTGACGCAGGCGATACCTATACTTTCTGGGATTACCAGGCTGGGGCGTGGCAAAAGAACAATGGCATCCGCATCGATCACCTGATGCTTTCGCCCGAAGCGGCGAGCCGGCTAACCTCGGCCTCTATCGAAAAACATGTCCGAGCCTGGGAAAAACCGTCAGACCATGTGCCGACAGCGGTAGAACTCGCACTTCAGGCGGCATAAAGCGCCCCTCAGGTATCGGAACTCTGTCTGCGTGCAACGTGCCCAAAGGCATGGTATTTTTGCGCCATGCGGACGGTTGTTACTGGATCCTGTCTCATTGTCGCGGCGCTCGCGTGTTGGCCGCGGCTCGCTATGGCCGACTGCCAGTGCAGGGCGAATGGCCGATCTTTCGAACAGGGGCAAATCGCCTGTCTGACGCTGCCGAACGGCGCCCAACTAGCCCGCTGCCAGAAGGAACTCAACAATTCGTCCTGGAAGAAGCTGCAGGATGGCTGTCCGAGCGCAGCCGCGATGCTTTCCCGGCAATCGTCGAGGCCCGAGCAATTCGAGGAAAGGGTTCCGGACAGCCTGGCAGAAAAATCTGGTAGCTAAAGCATGATCCCGAAAAGTGCGTAGCGGTTTCGGAAAAGATCATGCGAAATCAAAAAATTAGAGTGCAGTGACGACCCCCATTGAAATCGCACTCTAACGGTTTCCGCTGGCTGCGGCCTGTCCGGAACTGGGGGCCGCCTGCCCTTCGGCAAGAATGTCTTCGGCCAGAGCGATAGCCGTCCGGCGGTCGGATTCAGCGGCCAGCGAGAAAGCCTCTTCCTGCATCGTGCGTATCCAGCTCCGGTCGACCGGGTTGGCGCGTTCGAGTGCTGCAGTCATCATAGCAAGGCCGCGAACAACCTTGCCTCTCTGGAACAGCAGATTGCCGAGCGTCGCCTGCGCACCGGCATGGCCCTTCTCGGCAGCGAGTTGGAACCACCGTCCAGCCTGCCGGACGCTCGCCTTTACGCCGCCCTCGCCAGCCAGAAACATCTTGCCCATTTCGAACTGGGCTTCCGGATTGCGGTAGTTGGCCGCCGCGCGCATATAGAACTCCTGCGCCGCTTCCGGGTTCGCGCCCACCGGACTGCCGGGAATACCTGCCTTCAGGTAGGCGCCCAGAGCCACAAGCGCGTCGGACACGTAGCTTTCTTCAGGGCTGCCCGGCTCGACATCCTGTTGGGCTATCTCATTGAAGAACTTGAACGCTTCGTAGTCGTTGCGCGCCACACCATCGCCCTGCGCATACATGCGGGCGAGCTTCCATGTCGCGCCGATCTGGCCATTTTCCGCGGCGTAGCGGTAGGCTTCCACGGCCTGGTCCTTGTGGCCGTTCTTGTAGGCCGAGAAACCGAATTTGAAGACCGCCCACGGACTGGACGGGGCTTTCGCCGCCTTGTCTTCGAACGCCGCCGCGCCGCCGGCCGAGCCGAGGATCGCGGCCGCGACGATGGCCGACAGAACCGCTGTCCTCATGGTTTCAAATGTCGGCATAGCAATGCGTTTCTTTCGCTCCGCCGGGATGGGTCACCGCGCCATCCCTGGCTGGACCCACTATCTGCGCGTATTTCCAGAGCACGCCCGACTGGTAGTCGGTGGTGCGCGGCTTCCAATCCTTCGCCCTCGCCGCCAATTCCTTGTCTGACAACTTCACGTCCAAGATGCCTTTCGTGGCATCGATAGTGATGATGTCGCCGTCTCTCAACAATCCGATTGGGCCCCCGACCGCAGCCTCCGGCCCGACGTGGCCGATGCAGAAACCGCGCGTGGCGCCCGAGAAGCGTCCATCCGTAATCAGCGCCACCTTGCCGCCCATTCCCTGACCGTAGAGGGCAGCCGTCGTGGACAGCATTTCACGCATGCCGGGGCCACCTTTCGGCCCCTCATAGCGGATGACGAGAACCTCGCCTTCCTTGTAATTGCGGGAAGTCACGGCGTCGAAGCACTCTTCTTCGCTGTCGAAGCAACGTGCTGGGCCGGAAAACTTCAACTCGGCCATACCCGCAACCTTTACGATCGCACCCTCAGGGGCAAGATTTCCCCTGAGACCGACGACCCCGCCGGTCACCGTGATCGGCTTGTCGGCCGGACGCACCACGTCCTGCTGGTCGTTCCAGGCAACATGCTCCATGTTTTCGGCCAAAGTACGGCCAGTCACGGTCAGGCAGTCGCCGTGCAAATAGCCGTGGTCCAGCATGGTTTTCATAAGCAGCGGAATTCCGCCGGCCTCGAACATGTCCTTCGCCACATATTTGCCACCTGGTTTCAGGTCGGCGATGTAGGGCGTCTTTTCGAAAATTTCGGCGACATCGAACAAATTGAACTCGATGCCCGCTTCATGGGCAATGGCAGGAAGGTGGAGCGCCGCATTGGTCGATCCTCCCGTGGCGGAAACGACAGCTGCCGCATTCTCGAGGGCCCTGCGGGTGACGATGTCGCGCGGCCTGATGTTCTTGGCGATGAGTTCCACGACTTTTTCGCCGGATGCGAAGTTGAACCGGTCGCGCATTTCATAGGGAGCCGGCGCGCCGCAGGAGTATGGCAACGCGAGGCCGATCGCCTCAGCGACCGTCGCCATCGTGTTTGCGGTGAACTGCGCACCGCACGAGCCGGCCGAGGGGCAAGCCGCCTGCTCGATCGCAAGCAACTCCGCGTCATCGATCGAGCCGACGGAATGCTGCCCGACAGCCTCGAACACATCCTGAACGGTTATCTGCCGGCCTCGATGAGTGCCAGGGAGAATGGAACCGCCATAGATGAATACGGACGGTACATTGAGGCGGATCATCGCCATCATCATTCCGGGCAGCGACTTGTCGCAGCCGGCAAGTCCGACCAGCGCGTCGTAGCAGTGGCCGCGCATTGTCAGTTCGATCGAGTCCGCGATGACATCCCGCGACACCAGTGAGGACTTCATGCCTTGATGACCCATGGCGATGCCATCGGTAACCGTGATCGTGCAGAATTCGCGCGGCGTGCCATTGGCCGCTGCGACGCCCTTCTTGACAACCTGAGCCTGGCGCATGAGGGAGATGTTGCAGGGCGCGGCCTCGTTCCAGCAGCTCGCCACGCCCACCAGCGGCTGCGCAATTTCGCCAGCCGACAGTCCCATGGCGTAGAGATACGACCGATGCGGCGCGCGCGCCGGACCCTCGGTCACATGCCGGCTTGGAAGCTTGGCCTTGTCGATCGCCCTGGCGTCCATCGTCGTCCTTGCCGCCGCTGCGGCGCACTCAACCTATTCCCGCGCATTGCTGAAAACGCACGGGAGGCCTTTCGGGTGCGCTTGGTTTATGGCGGGAAATGGGCAAATCGGTCGCACCCGGGCGCGGCGCAATTCATATCGAGCGACTGTTGCTGATTCGTCACAAAGGGACGATCGGGCAACACGCGCGCAAAAGTAACCTGCAAAGCAAGAAACCCGGCTCGAAGCCGGGTTTCTCAAAGCTCGGAAAAGTGAGCCGTATGCGGACGTTAGAACTTCACTTTGACCGAAGCCGACAAGGCAGTCACGATATCGTCGCCGAATGTATAGCTCACACGATTGCCCGGGTCGCCGCCTCCGAATTCGGATGAACCACCCTGCCAGAAGCCCACCGATCCGCCCAGACGCAGCTCGATATGGTCAGTCGGCTTGTAAGAGCCGCCAGCCGCGAAATTCCACAGATCGGACTGGTAGCCTGAAACAGTCGACGTACCTCTGTCCCAAGTTATCGAGAAGGCGCCGGAAAGCTTTTTCGTGAAGGCGTGTCCAACGCCTGCCGTTACCGTCCAGCCGTCGCGATAAAGGGGATCAAAGCTGGTGGTGGTCGACGGTCTACCGGTCACAGGATTTCTCACGCCGGTGATCGGGATGATCTGGAGATTGCTCCACTCCTGCCACCGTATTCCACCGAAGGCCAACCAACCTGGAGCGATCCCGCTCTGAAACTTGAGCTCGACCGACTGAGGGATTTCAGTTGCGGCCGACACGGGGAAGACACCGAGGCCCCTCAAGAAAGGCTGCGCGGGGTTCGCAAAGCCCGTCGTATCGACCGTCCCCTCCAGACCGTCATAGTCGTATTTCGCACTGTAGACGAGGCTGGCGCGAAGCGCGATCTCGGGAATCTCGTAGGAAGCGCCGACACGCCAGCTCACGGCCTCATCCGACAGTTTGAATTTGCCGATGCCGGGATTGTGGAAAACGCCCACGCCCGGAATGGCGAACGTCTGCAGGGTTTGACGCGACTGGAAGGCATCAACTTCCTGATAGGAGATGCCGCCAATGATGCGGGCGAAGCCCTTGCCGGCCTGTATCTTGTAGGAGCAGGTAAGGCCATAGTCGTTGGTGTCGACCTTGAACTCAACAGCTGTCGGTGAATAGGCGTTGTTTATGCCGTAGTCCGCATCGGCGCCATAAGGCTGGGTAAACGTCGCCAGGCAGTCGACCGGCTCGAAGACGTTTGCCTTGAAGCCGATGCGCGGAACCGCGTAGTTGTCATCGACATCAACACTCGACGAGGTGGTGCCCGATCCGTCCCCACGCCGCACATTCTCCAGCTTCCTCTGTGGTGCAACGTAGGCGACCCCAGCCTCCGCCGCGTAAGGGCTTTCATCGAAAAGCAGATCGATGTTTACCCCGCCGCGGTCGAACCCGCCGGCATTGCCCGCGCCGGACAGCGCAACCAGCGCACAGCCTGCTCCAAGTAGCGATTTGATATGCCGAAAACTCATGTAAAGGCCTCCCCGAACAATTCCGGGCAAGCTAGTACGAATTCGCTTCAAACGTGCAACTGCGAAGTTACCGTGGAATGCCTTGCAGGGATTGGGAGGTGCCGGACGTCGCGCCGCTCGGTGAAGCGGCCGCCTTCAAAAAGAGCCTTTTTGAGACCCAGCTCACCCCAAAAATTTTCACGGAAGCTGACTAGAGCCCCGAAAATGGGCAGTTTTGAGCCTCGCGGGCCGAAATGTAACATTATGGCAACAATGCGACCAAAAATTGCATATTACATAGAACTAAACTTGTATATTGCATAGAACTGACGTACGGGGATGTGCAGATGGCCAGTGAAATCAGGCTCATTCCCTTCGCCAACGAAGGTCCAACTCAGCACATTGTCACCCTTCAGTCGGCATCGCGAACTCTCGACAGCGCGGCCTGCAGCTTCTCCTGCGCTTCCTGGAATTCCGAAAGTTTCTGCCGCTCCGCTTCCACAACGTCTTCCTTGGCGTTGGCGACAAATTTTTCGTTCGAGAGCTTCTTCAGGATGCGGCCGATCTCCTCGGTGACCTTGCCGACTTCCTTCTGCAGACGGGCGGCTTCAGCCTTGATATCGATCAGGTCGCCGAGCGGCAGGCAAACCGTGGCCTCGTTGACCACGATCTGAGCTGAACCCTTAGGCGCCGCCGCCGAATACGCGATGTCGCCAATCCTAGCCAACCGCTTGATCGCAGGCTCATGGCGCGTCAGCCGCTCCCGCGTCGCGGCGTTGGCGCCGACCAGGACGAGCGGAGCAATGGCGGAGACCGGAACGTTCATTTCCGAACGGACGGAGCGGATTCCCGAGACGAGGTCGATCAGCCAGTTGATCTCCGCTGCTGCTTCCACGTCCTGAAAACTCGGCTCCGGCCAGGTGGCGTGGCAAAGGAGGCTCGGCCGTTCCTTTCCACCAGGCGCCGTGTGGGCCCACAATTCTTCTGTCATGAACGGCATGAAAGGATGTAGCAGCTTGTATATCTCGTCGAGCACGAAGGCCGCCACCGCCTGGCTCTCCGCCTTGGCAGCCTCATCGTCGCCCATGAAGACGGGTTTCAGAAGCTCCAGATACCAGTCGCAGAAGAAATTCCAGACGAAACGGTAAGCGGCTCCCGCCGCATCGTTGAAACGGTACGAGGATATACCTTCGGTAATTTCGCGCGTGGCGCGCGTCAGTTCGGTGAGGATCCACCGATTGATCGTCAGCTTGGCGTCGTGAAGCCAGAGGTCGTCGTTGCGCGCGACGCCATTCATCTCGGCAAAGCGCGTGGCATTCCACAGCTTCGTACCGAAATTGCGGTAGCCGGCAATGCGCGCCGGATCGAGCTTCACATCCCTGCCCTGTGCGGCCATGATCGCCAGTGTGAAGCGCAGCGCATCGGCGCCATACTCATCGATCAGCTCCAGCGGATCGATAACGTTGCCCTTCGACTTCGACATCTTGGCGCCGTTCTTATCGCGAACGAGCGCATGGACATAGACCGTGTGGAACGGCTCCTCCTCCATGAAATGCAGGCCCATCATCATCATGCGGGCCACCCAGAAGAAGATGATGTCGAAGCCGGTTACCAGCACGTCCGTCTGGTAGTAGGTCTCCAATTCCGGCGTCTCATCCGGCCAGCCGAGTGTCGAGAACGGCCACAATGCCGAGGAAAACCAGGTGTCGAGCACGTCTTCGTCGCGGGTCAGGATTTCGCCGGGCTTGTAGTTCTCGAGAAGATCCTCGATCACCCCCTTCATCGGCCCTTCATGCGAAATGTAGTGCTGGATCGCCGTATGCAGCGCCTCCTCCTCCGTCCGCTCCACGAACACATGCCCGTCCGGCCCATACCACGCCGGGATCTGATGGCCCCACCAGAGCTGGCGCGAAATGCACCAAGGCTGGATGTTCTCCATCCAGTCGAAATAGGTCTTTTCCCAGTTCTTCGGGACGAAGTTCGTGCGGCCTTCGCGCACGCTGGCGATGGCCGGCTTTGCGAGCTCCGCCGCGTTCACGTACCACTGGTCGGTCAGGAACGGCTCGATGGGCACGCCGCCGCGATCACCATGCGGAACCATGTGCTTATGCGGCTCTATCTTGTCCAGGAACCCGCCAGCCTCCATCATCTCGACGACCCGCTTGCGCGCGGCAAAACGGTCCTGTCCATGCAAGGCTTCGAGCGTCATATTCAGCTCGGCCGTCGCTGGAAGATCCTCGAGGAACTCCTCGTTATCCTTGATGTTTATTTGTGCGTCGACCGTCAGGATGTTCACGGCGCACAGTTTGTGACGTTTGCCTACCTCGAAGTCGTTGAAATCGTGAGCGGGCGTGATCTTAACCGCGCCGGTACCCTTCTCCGGATCGGAATACTCGTCGGCAACAACGGGAATCCTACGCCCGACGAGCGGCAGCACGAGCTTCCTGCCGACCAGATGCCGGTAACGTTCGTCACCCGGATGGACTGCAACACCGGTGTCGCCGAGCATGGTCTCGGGGCGGGTTGTCGCGACCGTCACGAAAGTCTTCGGGTTCTCCGGGTCGAATTTCTCGCTCTCGACCGGATAGCGGAAGTGCCAGAGATTGCCATTGATCTCCAGTTGCTCCACTTCCAGATCGGAGATCGCGGTAAGTAGCTTGGGATCCCAGTTCACAAGGCGCTTGTCCTTGTAGATAAGTCCCTCGTGATAAAGCGTGACGAAGACCTCGATCACGGCCCGCGACAGGCCCTCATCCATGGTAAAACGCTCGCGGGACCAATCACAGGAAGCGCCAAGACGCTTCAACTGGTTGAAGATCATCCCTCCGGACTCGGCCTTCCACTCCCAAATCTTGTCGATAAATTCCTCGCGTCCAAGATCACGGCGGTGAATCTGGCGCTCCATCAACTGCCGTTCGACAACCATCTGCGTGGCAATGCCGGCGTGATCCATACCGGGCTGCCAGAGCACATCCTTGCCGCGCATACGCTCAAAGCGGACCAGGATGTCCTGTAGCGTGTTGTTCAACGCATGGCCCATATGAAGCGAGCCAGTAACATTCGGCGGCGGGATGACGATCGCAAAAGCCTCGGCGCCGGGAGCAGAGCCGGCTCCGGCGCGGAAAGCATCCGCCTCCTCCCAAAGTCTCGCAATCTTCGGCTCGACGGTCTTGGCGTCGTAGGTCTTTTCAAGCATGGGAAAACGGTCCGCCTGTCCGGAATGTCTGTGGTCCGGTGTAAATCGGAAGGCCGGGGTCAAGTCAACCATTCGCCCCGTCGAGGCTAACGACGCTACAGCGCCAGCTTTCTTTCCGCCACGTCTCAGACCTCGAACGTGCCCTGGCCTTCATCGAGCGCAGTGACTGCCTCGACAGCCAGGGCCCGCGTGATACGCGATTTCTGCTCCAGTGCTGCCCGGTCGAGCCTGTCGACAACGCGAATTGCGGTGGACAGCGACCGCTCGATGCGACGGACGATATACTGCACCACATGCGGCTCGACCTCGACCTGACGGTCGGCGAAGAGCTTGGTGATGACGCCCGCGAGGAGCTGATCGTCGGGCTCGCCGATTTCGACCGTCGCCGCCGCCTTGAGCCGGGATGCAAGATCAGGCAGCTTCACGCCCCAGGCGGCGGGAAACCGCCGTGACGCCAACAGCAGATGGGTCCCGGCGCTACGCACGGCGTTGATCAAGTGGAAAAGGCCTTGCTCGTCGAGCCCTGATCTGTCGGCGTTGTCGATGAAGACCGGTCCGTGATCGGCAGTGCTTGAAGCTGCTTCTCCGAGCGTGGCGGCATCACATTCGACCGCCGCGGACTTCTCGCACCAGATCGCCCCCAGATGCGTTTTTCCCGAGCCCGCGGGACCAGCCAGCACGACTACCGGAGCCGGCCAGTCGGGCCAGCGGTCGATCAAGGCGACGGCGCTGGCATTGGCGGCGGAGACGACAAGATCATCGCGCGAGAAGCCCGGAGCGTGCCGCAGGTCAAGCGGCAGTTGGCGCGGTTTTTCCATATCAGGCATCGGGCGTACGCATTGGCGTCCGCGCGGCCTTCGCTGAGGGCTCGTCTGGATGGCCCTTGTAGAGCGGCGACTCGAGATAGCGCGACACTGCGAAGCGCACGAGAACAGCCATGGCGGCGGACGCCGGAACCGCGATGAGAAGACCGACGAATCCAAAGAGGGCGCCAAACGCGAAAAGCGCGAACATCAGCCAGACCGGGTGCAAGCCGACACTTTTCCCCACCAGCCGCGGCTGCAGGATGTTGCCTTCGATGAACTGTCCCGTAAAGAAAACACCCGCCACAGCTGCAACCCAGGGCCAATCCGGCCAGAACTGGACAAAGGCCACACCGACGGAAAGGACCAGCCCGACCAATGAGCCGACGTAGGGGATAAAGCTGATCACGCCGGCGAATATTCCAATCAATATGCCGAAGTTCAGTCCGACCAGCGTCAGGCCGGTGGCATACATGATCCCGAGGACTATGCAGAGTGTACCCTGCCCGCGCAGGAAGCCAGCTGTCGAAGCGTTGATATCGGCTGCGAGTTTCCGGACCGTGTGAACATTATCGCGCGGCACCCAGCTATCGACTGCGGCCACCATGCGATCCCAGTCGAGAAGCATGTAGAACGCAACCACCGGCGTAACCACGAACAAGCCGGCGATGTTGAAGAGCGCTACGCCGGAATTCCAGATGGATTCGACGATCGTGGTAAGAAACCCCACGCTCGAAGACAGCAGGGAATTCAGGCCTTCGCGCAAGCTTTCTGGGTCGACGCCGAAGCGCTCCTTCAGCCACTCCGGATTGTAGTTGGTGACGAGCCCCTGCAGCTGGCTCAGATATTCCGGCATGTGGCTGATGAAATCGGCCATCTGCTGCGCGAGGATGGGGATCAAAATCACCAGCCCGAGCGCCAAAATGATCACGAACGCGACGAGAATCAGTACCGTCGCCATCACGCGTGAGAGGCCCGCTTTCTGCAGGCGGTCGGCAACCGGATCAAGGAAATAGGCGAGTACCATGCCTGCCACGAAAGGCAGCAATATATCGCGGAACACAAAGAGGAACAGGACGAAGAGCGCGGCGGCTATCAGCCAAAAGCGTATCTGCCGGCGAAACGCTGCTGCAGCGACGAGTTCGGCCAAATCTTCATCCGTTGGGGCTTTTGCTTTCGCCATTACCGCTCATGTGCCTCAGCCAGCCTACGAGATAGGCCGCCGCGGAAGTGACGGTCAAGAGCCCGGATACAGCAATGAGCACGGCGCGAATCGGGCCAAAATTTGTCTCGAACGCCAGCTCGGCAAGCACGGTCGCAGCCAGGATGATCTGAATCGCCGTATTCGCCTTCGATACGAAGAGCGGCTTCATCTCGACCGGGTTGCCCATGATTGTCGAGAGCAACACTGCTCCCACGATAAGCGCGTCGCGCGAGACGGCCGCTATCACCAGCCACAGCGGCAGTTCGCCCATATAGCCGAGAACGACAAAGACGGACACGAGCAGGAGCTTGTCCGCCATCGGATCCATGTAGGAGCCGAGCTCGGTGCGCTGATTGTAGTGACGTGCGATGAAGCCATCGACGCCGTCAGAAACCCCGGCAATAACAAACCCGGCAAGCGCCCAGGCCACGTTGTGGGTCATCAACGCAAAGACTACGCCTGGGACCAGCAGGAGCCTGACGATTGTGATCAAGTTGGCAATTGTCACGCGCCGAATCCTCCAATTCGCGCCAATAACCGTTTACATGGTCGAAACCCCGCCCGCCTGCAAGTGTACGGTCTTCATGGGCGCTATCCAATGTTTTTGCCTTCGTCGCTGACGGGAAACGCGGCATTCTGTTGCGGTGTGAAGCGCTTCATGCGAAGAGCCGGTTGACGTTCGAGGCAGGCAGAGGAGCGATATGAGCGAGCGGAAGAATGGTCTTACCTATGCCGACGCTGGCGTGGATATCGACGCCGGCAACGCCATGGTCGAGAAGATCAAACCGCTGGTCCGCTCCACACGCCGGCCGGGTGCCGACGGTGAAATCGGCGGCTTCGGCGGCCTGTTCGATCTCAAGGCGGCAGGGTTCAGCGACCCAGTGCTCGTTGCTGCCAATGACGGCGTCGGCACCAAGCTCAAGGTCGCCATCGACGCTGGCATTCACGACACGGTCGGCATCGACCTTGTTGCGATGTGCGTCAACGACCTGGTCGTGCAAGGCGCGGAGCCGCTTTTCTTCCTGGATTATTTCGCGACCGGCAAGCTTGATCCGGACCAGGGCGCGGCAATCGTCGGCGGCATCGCCGAGGGCTGCCGTCAGGCAGGTTGCGCACTGATCGGCGGCGAAACCGCCGAAATGCCGGGCATGTATCAGGGCGGCGACTATGACCTTGCCGGTTTCGCGGTCGGCGCCGCCGAGCGTGGCCAGCTGCTGCCGACCGACGACATCGTTGAAGGTGACGTGCTGCTTGGACTTGCTTCGTCCGGCGTCCATTCCAACGGCTTCTCGCTGGTGCGGCGCATCGTTTCCCAATCCGGCCTCCGCTGGTCCGATCCGGCGCCGTTCACGGAGGGCAAAACGCTCGGCATGGCGCTGCTTGAGCCGACTCGCATCTATGTACGATCGGTTCTGCAGGCGATTCGCGGCACGCACGGCATCAAGGCGCTTGCCCATATCACCGGCGGCGGTTTTCCTGAAAACATCCCGCGTGTCCTGCCGAAGGATTTCGCCGCCGAACTCGATCTCGAGGCAATCGAGGCGCCACCGGTATTCTCCTGGCTCGCCCGGACAGGCGGGGTGCATCCAGCCGAAATGATGCGCACCTTCAATTGCGGTATCGGAATGATCCTGATTGTTGCGTCCGGCCAGGCCGCGCAGGTGGCAGCCGTCCTGCAGGAGGCCGGCGAGCATGTTTTGCCCATCGGGCGTATTGTCCCCCGCCGCGACGCCGGCGTCATCTATCGCGGTGCCCTCGAGCTATGACCACACGACCCAAACGCACTGTCGTCATGATATCCGGCCGTGGCTCCAACATGGCGGCGCTGGTACAGGCCGCGAAGGAAACAGGCTACCCAGCAGAAATCGTCGGCGTCATCTCCGATCAAGCGGATGCCGCCGGGCTCAAGGCGGCGCAAGCATTGGGTCTTCCGACACAAACCATTCTCAAGCGCGATCACGGCAGTCGTAATGAGCATGACGCGGCAATCGATGCCGCACTCGCCAAATTCAGGGCCGAGATCGTGTGCCTCGCCGGCTACATGCGGCTTCTGACCGACGGCTTCGTGAAGAAATGGCAAGGCCGGATGATCAACATCCACCCGTCCTTGCTGCCATCATTCAGAGGCCTCGATACGCACCGCCGCGCTCTTGATGCGGGCCTGCGGGTTCACGGCTGCACCGTGCATTTCGTTACCGAAGAGACGGACGGCGGGCCGATCATTGCGCAGGCGGCTGTGCCGGTGCTCGCCAACGACACCGAAGAAACGCTTTCTTCGCGCGTCCTGAAGGCTGAGCACCAGCTCTATCCGCTCTCGCTCGCGCTCGTCGCATCCGGAAAAGCGCGTATGGAGGCTGGACGGACCGTCTTCGAAGGCATCGACCAGTCGGAACGCGGCGGCTTTGTCATGTGGCCGAGTTCCTGGCAGGGACCGAGCGACATCGAGGATCTTGCCCGCATCACGCCGTGATTTTTGCCACAGGTATTTGAGGCAGCGAGGGAACCTCACGGCGGAGACCAGAGTGGCAAGAGCCAACCACCGGAGGAATTGCTCCTCATGAAGCGCCTGTTGCTGCTTCGTCATGCCAAATCCGCCTGGGACGATTCGTCCCTTGCCGACATCGACCGCCCGCTTGCTCCGCGCGGCCGCGCAAACGCAGCAAGAATCGGAAGGGAGTTGGCGGCACGCCGCTGGCTGCCGGAAACGGTGCTCGTTTCTCCCGCCCAGCGAACGCGCGAAACCTGGCAACTGGTGGCGTCAGAACTCACCGCGCCGCCGCCACCCGTATTTTTCAGCGATCTCTACATGGCTTCAGCGGAAAAACTTCTTCTCAGGCTACGGCAAGCGCCGAAAAAAACGGCCACATTGCTAATGATCGGCCATAACCCAGCTATGGAGGACCTCGCGCGGCGTCTTGCGGGCAAGGACTCCGAACCGGAAGCGCTGGCGCTCTTGGCGGAAAAGTTTCCCACCGCGGGATTGGCCCGCTTCAAATTTGACGGTGAGTGGGACGAACTCGACTTCGGCGCGGGCCGGCTGACCCATTTCCTGCGGCCAAGAGATCTGGATTGAGCTTGAGGTGTCGCAATCCGGGCATTTTGGCGTGTCCGCGACACCGACGCGCCGGCCATGGAAACTCGCTCAGCCGTAAGCGGCCCCGCGCTCCAATGCCGCCGCTCGCACCCAGACCTTGTTGTCATGGAAGGCCGCGCCACCATAGGGAGCGGCGGCGTCCGAGCCGGTAAGCACGTTGATGCCCTCGCCACGTTCATGCGCGCTGTTCGGCCATATGCCTTCAGCGATCACAACGCCACGCTTCACGCCATCGAACACTCTGGCATGCAGCACCACCTCGCCGCGGCTGTTTCCGATTTCTACCCGGTCGCCAATGGCCAGCCCAAGCGCCGACGCGTCGTCAGGGTGAATCAGCAGTTCCGGCCTGCCTTCGCGGCTTCGCGACCCCGGCGTCTCGGTAAAGCTGGAGTTGAGGAAGGATCGCGCCGGCGAGGTCGAAAGGCGGAACGGATGATCCCCGTCCGCCACCTCGATCAGGTCAACGTGGTCGGGGAATTCCGGCAATGCGTTATAGTCCCCCTGGATGCCGATGCTCTTCGGCGGCTTGTTCGGCGCGAGTGTGCCGGTCCAGTCGGGCTTGAAGCGAAACTTTCCGTCCCGGTGCGCAAAGCCGCCGAGGAAATGCGCTGTCTCGAAATCGGGCTGAACGTCCGCCCAGCGTTCCTTCTTGAAACTCGCGAATGTTCCAAGGCCGCGCTTGCCGAGCATGATGTCGATGTGCTGCTGCTCGGTCAGGCCGAAGCCCGGCATATGCGCAACGCCGAGCCGTTTCCCCAGTTCCTCGATCACATAGTGGTTCGTGCGGGGGCCTTCCGGCGGCTCAATCAGCTTCGGCCCGAGTATGATGTGCTGGTGACCGCCACCGCGATAGATATCGTCATGCTCCATGAACATCGTCGCTGGCAGCACCACATCGGCGAGCTTTGCCGTATCCGTCATGAACTGTTCGTGGACGCAGGTGAAGAGATCGTCGCGTAGAAAACCCTGCTTCACCAGACGCTGCTCGGGCGCGACATTGGCCGGATTGGTGTTCTGTATCAGCATCGCCGTCACCGGCGGCCCACCGTTCAACGCATCCGCCGCGTTGGTCAGGATCGGACCGATCCGCGACTGGTCGAGATGGCGGATGCGCGGGTCCATAAACCTGCGGCCCTCGAGTTCGCTTTTGTCGAGCCTGAAAATGTCAGAATTCGAATGGAACGCGCCGCCGCCCTCGTACTGCCACGCCCCGGTGACAGCGGCGATCGACAGTGCTGCATGCATGTTCACCGCGCCGTTGCGCTGGCGCGAGAAACCATAGCCGAGCCGGAAAAAAGTACGCTTCGTGGTGCCAACGAGACGGGCGAAGGCCTCGATCTCTTCGACGGACAGCCCGGTGATGGCAGCCGCCCATTCCGGCGTGCGGGTCGCCAGATGAGCCTCCAGGCCTTTCGGATCGTCGGTGTATTTTTCGAGATAAGGCCAGTCCGCCAACCCGTCACGGAAAAGAACATGCATCACCGCGCAGGCCAGCGCACCGTCAGTGCCGGGCTTCAGGATCAGACCCATATCGGCCTGCTTCACGGTCGCATTATCGTAGACGTCGATCACCACGATCTTCGCGCCGCGTTCTTTCCGCGCGCGAACAGCATGTGTCATTATGTTGACTTGGGTGACCACCGCATTGGTGCCCCAGATGACGACGCAATCCGATTGCGCTATCTCGCGCGGGTCGGATCCCAAAAGGCGGCCCGTCCCCATGACATAGCCGGTCCAGGCGAGGTTGGTGCAGATCGTATCGAAGAAGCCGGAATATTTCTTTGCGTGGCGGAGCCGGTGGATGCCGTCGCGCTGCACCAGGCCCATCGTACCGGCATAGTAATAGGGCCAGACGGTTTCGCTGCCGAGCCGCTCCTCTGCCCTTTCGAACTTCTCCGCCACCAAGTCGAGCGCGGCCTCCCAACTCGCCTCTTTCCAGTTGCCGTCACCCTTGGCTCCGGCGCGAACCAGCGGCTTCAGCAGCCGGTCGGGATGGTGGATGCGCTCGGCATAACGGGCAACCTTGGCGCAAATAACGCCCGCGGTGTAGCTGTTGCCCTTCGCGCCGTGTACGCGCCCGATACGATTGCCGTCGAGAATCTCGACATCAAGCGCGCAGGTCGAAGGACAGTCATGGGGACAGGCCGAATGGCCGATTTTTAGCGGAGCGTGCTGGTTCATGGCTGGCGAAACTAGCCGATTTCGCGGGGGCGGTGTAGACGCATCGCGCTAAAACAATTGTTGCAGCCTTCGGATTGGCTGCGGACTGGCAACCGCACATGAACTACCGCCACGCCTACCACGCCGGGAACTTCGCCGATGTCGTCAAGCATGTGATCGTCACGCGTATCGTCGAATATCTGAAACGGAAAGACGGCGCATTTCGAGTGATCGATACGCATGCGGGCATCGGCCAATATGACTTAAGCTCGGAAGAAGCGCAGAAAACTGGTGAATGGTGCAGCGGCATCGGCCGATTGCTCGACGCCAAGCTCGCGCCGGAAGCCGCATCGCTGCTCGCGCCCTATCTGGAAACGGTGCAGGCGCAGAATCCCGATGGCCGCCTCGCCAGCTATCCCGGCTCGCCGCTGATCATGCGGCACCTGCTTCGCAAACAGGACAGGCTATCGGCGATCGAGCTCCATCTGCACGATGCACGCGCATTGAAAAACCTCTTCGAGGGCGATTTCCAGACCCGCGTGCTGGAGTTGGACGGTTGGCTGGCGCTGGGCGCCCACCTGCCCCCAAAAGAAAAACGCGGGCTCGTGCTGGTCGATCCGCCGTTCGAGAAGGAGGATGAATTCGGCCGCCTGGTTGAAGGCCTGCAAAAGGCCCACCGCCGGTGGCCGGGAGGCATATATGCGCTCTGGTACCCGATCAAGGATCGAAGCGCGGTCAACCGTTTCCGGGCGGACCTCAGTAAAACGGGAATCGCGAAAATCCTCGACGTCCGATTCGACATTCGCTCGGCCCCAGCAGAGCCGCGCCTCGATGGCACCGGAATGATCGTCGTCAATCCGCCTTTCACTTTGGAGGAAGAGCTGAGCGTTCTTTTGCCCGCACTCCACAATTTGCTGGCGGAAAGCCCAAATGCGAAATGGGCAGTGACGTGGCTGGCCGGGGAAGCGCCAGATCACACCAACTGAGACACGATAGCATCGTTGCGTCCACCGAACTTTGCCAGCCCAGCCCCCGACCGCTTTCGATGCTGCGCCTGCCGCGACAAGGCGATGAGGCAAGTTTGCATCACAGCGGCCAGAAACGGATTGGCTGCCTGCCCGCCCGCTTGACCCCGTTCGGGTTCGCAAGCACATTGCCGATATGCGGTCGCCGCTTGGCGCCGGTGGTGATGGAGAGTATTGATGACCCGCTTTGCCACGCTCGCTCTTGCCGCCCTGACGGCCGCTGGTTCGGCCCTATTGCCGAGCGTCACGGTCCGCGCTGCCGACCTCGCCGTTTATGAAGATACGGGCATTGTACAGGATTTGGGCATGTGCAATCAGTCCTGGGTGCTGCGGGCCATCACCCACCGTTTCCGCCATCAGGTGACGCATGTGCCACATCTCCCTAACGTGGCGATTACCAATTTCTACGATATCCATCAGCACCGCTATCTTCCCGCCTATGAGGACCGGCCGATCGGACGCAGCTATTGCGGCGCCATCGTCGCGCTTTCTGACGGCGAAAGACGGGATATCTGGTACTTGATCGAAGAGGGCCAGGGGTTCGCTTCGATCGGCAACAATGTCGAATTCTGTGTCTCGGGCTTCGACCGCTGGTTCGTCTACAACGGACGCTGCCGCGTTCTCAGGTAACACCCTCCATTCAGATGATGTTTGCTGTATCAGGCGGCCAGCGGGCCGTGATTCTTGCTGCAACGGCCCTTGCCGTCCTTTCGATGGCTGGATGCGAGCCGGCATCGACGCCCGAAACAATCGCAAATACGCCGATTGCGAGCACTGCACCGGCCGCAACAAACACGGCTGACCGGAGCGTGCCGGCCGGCACGGGATTCGATTTCTATGTGCTTTCCCTGTCCTGGTCGCCCAGCTATTGCGAGGCTGAAGGAGAGGAAGCGAACCGCCAACAATGTGCGGCAGGGAGGCCTTATGCCTTTGTTGTCCATGGGCTGTGGCCGCAATTCGAACGCGGCTACCCGCAGGGTTGCGCGACCGATGAGCCGGACGTATCCGCGGAGACCCTGAGAACGCTCTACGACATCATGCCCTCTGCCGGTCTGATCCGCTACCAGTGGAGAAAGCACGGTAGTTGCGCCGGCATGGCGCAGGATGACTACTTCAAGGTGCTTCGCGCGGCCCGCGAAAAGATTGCCGTTCCGGCTGAGTTCCGCCAGTCCGATACTTACATCACCGTGACTCCGGACAAAGTCGAACGCGCATTTCTGCAATCCAACCAAGACCTTCCGGCCAACGGCGTCGTCGTTACCTGCGACCAGCGCTATCTGCGGGAAGTGCGAATTTGTATGACGAAGGACTTGGCATTCCGCAGCTGTGACGAGGTCGAGCGCCGCGGTTGCCGCCTTTCCAAGGCGGTGATGCCGCCCGTCCGCGGTGAATGAGTGTCCGTATCGCCGGAGCCCGCTGAAACACAACGTTTCAACGCCGAACCTGCTTTCGATCCGGTGTTGCACGCTGCTGCACCACCCTTTACCTGTTGATGCTGCATGACGAACGGCGACAGAATCACTGGAATGCGCGGCCGCGCTCCAAGGCGCGGGATTCTCGCAGCCGCCAGTCTGTTTGTGCTCACCACAATGCTCCCCGTCGGCGCCATTGCAGCCGACATCGCCATCGGGATCGCGACACCCCTGAGCGGGCCTTCGGCTATACTCGGCCAGCAGATTTCGAGCGGCGCTCGCGCCGCGGCGGCCAGCTACAAGGACGGCGCCTTCCACTTCGATAACGCGGATGACGGGTGCACGGCTGAAGGTGGAGCGAAAACCGCGGAGCAGTTTGTCGCGGCAAAGGTGCAGATTGTGATCGGCTTCCTTTGCACTGAAGCGATCGAAGCTGCCATGCCGGTGCTGAAAGCCGCCGGGATTCCAGCCATCACGGTCGGCGTGCGAACCGACAGCCTGACGGACCGGCGCGACAAGACCGGTTGGCCGGTGTTCCGCTTGGGACCGAGAGCAGACGGCGAGCGGATTGCAGCGGGTACATTGCTTGTCCCGCTTTGGCGAAGGGAACTTTTCGCGATTGTCGACGACGGCACAATCTACGGGCGGGAACTTGCGGAGAGCTTCAGGCTCGCTTCCGAACAGGCCGCCTTGAAACCGGTCTTTGTCGATTCGTTCCGCCCGCAATTGGATAACCAGATCGGCCTCGCCGGACGCTTGCGCAAGGCTGGGGCGACGCATGTTTTCGTCGGTGGGGACCGGGAAGATATCGCGATCCTGGGCCGGGATGCGCAGTCGCTCGGCCTCTCGCTCACAATCGCGGGCGGCGAGACACTCCGCGCGGCGCAGAATGGGACTCCCCTCACCCCCGATACGCTCATGGTCGGCTTGCCGGAATGGGCCAACCAAGCCCCCGCCGAGACGGTAGCATCGCTCAAAGCTATGGAAATCGAGCCGGACGGTTACGTCTTGCCTGCTTATGCGGCGGTTACAGTCGCTGCGGCTGCGGCCTCCGAAGCACAAGCTACCGGACGCAAGATCACCGACGTTCTCGGCGGCGAGGAATTTGAAACAGTGATCGGGTCTGTGCAATTCGATGCCAAAGGCGATCTGACGGAAAACCCTTACCGGCTTTTCCGCTATGATGGCGCCAAGTTCGTCGAGGTGAAGTGAATGGCGTTTCGCGCCGGCCCCCGCAATCTGATTACCGACGTCGCCGGCCTTTCCGTCGGCAATGCCTCTGACGCCATTCTCAAATCCGGCGTGACGGTGATCGTCTGCGACGAACCGGCTGTCGCCGGCGTCCAGATTCTCGGCGGAGCGCCGGGCACGAGGGAAACAGACCTTCTTGCTCCGCACAACTCGGTAGAGACGATTAACGCGCTCGTGTTGTCCGGCGGCTCGGCATTCGGTCTCGACGCGGCATCGGGCGTTCAAGCACTCCTCCGCGAAAGGGGCGTTGGGTTCGACGTTCGCGGCCTTCGCATTCCGATCGTGCCCGCCGCAATATTGTTCGATTTGCATAATGGCGGCGAGAAGAGCTGGGGACGTTACCCTCCCTATCGTGAACTGGGCTATGAAGCTGCCCTTGCCGCAGCAACCGACTTCGAGATAGGAACCGCAGGCGCAGGAACCGGCGCACTATCGGCCAATTTGAAAGGCGGCCTCGGCTCAGCCTCCACCGTTCTTGAAAACGGGATCACCGTTGGAGCGATTGCCGCCGCAAATCCGACCGGTACTGTTACCGTCGGCAGCACCAGGCATTTCTGGGCAGCGCCTTTCGAGATCGGCAAGGAATTCGGAGGGCTGGGACTCCCCTCGCCCTGGCCGGACGACGCACAGAACCTATCAATCAGGTATCGCAACAAGGCACACGCTGGCGCCAATACAACCATCGCAGTGATCGCCACGGACGCCGTCCTGACCAAGCCCGACGCGAAGCGGCTGGCTATCGCCGCGCATGACGGCTTTGCCCGCGCCATCTGGCCGGCGCATACGCCGGTTGACGGCGATCTCGTCTTTGGTCTGGCGACCGGGCGAAGCGGCATCAAGCCGACCCCGGATGCGGCGATCGATCTCTATGCGGCGGCCGGTGCTACGATGGCCCGCGCCATCGCCCGCGCGGTCTATGCGGCCACGCCGGCAGAAGGCGACCTGATACCCGTATGGTCGGGGAAAAAGCCCTGAGCGCAAAGTGTGCACTAACGAGCCGCTGAGGGCGTTCTACTCGCGGTCCGTCAGTATTGGCCTCGAGGGCCCGGACTTCCGCGTTGAGCAATCGCCCGCGCTCTGTTAGGACCCGCAAAGCCTCATCCTGGAATTAGGACAAGACATGATCCCGCGCTATTCGCGGCCGGAAATGGTCGCCATCTGGTCTCCCGAAGAAAAGTTCCGCATCTGGTTCGAGATCGAGGCGCATGCTTGCGATGCGTTGGCCAAGCTCGGCGTCATTCCGGCGAGCGCGGCAAAGACTATCTGGGAAAAGGGCGGCGCGGCGACCTTTGACGTTGCCCGCATCGATGAGATCGAGCGCGAGACGAAGCACGACGTCATTGCGTTTCTGACCCACCTTGCCGAGATCGTCGGCCCGGATGCCCGTTTTGTGCATCAGGGCATGACCTCGTCCGATGTGCTCGACACATGTTTGAGCGTCCAACTGGTGCGAGCGACGGATATCCTTCTCGCCGATATCGACGCGCTGCTTGCCGCACTCAAAAAGCGCGCCTTTGAACACAAGGATACTGTCACAATCGGCCGCAGCCATGGCATTCACGCGGAGCCGACAACTTTCGGCGTGAAACTCGCCTTGGCCTACGCCGAATTCTCGCGTTGCCGCGAACGCCTGGTGTGCGCCCGCGAAGAGATCGCGACATGCGCGATCTCTGGCGCAGTGGGCACCTTCGCCAATATCGATCCGCGCATCGAGGAACATGTCGCCGCAAAGCTTGGTCTTAAGCCGGAACCGGTCTCGACGCAGGTCATCCCGCGCGACAGGCACGCCATGTATTTTGCCACGCTGGGCGTCATCGCTTCGTCGGTCGAGCGCCTGGCGACCGAAATCCGGCACTTGCAGAGGACTGAAGTTCTGGAGGCGGAAGAGTATTTTGCGCCAGGCCAGAAAGGCTCCTCCGCAATGCCCCATAAGCGTAACCCGGTGCTTACCGAGAATCTCACAGGCCTTGCACGCATGGTCCGCGCCTTCGCACAGCCTGCCATGGAAAATGTCGCGCTATGGCATGAGCGCGACATTTCCCACTCGTCAGTCGAACGGATGATCGGCCCCGATGCAACGGTCACGCTTGATTTCGCGCTGACGCGACTGACCGGCGTTGTCGACAGGCTGCTCGTCTATCCAGACAACATGCTGAAGAACATGAACAAGTTCCGCGGCCTTATCCACTCGCAGCGCGTGCTCCTGGCGCTGACCCAGGCAGGCGTGTCGCGCGAGGACGCCTACCGCCTGGTGCAGAGAAACGCTATGAAGGTTTGGGAGCAAGGCGCTGATTTCCTTGAAGAACTTCTTGCCGACAAGGAGGTTCGGAAGGCGCTTTCCGAGGAACAGACCCGCGAGAAATTCGACCTCGGCTATCACACAAAGCACGTCGACACGATCTTCAAGCGCGTGTTCGGACAAGCCCGATGATTTCAGCTATCGGTGACTTCGATTTCCTAGCCCCGCCAGGGCGCGGCAATTCCGGTCCGGACCATTACGTCTGGCAGACAGGCTTCTTCTGTTCGGCCGGCTACTAGCGAAAGCCGGGGGTTAGAGCACTTTCTGGCCAGATTGAACGTTCTGGACCGCCAGCAATTCGTCCGGCACAGTGCGGATCACCGTACCCCACGGGTCTTCATTGACGGTGGCATCGGCTGTCACGGCCGAGCGCATTTCCACCCAGGCGAGCCCGGTCCGCGACGGATCGCGGCGTCCGGCGCCGGCGCTCTGCCAGGAGTTCGCGCCGATATGGTGATGGTAGCCGCCGGATGACAGGAACACCGCCTGCGCGCCGTACCTAGCCACGGTGTCGAACCTCATTTGGCTGCGCCACCATTCCTCGGCGGCAGCCGGATCGCCCACGCGCAGATGGACATGTCCAACGACGGTGTTTTCCGGCGCACCTTGCCAACCGGCGTCCCCCGCCGGCACAGAAGCACGCACGCCTGACATATCCAGGCGTTGCGTCGCAATGGCAATGGACGATCCGTTCCACGTCCACTCGGAAGGCGCGCGGTCGGCATAGATCTCGATGCCATTGCCCTCCGGGTCGGTCAGATACAGCGCTTCGCTGACCAGATGGTCGGACGCCCCCTCGATCCGGATGCCATCGGCGATCGCGTGGTTGATCCAGCGCCCGAGGTCCGCGCGGCTAGGCAACAGGAACGCGATATGGAACAGCCCGGCGCTACGCGGATCGTCCGGCCGCGCCGCTGCGTCGCGTTCAATGACCAGCAAGGGCCGCTCCGCGGCGCCTAGCGTTATAGTCTCGCCGTCGCGCGCGATCTCCTCAAGACCCACAACGGTCCGGTAGTAGGCGGCGAGCGCATCGGCATCGCGGGCTTTCAGACCGACCCGGGACACGCTGACAGGCGTGGTAACGGCAAATGGTAGTTCACTCATGGTTGGGGCTCCGTGCGGCCAGTTGCCGCTTGCAAGGGACGCCTCCGCCGCCGAAGAGACTACGTTATGCCGGCTTCAAAGCATACGCCCTGAAATTCAGTAAACACCATATCGGCGCAACGAGCTTTCCCGCAATCGCGTGAACAGCAAACAGCGTGTTCACCGGTTGCACTCGGATTCACGAATATTGCACGAACTGCCGCTCATGGCTAAATGCGCGCCATGAAGGTAAAAGACGCAGATATCCTGATCGTGCCTGGCTATACCAATTCAGGGCCGGACCACTGGCAGAGCCGCTGGCAGGCAAAACTTTCGACCGCGCGCCGGGTCGAGCAGGCGGAGTGGTCGAAGCCCGTCCGCGACGACTGGACCGCGAAGGTGGCTGAGGCGGTCAATGCCGCTAAAAAACCGGTCGTTCTACTCGCCCATTCCCTCGGCATTCCGACAGTCATCCATGCCCTTCCGGAATTCAGAAAACCTGTCGCGGGAGCCTTCCTTGTGGCGCCGCCGGACGTCGCCAATCCGGACATCCGGCCGAAGCATCTCATGACCTTCGGCCCCTACCCGCGCGAACCGCTGCCGTTTCCTTCGATGACCATCGCCAGCCGAAACGACCCCTACTGTGCCTTCGAGGTCGCTGAAGACATCGCCGCCGCCTGGGGCTCCCTCTTCCTCGATGCCGGAGAAGCCGGGCATATCAACGCCGATTCCGGCTATGGACCCTGGCCGGAGGGTTCGATGGCATTCACACAGTTCCTGTCGCGTTTGTAACCATCGCTGTTTATCGGTGCGGCTTTCCGACGATCGATTTCCGGTTGTCGGGCCGATGCGGTCGCCTAATCGGGGTCCGGCTTAGCAACTTTGCGTCGTCTCGGTTGCTTCAGCGGACCGTTTCCTGAATCGGTCCCATCGACGGCTGGCACGATCTCCGCTGCCGGCGCAGCGTCGTCGCGGACTTCCTTCTTGAAGGTGGTGAGCCTGTCCGCATAGGCAATGCCGATTTCCTCGCGGGCAAATGTTTCCACGATCGAAAAGCGGAGGTCGTTCTGCAGCACCGCCGTGTTGGAAATGTCCGCAATGAACACGCGAAGCTCAAATACCAGCGCGTTTTCGGCAATGTTCGCGAAAAAAACGGCAGGCTCGGGGTTCTTCAACGTCATCGGATGCGCGCGCGCAATTCCCAAAAGCACCGCGTGCACATGTCTCACGTCAGATCCATAGGCAACATTGACGACGATGTCGACGCGGCCGAGCTTGTTGCGGTGGGTCCAGTTGGCGACCGCGGAATTGATCAGTTCGGAATTGGGAAGGATAACGGTCTGACGTTGGAACGTCTCGATCTCGGTCGCCCGCACGCTGATCTTTTTTACCGTTCCCGAAACCGCGCCGGCGACGACCCAGTCGCCGACCTTGATGGGCCGCTCTGCAAGCAGGATCAGGCCGGACACGAAATTGGATACGACATTCTGCAGGCCGAAGCCGATACCGAGCGAAAGACCGCCGGCGATAAGAGCCAGGTTCGAAAGGTCGATACCGGCGGCGGAGACGCCGATCAAAGCGGCGAGCGCAACGCCTGCGTAGCCGACAACCGTCCGGATTGAATTGCGCACGCCGACATCGACCCGCCCGCGCGCCATCACGGACCCATCCAGCCACCCCTGGAACCAGCGGGTGATGAAATAACCGAAAACGAAGACGAGGAACCCGGTGAAAAGCCCGACCAGCGAGAACGAGACCGAGCCGATCTTGATCTGGGTCGCCAGCCTATAGGCCCAGGCCGTTATATCTCCCGGCTGGAACCCCCAAAGGAAGAGGATGAGCGGCAGGCCGATGACAACGACCAGGATGTTGATGGCAATGCTGACGACAAGGCCAAGCTGGTCGAGCGTGGACTCGTCCAGGCTGAAGCCACTCCCCAGGCGGCGGCCGAGCGCGGTATCGGCGAAAGCACCTTCGTCGGAGATGGCTCCCGCCGAAAGGAAGCCGATATACATCGTCGCCAGCACAGCGCCCGTAATCACGATCTGCGCCGACAGAAAGCGTGCGAAGCCGATATAGCCGAGCAGTGCGGAGGCGACGGTCAGACCGCCGAGAAAGAAGAAGGCAAATCGAAGCAATGGGTGCCAGCGCACCGGCCGGCCTTCCTCATCCGCGAAAGGCCGGACCAAACCGATAAGGATCACCGGAATTCCGGTGAGTACAGTCGTGAACAGGCTTTCGCCCACCGTCAGCGAAAGCGGGGAGCCGAGCACGCGGAAGACCGTACCGAGGAATCCGTCGAGGCCGGTAAAGACGGCTGTCGCCATCACCAGCCAGAGAAGAAGCCTGGCCGGACCGGCCTCGACGGCCATCAACCGCCAATTCGGCAGCCGCGGCGAGAGGACGGCACTGGCAAGCCGATAAACGAAGAAGATGATTCCGATGACCAGAAAAAGGGCGGACAGGATTGTGCCGATATCGCCCCTCAACACGCCAAAATAATCGTACAACAGGTATGTGACGGTGAAGAAAACGCCAACCGCCGCAGTCGGCGTCAAGGTCGACCAGAACGCAATGGAAAGACGGCTGAGATAGGACGGATTCTCGATTGTCGGATCGGGTACAAACAAACCGCCTACGAGACGCCTGCCCCCCATCAGCAAGACGAGGGCAGCGACCAGCGCGAAGAATGTGGCGGCAAGCATCGAGTTCAGCTTGAACTGGACGACGAAATGCAGCCACGAAGAAAGACTGCGATAGAATTTGTCCGTCTCGGTGGAAACCGCGTCGAACACTTCGCCAACCAGTGTCAGATTGACGTCATAGCGCTTGGTAAGCAGGCGGGCGAACAGATCGCGCCGCATGTCAGCGATCTTGCTGACAAGGCCGTTGGTGCGAATGGAAAGATTTTCGGCCACACCAAGGATCGCGTTGATGTCCGCCTTCTCGGAGGCCATGTTCTGGCGTTCCTGCGTCACAATGGCGGGCTCAGGAGGCGCATCCTTTGCTGGCACCGGCCCGAGCTGCTCCAGGCGGGCGCTGATCTCGGTCAGCCTTGGCCGGAACGCCTGCCCGCTGGCGAGAAGCTGACGGCCGACATCCTCCAACTCAGAGCGAATCTCGACGAGACGCGCGTCATCGTCGGAATTGGCGTTTATGCTCTTCTCGAGTTCGTCGGTCCTGTGTGCGAGCGCCTCGATCGTCTTCTGCTGTTCGGCGATAATGCCCGCGTCAGGAACTGCTTGCGCCAGCGTCCCGGGCGGCAAGGCGACCAGAAAAAATAAAATCAGGAGGACGGCAGGAGGCCTGAAAGCGGTGAGGAGCATGATTTTCGGCTGGCCCACAGGCCGTTCACAACGGTTCGGCAAGAGTTTCCCTTGATAAAGACGCTAGCTCGATGGGGCAAGCCGCCTGTGAAGTGTCACGGGACGTCGGCCATACGAAAGGCTGCGGCGGAATATTGGCTTTGGCTTCGTTGCCTGATCTATAGTGTGCCGCATCTTATGGGATGGAATGATCGTAAATGGCGGAATATTCGGCGTTTTCGCTACTCAAAAACGCGTTTTCAGGGAACCGCGACTGGAAGCCGGCATGGCGAAAGCCGGATCCCAAATCCTCATATGACGTGATCATCGTCGGCGGCGGGGGCCACGGGCTTTCGACAGCCTACTATCTCGCCAAGGAACACGGGATCACCAATGTCGCCGTTGTGGAGAAGGGTTGGCTCGGCTCAGGCAATGTAGGCCGCAACACGACCGCCGTACGGTCCAACTACTTGCTGCCCGAGAATTTTCGCTTCTACGAGCACTCGATGAAGATGTGGGAAGGGCTTTCCCACGACCTCAACTACAACGTAATGTTTTCGCAGCGCGGGGTGATCAATCTCGCCCATACGCCGGCGCAACTGGACGAATATGCCCGCCGGGGCAACGCGATGCGTCACGAAGGCATCGATGCCGAATTGCTGCCGCCTGCCCGCATTGGGCGGCTGATTCCCGGTCTTGATGTGACCGGCTCCGCGCGTTTCCCGATTGTTGGCGGCCTCATGCAGTGGCGCGCGGGAACCGCACGCCACGACGCCGTCGCCTGGGGCTACGCACGCGGCGCCGACCGGCGCGGAGTGGACATTCTCGAAAACTGCGAGGTGACGGGCTTCTTGCGCGATGGCGACCGCATCACCGGCGTCGTAACGACGCGGGGCGAGATACGAGCAAAGAAGGTGGCCGTAGCGGTCGCCGGGCATACCGGCCATGTCATGCGGCTTGCCGGCATCGAGCGGATGCCGATTGAAAGCCACGTTCTCCAGGCGTTCGTGTCGGAATCGCTGAAACCCTTTCTGCACACGGTCCTGAGCTTCGGCGCGGGGCATTTCTACGCGTCGCAGTCGGATAAGGGCGGCCTCATCTACGGCGGGGACCTTGAGGGCTATAACAGCTACGCCCAACGCGGGAACCTGCCGATTGTCGAGGAAGTGATGAGCGAGATGCTCGCGCTGTTTCCGAGCCTTGCACGCGTTCGGCTGTTGCGCTCATGGGGCGGCGTCACCGACATGTCGATGGACGGGTCACCCATCATCACCACCGGCCCGCTTCCCGGGATGTACCTGAACTGCGGCTGGTGCTACGGCGGTTTCAAGGCGACGCCCGCGTCAGGCTGGTGCTTCGCATGGACAATCGCCAAAGACCATCCGCACGCGCTCAACGCGCCCTTCACCCTCGACCGGTATCATCGCGGAATTCTCTTAGACGACAAGGGCCAGGGGGCCACCCCGAGGCTCCATTGACCGGATACTCCCAATGTTGATTACATGCCCTTATTGCGGTCCCCGCGACCTTTCTGAATATGTATACCAAGGTGACGGCAACAGGACGCGTCCTGACCCGGCCACGACAGATCAGGCAGCCTGGAACGCTTACGTTTACGACAGGCTAAACCCCGCAGGGGAGCATCACGAGATCTGGCAGCATTCGGGCGGTTGCCGCGCCCATCTGGCCGTCGTGCGCAACACGCAGACGCATCACATCTCCAGTGTCGGCTTTGCCCGCGAAGCCGGCCACCGCAAGTCCGAACGCCACCGCAAGAGCGGAAGCGCCGCATGAGCCCGCGCCGGACTGACATCGGTGGACTGATCGACCGCCATCGCAGCATCCGCTTCAGTTTTGATGGCAAGGATTACACCGGCCATCCAGGCGACACACTGGCGTCGGCTCTGCTCGCCAACGGCGTCACCTTGTTCGGCCGCTCGTTCAAGTACCACCGGCCACGCGGCGTGCTGACTGCCGGCATTGATGAGCCGAACGCACTGGTGACGGTGCTCAAGGGAGAGGTCCGCGAGCCCAACATCCCAGCCACCCTTCTGGAGATTTATGACGGTCTGACGGTCGTCAGCCAGAACCGCTTCCCTTCCCTCGCCGTCGATGTTGGAGCGCTCAACCAACTTGGCGGAAAGCTGCTGTCAGCCGGCTTCTATTACAAGACTTTCATGGGTCCCGTGATCGGCCCGCTGAAGGGCACTCGCTTCTGGATGTTTTGCGAATACTTCATCCGGCGCGCTGCTGGCCTTGGTCGCGCGGGCTATGAACCGGACCATGCCCGCTACGAGCGCATGAATGCATTCTGCCATGTTCTTGTCGTGGGCTCTGGTCCCGCCGGCCTAATGGCGGCCAAGGCGGCTGCCGAAAGCGGCAAGCGCGTTATCGTGGCTGAGTTGGAACCGCGCTTGGGCGGTTCCGCCAAATGGTCTCGCGAAACGATCGACGGCGCGCCTTCTGCAGACTGGGCGGAGGCGTCGGTTCGTGAATTGGAGGCCTTGGCCAATGTCCGTGTGCTCAACCGCACGACCGTCTGGGGCTACTATGACGGCAACACGCTGGCTGCACTTCAACGCGTCAGCGACCACAAGAGCGCGCCTGGAAAAGGCGAGCCGCGCCATCGTCACTGGACGATCCGCGCCGGAACCGTGGTGCTGGCGACAGGCGCGTTCGAGCGTCCGCTGGTTTTTCCGGGAAACGACCGGCCGGGGGTGATGCTTGCAGGCGCGGCCGAACGCTACGCCAATGAATTCGGCGTCTTGCCCGGACGCAGGATTGCGGTCTTTACCAACAATGACAGCGCCTACCGGGCTACCCGCGCCCTGAAGGACGCTGGCGCGGAGATTGCGGCCATCGTCGATGTCCGCAAGGAAATCTCGAAGGCTGCCCGCGCGTCCGCGCTCGCGACTGGGGGCCGGTTGATGACAGCCCACGCAGTGATCGCAACCGAGGGCGGCAAGGGCCTTTCCGGGGTCAAAATACAGGCTTTCGACTCCGGCACCGGCGCGCTGTCCGGCGATCCCCTCAGTATCGAAGCCGACTGTTTGCTCGTTTCCGGCGGCTGGTCGCCGGCGATTCATCTTGCAAGTCAGGCTGGAGCGAAACCGCAATGGGACCAGTCACTGCAAGCGTTCGTGCCGCCGGCATCCACGCAAAACTGGATCGGGGCCGGTGCCTTCAACGGGAGGTTTTCCACGCCCGAGGTGCTCGCGGAAGGCGATGCCGCTGGTCACGATGCCGTAGGCTCATCTCATCGTAGTCCCGCTCTTGCAGTCGAAGCGCTCGCCTTTGACCATCGGCCTGCGGCAATCTTCGAAATCGCGGTGAAGGGCAAGGCTTTCGTCGATTTCCAGCATGACGTGACGGCCGACGATGTGCGTCTTGCCCATCGCGAGGGCTTCGTGTCGGTCGAGCATCTGAAGCGCTATACTACGCTCGGCATGGCGACCGACCAGGGCAAGACCTCAAACGTGCCCGGCCTGGCGATCATGGCCGAGGCACTCGGAAAACCGATCGCCGATGTCGGCACGACGCGCTTTCGTCCACCCTTCGCGCCCGTGTCTCTCGGTGCGCTCGCGGCCGAACGCTATGGCGATCTGAGGCCGGAGCGTCTGACGCCGATGCACGACTGGCACGTCGAGCACGGTGCGGCCATGTATTCCGCCGGCCTCTGGTATCGCCCCATGATTTACGGCAAAGCGGGTGAGACGGTTGAGCAGGCCTATGTGCGCGAGGCCAGAACCGTGCGCGAGACGGCCGGTATCGTTGACGTCTCGACCCTTGGCAAAATCGCGGTGCAAGGGCCGGATGCCGCGGAATTCCTCGACCGGGTCTACACCAACGTCTTTTCGACCCTCGCGGTTGGCAAGGCGCGCTACGGGCTCATGCTACGCGAGGACGGCATCGCAATGGATGACGGCACGACGTGGCGGCTGGGCGAAGACGACTTCCTGATGACCACGACCACAGCGAATGCCGGCAAGGTGATGCAGCATCTGGAGTACTTTCTTGACGTCGTCTGGCCGGGCCTGAAGGTCCATCTGACTTCGGTTACGGACCAATGGGCGGGCGCGGCGATTGGTGGTCCGAAGGCACGCGAGATCCTGTCATCGTGCGTCACCGGAACGGCGGTCGACAACAAGGCGCTGCCTTTCATGGGAATTGTCCGGGGCGAAATAGCCGGTGCTCCGGTGATGATCTGCCGGCTGTCCTTCTCCGGCGAAATGGCGTTCGAGGTCTATTCCGGCGCCGGCCACGGCACCCATGTGTGGAATGCGCTGATGGAAGCGGGAAAAGCGTTTGGGCTGGTGGCCTACGGGCTGGAGGCGCTCGGTACGCTTCGCATCGAGAAGGGCCATGTCACGGTGCCGAGATCGACGGCCGGACCACAGCCCGCGACCTTCATCTGGACTGGATGCTGTCGAAGAAGAAGCCTTTCATCGGCTCGATGATGATGGACAGAGAGGGCCTGATTGCGGAAGACCGCATCCACCTCGTTGGCATCGTCTCGCTCGACAACCGCCCCTTGAATGGCGGCGCGCATATCGTCGAGAAATCCGATCCCGAATCACGCAAATCGATCGGCCACATCACGGCAGCCTGTTACTCTCCGGCCCTCGGCAAATATATCGGGCTTGCGCTGGTGCGTGGAGGCAAATCGCGCCACGGTCAGCGCGCCTTTATTTCAGATCCGTTGCGCGGACGCTTCGGGCCGGTCGGGATCGCGAGCCACCATTTCTTCGACCCGGAAGGGAAGCGCATGCATGGTTGACCTTCTGTCCCCCCTCAAGCCGGTCTGGAAGCCGGGCACGCATGGCAACACCGCCAGTGGCATCGGCGTTGTACTGACTGAGACGCAACCCGGCTCGATCGTTCAGCTTGCTGCCTGGCCAGGTGAAGAGAAGAAACTGATTGCCGCCATTCGAAGCGTGAGCGGGCTTGCCCTGCCGGACGGAGCCGGCGGCGGTCTGGCAAATGAAACACGGGCCGCGTTCGGTTTCGCACCAGGGCGGTTCCTGGTGGCAGACCAGGCGGAAGGCCTGGCGGCGGAATTCGAAAAATCCCTGACATCGGCCATAGGGACCGTCACCGACCTCTCTCACGGTCGTACCGCGCTGCGGCTATCCGGTCCGAGAAGCGAGTGGGTGCTATCAAAATTCTTCGCGATCGACTTCGCCCAGCCCGCCTTCCCGGTTGGCTTGGGAATATCCACCAATCATCACGACGTCTTTGCGCAGATACAGCGAACAGGCGCGGATCAATTTGATCTCTACGTCTTCCGTTCTTTTGCCCGCTCGTTTTGGAAAGCGCTCTGCCATGCTTCCGAAGAGGTCGGATACGAAGTGAGCTGAAGTGAGATAGTGAGTAGTGAGTAGTGAGTAGTGAGTAGTGAGTGTTACTTCACTCTCACCATCTCACTACTTACTAAATTTCACTACTCACTAAATTTCACCCATTCTTCCAGTGGCGCGCGCTCCGTGCGCAGGTTGTTTTCAGGTTTCGAAGGGTCTTCGTAGCCCAGCGCCATGCCGCACACGACGATCTCCTCCGGTGGAATGCCGAGCACCGGCCTTATCTGGTTGTGGTACGGCGCGAAGGCCGCCTGAGGACAGGTGTGCAATCCCCTCGCCCGCGCCGCTACCATGATGTTTTGCAGGAACATGCCGTAGTCGATCCACGAGCCCTGGTTCAGCCGGCGGTCGATTGTGAAAATCATGCCGACCGGCGCGTCGAAGAAGACGAAGTTGCGGTCGTGCTGCTCGCGCATCTGGTCAACGTCGCGCTTGCCAATGCCGAGCATGCCGTACAGCGCAAAGCCGACGGCGCGACGGCGCGCATAGTACGGTTCAAAAAATTGGTCCGGGTAATATTTATATTCGTCCCACTTCGCCTTCTCCGCACGGATGCCCGAATTGAGAACCGCGTCGGTAATCTGCTGCTTTACAGCGCCCGTCGTCACATAGACCCGCCATGGCTGCATGTTGGTTCCGGATGGCGCTCTCGCGGCGACGTCCAGAATTGCGCGAATGGTCGCTTCATCGACCGGGTCGGGCAAGAATGCGCGCACCGAGCGGCGCGAAACAATCGCCTCATCGACAATCGCGGTCTCGTCCAGGGGCTCAGACTTTTTGTTGCGTGAAAGCATCATCGCTGCCGGTCTTCCGACTCCCGTTTCGGCGCTAACGCCAAGCAGGTCTGGCTTTGCATAAGCATTGGCTATCCCGCAAGCAAATCTTGGCACAGACCGAATTCCACTTGAAATTTTTTGGCTTTTGCGTTTCGGTGAAATTCTGATCGAAATTTTCATGAGAATGTCGTGACCCTAGCGGCCGAAAAACCAGGGGCTGAACCGTCCGCCGGCGCGCAGTTGCTGGCGCGCGACCTCCGCGCTTTGCGTAAAGCGCGTGGACTTACGCTGGCTGAGTGCGCTCTGCGGCTTGATCGCTCGGTCGGGTGGATGAGCCAGGTCGAACGCGGGCTCTCCTCCCCGTCGATCGCAGACCTGCGAGCCTTTGCGGATATTTTTATGGTGCCGGTCAGTCTGTTTTTCGGCCATGACGTGCCGAACGAACACGAGCGCGGCGTCATCGTGCGCGATGGTCGCCGTCGCACGCTCGGCACCAACGACTCAGGTCTGGTCGAAGAACTACTTTCGCCTGATCTCGGTGGCAGTTTTGAGGTGGTGCGTTCGGTCTTCGCGCCGGGAGCGGAGCTGAAGGAGGCGACGATCCGGCCGACTGAAGAGGCTGGCTATCTGGTTTCAGGCGATTTCGAGATCGAGATCGGTGGCGTCTGGCATAGTCTTTCGGCCGGAGACAGTTTCCGCTTTGAAAGAAAGCCGTTCCGCTGGCGCAATCCGAGCTCCGAACCGGCGGTCGTCATCTGGGTGGTGTCACCACCCGTCTACTAGGTCGAAATTGAGATGACCTGGCCGCATCGACGCGGGCAGAATCTCGGGAGGAAAAATGGCCAGCATTCCATCGACGGCACAGGTGGTGATCATCGGCGGCGGCGCTGTCGGCGTGTCGTCGCTCTACCATCTGGCAAAGGCCGGCTGGACCGACTGCGTGCTTTTGGAGAAGGACGAGCTGACCTCGGGCTCCACTTGGCACGCGGCCGGGAATGTGCCGACCTTCTCTTCCTCCTGGTCGCTGATGAACATGCAGCGCTATTCGGCCGAACTCTATCGCGGTTTGGCGGCGGAAGTGGACTACCCGATGAACTATCACGTCACCGGCTCGCTGCGGCTTGCCCATGGCAAGGAACGGATGCGCGAATTCCAGCGCGCCATGGGTATGGGCCGCTATCAGGGTATGGAGATCAACGTCATCGGGCCTGACGAGATCAAGGCGCGCTATCCGTTCCTTGAAGCCCACGACCTTGCGGGGGCGCTTTATGATCCCAACGACGGTGACATCGATCCGGCGCAGCTGACACAGGCGCTCGCCAAGGGCGCACGCGACATGGGTGCAAAAATCATACGGTTTTGCCCGGTCGCCGGTGTCCGGCGCGATGGCGCAGAGTGGATAATCGAGACCGCCCAAGGCGAAATCCGCTGCGAATATGTGGTCAATGCCGCAGGCTATCGCGCCAAAGAAGTCGGGAAACTGTTCGGCCGGGACGTTCCGATGATGGTCATGAGCCATCAGTACATCCTGTTTGAGGAGATCCCGGAACTCGCCGCCTGGTCAAAGGAGTACGGCGGCAAGCTGCCGCTGCTCCGCGATGTTGATACGTCCTACTATCTGCGCCAGGAAAAGAACGGCATGAATCTCGGTCCCTACGAGAGGAACTGCCGCGCGCACTGGGCATCTCATAGCGACCCGATGCCGGACGATTTCTCATTCCAGCTTTTCCCGGACGATCTTGACCGGCTCGAATGGTACCTCGACGACGCCATCAAGCGGGTGCCGATTCTCGGCACGGCCGGTCTTTCCAAGGTCATCAATGGCCCGATCCCTTACGCGCCGGATGGCAATCCCCTGATCGGCCCGATGCCGGGCGTCCCAAACGCCTTCGAGGCATGTGTATTCACCTTCGGCATCGCACAGGCGGGCGGCGCCGGAAAGGTACTGGCGGAATGGATCATAGAGGGCCAAACGGAATGGGATATGTGGTCCTGTGATCCGCGCCGCTTCACCGCTTTTGCGTCGGATCAAGACTACTGTGTGGCCAAGGGCATGGAGGTCTACGGGCACGAATACGCGATCCATTTCCCGCGTTATGCCTGGCCAGCGGGCCGCAACAGGAAGCTCTCTCCGATCCACGACCGCTTCGTGGCGCTTGGTGGCCAATTCAACGCATACAATGGCTGGGAGCGGGCTAGCTGGTACGCCAAGCCTGGCGACGATACATCGGAGGAAGCGACCCAGACCTACGACCGTGCCGGTCCATGGGAGCCGCGCATCAGTGAAGAGTGCCTTGCGGTACGTGATGCCGCCGGGATCCTCGACCTACCCGGTTTCTCGCGCTTCCGCCTCCAGGGGCGCGGCGCGCGCGACTGGCTGTCGTCGATGATCACCGGCGTTGTGCCGAAACCCGGACGCATCGGCCTCGGCTATTTCGCCGACGATCAGGGCCGGATCGTTACCGAAATGTCGATCATGGCAATCGACCAGGATTTCTTCTTCCTCATCACGACCGCAGTTGCCGAATGGCACGACTTCGAGTGGCTGAAGAAACATTTCCCGCAAGATACGGAAATGACTCTCGGAAACGTCACCGACGCTTTCAGCTGCCAGATCCTGTCGGGGCCAAAATCGCGGGAAATCCTCGCGGAACTGACCGAAGCGGACCTGATGCAGCCCTGGCTTTCGCACCAGTCCTGTCAGATCGCCGGTCATTGGCTTCAACTGGTGCGGGTTTCATTCGCGGGCGAGCTTGGCTGGGAGTTGCATACCAAGACGGAAAGCACCGGTCCCGTATTCGACGCGGTTTGGGCTGCGGGCCAGAAACACGGCCTGAAACCATTCGGCATGTTCGCGCTGGATTCACTGCGGCTGGAAAAGGGCTACCGGGCGTGGAAGGGTGACCTCTCCACCGACTACACAGTGCTGCAGGGGGGCCTCGATCGATTCGTGAAGTGGGACAAGCCGGACTTCAACGGAAAGGCCGCACTCGAGAACGAAAAACGCCAAGGCGTGACAAAACGCTTCGTCACGCTGGTTCTGGACAAGCCCGGAGCCTGCGACGCCCCTTACATGTCGACGCTCTGGCATGACGGAAACATCGTCGGCGAGACCACTTCCGGGGGCTGGGGCTATCGTGTCGAAAAATCGATTGCGCTAGGGATGCTACGCGCCGATCTCACCGTCCCAGGAACGAAAATCGAGGTTGAAATCTTCGGCGAAAGATTTCCCGCCGTCGTACAAGAAGACAAGCCCCTCTGGGATCCGGACAATCTGAGGCTGAGGGCCTGAGCGTGAACATCCTTAGTTCGGCATGCCCTTCGCTTTGCTTTTGTCGGTGTTAGAGCATGATCCAGAAAAGTGCGTAGCGGTTTTCGGAAAAGATCATGCGAAATCAAATAATTAGAGCGCAGTGACGACTCCAATTGAAATCATTGCGCTCTAGGCGGACCTGCCGCGCCAAATGCGCCCATAGCATCGAGCCCACAGAACCTGAAAGAACAAAAAATGCCTACACCCTCGTCCCGCATCACCGGCATCATTCCTTCCGGCAAGGATGGCTGGGAGGTGCACTTCGCCGCCATGACACGCAAGCAGACTGGCGAACCGATCATCATGTTGTCGGTCGGCGACCATGATTTCGACACGCCGACTGAAACCGTCGAGGCCTGCGTAACGGCAGTGCGTGGCGGGTTTCATCATTACACCCAGCTTCCAGGCATCCCGGCCCTGCGTGAGGCCATGGCGAAAATCTCGACGCGCTGCACGGGCCTCCCGACCGAGGCCCAGCAAGTGATCGCAACCCCCGGCGGCCAGGCTGCGCTTTACGCGGCTGTGCAAGCGGTGCTCGATCCAGGCTGCCACGCGATCGTCGTTGCGCCCTATTACGCGACTTATCCGGGCACGTTCCGCGCTGCGGGCGCCGACTTCACCGTAGTCGAGGCCCACGCCGAGGACGGTTTCCAGCCGGATGCGCAGGCGATCGAAAAAGCTGTGCGGCCCAATACTCGCGCGATCCTGATCAATTCGCCGAACAACCCGACGGGGGCCGTCTATTCGCGCAAATCGCTGGAAAGCATCGCCGATATCTGCCGCCGTCGCGATCTCTGGCTGCTTTCGGACGAGGTCTACTGGACGCTCGGCGGCGGCGAGCATATCTCTCCGCGCGCGCTTGCCGGCATGGCGGAACGCACGCTTGTGATCAACTCCATGTCGAAGAGCCACGGTATGACCGGCTGGCGTATTGGCTGGCTCACCGGCCCAAAAGATCTCATCCGGCTGCTGATTAATCTCAATCTGGTCACCACTTACGGCCTTACCGACTTCGTTTCACACGCCGCGACTGAGGCCCTGGAGAACGACTTTGGCGTCGAAGAGATAGCCACCCGCTACGCCGAGCGGCGTAGCTCGTTCCTGAACGATATCGCTGGGCTCAATCACATTACTGTCCGGGGCTCGGAAGGCGGAATGTTCGTCATGCTCGACATCCGCGAAGTCGAGCCCGATTGTGAGGCCTTCGCCTGGGCCTTTCTTCACGCCGAGAAGGTCGCTGTGATGCCGGGCTCCAGCTTTGGGGAAGCCGCAGCAGGCCATATCCGCATCAGTCTCTGCCAGCCGGAGGATGTCCTGAGGGAGGCCGCAGTCCGTCTGAAACGCTTTGTCCGGTCCTATACTTCTATCGCAGAGAGCAAATCCGCATGACCGCCCTGCCCTCGAAAGCCCGCGCGGTCATCATCGGCGGCGGCGTGTCCGGCTGCTCGGTCGCCTACCATCTGGCAAAGCTCGGCTGGACCGACATCGTGCTTCTTGAACGCAAACAGCTCACGTCAGGCACGACCTGGCATGCGGCAGGTCTGATCGGGCAGCTTCGCGCCTCTCTGAACATGACGCGACTGGCGAAATACTCAGCCGACCTTTACGTCAAGTTGGAAGCCGAGACCGGCGTGGCAACCGGTATGCGCCAAGTGGGCTCGATCACCGTCGCGCTGACCGAGGAACGCAAGCACGAAATCTACCGGCAGGCCTCGCTTGCCCGTGCGTTCAATATCGATGTTCGGGAGATTTCGCCGAACGAAGTCAAAGAGATGTACCCGCATCTCAATGTGTCGGATGTGGTCGGGGCAGTGCATCTTCCCCTCGACGGACAATGCGACCCTGCCAACATTGCGATGGCGCTAGCCAAAGGAGCACGGCAGCGCGGCGCGAGGATCGTCGAGAATGTGAAGGTCACAAAAGTCCACACCGCGCAGGGCCGGGTTACTGGCGTTACGTGGCTGCAGGGAACGGAACAGGGCACGATCGAGAGCGACATCGTCATCAACTGTGCCGGCATGTGGGCGCGCGCACTCGGGGCGATGTCGGGCGTCACCATACCGCTTCACGCCTGCGAGCATTTCTACCTTGTCACCGAGGCCATCCCCGGCCTCACCCGCCTTCCGGTGCTGCGGGTGCCGGACGAGTGCGCTTACTACAAGGAGGATGCGGGCAAGATGATGCTCGGGGCCTTCGAGCCGGTCGCCAAGCCCTGGGGCATGGACGGCATCCGGGAAGACTTCTGCTTCGACCAATTGCCGGAGGATTTCGAACATTTCGAGCCTATCCTCGAAATGGGCGTCAACCGCATGCCGATGCTCGGCACCGCCGGAATTCATACATTCTTCAACGGTCCAGAAAGCTTCACGCCGGACGACCGTTACTATCTCGGCGAAGCACCGGAGTTGAACGGATATTGGGTTGCAGCGGGCTACAATTCAATCGGCATCGTTTCATCCGGCGGCGCTGGGATGGCGCTAGCGCAGTGGATCAACGACGGAGAGGCCCCCTTCGACCTGTGGGAAGTCGACATCCGTAGGGCCCAACCTTTTCAGAAGAACCGGCGCTATCTCAAGGAGCGCGTGTCGGAAACGCTCGGCCTGCTTTATGCCGATCACTTTCCCTACCGCCAGATGGCCACCTCCCGCGGTATCCGCCGCTCGCCGCTGCACGAACATCTGAAAGCGCGTGGAGCGGTTTTCGGCGAGGTTGCCGGGTGGGAGCGCACAAACTGGTTCGCAAGACCCGAGCAGGAACGCGCGTATCGTTACTCGTGGAAACGTCAGAACTGGTTCGACAACCAGCGCGAGGAACATCTGGCCGTACGCAACGGTGTCGGCCTTTTCGATATGACCTCGTTCGGCAAGATCAGGATCGAGGGGCGCGACGCTCTCGCGTTCCTGCAGCGCCTATGCGCGAATGACATGGACGTGCCTCCGGGCAGAATCGTCTACACGCAGATGCTCAACCGCAACGGCGGCATCGAAAGTGACCTCACCGTCTCGCGGCTTTCGGAAACGGCGTTCCTCGCAATTGTACCGGGCGCCACACTGCAGCGCGATCTTGCGTGGCTGAGAAAGCACCTCGGAGAGGATTTCGTCGTCATCACCGACGTGACCGCCGCCGAAAGTGTGCTCTGCCTGATGGGGCCTCAGGCCAGGGCACTGATCCAGAGGGTAAGTCCGAATGATTTTTCCAATGACAACAATCCGTTCGGGACGTTTCAGGAGATCGAGATCGGCATGGGGATTGCCCGCGCCCATCGCGTAACCTATGTCGGCGAACTTGGCTGGGAGATCTATGTTTCAACGGATCAGGCCGCACATGTCTTCGAGGCAATCGAAGATACCGGCCGGGACCTGGGCCTCAAGCTCTGCGGGCTGCACACGCTCAATTCCTGCCGCATCGAGAAAGCCTACAGGCATTTCGGCCACGACATCACGGACGAGGATCATGTTTTGGAAGCCGGGCTCGGCTTCGCGGTTAAGGTCGCGAAGGGCGATTTCATCGGCCGCGATGCCGTGCTGAGAAAGAAGGAAACCGGGCTGTCGCGGCGCCTCGTTCAGTTCCGGCTCCAAAATCCTGAACCGCTTCTGTTCCACAACGAAGCCATCGTGCGTGACGGCAGCATCGTCGGCACGATCACCTCGGGCAATTACGGCCACTTCCTCGGCGGCGCGATCGGGTTAGGCTATGTGCCATGTCAGGGCGAGAACGAGGCGGATATTCTCGGCTCCTCCTATGAGATCGAGATCGCAGGCGAGCGTTTCATCGCCAACGTCTCGCTAAAGCCCATGTACGATCCGAAGGCAGAGCGCGTCAGGATGTAGCGCACCGATTGGCTTCCCGCTGCGGTGAGGATTGCCCGAAGCCTCAAAATGCTGCGAGCTTCCGCTTGACTCGCAAGAGGAATGCCGCCCGGCTCTCCGGCGTGGAGATGTCCATTAGGTAGTGAGCGATAAACAGTGTTTTGCACCGCTTCGCGCACAGCGAGCGAATGCCGCGCGTGATCGTCTTCTTGCCCGGATGCCCGACCAGATATGACCACCAGCGCGGCGCGCCGCATGTTGTGATCACCGCGATCTTCGAAACATGCGTCATCAGCGGCACCATCAAGCCATCGCCCTTCAAGGTGAAGGCGACGTCGGTCGCCCAGACCCGGTCGAGCCAACCCTTCAGCATAGCTGGCAACCCGTACCACCAGGTCGGATAGACAAAGACGATCATCTCTGCCCAACCGAGATGATCGACGTGAACTTTGAGCTCGGGATCGGCCGGCGGCCGCTGATTGTAGAGGCGGCGCTCCTCGCAGCGCATCACCGGATCGAAGTTCTCGGCATAGAGATCGATAAGCCGCGCCTCGCAGCCCTTGAATGAGATGGCCTCCAGAACGGCATCGCGAAGCGCGGCGCAGAAACTGTCCGGCACCGGATGGCAATAGACGACGAGCACCCGCATCAGAACGCATCCATTTTCGCAGCCACACTTGCCAGGAACCTTTTGCGCCTCTGTTCGGAATCGACAGGTTCATCGAATAACACGCCAGATAAGATATGGTGGCGCCCGGCTTCACGGTCGAGCCCAACACGCGCTTTACCTGCTTGCGTGGCGGATCGCCCATCAGCATCGCGCGCAGCCGGCTGCCGCCATATGTCGTAACGGCTGCAACCTTGACGGATGTTGTGAAGACTTGGGTGGACCTTGCCATCCACCATCTGAACGAGACGCCGGGCAGGAACACGCGGTCGAAAAAGCCTTTGAGGATGGCCGGATAGCCGAAATTCCAGACCGGAAAGGAGAGCACCAACCCTCGCGCACGCGAAGCCGCTCGACATAGGAGCGCACGCTTTCCGTATTCGCGGGAATGTCATGGTAGACGAGATGTTCGGCGCGGCTCATGCGCGGATCGAAGTCTTCCGCGTAGAGATCGCAATCATCGACGGTGTGACCAGCCGTGGTGAGCCGCTCGACGATCAGGCGCATGCAAAGCGAATTGAAGCTTGTTTCCACAGGATGGGCATAGAGAACGAGGACGTTCATGGCGACGCGCTCGGAGAACTGAATTTCGTCGTGTGAAACCGGTCACGAGGCTCTTTGCAATCCGCGAAACAGAAAGGTCTTGCCGCTCCTGTAGTCGTAATCCGGATTTTCCCACGCGATCATCTTGCCTGGATTGAGCAGCCCCTGCGGATCAGCCTCACGCTTGAAGGCAAGCTGGATGTCGTCTGTCTGCTTCATGCCGCCCTCCTCCAGCGTATAACGGTGCGGATTGAAGATCGGACAGCCGTTCTCCTCGTGCAGTCTCACGATCTCGTCAAGCCGACCCTCAGTCGTAAACCGAATGAGCGGCAAGCCCATGGCCGTAACGGCGCCATCGAAACGCACGAATTCGACATGCGAAAACAGCTCGCCCGGGAACATCCGGTCCATCTTCTCGACAAGTGCGAGATGGTTTGGAGACGGATAGAGAGACTGCAGATACGTGATCGACGGATCAACGCGGAGCGCGCGCAGCGTCGTGTGATTCCAGGCAAGCTCAAAGGCCGGCGGAAGCCCTTTCTTGTCCTCGACGGCAGCCAAGTTGAAAACGACCTCGCCGCCTTCGCGGTTGGTGAAGGCGAGAAATGCGTCGAGCGCATGCGGCGCGACCATCACGACGCAAACACTTTGTGCCTCTCTGCAGGAATTTCCGGTGACGCTTGAAATAGAGCCATGGAACGGGCGCCGCGATTGGCGTGATCAACTTGGTCAGAATGCCGTCCTGGCAGGCAAGGGCATTGCCGTAGCGAGCAGCGGCCATGAAACCGTCGAAACCCACGATGACGTCGACCCAGTCATAGGACGCCGTTAGCGGCATCTCCACTTCGGTGACCACGCCGTTGGTGCCATAGGCGTGGGTAACCTTGTGCAGGTCTTCGCCTGTCAGTTCGAGCACCCTGGGCTCGGCCTCCATCGTGACGACACGGAGCCTGCAGTACATTGCCGAAGTCTCTCAGCCCGCCGAAATTGATCGATCCGACGCCGCCCGAGCCTCCTGCGATGAAGCCGCCGATTGATGCCGTATTGTAGGTCGAGGGATGGATGCGCAGCTCCTGGCCGGAATGCGCGCGCGTCGCCCTGTCCAGGTCGGCAAGAATGGCACCCGGGCCGGAAACGACGCGTCCCGGCGAAATCGACCTCACCTCGTTCATCTCGGCAAGGCTCAGGACAACGCCGCCGCAGAGCGGCATCGCCTGTCCGTAGTTGCCGGTGCCCGTTCCGCGCGGCGTTACCGCAATGCCGAGCCGGTGACAGCCTGCAAGCACGCGGATCACTTCTGCCTCATTCCTGGGGGACACGATCAGATCGGCGGTGACATGGTCGAGCTGGCGCTTGAGCACCGGGCTGTACCAATAGAAGTCACGACTCTTCTGCAGGACGATCGCGGGATTGTCCTCGATCTTCAGCCCGGCGAGTTCGCGTTTCAGCGCAGCAACATCCATCATCGCACCATAAGGTCGTCAAGTTCGGCATAGTCCGGCAGATCTCGCGCTATCGCGGTGCCGTTGCGGACGACGATGCGATCCGATTCCGGCCGCGAGAGCAGTTCGGTCCAGCTTCTTCCCTTGAAAAGGATGAAATCGGCCGGCCTGTTCACAGCGAGGACCCCGGCCGCTTCGAGCCGCATCACCTCCGCAGGCGTGACCGTTATCGCCCGCGGCCAGTCGGCGACCGGATGATCGAGGTGAAGAATGCGGGTCGCCATCCGATAGACTTCCAGCATGTCCAAATCGCCATAGGCATGGAACGGATCCCGCGTATTGTCAGAGGCCACGCACACGGGGATCTTGCGCGCCATCATTTCGTGAACGAACGTCACGCCCCGCCAGCGCGGCGTGGTTCGGTCCTGCCGGCGGTCCTGCAGATAGAGATTGCACATCGGCAGCGAGACCACGGCAATGCCGGCGCTCGCCACCTTGTCCAGCGTACTGAGTACTTCCAGCTCGGGCTGCCGCGCCAGCGAGCAGCAATGGCCAACCAGTATCTTGCCTTCGAACTTGTTCCGGATTGCTGCGTCGGCAATCTTCTTCAGCGAGATTGCCGAGATGTCATCGGTCTCGTCGGCATGGAAATCGAGATCGAGCCCGTGTCCCGATGCCAGCGCGAAAACACGGTCGAGCAATTCTTCCAGGTCAGGCAGCATGTAGGTGGCGACGCCCAGCACACCCTTTGCCGCGGCCACGCGCTGGGCGAGCCCTCTGAACCAGTCTCGTTCGCGCACACCTTCTATGCCGAGCAGACAAGCGCCCTGAAGTTCGATACGTCCGCGCCAGCGCGCGCGCATTTCCTCAAGGAAAACGGGCCACGAAATTTCTTCCTGAGGCGCCACGCTGTCGATATGGGTGCGCATCGCGCTGGTGCCGTAGGCGTATGCGGATCGCAGCGGCAAGGATACGCAACTGAACGAAGTAGAGGACA